>NZ_FOII01000001.1:0-1310532 GCF_900111625.1 Variovorax sp. OV084 | reverse complement strand
GAAGCCCGCGCTGCTGTTCACAGCGCCTGCACTGAGTGTCAGCATGTCGGCACTTGTGATGCCGCCTTGGCCGTTGGTGTAGCCCGATGCGTTGGTGTTGGTGAGTGCCTGGCCGTTCGTGTCGATGGCCATGACGCCACCGCTTTGCACGAGGCCGGTGTCGTTGTTCAGCGCACCGGACTTCACGTCGACGGTGGTGGTCGCGGCTATCGTTCCCTTGGCGCTGTTGTCAAGGGCGTTGCCATGCGTGTCGATGGACAGGCTGTTGCCGAAGACCTTGCCGCCGGCACTGCTCAGGCCACCATTGCTCAGCGTAGTCGTGCCACCGGCTTGCAAGGTGCCGCCAGTGTTGGTCGTGGTGCCCGTGGTCGTGACAGCCAGATTGCCGTTGACGGCTGCGGTCGTCCCCGCGCTGTTGTCCAGGCTGGCGGCGGTGACCGTGGTATTGCCGTTGGCGGCCAGCGTGCCGCCTGCGTTCGTGGCTGCACCCAAGACGGTTGCATGGAGGTTGCCGACGGCCGTCAGGTTGCCAGCGTCGTTCTTGAGACTGCCTGCCTGAACGGTGGCATTGCCGCCCGCCAGAATCTGGCCTGCTGCGGAGTTGTCGAGCAGACCGGTGACGGTGAGGCCCAGGTCGGAATTGCCCGCTGCCTGGAGCTTGCCGCCCTGATTGGCCATGGAGCCCGCGTTGGCGGTGATGACGCCATTGCTGGCGATGGTGCCTGCATTGTTGGAAAGAGCGCCGCCGACATTGAGCGTCGTGGTGCCGGTGCCGGCCTGCACGATGCTGCCACCGTTCTGGTTGCTCAGGGAGCCGGCTGACAGGTTGATCTGTTGGGCGTAAGTCGTGCCGCCGTCCTGGTTGAACGCGCCCGTGAGATTGACGGCCAATGCACCGTTGCCGGTGATCTTGCCGTTCGCGCCGTTGAAGCTGCCGCCCGCAATGGTCAACGTGCCGGTGCCGGCGTGATCGATCTTGCCGCTGGTGTTCGTGATGGACGCGGCCTGGAGTGTCAGGTCCTGGCCGTTCGTGGCAATGTGGCTGTTCGAGTTGTCGATGCTGCCGCTGACGGCGAGGACGGTGGCACTGGTGCCGGTCTGCACGATCTCGCCGCCGTTGGTGTTGGCGATGTTCGAGACATTGATCTGCAACTGGGCGGCGTTGAGTTGGCCGGCGCTGTTGATCAGAGTCTGGCCGGGCTGCGCGTTGGCGGTGATGGCGAGAGTGCCAGGGGAGGCGACGGTGGCGCCGCTGGTGGTCACGTTGCCTTCGGTGGCCGTGATCGCGATGTTGGATGCGCCGGCCTGGCTGCCGGAGAGGTCGACGGAAGCACCCTTGAGCGTGGCGTTGCCGCCCGCGACGTTGGTGCCTGTGGAGGTCAGGGCCTGCGTGGCCGTGACGTTCATGTCTCCGGTGCTTTGAAGACTGCCCTTGCTACCGTCGAGGCTGCCGGTCTGGATCGCGAGAGTCCCACCGCTGGCGATATGCCCATTGGTGTTCAGGAACTGCTGCCCGACGGTGAACTGGACATTGCCGCTGGCCGAAGAGATGGTCCCCTGGCTGTTGTTCAGGGACTGACCTGCGACCGTGAGGTTCTGGTTCGAGGTCAGCGTGCCCGAGGTGTTCTGGATCGCGCCGGCGACGTTGGCTGTCAGTGCGCCGGTCGCTGAGATGGTGCCCCGCAGGTTATTGGCCGCGCCGCCGACCGTGAGATTCGCATTGCTGTCGCTGGTCAGCACGCCGTCTTGATTCGAGAAATCGCTGGACGTAGTGATGTCGAGGCTGCCAGCGTGCAGGGTCCCCGCGTTGTTGTTGAAGGTGCCGAGGTTGGCCGTGAAGTCGCCAGAGATGTTCAGCGTGCCCCCTGTATTTTGGAAGCTCGGCTGGTTGAGCGACATGCTCGTGACGCTCAGGGTTCCCCCGTTGTTGACCAGGTTCGCGGTCTGCACGGTGATCTGGCCGCCAGCGTAAACCTTCCCGCCGTCGTTCTTTATCGCGCCTGCGGCGGTAATGCTGCCCGGTTCAATCGGTGCGACAGCAGGTGTTGAAGTGCCAGCGGTTGTCGTGCCGCCGGTCGATGCGGTGGTGCCGGTCGAGCCCGAGCTTGGCGTGGTACCTGTGCCGGTGCTGCCGCTTCCAGTGCTGGCCGTCGGAGCCGGTGCAGGCTCGGGGCCGATCCATCCACCGTTCGCATTGGAGACGGTCGGTGCAGTCAACGACAGTGGCGCCATGCTGGTCTGGCGGATCGTCCCCTGGTTGACGATGTCGCTGCCCGTGCTTGCGAGCTGTACGCTCTGGCCTTCCAGCGTGCCGGTGTTCTCAAGCCGACCAGAGGCTGTGACGACCAGACTTCCGGCGCTCGCGCCGATGTTGCCTGCATTCCGTACCCCGAGGCCCGCCTCGGTCCCGATCATCGTGATCTTGTTTGCGTACATGCCTCCCAAAGCAGAGGTATCGAGCGCAAAGGTCGGTGCAGCGCCCGTGCCCGTCGTGGGAGTAATCTGCGTGTGATCGGCACTGATCTGGTTCGCACCTGTGACCACCTTGAGGTCGGTGGCGTAGATTGCCGCATTGAGTTGCACGGCACGTGCGAGGATTGCTGCGTAGTCCGTGGTTCTTGCGTCAAGGCCGGCACCGTCGACGGTGACAGTGCCGCCGCGCACGAGGAAGCTATCGAGACCACCAATGGCATTGAACTGCGGCGTCCCCGTAGTAAGCGTGGCCCGCGAGGCATTGATGAAGCCGCCGCCGTCGACGCTGATGCCGGTCGGGTTGGCGATGATGATCTCGGCGCGCTGTCCCGCGACTTCCAGGTAGCCGCGAAGCTGGCTCGGATTGCCGCCGTTCACTTCGTTGAGGATGATCCGTGCGGGACCCGTGGCCAGACTGGGGTTGGCTTGTATGTACCCCCCGAGCTGGGACTGCACATTGACCCGGCTGTTGTTCAGGATCGCGCCGTTGGTGCCGACATTGAACTGGTTGTAGACGTTGCGCGAGATCCCAGCCGCCGAAGGCGTCTGGATGTTGACGTAGGGCACGCCGTTGGGCGCCACCAGCACGGTAGGGCGCAGGTTGCCAGGGACATTCGGCGCGCCGACGATCTGCGCATGCGTCGATGTCGTCGCGAGCATGCCCGCCAATGCAGCACCGATCAGTACGGGCGCAAGGGCGGCCGCACCGGCCAGTGCACTGCCAGCCACCGTCGTCGCCTTGCTGGATCCCTTACCGGTGGACGAGGCTGTTTCCTGAACCACCATCCGCATGCCTCTGGCGGCATTGAAGACGATGCGATGCAAATGGCGATTCATGCCCGAGACTCCCTGAGAATTTTTTGAAGACTTTCGATGCTTTTGTATCAAAAAGCATCTGAGTTCGATTATCAGGGGGCAAAAGGCCTAAACGGAGGGACGCCACATGTCGGCCCTGCGTACAAGATCACGAATAACGGGCCGGCAAATGTCAGGAATTCTTTGAATTAATTCTTAGGTATTCATATTTGCCAAGATGGCAGCGGAGAGGCGTCGATTGCCTACTTGTCTACGCGAACCATTTCGGGAATGTGGTCGATCTTTCGTGGTCAGCGTCCAGACCACCTGACCTGATGGCGTAGAAGTCATGCGTGCACAGCACTGGCCGCCAGCGGTGTGGCAGCAAGTCGTTGATCTGGTGTCCGGCTGTGAGGACATCGCTAGAGAGCGTCGCGCAGGTTGTTGAATTCCGCTGATCTCTGACCCTAGGGGGGTGCGGATGAAATCTTGGACTACCTTAGAGGTAGTTCATGTATTCATACGAAGATCGAATGCGCGCAGTGCAGCTGTACATCAAGCTGGACAAGCGAGTCGCGGCCACCATTCGCCAGCTGGGTTACCCCACCAAGAATTCGCTCAAGGGCTGGCTCCGAGAGTACGAGCAGGATCGGGACCTGAAGCCCGTCCTGGTTCGCGCACCGAAGTTCACCGAGGAACAGAAGGCACGGGCCGTTGAGCACTACCTGACGCATGGTCGATGTGTCGCCTTCACCATCAAGGCACTGGGCTACCCCGGCCGAGCCTCTCTTCACGCCTGGATTCAAGAGCTCAATCCCCGCGCTCGGCCACGCGTGCTTGGCGCATCGTCGAATGAGCAGAAGCACGCGGCCGTGCTTGCATTGTGTACACGTCAGGGGAGCGCACAGGCCATCGCTGACGATTGCGGTGTGTGCCGTGAGACCCTGTACAACTGGCGCAATGAACTACTTGGGCCAGAGGCTCTTGCATCGATGAAGCGCGCGAAAGATCTTTCGGCAGGCTCGGACCGAGCCGAGCTGGAACTGCAGCTCGAGACGCTGCGCAGCGAAGTTCGCCGGCTGCAGCTGGAACAGGAACTGTTGAAGAAGGCGAACGAACTGCTAAAAAAAGACCAGGGCATCGGCCTGCATCTCCTGACCAATCGGGAGAAGACACAGCTGGTTGATGCCCTGCGCCATGCCTACTCGCTGGCCGAGCTGCTTGCCTCGGTGGCCTTGGCTCGCAGTTCGTACTTCTATCATCGGGCCCGCCTCAGTGCCGGTGAGAAGTACGTTGAGGTGCGTCGCACCATCACTGATATCTTCGAGCGCAACTACTGCTGCTACGGCTACCGCCGGATCCAGGCCTCATTGGTCAGGCAGTGCTTGTGCGTCTCGGAGAAGGTGGTTCGACGCCTGATGAAGCAGGAGAGCCTGGTGGCTGCAGTGCCACGACGTCGACGCTATGGTTCTTACATGGGCGAGATCAGCCCGGCACCGGAGAACCTGCTGAACCGCGACTTTAGCGCCACGGCGCCGAACCAGAAGTGGCTCACCGACATCTCGGAGTTCCAACTGCCCGCTGGCAAGGTCTACCTCTCGCCCATAGTCGATTGCTTCGATGGGATGGTGGTGAGCTGGTCCATCGGCACACGACCCGATGCAGAGCTCGTCAACACGATGCTGGACGCAGCAATCGCTTCAGTGGGAAACACAGGCGCACGACCTGTTGTTCACTCCGACCGCGGCGCCCACTATCGTTGGCCAGGATGGCTGTCACGCATCGCCCAGGCCAAGCTGGTACGTTCGATGTCACGCAAGGGCTACTCGCCAGACAATGCGGCCTGTGAAGGCTTCTTCGGACGACTGAAGACGGAGTGGTTCTACGCCCGCGACTGGCAGGCCACGACCATGGAGCAGTTCACTCAGGCCCTGGACGCTTACATCCGCTGGTACAACGAGCAACGCATCAAGATCTCGCTGGGCGCCCGCAGCCCCGTCGAGTACCGCAGGGCTCTTGGGATCGCTGCATAACCAGTCCAAGATTTACGCCGCATCCCCTTTTCGACGGCAATCAACAGCCGGGCCCATCGCAAGGCTTGCGCGAGTTGCACCGCAGAGAAACCACGGACTTAAACCGGTGGCGCGTCCACGACACCGCCACGGGCCGTCATCTACTGATTCCGCAGGGCTCGCGCATGATCGCCCGGTGCGATGAATGGCCGTAAGGTGGTTGGTCTGAACGAACATTTTCGTCTCTGCTGCGATCGCCCGGGCCAGTGCGTCAAATGGCACGCAGACTGAGGGCTCCGCCGCAAGTTTCCGCGGACCTATTACAACTGCCAGTTGTCTGAAGTCATGATTCGTCGCACGCTCAACGCGAATCCATGCGGAAGACGATTCTGGGAGAGGGACTTCCGCTGGGTTGGACAGCGATTGTCGAACTAGACGCAGTGTGGCGCTGCGCTCTGGCTTGGGCACCAGTTCTGCTTCTCTCCGGGCTCTTCAGGCGAGGAAATGCACCGTCGAAACGCACAACCGCGACTTGAAAGCACGGCTCCACTTCGAGGATTTGTCATGCATATCGAACCCCATGCCAATCGCCGCGACGTTGATCCTTCGACAGTGACAGGTCCTGCGTTCTTTCGCATGGCCGATGTGGTGCGTATCACCGCACTGAGTCGCACCACCGTGTATCGAAGGATTGCCGGAGGCAAGTTCCCTCCTCCCGTGCACCTGGGCGGGCGCGCTTGTGGTTGGCCGCGTGCGGCGATTCAGCGCTGGATCGATGATCCGGAGGGTTACGTGAATGCCGCACTCACGCACACGCGTCGAGTGAGTTGAATGTACGGACGCGATCCGGTGCCGCGCGCTGCGCGTGAAGGGTGCAGTCGCTCAAATCGCCTGCATCAAGGCATCGGCGTATCGCTCCCGAGGCCTCGACGTCGTTTGTGAGAGATGAACGTCTTGCCGAGGCGCGACTAGGCTGCCTTGAGCGCCAGGATCTGCGCGCTTGCGGCAAGTTGGCCCAGGTAGTCCGCCCAGCGCTGCATCATGTCCTTTCGCTTGTCCATGAACTCCGCGCGGTCGTAGGCTGCACCCAGCGGCCCGCTCTTGCCATGGGCAAGCTGTGCTTCGATGACATCGGGCGAAATGCCGTGCAGTTGCTCCGCCATGACCGTGCGGGCCATTGCACGAAAGCCGTGGGCGGTCATTTCGTCGTTGGTGTAGCCGAGCCTTCGCAACGCCGCGTTCACGGTGTTCTCGCTCATGGGGCGTTCTCCCGTGCGGATGCTGGGGAACACGTATCGGCCATGTCCGGTCAATGGATCAATTTCCTCCAGTGTCTGCAGTGCCTGCTTCGCCAGCGGCACGAAGTGGGGACGGCCGTTGAGCTTTTCATGGAGCCTGCGCTTCATGTCCTGCGCCGGGATGGTCAGCATTGCCTTTTCGAGGTCGATCCAGGCCCATTCCATCGCACGGATGTTGCCCGGGCGCTGGAAGAGCAGGGCGGACAGGAGGAGGGCGGCGCGGGTGATCGGCTGCCCGCTGTAGCCGTAGATGGCGCGCATCAGTTCGCCCACTTTCTGGGGCTCCAGGACAGCGGCCATGCTCTTGGTGAGCACGGGCCGGAGCGCCCCGTGCAGGTCGGGCGCCGGATTGCTCGCGCACCGGCCCGTCTGCACACCGTAGCGGAACACCTGTCCGGCGCACTGGCGCAGGGTGTGGGCCGTCTCGATGACGCCCCGGCCCTCGGTGCGCTTGAGCGCGTGCAGAAGATCCTTGGCCTGGATCGAGGCGATCGGCAGCTTGCCGATGTAGGGGAACAGGTCCTTGTCCATGATGCGCAGCCAGCGCTCCGAATAGGACGCGCTCCAGCTGCTGGCCTTGGTGGCGTGGAATTCCCGCGCCAACGCTTCGAACGTGTTGGCTGCTTCCACTGCTCGGGACAACTTCTCTGCGCGCTTCGCGAGGCCGGGATCGACGTTGTCTGCAAGCAGCTCGCGGGCCTTGTCGCGCCGCTGCCGGGCCTTCGCAAGCGACACCGCGGGGTAGACGCCCAAGGCCAGCGTCTTGGCCTTGCCGCTGAAGCGATAGTCCATGCGCCAGTATTTACCTGCGGCCTTGACGCGCAGGTACATGCCGCCACCGTCCGCGTAGCGCTCGCCGATCTTGGTGCCCTTGTGCTTCACTTGCCTCACGAAAGTGTCTGTCAGCATTGGGTTTTTCTCCTTGCTGTCGGTACCTGGTTTCGGCAGCAGGGCAAATACCTGCAGAAGTACCGACAAAGTACCGACAAGACATGCTATGCCGCGATCTATTGTGGAGCAAAGAAAAACCCGCTTCTCCTCGAAGGAGAGCGGGTTTCAGGACGATTTGGAGAGGTTCGGGACTGGAAATTGGCCTGCCCGGAGGGGATCGAACCCCCGACAACCTGCTTAGAAGGCAGGTGCTCTATCCAACTGAGCTACGGGCAGATTTCAGGCTGGAGAGAAGCCAAGAAAATCAATGACTTAGGAGCTTTTTTTCTTAAGCAGCAGCGGCGGATTCTACCGAGTTCCACACCTTGGCTCGCTGCACTCCACGATCCAAAACGAAAAATGCACACAGCCCGCTGGTGACTGTGTGCATTTCATTTTTATGGTCGGGGCGAAAGGATTCGAACCTTCGACCCTCTGGTCCCAAACCAGATGCGCTACCAGGCTGCGCTACACCCCGACAAGCCTTCTATTCTAGCCCGGATATTGGCCGATCCCCGAAGTTTCTCAGTCAGCGTTTCTCGTACTGCGTCTTGCCGAAGAGAATTTCGCGTTCTTTATCGCCGGTGATCGGCTTGCGCAGGTCAGCCAGCACCTTCACGCCGCGCTGCACGGCTGGACGCGCTGCGATGCCATCGAACCATTCCTTCAGGTGCGGGAAGTCGGTGAGGGTGATGCCCTGGTTTTCCCAACTGCGCAGCCACGGGAAGATGGCGATGTCGGCAATCGAATAGCTCTTGCCGGCAATGAACTTGTTCTTCGACAACTGCTTGTCGATCACGCCGTAGAGGCGCTTGGCCTCGTTGCTGTAGCGGTCGATCGCATAGGCGACCTTCTCGGGCGCGTACAGGCGGAAGTGGTGCGCCTGGCCGAGCATCGGGCCGACGCCCCCCATCTGGAACATGAGCCACTGCAGCACGTCGTAGCGTTCACGGTCGCCGGTAGGCAGAAACTTGCCGGTCTTGCCCGCGAGGTAGACGAGGATGGCGCCTGATTCGAAGAGCGAGATCGGCTTGCCGTCCGGACCGTCGGGGTCGGTGATGGCGGGGATCTTGTTGTTCGGGCTGATCTGCAGGAAGTCGGGCGCGAACTGGTCGCCCTTGCCGATGTTCACGGGGTGCGCGTGGTAGGGCAGGCCGCACTCCTCCAGCATGATGTGAATCTTGTGGCCGTTCGGCGTGGGCCACGAATAGACCTCGATGGGCGATGCAGGCATGTTGTCTGGCACTCCTGTGGATTTGATGCGAGCCCGGCAGCTTATACGTGCGAGTTCAAACGCGTGCAGGCGCGGGAATTCATTCGCAATCTGTCAGACGGGATCTCAGCCGACCTGCTTCTCGTGTGCGTTGCACCACATCCAGTCTTCGCCGGGTTCCAGCGACTGGATGACGGGGTGGCCTTCAGCGTGCGAATGCCTTGTTGCGTGACGGTTCTTCGACGAATCGCAGCAGCCCACATGGCCGCAGTGCACGCACAGGCGAAGGTGGACCCAGGTGTCGCCGGTCTTCAGGCAGTCTTCGCAGCCGCGTTGGCCGTGCTGGTCATGGGGCTGCGCGATCTCGGCGGGCACGTGGTCGCAGGGTTTGATGGGCAACGTCGGGCTCCTTTGTCTTGACGGTGGATTGATTGGGGGCGCGCTTCAGGCGACGGCCGAGGCTTGTGACAGGTGCTGATGAATCAGCGCGACCGCGGCCGCGCCCTCACCGATGGCGCCGCCCACACGCTTGACCGAGCCCGAGCGCACGTCGCCCACGGCGAACACGCCCGATACGCTCGATTCGAGCGCCGTGGACGGCCGCGCCGGAAAGCCGCTGCTGGCGGCGGCACCTGTCAGCACGAAGCCGTGCTTGTCGACCGCCACGCCGCAGCCGTCGAGCCACGAAGTCTCAGGCTCTGCGCCGACGAACAGGAAGATGTTGCGCGCCGCGCAGTCATGTTCGTTGCCCGAGGTGTGACAACGCCATGTCGCGCCGGTGAGGCCTTCGTCGGAGCCGCCATGCAGGCGTACGAGCTCGGTGTGAGGCTGCAACGAGATGTTCGGCGTGGCCTCGATGCGGTCGATCAGGTAGCGCGACATGCTGGCCGCCAGCGACGGCCCGCGCACCAGCACGTTGACCTTGGCCGCGTGGCGCGATAGGAACACCGCAGCTTGGCCGGCCGAGTTGCCGCCGCCGACCAGCGCCACTTCTTGCTGAGAGCAGATCTTTGCCTCGATGGCCGAGGCCCAGTACCAGACGCCGCGGCCTTCGAATTCGGCGAGGCGAGGAACATCGGGGCGGCGGTAGCGTGCGCCGCTGGCGATGACCACCGTGCGCGCATGGATCGTGCGGCCGTCGGCCAGCGCAATGGCAAGGCTTTCAAGTGGGTTGTCGCGCGAGCAGTCGAGCGACACGACCTTGGCCGGAATCAGCATCTCGACACCGAACTTCTGCGCCTGCACGAACGCGCGCCCCGCCAGCGCCTGCCCCGAGATGCCGGTCGGAAAGCCCAGGTAGTTCTCGATGCGCGCGCTGGCGCCGGCCTGGCCGCCGAAGGCGCGGCAGTCGAGCACGATCACGCGCAGGCCTTCCGAGGCCGCGTAAACAGCGGTCGCCAGGCCGGCCGGCCCGGCGCCGACAACGGCCACGTCGAACAGTTCGTTGCGCTCGGCGGTGTCGACCATGCCGAGGCAGCGCGCCAGCGCCTCGTCGGCCGGGTTGACCAGCACCGAGCCGTCAGGGCACACGGCCAGCAGTTTGCTGGCGCCGTACTGCGCGAGCAGCGCGGCCGCGTCGGGGTCTTCGGCGGCGTCGACCAGGTGATATGGATAGCCGTTGCGGCGAAGGAAGTTTTCCAGCCGTGCCATGTCGGGTGACTGGGGCTGGCCGATCAGCACCGGGCCGCTGGCGCCGGACTCGATCAGCGCCACGCGCCGCAAGATCAGCGCGCGGGTGATGCGCTCGCCCAAGTCGGCTTCGGCCACCAGCAGCGCACGCAGTTGCGCGGGCGATACGAGCAGCGCCTCGACGTCTTCGTCGGCATGGCCGTCGACCAGGGCAGGGCGGCCGCTCAGCTGGCCGACTTCGGCCAGGAATTCACCTGGCCCTTGCCGCACGATCGGCACCACATGACCAAGGCCGTCGCGTTGCGTGACGGCGACAACGCCTTTCAGCAGCACGAACATGCCGGGGCCGGTTTCGCCTGCGGTAAATAGTCTGGTGCCGCGTGCGAATTGCTGAACACTGCCAAAGCGTGCAATGCGCGCAATCTCAGTGTCACTGAGGACGGGGAAAGTCTGGTGAAGGCGGCTGCTGTCGGTGCCGGTTGCGTTGGTGGTGGCCATAGGTGGAGCTCCATTTCGCGAATCCACCGCATTAGACGACGAAGCGGCGCCAAGCGGTTTGCAGGCGTTTCACAGGCGGCTTTGGGCTGTAACAACGTCACGTGCCTGCAATGTTCCTGACATGCCCGCTTCATCGCAGGTGCGGAGACTCCCTCGGCAGAAAGGGTTCCCCATGAAAGAACTGCCCAACCCGACGTTTCCGCTTTCGCAGATCGGGCTGCGCGCGGCCTTGTGGCCCGCTCCTGCAACCGGTGTGTCTACCGTTGTTGCTGCTGCCCGCACATCGGTGCCCCAGGCGCCCGCTGTCATCCTGCCGCCGGCCGTCGAGTCCAAGCAAGGCATCACCGTGGGCTGGGCCCGCCACCTTGACGACGTGCGCGCTGCCCAACGCCTTCGCTACGACGTGTTCGTCGGCGAAATGGGCGCCCGGGTTTCGTCGCCGCTGGCCGGCCACGACATCGACCTGTTCGACGACTTCTGCGAGCACCTGCTCGTGCGCGACGAACTGACCCAGCAGGTCATCGGCACCTATCGCGTACTCACGCCTGCCCAGGCCCGCCGCGTCGGCAGCACCTACAGCGATACTGAATTCGACCTCACCCGCCTGCGCGACCTGCGCGAGCGCATGGTCGAGCTGGGCCGCAGCTGCGTGCATCCCGACCACCGCCAGGGCGGCGTGATCCTCGCACTCTGGGGCGCGCTGGCGGGCTTCATGCACCGCAACAAACTGGACACGATGATTGGTTGCGCGAGCATTCCGATGTCACACAACGGTGTCACGAACGGTGACGCCGCGGCCAGCATCTGGCGCCAGGTGTCGGCCAAGCACATGGCACCAATCCAGTATCAGGTGCAGCCCCGCCTGCCGTTGCCGGTCGAGCGGCTCGACAGCACGCTCGACGTGGAGCCGCCGGCGCTCATCAAGGGCTACCTGCGCCTGGGTGCGAAGGTGCTCGGCGCGCCCGCCTGGGATCCGGATTTCAACGCCGCCGACCTGCCGATGCTGATGCGCATCGACGATCTGCCGGCGCGCTACCGCAAGCACTTCCTGGGCGCATGAAGCCGGCGGCCGACCGGCCCGAAACCGGGCCGCCCGCTTCTACGCTTGGCGCTGCCAGCCAGCACGCGGCTGGCTCAGAGGCGTCACGGGATAGTCATGGAACTGTCACAAGAGGGGCTGACACTGTCATATTTCAGCCTACGTGTTCTCCTGTGCCGCTTGCTCCAGAATCAGTGCCCATGTCACCCGCCTCCGCAGATCCGTCGCTTGACGTTGCGGCACCAACGTTCACATTGCTGGACCGCGACCACAGCATTCTTTCGTTCAACGAGCGTGTGCTCGACTGGGCGCATCGCAAAGAGGTGCCGCTGATCGAGCGGTTGCGCTATCTGTGCATCGTTTCGTCGAACCTCGATGAATTCTTCGAGGTCCGCGCCGCGCCGCACCTGATCGCGGGCAGCGCTGGGGACCACAAGGGCACTTACACGGTCGAGTCGTTCGAACGGCTGGCCGAGGCGGCCCACAAGCTCGTGGCGCGCCAGTACGCGCTGTACAACGACGAGCTGATGCCAACTTTTGCGACGCACGGCATCCGCATCATTTCGCATGGCGAGCGCAATCCGGCGCAGCGCAAGTGGGTCAGCGAGTATTTCGAGCGCGAAGTGCGCCCGCTGCTGATTCCGGTCGGGCTCGACCCGGCGCATCCGTTCCCGCAGGTGGCCAACAAGTCGCTCAACTTCATCGTGAGACTGGGTGGCAAGGACGCCTTCGGCCGCGAAAACCCGATCCAGATCGTCAAGCTGCCGCGAGTTCTGCCACGTCTGATCAAGATGCCGGCCAAGGTGTCGGATGGCAAGACGCTGTTCGTGGCACTGTCTAGCGTGGTGCGCGCGCATCTCGCGAGCATGTTCCCCGGGCGCGAGGTGGGCGATTTCTCGCAGTTCCGCGTTACCCGGCATTCCGACCTTGCGGTGGACGAGGAAGACGTCAAGAATCTGCGCACCGCGTTGCGCCAGGGGCTGCAGCACAGGCACTATGGCCAGGCCGTGCGGCTGGAGGTGTCGGCGAGCTGCGCCGAGTCTCTTGCGAGTTTCCTGCTGGCGCAGTTCAACCTGCCGCCCGAGGCGCTGTACCGCGTGCATGGCCCGGTCAACCTGGCCCGGCTCACGCAACTGGCCGACCTGCTCGACGAGCCGCAACTGCGCTTTCCGCCGTATCCGGCTTCCTACCCCGTTGCTCTGTCGCCCGGGCAGTCGTTCTTCGAGCGGCTGCAGCGCGGCGATGTGCTGATTCACCAGCCCTTCGAAAGCTTCGAGGGCGTGCTGGCCTTCCTGCGCGAAGCGGTGCTCGACCCGCAGGTGCTGGCGATCAAGCAGACCATCTACCGCACGGGCGCCGATTCGGAAATGATGGATCTGCTGCGCGAAGCCGTGCGCCGCGGCAAGGAAGTCACGGTAGTGGTGGAGCTGAAGGCTCGCTTCGACGAAGAGGCCAACATCAACTGGGCTGAAATGCTCGAATCGATCGGCGCGCAGGTGGTGTACGGCGTGGTCGGCCTGAAGACCCACGCCAAGATGCTGCTGGTGACGCGGCGCGAGGGCAAGCAATTGCGCCGCTACGGCCATCTGTCCACGGGCAACTACAACCCGCGCACTGCCAGGCTCTACACCGACATCAGCCACCTTACGGCCGATCCGATGCTGACGGCCGACATGGAAGCCGTGTTCGTGCATCTGGCGAGCCAGAGCCGCTTGCCCAAGCTCAACCGCATGTGGCTGGCGCCGTTCGACCTGCACAAGAACATCGTGGCGCAGATCGATGCGCTGGGCCTGGCCGCAGCGGCCGGCCAGTCGACGCGCATCGTCGCCAAGATGAACGCGCTGACCGACGACGAGATCATCGCCTCGCTGGTCCGTGCGGGGCAGAAGGGCGTGAAGATCGATCTGATCGTGCGCGGCGCATGCACGCTGCCCGCGCAGGTGCCGGGGCTCACCGACAACATCCGCGTGCGCTCGGTGATCGGTCGCTTCCTGGAGCATTCGCGGGTCTTCTATTTCCGCAATGGCGAGGACGAATCGCTGTACCTGTCGAGCGCCGACTGGATGAACCGGAACATGATGCGGCGCATCGAGCTGGCGTGGCCTGTAACGGACCCGGGACTGCGCCAGCGGCTGATCGACGAGTGCCTGGTGGCCTACCTGCACGACGGGCGCGACGCCTGGGATCTGGGCGCGGACGGCATCTACACGCGCGTCGATCACGATACGCATTCGGGCGAGGCTGGCGCATCGCCCGTCGTCGAGGCCCACGGTGCGCAGGCCGCGCTCATGAACCGCTACGCATCCAGAGGGCATCTCAGAGATGCATCCAGCAACTGAAGATCGAAAGACGATGACCATGGACTTGATCTTCTGGCGTCACGCCGAAGCCGAGGACTGGACCGAGGGTTGCGACGACATGCAGCGCTCCCTCACCGCACGCGGCGAAAAGCAGGCCAAGCGGATGGCCACTTGGCTGGATCGTCAGTTGCCGGACGGCACGCGCATCATCTGCAGCCCCGCGCGGCGCTGCGAACAGACTGCGCTGGCGCTGGGTCGCAAATACAAGCTGCGCTCAGAGCTCGCGCCCGACACAACGGCAGAGGCGCTGCTTGGTGCAGCCGGCTGGCCCAACGGCAAGTCGGTGGTGCTGATGATCGGCCACCAGCCATCGGTGGGGCAGGCTATCTCCCTGCTGCTGGGCCTCAAGCAGGACAGCTGCCCGGTTCGCAAGGGAGCACTGTGGTGGATTCGCACGCGCGAGCGCGACGGCGATGTGCAGACCGTCGTTGTGACGGTGCAGTCGCCGGAACTGCTCTAACTAACTAATGGGGCGGCTGGCTCAGCAGCCGCTGAGCTCGACGCGCCAACTGCTGATCTTCTGCCAGGCCAGCACTTCTTCGCGCAGGAGGTGCGCCGATTGCGGAAACGCCTCGGCCCAGTCCGGGGCACAAACAATGGTGAAGGCCCGTGCGCCCAGCGCCGCGAGGTGCAGCGCCTGCGGATCAGGGTCGCGGCGCGCGTGGCACAGGATCACCGCGAGCCGAAGTGACAGCAACTGCATCACGAAGGTCTCATCGTCCAGCGATGCTTCGAGCTTGCGCAGCTTGCCGCGCTGGCCCAGCACCAACTGGCCGAGCGCGTGCATCTCGTTCACCGCAAAGCCGGGCGCGTCGGTGTTGTCGAGGATGTAGGCGCCGTGCTTGTGATAGTCGCTGTGTGAGATCAGCGTGCCGATCTCGTGCAACTGCGCCGCCCAGCCCAGCTTGCGCAAGGCCCGGCCAGCCCGGCTTGATGTACTGCCGCCGCGCGCGGCGGGGGAGAGCTGCACGAACAGTGCGGCGGCCGTTTCGCCCACTCGCTTGGCCTGGGTCGTGTCGACGGTGAAGCGATTGGCCAGCCGCGCCACCGTGGCGGTGCGCATGTCGGCCACGCTTTCGTCGCGTTCCAGCAATTCATAGAGCACGCCGTGGCGCAGGGCGCCCTGGGCGACTTTCATTTCCTGGATGCCGAGCAGGTCGAACACCGCGCGTAGCACGCTCACACCGCCGCCGATGACGGCCTTGCGGTCTTCCCGCATGCCGTCGATGCGCAGCTTGTCGGCGCTGCCGGCCTTGAGCAGGCGGTCGAGCAGCCAGTCGAGGCCTTCGCGCGTGACGAGGCCGGGCTCGCCACCCGCCGCGGCCAGCACATCGCCGACGGCGCCGATGGTGCCGGACGCGCCGTAGGCCACGTCCCACTGGTCGCGGGTGTAAGTGGCGAGGGCGTCGTCGAGCACGGCCTTGGCAGCCACTTCGGCCGCGCGAAAGGCGCTGGCGGTGAACAGGCCTTCGCCGAAGTGCTTCATCGACCAGGCGACGCTGCCGACCCGGTACGACTCCATGCGGTCGGCCTCGAGGGCGTGGCCGATGATCATTTCGGTTGAGCGCCCGCCGATGTCGACCACCAGCCGGCGCTCGCTGTCGGAGGCGTCGGTGTGCGGCAGCATGTGCGCCACGCCCTGATAGATCAGGCGGGCCTCCTCCCGGCCCGGGATCACGTCGATGCCGAAGCCCAGAATGGTGCGTGCGCGCAACAGGAATTCTTCGCGGTTGCGCGCTTCGCGCAGCGTTTGCGTGGCCACAGCCCGAACCTGCGAGCGTTTGAAGCCGGCCAGGCGTTCGCCGAAACGCGCGAGCGCGTCCCAGCCGCGCTGCATGGCCTCGGCCGTGAGGTTGCGTGCGCTGTCCAGGCCGTTGCCCTGGCGAACCGTCTCCTTGAGATATTCGGTGCGGTGGATCTGGCCGTGGTCGACCTGTCCGATTTCGAGCCTGAAGCTGTTCGAGCCCAGGTCGACTGCTGCGAGGCGGGTGCCGTTTTGCATGTGGTTCTGAAGAAGAAGGCGGTGTCTTTGTGTTTGATCGTAGCGCCGTGACAGGGCGCGCCACCTCTCGGATCGCGCAATGGCGAGGTTTGGAAGGCTAGGCGCGGCGCATGACGGTTATGTGACAGCGTCACACGAACCACCGGAGGAATAAAGGCATTTTCCCTCGACAGAGGGGTGTCACACCGATGTCACACAAGCTTCCTAGAGTCCGTCCAAGCCCGAAAAAGGGACTACTTCTTACTTCTAAAGGAAGCTTCATGAAAACGACGTTCAAATTTGCAACAGCCGGCCTGGTGGCCGCGGTGTTCTCCATTCCCGCCTTTGCACAAGACGTGACCGGCGCTGGCGCCAGCTTCCCGGCACCGCTGTACGCCAAGTGGGCCTCTGACTTCAACAAGGCCACCGGCGTCAAGATCAACTACCAGTCGGTTGGCTCGGGCGCCGGCATCAAGCAGATCGAAGCCAAGACCGTCGACTTCGGCGCTTCGGACGCTCCCCTGAAGGACGACGAACTGCAGGCCAAGGGCCTGATGCAGTTCCCCACCGTCATCGGTGGCGTGATCCCCGTGGTCAACATCCAGGGCATCAAGCCCGGCGAGCTGAAACTCAACGGTCAGGTTCTGGGCGACATCTACCTCGGCAAGATCACCAAGTGGAACGACCCCGCCATCAAGGCACTGAACGGTTCGCTGGCCCTGCCTGACGCCGCCATCGCCCCGGTTCGCCGTGCCGACGGTTCGGGCACCAGCTTCCTGTTCACCAACTACCTGAGCAAGGTCAACGCCGAGTGGAAGACCAAGGTCGGCGAAGGCACGGCCGTGAACTGGCCCACCGGCGCGGGCGGCAAGGGCAATGAAGGCGTCGCCGCTTTCGTGAACCGCCTGCCCAACTCGATCGGCTACGTCGAGTACGCCTACGTGAAGCAGAACAAGATGACGTACGCCCAGCTGCAGAACGCCGCCGGCACCTTCGTGTCGCCCGACGACTCGGCATTCAAGGCCGCCGCCGCTGGTGCTGAATGGAGCAAGAGCTTCTACCAGGTGCTGACCAACCAGGCCGGCAAGGACGCATGGCCCATCACCGGCGCCACCTTCATCCTGATGCACAAGGTGCAGGACAAGCCCGCCAACGCGACTACCGTGCTCAAGTTCTTCGACTGGGCCTACAAGAGCGGCGACAAGACGGCCGACGATCTCGACTATGTGCCGATGCCTGACGCCGTGAAGGCCACCATCGCCAAGGCATGGGGTGATGTGAAGGATGCGTCGGGCAAGGCCGTCGCGTTCAAGTAACTCTACCCATCAGTCCAGGACGGCGCGCCCATGAGCAATTCTTCGCTCCAGGACGCGCCGCTTTCGTCTTTGCCGGAGCGACCAGTGTCATCCACCTTTCCCGCCGCCACCACCCCTCTCGACCTCGCGGCCGAGCGCGGTCGTGCTACTGCACCCCCGCCGCCCGTGAAGGCTCCGCGCTCCGGCCCGATGGCTGACCGGCTGTTCGGCTGGGCCGCCAAGGGCGCCGCGCTGCTGACGCTCGCGATGCTCATCGGCATCCTGTTGTCGCTGGTTGTCGGCGCCTGGCCCGCCATTTCGAAGTACGGCCTCGGCTTTCTCACGAGCAGCGTGTGGGATCCGGTCAAGGAGGAGTACGGCGGCCTGGTCATGATCTACGGCACGCTGGCCACTTCGATCATCGCGCTGGTGATCGCGGTGCCGGTGAGCTTCGGTATTGCGCTTTTCCTGACGGAACTCTCGCCCAACTGGCTCAAGCGCCCGCTGGGCACGGCCATTGAACTGCTGGCGGCGGTGCCTTCCATCGTCTACGGCATGTGGGGCCTGCTGGTGTTCGGCCCGATCCTTTCCACCTGGGTGCAGCAGCCGCTGCAGAAGCTGCTCAGCGGCGTGCCGTACCTCGGTGCGCTGGTGTCCGGCCCACCAGTGGGTATCGGTATCCTGTCGGCCGGCATCATCCTCGCGATCATGATCATTCCGTTCATCGCTTCGGTGATGCGCGACGTGTTCGAAGTGACGCCGCCGCTGCTTAAAGAGTCGGCCTACGGCCTCGGCTCCACCACCTGGGAAGTCGTTTCCAAGGTCGTGCTGCCTTACACCAAGGCCGGCGTGATCGGCGGCATCATGCTCGGCCTCGGCCGGGCGCTGGGTGAAACGATGGCGGTCACGTTCGTGATCGGCAACATGAACCAGCTCAACTCCCTTTCCGTGTTCGAGGCTGCCAACAGCATCACCTCGGCACTCGCCAACGAATTCGCCGAAGCCGGCGCGGGCCTGCATCAGGCCGCGCTGATGTACCTCGGCCTCGTGCTGTTCTTCATCACCTTCGTCGTGCTGTCGCTCTCCAAGATGCTGCTGGCCAAGATGAAGAAGAGCGAAGGAACCAAATCGTGAGCACCGCCCAGAATCTTCTCGCGGCCAAGGCATTGGCCGAAACGCGCCAGGCCAAGTTTGCCTCGCGCAACCGCGTCAACAAGATCGCGCTCACGCTGTCGCTCGCCGCGATGGCCTTCGGCGTGTTCTGGCTGGTCTGGATCCTTTGGGAAACGCTGCGTCAGGGCGTGGGCGGCCTCGCTCTCGCCACCTTCACCGAAATGACGCCGCCGCCAAACGAGGCGGGCGGTATTGCGAATGCGATCTTCGGCTCGTTCGTGATGGTGATGCTGGCCACCTGCGTGGGTACGCCCATCGGCATCATGGCCGGCATCTATCTGGCCGAATACAACCCCAAGGGCTGGCTCGCCTCGGTCACGCGCTTCGTCAACGACATCCTGTTGTCGGCGCCGTCGATCGTGATCGGCCTGTTCGTGTATGCCGTGGTGGTGGCCTATTTCAAGACCTTCTCGGGTCTGGCCGGTGCGATTGCACTGGCGCTGATCGTGATTCCGGTCGTGATCCGCACCACCGAGAACATGCTGCAGCTGGTGCCGCCTGGCCTGCGCGAAGCGGCCTACGCGCTCGGCACGCCGAAGTGGAAGGTCATCCTCAGCATCACGCTGCGCGCTGCCCGCGCCGGCGTGGTCACCGGTGTGCTGCTGGCCGTGGCTCGCATCGCCGGCGAAACCGCACCACTGCTCTTCACCGCACTGAACAATCAGTTCTGGACCGCTGACGTGAGCCAGCCAATGGCCAGCCTGCCGGTCACGATCTTCAAGTTCGCGATGAGCCCGTACGAGAACTGGCAACAGCTGGCATGGGCCGGCGTGTTCCTGATCACCGTCGCCGTGCTCGCCCTCAACATCCTGGCGCGGGTCCTGACGCGCAACAAACACTGAACCCAGCAGAAGAAGACAACATGCCAAATACCGTTGCACAACCGTCGCGCTCGAAGATCTCGGTCAAGGACCTGAATTTCTACTACGGCAAGTTCCACGCGCTCAAGGGCATCAACCTCGAGATTCCCGAGAACAAGGTCACGGCCTTCATCGGCCCGTCGGGCTGCGGCAAGTCGACCCTGCTGCGCACCTTCAACCGCATGTTCGAGCTTTATCCGGAGCAGCGCGCCGAAGGCACCATCGCCCTCGATGGCGAGAACCTGCTCACCTCGAAGCAAGACGTGGCACTGATTCGCGCCAAGGTCGGCATGGTGTTCCAGAAGCCCACGCCGTTCCCGATGTCGATCTACGACAACATCGCCTTTGGCGTGAAGCTGTTCGAGAACCTCTCGGCCAGTGAAATGGACGACCGCGTTGAATGGGCCCTGAAGAAGGCCGCGCTGTGGACCGAAGTGCGCGACAAGCTGCAGCAAAGCGGCTCGGGCCTCTCCGGCGGCCAGCAGCAGCGCCTGTGCATTGCGCGCGGCATCGCGATCAAGCCCGAAGTGCTGCTGCTCGACGAACCCTGCTCGGCGCTCGACCCGATCTCGACCGCGAAGATCGAGGAGCTGATCGCCGAACTCAAGAATGAGTACACGGTGGTCATCGTGACGCATAACATGCAGCAGGCCGCCCGCTGCAGCGACTACACCGCCTACATGTACCTCGGCGATCTGATCGAGTTCGGCGCCACCGAGCAGATGTTCTTCAAGCCGCAGCGCAAGGAGACCGAGGACTACATCACCGGCCGCTTCGGTTGAAGTCAAAGGAGACAACATGACCGAGAAACACCTTTCCAGCCAGTTCGACAGCGAACTCAACGGCGTCTCGTCGCGCGTGATGGAGCTCGGCGGCATGGTCGAGTCGCAGATTCACCAAGCCGTGTACGCGCTGCTGCAGTTCGACGTCGAAGCGGCCGACCGCGTGATGGAGACCGAGCAGCGCGTCAACGCGATGGAAATCGACATCGACCGCGAGCTGTCTTCGATCATTGCGCGCCGCCAGCCCACGGCACGCGACCTGCGCCTGCTGATCGCCATCAGCAAGACCACCGCCAACCTCGAGCGCGTGGGTGACGAGGCCAACAAGATTGCGCGCATGGTCAAGTCGATCATCGAGAGCGGTTCGGCCCGGCAATTGCCCACGACCGAGCTGCGTATCGCGGCCGACCTGGCCTCGGGCCTGCTGCGCAAGGCGCTCGACGCATTCGCGCGGCTCGACACCTCCGCAGCGTTGTCCATCCTCAAGGACGACGACCTGATCGACAAGGAGTTCGACGGTTTCGTGCGCAAGCTGGTCACCTACATGATGGAAGACCCGCGCACGATCTCCGCCAGCCTGGACCTGCTGTTCCTGGCGAAGGCCATTGAACGCATTGGCGACCACGCCAAGAACATCGCCGAATTCATCATCTACATCGTCAAGGGCGCCGATGTGCGGCACACTTCGATGCAGGAAATCGAGTCCGCGCTGCAGTAACAACAGCGGCAAGACTCCCAAGAAAGCATGAAGAAACCCCGTGTCCTTATCGTCGAAGACGAGTCCTCGATCGCCGAGCTGATCGCCGTCAACCTGCGCCACAACGGCTTCGAGCCGATCTGGTCGGAAGATGGTGCTGCGGCCCAGCGTGAGATCGATGCCTTCCTGCCGGATCTGATCCTGCTCGACTGGATGCTGCCCGGCCAAAGTGGCCTGCAGCTCGCGCGCCAGTGGCGCAAGGACCCGCGCACCAAGGCCATCCCGATCCTGATGCTGACCGCGCGCGGCGACGAACCCGACAAGGTCGCCGGTCTCGATGCTGGTGCCGACGACTACATCACCAAGCCGTTCTCGACCCAGGAAATGCTGGCCCGCATCCGTGCGGTGCTGCGCCGCAGGGCACCGGAAGTGGTCACGGAGCGCGTCGAGATCGGCGAGCTCGCACTCGACACCTCCACGCACCGCGTGACCTGGCAGGGTGGTGCCCTGAAGGTCGGACCGACCGAGTTCAAGCTGCTGGCCTATCTGATGCAGCATGCCGAGCGTGTGCACAGCCGTGCTCAGCTGCTCGACAAGGTATGGGGCGACCACGTCTACATCGAAGAGCGCACGGTCGACGTGCACGTCAAGCGCCTGCGCGAATCGCTGGGTGCGGCTGCGCCGATGGTCGAAACCGTCCGCGGAGCGGGCTACCGCCTGACCGCCCAAGTCACGGTTTGACCGCCGTGGCACCCTTTGGCCGCGGGCGCGGATAATCGCCCGCCATGCCTTTCCGAATTGCTACATTTTTAATAGCGTCCCTCTTAATAGGAGCGGGTGCTATCGTCATTTTTGGATGGAAGTTCGGGTGGCTGGGCGCCTGGCTGGGTGCGGTACTCTGGCTGGGGCTTGACGCTTGGCGCGCCGAGCGGCTGATGCGGGTGTTGCGCAACGATGCCGCCGGCCTGCCGTCGCGCGGGTCCGGCGTGTGGGGTGAGTTGTCCGAGCGCATCCGCAAGCTGCTGCGCGACCGCGAGCAGCAGACCCGGCAGGCCGAAGACCGGCTGCAGGAATTCCTCGCCGCGATCCAGGCGTCGCCCAATGGCGTGGTGCTGCTCGACGAGCAGGGCCGCATCGAATGGTGCAATCAGACGGCGGCCAGCCAGTTCGGTATCGACGCGGAACGCGATCTGGCGCAGCACCTCGCCAACCTCGTGCGCGATCCCGCCTTCGTGGCCTACCTCGCGTCCTGGAATTACAGCCGCGACGTGGTCATCGACGCCTCCGGACTCGGCCATGGGCATCAGCGCGGTCATCCGGTGCGGTTGTCGGTGCAGGTGCATCCCTATGCCGGCAATCGCCGCATGCTGCTGACGCGTGACATCACGGCGCTGGAGCAGGCCGAGGCGATGCGGCGCGATTTCGTGGCCAACGTGTCGCATGAAATCCGCACGCCGCTTACGGTGCTGGCGGGCTTCGTCGAGACGCTGCAGAACCTGCCGCTCGATGCGGAAGAGCGCACGCGCTATCTGTCGCTGATGGGGCAGCAATCGCACCGCATGGAGACGCTGGTGAACGACCTGCTGACGCTGTCGCGACTGGAGGGCAGCGCGGCACCTTCGGGCAACCAGTGGATCCGCACTCGTGCGTTGCTCGCACAGTGCGAAGACGAGGGGCGAGGGCTGTCGGGTCGTCTGACGCCACAGGGGCATCGACTGTCGTTCACGGTCGACGCGGAGTCGGAACTGTCGGGCGCGCCAACCGAACTGCAGAGCGCGATGTCGAACCTGCTGAGCAACGCCATCCGCTACACGCCCGGCGGCGGCGAGGTGGCCGTGAGCTGGCGGACGCTGCCCGACGGGCGCGGCGAATACGCCGTGAAGGACACCGGCCCCGGCATCGCCGCCGAGCACATTCCGCGGCTGACCGAGCGCTTCTACCGCATCGACCGCAGCCGCTCGCGCGAGACTGGCGGCACGGGACTGGGACTGGCGATCGTCAAGCACATCGCCCAGCGGCACGGTGCCGAACTGCGCATCGAAAGCACGGTGGGCAAGGGCTCCCGCTTTGCTCTGTTGTTTCCGGCAGCGCGCGTGCGGGAAGCGCGCGTGCTGGTCAAGTAGGCGCGGCTTATCTTGCGCGCTGGCGCATCGTCCAGCGCAGCAGTGCACCGAACAGCAGGGCCGTCAGGGCCAGCGCGGCGGCGCTCATGATCCAGAACGCCAGCGGCGACTGCATGGCGGCCCAGGGGCCCAGACCGTGGTACGCGAGCAGATAGCTTCCGCCAAGGCCCAGTCCCCACAACATCGCGCAATAGATCACCAGCGGTGCCAGCGTGACCCGGTAGCACCGCAGCACGAACACGCAGAAGGTCTGCACCGCATCCGCGAAGTGATACAGGGCCACGGCCAGCAACAGCGCGCCCGCCATCGCGATCACGGCCGGGTTGTCGGAATACACGTTGGCGAGCTCGTAGCGCAGCACGGCCATGGCGGTGGCATAGAACAGTGCACACAGCGCCGTCAGTTCGAAGCCCAGGCGGCAAGCGTGGCGAGCCTTGGCTGCGTCCCCGGCGCCGAGCCAGAAGCTCACGCGCGCGCTGGTCGCGATGGCCAGCGACAGTGGGGTCATGTAGGCCACGGCCAGCAGGTTCGACGCGATCTGGTGCGCCGCCGCGGCTGTGGTGCCGAGGCGAGCGATGAACAGGGCCATCAGCGTGAACGAGGTCACTTCGACCAGTACCGCCAGGCCGCCTGGCACGCCGAGCCGCGCGAACTTGCGGATCTGCTGCCAGTCGGGCGCCTCAAGGCGCTTCCAGAGCCCGTAGTCGCGGTAGAACGGACGGTTGCGCAGCAGCCAGATGGCGCAGCCGAGCATCGCCCAGTTCACGCACAGCGTGGCCCAGCCGCAGCCCACGAGGCCCATGGCCGGCAGGCCCGCGCCGCCGAAAGTGAACCAGATCGACAATGGCAGCTTCACGACCAGCGAACCCAACTGCAGCCACGTCACGAGTTGGGGTCTGCCCAGGCTCTGGTTGAGCGTGCTGAACAGGCGGAAGAGCAGAGCCGGCGCCAGCGCAAAGGCCAGCACCGCGAGATAGGCTTCGACTTCGCCGCGCATTTCCGGCGGCACCCGGGTCCATCGCAGGGATGCGCCCGGCAGCAGCAGGATCGTCATGCCGACCACAACGGCAATCGCGGCGAGGTATAGCGATTGCCGCACCGAGCGGCCCACTTCACTGCCGCGGCCGCCGCCATGTAGTTCGGCCCAGACCGGCAGCAGAGCTTGCAGCACGCCCATCAGCGAGACGTATACGCTGACGAAGATGGCGGCGCCGACCGAGAGGGCGGCCAGCGCGTGCTCGGAGTAGCGGCCCGCGATGATGGTGTCGGTCACGCCGAAAGCCATCACGGCCAGCTGGCCCACGAGCACCGTGCCCGCGTGCCGCGCGATCAGAGCCCGTTCGCTCCTCACTGCGGCGTGATCTTCTGGTAGAGCAAGAGGTCGTCGGCCGCGCTGCTGGGGCGGCGCAGCGTGCCGGCAAAGCGCCACTGGTCGAAGGGAATGATGGTGTGCAGGCGCTCGATGGTTTCGGGGCTTGCGAGCAGCCACGGGCAGTCAGTGCCCAGCAGCAGCGGCTGCACGTTGAAGTTGCCGTGGTGGCGCAGCGCCGCAATGTGCGGACGGCTGAGCGCGAGCTCGGCGATGCAGCGCGGCTGGCCGACGCGTTCAGCCACGGCGCGCACTTGAGGCGCGAAGCTGCGTGCGTAGTCGATGGGCGGAAGCCACAGCGTCATCAGCAGCATCCAGCACAGTGCCGTGCCGCCGGCTGGCAGCACCAGCGTCTTCCAGAGCGCAGCGCGGTGCCGCCCCGTGCGCCAGCGCACCAGCCAGCACCAGGCGATGGTCGCAGCCACGGCGAGCGCCACGGCAATGGGAGAGAACTCGGGCACGAAGCCGGGCACCAGTCGCGTGACGCTGGCGGCTGGCTTGGGTGGAACGCCGGTCTGCATGGCGATCCAGTAGATCCAGCCCAGCACGGCGAGGCCGCTGAAGAACAGCACGTTGAACCAGTCGATCAGAGCTGCAGCACTGCGCCGGAAGGTTGGCAGGGCGAACGCGGCGAGCGTGGCGAAGGCGGGCAGCGCCAGCAGCAGCGAACGGTCGGAGTAGTCGGTAGTCCAGGTGGCGGCCAGCGGCACCAGCGCGAACCAGAAGGGCAGTGCGACGTGGCGCGACGTGAGCTGGCGCCGCCAGCGCCACAGCGTCCAGATGGCGAGTGGCCAGACCGGCCAGGTGAACCACAGCAGCAGCTTTGCCTGGCTGCGCACGTCACCGAGCAGCGAACCGCCGACCACGGTGATCTTCCATGTCGGCAGCTTCAGGCCGAACACCAGCACCGCTGCCAGCACCGTGATGCCGATCATCGTGAGGAGGGCGCCTCGTGTGTAGCCGGGGCCGTTGTCTTCGTTGTTGTCGGCGTTTTCGCGTTCGGACTGCGCGGCGAGCCGGCGTTCGTACGCGATGTACAGCGCGCTGCCGATGGCCAGCGCGAGCCCGACGGTGGGCGCGCCGCTCAGCGTAATGCCGATGGTGCCCACGGTCAGCGCGATCACCGGGCCGGTGCGGCGGTAGGGCAGTGCGGCCACGCCATAGAACAGGTGCGAGGCGAAGAACAGCTGCGCCAGTGCGGGCGTGGTCTCGTGGCCGAGCTGGGCCAGGCCGAGGCAGGCGATCAGTGCCAGCAGGCCGCCGTCGGCGATGGCGCGTGCGTAGTCGGTCGGCCGGGCCTCGCCGCCGAAGGCAAAAGCCACGGGCTGGGCGCGCGCCGTGCGGGCCAGGTAGTACACGGCGTACCAGGTGGCGGTGAAGGCGCCCCAGAGCAGGAACGCGAACGCAACGCGCACGGCCAGGTCGGGGTTCAGCCACGACGGGGCGATCTTGATGGCCAGGGCGCCGATCCAGTAAGGGATCAGGGCGGGTGTTTCCGGGCGCAGGCCCAGCAGCATGGGATCGAACCAGCGTGCGATGCCTTCGGTGCTGCGAGCCAGTTCGGACATGTAGCCGAAGGCCGTGATGTCGGCGCTCTTCCAGGGACCCCGGCCAACCAGGCCCGGCAGCAGGTAGGCCGCGCACAGCAGAAGCAATGCGATGCGCGGCAGCCGGCGCACGGCGCTCTGGGCAACGATCGCGGGAGTGGGCAGGTTCAAGTGGCGGAAAAAGGCAGGATTCAGAAAGAAAAAGGGCAGCGCGGTAAACCGGGCTGCCCTCGACGCAAAAGCGCGTGCCTTACTTCGAAGCAGCGCCGGTGGTCTTGCCGAAGCGGTTGCGGAACTTCTCGACGCGGCCGCCCATGTTGTCGACCGACTTCTGCGTGCCGGTGTAGAACGGGTGCGATTCGCTCGTGGTATCGAGCTTGAACAGCGGCAGTTCGCGACCGTCGTCGGTCTTGCCCATTTCCTTGGTGTTCGCGCACGAACGGGTCACGAACTTGAAGCCGTTCGACATGTCGACGAACAGAACTTCGCGGTAATTCGGGTGGATGCCTTCTTTTGCCATGGTCTTTCCTTTTGCGCTGTTGGAATCAATGCGCGGTCGATGCGAGAGCCACGTGCCGGACGAAGCTGCCCAGCCGCACTTTTCGCGGAGCCCATGATTATCGCATACTGCCCCATTTCCGAGCAAACCGGGCCTCCCCCATGACCTCTGCGCTTCTTCGTGTCGGCCTCGTTGGCTATGGTTTTGCCGGCCAGACCTTCCACGCGCCCGTGCTTTCGGCCGTTCCGGGGCTCGAATTGGCGGCTGTGGCTAGTTCGCAGCCGCACAGGGTGCACGCCGACTGGCCCGGTGTTGCCGTGGTGCCGGACGTAGCGACGCTCGTGGCCCGCTCCGACATCGACCTGGTTGTGGTGGCAACGCCCAACGCCCAGCACTATCCGGTCGCCAGAGCGGCGCTGGAGGCCGGCAAGCACGTGGTAGTGGACAAGCCTTTCACGCTCGATGTGGCCGAGGCGAGGGCGCTTGAATTGTTGTCTAAGCGCAACAATCGTGTCCTTGCGGTCTACCAGAACCGGCGTTTCGATGCCGATTTCCTGACCCTCAAGGATGTTCTGGCGTCCGGTGAGCTGGGCCGCCCCGTGTACCTGGAGTCGCATTTCGACCGCTTCCGGCCCGAGGTAAAGGAGCGCTGGCGCGAGCAGGCCGTGCCGGGTTCGGGCCTTTGGGTGGACCTGGGTGCTCATCTGGTCGACCAGGCGGTGCAACTGTTCGGCCGGCCTGACACGGTTCAACTCGACACTGCGGTCCTGCGCGATGGCGCCGTGGTCGAGGACTACTTTCACGCCGTGCTGCGGTACGACAGTGGGCCGCACGCGCCGCTGCGCGTGGTGCTGCATTCGACGACGTTGGCAGCGCATGCGGCACCGCGCTACATCGTCCACGGCACGCGCGGCAGCTACGTCAAGCACGGCGTCGATACGCAGGAAGATGCGCTGCGCGCCGGGCAGCGACCGCCGGCCGAAGGGTGGGGCGCAGATCCGCTCGATGGCGAGCTCACGCTGATTGGCAGTGATGGGGCATCCAGCAAGCGCAACATTCCCACCCGCGCCGGCAACTATGTCGACTACTACGTCGCAGTGCGCGATGCCATCCTCGGCCGCGGCTCGAACCCCGTGCCGCCCGAGCAGGCTGTCGCTCTGATGGAACTGCTTGACCTCGGCCGCCAGAGCGCCCTCGAAGGCCGCGCCCTGCATGCAGGGCGCCCATGAAAAAAGCGCGTTGACCCGTTAGGGCCAACGCGCTTTTGCGGGAGAGCGTGATGCTCAGCCGCCGCGACGCATCATGTCGAAGAACTCGACATTGGTCTTGGTCGCCTTCATGTTCTTGAGCATCAGCTCCATCGACTCGATCTCGTCCATGTTGTACATGAGCTGACGCAGGATGCGGGTCTTCTGCAAGATCTCGGGAGCCAGCAGCAGTTCTTCGCGGCGCGTGCCGCTGCGATTGAGCTGGATCGAGGGGAACACGCGCTTTTCGTACAGGCGGCGGTCGAGGTGGATTTCGGAGTTGCCGGTGCCCTTGAACTCTTCGAAGATCACTTCGTCCATGCGGCTGCCGGTATCGATCAGCGCGGTGCCGATGATGGTCAGCGAGCCGCCTTCCTCCACGTTCCGCGCGGCGCCCAGGAAGCGCTTGGGGCGCTGCAGGGCGTTGGAATCGACACCGCCCGTCAGCACCTTGCCCGACGAGGGCACGACGTTGTTGTAGGCGCGGGCCAGGCGGGTGATCGAGTCGAGCAGGATCACCACGTCCTTCTTGAGTTCGACCAGGCGCTTGGCGCGCTCGATCACCATTTCGGCGACGTGCACATGGCGCGCAGCGGGCTCGTCGAAGGTCGAAGCAATGACTTCACCCTTCACCGTACGCTGCATTTCGGTCACTTCTTCAGGGCGCTCGTCGACGAGCAGCACCATCATGTGAACGTCGGGGTAGTTGGCACTGATCGCGTGGGCGATATGCTGCATCATCACCGTCTTGCCGCTCTTGGGCGGCGCCACGAGCAGGGCGCGCTGGCCTTTGCCGATGGGCGCGATGATGTCGATGATGCGGCCCGTGATGTTCTCTTCGCCCTTGACGCCGTCGCGTTCCAGCTTCATCTGCTCCTTGGGGAACAGCGGCGTCAGGTTTTCGAACATCACCTTGTGCTTGTTCTGCTCCGGCGGACCGTCGTTGACCTTGTCGAGCTTGGTCAGTGCGAAGTAGCGCTCGCCGTCCTTGGGCGTGCGCACTTCGCCTTCGATCATGTCGCCGGTGTGCAGGTTGAAGCGACGCACCTGGCTGGGCGAGATGTAGATGTCGTCCGTGCTGGCCGTGAAGCTGGTGTCGGGGCTGCGCAGGAAGCCGAAGCCGTCGGGCAGTATTTCGAGCACACCGTCGGCGAAGACCTGCTCGCCGGCTTTTGCGCGCTTCTTGATGATCGCGAACATCAGCTCCTGCTTGCGCATGCGGCCGACGTTTTCGATCTCAAGCGCTTCAGCCTGCTTGAGGACTTCAGACACGTGGAGTGCCTTGAGTTCGTTTAAGTGCATGGAATGACCCCTCGCGGGGTAATCGAACGGAAAACGGGGGGAGGTTGGGTGTGAAGCGAGAACTGCCTCACCAACCGGGGAACTCGAACCGGTTGCCTGAATGAAAGGGCCGGTGATCTGTGGGAGATTATGACAGGAAAAACGCGCCGGCCAACGCATTGCGCGCTGGCCGGTTGAAATGTCGCTTAAGCGAGTTGCTGGTCGATGAAGGCCGTGAGTTGCGCCTTGCTCATGGCGCCGACCTTGGTGGCGGCCAGCTGGCCGTCCTTGAACAGCATCAGCGTGGGGATGCCGCGAATGCCGAACTTGGCGGGGATGTCGCGATTCTCGTCCACGTTCAGCTTGGCGATCTGCAGCTTGCCTTCGTAGGTGGCCGACACTTCGTCCAGGATGGGGGCGATCATCTTGCAGGGGCCGCACCATTCGGCCCAGTAGTCGACCAGCACGGGCTGGCTGGACTTGAGCACGTCGGCCTCGAAGGAGGAATCGGAGATGTGTTTGATGAGTTCGCTGGCCATGTGATGGATCCTTGTGCGCAGAGAGTTTCGGTGCAGCTAAAGTGCTGGTCATTGTGACAGAAACCAAGGGGTGGCGTGCCTTGCAGGGCCGCTATGGCGGCGATAGCCAAAGCCCTTGCGTGTCACGTCCACGCGCTCTCCAACCCCTCGATAGAACATGAACGAAGGCCACCCTGTCCAGGCCCTGTGGTGCGATTCCGCCGACGGCGTCGTCGCGCGGATCGTCCGCGCGCTCGCCGAGCGCCAGCTGCATGCCGCCCGCACCGTGGTGCTGGTGCCCTATGCGCAGCTGATGGGCGTGGCGCGCGCCATGTGGGCGCGATGCGGCAGCCCCGGCTTCGTGCCGCGCTTCGAAACCACCCACAACTGGGCCCGCAGCGCGGGCGGTTTCGTGCCGACCGGCTACGACATCGCGCACGACATGGCGCGCGATCTCGTCACGGCGCAGGCACTGCTGTCGCAGGCCGGTTTCAACGCCGAGCGCTTCGCCTTGGCCGGCCGCGTCGTCGAGCTGGCGTATCAACTGGCGCCCCTCGCCGCTGCCGTGACGCCCGAGGAGCGGGGCGGCGAATGGGCGCAGCACGCGGCGAGCGTGGCCGAGGCGGGCAGCGAATCGGAGTGGTTCCGCATAGAAAGCGCGCTGATCCGCATCGCCGTCGCGTGGACCTCGACCTCGGGCTACGCAACCGACGTGCTCCAGCGCGACAGCACCCGCGCGCAGGTCGATGGGCTGATCGTGCTCGAGGGCTTCCAGACCGATCCGCTCACGCAATCTCTCTGCAAGCTGTGGGGCGACCATGCCCTTCATCTCTCGCTAGTGCCCTCCGGTGTGCTGGCGCAACCCTGTGCCTCGCATATCGCCCTCGACCCCGAAGACGAGGCAGAACTCGCCGCCGCCTGCGTGCTGCGCCACCTCGCCGAAGACCGCGCACCGGTCGCCCTGGTCGCGACCGACCGTGCCCTCACGCGCCGCATCAGCGCCCAGTTGAGCGCGCAAGGCGTCGTCACGCACGACGAAACCGGCTGGAAGCTCTCGACCACGCGCGCCGCCGCCACGCTGATGAGCGCGCTGCGCGCCTGCGCCCACGACGCCGCCAGCGACCAGGTGCTCGAATGGCTCAAGAGCGGCGTCGACGGTGACGCACCGACCGTACAGCTGCTCGAAGCACGTCTGCGCCGTGAAGGCCAGCGCGACTGGTCGGCGTGGTGTGCATTCATGGCACGCAGCGAGAAACCACAAGACGCCACGCTGCTGTCCTTCACCGAGGCCATCGAAGAGCGCCGAGCGCCCATGACCCGCTCGCGCCCCTTGGCCGAATGGCTGCACGCGCTGCGCGAACTGCTGGAGGCCAGCGGCCAATGGGCGTTGCTCGACGAAGACCTCGCCGGCGGCAAAGTGATCGGCGCCCTGTGGCTCGATGCCGGCGCGCACGGCGACGACGACGAATTTCCCGGTGGCCGTCACACGCTGGCCGAATTCACCGCCTGGGTCCGCGACGTGCTGGAAGACGCGAGCTTCGTGCCCCCCGCTGGCGACCAGGCGCCGAAGGTCGTGGTGCTGCCGCTATACCAACTGCTGGGCCGCGCGTTCGGCGCGGTGGTCATTCCCGGCTGCGACGACCGCCGCCTGCCAGCATCGCCCGAGCCGCCCGGCAACTGGAGCGCGGCGCAGCGCCTCGAACTGGGCCTGCCGTCGCGCGAAACGCTCGAAGCTGCACAGCGTGCGGCCTGGGCTGCGGCCTTGCACAACCCGTCGTGCGAGTTGATCTGGCGCCAATCTGATGCCAGCGGCGAGCCGGTGCGGCCCAGCCCCCTCGTGCAGGCGCTGCAGCTCGACCACGCGCTGCAGCCCTCGGCCGACCCGCGCACGCCGCGCGAGGTGGCAGTGCAGCCAACAAAGTATCCGACCCCCTCGGGCGCGCTCCTGCCGCTGGAGAACATCTCCACCAGCGTGTACGAAGACCTGCGGCGCTGCCCCTACCGTTTTTTCGCGCTGCGGCAACTGGGCCTGCGCAGCGCAGACGAACTCGACGCCGAGATCGACAAGCGCGACTTCGGCAACTGGTTGCATGCCGTGCTCGGCCATTTCCAAGAGGCGCTGGCCGCAACCCCGACGCAGGATGCGCAGGAACGCACCGCCCTCATCGAAGAGGCGGCCCGGCGGTCGATGCACGAGCTCAGCCTCTCCGAGGCCGAGTTCCTGCCTTTCGCTGCGGCATGGCCCGCAGTGCGCGATGGCTATCTCGGCTGGCTCACCGGGCACGAGGCGGCCGGAGCCGTCTTCGCCGAAGCCGAGCCGTGGAAAGAGCAGCCGCTGGGCAACCTGCGGCTGATCGGCCGGCTCGACCGCATCGACCGCATGCCCGACGGCCAAGCCTTCGTGATCGACTACAAGACCGAGTCGGCAGCCGTCAGCAAGGAGCGCGTGAAAGATCCGACCGAAGACACGCAGCTGGCCTTCTACGCCGCACTGGTGGCCGACGACACCTTGCGCGCGGCCTACGTCAACGTGGGCGAGAAATCCTCCGGCACGCAGACCGTCGAGCAGCCTGCTGTCGTGGAAGCCAGGGACGCATTGGTGGCCGGCATCATCCATGACTTCACGCGCATCGCGCAGGGTGCGGCGCTACCGCCACTGGGGGAGGGCGCTGTCTGCGACTACTGCGCGGCCCGCGGCCTCTGCCGCAAGGACTTCTGGGAGGCGTCGAAATGAACGGCGCAGCCTACGAGCACAACGGCCGGCACGTCACGCGCGAGGCCTTCTACACGGTCGCATGCGACCCGCGCCGCTCGGTAGCCGTCGAGGCCTGTGCTGGCGCCGGCAAGACCTGGATGCTGGTGTCGCGCATCCTGCGTGCGTTGCTCGAAGAGGGCGAATCCGCCTGCGAGCCGCACGAGATCCTGGCCATCACCTTCACGAAGAAGGCGGCCGGCGAAATGCGCGAGCGGCTCGACCAGTGGCTCGAAGACTTCGCCGAACGAACACCGGAAGAGCTGGTCAGCCAGCTCGTGATGCGCGGCGTCGAGCCTGCAGCCGCGCTGGCGGCCGTGCCGCGTCTGAAGGGCCTCTACCGACGCCTGCTCGAAGGCGGCCGGCCGGTGCAGTTCCGCACCTTCCACGCCTGGTTCGCGGGCCTGCTGCGCAATGCGCCGCTGGCGGTGCTGCGCGAATTGGGCCTGCCTTCGAACTACGAACTGCTCGAAGACGACGCCGAGGCGCGCGGGCACACATGGCGGCCATTCTTCGAGGCCGTGACCGCCGACAAGAACGCGCTGGCCGACTACTACGCCGTCGTCGCCACGCACGGCCGCTCGCAGACGGCCAAGGCTTTGAGCGAGGCGCTGTCGAAGCGTGTCGAGTTCTCTCTGGCCGATGCAGAGAACGCCGTGCTGCATTTCAGCGTGTTCTATCCATCGCTCGAGGGCTTGGCTGACCCGACCGAGGCCTTGCGGGGCGAGCAGGTTCGCCAGCGCTGGCTCGACCGCGCCGCCGCGCTCGGCCGCGAGAGCAACAAGACGCCGCAGAAGGCGGCCGAAGCCATCATCGACGTGTTCGGCACGGGCGAACCCTCCGGCGATTCGCTGGCGGCCGCGCTCGCGCACCTGCGCAAGAACTTCTTCGTGGCGACCGAGGACCGCCTCAACAAGAATCTGCAGAAATTCCCTGCCGCGCAAGAGGCCGAGGTCGAGCTGCAGGTGCTGTGCGGCGCACAGGCCCAACACGCCGCATGGCTCTACCAGCAGCGCATGACGCGGCTCACGCGCATCCTGATCGCGGCCTTTGCCGATGTGAAGCGCGCCCACGGCTGGGTCGACATGAACGACGTCGAGCAGGCCGCGCAACTGCTGCTCGGCCAGTCGGCCCTGTCGGGATGGGTGCAGGAGCGGCTCGACGCGCGCATCGCGCACCTGCTGATCGACGAGTTCCAGGACACCAATCCGCTGCAATGGCAAGCGCTCTACGGCTGGCTCAGCGCGTACACGGGTGCTCAGGGCCGCGCGCCGCGCGTGTTCATCGTGGGCGACCCGAAGCAGAGCATCTACCGCTTCCGTCGCGCCGAACCGCAGGTTTTCATCGCTGCCAAGAAGTTCGTGCGCGAAGGGCTCGACGGCGAGCTGCTGAACTGTGACCACACCCACCGCAATGCGCGAGCCGTGGTCGGGCTGGTCAACGCAGCGATGCTGGCCGCACAGGAGGCCGGCGAGTTCGACGGCTACCGCGCCCACACCACCGAGCGCGGCGACGAAGGCGAGCTGCTCAAGCTGCCGGCCATCGAACGTGATGTGCTCGGCAATACGGCCGAAGCAGCGCCGGCCGACGACGGCATGCTCCACTGGCGCGACAGCCTCGTCACGCCGCGCGTGCTGCCCGAAGAGCAACTGCTGCAGAAAGAATGCGAACAGGCCGCGCAATGGGTCGCGCAGCGCATCGCCGACGGCACGCCCCCGCGGCAGATCATGGTGCTGGCGCGCAGGCGCAGCCGGCTCTCGGCCATGCAGGACGCGCTGCGCCAGCGCCACATCCCCGTGCAGCAGCCCGAGAAAAACGACCTGCACGACGCGCCCGAAGTGCAGGACGTGGTTGCGCTGATCGACGCGCTGGTGTCGCCCGCGCACGATCTTTCGCTGGCGCGGGCGCTGAAGTCGCCGGTGTTCGGCATCGACGACGAGGCGCTGGTGCAACTCGCGCTGCGCCAGCGCGAGCGCGGTGCAGTGAGCTGGTTCGCGTTGATCCAGAAGGACGAGAGCCTGCCTCCAGCGTTGATCGAAGTGGGCCCGAAGCTCAAGAAATGGCAGCGCAGGCTGATGACGCTGCCGCCCCACGATGCGCTCGACGCGATCTTTCACGACGGCGATTTGCTCGCGAAATTCGGCGCTGCGGTTCCGGCGGCGATGCGCCAGAGCGCGCTGGCCAATCTGCGCGGCGTGCTGTCCGCGTCGCTCGACATTGACGGCGCGCGTTTCGCTACGCCGTATGCACTGGTGCGCGCGCTGCGTGCGGGCGGCGTGCGTGCCCCGACAGTGGCTGCACCCGACGCGGTGCAGTTGCTGACAGTGCACGGCGCGAAGGGGCTGGAAGCCGACACCGTGCTCATGCTCGATTGCGACGCGCCGCCACCGCGCGCCCAGACCATGGGCGTGCTCGTCGAATGGAGGGGCAGCGACAGCGCGCCGACGCGCTTCGTGTTCCTCGCAAGCGAGAAGACGCCGCCGGCCTGCGCTGCAACGCTGCTCGAAGAAGAGCAACGCGCGCGCCACCGCGAAGAACTCAATGGCCTTTATGTGGCCACCACCCGGGCACGCGAGCGGCTGGTGCTGTCGTCGGTGCGTCCGGCGCGTGCCAACGAAGGCAGCTGGTGGACGCGCCTGGAGCCCCTGTGCGAGCCCACCGAGGCCGACGAGCCGCTGGTCGCGCTTCCAACCGAGACCGGCGGCGCCAGCTTCTCGATGAAGCACATGCCGGTAGCGCCTGCACCCACCGAACAACCGTCTGCAAAGAAGGCTGCCAACACCACGATCGATGCGCGAGCCGCCGCTTTCGGCCAGGCCATGCACCGGTTGCTCGAATGGGCGGTGCCGGGCGAGCCGCTGCCAGCGGCCCACGTGCGCGCCGCAGCCCGCGAATTCATGCTCGATGCCCAGCAGGCACGCGGTGCCGCCGCGCTGGCCCAGCGCATCCGCGCGGGCGAAGGGGCGTGGGTGTGGGACGATCGCAGGGTCGACTGGCATGGCAACGAAGTCACGCTGGTGCATGAAGGCGAAACCTTGCGCATCGATCGTCTGGTGCGCGAGCGCGACGGCGGCGCCTGGTGGATCCTCGACTACAAATCCGCGGCGCGCCCCGAACGGGACGCCGCGCTGATCGCACAGATGCAGCGCTACCGCGCGGCAGTGCAACATGCCTATCCCGGTGCCACGGTGCGCGTCGCGTTCCTCACCGGGCAGGGCGAACTGGTAAATCTCGAATGACTGTTTCCCCTACCGTCGCCGTCATCGGCGGCGGACCTGCCGGCCTGATGGCGGCTGAAGTCTTGAGCGCCTCCGGTGCGCAAGTGCACGTCTATGACGCGATGCCTTCGGTGGGCCGCAAGTTTTTGCTGGCCGGCCGCGGCGGGCTGAATCTCACGCATTCGGAGCCCTTCGATGTGTTCATGAGCCGCTTCGGCGAGCGCCGCGCGCAGCTGGAGCCGATGCTTGCGCAGTTCGGGCCGCAGCAGGTGCGCGAATGGGCGAACGGCCTTGGAATCGAGACCTTTGTCGGCACGTCGGGGCGTGTGTTTCCGACCGACATGAAGGCAGCGCCGTTGCTGCGTGCGTGGCTGCATCGGCTGCGTGCGGCGGGTGTGCAGTTTCATATGCGGCATCGCTGGGTGGGCGATGGGCCGTTCGACGCGGCGGCGTTGCGATTCGTCACTCCGGTTGGCGAGGTCACGGCGAAGGCCGACGCCGTGGTGCTGGCATTGGGCGGCGCAAGCTGGGCGCGCCTCGGCTCCGACGGCGCGTGGGCGCCATGGCTGCAGGCGCAGGGCGTGGAGGTGGCGCCGCTGCTGCCCGCCAACTCCGGCTTCGACGGTGCGGGCTGGAGCGAGCATTTCTCCAGCCGCTTTGCGGGGCAGCCCTTCAAATCGGTCGCGATTTCTTTCACCGACAGCCAGGGGCGGCACTTTGCACGCAAGGGCGAGTTCGTTGCGACGGCCACGGGTATCGAAGGCAGCCTGATCTATGCGGCATCGGCGCTGCTGCGCGACGAGATCGCTGCAAAAGGAAGTGCGACGCTGCTGCTGGACCTGCTGCCCGACCGCAGCGCCGAGCAGGTGCTGGCCGCAGTGACGCATCCGCGCGGCGCTCGCTCGCTCAGCAGCCACCTCAAGAGCCGGCTCGGGCTAGAAGGCATCAAGGCCGGCGTGTTGCACGAAGCATTGAGCCGCGAAGCGATGCAGGATGCGGCGCAACTGGCGGCGACGATCAAGGCCGTGCCTTTGAAGCTCGTCGCAACGCGCCCGATCGACGAGGCGATCAGCACGGCAGGCGGCGTGCGCTTCGACGCGCTGGATGCGCAGTTGATGGCGAACGCACTGCCCGGCGTGTTCGCGGCAGGGGAGATGCTCGATTGGGAAGCGCCAACTGGTGGCTACTTGCTGACGGCGTCGATGGCCAGTGGCGCCGCGGCGGCGCGCGGCGCGATCCAGCGGCTGGGCCTGTGAAGGCCTCGCGCCGTTGGAATTTCTGTCGCTGAGAGTTTTTGCAAGCCTCGTTTCATTTCGCACAGAATGAAACGAAGCCGCTGAAGAGGTTGACGAGCCTTACCTTATAGAGCCTAAGCCGTTGATTTCGTTAAAGAAATTTGGGCTGTTGCACCATCGGGTTTGTCGGCAAGTGCTACAGCACCGATGACGCTTCAATGGTAGCTTAGGGCGCGAACCCGAAGGCGGTAGTGCGCGAGGTTTCCACGATCATCAGGCGATCAGGCTGTGCAAAGGCGAACGATTGTGTTTGACAGGACGGGCTGGGCCGCTGAAGTGCCTTCAGACCCGCTTTGGCGGTTGGGCGTCGCGCTCTAGGTATTCGCGAATCCACCGTCGCGCCTTTTCGGCGAGTTCCGTGCGGGCCTCGGCCTCAGACTTGTTCGTTACCACAATCGACAGACGACACATCGGAGTGGAGTCGCGCTTAACGATGGAGATGTACTGATTGGCCTCCTGCGTCATCTCCATCGTCCATTCTTCCGACGCAAGGGGTTCCGAGTGCGGCGCTCCAGGACTGTCCAGCTTCATAGCCCATTCCCAAAATGTATAAGCGTAGCGGGTCGCAGAAAAATTTTGAGATGGCCTTAACTCTGCTCTTAGCCCGCTTCGGCAGGTTTTTTCCCAAATCAACCCTATGTCAGCAACTCATTCACCTTGCCGTCAAAAGCATCAGTCGGATGCCCCATGATCCTTTCTCTTGCCATTGATGCCAGTACACCCACCAAATCAACGAAGCGCAACGCCTCGATCATCTGGTCGTCGCTGTACCTTGGCATAACCTCGCCGGTCCGCAACCAGCGAGAGACTTGCCTTGGACCTCCATGCGCATAGTCGCAAAGGGTGCCATAGTGATTGCGAAGGATTTCAAACACCTGTCCGTGGGGTTGTGTCAATTTCTTCAGTCCTTGAAAAACTCTTTCCACCGATGGGTCATAGCGGTCCTCTAGAAAGTTTTTCATCTGATCCTCTGATGCCAGATGAAACGCCCAAAGCCCGCGCACATACGCCTCAAGAATCGGCCGCGTAACGGCCATCGCGGTTGCCCGCGCCCCTTGCTCAAGCAGCAACCGGAATGCTTCGCGATGATCGAGTGCGAGGGAGACATAGACCAATGCGATGCGCTCACGCCGACTTTCTTCGACGGTGCCCTGTTCATGAAGAACAGAAGACAGCCAATCCGAAAGCTCGGTAGAGCGCTGGAAAGCTTGATCAATAGACATCATCACCTTATCTCCAAATGCACAGCCTCGTTGTGCGCCTGCAGCAACCCCAGCACAGTCTGCTTCGGCGGCCCTTTTGCTGGGTGGTGCGATGATGGAACTCCAAAAACTTGGGAGCCATCCATGTCAGTCACACTCCACGCCATGCCACTGAGCAGGTTCGGTGCACCACCTTTGGTCATCATTTCGGAGCGAAAAGAGCACATGCAGCCCTACATGATCGACGCCTACATTGTCTGGCCAGACGCAAAGCAAGGACGTGAATCCATCGAGCGTTTGTCGCGTCTTTCAGCGCCGGTAGCGGATGATGAGGTTGCGAGGGCGATGCAGCTCGCAACAGCTGAGGGTGCAAAGCATCTTGCGGCAGCGTGGGCGAACGCTGAGCCCGCACCGGTTGACGCGATCAATTTCAACGAAATTGATCTTGAGCGCCTGCATGCATTGCGGTCGTTCGGGCTTTATCCAGGACTGAATGACTACCGAGTGCTGGATGGCCACGCGTCGAAGTTTGTCAGCGAGCTAAGGCAGCCGTTTGGCTTTGGACATTGAAGTCGGATAGCTCAACCCCGTGTCACTTGGTCATTCTTGTAGTGGAGTGCGTAGTTGGGTGGTGCTGAAAAATCAACGTAAGTTGTTGATTTTATTGGGATCGTGGAGCGGGTGAAGGGAATCGAACCCAGCGAATCACCCGCTCTTCATTGGGAAAACCAACCTGTTGGCGTGAACAGTACACAGGCGCAGTACACACGGCGATGCACGAATCTAGCAGTAGCCGCATCAAAAATCAAAGGCTTGTCACTGGTCCGGCTTGGCCGTTCTAGCCGGGGCGCGGAATCGGCGTGCCCTTTGAATGTTCAAGGCAAGTCGATCAAGGCGTTCCGGCTCAGCGGGTAAGTCAAGAAAAGCGTTTGCATCGCCAAGCGTTGCGAACTTGGGGCCATGTCGCAGGTGGAAGTGCACGAGCGCTTTGAAGTATTGCTGTAGCTGATAGCAATGCGTCTTGGCGGATGCACTATCCGCCGCACTATGCACGCAGCTATTCCGATACTCCCGCAGATGTTCGAGCGTTTGCACATGAAAGGGTGTCTCATTCCAAAGGAACGCGCACCGGCGAACGAGCGCTTCGTAGTTGCCGTGATCTGGCGAAGCGAGCCGCTCGACGCCAGCCCAGAGCCTTGTAAACGCGGTGGCTTGATTCGCCTCATCCAAAGCGCGAACAAACATGAGAAGAGCCTCAACAATTGCGGCTCCGTAAGAACACCTGCGCAATCTTTGCGAGTATGACCGCGCTCGCTTTCGGATTGCCTCTCGCTCTCTAGGGTTGTGTGTGTTCGCAGGAACGTGATAGGGCTCAAACCAAATGTCGTCAGCTGCACTTCGGCCATCTGCAGCATGAACAGTGTGGACCGGGCCCAGCCGAATGGCATTGATAGGGGACCAGCTTTCCCCGAAGATTTCCATAACCGAGTTGCACGATAAACACCAGAACGCACGTTCAAGGTCAATAGCTCTGAGCGCGCGGTTCATTGCCAATGACGGATTCTTCGCGGTAACCGTTGCGATAACGCGGCTGTACGTAGAGGGCTCTTCAGAAAATCGAGGCCCCTTGGCCTGCAGTACTGCTTGCCGTGCGCTTAGGAATCTCTTGGGATAGGCACCCGGAAGAAATTTTAGGGTGACATCTTCTAGTGTCACGCGTGTCGCAGAGGCAGCACTGCGCAGTGAAACCGAGCTAAGAACGTGGTACGTCGACTCCTTTGTTGAAAGCACCTTTCTAAGCTCCTTGTTTATCTGAGCTAGAAAGTTGTCTGCGGAAAGCTCTCCTGATGTACGGGCTACCCCGTGAAGAACCAGTAGTTGCTGGTCCATGTCGCGAGCCACAGGCGGAAACTTCAACATTGAATGGAGCGTCGGTAAGCTCTGGCCCAAATCCCAACCGGCAAAAGATGAGCCCTCCCCGTTCGGGTTGGGCGTACGCGTTCTTCCTATCCTCGCTAGCACCACTGCGGGAGTGAATCGCGGTGACTTCTTCCAAGTGATGGGCATGTCTCAGTTGTTTGGTTGACTGTTCTTCCAGAGGCTAACAGCGACGGCTGATCCCCTTCAAGTTGCGTTGCTAGGATGCCATGAAAACCCGGTATTCTTCGGCTCCACTCGCTGCGCCTTTGGTTAGGGCGGCGGAACGCCTTGCCCCAATCTTTGAACCTCGGGAGGCGGTACTGAAGCGCCTCGATTGGCCTCTTCCAGGATTCGTCGAGCGCGCTGCATGCTCGCAGCATCATGTGTTTTTCCCTCAAGACTAACTTGCAATTCCGTGAGCAGTTTGTCCTCCAACTCATCCAACAAATGGTAGCCCCCGCCTGACCCGTACTTGTCGATGTAGGCCGCGTGATGGGGCAGGGCAAGCTTCACCGCGTTCGTCATTCGGGTTGAGTCCATCAGGTTCGGAAGATCAAGTCCTGTTTGAATCAATTTGAGTTGAGCGGCCGAATGCACTACGACGGATTGCCATGCTGCGAAGTAGGCCCACGACAACGGAGACACGTGAGGTCTTGCTTTGGCGGCAAGGGCAAACGCCTCCGCTAGAGCGTCGTCTGGCAACTTGATCGCCTCAAAGACCTTGCGGAATTGCTCATTTCGCGCTGCTTCCTTCATGACAGGTTCGAACTTCATTGCAGCCATCCACTGAGCGGCGACTCTTGCAGAACCTAGACGATGCATTGCTTCCCAGAGTTGGTCTATCGCGTCGATCTGTCGCTTGTCTGTGAGCGCACGTCGCGAAGCGATCCCTGCTAAAAGTGAACTTTGTAGGGCCTGAATCTCTAGCTCCTTGGATTTGAGGTCTGCCCGAAAGCGCTCCTCAGCCTTTCGCAACTCTGAATTCATCGCGGCAAGCTTTGTGTCGTACTCGTTTTGAACGCCTTTCTGAAGTCGCGTGTCAACAAGGTTTTTTAATAACCAGAGCGCTAGGAGCACAAGCGAAGGGAGCAAGTTAAGCCAAGTCATCCGTGGATTCTCCCGGAAACCGGATTCAACGCGTACACGAATCGACGTCGCGCTGCGCTAGCTCTGCCCGATGCCGGGTGCGGATTGCCTCCAGATCGAAAGCAGGCACCAGTATCCCGTTGGGCTCATCCGTCTGCTGAGCCCGCTTACTATTCCGGATGCGACGTTCGAAGTACATCCCGACCCTTTGCCGGATCAGAGCCTTGATTGGATCGCGGTAGGGGCCACGCAATCGGTTGAACTGGCGCTTTGACCACGCCATGCTGGTTTTGCGTTTCTCGGCAACTTTGTCCCACTCAGCTTTCATTGCGAGCCACTGCGCAGAAAAGAAATACCCAGCGCTGAGTCTGTTGGCCTTCAAGGCGCGGAGCCGCTTCTGGGCTCGGGAACTTTTGCTTTCCCGCCGCTCCTTTGCCCTCTTTGCGTCTGCTCTGATCGCGCAGGACTTGCAACGGGAGCTGAACCGGCTCTGGTTCCATGGGTAGCGGCTGCGGTCTTCATAGAACTCCAGGGGGGTCAAAGGCAGCACGCGGCGACACAGCGGGCATCGGCGATGCGTGGGGAGCACATCAGGGTGCGGGCGGTTCAATCGACGGTCGGCATGGATGATGGCGGGTTGATGGCGTGGCATAGGTCAGGTCAGTTGCGCGGGGATGCCGCTGGCGGGCTCAGGAGGCCCAAGGAGGCCCCGAGGCTCGGATGTTGAGGGGGAGGAGGGCGTCTGCATGTCTTTCGCATAACCCACTGCGGCGCGGACGCTCGCAGGAGCGCACGGGCGCGTGAGGCGACCTTGGGGAGGTGGCCAATAAAAAAGGGACCCGAAGGTCCCTTGGTTTCCTAGTGATGCGCGGAGGCTCAGGCGGCTGCGGCATCCCGGACGCGCATGATGGTTTGGCGGCTGGTGCCCAGCTCACGGGCCAGCGCTGCCACAGTGGTCTTGCCATCGGCCAAGCGGGCGCGGATGCGCTCGGCCTGGGCGTCTGCAAAGGTCGTAGGGCGACCCAGAGAAACCCCAGCGGCTTTGGCACGCTCCAGGCCCGCTTGAGTCCGCTCAACGATCAAGTCCCGCTCAAACTCCGCCACAGCGGCGATGACACCCATGGTCATGCGGCCAGCAGGGGAGGTCAGGTCTACGCCACCCAGTGCGAGGCAATGCACCTTGATGCCAGCGGCTGCGAGGGTGTCCACCGTTGAGCGGACGTCCATGGCATTCCGCCCTAGGCGGTCCAGCTTCGTTACCACCAGAACGTCCCCCGGTTCCATGCGTTCCAACAGCTTTGTGAACCCTGGACGCTCCATGGCGGCCTGTGCTCCGCTGACCGTTTCGCAGATAGTCCGCAGCGGCGTGACGGCGAAGCCAGCGGCAGCGACCTCGCGGACTTGGTTGTCCGTGGTCTGGTCGGCGGTTGAGACGCGGGCATAAAGGAAGACGCGAGACATCAGGACTCCATGTACGAATAGGTGTCCGAATCATCTTGCATGTCCGAATGTCCGTCAAGCCTATTTACGGACTATCTATGCCTTCGAGGCTTCTGGTGTTCGTATCTGTTCGATTTCGGACACACTCGGCAAACGGTGGTAAGCCGACTACGATGCGGCCCATGACACAGGAACAACTGCATCAGGTCGATGAGAGCATTCAACGCATCCTCGCTGAGACCATGCGCATCGGCCTAGATGTTGAACGTGAGCGTCTCTCGGTGATCGATGCGCCGTGGTTCCCTTGGGTGGCAATGCCGTGCGCCGTGGCGCTAGGGGTTGCCCTGGCGTTGGTTGCACGGTAGGCGTCGGCCGGTCACCTGAAGTTCCCCGCGAGTCCTGGGGACGAACCGAGGGGAGGGGCTATGGGGGGATTTGCTCCGTGCGACGGACGTAGGAGGTGCCGCGAATTTTCGGGAAGTTTTTGAGCCGGGCTTTACGCCCGTCTGATCTATCGGTTGCAGGGGCCAGTCCCGTTGATCTTCGAGGCCCACCCAATACGTCGGCCAGCATCCCTCAGTTCTAGCCGAGACTTCCGGCAGTCCAAGGGGTCACCAATACCTTCAGGACCGGCCTTATGAACCACGTGCTGGCTCTCGGTCGCCCGCATGATCGCGCGAGCTAAGGCTATGGAAGTATGGCCGCGAAGGACCAGCGTAGGCGTGCGGGTGTTTCGCCTGGGGGCCTTCCGTAGTTCAAGGCGCCAGCCTTCAGCTATTAGTCGATTCAGGACTTCGGAGTCCTCGGGGTCCACTAGGACTTCCGTGTCCCCGCATGGGAACGCGTAGCAGTTGATGGTGGCGTTGACTTCGATTTTCTTGTTCTCGATTCCTAGGTTGCTCATCGGTCGTTGCTTTGTTCAGTGCTGGTGCGCTTACTGGGCTTGGAGAGAGCCATAGGGCCTTGAGAAGTCGGGCACGGCCTTCCGTTGACGAAGGTCTGTGCAAGCCGTGCTTAGGGACTGCGAGACAGCCGTCACCGACAGTTGATCGACAGCATCGACAACGCCGCACAGACGGTCGAGAAATCCAGTGCGTTCGCACAGGGCAAGAAGCTGGTCGAGCGCCATCCGTTTCTGACGGGGCGACTTGGACTGTCGATTGCTTTGAGACTGTCAGTAAAACTGAAGGATGGATTTCGTCTCTAGACAGTCGAAGCAGATGAAGACATAGACCATGCCGCAATCGCCGATGACATAGTCGTCGTTGATCGAGTCCAACTGGGCATAGAACGTCATTTCCTTTCCACACGAGCACTTCGGAATCTCCGAAGACTGAATGAAGTCGGGCTTCCCACCCAGTCGATGCCGCTTGCCGATATCGTCGCCAGCCCACTTGAACGGAGCCAGTGACTTGGCTTCTTCGGTCAGCGGCTCCGGAACCAATTTGAACGCAGGTATTTCGCTCATAGCACTCTATCTTCCATAGGGGTGAATCGGAATCCCTTGCAGGTTGTAGTCGTCCATCATTCGACCAAGTTGCCGATAGACGTCTGCGTCCTTCGCGTTCGGGTTCCCGTTGATCCAGTCACGCCACGTCTGATTCCATCGACCAGGCATAGTGCCCAACCCACGACCGTGGACGCCTCTGGAATGAGAGAGATCTCCGATGCTGATCGTATGATCGTCGATATCAATTCCTCGTTCCTCGAAAAACTTCCTGAATTGTTGCGGCATCAGGTGATGATCCACCATCTTTCGAGGCGCTGGCAGACCACCAGGCGGACACGGTGGAGGCATTGCGCCACCTCTTGGAAGCACACTCGCTGCGCCGCCAGAGCGCCCCGTGCTCCCCCGCACTGCCCCAGGAGGGCCGCCGCCTCTTCCCCCTCCAGCCAAAGGTATGGGCACTATTTGCGGACCATCGCCGCTAGATCGGCGACCGCCAGCCATAGGCATGACCGTCGGTTCAGGGTAGACCTGCTTGCCGTCCCCCATCAAACCCAAAGCATCACTGTCATCCAGCGGGCTTCCGTCTACATACCCAAAGCGACTCCACCCTCCGTCGAGCCCGATTGGATCAGACTGGCTGTACCGTCCCGTCCTCGCGTCATAGCTTCTGAAGTAGTTGTAGAACAACCCCGACTCCTCATCCGCGTACTGTCCCGGATATCTCAGGTTGAACTTCACCTCCGAGGTACTGGTCGTGCCCGGATTCGGCGTCGTCTCCAGATTCGCAAACCGGTTCTTCGCCAGCGTCGGCCTGTCTTCCCCGAACGCGCTGTAGCCCCACTGCCAGACCGCTTGCCCGTCCGCATTGGTGAGCTTGCGCGGCGTGTTCAGGTGATCGCTGTGCACGGCATAGGTGCTGCCATCGATGACGGCCGCAATCGGCATCGGCCCATTGCCCGTCGGCAGGTAGATGTACTGTGCTTGCCCCGCGCTGGCCGTGCCGCCGCTGCCCACCTCCGCGAGCAGGGTGCCCTGCTCGTCGTAGACATAGGCATAGCCCAGCTGTTCCGCTTGCGTTGTCGATGGACTCCACAGCTTCGTGAAGAACGCGATCAGGCTCTGCATGAAGCCCGGGTCGGCCTCATCACCCTGGCTGGGCGGATACAGCGGCTCCGTCTTGAACACCCGCTGCCCCAGCGCGTTGTGCGCATAGCGCGTGGTCGGGCTGACATCGGTCGCACCGGTGGTCGCCGCGGCCAGCCGGCCTTCGGCGTCGTAGGTGTAGCTGCGCAGGCCATCCGTCAGGAGGTCGCCGTTGGCGTTGTAGCCGTAGGTGACGCTCGTGCTGCTCGCGCCGTTGATGGTCTGGCTGAAGCCCGTGAGCTGGTTGCTTGTCGTGCCCACCGTGTAGGTGCGACTGGTGCTCGTGCCATCGATGGCGCGGGTGCTGCTGCTGCGGTTGCCGTTGGCGTCGTAGCCGAAGCCGGCGGTGTTGCCTGTGGCGTTGAAGCTCACGATGCGCCCCACGGCGCTGTAGCCCACGCTCCAGGTGACGTTGGCATTGGCGATGGTGCTGTGGGTCGGGTCGGTGTCGCCGGGCTGGTTGAGGTTCTGCGTCAGGCTGGTGATGCGCCCGGCTGCGTCATAGGCGTAGCTGCCGAACTCGGTGGTGGTCAGCCGGCCTGCGGTGTCGTAGGTGCGGCTGGCTGCGATGGAGGGGCTGGCGAACGCCCAACTCCACGCCGTGGGCTGGCCCAGCGGGTTCCAGGCGATGCCGCTGACCAGCGGGCTGCCGTTCAGGCTCAGGCCTGTGAGGCGGCCGGTGCTGTCGTAGGTGTGCGTGAGCACGCCGCCGCCGTTGGGGTAGCCGATGCTCGCCAGCGTGCCGTTGGGGTTGTAGGCGTAGCTGACCTGCTGGACGCTGCCGTTGGCCAGGGTCTGCTTCTTGAGGGTGACCCGGCCGAAGGTGTCGCGGGTGTACTCGGTGGTGCCGCTGCGGTCGACGATCTCGGACAGATACCCCTTGCTGTTGGCCGTGAGGTCGTAGCGCAGGGTGGTGGTCTTGCCGTCGGCGAAGACAAGGCCGGTTGGCCGGCCCAGGGCATCGCGGGTGATCGTTGTGGCCTGGCCGAGGGCGTCGGTGATCTGGCTGGGCAGGCCGAGGTTGTCGTACTGGGTGCTGGCGGTGCCGACATCGGCGCTGCTCTCGGCCGTTGCGTTCCCTTGGGCATCGCGGGTGTAGGCGGTGGCCACGCCCTTGAAGTCCTTGGCTTCGGTGACGGCGTCCAGGGCGTTGTACTTAAGGGTGGCGCTGGCGCTGGCTGCGTCGGTCACGCTCTTGACGCGGCGCAGGTTGTCCAGGCCGTACTGGGTGCTCTGGTTCAGGCCGTTGGTCGAACTGGTCAGTTCGCCGTTGGCGTCGTAGCCGAAGGTATTGGACTGATTGGGGCCTTCTGTCTTGCCGGAGAGGCGATTGATGTTGTTGACTGTACGGGCCACGCTCCAGGCCACATTGCCGGCGCTGTCCTTGATCTGCTCGGCGGTGCGGTTGCCCATGCCGTCCAGGGTGTAGGTGCCGCTCTCGCCTCGGTTGTTGCTCCAGCCGGTCAGGCGGTGGGCGGCGTCGTAGGTGTAGGTCAGCGTGAGGCCAGTGGGCAGAGAGACGGTCTCGACCGTCCCGTAGGGCTTGTAGGTGAGCGCGGTGGTCTGGCCTCCGATCGTCTGGGTCAGCAGGCGGTCGCGGGCGTCGTAGGTGTAGGTCGTAACTAGGCCGTTGGGGGCAGTCGAGCTGACGACGCGGTTGGCGAGGTCGTAGGTGTAGCTGGTGACGTGGCCCAGCGCATTCGTCGATGTGAGAACGTTGCCTCGGGTATCGTAGGTGTAGCTTGTAACTGCACCGTTGGGCTCTGTCGCTGTATCGACCATCTGCTGCGCGTTGTAGGTCCACTGCCAGAGTTGGGCCTTGTTGGTGGCGGTGTCGGTGACCGTTCGACTCAGGACATTGCCAACGACGTCATAGGTGTAGGCCGTGGTGCGGCCGGCCTCGGTGACCAGCACCGGCAACGCGAAGGTCGCATGCCATTGGGTGGTCACCGTTTGCGCCTCAGGTGTGCCGGAGGCGTGGACCACGACGGTGGGCAGGCGGCGAGCGGTGTCCCAGGTTGTGGTGGTGACAACGCCCTTGAAGTCGGTCTCAGAGGTGATGAGGCCATTGGCGTCTTGAACTCGTGAGGCGGCGTCAATCTCTCCGGTTCCCGAGGCCAACGAGCTAGCCGTTACCGCAAGCTTTCCTTTCGCGGAGCCATAGGCGTAGAAGCGACGAGTACCCAGTGGATCAGTGACGGACACGCCAGCCGAGTAGTACTCGTATTCGACGTAGTAGTAGTCAGCAACGCCCGCCAGATAGCTGGTGGTTGCTCGACCTTTGGGGTCATAAGAGAAGGTAGCGAAACGAACCCCAGCTTCATCAACGATGCCCGACATCGCTTGTGGAAAATAGCTTTCTTGATAGAGAAAGGTACGCGTTTTGGCGTCGGGGTAGGTGATGGTGGCAAGTCGTCCCCAAGTGTCATAGGCGTAGTCGATGGTGCGCTGATCGGGGGTGAGGACGGAAATAAGTTGCCCCGCTGCGTTGTATCCCAGAGTCAGTGTGCGGCCGAATGCGTTCGTGATGGTTGCCAGCTGGCCGCTCGCATAGTACGCATAGATGGTGGACCAGCCATTGCGCGACGTTTCCGATTGCAGTTTTCCGTCAGCTGAAAACGCCTGCGAACTGTCGTTGTCAGTTCGACGATACACCCACGCACCGCCGCCGATCTGCACAAGAACATCCGCACTGTCTGTAGCAGTCCAAGCCTGTGTACCAACACTCCTGGTGAAAGAGCGTTGGAAGCCTTCGGATGCGGTGATGACTACGGTCGTCGGCTCCCCTGCAGGCATCGCCTTCAATGTTGTGGCGTGGTTATGCGTCCAAGGCTTGCCTAAGGGGCCAGTGGCACGCGTAGGGTCTGCACCCCAGGTGCTGTGGTAGAGCCGTACGAACGAAAGCGGCGTGGTACCGCCATCTTGAAAATCACTTTCCGCGCGATATTTGTCTGCCGTCGCAGGAAGAATAGGATTGGGCGTCTGCAAGCCAGCAACACCCCCTCGCAGGCACTGCTGGCTTCCATCGGTGCTGAGCGCGGGCTCAGGAGGAGGCGTTGCGATGCAGATGGCGTGTGATGGATCTTCCTGGTGACCTTTGATGCAGTCACAACCGCCGGTCACCGCAACGCTGTTGTCTGGACATTTCGTTCTTCGGACAACCCCAGAGTCGAAATGAGCAAAACCACCCGGGCCATAGTCGAATCTGCAAAGCCAGTAACTCTGTACAGGAAGCAGTACCTGCGTTCCAGATATGCCCTCGAAGGCCGAGAACATCTTGTCGCAGACCTCTTGCGGCGTTGACGATGGATATTCTCCATTGGCATTGCCGCTGTACTCAACTATCACCGGCAAAACAGCCATCGCTTGCCCGATCCCCAGGAGTGCAAGCGCGATGGAGAGGACCAACCCTCGAAGATGACGGCTAGCCACTCTCGCTGCGCGGTGAAGCCCATCCGACCTGTACTGAACCAATGTCAGCAACCCGTTCAAAACCCTCATCGCGCTCTCCCTCATACCTTCTCGTTTGCGTGTCTGAACATCACCGGTCCACTCTTCTCTGGCCATGACGATCAGTATTTTTTGAACAGTCGATCACCCCCTCAGGTGACGCGCGCTAGTGTGCAGCGCGCTCCGTACAAGTCGTTTCAGGTTAGCCGAAAGGCCACACGCAGACAACGACAGATCGATGGCACGAGGTGAGCTGATCGCGAGATGAATATGAAAGTACGCAGAGCCCGGAGATGGCCGTTGTCGGTGGGCGACTACCCACAGGTTCTGCGACCGCGACAGGCCAAATTCATGTCCTCATGGTCATGGCGACTGGCGCCGATGCCCCAGGAGGTATTGGTATTGCGGCGCGGGCGCCATGCATCCCAAGGTGATGAGACCGCTTCCACTTCTTGGTCTAGACCAAGGTCGTCTGCGCCAGCAGGGCGAAGGAGCGCAGCGACTGAGGTACAGCAGGGATAGACCTCGATGATGAATCTCCAAGAGGTATCACCCAAGGAATACATGCCATTCGGGCCGGATGCTCGTGGCCCTGGACTTCTCGGCCCGGATCGGCATGTAGATCACTGTCTCAGTTAACGGGGGCTATCTATTAAAGAGAACCACCAGACCGACCACCCCCGTTAAGTCATGCCCGTGCCCAGCCCCTCGTGGTCGCTTTCCAGCCAGGGGCGAGGGCTGGAATCAATGGCTTCGCGTCCTTCTTCACGTCCTCCGAATACTCCAGGTCTGCCCAGAGCTTCCGGGAGGACACTGCGATCTCCTTGGACAGCCTAAGCCTCTCCGCAACTGCCTGAGCCGCCTGGGTCTTCCTGGCAGGTCCTGGTGTCCCTTCCGGATGCCAGTCCTCCCAACGCATCCCAGGGGTCACCTTGTCCAGATGCGTGCGGAAATTGGACCTGGCATCCATGGACAACCAGGCCGTCATTGCAGGCGCTTCGCGCTCGTTCACGATGAGACGCATCCTGCCTCGGGCCAGCGCTTGGAAAATGTCGCCGGCACAGACGCTCGCCAGCGCATCCAGCATCTCCGTGTGCTTCAGCGTGTAGGTCACGTCGCCGGCCTGCGCTGCCGCCATGGCCCTGAGGTCTCGCTCGGCCAGATGCTGGACACCCAGCAGCACGACGTTCGTGCAGTGCACATAGTGGTTCACAGCCTTGTGCCGACCCCAGGTGATCACCTCAACACGCGGGCGCGTGACGGTCGAGCCGTCCGGTTGCCGGATGGACAGAGGCTCGTCTGGACGCAGCCCAGCGGCCTCCAAAGTCTCCCGGAATTCCCTGGGGAAGTCGATGGCGTTCGCGGCGTCCTTGCGCCTGTGGCACACGATCAGCGAGTGCTCGTTCATGTGGGCTCGGATGGCCTCCACCGCCATCGCCGCGTAGCGCCTGGGACCCCGAGGACCCATGTCGTCCTTCAGCGTCTTGTGGCCGCTGCCGAGCTTCGCCAGCTTCGTCGTGACACGGCTGTAGTCCTTCAGGTCCTCGGGAATTCCGAGCGGCTGTATGCCCTTGTCCAACAGGGACAGCGCAGACACCGTGGCGGACCCATCGAAGACCACGAGCCGCCTCAGGTACGGCGGCACGTCCAGCGTGTAGCTGATGATGGCCTGCGCCGTTCCTTCTCCTTTGCCGTGAAACAGGATGCGGATGTCGTTCGCCGCCATCGCCAGGAAGTTCTTCAGCGTCTCGACGTGACCGGTGATGTCTTTGCGCAGCGCCGTCCGCGCGTGAGCGGCGAGGGCATCCAGATCGGCGCCAACGGCTTCTAGATCGTGGCCCGTCAGAACCACGGCCGTCGGGGACGCGCCCGTCTCTTGCGCTTGGAGTTCCTCCTTCAGCCGTGCCAGTGCGAAGTCCAAGAAGTGCAGGGCGGGGCCACTCGGTGCAAGGTCTTGCAGCAGTTCGTGGATGCCGCCCCGGGCTTCTGTGAAGTCGTACCACGGCACGACGGCGGCGCTGGACACGATGCATGCCTCGTCCCATAGAACCAGGTCGCGCTCGAAGCCTCGGTACGTCAGGAAGTCGTCCCGATGCTTCCCGCGTAGACGCTGCTGGGTCATCAGGATCACGGGGCGCTCGGCGGCCTTGGGTTCGTTCGGCATGCTTGCATGTCCCGGCGACTGCGCAAGCGGGTCCAGGTTTTCGAGGTCGTGCTTCAGCGAGTGCGAGAGGCCGATGAGGTTCGAAGGAACCCCGGCGTCCTCCAGATTCCGGTGAACATCGGCCAAGCCTTCGACGCTCGCACAGCAGACAGCGACGGACACGCTGCCCAGCAGGTTCAAGCGATGCAGCATGGAGACGATGGCGGTGATGCTGGTCGTCTTGCCCGCACCGCAAGGCAGGTTCACTGAGACGCGGCCGACCGGATGGGCACCACGCATCACCTCTGCGCTGGCGCGGATGGCATCGCGGTGGGCTTGCAGCAGATTGTCCGACAAGCTATTTCCCTTGCGCGTCAGTAGTTGCTGAAGGATGACGTGGGCGCCAGTGACGAACACAGCGCGGGTGTCGGGATTGGACAGGGGGTGCTCGGCAATCTCGTTGTGCATAGATGGGGGCCTGTTACTTGGGGCTATCAAGTCCATACGCCTCCGCAATGGACGCCTCGATGATCTTCAGTTCGGCGTGTGCCTCGTCCATAGCGGCGAAGTACGCAGCCGACGCGCAGTTGTAAGCGTCCGAGGCCCGAGGACATAGGGGCTCGCGCCGCGTGTAGCAGCCCGGCACGTCCAACACGGTTTTGGTGTGGTCGAGTGCGGCCTTCAGCAGGACAATGTGCGGGAGGGTGTGAAGTAGATACGCGGTGTTCATTTTGGTTGTAGTCGAAGGGGCGTCTGCGGCGATCATTTCTTCTCCAAGGCTTTCCACCGCTCGCGGCGAATGGGCGTGGATTCAAACTGCACGGGGCGGGTTGGGCTTTCGATGTTGGCCTTGGCGTCGGCTCGGGCGTTGCTCAGGTCTGCCAGGAGCGACTCCTCGGTGTTTCTCAGGCGGTAGCCGTACTGGACCCGGAAGTAACCTCCGGCCCCTTCGAGTGGGAAGAAGCCCTTGGGCAGGCGTTGCGCCAGGAAGACCGAAGCCTCCTTGCGATCTGTGGGGATCGTCAGGGTCTCGGCCTTCCCGTCGGCGTTGCGGAACGTCGCCTGCTGGCCGAGCTGGAACATCAGAGGTTCGCCACCCGGCTTCATGACGGGGTGCAGGCCGCTCTTGGCATCCGGGGGTAGCAGGTAGATGGACTCAGCGGACCCGGGGTCCGTGTCGGGCCCGAGAGTACCAAGGAGCGTGAATCGCTCCCAGTTAAGAGGTGCGTGTTTACCGCCAAGGAACGTCGGTAGCGTCTTGTGAAGCGCCTTGCGGTCGATCTTCATGAAGGTCTCCAGCGGGTCCTCCTCCTTGCCACCCACGTTCATGCGGGCACCGGAGTAGACCTTGACGCCGTTGTAGGTCGCGATCTCCTTGTCAGGGGATCGGCCACGGCCACCGTACGGGTCACGCACGAGGGACATGGTGTTGCCTTGGACGGGCAGGGGGACATAGGACTGGGCCAGCTTCTTCGTTGCAAAGTCGATGGCCGCATTCAGGTCCGGTTTCGTCCCGCCCCTCAGGGTCCTGGCCTGCTCGCGGAGGTGATCCGCGATGCTCAGGTGCAGGGTCTTCAGGGCACTCCCGGAGATGTTCGCGTTCAGCTCGCCGAACCAGTCGTCGCGACCAATGCGTTCCTTCATGCGTTCACCGGCACGCGACTGGATGTCGTTGTCGATGTCGGTCTCCTTGCGCTCGGGGTCCTTTAGGAGCTTGGAGAACTTCACTGTCCCCGTCTCCTGCTCGTTCGCCATCTCGCGCTCCACGTCCTTGTCGGACACGGTGGCACGCACAGCGGTTTCGATGTCGCGCGTAGCAGCCATGCGGCGGATCACGTCGAACCGGGCTTGCTCCTTGTCGCCGATCAGACCCTTGAGCATGAGGTCGGCGTTGGGGCCGTTGGCAACCTCGTTGAGTAGCGTCACGGCCTTGATGGTCTCGTTCACGTCGGAGCCCATGAGGCCCGCCGAGATGATGCCCTTGGTCGTGTCGTCCACGCTGTACGCGAACGCACTCTGCTCCTTGGGGGACGAAAGCATCCGGCCGTATTCCTTTGCGGACGCCACGTCAGCCAGGGGCTGCGGGAGGCCACGAGAGGTCTTGGTCCGGTTGAGGTTCGGGAAGCGGGCTTGGTTCTGTTGAATCCACTGGGCCGACGCGAGCACGTAGTTCTTCTTGATCTCCGAGCCGATCTCGGCACCGGTCTCGTTCACGGACTGACGCAGGTCTCCGGTGGACTGAAGGCCGTTCAACGTGTTCAGGATCGTGTTGACCTCGGCCTGCTTCTTGATGTTCTCGCGGAAGGCCCCGGAGGTCATCCACGGGAATGCGCCCTGGCCGACACCATGATTGCTGTCGGTGATCTTGGCGCGGTTCACGAACTCCAGGAACGTCTGGGTCGGCATGATGAGACCGGCGTTGTGGTACTCCGCAGCGGTGGCGTTGTACTGGCCGTTCAAGGACTGAACTTCTTCGCCGGCCTTGAATGACTTGACCTTGTTCGTCTGGTGGAACGCCTTCTCGCTCAGACGCAGGTAGCTGTCTGGGTTGCGCTGGGCATAGCCCGACTCCCGCAGGGCCGCCAGGGCCGACATCGCGTGTCCGTCGTTCTGGATGGCGCTTCCGAGAGCGTTCTCAAACATCTTGTCTGCGGCCTGGATGTTGCCTTTGGTGAGTGCCAGGAACTGGCCGTGCCAAGCATCGGTCTGCCCGGTGGTCACACCCTTCTGCGAAAGCATCTTGCCGGTCACGTCGTTTGTGATCGTCTGCGCGATGTTGGACTCGACCGTCTGCGCGATGTGCTCGGCCTTCTGCGCCACCATGGCGTCGGCCTTCTGCTTTGCAGCCCAGACCATGCGCCCGTCGATGGCGGGATCGCCTGTGCCAGGACCGATCTCGGACTTCAGGAACTCCGTTGCGGCTGCGCGGGGGTCCACGCTCCCGTCATTCGGCAGGTCCCGCAGCTTCACCGCGAGGTCCTGGGTCAGCTTGTTGGCCGTGGAATCGGCCACAGCCGTGTCATACGCACCCTTGTAGGCTTGGTACTTGTCGAGCCCGGAGTCGCGCTCCCGGTCCATTGCTTGGTCCGCTAGGCCCTGCTCGGCGCGTGCCTTGTTCTGGCGTTCGATTTCCACGAGCTGCTCGCGGTGGTCGATCTCGCCGATCTCCTGCGCGGTTTTCGCGGCGGTTCCGAAGAACCCCGAGAGGGCCGAACCCATGGCACTGAGGGCTGAGCCTTGTCCCTGGACCTGTGCCGCGATTGCGTCGGTCTGGTTGGTCCGCACAGTTGCCGCAGGGCTCACTTCGGGCTGACTGAATCTTGGGGTGTTGGTGAACTGGCGTGCTTGTTGTCCGCTCATGGGTTCTTTCGGGGGTGGCGGGTCCACGAGGAGGGCCGCGACTGGTGGGGACGTGAAAAAGCCCGCGCCGAATTCGGGGCGGGCCAACAGTAATGAACGAGAAAAAGCGCCCGGAGGCGCAGGGGTCACGCGGGGCGCGTGGAGGTCTTCGAGAGGCCGAGGAGGGCCTTGCGACGATTGCGCTGGTCTTGGCGACGCTTATGGGCCGCAGCGTTCAGCATCTTCCAGCAGGCTTTGCAGATTGGCCGATAGGTGGGCTCTGCTGCGCCGCGACGATAGAACGATGAGACCGGAAGGACCCCACCGCATGTGCCCTTGCATTGCTTGGCAGCAGGGGACTGGTCAATGTGTTGGGACATGAGATGTGCCAGCCGGGGCCAGCTTTGTAATGAACAAAAAAGGGAGGCATGTGATGGGCCGTTGCTTTGCATGCGCGGGGCTCAGCCCTCGGTGATGTCTGCTTGCGGGACCCATGGTCCTGAGGACCATCCACGCAGCCGCCAAGGAACTCCGGAGACTCCAACGTGAGCACCCTTGTAGGCTTCGGGCGCAGAAAATTAACAGTCTGCTAGGGTCTCACTCTCAGTCGATTTACTCGCGAGAGGGCGAGGGGCCTATCCGTTGTTGAGTTCATGGTGGCCGTTCGCAAACTAGCCAAGTAGCGTCTCGGTCATCACCTTGTGTCGGGTTATTCAGACCGCCCCAAACCCGCTACCATTTCGCCCATGGACACTCAGACTGCTCGCCGCGTTGACGCGGAAATTGCCAAGCTGATGATGGAAGCCGAGAAATACGGCGACGAGCGCCGCAAGCTCCAAGCGGAGACGGACAAGCTGAAGGCAGAGGGCAGCAAGCTCGACGCCGAAGCTGCGAAGATGACCCGCGAGACCTTCCTCTACCCCCTGTTCATCGGTGCAGGTCTCGTGGGTGCCGGGGCCGCAGTGTTCAGCGCACTAGGCAAGCTGTTCCCATGATCGAAGCGGTCCCGCCTGTACCTGTTGCTGACGCGACAGAGCAGGCGCGGGCCGTCTGGGTCGCTGTCTGGATGGAAGCTCGCCGGCTTGGGGTCAAAGGCGAGGACTGCTGGCAACTTGCGAACGTGGCGATGGCAGAAGCCGTCAAGAGCTACGAGACTGCGCCTGCCGGTTCTGAAGTTGGAAATTGTGTCGCAACAGGTCGGAACACCTGATGCCTCTCACAGCATCTCCAAGATTTCTAGGCGACCTTAGATACCTGAAGAGAACCCCGTACCCCTTCCTCCACAGACCCAGCCATTTCTCTGTGCACGTTTATTCGACTGCGCAGCATGACCGGATGCCAAACCTCTGGCGAGAGGTGCTCAGTCGTGTCCCAGTTCTGTGCAAACCACATGGCGGCCTCGCGCGTTCGTTTGTCCAAATCAAAGCCCGCCACACGGCACCACTCATTGAAGGCTCGATCAGTCGGCCGTGGAGCACGGCTTTGAAGAAGTGCAACGCCAACGTCCCGCCATAGCTCGCGGCGTTCCGCAGGAGTTCGCCTGCTACCACGTGGCCCTGCAAGCCCCGCTAGTTTCTTCAGTGAACGGCGCCCCTTGATGACCAATTCCAGCGATGTCAGCGGGGCGCTTTCGACGGGCTTGGGAAGCAGCAAGGGTGCATGGGCTACCAGCACCCTAACCAATGAGATTTCGCGCTCTATAGTGCCCTTGCTCGCGCCTTCGCTGTTCCGCGCAGCGGTAAGGTCGGCCATGAGGTTCGGGGTCACGTCGCGGACTTGTGTGTCGCGGCTCAGCCCATAACGCTGGCTATCCACTTCTGTCCAGGTCTCGCCGACTAAGCGCATCTCGCGCCCGAACAGCTTCCGCACACGGCCAAGATTTCCCTTGTGATCTTGCAACCGCGATTCTGAATCCGTGAGCCAGTGCTGAGCTACGTCCCATAGGCGCAGGGCCTGTACCGTGTCCTTCGCGTTTGCCGCTTCCTGTTTGGCGTCCTGTGTGATTTTGTCCCGTTGCCCGGCTTCGTAGGCCTGCGCTACTGCCTTGTCTGCGGTTCGCGTGCTTCCACGGTATCGCCGACCAGCGATGCAGAATTCGTAGTACCAGAGGCTTGACTCCGGGCGTATGTAGAGGGCCATGGATTTGGGGTTTCGTGACAAGGCTGGCAGTGTCTGGGCGTGCCGTTAAAAGGCCAAATCCGGAATCCGATGGTTGCTACGCCGCTTTCCCGAGTGCAGAGGGGCGTTTGACGCATCGGACCTGTGTCCCCACAGTGCAGTGCAAATACAACAAAGCCCTGGTGATCCATGGGACCTCCGAGGGCTCAGTGGTAACCGTGGCCGTTGCAGGCCGCGCGTGGTTCAGTGCCTGCGCAAAGCGCCGCACGCCTTTTCGCGGTAAGCGCGGACGCCCGCAAACGTGGCCGCCTTGGCAGCCTCTTGCATGCTCACGCCGTTGGCGATGGTGCTGAAGTCTGCTGCCACTACTGCGGCCTCGCCATCGACCCCCGCGCCTGCCAGGATGGAGACCAGCATTCCAGGCTGCCCCCAGCTTCCGTACGGTAGCGTTTCGACGCCTAGAGCGGCCCAAAGGCCGCCGTGGTCGTCTTCGCCGAAATCGAGGGTCACGGTGCGCTGGATGCGGCGAGCAATAGCGGCTCGGAGAGCTTCAATCTGGCTTTGCTGGTCGGGGGTGAAGGCGTTCAGCATCGACTAGTCCAATCATTCAATGAGGGTTTCTGGAGTTGATAGTGTATGTGCAAAATCAAAATGATCGCAAGTGTTTTTGCAGATGCAAAATCAACATTGAAGTCCCCGTATTCCTTAGAATGACGCGATGAACTCAAGACCTCCAAGTGACCGTGGACAGGGCCGCAAGCCCATTGATGCAGCCGGTGAATTGATGAAGTCGCGTCCCATTCGGATGACCGATGCAGAGTGGGAGAAGTGCAAGCGGCTTGGCGGGGCCGCATGGGTCCGCGAGAGGATCAAGAAAGCTCAGGAGCCGGTGGGGGAATAGGGGCTACCGAAGTCCCAGAGTCGTCCAATCCAGCTTAGCGACCGCTGCGGCCAGCGTGGCGGTATCCGCGTGCGTGTACCGGCCTTGGACGGTGCCGCTTTCGTGGCCGACCAACTTGTCGATGATTTGTTCATTGATGCCTGCGGCGGCCAGCATGGACCGACCGTTATGGCGCAGCGAATGGAAGGTGAAGCGCTCGTCAAGCTCGACGCCAGCGCCTTCGCGCAGCTTCAGGAAGTCGAGGCCCGCGAGGTCACCTGGGCGGCGCTTACCGCGCTGAACGAACTTAGGGAATACGAACCGCCCACCGGCCTTCCTGGCGGACTCTACAAACTCCAGGAACCTTAGGTCAATCAGGTGCTGATGGATTGGGATCAAGCGCTCCCCGGCCTTGGTCTTGACCGTGCGGTTCTGGTGGCCTTCGGTCCTTCTGTCGTGGACTTCGATACACCACACACCGTCAATTTGCTTGATGTCAGTGAGCTCCAATTGCGCAAGCTCACCGATACGGGCGGACGTGTAAAGGCCAAGGGGCAGCAGCCACCGGCCTGCGTCAGAACGCGCGTTGTTCGTCTCTACCAGCTTCTTCAGGTCTTCCGTACGCCAGGGGAGGCGCGTCGTACTATCGCTGGTGTCGATCTTCAGCCCGGCCCAGGGGTTGGCCTTGAGCTTCCCGGCGTCCACTGCGACATTCAAGAGGGCTTGAAGGGGGGCTATCAGGTTTTTGACGGACTGGCCTTTGATGCCTGTTGCGACGAGGTGTGCCCGCAGCTTGGCGCCGTGCGTGCGGTCCAGCTCGGAGAGTGGCACATCGACGCCAGCCTCTGCCAGCAGATTCAGAGCGCGGTCTGTGATTTTGATGGCGGGGCGGGCGCGGGCTTTGATCGCGAGCCAGTCCGCTTTGATGTCCTTGAGGTGCGCGGCGGCCTCGACCATTCCTGACGCATTTGGCGTCATTTGCGCAGTCTCGGGAGATGAGGCGGGCTTTGGTGGCGTTGGAACGACCAGGCCTTGATCCCGCTGCACCGCGATTTCACGTGCGCTGCTATAGGCGGCCAAGCACTCGTGCAGGAGTTGGACACCATCTGCCGTCTCATAGTCGATTGCGAGACCCAGGCGTTTCACGATGGGTTGCACTAGGAGGATCACCACTTCGAGATTGCCGCTGGCGAGGGCCGCACGGACCACCTCCCTCCGACGCAAGTTGAATGCAGCGCGGGCAGCGACGGTCGATGGTGCCAGGGGCCTCAACGAGCCTACCGGAGGCGCTTCGGGACGGGCGGGCAGCGAACCGTCCTCAAGTTGATACACGGCGGTAGCGGGGCTGTAGAACCTCGTGGTCGCATCTTTGTGCAAGCGTTGCGCTGCGTCTTCTGAGGCCTCTGCTTCTAGCAGGGTGCCCACGATCAAACTACGGACCTCGGGAGCGATAGAAGCCAGCTTGGGCGGGGACAATTCTCGGCGCTGCCGTAGAAACTGGGCTTCCAGATCGGCCCGCTTAGCCGCTGCAGAGACTCGCGCGACCTGTGGGTCGCTGGTGCCCAGAGACCCGTTGAACGCTATGCGTTTTCCGCCGTAGAAGGGGGCCTGCAGGTCTAGCGGCGCGATCACGCGCAGCCACCACATTCCCCCACGCTGAAACAAACCCGGTATTTTCGATGCCATGTGCTCTCCGATGACGATATTTACGATCTGTCATCGGGCCGAGTGCTACAGCTGGGTGCCACAGTTATCGCGCCGCAGGCCGCATGAATGCTGGCTCCGAGGGAGAACTGTGGCACTGTTGATAGTTGACGAGCCTTACCCCTGGCACTGACTACGCAGTTAGGGCTGCTTGGTTCCCCACCTGACCCGGTTGGCCACTTCACCATGCAGGGAGGCCCGTCAGCACGCATTGTAACCCCCAGGATGCGCGCACTTCGTGTCGCTTCTCCTTCCCCCTGCTGGGGGCGACACCTGAGGCCCCGGCGAAGCCGGTTCCTCGGTGTCCCACGAAAAGGCGGGCCTTTTTGATTGCGGGGTAGGGCTGAGGGCCGGCGCCGTGCCTTTTAGAATGCCCGCAATGTCTTATCTCGTGCTCGCTCGCAAGTTCCGTCCGAAAACCTTCGGTGAGATGGTCGGTCAGGGGCATGTGGTTCAGGCGCTCGAGAACGCGTTGACCACGCAGCGCCTGCATCACGCCTATCTTTTCACCGGCACCCGGGGTGTCGGCAAGACCACGGTCTCGCGGATTCTGGCGAAGTCACTCAACTGCCAGGGGCCGGACGGGCAGGGCGGCATCACGGCCACGCCGTGTGGCGTGTGCCAGGCCTGCCGCGACATCGACTCGGGTCGTTTCGTGGACTACACCGAGCTCGACGCGGCCTCGAACCGCGGCGTGGACGAGGTGCAGTCGCTGCTCGAACAGGCCGTCTACAAGCCGGTGCAGGGGCGCTTCAAGGTCTTCATGATCGACGAAGTGCACATGCTCACGAACACCGCGTTCAACGCGATGCTGAAGACGCTCGAGGAGCCGCCCGAGTACCTCAAGTTCGTGCTGGCCACGACCGATCCGCAGAAGGTGCCGGTCACGGTGCTGTCGCGCTGCCTGCAGTTCAACCTGCGGCCGATGGCGCCCGAGACGGTGCTCGAGCACCTCACCAGCGTGCTGCAGACCGAGAATGTCCCGGCCGAGCCGCAGGCGCTGCGCCTGCTGGCGCGCGCGGCGCGCGGCTCGATGCGCGACGCGCTCTCGCTCACCGACCAGGCCATCGCATTCGGCAACGGCGAGCTGGTCGAGGCCGGCGTGCGTCAGATGCTCGGCAGCGTCGATCGCGGCCATGTGTTCCGCCTGATCGAGGCGCTGGCGCAGGGCGATGGCAGGACGGTGGTCGAGACATCGGAGGCGCTGCGCGTCGACGGTATGTCCGCCGCTTCCACGCTCGAGGAAATGACGGCGGTGCTGCAGGCCATGGCCGTGCTGCAGGCCGTGCCCTCGCGGGCGGAGTCGGCCGATTCCGCCACCGACCCCGACGCTGCAGACACCGCGCGCCTTGCCGCGCTGATGCCGGCCGACGAGACGCAGCTGCTCTACAGCCTGTGCCTGCATGGCCGCGGCGAGCTGGGCCTGGCCCCCGACGAGTACGCCGCCCTGACCATGGTGCTGTTGCGGCTATTGGCCTTCAAACCTTCCAGCGCGGTTGCTTCGACGGCCTCCCCGGAAAAAAAAACTCTGAATGAAGCTGCGGCCGTGGCGCCGGTAGCTCCGGCGCGCACCGTGCCACCTGCTCCGGCCCCGGCGCCGGTGGCTCGCCACCCGGTCGAATCGCCTGCTGCACCCGCGCCAGCGCCTGCCCACGCTGCCTCGGTTCCCGCCGGCCATCGCCTCGCCGTGGTCGACGAACCCCGGCAGGCCGAACCCCGCCCCGGCGCTGCCGCCGAAGCACCCGCCCGGGTTGTCGGCGTGCCCATCCGCGTGCAGCCTCCGCCCAGTGCCCGCGACACGCCACGCGCCGACGAGCCGCGCAGCACATTCACCCCCATTCCGACCAGCGAAGACGGCGATTTCTGGTACGCCACGGTCTCCCAACTGATCGCGGCCGAGGCCATCGCCGCCTTGGCGCGTGAACTGGCACTGCAATCGCAGCTGGTGGGCCGCGACACCGATCAGTGGCTTCTGCGCATCGAGCGTGAAACGCTCAACCAGCCATCCAGCCGCGAAAAGCTGACGGCTGCGCTGGGCAGCCTGGGCCACGACGTCAAGCTCGCCATCGAGATCGGCAGCGTGGTCGACAGCCCCGCGCGCCGCAACAAACAGGCCGCGGACGAGCGGCAGCGCGTGGCCGAAGAGGCCATCCTCAGCGACCCCGAAGTGCAGGCGCTGATGCGCGACTTCGATGCGAAGATCGTCCCTGGCACGCTGAAACCAGCCTGAGCTTCCGTCTCTCTTATCCTTCACCCACTTTCCAACCAGACACAGGACCAACGATGTTCAACAAAGGACAACTGGCCGGCCTCATGAAGCAGGCGCAGGCAATGCAGGACAACCTCAAGAAGGCCCAGGAAGAGCTGGCCCACATCGAGGTCGAAGGCGAATCCGGCGCCGGCCTCGTCAAGGTCGTCATGACCTGCAAGCACGACGTCAAGCGCATCACCATCGACCCCAGCCTGCTGGCGGACGACAAGGACATGCTCGAAGACCTCGTGGCTGCCGCCTTCAACGCCGCCGTGCGCAAGGCCGAGGAAACCAGCGAGCAGAAGATGGGCAAGCTGACGGCCGGCATGCCAGGTCTGCCGCCAGGCATGAAGCTGCCGTTCTGAGCGAGCGGTCGCAATAAATGGCAGACGCCAGTTCGCTCGACGCCTTGGTCGATGCGCTGCGCCGCCTGCCCGGTGTCGGCGTCAAGTCGGCCTCGCGCATGGCATTCCACCTGCTGCAGCACGACCGCGAGGGCGCACAGCTGCTCGCACGCGCACTGCAGCAGGCCGCAGGCCACGTGCGGCATTGCGAGCGCTGCAACACCTTTACCGAGGCGCCGGTCTGCAACGTCTGCCTCGACACGCGGCGCGATGCGAGCAAGCTCTGCGTGGTCGAGACGCCGGCCGACCAGGCCGCGCTCGAACGCACCGGCGCGTTCCGCGGCTATTACTTCGTGCTGATGGGCAAGCTCAGCCCGCTCGACGGCATCGGGCCGAAGGACATCGGCCTGCAGAAGCTCTTCGACCGCGCGCGCGACGGCACGGTGAGCGAGGTCATCCTCGCCACGAACTTCACCGCTGAGGGCGAGGCCACCGCGCACGTGATCGGCGAAGCGCTGAAACAGCACGGCCTGACCGTGACGCGCCTTGCACGCGGCGTGCCGGCAGGCAGCGAGCTCGAGTACGTCGATCTCGGCACCATCGCCCATGCCCTGGTAGATCGCAGGTAGCGCGCACAGCGTTGTCTGGGCACTCGCGTTTCCGCTCGATATCGCAATACTTTTTCCGGCGTGATGAAGCCTTGGCGAAGGCTTCTCGGAGAGGCCTTCGTGCTTACGTGAAAACCCGCACGGGATCACCCCGATGCAGCCGTGTGGTGCGGCCCCTAAGCTCGATTCAGTTCTTACGAGTCACAGAGCCAACGGGCAACGTTTCATGCTTCATCGCCGCACTCTCATTTCAGCTACTGCCGCCATTGCCGCTGCAACCATCGCGTTGCCGCGTGTCTTTGCGCAGCAGGCGAAGCTGGAGAAGACGAAGATCTCCATCGCGGTCGGCGGCAAGGCGGCGTTCTACTACCTGCCGCTCACCATCTCGGAGCAGCTCGGCTACTTCAAGGCCGAAGGGCTCGATGTGGAGATTTCCGATTTCGCCGGCGGCGCGCGTGCGCTGCAGGCGGTGGTCGGCGGCTCGGCTGATGTCTGCTCGGGCGCTTACGAACACACCATCAACCTGCAGGCCAAGAACCAGTTTTTCCAGGCCTTCGTGCTGCAGGGCCGTGCACCGCAGATCGCGGTGGGCGTGTCGACCAAGAACATGGCCGGCTACACCGGCATCCAGGATCTCAAGGGGAAGAAGATCGGCGTCTCCGCGCCGGGCTCGTCGACCAACATGGTGGCCAACCTCGTGCTCTCGCGCGGCGGGCTCAAGGCCAGTGACGTGAGCTTCATCGGCGTGGGCGTGGCGGCCGGCGCGCTCACCGCGCTGCGCTCGGGCCAGATCGACGCCATCAGCAACACCGACCCGGTGATGACGATGCTGGAGCAGAAGGGTGACGTGAAGATCATCAGCGACACGCGCACGCTCAAGGGCACGCTGCAGGTGTTCGGCGGCACGATGCCGGCGGCCTGCCTGTATGCGTCGAGCGAGTTCATCCAGAAGAATCCCAACACCTGCCAGGCGCTGGCGAATGCCATCGTGCACGGCCTGAAGTGGCTGCAGACGGCGGGGCCCGGCGACATCATCAAGACGGTGCCCGAGACTTATCTGCTCGGCGACCGCGCGCTGTATCTTGCGTCGTTCGACAAGGTGCGCGAATCGATCGCCACCGACGGCCTCGTGCCGGTCGACGGCCCCAAGACGGCGCTCACCGCGATCGCAAGCTTCGATACCACCGTGAAGGCCGACAAGATCGACCTCGCGAAAACCTACACCAACGATTTTGCTAGGCGCGCGAAAGACAGGTTCAAAGCCTGATTCCGAACGTCCCCGCGACCCGGCCTCGGCCGGGTTTTTTACGCCATGTCCGATTACGCACTCGAACTTCTCTCCATCAGCTGCACCTTCCATTCGAAGGACGATCCGGGCCAGCGCTACACGGCGGTGGCCGACACCACGCTGCGCATCAGGGCAGGGGAGTTCGTCTCGGTGGTCGGACCCACAGGCTGCGGCAAGTCGACGCTGCTGAACGTGGGCGCGGGCCTGCTCGAGCCCTCTTCGGGCACCGTGAAGGTCTTCGGCCAGACGCTCGAGGGCATCAACACGCGCGCCGGCTACATGTTCCAGACCGAGGCACTGATGCCCTGGCGCAGTGCCGTCGACAACGTGATGGTGGGCCTGCAATACCGCGGCGTGCCCGATGCCGAGGCGCGCGAGCAGGCCGAGGCCTGGCTCTCGCGCGTGGGGCTCTCGGGCTTCGGCGACCGCTATCCGCACCAGCTTTCCGGCGGCATGCGCAAGCGCGTGGCGCTGGCGCAGACGCTGGTGCTCGACCCCGACATCATCCTCATGGACGAACCCTTCAGTGCGCTCGACGTCCAGACGCGCCAGCTGATGGAGAACGAGGTGCTCGACCTCTGGAGCGCGAAGAAGAAGGCGGTGCTGTTCATCACGCACGACCTCGACGAGGCCATTGCGATGAGCGACCGCGTGGTGGTACTGTCGGCCGGCCCTGCGACGCACCCTATCGGCGAGTTCGCCATCGACCTTGCAAGGCCGCGCGACGTGGCCGAGGTGCGCACGCAGCCGCGCTTCGTCGAGCTGCACACCCAGATCTGGGAGGTGTTGCGCGACGAGGTGCTCAAGGGTTATGCGCAGCAACTGAGGAAGGCCGCCTGATGCCGCGCCTCGGACTCAATGAACGCAACGCGCGCTTCTGGCAGCTGGCGCTGCTGGTGGTGATCCTGGTGGCTTGGCACATCGCCTCGCGCAACCAGCAGTTCGCCTTCTTCCTCGGCGAGCCGATCCAGGTGGCGGGCCGCATCTGGAGCTGGTTCCTGCCTTTTGAACTGCCGGCCAATGCGCTCTTTCCCGAAGGGCTGAAAGGCAATGCCGACATCTACCAGCACCTGGGCACCACGCTGCTGGAGACGGTGCTGGCCTTCGTCATCGGCACAGTGCTGGGCCTGGCCTGCGGGCTGTGGCTGGCGCTCGCGCCCACGGCGAGCCTGATCCTCGACCCGTACATCAAGGCCGCCAATTCGATGCCGCGCGTGATCCTCGCGCCCATCTTCGCGCTGTGGTTCGGGCTGGGCATCTGGAGCAAGGTGGCGCTGGCGGTCACGCTGGTGTTCTTCATCGTGTTCTTCAACGTCTACCAGGGCGTGCGCGAGGTGAGCCCGGTGGTGCTGGCCAACGCGAAGATGCTGGGCGCCAACCAGCGGCAGCTGCTGCGCACGGTGTACCTGCCGAGCGCGACCAGCTGGGTGTTTTCCAGCCTGCACACTTCGGTCGGCCTGGCCTTCGTGGGTGCGGTGGTGGGCGAGTACCTGGGCTCGGCGCGGGGCGTGGGTTATCTGATCCTGCAGGCGGAGGGCACCTTCGACGTCAACACGGTGTTCGCCGGCATTGTGGTGCTCACGGCCTTTGCGCTGGCGCTCGACGGGATCGTAGGGCTCATCGAAAAGCGCCTGATGAAGTGGCAGCCGAAGACCGGCGAGACCGAAAAGCTCTAGAGCCCTCATGCGATGATCCTGCGCGGCGCTGAGGAGTGCCGCAACGATCCACGGGGGTAAACGAACAATGAGCCACGACCACAAGCGGGCCACGACCTTGCGCTCGCGCGACCAGGCCGCCAAGGTTTCGAACGAAGAGCTGTTCTTCGACCTGGTCTACGCGTTTTCAGTCACGCAGCTTTCCCACTACCTGCTGGACCACCTCACGCTATTGGGGGCGCTGCAGACGCTGGTCATGTGGTTCGCCGTCTGGCTGGGCTGGCAGTACACGGCCTGGACCACCAACTGGTTCAACCCCAGCGCGCTGCGCATCCGCGGCGTACTGTTCGCAATCATGCTGCTGGCGATGGTGATGGCCTCGGCGCTGCCAGGGGCCTTTGCCGAGCGGGGACTGGCGTTCGCGCTGTGCTTTGTGGGCATCCAGGCGGGGCGCACGCTCTGCATGCTGATCGCCATCGGCCCCAACGATCCGCTCACGCCCAACTTCCGCCGTCTGCTGGCCTGGAACTGCGTGGCCGGGGTGTTCTGGATTGCCGGTGGCCTGGTCGACGGGCCGGCGCGTCTCGCACTCTGGTTCGGCGGCGTGCTGTGCGAGTACATCGCACCGATGATCGGCTTGCGCTTTCCGGGCCTGGGCCGTTCGCTGACCAGCGACTGGACCATCGACGGCGGCCATCTCGCCGAGCGCTGCCAGCTGTTCGTGATCGTCGCGCTGGGCGAGTCGGTGCTGGCCACCGGCATCGCCTTCGGGCACCACCCCGAATGGCACGGGAGCGATCTGTTCGCGCTGCTCGTGGGCTTCGCGGGCAGCCTGGCGATGTGGTGGATGTATTTCGACACCAGCGCCAAGGAGGCGACCCACGTCATCGAGCATGCAGCGGACCCGGGCGGCGTCGGCGCCAAGTTCCACTACACGCACGTCATTCTGGTGGCGGGCATCATCGTCTGCGCTGTGGCGGACGAGCTGACGATCGGAGAGGGCTCGCACCATGCCGAACTCAAGTACCTCGGTGCGCTGATCGGCGGACCGGCGCTCTATCTGTTCGGCAATGCGCTGTTCAAGCGCGTGGTGCGCGGCTTCCTGCCGCAATCGCATCTCTATGGGCTGGGCCTGCTGGCGGTGCTTGCGGTCTTCGCGTCGCACATGACGGTGATGGTGGTGGGCACGCTCACCACGGTCATCATGATCGCCGTGGCCGCGCTGGAGGCGGTGGTACGCCGCAGGGCGTGGGCCGCCAAGGCCCACTGAAGCGCGACCAGCCTTAGCGCTTCTTCTTTGCCGGCGTGCCGCCGCGCTTCTCGCGCACGACCTGCTGCTTGCTGCTGGCGGGCACCTTGGCCACATTGGAGCCCCGCGGCGCGGCCGCCTTCGAGGACGCACCGCCACGGCGTGCGGGAGCGGCCGTGACATGCGACGTCTGCACGGGCCGGATGCCGGTGCCCGCGCGGGTCGCAACCGTCGCGCGAACGGGCAGATACACCACCACGCTGTAGCCACGCTTGAACGCGTGATTGGGCTTCACGTCGTTCCACTCGGCCACGTTGGCCGGCTTGAGGTTGTAGCGGCGCGCGATGCTGGCAACGCTGTCGGCGCGCCCGGCCTTGACGGTCGTGCGGCGCGTGACGATCTCGGGCTGGAAGCTCAGGTGGCCGCCGTCGGCCACCACGGCCGCCACGTCTTCCTTCACGCGGGCGCCGCGCGGCACGATCAGCGTCGAGCCGGCCTTGATGAGCATGCGCGGCGGCACGTTGTTCATGGCGCGCAGGTCGGCTTCGCTCATGCCCGAGCGCTGGGCTGCGTCGGCCACCGTCATGGTGTTGGGCACGACCCAGGCGGTCCAGCTGGCGTACTGGCCCTGCGAATAGGCATCGAAGTTGCGCTGGAACACGGCCGCGTTGTCCCACGGCAGCAGGATCTGCGGCGTGCCGGCCGCGATCAGCACGGGTTTGTGCGCTGCGGGGTTGAGCGCGCGGAAGTCGTCGAGCCGAACGTCGGCCAGCTTGGCGGCGAGCTCCACGTCGAGGTCGCGCGTGAGCGTGACGGTCTGGAAGTACGGGTGGTTGGCGATCAGCGGCAGTTCGGTGTTGAAGGCCTGCGGGTTCGCCACGATGTTCTTCACGGCCTGCAGCTTGGGCACGTACATGCGCGTTTCGGCGGGCATGGTGAGGTCGCTGTAGGTGGTGGGCAGGCCCAGGCGCTGGTTCTTGGCGATGGCGCGGCTCACGCTGCCTTCACCCCAGTTGTAGGCGGCCAGGGCCAGTTGCCAGTCGCCGAACATGCCGTAGAGCTTCTGCAGGTAGTCGAGCGCGGCGCGGGTGGAGGCCACCACGTCGCGGCGGTCGTCACGGAAGATGTTCTGCTTCAGGTCGAAATCGGTACCGGTGGCCGGCATGAACTGCCACATGCCCGCGGCGCGCGCGCTGGAGATAGCCTGAGGGTTGAACGCGCTCTCGATGTAGGGCAGCAGCGCGAGTTCGGTCGGCATGTTGCGCCGCTCGAGTTCCTCGACGATGTGGAAGATGTACTTGTTCGAGCGCTCCGTCATGCGCTGGATGTAGTCGGGCCGGCTGGCGTACCACTGCTCGCGGTCGCGCACCAGGTCGCTGTCGAGGTTGGGCATCTTGAAGCCGCGGCGGATGCGGTCCCACATGTCGACCGGCGGCGCGAGCGTGACCACGCTCTGCGAATGGGCCTGGCCGCTGGGGAGGGGGGAGAGCGAGTCGCGCGGGTAGATGGGGGCCGCGCTGCCGGCGACCTTGGAGCCGGTGCCGCCGGCCTGGGGTGACGATGAAGAAGAGGGGGAGGAGCTGTTGTTGTTCGTGCCCGCGCAGCCCGCGAGCACCAGTGAACCTGCAAGGCAGGTGGCAGCGATAAATTTCATCGGAAGTCGTTTTTCCATTGGCGCAGTGCGGCAAACACGTCGGCTTCGGCTGCATCGGCAGCAAGCTCGGCGTGGGCACGCACCGCTCTAAGGACAGTGGCTTCGCGGCTGCGAAGAAAGGGGTTGACCTGGCGTTCGATCGCCAGTTGTGACGGCAGCGTGGACTGCCCCTTCGCGCGCAGGCTTTCGCAGCGCGCGTTGTAGTGACTCAGTTCGGCGTTGGCCGGTTCCACCGCCTGGGCGAAACGCAGGTTAGAAAGTGTGTACTCGTGAGCGCAGCAGACGCGCGTGTCGCCGGGCAAAGCGGCGAGCGCATCGAGCGAGGCCAGCATTTGCGCAGGCGTGCCCTCGAACAGCCGTCCGCAGCCACCGGAGAACAGCGTGTCGCCGCAGAACAGCAGCGGTGCGTCGTTGAGCGCGGTTTGCGCGGCGGGGAGGAAGTAGGCGATATGGCCGGCGGTATGGCCCGGCACGTCGATGACCTCGAAGCGCAGGCCGAGCACTTCCGCGATGTCGCCCTGCGCCAGCGGCGTGTACGGCTCGGGAATGCGCTCGCGTGCGGGCCCCCAGACCGGGGCGCCGGTGGCTGTATGCAGCGCAGCCACGCCCCCCGTGTGATCGGGGTGGTGGTGCGTGACTAGAATCGCGGCCAGCTGCAGCTTGTGGCGCGCCAGCGCGTCGAACACCGGTTGGGCATCGCCCGGATCCACCACGATGGCGTGGGACCCGTCGTGCAGCATCCAGATGTAGTTGTCAGCGAAGGCGGGCAGCGGAACAAGGGTCATGAGCGGTCAAATTATAGGTTTGCAGGATTGGTTCGCGACCCCCCCGGGGCGCTACCTTCTGGCTTGGGAGCAGGCCCAGTTCGATCAGGCGGTGGCCGATGTGTTCGGCTATCACGCGCTGCAGCTGGGCGCGGCAGAGGTCGACGGGCTGCGCGCCAACCGCATGCCGCACCGCTGGCTGGCGCTGGACGACCCCGCCCGCGCCAGCAAGGCAACGCTCCTGACCGACTTCGCGGCGCTGCCTTTTGCAGCCAACAGCCTCGACCTGGTGGTGATGCCGCACGCGCTCGAACTGAGCCCCGACCCGCACGCCACCCTGCGCGAGGTCGAGCGGGTGCTGGTGCCCGAAGGCCGCGTGGTGATCTGCGGGCTCAACCCCGCCAGCCTCTGGGGCATGCGGCAGCGCCGCGCGCACATCTACCGCCGGCTGGGCATCGGCGATCTTTACCTGCCCGAAGGCGGGGAGTTCATCGGCTACTGGCGCATGCGCGACTGGCTGCGCCTGCTGAGCTTCGAGGTGGAGTCGGGCCGCTTCGGCATCTACCGGCCGGCAGTGCGCAGCGAGGCCTGGCTGGAGCGCTCGCGCTGGATGGACGCCGCCGGCGAGCGCTGGTGGCCGATCTTTGGCGCAGCCTATTTTTTGGTCGCTGTGAAGCGGGTGCGCGGCATGCGCCTGCTGAGCGCCGACTGGCGGCGCGCAGGCGCCCGCGCCACCGCGCCCGTGCCCATTGCCGGCAAGGTGCATCGCAGCGAGCCGAACAAGAATTGAAACGATCGAAATCGAATGAAGAGGATCGAATGAAAGAGAAGGAAAAGTCAGTTTGAACGAAGTCGTGATCTACACCGATGGTGCGTGCAAGGGCAATCCCGGCCCCGGTGGCTGGGGCGCGTGGCTCAAGTCGGGCGCCACCGAGAAAGACCTGTTCGGCGGTGAACTCAACACCACCAACAACCGCATGGAACTGACAGCCGTCATCGAAGGCCTGGCCGCGCTCAAGCGGCCCTGCAAGGTGCTGCTGTATCTCGACAGCCAGTACGTGCGCAAGGGCATCACCGAATGGATCCGTGGCTGGAAGGCCAAGGGCTGGCTCACCGCGAGCAAGCAGCCGGTAAAGAACGTCGAGCTCTGGCAGCGGCTCGACAAGCTGGTGAGCGAAGGCGGCCACCAGATCGAATGGCGCTGGGTCAAGGGCCACTCGGGCGATCCGGGCAACGAGCGCGCCGACATGCTGGCCAACAAGGGCGTGGACAAGGCGCTGGGGCGCCTCTGAGTCGGGCGGCCGCTGGCCGCTCTTTCTTTTCCCGGCGGCTAGATCACGCCGTCGAACATCATCACGTCCACCTCGTCGCCCGCCGCCACGCTGCCCTGGTCGTGGTGCAGCACCACGAGCCCGTTGGCCTCGACCATCGAGCTGAGCACCCCGGAGCCCTGGTGGCTCGCAACGCACACTTCGGGCAACGCGCCCCGCACGTTCTTCACGAAGCCGCGCTGGTATTCGGTGCGGCCCGGCTTCTTGCGGATCGGGCTCGTGCTGCGCGCGCGCAGCAGCGGTGGCGGCGCGGCGGCTGCTTCATGGCAGCCCATCATGCGCAGCAGCGCCGGCCGCACGAAGGCCAGGAAGGTGACCATCACCGCCACCGGATTGCCCGGCAGGCCGAACAGCACGGCTGACTGCGGTGACGCCTCGCGCGGAATCAACCCCACAGCGAGTGGACGGCCCGGGCGCATGGCCACGCGCCAGAACGCCATGTCGCCCAACTGCTGCATCACGTCGCGTGTGTGGTCAGCCGCGCCCGCGCTGACGCCGCCGCTGGTGACGATGGCATCGGCCTCGCGCGCGGCGCGCTGCAGCGTGGCGGCGAGCGTGGCCGGGTCGTCGCGCACCAGGCCGAGGTCGATCACCTCGCAGCCCAACCGCGTGAGCAGGCCGATCACGGTGTAGCGGTTGCTGTCGTACACGGCGCCTTCGCGCGGCGCGTCGCCGAGGCTCAGGATCTCGTCGCCGGTCGAAAAACAGGCCACCCGCAGCCGCCGCAGCGCGGGCACGCCCGGCAGGCCGAGGCTCGCGACCATGCCGAGCGCGGCGGGCGAGAGGCGTTCGCCCTTGTGCAGCGCGGGCTGGCCCTTCATCAGGTCTTCGCCCGCGAAGCGGCGGTTGTCGCCGCGGCGCAGCACCTTGGCCGGGAAGCACACGCGGTCGCCGTCGACCTTGCAGAACTCCTGCGGAATGACGGTGTCGAGGCCCGCCGGCATCATCGCGCCGGTCATGATGCGCACCGCATCGCCCGCGCCCAGCGCGCCGCGCCAGGCCGCGCCGGCCAGTGCCGTGCCCGCCACGCGCAGCGTGATGGAGGCGTCGATGGGGGCGTCCTTGGGCAGCACCGAGCCGTCGAAGGCGTAGCCGTCCATGGCGGAGTTGTCGTGCGGCGGCACGCTGACGGGCGAGACGATGTCTTCGGCCAGCACGCGGCCAAGGGCGTCGAGCAATGAAACGCTTTCGCGCTGCGTGACGACGGCCGTGGCCGTCAGTTGCGAAAGGAAGGCGTGGACGGCCTCGACGCTCAGGTCGGCGGCGTCGTCATAGCCCGTGAGGGTGGAAGCGATGTCTGCGATGCGGCTCATCGGTTTTCGAGTGCGTGCAGTTCGGCCAGGGTGTTGGCGTTGAAAAAGGCGTCGGGCGCGTCGCCGGGGCGGTCGAAGGGCACGTGCACCGTGCGGTGCTGCGCGGTCCATGCGTGGACCTTGCGGCCGCCGGCTTCGGTGTAGCGCTGCAGGCTGCCGCGCAGGTCGGCGCGCAGCAGGCAGAAGACGGGTTGAGGGCGCAGCACCACGTCGCCCTCGGCGGCTTCGGGCGCGGTGGCGATGGCGATCTCCGCATTGCCGGCAACGACCGCTTCGGCGAGCCGGGCGGCCAGGTCGGTCGGGAACAGGGGGGTGTCGCAAGGCACGGTCAGCAGCCAGGGCGTGGTGCAGTGCTCCAGCCCGGTCAGAAAGCCCGCGAGCGGCCCCGCATAGTCCGCGAGGCTGTCGGGCCACACTGGTACGCCGAAGGCTTCGTAGTCGGCGAGGTTGCGATTGGCATTGACCATCAGCCGGCCGACCTGCGGCCCCAGCCGCCGTATTGCATGCAGCGCCAGCGGTTCGCCGTTGAAAGGCTGCAGCCCCTTGTCGACACCGCCCATGCGCGAGCCGCGTCCGCCGGCCAGCAGCAGCCCCGTGATGTCGGCGGTTGCGATGGTGGCGTGCGCGGGCATGGCGGCCGCCTGCGTCATCCGCCGATGTAGCTCATCTCGACGCGGCGCGGGGCCTTGTCGCCGGCATCGCCGCTGTCGTCGTCCGGACCGTGCAGGGCGCGCAGCTCCGAGTAGCGGTCGGCGCGGCCCTGCCAGATGTGGCCGATGGCCGAGGAGATGTCGTCGTCGCTGGCGGTGCCGCGCAGCAGTGGGCGCAGGTCGTGGCCGGCGCTGGCGAAGAGGCAGAGGTAGAGCTTGCCTTCGGTCGACAGGCGCGCGCGGCTGCAGTCGTGGCAGAAGGCCTGGGTGACGCTGCTGATCACGCCGATTTCGCCGGTGCCGTCGGCATAGGCCCAGCGCTGGGCGGTTTCGCCGGGCGTGGCGGCTTCGAGCGGCACCAGCGGAAATTCGGCATGGATGCGCGCGATGACGTCGGCCGAGGGCAGCACCTCGTCCATGCGCCAGCCGTTGGTGGCGCCCACGTCCATGTACTCGATGAAGCGCAGCACCACCTTGCCGCCGTGGTGCGTACGGAAGTAGCGGGCCATCGGCAAGATTTCTTGATCGTTGGCGCCGCGCTTGACCACCATGTTGACCTTGATGGGGCCGAGGCCAGCGGCGATTGCCGCGTCGATGCCGGCGAGCACGTCGGCCACCGGAAAGTCGACGTCGTTCATGCGGCGGAAGACGGCGTCGTCGAGGCTGTCGAGGCTCACCGTCACGCGCTGCAGGCCGGCAGCCTTGAGTGCGCCGGCCTTGCGCGCGAGCAGCGAGCCGTTGGTGGTGAGCGTCAGCGCCAGCGGTTCGCCAGCGGGTGTGCGGATCTCGGCGAGTTGTTCGATGAGCCCTTCGATGTTCTTGCGTAGCAGCGGCTCGCCGCCGGTCAGGCGGATCTTGCGCACGCCGTGGGCGGCGAACAGGCGGGCCAGCCGCGTCATTTCCTCGAAGCTCAGCAGCGCGCTGTGCGGCAGGTACTTGTAGTCCTTGTCGAACACATCCTTCGGCATGCAGTAGCTGCAGCGGAAGTTGCAGCGGTCGGTCACGCTGATGCGCAGGTCGGTCATGGGCCGGCCCAGGCGGTCGAGCAGCAACCCCGTGGCGGGCACGGCAATCTCCGGTACGGCCACGGCGGGGCGTGCGCGGCTGATCGTGGAGATCGGGATGACGGTGCTGCTGCTGTTCTTCATGGCTTCGTGGAAGGGGGTTCCGATTTTGCGCCAGGCCCCAAGGGCCTGTGAATCGGAGGCTACTTGATCACCGCCGCATAAATCATGTCCCGGGTCAATGTTCTGTAATGTGTTCTGTACTTTGGCGACTGCAGCATGAGCAAGACGAACATCTCGTTCTTCGGGTCGACCCACATGTAGGTGCCGCCCGCGCCGCCCCAGTTGTATTCACCGTCGGCCGACGGGTAGGGCGCCTCGCCGTCGTTGCGGCGCACGGCAAAGCCCAGGCCGAAGCCGTAGCCCGGGCCCGGCAGGTAGAGCGGGCCGGGCACGATGCCGGCGCCCGCGTTGGAGTGGTCGGCGGTCATCAGCGCGATGGTGCGCGGGCCGAGGTAGCGCTTGCCGTCGAGCGAGCCGCCGTTGAGCAGCATCTGCAGGAAGCGCGCGTAGTCGTTCGCTGTCGACACCAGTCCGCCGCCGCCCGATTCGTACTTGCGCACGACGCGCGGGTCGTTGAACTCGGCGCCCACGCCGAAGCTGCGGTCGCTGGCCAGCGGCTCGGCAATGCGCGGCTGGCGCGCCGGTTCTGGCACGTAGTAGCTGGTGTCCTTCATGCCCAGCGGGTCGAGCAGCCGGGTTTTCTCGAACTGGTAGAGCGACTGGCCCGACACCACCTCGATCACGCGGCCGAGGATGTCGGTCGACTGGCTGTACTCCCAGGTCGTGCCGGGCTGGTAGGCCAGCGGCAGCTTGGCGAGGCGCTGGGAGAACTCGGCCAGCGTCGGGTCGCCGGCGCCCAGGTCGGCGGCGTTGTAGGCTTGCTTCACGAGGCCCGGGCCGAAGAAGCCGTAGGTCAGGCCCGATGTGTGGCGCATCAGGTCCTGCACGGTGATCGGGCGGCGCGCGGGCACGGTGTCGAGCACCGGCTTGCCGTCGGCGCCGGGCTTCTCGACGCCCACCGTCATGGTGGCGAACTCGGGCAGGTACGTCGAGATCGGGTCGTCGAGCTTCAGCCGGCCGTCTTCCACCAGCATCATCGCGGCCACCGTGGTGATGGGCTTGCTCATCGAATAGATGCGGAAGATGCCGTCGCGCGGCATTGGAGTGCCGGCCACAGGGTCGAGCTTGCCGACCGGCTCGAACCACGCGACCTTGCCCTGGCGCGCCACCAGCAGCACCGCGCCCGGGATCTTGCCGGCGGCCACGTCGGCCTTGAGCACGTCGGTGAGCATCTGCAGGCGCCCGGTCGAGAGGCCGACCTGTTCGGGCCTGGCTGTCGGCAGCGATTGCGCCGCCGCCAGCAGGGGAAGGGCCAGGCCGAGCACGGCCGCGCGCAGGCTGCGCTTCAGGAATCTCATGGTGTTGTCTCCGTCTTGTTGTGAATGGAAAACCTGTGCCGCCTCTCGTGGGCGGCTGCGGGCTATCCGCGGCAGAGCTTCAGGTTCGTGCGGGTGGCGCGGACCACGGGCAGGAAGATCTCGGCGTCGGCCGGCGGGTAGTTGTCCTTGATGCCGTCGTCGGTGCGGTCGGCGTCCTCGGCCAGCGGCTGCAGGGTCTTGAGGCAGGCGGCGCGGTCGTTGAGCTTGAACTGGGTGAGCGCGAGGTCGTTGCGCAGCCAGGCCTTGGTGATCCAGTCGAGGGTCTTGTCGCAGTCCGACAGTACGGGAGCGAGGGTGGTCTGCGCGGCAGCGTAGTCCTTCGCGTCGTACTGGCGCTTGAAGGTCTTGCGCGAGTTGGCCACGGCCTTGTCGGTGCAGGCGGGGATGGGGCGGGTGTAGGTGCCCTCGAAGCCGGCGCGCGCGCCGCAGTTGTCGCGGCATTGATCCGCGCCGTTGGTCGTGACCTGCACCTTGTCGGCGTTGACCGCGAAGTTCACCACGCACGCCGAGTCGTCGAGCTTGGCCTTGCCGCGCACGATGGTGCCGTCGAGTGCGCAGGTGTGTGCGTTGGCGCCGATGGTGGTGATGTCGAAGTGCCCGTCGGGCTTGACGCGCAGCGAGCCGCTGCCCCGTTCGTAGATGTAGTCGCCGGCCGGCGGCGTGGCGGTCTGCGCGGCGGCGAGGCCGGCGCAGGCGAGCAGGGCGAAGGGAAGGATGCTCTTGAGCTTCATCATTGGAAATCTCCCGGGGAAACGTGCCGCAGCGCAGTGTATCTATCGTTGCCGAAAGCTTCCTGAAATGGCCGGTTTGCGCCATCTCTGCCGCAGATGTCTTGACGTGGACAATGAGAATTCCTATCATTTAGGCGTCTGAGTACGCAACACGTCGACAACGCAAAGGGCTCTTCCAACCAAGGAGCTTTTCGAACGTGCCGTACACCCTGCCAGCCTTGCCCTATGCCTTCGATGCGCTCGAACCGCACATCGACGCGCAGACGATGGAAATCCACCACGGCAAGCACCACCAGACCTATGTGAACAACCTCAATGCGGCCCTGAAAGACACGCCGCACGAGGGAACGCCGGTCGAAGAACTGATCGCCAACGTCGAGCAGCTGCCCGAGGCGCTGCGCGCGCCGGTGCGCAACAACGGCGGCGGGCACGCCAACCACAGCCTGTTCTGGACCGTGATGGCGCCAGTCGGGCAGGGCGGTGGCGGCACGCCTACTGGGGCGCTCGCGAAAGCCATCGACACCGACCTGGGCGGTTTCGACGCCTTCAAGGAGGCCTTCACCAAGACCGCCCTCACGCGCTTCGGCAGCGGCTGGGCGTGGCTGTCGGCAGGCCCCGGCGGCAAGCTCGCCGTGGAGAGCAGCGGCAACCAGGACAGCCCGCTGATGCGCGGTATCGGCTCTGGCAACACGCCGATCCTCGGGCTCGACGTATGGGAGCACGCCTACTACCTCAAGTACCAGAACCGCCGCCCCGAATACATCGCGGCCTTCTACAACGTCGTGAACTGGGCCGAGGTGGGCCGGCGTCACGCCGCCGCGACCGGCGGCTGAGGAGCAGGCCCATGAACGAGCCGCAGCAGCGCGCGATGGCAGGACGGCAACCCAGGCAGGCCCGCCCGATGCGCGAGTGGGTCGGCTTCGCCATCGTCGCGGCCGGGGTGCTGGTGGGCGTGTTGCAGTTCTGGCAGTTCGTGCGCGGCGATCCGCTGGTATGGAATGCCTTGCTAGGCGGCTCGGTGGCCGCGCTGGCGACCGCGCTCGGCACGCTGCCGGTGCTGTTCTCGCAGAAGCTCCCGGAGCGGCTGCAGGACACTCTGTTCGGCTTCGGCGCCGGCGTGATGCTGGCGGCCAGCGCCTTCTCGCTGATCATCCCGGGCCTGGAGGCCGCAAAGAACGTGGGTGTGTTCGGCGGCGGCAACTGGGCGGCGGGAGGGGTGATCGGTTCCGCCATCCTGCTCGGTGGCATCGTGCTGATGCTGATGGACCGCGTGCTGCCGCACGAACACTTCATCAAGGGCCGCGAAGGCCAGGCCGCCAGGCAGCTGCGCCGCACCTGGCTCTTCGTGTTTGCGATCGCGCTGCACAACGTGCCCGAAGGCCTGGCCATCGGCGTGGGCTATGCGGCCAACAACGGGCTGCGCGCCGACGCGCTGGCCACCGGCATCGCAATCCAGGACGTGCCCGAGGGCCTGGTGGTCGCGGTGGCGCTGCTGGCCGCCGGCTACAGCCGCATGTTCGCGGTGCTGATCGGCATGGCCTCGGGGCTGGTGGAGCCGCTGGGTGCGGTGCTGGGCGCGGCCGTGGTCGGCCATTCGGCGATGCTGCTGCCCTGGGGACTTGGCTTTGCGGCAGGCGCGATGCTGTTCGTGATCAGCCACGAGATCATTCCCGAGTCGCACCGCAAGGGGCACGAAGCCTTTGCCACGAGCGGGCTGATGATCGGCTTCGTGCTGATGATGCTGCTGGACACCGCGCTGGGTTGACCAGCCCCGCGCGGTCAGCCGTGCTTGACGGCGACGGTTTTCAGCGTGGTGAAACCGTACAGGGCCTCGAAGCCCTTCTCGCGCCCGTAGCCTGAAGACTTCACGCCGCCGAAAGGCAGCTCGACACCGCCACCCGCGCCGTAGTTGTTGATGAACACCTGGCCGCTGCGCACGCGCTTGGCCATGCGGAACTGGCGCGAACCGTCGGCGGTCCACACGCCCGCCACCAGGCCGAACTGCGTGGCATTGGCGAGCGCGACCGCTTCGTCTTCGTCGGTGAAGGACATCGCGGCCAGCACCGGGCCGAACACTTCTTCCTGCGCCAGTCGATGCCCGACCGGCACGTCGCGCAGCAGAGTGGGCGCCTGGTAGAAGCCGGTCTCGGGCGCTTCCTCGACCACGATGCCCTGCGCCACCATCGGGATGCCGGCATGCTGCGCGTCGCTCAGGAAGTCCCACACACGCTGCTGCTGCGTCTGGCGGATCAGCGGGCCCACGTCGAGGTCCATGGCCGCGGGGCCGACGCGCAGGGCTTCGAAGGCATGGCCCAGGCGCTCGAGCAGCGGCTCGTAGATGCCGCGCTGGATCAGCACCCGCGAGCCGGCCGAGCAGGTCTGGCCGGCGTTCTGCACGATCGCGTTGATGACCACGGGAATGGCCGCGTCGAGGTCGGCGTCCGCAAAGATGATCTGCGGGCTCTTGCCGCCCAGCTCCAGCGTGACAGGGCAATGCCGCTCGGCTGCCACCTGCTGGATCAGCGTGCCGATCTTCGGGCTGCCGGTGAAGCTGATGTGGTCGATGCCTTCGTGCCGCGCGAGCGCGTCGCCCACTTCATGGCCGTAGCCCGTCACGATGTTGAGCGCGCCGGCCGGAAAGCCGACCTCGGCTGCCAGCTGCGCCACGCGGATCAGCGAGAGGCAGGCATCTTCGGCCGGCTTCACCACGCACACGTTGCCCGCCGCCAGGGCGCCGCCCACGCTGCGCCCGAAGATCTGCATCGGGTAGTTCCACGGAATGATGTGGCCGGTAACGCCGTGCGGCTCGCGCCAGGTGAAGACGCTGTAGCCGTCCTGGTAGGGGATGGTCTCGCCGTGCAGCTTGTCGCAGGCGCCGGCGTAGAACTCGAAATAGCGCACCAGCGCCACCGCGTCGGCACGCGCCTGCTTGACGGGCTTGCCGCAGTCGCGCTGCTCGATCAGCGCCAGTTCGTCGACGTGCTCGGCGATCTTTTGCGAGAGCTTGTAGAGCAGGCGGCTGCGGTCGGCGGCGCTGACCTTGTGCCACACACCCTCGAAGCAGTCGCGCGCGGCGCGCACGGCGGAGTCGATGTCGGCGGCATTGCTGCGCTGGATTTCGTCGAAGGCCTGGCCGTCGGAAGGATCGATGACCGGCAGGGTGCGGCCGGAGGAGGACGGGACGTCCGCGTTGGCGATGTAGTTGAGCTGCATGGGGCTGGATTTTGCGCGAAGCACGCGCAACCCACGGCTGAGAGACAACTACCGACTTAATACGCAGTCGCCTACGCTAAGAATCTATTGATGTGAATTAAAAAGTACTATTTTTTGCCGAGGGGCAGCGAAAAAACCAGAAACTCGTGGAAAAAGTACGTGTTCAGGTGTCGGGCCTGCCGCAAACGAAGTGATACAACCGGATACGATACCCACCGGCCAAACCTTTGGCCTATCTAATCTTCGATGACAACCAAATTGCCGGCCAGTCGCATCAATAGCAGAGGGCGATGTAGCTAGGACCGGCGCACCGAAAGGAAACACTGTGGCGATACTCAATGGCACGACCGGAAACGACACCTTGGTCGGTACGGAAGGGGGGGACGTCATTCATGGCGGTGCCGGAAACGATCTGATCGATGGTGGGGCAGGTGACGACCTTCTTTTCAGCGATGAAGGCGACGACATCATCTGGGGTGGGCCTGGCAGGGACATGATCACCGGTAACAACACCGGGATCGTCGTTGCCAATTACGGCCTCGATCCTGCGGGGGTCACCGTGAATTTGCGTACGGGCCTTGCGACTGATGGTTGGGGAGATCAGGACATCCTGTCGCGGATCTATGCCGTTGCAGGTTCGAATTTCAACGATACCCTCACGGCGGCCGGCGCCACGAGTTCGGTGTTGCTGTCCGGCTTGGGCGGCGACGACAAGATTACCGGCGGCTGGGGCAACGACCTGTTGCTGGGCGGTGACGGCAACGACACGATCGACGGTGGCGATGGCATCTCGGGTTTCGGCAACTACATCCACGGTAGCGTCTACCGCCTTTATCAAGCAGCCTTTGCCCGTGAGCCCGATGTCGGCGGCCTGCAGGGATGGGCCGGCTCCATCAGGAGCGGCGCAACCCTCAAGACGGTCGCGGCGGCTTTTGCGCAGTCGTCGGAATTTCAGACAGCTTATGCAGGCCTGGACAACACGCAGTTCGTCACGCGCATGTACCAGAACGTTCTGGGGCGCGCACCAGATGCCGGTGGCCTCGCTTCCTGGCTCCGTTCGCTCAACGCGGGGGCGTCGCGTTCGGAGGTTCTGCTCGGGTTCTCGGAGTCTGGCGAGTTCAAGAACAACACGTCCCTCGATGTCGATGCATTCATGACATCGCGTTTCAGTGCTGATCATCAGGGCGAGGTCTATCGCCTTTACAAGGCGATCTTGAACCGTGAGCCGGACAGCGGCGGTTTTGTCGGGTGGGTGAACCTGCTGGACACAGAGGCAACCAATATCCAGACAGTGGCGGACGGGTTCATGAAGTCTTCGGAGTTCCAGAAGATCTATGGATCGCTGGACAACACCCAGTTCGCAACGCTTCTCTATCGGAATGTGTTGGGACGTGAGCCCGATCAGGGCGGCCTCGCAGGCTGGGTCGATGCGCTGAACCGTGGTGCGAGCCGCGCGGATGTGGTCGTCGGCTTCTCGAGGTCGGGTGAGTTCATCACGAACACTGCACCTGCCCAGGCCAGCTACATGGCAACCAGGTTCGGCAGTTGGAGCGACGAGTTGCAAGGCGGCACCGGAAACAACACCCTGATGGGGGGGCGCGGCGCGGACACCTTCGCGTTCGATTTCGGCAAGCCTGGCAACGATCAAGTCTATGGACTCGAGAATGTCGACATCCTGCGATTCACTGGATATAGCTACGGCAGCGCTGCGGACGTCTTGAGCCACATGACTCAGAACGGCCAGAACGTGATTTTCTCGGATGGCAGCCAGAGCATCACGTTCCATCACACCACGCTGGCGCAGCTTTCCCAGACCACCATTCAGCTGACAGCTTGACGTTGTAGTGACTGGTTCTTGCGAGATCTTTGTCGCAAGAACCGCACTTCACCTTGATTGAGAAAAGAGCTTGGACGGTCTTGCATCAAGAGCCAAATGAAAAGGAGCGAACGAGCCAACGGGAGGCCTCGGGGAAGCCGGTCGATCCGAATTTGACGGCTCACGCTGAGCAGGCGTCATTTCCGGCGCGTCACGGCTTGTCTGCCTTGCAGCCTGTGATCGCATTCTTCTCCTTGGAGATGAGCGTTCAGGCATTGGGACAGGCCATGGGGTGGCGACCTGATTCCCTCGTCGGGTTTGAAGACCTCCAGCGTGCGGCGCACCACCTGGGACTTCGCTCGAGAAGGCAAAAAGTCGGCCTGCGCCAGCCGCACAAGTGGAGGCTTCGGCTATTGCGGAGCAGGGCAGGTGCACTGGCAATTCCTTGTCTGGTGGTTGCTCCCGACGGAGGCTTGGTCACAGTTGTGGCGCGCCGCGATGTACGTCCTGGGTCTTCAGTCGCAGAAATGCAGCCTGGTGCCACCACATCGCCGCAGCCCGCGCAGGAATTGCTCCTGTGGGTTCCTGACAGCTCGACGTTCAAATGGGTTTCCATGACCGCGCTGGCGTCGCAGTACGGGCGCGATGGCGTGCTTTCGATCCTTCGGTTCCATCAGCCGCTGCACCTCGGGTTGTCCGAAGGGGGCTCGAACAGGCGTTTTGGGTTGGGCTGGTTCGTACCTATCCTTTGGCGCTATCGCAAGCCGCTCGGGCAGGTGCTGCTTGGCGCGTTCCTGCTTCAGTTGGTCGCGCTGACCACCCCACTGTTCAGCCAAGTCATCATCGACAAGGTCTTGATGCACAAAAGCCTGTCAACGCTTCATGTGCTGGGCATTGGGATGGCGGGACTGATCGTGTTCGAGGCGGTCACCAACACACTGCGCGGCTATATGCTCGCTCACACATCTGCCCGCCTGGATGCGGGGTTGTCGAGTGACCTCTTTCGCCATCTGCTAAGCCTGCCTATCCGCTATTTTGAGCAGCGGCAGGCTGGCGACACGCTGGCCCGTACGCGGGAACTGGAGAACATTCGCGGATTCTTCACCGGCGGTGCGCTGACGACGCTCGTCGACGGTCTGTTCATCGGGATCTTCATCGCAGTGATGCTCCTCTATAGCGTCAAGCTTACCGTCGTGACGCTCGTAGGCTTACCGATCCTGGCTTTGGTCACGTTGGTGGCGCAGCCCATCTTTGCGCGAGCGCTGCAGACCAAGTTCGATCGCGGCGCCGAGGCTGGGAGTTTCATGGTCGAAAGCATCCACGGCATTCACACGGTGAAGAGCCTGGCGCTAGCGCCGATGTGGCAACGCAAGTGGGATCTGCTTGCCGCCCGGCAGGTTGCCGCGGGGTTCGATGTCAGCAAGCTGGGAAACGCGGCGCAGAGCATTTCGCAGGCGGTGCAGCGCATGTTGACGCTGGCTGTGCTTTGGGTAGGCACTACGCTCGTGATGGACAACGAGCTCACTGTCGGTGGCTTGATCGCATTCCAGATGCTTGCTGGGCAGGTGCTGCAGCCCGTTTCGCGTCTCGTCGGTCTTTGGCAGAACTTCCAGCAGGTCAAGCTTTCGGTTGATCGCATGGGTGACCTTATGAACGCACAAGCAGAGCCCAGTAGCGCCAGTGCGCAGGCAATGCCGTTGTTCAAGGGGCGCGTGGAACTGCAGTCGGTCTGCTTTCGCTACCAGGTGGAGGCTTCCCTTGTCCTGCAAGATGTCAGCCTGGTCCTTGAGCCTGGGGACGTGGTGGGCATCGTGGGGCGCTCGGGATGCGGGAAGTCGACGCTGACCAAACTCATTCAGCGGCTGTATGGCCTGGAGGCTGGGCGGATACTGATCGATGGGCATGACATTGCGCAGGCCGATCCACAGCAACTTCGTCGCCAGATCGGCGTGGTTCTTCAGGATAGCTTCCTGTTCAGCGGAACGATTGCCGAGAACATCGCTATGGCTCACCCGGGGTTGGCCTTCGATCGCATTGTTTTCGCAGCGCAGCAAGCGGGAGCGCACGAATTCATCACGGCGTTGCCGCAGGGCTACCAAACGCCGGTTGGCGAACGAGGCGCTCTTCTTTCGGGCGGCCAGCGCCAGCGCATCGCCATTGCGCGTGCATTGACGGGAGATCCGCGAATTCTGATCTTCGACGAGGCCACCAGTGCGCTGGACGTCGAAAGCGAACAGGCCATTCAGGCCAACATGGCGCAGATCTGCAGAGGCCGTACGGTGATCATGATCGCTCATCGTCTTTCGACATTGCGGCATTGCGGCCGCATCGTCGTGCTGGACAGCGGACGGGTGGTGGAGCAGGGCCCGCTGCAAGACCTAGTGGCGCAGAAAGGCGAGTTTTCAAGGCTCTGGGCAATGCAACAGCAGGAGCCGATGCCTGTGACGCGCAGGAGTCAATCTTCTGCGCGGCCGGAACGGCGCGGGAGTTCGGCGGAGGCCCCCCTGTGAGCGATGTATTGTCCTCCAGGGAGAAGGCGTTTCACAGTCCGACGCTCAGCATCGAGGAGACACCCCCAGCCCCTTTTGCCAGTGGTCTGATGTGGACGTTGGCTGTATTGCTGTTCGGTGCCATCGCCTGGGCTTGCATAGGCGAGATCGAGATTGTCGCCACAGCGCCTGGCCGCCTGATCCCTGATGGACGAGTGAAAGTGCTGCAAACGATCGAACCGGCGCTCGTGCGCGCGATCCACGTGCGGGAAGGTCAGCGGGTGAAGGAGGGAGACCTCCTGATCGAGCTGGATCCCACGTTGTCTCAGGCAGATCTCTCCAGCAGTCAGCAACGGCTGCAGCAGAACCAGCAGCAGATGGCTAGGCTCATGGTTGAGATGAAAGGGCAGCACCTGCCCATGTCGTCGCTCGTCCCCGGTTCCGATGTCGTGCGAACGGCGCCCGTATTGACGCCCGATCAGCTCGCGACGATTCAGGCCCGCGAGGCTGCCTTCGAAGCGAAGCTCGCAGAAGCAAGGGCGTCGGTCGATGAGAAGACGAAAGCGCTCAAGGCGGCGGAATCAACTCATACGAAGCTGCGCCTGAACCTTGGATTGGCGACGAAGCGCTACCAACAGAGCCTTGCGCTGGTCAAGGAGGGGTTTTTCAGCGAGGGTGAGCGGCTCAAGCAGGAGCAGGAGGTCGTAGGCCTTGAGCACGATCTGGCCGCACAGACTCAGACGCTGTCGCAACTCGCCGCAGGCCTTCAAGAAGCGCGTTTTCGCCAAACCTCCGTCGAGCAGGAAAGAAAGGTGCAGATTCTTGGCGAGGTGGAGCAAGCCAGCAGGGAGCGCGCGAGCCTTCAGGCCGAGTTCGAGAAGGCCCAGCAACTCAATGGCCTGAAGACCCTGCGTGCGCCGGTTTCCGGGGTGGTCCAGAGCATAGGAATCGCCACGCTCGGCAGTGCGGTTGCGGCCAACCAGCCACTCCTGACGATCGTTCCCGAAAACACTCCGCTGATTGCGGAAGTCTTGCTCAGCAACAACGATATCGGGTACGTGAAGTTGGGGCAGACGGTCGAGGTCAAGCTCGACAGCTTTCCCTTCACGCAATACGGTTCGGTCGCGGGGAAGGTGAAGTGGATCAGCGCCGATGCCGAATTCCAGGATCCCCGGGCGCTTGATAAACAAGTGGGCACCAGTCAATCCGGTTCTAGCAATCGCAACTTCGATGGTGGTAGTTCAGAACAGCGAACGAATGGTCTTGCCTATCGCGTGCAGATTGCGCTCGCTGGCCCCGACGCGAGCATCTGGATCAAGGGACGCCCTCAAGCGCTGCAGTCGGGCATGAGTTTGCAAGCTGACATTCAGACCGATAGACGACGCTTGATCCAGCTGGTATTGAATCCGCTCGAAAAGGGCTGGAACGAAGGCGTTCGAGTTCGGTAGAGCGAAGTCCATAGCGGCTGCTCTCGGGGGCGACAAGCCGCTACTTGGCCTTCGGCAGCGCCTTCACGGCATTCAACATGCGCTCCACGTGCTTGTCCGGATTCAGGTTCTGGTAGTAGTAGGCGACCTTGCCGTCCGGCGAAATCACGTACGACAGGCGGTTGGCGAAGTCCGGCCGCGTCTGCATCAGCGCGTCGAAACCCTGGATCACGGTCTTGTTCTCGTCCGACGCCACCGGAAATCGGCTCTGGCACGACTTGACCGAGAACTTCGACAGGGTACCTATGTCGTCCGCCGAGACGCCGATCACGGTGGCGCCCAGCGCGGCGAACTGGTCGACGGCTTCGGCGAAGGCGTGGGCCTCGATCGAGCAGTCGTTGGAATCGGCAGCAGGAAAGAAGTACAACACCACCGGTCCCTTGGCGAGCGCGTCGGCCAGCGAGTAGCGGAAGGTCTTGCCGCCCAGGGCGGCGTTGGCGGTGAACTTGGGCACGGGGTCGCCGATGTCCAGGGCGGCCCAGGCAGGGTGGGCAAGGGCTGCAAAAATCGTCATCCATGCGATGCGATGGAGGTGCGAACGAGCCATGATGTAACTCCGAGCGATGTGGAGCGAATTCTAGGCTTGAGCATCCCCTGAATGGGCCTTTGAAACCGGCGCGGGCTGGCCGGCGTATTGAACACAACAACCGAAAAACGGCGGGAAGCACCAAGCAATGGGCGAACCATCATGAACACCTGGCTCTCGTTTCTGCGCATCGCGCTCGCGGGCGTCCTGATAGCGGCACTCGGCGCCTGCGGCTCGCTGCCGCCGGCGCGGGAGCGGCCCGCCGAGTTCGCCGCCTCGGCCGACCCATCGACCACGCTGGCGAAGATCGTCGCCGCCTCCACGCCGCCCGACGAGCACTCGGGCTTCCGGCTGATGCCACTGGGCGTGTACTCGCTCGATGCGCGCATCCAGCTGGCCCAGCGGGCCCAGCGCTCGCTGGTGGTGCAGTACTACCAGCTCGAGAACGATGCCGTTGGCCGCCTGCTGTTGCGCACGCTGCGCGAGGCCGCGGGCCGGGGCGTGAAGGTGAGGGTGCTGGTGGACGACCTGTACACAGTGAAGAGCCAGCAACTGCTGCTGGCGCTGTCCGAGACGCCCAATGTCGACGTGCGCCTGTTCAACCCGTTCTGCTGCGGGCGCAACGGTTTCCTCTCGCGCTTTGCGGCGTCGCCGTGGGAGATTCCGCGGCTCAACCACCGCATGCACAACAAGCTCTTCATTGCGGACGGCGTGATGGCTGTAGTGGGCGGGCGCAACATTGCCGACGAGTATTTCGTGCTGAGCGAGGCGCAGAACTTCATCGACATGGACGCGCTGGTGGTCGGCAAGGTGGTGCCGCAGCTCGAGTCGATCTTCGACGCCTACTGGAACAGCGAACAGGTCTGGCCCATTGCCGACATCGTGACGGGCGAGGGCGGCCGCAAGCCGACCGGCACCGACTTCGACGGCTGGGTGGGCATGGCCGCGCCACCGCCGAAGATCGTGCTGCCGCCGTCCGACATCCTCGGCTACGGCCCCATCGCCGAAGAGCTCGACGGCGGCCGCATGGGCCTGCTGTGGGGCGAGGCCCGTGCCATCGCCGACCCGCCCACCAAGCCCGCGACCATGACAGCCGACGAGGCGATCTCCACCAGCGTGACGATGAAGGTCTGGGCGCTGCTGCTCGACGCCAAGACCGAGGTCGACATGACCTCGCCGTACCTGGTGCCGGGCGAGCGCGGCATGGAGGCCTTCGAGGACCTGACCCGGCGCAAGGTCAAGCTCACGCTGCTGACCAATTCGCTGGCTGCCAACGACGAGCCGCTGGTGCACACCGGCTACGCGCGCTATCGCGAGCGGCTGCTGCAAGGCGGGGCCGACCTGTACGAACTGAGCCCGCAGCGCACCAGCGCAGGCGAGCGCTTCGGTATGTTCGGCAAGTCGCTCGGGCGGTTGCATGCCAAGACCGCGGCCATCGACAAGACACGCATCTTCATCGGCTCGATGAACCTCGACCCGCGCTCGGCCAGCCAGAACACCGAGATGGGGCTGGTGGTCGACAGCCCGCAGCTGGCGCGCGAGATGATGCGCGTCATCAACATCAGCAAGCTGCAGAACTCCTACCGGCTGCGGCTGGCCAAGGACACCGGCACGCTGCAATGGCTGACGAACGACGGCGAGAAAGAAGTGATCCTGACCTCGGAGCCGGAGTCGAGCTTCTTCCAGCGCTTCTACAACATGCTCATAGCGCCGATCGTTCCCGAGATGCTGTTGTAGCCTCGGGGGATGGCGCAGACCTTCACTTCGTTGTCCGCCCCGCAGGTCATGCTGTGGGGCGTGCTTTTTTTCGGCGGTATCTATCTCGGCTTCGGCGGCATCACGTGGCTGCTGACGAAGCGCGTGTTGCCGGCGCTGGGCATCGGGCGCGAACTCGATCCGCGGCCGCTGCAGCCGGGGCAACTGCGGCGCGAGCTGGGGCAGTCGGGCGTGTCGGTGCTGATCTTCGGGCTGGGCATGGTGTTTCCGTGGGGGCTGCTTCAGCTTGGCTGGGCGCGGCTCGACGGCGATGCGGGGTGGCGGCAGATCGCGGTCGAGATCCTCGTGCTCGCGTTCTGGAACGACGTGCATTTCTGGATCAACCACCGATTGCTGCACACGCGCTGGCTGCGGCGCTTTCACGGGCCACATCACCGCTCGTTCGTGACTACGCCCTGGGCGACCTACAGCTTCCATCCCGTCGAGGCGCTGATGCTCGGCAACGTGATCCTGCTGCCGATGGTGGTGCACGACTTCAGCTTCTGGTCGCTGGCGGCGGTGCCGGTGTTCAGCCTGTTCTTCAACTGCATCGGGCATTCGAACTACGACTTCTTCACGGGCGTGTCGTACAGCCACTGGTTCGCGGCAAGCCGCCGGCACCATCTGCACCATGCCGTGCACAACGGCAACTACGGCTTCCAGTTCACGTTCATGGATCGGCTCTTCAGGACGCGCATTGCGGCCGATGCAGCCGAGCCGGTACTTCAGGCTTTCCGAAAGAAGCATGGCGCGACCGCGGCCTGACGCGAGCCGTCGCCTGCCGGGGCTGCGCCACTGGCGCGACTGGCAGAGCCTTGCCTACCTCGCCGCCTTGCCTGCGCTGGCAGCGTGGCAATGGCTCCACGGTTTCAACGCGCTGCTGTATGGGCTGATGCTGTTCCTGACGCTCGGCGTTGGCGTGATCCATCACAACCACGTGCACCTGCGCATGTGGCGCGGGCGGCGCATGAACCGGCTGACGGATTTCTGGATCACGCTGCTGCAGGGCCACCCGACCTTCGTGTTCTGGCCCGCGCACGTGGCCAACCATCATCGCCACCGGCACGGGCCGAGGGACGTGGCGCGCACCTACCGCTTCGGTGGCGACACCAATCATCTGCGGGGCTATCTGCTGCATCCGTTCCAGGCCGTGTGGGTGCTGATTCCGGTGTTCTTCGCGTGGCTGGCGCGGCTGCGGAAGCATCGGCGCGGCGCATGGCGCTACTGCATGGCGCAGTACGTGCTGTGGCTGGTCAGCTGGACGGTGCTGCTGGCGCTCGATTGGCGCAAGGCCCTGCTGTTTGTGATCGTGCCGCAGCTGCATGGCCTGCACTGGCTGCTGGCGACCAACTACCTGCAGCACGCGCATGCCGACGGCCGAAAACCCGTGCGCAAGGAGGCGCCGAGCGATACCTCGGGTAGCCAGCTGAACTACGCCCGCAATTTCGAGGGGCTGGTGAACCCCTTGCTGTTCAACATCGGCCTGCACACCGCACACCACGAGAACCCGCATGCCCATTGGTCCGAGCTCACGCATCTGCATCGCACGCGTTACCGCGCGCGGGTGGATCCTGTGCTCAACGAGGGCGGGCTGGTGCCGTACATGGTGCGCGTGTTCGTGCTGGGGACCGTGTGGCCGCGTTTTCGCAGCCGCCCGCTGATGCCTCCCGATTCATCCATCACCTGAACCATGCCTGTCTCATTCCAACGCGTCTATCTCGAAAGCGCCGGTTACTTCATGCCGGGCGAGCCCATTCCCAACGACCGCATGGACGCGTACATCGCGCCGCTGAACCGCATGTCGGAGCGCATCAAGCGGCGCATCCTGGCGGAGAACGGCATCCTCACGCGGCACTACGCCATCGATGCGGAAGGCGTGACGCAGCACACCAACGCGCAGCTGGCGGCCGGCGCGATCCGCGACTGCCTGCGGCGGGGCGGTGCGGAGCTGTCGCGCGTGTCGCTGTTGGCCAGCGGCTCGTCGGGCGGAGACACGCTGATGCCGGGATTCGCCAACATGATCCAGGGCGAACTGGCGGCTCAGCCGATGGAAACGCATTCGGTGCACGGCATCTGCGCGGCAGGCGTGTCGGCGATCCAGACTGCCGCGCAGGGCATCGAGCTGGGCGCGCACCGCTCGGCGATGGCGGTGGCGAGCGAGATGCCGTCGCGCCTCTTCAAGCGTTCGCGCTTCGCGGCGCGCGGCTATGAAACCGACTTCGACTCGCACTTTCTACGCTGGATGCTGTCGGATGGCGCGGGCGCCTTGCTGCTGTCCGACGGCACGCCCGCACTGGCCGGCGCGCCTGGGTTGCGCCTGAAGCTGAAGTGGGTGCATCAACGTGCGTTCTCGGGCGACTACCCGGTCTGCATGCAGCTGGGCCTGACCGAAGACCGCGCGCGCGGCCACCTCGACTTCGGCTCCTGGGCCGAGGCCGAAGCGGCGGGCGCCTTGTCGCTGCGGCAGGACATACGCCTCCTGCCGCATCTGTTCGACATCGGCATCCACGAATACGCGGGGCTGGTGCGCGACGGCTGGGTCGATCCGAAGCGGGTCGATCACTTCCTGTGCCATTACTCGTCGGAGAAATTCATCCCGGTGGTCGAGGACCTGATGGCGAAGGCCGACCTGTCGATTCCCCGTGAGCGCTGGTGGAGCAACCTCGCATGGCGCGGCAACACCGGGGCGGCGTCAATCCTCGTGATGCTGGCTGAGTTCCTGCACACCAAGACGCTGAAGCCCGGCGAGCAGATCTTCTGCTACGTGCCGGAATCGGGGCGCTTCATGGCGGCGTACATGCTGCTCGAAGTCGAGGCAGCCGATGCGGCGCCCGTGGTGGTGGCGCCCCGAGCGGCAGCGGTGCCCGACGACGACCTCGTCATTGCGCCTCCGCATGACCCGGCCGCCGCACCCGAAGGACTCGGCGCCTTGCTCACCGAGCTGGCCGCCATCTGGCACGACTACCGCTCGCGCGTCTGGCGCACGCCGCTGGTCCGCCAGATCCGCGAGCGCCGTTTTGCCGTGCCCGACTACCTGAACTGGATGGAGCAATGGGTGCCGCAGGTGCGCGAGGGCAGCCTGTGGATGCGCGAAGGCGCCGCCTCGCTGAGCGAGCCGTACCAGGTGCTGGCCTCGCTGATCGGCGTGCACGCGGGCGAGGAGCAGAACGACTTCAACATCCTCTTCAGCGATTACCGCAAGGCGGGCGGCACGGTCGAGCGCATCGAGGACCTGCGCCGCAACCCGGGCGGCGAGGCGCTCAATGGCTACCTGCACGGCCTGGCCGCCACGCGCGACCCGATCGGCCTGCTGGGCGCGATCTACATCATCGAAGGCACGGGCCAGCGCATCGTGCCGGCGCTGTTGCCGCTGCTGAAGGCCAGCCTGAAGCTGCCGCCCGATGCCTTCCGTTTTCTCGAATACCACGGCCACAACGACGAGCACCACCTGAGCCGCTGGCTCACGGCGGTCGAGATGGTGATGGCCGTGGAAGGGCAGGCGCGCGCCGCCCGCCAGATCACAGACACCGCGCGCCACACGGCCGCGCTGTACCTGATGCAGTTCCAGCACATCACGGAGCGTATGCCCCATGGATCGAACACCTGATTTCCTGACGCAGGCGCACGACGAGCGCGACCCCAGTCCTTGGCTGGCGCTGTACCTCGACCAGAGCACGCCGCTGCCCGACAACGTCAAGGCGGCGTGGCTGGCCGATTCGAGTTCGGGCTCGCGGCAGTATCTGCTGCCGTTCCTGCGGCCGATCGCGCGGCTGACGATCATCCTGATCCAGATCGTGAAGGTGTTCGTGCCGCGCAACTGGTCGCATTCGATGCTGCTGCACCGGTTTTTGGCCTGGGGGCTGAAGCGCTTCGTGTCGCCGGAGGCCAACTGGCTCATCCTGCGGCACTTTCACCTGGGCTCGCAGGTGCTGGCCTTCATCGGGCGGAATTCGCCGGCTCCGGTGGCCACCAATCCGCTGGAGCCGGCCGACATCGACGCGCTGAAGGACGAGATGTTCCTGAAGCACGACCTGAACCTCTTCAACTTCGTGATCCGGCTGAACAAGGCGCTGCGCGACAAGGGCGTGGCGCTGTGCAAGGCGGAGAAGGTCGATTTTTCGATGATCAGGGAGCCAGGGCTGCGGCTGGAGGACATGCCCCAGGGCAGGCTCAATTTTCTCGACCTGCAGAGCGCCATCGAGCTGTTCACGCCGCTCTACCAGCTGATGCTCACGGACAACGATTTCTGGCGCGCGGCCAATTCCTTGCAGCTGGACGAAACCATCGGCATCTACACGGCGACGCTCCTGAACGCGCCCGAACACCTGATCCTGGTCAACAACAAGCATCCGCTGGTGCCCCTGTCGACCCTGCGGGCGGGGCACCGGCTGGTGATCCACGGGCTCTCGACCGAGATGCTGCACAGCCTGCTCCAGCGGATGCAGGCGGCGCAAAAGGCGGGGGAGCCGGAGACATCCCTATACGAGCAGCCACTTGCATAGGCGTATGCTGCCCCCAGATGGAAACCATGAACACGACCGATAATCCGTCTCCCAAGACCGATCTGGCAGTGACCCACGTGCTGGCGCAACTGCTGGAAAAGCTTGAGCACAGCCCTGTGCCCGTAGGCGCAGAGCAGTACCGCTCCGTGGTCGAGCACCTCGTGCATGAGTTCGAGGACGTCGAGCAGGGCGCCGAACTAGGCCGCCTGCTCGATGCCTATCCGGCCGCGGCCGAGGTGTACGAGAACCTCAATTACAAGCACGCCGGGCTTTGCCGCTCGGCGTTGGACGCTTCCCTGGCCGCTGAAATCAGCGCACGGGAAGCCATTGCACGCGCAATGCGCAGTGCATAACTGAACAGCAAGGACAAGACGCATGGCGAAGGGTGAAGTGAAGACGGCAGTGGTGGCGGATGGGCTGCGTTACAAGTCCAAGACGCCGGGTTCGCCGTTCCGCGCCTCGGCGTCGTTCAGCGGCGCGACCATGTCGTGCTTCATGTGCGGCAAGCACCGCGTGCGCTCGCAGCTGCGTACGCGCCAGGTGCTGGGCAAGTCCCAGACCGTGTGCGCGCCTTCCTGCAAGGCGCTCGACGAATCCCTCGAATAGGGGATTGCCCCCAACTGCTGGCAGTGTGCCTGCTAGCACATTGGGGAGGCATTTTGGAGACATTTCCTCGTGCATAAGTCACGGAATGGCCTTCCGCATTGCCGGCAATCGTTATACAGTTGGACACAAATGATGCATGTAATTGCATGTAATCTAAAGTTCTACTAGTAGCCGATTTCCAATGAATTGCAGCCACACCGTCGACGCCCCTCGCGGGACATGGAATTCAACGCTTGCAAAGGGGCCCTGCCATGGCTAAGTCGCGCCACGTGGTCATGCAGGTGGTCAAGCGCTCGTCCGGCAGCGCCACGCACCATGTCGAATTCCTGATGGACGACAACTTCGCCGAGCGCCTGCGGCAGCTGCGTTCGCTGGTGCCACCCCTGGGCAGCCTCAACAAGCAGCGCGACCTCGTGATCGACAAGGTGCGCGTGCGCCTGCCCAACGCCATCTGGCGCTCGGGCAACGAGATCGAGATGGACGGCGGGGTAGACGGCTCCTGCATCGTCATCGCCGCCGAAGGCTCGTTCAACTGCGGTGGCAAGGACCGCAAGACGCGCGAGAAGCTCGTGACGTACAACTTCTCGATCGCGCGCCTGATCGAGCTGCATGCCGAGCGCCCGGAGGGCGAGACCTTCTACATCCGCGACGGCGTGTTCGCCAATGACGAGCCGGCCGAATCGCCAGCCGGCCGTTGGGTTGCGTCGATGCACGAGCTCGAAGTGGTGATGCGTGTGCCGGATGCTCCGTCCGATTTCGACACCCTGCACGACCTGACGCTGCGCCCTGAGCAGCAACAGCAGGCCGGCAGCGGCGCGCCGCACCGCGCCAATTTCTACTGAGTTTCTTGCCCGTCAGCCGGCAGCGGCCGCCTCAGGCGCCGCGCCCACTGGCGTGTACTGCGCACGGTTGTCCGCCAGCCAGCGCTCCGACAGGCTGCTGTCCTGCTGCATCGGATGGAAGTCCGCGCGCAGGTAGCTGCGCCAGCCGGCCAGGTTGCCGCGCAGCAGGCCGTCGCGGCTCAGCAGGATGCGCGCGGCGCTCTTCCAGGTCGACCATTTCCACAGCTGCTTTTCGTGGCGCAGGTTGTCGATGGTCTGGTGCATCAGGTCGCCCAGGAACATCATCGTCACGCGGCGGAACCAGCGCGTGCGCCATTCGTCGGAGCCACCCGCGGCCTGGTAGATGTCGAAGGCCACGCTCTTGTGTTCCAGCTCTTCCGCGCTGTGCCATAGCCACATGGTGCGCAGCCGGGGCTCGGCGCCGTCGAGGACCTGCGGGTGCGCCAGCAGCCACTCAGCGAACATCGCCGTGAAATGCTCGGTGGCCGCCGTCACCGCCAGCGCGTGGCGTGGGTCGGCTTCTTCCATCAGGGCCATGCGCTTGCTGGCGCGCGCCGTCCAGCCGTCGACCAGGCCCTGGCTTTCCAGATGGTTGTTGAAGAGTGAATGAATGCGCCGGTGCGTGGCTTCCTGCCCGATGAAGCCGCGCACGTCGGCCTTGTGTTTTTCCTGTACCTCGGCCGGCAGCGTGGCGACGGCGTCGCGCACCGCGTCGATGAAGAACTGCTCGCCGAAAGGGAAACTCATCGACAGGGCGTTGAAGAAAGCGGTCGAGAATGCATCGCCGCCGCACCAGTTGCGGGCAAAGGGCGGTTGCAGGTCGATCAGAAGGCGGCGGACAACGAGATCGGTCATGAAACAAGCCTTGGAAAAAGCACGGGTTGCGTGGATGGATGGTTGGTACAAATCAGTACCGCATGCCGCCATGTTGCAATTGTGAATTGGTACTGTCAAGTACCGAGACGTAGGAAAATGTGCCGTTCATGAGCGAAACCATCGAAAAAGCAGCCCCTTCCAAGTCCGCCGAGGGCCCAGGGAGCGAGCACTACAAGCGTCTGCTGCAGGGCATGGCGCACGCCGTGGCAGCCAAGGGCTACGCCGAGACAACCATTGCCGACATCGTGCGCGAGGCCGCCGTGTCGCGCCGCACTTTCTACGAACACTTCAGCACCAAGACCGAGTGCCTGATCGCGCTCTACGAAACCGCCAGCCGGCTCGCGCTGCAGGCGGTGAGCGAGGCCTTCGACCCGGTGCAGCCCTGGCATGCGCAGGTCGAGCAGGCCATGACCGCGTACTTCGATTACCTCGCGCAAGACCCGGTGCTGCTGCGCACGCTCTTCGTCGAGATCCTGGGGCTCGGCATGCCGGGCCTGGTGGTGCGGCGCCGGGTGAACGACGAGATCGCCAACTTCATCCAGGTGGCGATCAACAGCAGCGACAGCGCGGATGGCCCCGCCGTGCACCTGACGAGCGAGATGGCAATGACCGTGGTTGGCGGCATCAACGAACTGGTGCTGCAGGCCATCGAGCAGGACCGTGCGGGCGACCTGCGCGAACTGGTGGCGCCCGCCACGCGGCTGGTGCGCGCCGTGGCGGCCGAGAGCCAGCGCTAGACGCGCTTCGGCCCGGCGGTGCGCTGGGTGGCCGCGAGCCACAGCGCCAGCAGCCCCGCAATAGTCAGCGACAGCAGTACCCCAAGGTAGGGCAGCACGTCATGCAGCGGCGCGCCCATCTGGTTGAGCCGCAGCGAGGCCTGGATACCCGCCGTGCTCGGGAAGAGCCAGCGCAGTGCCTGCAGTGGCTCCGGCAAGGCCTCCACAGGCCACGAGAAGCCCGAGAGAAAGGCCATCGGCAGGGCGGTGAACAGCAGCACCTGCAAAGCCCGCTCGCGGTCTCGGAACCAGCAGCCGAGCACCAAGCCCAGCGCGCAGATCGCCGGCACGTAGAACGCGAGCAGCACCAGCGCACCGAGCGGATTCCCTCCGCGCGGATAGTCCTGCAAGAAGAACACCCAGCCGAAGTAGAAGAGCCCGCTCAGAAAGCCGAACGCCGAGAGAGCCCCCAGCCGCCCCAGCCAGGCTCCCATCGAGGCCCGCAGCCGCCCCGCCTCGGCCCAGGTGCCAGCCAGCATCGCCACGCCCATCAGCAGCGTCTGCTGCAGGATCAGCAGTGCCACCGCCGGGACCACGTAGCTGCCATAGCCTTCGGTCGGGTTGAACAGCGCGACCAGCTGCGTGTTGAGCGGACTGCGGCTGCGAGCGGCTTGAATCGCGCTCTGGCCGCCAGCCTGCAGCGTGCGGATCTCGACCCCGGCCGACACCGTACCCACGGCCTCCGAGAAGCCATACAGCACCGCTTTGTTCAACAGCGCATAGGCGCCGTTGCCTTCGATGGTGACGACGGCCGAGGTGCCGCGCAGCACATCGCGCTTGAGGTCGGCCGGCAGCAGCGCATAGCCTTCGATGTCGCCGCGCCACAGCGCCTGCTGCGCCTCGCGCACATCGCCCGTGACCATGCGCACGTCGAGCCGCGGATTGGCCAGCGCGAAGCGCGCGATCTGCCGCGACAGCGCTGTGTGGTCCTGGTCGACCACTGCCACCGGCACGCGCGCCACGGCCTGCGTGCCATAGGGCCACGGGTAGAAGAAGCCGTAGATGATGGGCGCGAGCAGCATGATCAGCAGCACGCCCTTGTCGCGCAGCACGGCGAGCGCGGTGTCGCGCCATGCGGCGCCGAGGTGGAGCCGTTCGTCAGTCATCACCGTCCACCCCAACTGTCGGGCGCTCCGGCCGCGCGCACCAGCGCACTGGCGGACGCGGCAAGCAGCACGCCCGTGCCCAGCACCATCCACAGCGGCGTGGCGACCGAATACACCGCCGGCGCGCCCATCTGCAACTGCTCCATCTGCACGCGGATGTAGTGCGTGTAGGGCAGCAGGCCGGCCCATATCTGCGCTAAGAAGGGCATCGCGACCAGCGGAAAACCCACGCCACCGAACGCGAAGGCCGGCGCCGTGATGAAGCCCGTAGCCGAAAGCGCAGTGCGCAGCGAACGCGTGAGCGCCGCCGCGAAAGCCCCGAGCGCAATCGACAGCGCCAGGAACACAACCAGCGCAAACAGCGTCCACCCGAGCGAACCGACCGGATGCCACCCGCGACCCGCGGTGATCCACAGCATCGCCGCGATGGCCACCGCCGAAAGGCTCGCGAACGGCAGCGCCAGCTTGCCCGCCAGCGCTGCCAGCGCCTCGTGCCATCGTGGCGCGGCGCCCAGCCACTCGCCGATGCTGCGGTCGCGCAGCTCGCGCCCCACGGCCCAGGCGCCGGCCGTCATCGCAAGAATGTGCAGCAGCGCCGGAATCAGCGCCGCGCCGAGAAACTGCTCGTAGTCGGTCGAGGTGTTGAACAGCGCCACCATGCTCGCCTTGATTGGCTCCATGCTCACGCGCGCCGCCGTCATCGACTCGCCGCGCTTGTTGCGCACCGTGAGCTCGACACCGCCCGAAACCGTGGCCACGGCGGTGCGCAAGTCGCGCTGGATCAGGCTCGAATGCGTGCCGAGCTGCGCGTTGTGCAGCAGCACTACCTGCCCGACGCGGCCCTGCTTGACGTCACGGCTCAGGTCGCGCGGCAACTGCACCGCCGCGTCGACCACGCCGCTGGTCAGGGCGCGCGCCATCTCGCCTTCGTCGCCGTACCGCTGCACCACGCGCAAGCCGGGCGTGGCGTCCAGAAAGCGCACCAACTGGCGCGAGAGCGACGAGTGGTCCTGGTCGAGCACGCCGATTGGCAATCGCTCGGGCAGGCCGGCAGAGAAGATCCACCAGATCAGGAACACCGCCAGCAACGGCACCCACGAGACCATCGCCAGGTCCCAGGGGCGCGTGCGCAGCAGCGCGAACTCGCGCCGTGCGCTGGCTGCGGAAAAGCCGCGCAGGCTCATCGCGAACTCAGTCGACCAAGACGCTCATGCCGGGCCGAGCGCCGTCGATGGGCTTGAGCGGCCGCGCGCGGACCTCGAAGGTGCGCACGTCGAAGCCGGTGCCGCCGCGCGTGGCGCGCCACGTCGCGAAGTCGGGCAGCACGGCGCTGTAGTAGACCTTGAAGCGGGCCGTGCGCCTGTCTTCCGGCAGCGCGGGCAGGCGCGCATCGAATTCGTTGCCGAGCGCGAAGCGGGCGAGTCGGTCTTCGCGCACGTTGAGCACCACCCACTGGTCGCTCAGGTCGACCACCGTGACCACGGCCACGCCCTGCGGCGACAGCTCGCCGACCTTGGCCAGCACCTTGGCCACCTCGCCCCCGACGGGGCTGCGCAGCTCGGTCTCGGCCTTGGCGGCTTCGGCCTCGGCTACCACGCCGGCGACCTGGCGCGCTTGCGCGCTGGCGGCGGTCTTGTCCTCGGGGCGGGCGCCGATGCGTGCCATGTCGTACTGCGCCTTGGCGGCAATGGCGGCGTCGCGCGAGGCCTTCCAGTTGGCTTCGGCCTCGTCGCGTTTCTGGTCGGCCACCAGGCCCTCGCGCGCAAGTCCGTCGACACGGCGGTACGAGGTCTGCGCCAGCTGGGCCGCGGTTTCGGCGCGCTGCCACTGCATGCGCGCCATCTCGACCTCCTGCGGGCGGGCGCCGTTCTGCGCCTTGTCGGCGACGGCCTGCGCGGCCTGTTCGGCGGCAGTGGCCTGCGCGAGCTTGGCGCGCACTTCGGGGCTGTCCATGCGCACCAGCACCGCGCCGGCCTGTATGCGGTCGCCTTCCTTCACCGGCACTTCGGCGATACGCGCCGTCACCTTGCCGGCAACATCGGTCTCGCGCGCCTCCATCTGGCCCTGGAATACCTCGGGGGCGGGCTGCGACGCGCGCCAGAAACCCCAGACGAGCACCGCCAGCACGAGCAGGGCGGCGAGTATCGCGATCAGTTTTCGGGTCTTGGCACTCATCATCAATTCACCTTCACGTCGGCACGCGCGATGTAGTCGGAAAACCTTTCGGAAAGGCCCGCGCTTTCGAGCAGTTGCGCAAGCGCTTGCACGTAGTCGTTGGCGGCTTGCGCGCGTTCGGTCAGCACCTTGGCCTGGTTGGTTTCGGCGTCGATCAGGTCGAGCGTGGTGCTCGTGCCTTCGCGCAAGCCCGAGGTGCGCAGCTTCACGACCTCTTGCGCCAGCTCCACCGAGGCCTTCATCTCGAGGTATTGGCGGCGCGCGTTCTCCAATGCGCGCCAGTTGCGTTCGACCAGCAGCGAGATGTCGCTGCGCGCCTGAGCGTCGGTGCGCTCGGCCTGCTCGACCTGCTTGAGTGAAGCAGCCGACAGGGCGTCGCGGTCGACCGAGTCGTACAGCGTCCAGCGCACGCCGAGGCCGGCCACCCAGTCGGCGTTGCCGCCCTTGAGTTCGCGCGTGCCGAAGGCAATGACTTGCGGGCGGCGCAACGCCTCTTCGCCTTCGTGCAATTGCTCGGCCTGCGACTTCTTGGCCGCGACCTTGCCCAGGCCCGGGTGTCGCGTGAGCGCCGAGTCGATGAAATAGCCGAGCGGTTCGATCGGTGTGCTGATGAGAAAGAGCGGCGTCCGCGGCGTCACGCTGCCATCAGCACGCACCGTGCGGGCCAGGGCTACGGCGGCGAGCGCCGCGTCGTTCTCGGCCTTGCGCGCATTGCGCCGTGCTTCCTCATACGCGGCGCTGGCCTGCAGGCGCTCGACGCGCGAGATCACACCGGCCGCGAGCATCTTCTGCGCCGCCGAATCATGCTGTGCGATCGTTCGCTCGGCCTGCGCGCGCAGCGTGGCCGCGCGCTGCGCGAGCTGGGCGCCGAAGTAGCGCTGTACCAGCAGCGTGTCGACCTCGTGGCCGGCCTGTTCGGCATCGGCCTGCGCTTCGCGCGTCTGGGCCGAGACGAAGCCGCGCACAGCATCGGTCGCGCCGCCGACGTAGAGCGGCCACACGGCCGAGATCGATGTGTTGGCGCCGGTGTCGTGGCGGTTGAGCGTGTAGCTGTTGGGCAGCTGCGGAATCGGCACGCGCGCGATCACGCTCTGGATGGACGACGGCAGCGCCGAGCCGATCTGCCCGAATTTCTGGTTGAGCGGATCGAGGTCGAGATTCAGGTTCGCGTTGTAGGCATAGGCCAGCCCCGAGACGCTGACCGTCGGGCCGCCGAGCCCCTTCAGGCCCTGGCCCTGCAGTTCCTTCGACTCGACCGCCGCGCGGGCCGCGGCCAGCTTGTCGGAGCGATCGAGCATGCGGGCGCGGGCCGCTTCGAAGCTGAGCGACAGGGTGTCGTCGTTGCGGGCCTGGGCCTGCGCGAAAGCCGCGGTGCCCAGCACCAGCAGTGCCGGCAGCAGGTAGAGAGAAGGAGAAAGGGCTTGGCGGCAGCGTGTCATCGTTTCAAGGGGCTGTTCAGATCTGCACCGTTGGCCGGTAGTCCGCCAGCAGCACTTCCTTCCATTTGCCGAACAGCGCCATCAGCCCGACGGCCACTGCGCCCGACAGCACCACTACCCAGCATGCATGCGCCCATCCGTCGTCGAAGGCACCGAACATCACCGCGCGAAAGGCCTGCACTACCCAACTGAACGGCAGCCAGCTGTGCACCGTGCGGAAGAAGCCGGCCGAAAGCTCCACCGGCAGCACCCCGCCACCGGCCGACAGCTGCAGCGTGAGCAGCAGCACCGTGAGGATGCGGCCGAAGTCGCCGAACACATGCAGGATCGCGAACAGCACCACCAGGAAGACCAGCGAGGCCAGCGCCATCGTGAGCGCCAGGGCGGCCACGTGCGGCGCCTGCACCTGCAGCACGCCCAGCAGCGTGGCCAGCACCAGCGCCACCTGCAGCAGCACGATCAGCGCCGGCATGGTGATCTTGCCGAGCGTCTTGGCGAGCTTCGGGTAGTGGGTGTGGTCCGCCAGCACGATGCGGATGTTGAACAGGTAGCCGGCCATCACCGCGCCGATCCACAGCGCCACCGACACCATGTTGGGCACGAAGGCGCTGCCGTTGTTGTCCACCGGTGCTACCACCTCGACCTTGGGCTCGACCGAATCGGCCAGCCCCGACGCGCTGCCCTGGATGCGGGTGATCGAGGCGGGCAGGGCGGCTTCGATGGTGCGCACGCCGGTCAGCAGGCGCTGCGCGCCTTGCGCAAGCTGAGCGCCACCCTGCACGAACTCGTCGAGCTTCTTGTCCGCCGGCAGCTTGCCGGCCATGGTGCGGATGCCGCCGGACAGCGCCCCCATGCCGTCGGTGAGCTTGCCCACGCCGCCGTCGAGCGCAGTGGCGCCGGCCGCGAGCTTGTGATTGCCGTCTTGTGCCTTGGCCATGGCCCCCTGCGCCTGATCGATGCCGCCGCGCAGCTTGTCAGCGCCGGCCGCGAGTTCGCCCGCGCCCTTGGCGATGCGCTCGCCTACGAAGGGAATGTCGGCGGAATCCTTCTGCATCTTGCGCGCGCCGTCGCCGAGCTGGCCGGCACCGGCTTCGAGTTGGCCGAGTCCGTCGCCGATCTGCGCGAGCCCGCTGCCGAGTTCGCGCTGGCCTGCCGCGAGTTGCTGCGAGCCGGCCTTCAGTGCACGCAGGTCAGCGTCCGCCGGCAGCTTCGATTCGATGGTTCGGATGCCGCCGTTCACCTGCTTGAACCCGCTGCTCACCTGCTGCGCGGCGGCGCTGTATTGGGCCGCGCCGTTGGCCAGCGTCTGGCTGCCGTCGCGCAGCTCCAGCAGGGCCTGCTTGAGCTTGTCGAGCCGCTGCTGCGAACCGGAGGCCGCGTTCAGCACCAGCCCCCAGCGCTGCTCGTTGAGCATCTCGTTGACCTGGTGCCCCAGCTCGCCCGCGAAGCGCCGCGCCAGGCCGGCCGAGCTGTAGTTGTTGCCTTCGGAGGTGTAGACCACCAGTTGCCCGGCGCCGCGCTGCGCACCCGGTACCGCGTTGGCACTGAAGTCCGCCGGAATCAGCAGCGCAAAGGCCAGCGTGCCGCGCCGAACCTCGGCGCGCGCGGCTTCGGCGTCGGTCATCGCGCGGAAGCCGAAGGCGCGCTTGTCGAGCAGGGTGTGCGTGAGTTCGTCGCCGACGTTGACGGTGCGCGACATGTAGGTCACGCCCTGGTCCTGGTTGACGATGGCGGCGGGCAGGTCGGCCGTGTGCCCGGCCGGGTCCCACACGCTCGTGAGGTAGATCAGCGCATAGAGCGCCGGCACCACGCCGACCGCCACCACGGCCAGCAGGATGCGCGGAAAGCGCCGCACGATCGCCAGCTCGGCCCGGGCGATGGCCCAGGTACCGGCGAACAGTGCGTGAAGGTATCGCATGGGGCTAGGAGGTCTGCAGCAGCGCCATGGCGGTGGGGTTTGCGTGCAGAAGCGGTCAGCCCGGCTTTTTCTGGGCGGGGTCGTAGAAGAATTGTTCTTCCGCGATGCGCTCGCCTTCCCAGCGCTGCCAAGCGATTTCTTCCATTCGCATCTTGCTGCCGCCCTTGAACGTGAACTCGAAGATCCAGTGGATCGCCACGTGGTCGCCGTTCACCAGCACCGGCCGCACGCAGGTGGAAACCACCGACTCGGTGCGGTCGAGCACGGCGCTTTCCTGCGCCACCAGCGTGCTGCGGCCGCGCCGCGGCTCGGCCTGGTTCTCGCGCATGGTGGCATCTTCGGTGTAGTAGTCCTCGATGGCCTTGGCATGCGCGCCGCCTTCGATGGCGGCGATGAATGATTCGAGTCGTTCGGGCGTGGGCATTTCAGGACTTTACTTTGACTTCAACGCGGCGCGCCTCGGCGGGCGGCCCATCGGCCTGCGATTGCTCGGGCTTGGCCAGCTCGATCTTGTCTTCCGGCGCACCAGCGGCCTTGAGCGCATCGCTCACGGCCATCGCGCGCTGCTTGGCGAGCTCGGCGTTCTTGGCCGGGTCGCCGCTGGCATCGTGGTAGCCGCTCACGAGCACCGTGCTGCCGCTCTGCACGGCCTTGATGACGTCGGCCAGGGCTTCCTTGGCGTTGGGCGCTACTTCGGAGCTGGCGCTCGCGAAGTAGAACTTCACGACGCCGTTCTCGACCTTCACCGCTGCGGCTTCGGCGGCCGACACGGCGCCCGAAGCGACCACCGCAGCAGGCGTCGACGGAGCCATCGCGGCGGGCGCGGTCGCGGCCGGCGGCATCTCGACCTTCGCCGGCACGGCCGCCGCCGCATCGCCGGCATGGAACTTCACCACCAGCGGCACGATGAGCAGCGCCACGATGTTGATGATCTTGATCAGCGGGTTCACGGCCGGGCCGGCCGTGTCCTTGTAGGGGTCGCCCACGGTGTCGCCGGTGACGGCGGCCTTGTGCGTCTCGCTGCCCTTGCCGCCGAAGTGGCCGTCCTCGATGTACTTCTTGGCGTTGTCCCAGGCGCCACCGCCGGTGCACATGCTGATGGCGACGAACAGGCCCGTGACGATGGTGCCCATCAGCAGCCCGCCCAGCGCCTTCGGCCCCAGCACCAGGCCGACGACGATCGGCACGAGCACCGGCAGCAGCGACGGGATCATCATTTCCTTGATGGCCGCGCCGGTCAGCATGCTCACGGCCTTGCCGTACTCGGGCTTGCCGGTGCCTTCCATGATGCCGGGGATGTCGCGGAACTGGCGCCGCACTTCTTCCACCACCGCGCCCGCCGCGCGGCCCACGGCCTCCATGGCCATCGCGCCGAACAGGTAGGGAATCAACCCGCCGATGAAGAGGCCGACGATCACCATCGGGTCACTCAGGTTGAAGCTGATGTTCAGCCCGAAGCTCTCCAGCTTGTGCGTGTAGTCGGCGAAGAGCACCAGCGAGGCGAGGCCCGCAGAGCCGATGGCGTAGCCCTTGGTCACGGCCTTGGTGGTGTTGCCGACCGCGTCGAGCGGGTCGGTCACGGCGCGCACGCTTGCGGGCAGGTCGCTCATCTCGGCAATGCCGCCGGCGTTGTCGGTGATGGGGCCGTAGGCGTCCAGCGCCACCACGATGCCGGCCATGCTCAGCATCGACGTGGCAGCCACCGCAATGCCGAAGAGGCCTGCCAGCGAGTACGAAGCCAGGATGGCGATGCACACGAAGATCACCGGCCACGCCGTGGAGCGCATCGACACGCCCAGGCCCGCGATGATGTTCGTGCCGTGGCCCGTGGTCGAGGCCTGCGCGATGTGCTGCACGGGCTTGTACTGCGTGCCGGTGTAGTACTCGGTGATCCATACCAGCGCGGCCGTCAGCGCCAGGCCGACGAAGCAGGCGCCGAACAGCTTCAGCTGGCTGCCGCTCGGGGCGATCGCGTTGTCGGGAATCAGCCAGCTGGTGACGAACCAGAACGCGATCAGCGACAGGATGCCCGCCACCGCCAGGCCCTTGTAGAGCGCCGGCATCACGTTGACCATGCCCGGCGAGGCCTTCACGAAGAAGCAGCCGATGATCGACGCGATGATCGACACGCCGCCCAGCGCCAGCGGGTACAGCACCGCGTTGGTGGGCGCCGCGGTAACCATCAGCGCGCCCAGCACCATGGTGGCGATCAGCGTCACGGCGTAGGTTTCGAACAGGTCGGCGGCCATGCCGGCGCAGTCGCCGACGTTGTCGCCCACGTTGTCGGCAATCACGGCCGGGTTGCGCGGGTCGTCTTCGGGGATGCCGGCCTCGACCTTGCCCACCAGGTCGGCGCCGACGTCGGCGCCTTTGGTGAAGATGCCGCCGCCCAGCCGCGCGAAGATCGAGATCAGCGAGGAGCCGAAGGCAAAGCCGATCAGCGGATTGAGGGTGGCCGCAAGGCTGTGGCCCGCCGCCGGCGTGCTGCTGCCGATCAAGACCCAGTAGAAGGCCGACACGCCCAGCAGGCCCAGGCCCACCACCAGCATGCCGGTGATGGCGCCGCCGCGGAACGCGACGTCGAGTGCCGGGCCGATGCCTTGCGTGGCCGCCTGCGCCGTGCGCACGTTGGCGCGCACCGACACGTTCATGCCGATGAAGCCGCAGGCGCCCGAGAGCACCGCGCCCACGATGAAGCCGACTGCCGTGGTCAGGTCCAGGAAGATGGCGATGAGGATGGCGAGCACCACGCCGACGATGGCGATGGTGCTGTACTGCTTGGCGAGGTAGGCGGAGGCGCCGGCCTGGATGGCCGCTGCAATTTCCTGCATGCGGGCATTGCCTGCGTCCTTCGCGAGAATCCAACTTCGAGCCCAGAAACCGTAGGCCACGGCTACGAGGCCGCAGACGATAGCCAGTATCAGGGGGGTGTTGCCGATCATGCTTTGCTTCTCCATTCGTTCGTTGCGACTTGTGGAGACGGACAGCATGGGCCCTGCGTGCAACGCGTACGGGACCATGTTTTCCGCCGCGTTGCTTCCTCGAAGCTCACTGCACCAAGGGTGAGGAGCCGATTGGCCAACGGTTGCAATTTACAGGCAAATACGAGTGCGCGTGCGACCGGTCGGTGACACGGAAAGTAAACTCCGGGTTTGTCCCCATCTCTCTCATACTTTTCCACTACTCGAAAAACGTCATGTCCTTCGACAAAGTTTCCCCCGGCAAGAACGTCCCCGATTCCTTCAACGTCGTGATCGAAATCCCGATGAACGCCGACCCGATCAAGTACGAAGTCGACAAGGAATCGGGCGCGATTTTTGTCGACCGCTTCATGACGACGGCCATGTACTACCCGGCCAACTACGGCTACGTGCCGCAGACCCTGTCGGGCGACGGCGACCCGGTCGACGTGCTGGTGATCGCTCCGTATCCGCTGCTGCCGGGCGTGGTGGTGCCGTGCCGCCCCCTGGGCATCCTGATGATGGAAGACGAAGCCGGCGTCGACGGCAAGGTGCTGGCCGTGCCCACCGACAAGGTGCTGCCCATCTACAGCCACTGGAAGTCGGTCGACGACGTGAACCCGATGCGCCTGAAGGCCATCAGCCACTTCTTCGAGCACTACAAGGACCTGGAAGAAGGCAAGTGGGTCAAGGTGCTGGGCTGGGAAGGCATCGACGCGGCCAAGAAGGAAATCCTGGACGGCATCGCCAGCTACAAGAAGTAATTTATTCGTTCTCGAAGGGCGAACGGCGCGGGTCGCGCGTGAAGCTGCCGGCCAGCGATGGCGCGCAGCCCGGCGTGTCCGAGACGGTGACGCGGTCGGTGTCGAACTGGAGTGCGCGGGTGCAACGCCCGCCTTCCTGCACCACGAGGCGCCGTTGCCCGTCGAGCACGTTCTTGCCCTGCAGCAGCATGTTGCCGCGCGGGTCAGGGCAAACATAGATCTGGATGTCCAGCGTGCCGCCCAGTTCGGGCGTCACGTCGAGGAAGCGCCCGTCCTTCGGGCACTGGCCTTCCACATAACGCCCCATCCAATGCAACAGCGGGTGACTCAGGTAGGTGATGCGCCGCTCGTAGTCCTGCTTGAGGCATTCGGTCTTGCCGCGGCATTCGCGGTTGCGCACAGCTATCCAGTCACGCTGGTCGCGTTTCAGGAACGTTGCCCACTGGCCCGTGCCGGGCATTTCGACTTGCCGCTTGTAGAGGGCGGCCATTGCTTCGTCCTGCCGTGACAGGCCGGGGTCGGCGCAGATGGCTTTCTCGGTGGCGTTGCCGGCCTTGGCGCAGTCGAAGCTGGCGGCCGTGGCCAACTGGCTGGCCGCCATGAAGCAGAGTGCCACGAGGGCAGGGCGTGTGAAGGGCGGCATGTGGTTCTCTCTCCTCGATGCGGATGCTAGGAGAGGCGCCGCGCGCCGTCGATGTGCCGAATGGTCAAGGGCACTATGCCCTTGGACAGAGGAGACGCTTCAGGCGCGGACCGCGTCGCTGGCCAGCCGCATCCATTCGCGATTGACCGAACGCGCATGCGAGTTCCAGTGGCGAGCGGCCTGCTGGAGATCGTCCCACTGGCGCTGTGCACCGGTGGCATCGCCTTGCTGGGCAAGCCATGCGATGTAGCGGGCGCGGGCCTCGACGGTGTTGTACTGGCTCAGCGCGGCCTCGAAGGCTTCGCGCGCTTCCGGCTGGCGTCCGTCGGCGGCGAGGGCGCGGGCGGTGAGCACGGCGACTTCGTCCTTGCGGTAGTCGTCGCGCGTGGCACGCAGGGCCTGGAGCGCCTGCAATGCCTCGCGGCCGGCAGTCGCTCCACCCGCAGCCAACAGGGCGCTGGCCAGGCCGAACTGCAGTTCGGGATCGGAGGCCAGCGGGCCCTTCAGTGCGTCGCGGTAATGGCCGACGGCATCGGCGGCCTGCCCCTTGTCGAGCGCTGCCTTGGCAAGGCGCAGCTTGTTCTGGGCCGTGGGGGCGAGGTCGTAGGCCTCGGTGGCCGCGCGGTATTCGCGCTCGGGGTCGATGAAGCCGATGGCCGCGCTGGCCACCTTGCCGGCGGTGCGCTGCATGCGCGAGGCGGGCAGGTACTCGACCACGAAGTACACGATGCTTCCCAGCAGCGGGAAGCTGAAAAGAATGAGAAGCCAGTACATCTGCTTGCCGTGGCGCATTGCGTGCACGGCGAAGAACAGCGCGATGAGGACGTGTAGCCCCAGTCCGACGAATGGCATCGAGTTCTCTCTGAGTTGTTGTGGATATCGGGCGCTTTTATAGCAGCCCCGCATGGCAAGAAAGGCTGGTCAAGCGGCCTTGAACGGGCTGCGCTCGCCAAGGTGATCCATGTAGTTCTCGATGCCCGCGCCCTCGCGCTCCAGGAAGCGCTCGACCGCATCGGCAAACGCCGGGTGTGCCAGCCAGTGGGCGCTGGTGGTTTTCACCGGCATCAGCGCGCGCGCCATCTTGTGCTCGCCCTGGGCGCCGCCCTCGAAGCGCTGGGCGCCGTGTTCGATGCACCAGGCCAGCGGCTGGTAGTAGCAAGCCTCGAAGTGCAGGCAGTCGACGCGCTCCAGCGCGCCCCAGTAGCGGCCGTAGGCAACGAGCGGTGCATCGCGCTGCGTCGAAAGGGCGATCAGGCTGGTGGCCATGGGTTTGCCATTGCGCTCGGCGACGAACAGCAGCCAGGCCTCGGGCATCGTGTCGGCCATGCGCCGGAAGAAGTCGCGCGTGAGGTAGGGCGGGTTGCCGTGCTCGCGGTAGGTGCGCTCGTAGCAGCGGTAGAAGAAGTCCCAGTCGGCCTTCGAGATGTCGGTGCCGCGCGACCAGCGGAAGCTCACGCCGGCGTCGGCCACCTTGCGGCGCTCCTGGCGGATCTTCTTGCGCTTGTCGTGCGAGAGGCTGGCGAGGAAGGAGTCGAAGTCGGGGTACTGGGCGTTGGTCCAGTGGAACTGCACCGTGTTGCGCAGCATCAGGCCTGCTTCGGTGCAGGCGGCGATGTCGGCATCGGCGCCGAACAGCAGGTGCAGCGACGACAGCTCTTCCTGCTTGCACAGCGCGACGAGTCCTTGCACCAGCAACGTGCGGCTTTGAGCGTCGCGCGCCAGCAGCCGCGTGCCGGGCACGGGCGTGAAGGGCACTGCGACCACGGCCTTCGGGTAATACGCGAGCCCGTGCTGCTCGTAGGCATTGGCCCAGGCCCAGTCGAAGACGTACTCGCCGTAGGAATGGTCCTTGATGTAGAACGGGCACGCGGCCTGCAACTGCTCGCCTTGCCACAGCGTGACGAACTGCGGCATCCATCCGCTCTCCGGCGTGGCGCTGCGGCTGTCGTTCAGCGCCGCGAGGTATTCATGGCGCATGAAGGGCGATGGCTCGGCCTCGGCGGCCAGCAGCGCGTTCCATGCGTCCGGGCTCACGTCAGCCGGCGACGACAGAACCCGAATGACATAATCGTTCAAGCCTTTTTCTTCCTTCTGTATGACGCTCAAGCTCGCCATCGCGCAACTCAATTTTGTGGTGGGCGACCTCGCCGGCAACGCGAAAAAGATCGTCGACGCCGCGCGCGATGCCCATGCGCAGGGCGCGCGCCTCTTGTTGACGCCCGAACTCTCGATTGCCGGCTATGCGGCGGAGGACCTGTTCCTCCGTCCCGCCTTCACCGAAGCCTGTGATGATGCCGTGAAAGGCATTGCCGCTGCTCTGGCCGATCTCAAAGACATGGTGGTGGTGGTGGGGCATCCGACCGGCGGCAGCCTGCGCAGCCGCTCGGTGGCCGTACAGATGCGCCACAACGCGGCAAGCGTCATCAAGGAAGGCCGCATCCTCGAAACGTATGCCAAGCGCGAACTGCCCAACTACCAGGTGTTCGACGAGCGCCGCTACTTCACGCCGGGGCAGGGCACCTGCGTGTTCGAGGCGGGCGGTGTCTCGGTCGGCCTGCTGATCTGCGAGGACGCCTGGTTCGACCAGCCGGCCGAACTGGCACGCGAAGGTGGTGCCGAGGTGCTGGCGGTGATCAATGCGTCGCCGTACCACGTGGGCAAGGAAGGCGAGCGCGTCGCGCGCATGGCCGACCGGGCGCGCGCGGTCGGCCTGCCGCTGGTGTACGCGCACCTGGTCGGTGGGCAGGACGAGGTGGTGTTCGACGGCGCTTCGTTCGCGTTGCAGGCCGATGGCGTGGCTGCCATGCAGGCCGAGAGCTTCAAGGAGAAGCTGGTTTTCGCCCAACTGGAGCGCACGCCTCAAGGCGGCGTTGGCTTCGTAGCCGAGCCGGCGGCCATCGCACCGCCACGCGACGCTGAGGCCCAACTCTGGGACGCCCTGGTGCTCGGAGTGCGCGACTACGTCGGCAAGAACGGTTTTCCGGGCGCCATCCTGGGGCTTTCGGGCGGTATCGACTCCGCATTGGTGCTTGCCATCGCGGTCGATGCACTGGGCAAGGACAAGGTCCGTGCGGTGATGATGCCTTCGCCTTACACCGCCGACATCAGCTGGATCGATGCGCGCGACATGGCCGCCCGCCTGGGCGTGCGCTACGACGAGATTTCCATCAAGCACACCTTCGAGTCCTTCAAGGGCGCGCTGGCCGAAGAATTCAAGGGGCGGCCCGAGGACACGGCCGAGGAAAACATCCAGGCCCGCATCCGCGGCACGCTGCTGATGGGGCTTTCGAACAAGTTCGGCGCCATCGTGCTCACCACGGGCAACAAGAGCGAAATGGCCACCGGCTACTGCACGCTGTACGGCGACATGGCAGGCGGCTTCGCGGTCATCAAGGACCTGCTCAAGACAACCGTGTTCGCGCTGGCGCGCTGGCGAAATGCCCACGATCCGTACGGCACGGGCACCGAGCCGATTCCCGAGCGGATCATCACGCGGCCTCCCAGCGCCGAACTTCGGCCCGATCAGACCGATCAAGACAGCCTCCCGCCCTACGACATCCTCGACGGAATCCTGGCACGCTACATGCAGGACGACGAGGGCATCGACGAGATCATTGCCGCGGGTTACGACCGTGCGGTGGTCGAGCGGGTTGCGCGGCTCATCAGGATCAACGAATACAAGCGGCGCCAGGCGCCGGTAGGCATCCGGGTCACCCATCGAAGCTTCGGCAAGGATTGGCGTTACCCTATCACCAGCAAATTCAACGAAACCGCCGGAGCACGAAAACCATGAAGCAGATCACCGCCATCGTCAAACCCTTCAAGCTCGAGGACGTGCGCGAGGCCTTGGCCGAAGTGGGCGTCACCGGCCTGACCGTCACCGAAGTCAAGGGCTTCGGCCGCCAGAAGGGGCACACAGAGCTCTACCGCGGCGCCGAATACGTGGTCGACTTCCTGCCCAAGATGAAGGTCGAAGTGGTCGTCAACGAGGCCGATGTGGAGCGCTGCATCGAAGCCATCGTCAGTTCCGCGCGCACCGGGAAGATCGGCGACGGGAAGATTTTTGTCACCGGCGTGGAGCGCATCGTGCGTATCCGTACGGGTGAGGAAAACGAAAACGCTGTTTAAAGCAAGAAAGCCCCGGCGACGGGGCTTTCGACATGGTCGTCAGAGGTTTTCCGACAGCCTGTCTTCGCGTGGATGGAGCGGCACTTCGGCGCGCAATGCCGTGAGCAGCTCGGGCACATCGGTGCCGGTGCGGATCAGGCTCATCTGCCATTCGCCCATGAAGCCCTCGCGCACGCTGTGCGCCAGGAAGCCAAGCAGGCCGTCGTAGTAGCCGGCGGTGTTGAGGATGCCGGTGGGCTTGTCGTGGTAGCCGAGTTGGCGCCAGGTCCAGATCTCGAACAGTTCCTCGAAGGTGCCGATGCCGCCCGCCAGGGCGACGAAGGCATCGGCGCGCTCACCCATCATGGCCTTGCGTTCGTGCATGGTGTCGACCACGTGCAGTTCGTCGCACAGCGGGTTGGCCAGTTCCTTGTCGACCAATGCCTTGGGGATGATGCCGACCACTCGGCCGCCGGCAAGGCGGGTGGCCTCGGCCACCGTGCCCATCAGGCCGGTGCGACCTCCGCCGTAGACAAGCTGGCCGCCGTGCTGGCCGATCCATTGGCCGACGGCTTGCGCGGCCTGGGAAAACTCGGGGCGCTCGCCGGGGCGCGAGCCGCAATACACACAGATCGAAAATTCAGGATTCATCCTGCCATCATGCCGCAGCCCGTGGGCCTTCTCATGACACGAAGCGTTGCCACAACGCTGCCGCCCAGATGCCGCCGCACAGCGTGAGCGACAGCAGCACGGCGGCGCTACCCATGTCCTTGGCGCGCTTGGAGAGGTCGTGCCACTCAGGGCCGATGCGGTCGATGGCGGCTTCCACCGCGGTGTTGAGCAACTCGACGATCATCACCAGGATGGCGCTGCCCGCGAGCAGCGCCACCTCGACCCAGCTGCGCCCGAGCCAGAAGGAGGCCGGAATCATCACGATCGACATGATGGCTTCCTGGCGGAAGGCGGGCTCGCTCCAGCCGGCGTGCAGGCCGTGTAGCGAGATCAGCGTGGCGTGCCAGACGCGTTCGAAGCCCTTGCGGGCTTTTTGCGGATTGACGGCGGGATCGGGAAGCTTGGGCAAGGCACTCATTGGCGACTCATCGGTTTGGAGGTGATGAGCCGTGTACCGGCCCAGGCGTCGTGCCAGAACTGGCGCTCGGGGTGAAAACGCGCCAGCAGGGCCCAGACAGCGACCCAGCCGAAGATCAGGACGGTCGATTCGCCGCCAGACAGCTTGAAGGGCGCGATGGCGGCCAGCGGCGGTAGGAACCAGACCCAGCTCAGCAGGTAGCGCGCCAGCGCACGGCGTTGGCTGATGGGCTGGCCGTGCGCGTCGACGATGCGGATGTTCCAGGTTTTCATGGCGAGGGTCTGGCCTTTGGTCCAGAACCAGACGAAGTACACGCCGAACACCACGAAAAGAAAAGCCTGAAATAGATGGCGGCGCGAATCCATGGCGTCGCGCATCTGACCAAGCGTGCTGAAGAGCCAGCCCGAAACGAACACCACCGCAAACAGCAGCATGCCCTCGTAGAGCCAGCAGGCCATGCGGCGCCAGAGGCCGGGCACTATCGAAACAGGAGCGCTGGCTGCAGGAGAGATCGGCGAGGCGGGCTGATCGGGGCCCGAAGCCTCGGGAGAGCTGGAAACCATCGAAGCCTTGGGATCAGGGGGCGGGGGAGGATGGCTCGGCTGCCGACGACGGCGCGGGCACCTGGGCTTCGGCCGGAACCGGTGGAGAAGCGATGCTGGACGGGGCTGGCGCGGCGGGGAGGATGGAAACCGCCGGCGTCGTCGCTGCGGGCACGCGCTCCGGCGGCGATGCCACCATGATCGTGGCCGGCGTGGCAGCGGGGGCGGGCGGCGGGGCCAGCAAAATCCTGGGCGTGTGTTGTACGCCGGGGGTGACGGCCGGCACCGGCACGAGCTTCTGGGACGAGACCGGCCGCACAGGAATGGCGGCACCGCGTGGCTTGGGTGGGGCGCGTTCCGCGAGCTTGCGCTTTTCTTCCTCGCTCAAGGCCTGGTACTGCTCCCATTTGACCTTGCGCTCGTCAGGCGGAATGCGCTTGACCTCGGCGAAGTTCAGGCGGGCCTGGGCGCGCTGCTGATTGCTCAGGGCGGTCCATTCGATCATGCGGCTGTGAAGGGTGGTCTGTTCGTCCGCCGACATGCTCGCGAAGTTGCGCGACAGCGCCAGCCACTTTTTCTTTTGCCCGACGTTCAGCGTGTTCCAGTGAGCGTTCAGCGGCTTCAGGGCTTGCTGCTGCTCGGCCGTGAGTTCGCTCCAGAGCGGCTTGGTCGTCGAGATGGCCTTGGGGCTGGTGGCTGACGCGGAGCTCGCCGAAGCCGGGCCCGCCGCAGCCTTGGCGGCTGCTTCGGAGGGCGGCTGGGCGCAGGCGAGCGTGAGGCTGAAGGCTGCGACTGCAAGCGCACCTGCCCAAACGACTGCGCCCGCCGGGAGCGGGCGCAACGGGCGGGGGGTGTTTGCGCTGGGGGTGGAGCGGCGTCGCATTCGGTCGATGAAAAATCAGTCGGAGGCGCTGTCGGCCTTCAGGAATTGGGCAAAACCGGGGTCGGTGTAGGCAGCGGGCGGCAGGTCGCCCGTCAGCAGCGCGGAATCCACTTCGGCCAACTCGCTGGCGCGGTCGTCGTCCTGCATCACGCTGATGGTGATCAGGCCCGCCACAAGCGCAATCAACGGCACCACGGAGCCGATGCGGGTCCACCAGCTTCCACCCAGTGTGAGCGTGTGGCCCGACTGCACCACCACAGGCGCAGTCCGCAACTGCGGGGGCTGCTTGCGCGCGGAAACGGCCTGCGCTCGCGCCACGCGCAGCCGCTCGCCGATGTCGTGCGGCAGCTCTCGATTGCCGGCCGAAAGGCGGGCAACCAGACGCTGGCCGAACTGGTCTTCGGCGGTGGTGGATGTTGAGGTTGGAACCTTAGTGTTCATAGCGATATTCCCTTGGCCTTGAGCGCCTTGCTCAGAGCGTGAACGGCTCGCGAGCAATGGGTTTTGACGCTGCCCTCGGAGCAGCCCATCGCAGCGGCCGTCTCTGCGACGTCCATTTCCTCCCAGTAACGCATCAGGAAAGCCTCGCGTTGACGGCCCGGCAGTGCTGCGATCTGTTCCTCGATCTCGTGGAAGACCTGGGCGCGGCGGGTCGTGTCTTCGGCGCTCTCCGATTCCCTAGAGTCGGTCGGCGAGACGAAGTTCTCCAGCAGGTCGAAATCTCCGTCGTCGTCGACCGAGTCGAAATCGCTGAGGTTGGAGAAAAGGGCGCGCCGGGTTTTCTGGCGGCGGAACCAGTCGAGCGTGCAGTTCGACAGGATGCGCTGGAACAGCATCGGCAGTTCGGCCGCGGGCTTGTCGCCGTAGTGCTGCGCCAGCTTCATCATGCTGTCCTGCACGATATCGAGGGCCGCTTCTTCATCCCGCACGTGGTAGACCGAGCGCTTGAAAGCGCGTCGTTCAACGCTTTTCAGGAAGTCGGAGAGTTCTTGTTCAGTGGCCAAGCGAGAGGGGGCGCGCAGAGCGCGCCGCGTGGGGAAGAGGGTCTAGCGATCGCGTATGTTTACCGCCGCGGATTATGCCTTTGTAGCTTTACAAGGCAGCTGAAGCGAATCTGAACGCCCGGAAATGTCATAATCCGCCCTGCAAGTCAAAAGGCAAACGGGTCACGGTCCGGCGGAACATCAGTCCGCTCATGGCTTTGGCCTCAAGTCCTGGCGCGACCTCACAAGGGTTGGCAAGGGGCACCCAAGGTATTTCGTTCCCGAAATAAACAAAGGTTGATCATGGAAATCTCCAAAGCGGAAATCGTTTCCGCAGCAGCCGCGTCCTCAGGCGCCGGCAACCCGACGCAAGAACTCATGGGCGCTGAAGTGCTGGTCAAGGCACTGCAGGCCGAAGGCGTCCAGTACGTCTGGGGTTACCCCGGCGGCGCGGTTCTCTACATCTACGACGCGTTCTACAAGCAGGACACCATCCAGCACGTGCTGGTGCGCCACGAGCAGGCCGCCGTTCACGCGGCCGACGGCTACGCACGCGCCACCGGCGAAGTCGGCGTGGCACTGGTCACTTCCGGTCCCGGCCTGACCAATGCGGTCACCGGCATCGCGACGGCGTACATGGACTCCATCCCGATGGTGATCATCTCGGGCCAGGTGCCAACGGCTGCCATCGGCCTTGACGCCTTCCAGGAATGCGACACGGTCGGCATCACCCGCCCCATCGTCAAGCACAACTTCCTCGTCAAGGATCCGAAGGATCTGGCCATGACGATGAAGAAGGCCTTCCACATCGCACGCAGCGGCCGTCCGGGCCCCGTGGTGGTGGACGTGCCCAAGGACGTTTCGTTCAAGAAGGTCCCGTACACCGGCTATCCCGACAAGGTCGAGATGCGCTCGTACAACCCGGTGCGCAAGGGTCACGGCGGCCAGATCCGCAAGGCGCTGCAACTGCTGCTGGCTGCCAAGCGTCCGTACATCTACACCGGCGGCGGCGTGCTTCTGGGCAACGCCTGCAATGAACTGCGCACGCTGGTCGACATGCTCGGCTACCCGGTCACCAACACGCTGATGGGCCTGGGCGCCTATCCGGCGAGCGACCGCAAGTTCCTGGGCATGCTGGGCATGCACGGCACCATCGAAGCCAACAACGCGATGCAGAACTGCGACGTGCTGCTGGCCGTGGGGGCGCGCTTCGACGACCGCGTGATCGGCAATCCCAAGCACTTCGCGCAGAACGAACGCAAGATCATCCACATCGACATCGACCCGTCGAGCATCTCCAAGCGCGTGAAGGTCGACATCCCGATCGTCGGCGACGTGAAGGACGTGCTCACCGAGCTGATCTCGATGATCCGCGAGAGCACCACCAAGCCCGATGCAGGCGCTCTGTCCGACTGGTGGAAGACCATCGAGGCCTGGCGCTCGCGCGACTGCCTGAAGTACGACCGCGGCAACAAGGACGTGATCAAGCCGCAGTACGTGGTCGAGACCCTCTGGAACATGACCAAGGACGCCGACGCGTACATCACGTCGGACGTGGGTCAGCACCAGATGTGGGCTGCGCAGTACTACCGCTTCGACGAGCCACGCCGCTGGATCAACTCGGGCGGCCTGGGCACCATGGGCGTGGGCATTCCCTACGCCATGGGCATCAAGCTCGCGAAGCCCGATTCGGAAGTGTTCACCATCACCGGCGAAGGCTCGGTGCAGATGTGCATCCAGGAACTCTCCACCTGCCTGCAATACAACACGCCGATCAAGATCTGCTCGCTCAACAACCGCTACCTGGGCATGGTGCGCCAGTGGCAGGAGATCGAATACTCCGGCCGCTACAGCCACAGCTACATGGATGCACTGCCCAACTTCGTGAAGCTCGCCGAGGCCTATGGCCACGTCGGCATGCTGATCGAGCGTCCACAAGACGTGGAGCCCGCGCTGCGCGAAGCACGCAAGCTCAAGGACCGCACGGTGTTCATGGACTTCCGCACCGATCCCACCGAAAACGTGTTCCCGATGGTGAAGGCCGGCATGGGCATCACCGAAATGCTGTTGGGTTCCGAAGATCTCTGATCCGCGGAACATTCGCTCAACTCTTTACTGACGAATCTATTGCTCGCCGAGCCCGCGCATTACCGTGCGCGGGGGAGGGCGGCGAAAAGAGGAGTCACGCAAACATGAAACACATCATTGCAGTGCTGCTGGAAAACGAGCCGGGTGCTCTTTCCCGCGTGGTGGGCCTTTTCTCGGCCCGTGGCTACAACATCGAATCGCTCACGGTGGCGCCCACGGAGGACGCAAGCCTCTCGCGCATGACCATCGTTACCACCGGTTCCGACGACGTGATCGAGCAGATCACCAAGCACCTGAACCGCCTGATCGAAGTGGTGAAGGTCGTAGACCTGACCGAAGGCGCCTACACCGAACGCGAACTCATGATGGTGAAGGTGCGCGCGGTCGGCAAGGAGCGCGAGGAAATGATGCGCATGGCAGAAATTTTCCGCGGCCGCATCATCGACGTGACCGATAAGAGCTACACCATCGAACTCACCGGCGACCACGGCAAGAACGACGCTTTTCTTGAAGCGATCGAACGTAGCGCTATCCTCGAGACAGTCCGTACCGGTGCCAGCGGCATCGGGCGCGGCGAGCGCATCCTGCGCGTGTAGGAGGGTGAAAGCGCCCTCAGTTCATACGTTCATCCACACATGAGGCAAGAGTGATGCGAGGTCTGCTCGGTTTCGACAAGATGGTGACCCCGGCGATCGTCCGGGGGCTCTACTTTCTCGGCCTGCTGGGTGTGATCGTCCTGGCGGTGGCGGCGCTGTACCAGCGCCAGTACCTGCCGGCTTTCACGGTCCTGATCTTCGGCACCATTGGCGTTCGCATCTACAGTGAATTGCTCATCGTGCTGTTCCGCATCCACGACAGCCTCGTGTCCATCAACCAGCAAATGAAGGACCGGAATTCCTCCGGCCTCTGAGTGAAATGCATCCCGCTACGGGTGCTCGAGATTTTTTAGGAGAGATACACATGAAGGTTTACTACGACAAAGACGCGGACCTGAGCCTCATCAAGGGCAAGACGGTGGCAATCATCGGTTATGGCTCGCAAGGCCATGCGCACGCGCAGAACCTGAACGACAGCGGCGTCAAGGTCGTGGTCGGCCTGCGCAAGGGTGGTGCTTCGTGGCCCAAGGTCGAGAAGGCCGGCCTGAAGGTCGCTGAAGTCGCCGACGCCGTGAAGGCCGCCGACGTCGTGATGATCCTGCTGCCCGACGAGCAGATCGCCAACGTCTACAAGAACGACGTCGCACCGAACATCAAGGAAGGCGCTTCGCTGGTCTTCGCACACGGCTTCAACGTGCACTACGGCTTCGTTCAGCCCCGCGCCGACCTCGATGTGTGGATGGTTGCCCCCAAGGCCCCTGGCCACACCGTGCGCAGCACGTACACCCAAGGTGGCGGCGTGCCCCACCTCGTGGCCGTGCACCAGGACAAGACCGGCAAGGCGCGTGACCTCGCGCTGAGCTATGCCACCGCCAACGGCGGCGGCAAGGCCGGCATCATCGAGACCAACTTCCGCGAAGAAACCGAGACCGACCTGTTCGGCGAACAAGCGGTTCTGTGTGGCGGCACTGTCGAGCTGATCAAGGCTGGTTTCGAAACGCTCGTGGAAGCCGGCTACGCGCCCGAAATGGCGTACTTCGAATGCCTGCACGAACTGAAGCTGATCGTCGACCTGATCTATGAAGGCGGCATCGCCAACATGAACTACTCGATCTCGAACAACGCCGAATACGGCGAGTACGTCACCGGCCCGCGCGTCGTGACCGAAGAGACCAAGAAGGTCATGAAGCAAGTGCTGAAGGACATCCAGACCGGCGAATACGCCAAGAGCTTCGTGCTGGAAAACGCTGCCGGCGCTCCGACGCTGATCAGCCGCCGCCGCCTGAACTCCGAGCATCAGATCGAAGTCGTCGGCGAAAAGCTGCGCGCGATGATGCCCTGGATCAAGAAGAACAAGCTGGTCGACCAGACCCGCAACTGATCTGCGGACCGCGAGGGTGCTTCGGCACCCGTTTCCCAAGGGCCACCCGTTGCGGTGGCCCTTTTGTTTGACGGGGGCGACGCAGCCCCTGAACTACACTGCGAGCCATGCGATTCAAAGATCAAGATGCTATCGAATGGATAGCTGCTCGCGCAGTGCCCATGAGGGACGGAGGCAAATTCAATGCATGACGACACGCTCCCCGACGATGTGCAGCCGCGCAAACGCCGCAAAGGCATCTACATCCTGCCGAACCTGTTCACGCTGGCGGCGCTGTTCGGCGGGTTCTATTCTGTCGTGATGGCCATGAACGCGCGCTTCGACCTCGCGGCGCTCGGTGTGTTCGCCGCGATGGTGCTCGACAGCCTGGATGGGCGCGTGGCCCGCATGACGAATACACAGAGCGCGTTCGGCGAGCAGATGGATTCGCTGTCCGACATGGTGTCGTTCGGTGCGGCGCCCGCGCTCATCGCCTACGAATGGTCGCTCAAGGGCCTGGGTCGCTGGGGCTGGATTGCGGCCTTCGTGTACTGCGCCTGCGCGGCGCTGCGGCTCGCGCGCTTCAACGTCAACACCGGCGTGGTCGACAAGCGCTGGTTCCAGGGTCTGCCGTCGCCCGCGGCCGCTGCGCTCGTGGCGGGCTTCATCTGGCTTGTGAACGAGTGGGGCAAGCGCGGCGGCGAGGTGCTGTATCTCTCGTGGACGCAGATCACCTGGGTCACTTTCGGCTTCACGCTGTACGCGGGTCTCACGATGGTCACCAACGCGCCGTTCTACAGCTTCAAGGACATCCAGATGAAGAAGAGCGTGCCTTTCGCGGTGATCGTGCTGATCGCGCTGGGCATTGCCGTCATCAACATCCATCCGCCGACTGTGCTGTTCAGCCTGTTCGTCATCTACGGCCTGAGCGGCTACGTGGTCTATGCGTGGCGCAAGGCCAAGGGTCAGCCGGTCAGTGTGATCAGCACCTCGACGGAAGAGCCCGACGAACGGGGTCTGCACAACTGACCCGGTGGCTTGTGCTACATTCGCAACCCTCATGACCAAGATTTCGCTGCTGGCCCTACTAGCCCTCCCTCACGGGCGGAGACGGTAGCGCACGCGCAAATCCCTCACCACGGCCCGTTCGCACCAGCAACGGGCCGTTTGTTTTTGGGGTTGCTGGTTGATCACCAACCATCTCAGAGAAATCGACATGCTCAAGCAACCTCAAAGCAAATACCGTGCATTCGCCCCGATCGGCCTCAAGGACCGCACCTGGCCCGATGCCGTGCTGACCAAGGCGCCGATCTGGCTGTCGACCGACCTGCGCGATGGCAACCAGGCGTTGGTCGAGCCCATGGACATCGCTCGCAAGATGCGCATGTTCGAGACCCTCGTGGCCATCGGCTTCAAGGAAATCGAAGTCGGCTTTCCTTCGGCTTCGCAGGTCGAATTCGACTTCGTGCGTAAGCTCATTGAGGAAGACCGCATTCCCGACGACGTGACGATCCAGGTGCTGACGCAGGCGCGCGACCACCTCATCGCCCGCACCTTCGAATCGCTGCAGGGTGCTCCGCGCGCCATCGTGCACCTCTACAACGCCGTCGCGCCCGTGATGCGCCGCGTGGTGCTCAACATGGACGAAGACCAGATCGTCGAACTCGCGAGCAGCCACGCGCGCATGTTCAATGAGTTCGCCGCCAAGCAGCCGAACACGCAGTGGACCTTCCAGTACTCGCCCGAAATGTTCTCGGGCACCGACGTCGTGTTCTCGAAGCGCGTGGTCGATGCGGTGACAGAAGTCTGGGCGCCTACGCCGCAGCGCAAGTGCATCGTCAACCTGCCAACCACGGTCGAGCATTCCACGCCGAACATCTTCGCGGACATGATCGAGTGGATGCACCGTAACCTCGCGCGCCGCGACTCCATCGTGCTTTGCGTGCATCCGCACAACGACCGCGGCACAGGCACCGCCGCCGGTGAACTGGCCTTGATGGCCGGCGCCGAGCGCATCGAAGGCTGCCTGTTCGGCAATGGCGAGCGCACCGGCAACCTCGATCTCGTGAATGTTGCGCTCAACCTCTACACGCAGGGCGTTTCGCCCGAGCTCGATTTTTCGAACATCGACGAGATCCGCGCCACGGTCGAGCATTGCAACCAGATCCCGGTACATCCGCGCCATCCGTATGTAGGTGACCTCGTCTACACCTCGTTCTCAGGCTCGCACCAGGATGCGATCAAGAAGGCCTTCGCCGCGCGCAAGGAAGGCGACATCTGGGACATGCCTTACCTCCCCATCGATCCGAAGGACGTAGGCCGCAGCTATGAAGCCGTGATCCGCGTTAACAGTCAGTCCGGCAAGGGCGGCATGGCTTATCTGCTCGAGAGCGAATACGGCATCGAGATGCCGCGCCGCCTGCAGATGGAGTTCATGCAGACCGTGCAGCGCGTGATGGACGTCGCCGGCAAGGAACTCACGGCCGCTGACCTCTGGCAGCTGTTCGTGCGCGAGTACGGCATCGAAACCGCGCAGTCTTTGCAGAATCGTGTGATCGAGGAAGAAGGCGAGGGCGCCAACGCTTCCGTGGTTCTGCGCGGCGATCTGCCGTGGGATGCTGAAGTCCACGCCATCGAAGGCCGCGGCAATGGCCCCATCGATGCCTTCACGCAGGCACTGAGCAAGGCCACTGGCCACACGGTGCGCGTGATGGACTACCACCAGCACGCCATCGGCGCAGGTGCCGACGCCAAGGCGGTGGCCTATCTGGAACTGCGCGTCGACGAAAGCCAGACGCTGTTCGGTGTGGGCATCGATGCGAACGTGATCACGGCGTCGCTGAAAGCGATTGTTTCGGGCGTGCAGCGTGCACGGACCCGGGGCGCGCACGGAGCACAATCAGCGGTTGAAGTCGCCTGACGCTGCCGCGCCGACCTTGGTCGGGTGCGCGTGGGGGATGAACAACGGAGACCCACGATGACCGACCAACTTATTATTTTCGACACCACCCTGCGCGACGGCGAGCAATCGCCCGGCGCCTCGATGACGCGCGACGAGAAACTGCGCATTGCCAAGCTGCTGGAGCGGCTGAAGGTCGACGTCATCGAGGCTGGCTTTCCCGCCAGCTCGAACGGCGACTTCGAGGCCGTGAAGGCGATTGCCAATACCATCAAGGACTCGACGGTGTGCGGCCTCTCGCGCGCCAACGACCGCGACATCGCACGTGCGGCCGAAGCCCTGAAGGGCGCGGCCCGCGGGCGCATCCACACCTTCATCGCAACGTCGCCGCTTCACATGGAAAAGAAGCTGCGCATGTCGCCCGACGAGGTGCATGAACAGGCCAAGCTGGCCGTGCGCTTCGCGCGCAACCAGATGGCCGACGTGGAGTTCAGCCCAGAAGACGGCTATCGCAGCGACCCGGACTTCCTGTGCCGCGTGCTCGAAACCGTGATCAACGAGGGTGCCACCACCATCAACGTGCCCGACACCGTCGGCTACGCCATTCCCGAGCTCTACGGCAACTTCATCAAGATGCTGCGCGAGCGCATTCCCAACAGCGACAAGGCGATCTGGTCGGTGCATTGCCACAACGACCTCGGCATGGCCGTGGCCAACTCGCTGGCCGGCGTGAAGATCGGCGGCGCGCGCCAGGTCGAATGCACCGTCAACGGCCTGGGCGAGCGCGCGGGCAACTGCTCTCTCGAAGAAGTCGTCATGGCGGTGAAGACCCGCAAGGACTACTTCGGGCTCGACCTCAGGATCGACACGCAGCACATCGTGGCCGCGAGCCGCATGGTCAGCCAGACCACCGGCTTCGTGGTGCAGCCCAACAAGGCGGTGGTGGGCGCCAATGCCTTCGCGCACGCCTCGGGCATTCACCAGGATGGCGTGCTCAAGGCGCGCGACACCTACGAGATCATGCGTGCCGAGGATGTGGGCTGGACGGCCAACAAGATCGTGCTGGGCAAGCTCAGCGGCCGCAATGCCTTCAAGCAGCGCCTGCAGGAGTTGGGCGTGACCATGGCCAGCGAAAGCGACATCAACGCCGCGTTCCTGCGCTTCAAGGAGTTGGCCGACCGCAAGTCCGAAATTTTCGACGAGGACATCCTCGCGCTCGTCAGCGCGGAAGAGGTGTCGAACGTTGGTGAGCAGTTTGCTTTCGTCTCTCTCTCCCAGCACAGCGAAACCGGCGAGCGCCCCCAGGCGAAGGTCGTGTTCACCGTCCAGGGCAAGGAAGTCACCGGCGAATCCGACGGGAATGGCCCGGTTGATGCTTCCCTGAAGGCCATCGAGTCGCATGTCAAGAGCGGCGCCGAGATGGTTCTTTACTCTGTAAATGCCATCAGTGGCTCGACGGAAAGCCAAGGAGAAGTTACAGTCCGGTTACAAAACGCAGGGCGGGTGGTCAACGGTGTGGGTGCAGACCCGGACATCGTGGTTGCTTCGGCAAAGGCTTATTTGAGTGCGCTCAATAAGTTACAGAGCCAAGCTGAGAGAGTTGCGGCACAAGGTTAGGTTTTCAGGCGATCCTTGGTATTCGATTGAAGAAGAGGATGCAAGTAACTGATATTGCGTGCTTTTTTTGATTTGGATACACTGCGGTCCTCGTTTGTCGCCGCTGGAGATTTATTAATGCCCGAAGCCCGTCTACGCCGAGTTTCCAGCCAGCGGTTTCTACCCGCGTTCAAATTCATCGCCGTCGCGCTGTGCGCCACGGCGTTTTTGCTGCCTGGCGCCCAAGCAGCCAAGAAAGAAAAGCCCGCTGCCGCCAAGACCACAGTCGCCAAGAAGGCGAAGGGTCCGGTGCCGGTCGAGGTAAAGCGCAACGCCGCTTCGTCCAAAACCGCGCGCGGTCCCGTGCCCGTTGTTGTCGCCAAGCGCGGCGGCCGTGCCGAGAAGAGTGAGCGCGCCGAGAAGGTCGTTCGCGGTGGCCGCAATGTCGTGGCCACCATCCACAAGAGAAATGGCAAGACCGTGGTGGCCGTGCAGCGCCGCTCGGTGGTTCGCGTCGTCGAGGCGCCCCCCCGCCAATCCTTCGGCCAGATGGCCGGCCTGCATGGCACCGAAGACGTACTCGACCTGAAGTCGAGCGTCGCGCTGGTCATCGACCAGGACACGCACGAAGTGCTGTTCAGCAAGAACGACCACGCCGTGCTGCCGATCGCGTCGCTCACCAAGCTCATGACCGGCCTGCTCATCAGCGAAGCCCATCTGCCGAACGACGAGCTCATCACCATCACGCAGGACGACGTCGACACCGAAAAGCGCAGCAGCTCGCGCCTGACGGTCGGCACTACGCTGTCGCGCGGCGAACTGCTGCACCTGGCGCTGATGTCGAGCGAAAACCGTGCCGCGCATGCGCTGGGCCGCACCTACCCGGGTGGCCTGACGACTTTCGTGAGCATCATGAACGCCAAGGCCAAGATGCTCGGCATGAAGGACACGCGCTACGTCGAGCCCACCGGCCTGTCGAGCAGCAACCAGTCGAGCGCGCAAGATCTGGCGCTGCTGGTCAATGCCGCCTATTCCGATGCCACGGTACGTTCGCTGTCCACCTCGCCGGAATACCAGGTCGAAGTCGGCAACCGCGTGCTGCAGTTCAACACCACCAATCGCCTCGTGAAGAGCCCCGATTGGGAAATCGGCGTGCAGAAGACGGGCTACATCTCTGAGGCCGGCCAATGCCTTGTGATGCAGGCGAAGGTCGCCGGGCGCAAGCTGATCATGGTGTTCCTGGATTCGGCCGGCAAGTTCAGCCGCATTGCAGATGCCGAGCGGGTTCGCCGCTGGGTTGAGGCTACGCATTCCGTCGGTTCGCCGGCAGCTTCGTCGCGCAATGCTGCGTATCAGGTCGCGGGCTGATTGGTCAACCGCAGGCTGTAACGAAAACAGGCCCTTCACAGGGCCTGTTTGCTTTTGGGGATAGGCCCGGGTCAGGCGCCTGCTGGCGGCGTGCTGCCCGAAGGCGACGGCGTCGCAGCCGTGCCGTCCTTGAATCCCAGCGCGCCCGAGATTTCATTGGCCGTGGCCTGCAGCTTGGGTAGCCAGCCTTCGTCCAGCCGGTCAGCCGGTGCGGAGATCGACAGGCCCGCCACCAGCTTGCCCTGGTCGTCGTAGATGCCGGCGGCCATGCAGCGCACGCCCAGCTCCAGTTCTTCGTTATCGCGGGCAATGCCGTACTGGCGCGCCTTCGACAGTTCGCGCTCCAGTGCCGGCAACTGGGTGATGCTGTTGCGCGTATGGCCGGCCAGACCTGTGCGCGTGGCGTAGCTGCGCACGCGCTGCGGATCGTCCGCCGCCAGGAAGAGCTTGCCTGTCGAGGTGAGGTGAAGGGCAGCTCGGCCGCCGATGGCGCGCACCACCTGCATGCCCGAGCGCTCGCTGTAGGAGCGCTCGATGTACACGATCTCGTCGCCCTGGCGCATGCTCAGGTTGACGGGCTGCTGCGTCAGCTTGTGCAGCTCGCGCATCGGGCCCAGGGCGGCGTCGCGCACGTTGAGTCGGCCCTTGACCAGGTTGCCCAGTTCCAGCAGGCGCATGCCCAGCCGGTAGCTGCCGGCTTCGGGCCGATCGACAAAGCGACCAACCGCCAAGTCGTTCAGGATGCGGTGCGTGGTCGACGGGTGGAGCCCGGTTTTTTCGCTGATCTCCTTCAGCGAAATGGCCTCCTCGCGGGATGCCAGGACATCGATCAGCGCGAACATGCGCTCGATCACCTGGATCACGGGGACGGCGGGAATGTCGGATTGGTTTTTTCTCATGGCGCTTTGCGGTGATGACCGGGCGCCATTTTACCTTGTGAAATTGCCCGGCGCCTGCCAATGTCCGTCTACCAACACTTCGTGCGGGGAGAAGCGCGCCTTGTAGTTCATCTTCGGGCTGTGCTCGATCCAGTACCCGAGGTAGACGTGCGGCAGGCCCAGCTTGCGGGCCTGTTCGATCTGCCACAGTACGCTGTAGGTGCCGTAGCCCGCGCTGGTTTCGGGTTCGTAGAAGGTGTAGACGGCCGAGATGCCATCGTTCAGCACGTCGAGGATCGACACCATCTTGAGCGCCCCGGCACTGCCGTCGGGCAGCGTTTCGCGGAACTCCACCAGCCGCGAGTTGACCCGGCTCTGCAGCAGGAACTGCGTGTACTGGTCGATGCTGTCGTGGTCCATGCCACCTCCTGCGTGGCGGCCGTTCTGGTAGCGCAGGTAGAGCTGGTAGTGCTCGGGCATGAAGCACAGCTTGAGCACGCGCGCCTGCAGGTCGGCATGCTGCTTCACCGCACGCCGCTGGCTTCGCGTGGGACGGAAGTCGTTGGCCAGCACGCGCAGCGGGATGCACGCGCGGCAGCCGTCGCAATAGGGCCGGTAGGTGAACATGCCGCTGCGCCGGAACCCACTGAGCACCAGGTCGGAATAAGCGTCGTTGTGGATCAGGTGGCTGGGCGTGGCCACTTGCGAGCGGGCCTGCCGGTCCGGCAGATAGCTGCAGGGGTAGGGCGCCGTCGCGTAGAACTGCAGCGTGTGAAGCGGGAGGTCCTTGAGGTGCGTCACGTCGGGGAAAGAGGTCGCGCGGAAAGGAGTTCGGACCAGTATACGGGGTCGAATCGCCACCGTGGGCCCTCTTGTTGTCGCGCCCTGGCCACGTGCGCGACGAAGCGTTTGCGCGCCATCTCGTGGGCGCCGAGGCTTGCGAGGTGGGCGGTGTTCTGCTGGCAGTCGATCATCTGCACGCCGGAATGCCGGCACAGCGACACCAGCGCGGCCAGCGCGATCTTCGAAGCGTCCGGCCGGCGGGTGAACATCGACTCGCCGAACACCGCGCGGCCCAGCGAAACGCAGTAAAGCCCGCCCGCGAGTTCGCCGTCGATCCAGGTTTCGACACTGTGGGCATGGCCGGCGCGGTGCAAATTCGTATAGGCCTGCACCATGTCCGGCACGATCCACGTGCCTGACTGGCCCACGCGCGGAGAGCCCGAACAGGCCTTGATGACGGCCGCGAAATCGTGGTCGATGCGCACCTCGCAACCCGGCGTCTGTGCAAAGCGCGTCAGGGTCTTGCGAAGCGAGCGATGCAGCTTGAACTGCGCCACCTGCAGCACCATGCGAGGGTCCGGGCTCCACCAGAGGATCGGCTGGTCCTCGCTGAACCAAGGAAAGACGCAGTTGCCATACGCCTGCATCAAAGTATCGACATCGAGTGCGCCACCGGCCGCCAGCAGGCCGGGTACGGGGTCGGCCATACCCCAGGCCGATGCAGGATCGGGCAAGGCATCTCCGGGTTCGAGCCAGGGCAGTTGTCGCATGGGCGTAGGTATACACGGCTTCGCAAATTCCACTCCAGTTGGGCGAAAATCGCACACAGCCGACACCGCCACAAGGGTTCGGCTCACACGCCACGGCACCACAAAACCCGCCGGAAACCCTATAGTGCGCAGCTTGCATTCGCAGACCCACGCAAATCAGGCAGGCCCGCACATACGCCGGGGATGAGCACAAGAGGACCACGTACGTTGACCACTGAACCCAATCCCACGCGCTTCGGCAGCGGCCAGGCGGTGCGCCGCCTCGAAGACGAAAGCCTGCTGTCAGGCGCCGGCCGCTACACCGACGACGTCACGCTCCCCGATCAGGCGCATCTCGTTTTCCTCCGATCCTCCTACCCGCACGCACGCATTGTCTCGATCGACACCAGTGCCGCCGCCGCCATGCCCGGCGTGCTGCGCGTGATCACGGGCGCGGAAATGGCCCAGGCCGGCGTCAAGCCCATGCCGGGCGCCGCGGGCTTCAAGCGCGCAGACGGCAGCGACAGCGCCAGCCCGCCGCGCTACGCCATCGCGCATGAGCGCACGCGCTTCGTCGGCGAGGCAGTGGCCGCCGTGGTGGCCGACACGGTGCAGCAGGCCCGCGATGCGGCCGAAGCCATCGTGGTCGACTACGAAGACCTGCCCATGGTGGTCGACCTCGCAAGCGCCACCGCCGACGGTGCCCCGCAGTTGTGCGAAGAAGCCTCCGGCAACGTAGCCGCCGAAATGCGCCACGGCAGCAGCGAGGCCGCGATCGCCGCCTTCGCCAAGGCCAGCCATGTGGTTGCGCTCGACGTGAACAACCAGCGCGTGGTCGCCCTCACGATCGAGCCGCGCTCCGTGCTCGCGGTGCGCGACGGCGAAACCGGCCGCCTCATGATCCGCATGAGCACGCAGATGCCCTCCGGCGTTCGCGATTCCGTCTGCGCCGCCATCGGCCTTGCCAAGGAAAAGGTGCGCGTGGTGGTGGGCGACGTCGGCGGAGGCTTCGGCATGAAGACCGGCGCCTATCCCGAAGACATCGCCGTCGCCTTCGCCGCGCTGCAAGTCAGCCGGCCGGTGAAGTGGGTGGCCGACCGCAGCGAGGAATTTCTCTCGAGCGCACACGGCCGCGACATCGAGGCGCGTGCCGAAATGGCACTCGACGCCAGCGGCAAGATCCTGGCCCTGCGCATCAAGACCCTTGCCAACGTGGGCGCGTACGCCACCGGCACCGGCGTCGCGATCCAGCTGCTGATCGGCCCCTGGGTGCAGACCAGCGTCTACGACATCCAGACCATCGACTTCCATTTCAAGGCGGTGCTCACCAACACCGCGCCCACCGGCGCCTACCGCGGCGCTGGCCGCCCTGAGGCCATCTTCACCATCGAGCGGCTGATGGACGAGGCCGCGCGCCAGACCGGCATCGACCGCATCGTGCTGCGCCGCCGCAATTTCATCCGCCCCGAGCAGATGCCGTACAAGAACCCGATGGCGCAGACCTACGACACCGGCAACTTCGAGTCGGTGATGGACCAGGCGCTGACGCTCGCCGACTGGCAGGGCTTCGAGACCCGCGCGGCCGAGTCGGCCAGCAAGGGAAAGCACCGCGGCCTGGGCATCGCCACGTTTCTCGAATGGACCGGCGGCAACGTGTTCGAAGAGCGCGTCACGGTCTCGGTGCAGGCAGATGGCGTGATCGAGGTGTTCTCCGCCGTCAATGCCATGGGGCAGGGCATTGCGACCTCGCTGGCTCAACTGGCCGTCGATGCCTTCGGCGTGCCCATCGAGAAGGTGCGCGTGGTGCTTGGCGACACCGATCGCGGCGACGGCTTCGGCAGCGCCGGCTCGCGCTCGCTGTTCACCGGCGGCTCGGCCGTGCGCATCGGCGCCGAGCGCACCATCGACAAGGCGCGCGAACTGGCCGCGCAGGAGTTCGAGGCTTCCATCGACGACATCGTGTACAGCCGCGGCGTCTTCAACGTGGCCGGCACTGACCTCGAGCTCGACCTCTTCGCGCTCGCCGCCAAGCAGCCCGAGCGCGAAATCTTCGTCGACTCCACCAGCACCGTGGCCGGCCCGACCTGGCCCAACGGCTGCCACATCTGCGAGATCGAGATCGATCCGCCCACCGGCGAAATCAGCGTGGTGGCCTACAGCTCGGTCAACGACGTGGGCCGCGTCATCAACCCGATGATCGTGCGCGGCCAGCTCGAAGGCGGTGCGGTGCAGGGCATCGGGCAGGCGCTGTACGAGCAGGTGGTGTATGACCACGAAACCGGCCAGCCCGTCACCGGCAGCCTGATGGACTACGCGGCCCCGCGCGCCGACATCGTCGACACCATGTTCAACATGGAGATGGACGAATCGACGCCGTGCAAGAACAACCCGCTGGGCGTGAAGGGCGTGGGCGAGCTCGGCACCATCGGCGCCACGCCGGCCATCGTGAATGCGGTGGCCGACGCCTTTGCGCGCAACGGCCTGGCCACGCGTGCTCCGCGCCTGCACATGCCGCTGAGCCCTGCACGCGTGTGGCAGGCCATGCAAACGGTCGATTGAGCAATCGTTTCCGTGGGACAGAAAGGCGCCGGCCATGCTCGTCACCACCGAACTGCAGACCGACCCGATCCGCGTCTCCAGCTACCGCTGCGACGCGGGCCCCGACGCGCAGCCCTTCACCGAGCTGCACGAGGGCTATTCGGTCTCGTATGTGCGCAAGGGCAGCTTCGGCTACCGCACGCGCGGCCATGCCTACGAGCTGGTCGCCGGTTCGGTGTTGGTCGGCTGTCCGGGCGATGAATATGTCTGCACGCACGATCACCACGTCTGCGGCGACGAGTGCCTGGCCTTTCACCTGTCGCGGGGTTTCGTTGACCTGATCGGCGGCGACCAGAAAACCTGGCGCACCGGCGGCCTGCCGCCCCTGGCCGAGCTCGTGGTCATCGGCGAGCTCGCGCAGGCTGCGGCCGATGGGCAGAGCGACGTGGGCCTGGATGAACTGGGCATGTGGTTCGCGAGCCGCTTCGTCGAAGTTGTGTCCGATCAGACCAAGCCCAAGACCGCGCCCGTCGCTGTGGCACGTGATCGCCGCCGCGCGGTCGATGCCGCGATGTGGATCGACGCCCACTCGCAGCACGACATAGGCCTCGACGGAGCGGCCGCCGAGGCCGGCCTGAGCTCCTTCCATTTCCTGCGGCTGTTCTCGCAGGTGCTGGGCGTCACGCCGCATCAGTACCTCGTGCGCTCGCGCCTCCGGCATGCCGCGCGCCTGCTGGCCGACGACGACAGCCGGCCCGTGACCGAGGTCGCGCTCGACGTGGGCTTTGCCGACCTCAGCAATTTCGTGCGCACCTTTCACCGCGCCGCTGGTGTATCGCCGGGCAGCTTCCGCAAGGCGGCCCAGGGCGACCGCAAGATTTTCCAAGACCGCATTGCCGCGCTCTTCCATGATGACCGCCTGATCCATCCATCGAGCAGGAAGCCATCATGTACGACCACATCGGACTGAAAGTCAAAGACCTCGCCGCGAGCCGCCGCTTCTACGAAGCTGCGCTCGCGCCGCTCGGCCATGTGCCGGGCCCGCATGACGACAGCTATGCGGGCATCGGCCCGGCTGACGAGCCCGCGCTGTGGCTCTACGCGGCCAAGGGCGCGAAAGGGCCCGGCACCCACATCGCCTTCCGCGCGCCGAACCACGAGGCCGTGGCCGCCTTTCACAAGGCCGGCCTGAAAGCAGGCGGCACCGACAACGGCGGCGCGGGCCCGCGGCCGGACTACAGCCCGACCTACTACGCGGCGTTTCTCATCGATCCCGACGGCAACAACGTCGAAGCTGTCTGCCCCTGAAGCGAGGTTTGCCATGGCCACGGTCTACAAGGAATTCATCGTCGAGGCGGATGCAGCCCATGTGTGGGACGCGCTGCGCGACTTCAGCGCGGTGCATACGCGGCTCGCGCCGGGCTTTCTCACCGGCTGCACCATCGACGCCGAGGGTGCCCGCATCCTCACCTTCGCCAACGGTCTTGTGGCGCGCGAGGTGCTGGTAGGCATCGACGACGCTCATCGCCGGTTGGCCTACATCGTCACCGGAGGGCAGGCCGCGCATCACCACGCAACGGCGCAGGTGTTCGAGGAAGGTGCGGGCCGTTCGCGCTTCGTCTGGATCACCGACGTGCTGCCCGACGCCATGGCGGCCTACATCGGGCCGATGATGGAGCAGGGCGGTGCGGCCATGAAGGCCACGCTCGAAGGGCGTACCGTTTCGGCGGCCGCCTAGAAATCTTCCAGCGGCAGGCCGACGTAGTTCTCCGCCAGCGCGGTGGAGGCAGCGGTCGAATGCACCAGGTAGTCGAGCTCGGCCTCCTGGATCTTCTGGCCGAAGGCGCCCGTTTCCGGAAATTGGTGCATCAGAGAGGTGAACCACCACGAGAAGCGCTCGGCCTTCCAGACGCGGCGCAGGCAGAGGTCGGAGTAGCGGTCCAGCGCCGAGGCCGACTTCTCGCTGTAGAAGATTTCGAAAGCGCGTGAGAGATAGCCCACGTCGGCAGTTGCCAGGTTCAGCCCCTTGGCGCCCGTCGGCGGCACGATGTGCGCTGCGTCACCCGCCAGGAACAGCGAACCGAAGCGCATCGGCTCGGCGACGAAGCTGCGCAGCGGTGCAATGCTTTTCTCGAGTGAAGGTCCCGTCACCAGCCGTTCGCGCGCTTCGGGGTCGAGGCGCGCGCGCAGTTCGTTCCAGAAGGCCTCGTCGCTCCAGTTCTCCACGCGCTCTTCGGTGGGCACCTGCACGTAGTAGCGGCTGCGCGTGGCGCTGCGCATGCTGCACAGCGCGAAGCCGCGTTCGGTGTTGGCGTAGATCAGCTCGTGCGACACCGGCGGCACGTCGGCCAGCACGCCGAGCCAGCCGAAGGGGTAGACCTTCTCGTAGGTGTGGATCGTATCGGCCGGCACGCTCGCGCGGCTCACGCCGTGGTAGCCGTCGCAGCCGGCGATGAAGTCGCATTCGATCTCGTGCGTCTGGCCGTCTTTCTCGTAGCGCACGCGCGGCTTGCCCGAATCGAAGTCGTGCAGGCTGACGTTCGCCGCGCTGTAGATGGTGGTGAGCCCCTCGGCCGTGCGCGCTTCCATCAGGTCGCGCGTCACCTCGGTCTGGCCGTACACCGTGACCTGCTTGCCGCCCGTAAGGCCGTGCATGTCGATGCGGTGGCGTGCCCCCTTGAACAGCAGCTCGATGCCCTCGTGCGGCAGCCCTTCGGCCTTGGCACGGGCGTCGACGCCGGCACGCGCCAGCAGGTCCATCGTGACCTGTTCCAGCACGCCGGCGCGGATGCGGCCCAGCACGTAGTCGCCGCTCTGGCGTTCGACGATGACGTTGTCGATGCCAGCCTTGTGCAGAAGCTGCCCGAGCAGTAGGCCGGCGGGGCCGGCGCCGATGATCGCGACCTGGGTGCGCATGTTCGTGTCTCCGAGAGGGTTTCGTGGAGCGTAGGCCGCATGCGGGCGTCTGTGGCGGTCGCTCGCGAGGCTCTGTGCGATCATGCGAACGCGTGCGCGATGATCGCGCAACACTTCGACCGGACGACGAACCACCGACGCATGACCATCGCCAAAGCCGACTTCATCGAGGGCATCGCCAAGGGAATGGCGGTGCTCGAAAGCTTCGATACCGAGCGCCAGCGCCTCAATGCCACGCTGGCCGCCGAGCGTGCGGGCCTCACGCGCGCAGCGGCCCGCCGGCATCTGCTGACGCTGGCTCACCTGGGCTACCTGGAAACCGACGGCAGCTATTTCTGGATGGCGCCGAAGGTGCTGCGCTTCTCGGGCAGCTATCTCGCATCGTCGCGCCTGCCGCGCGCGCTGCAGCCTACGCTGAACCGGCTCGCGGCGCAGACCGGCGAGTCGTTCTCGGCAGTGGTGCTCGACGGGGAAGAGGTGGTCATCGTCGCGCGCAGCGGCAGCTACGGCACGCCAACCCGCGTGCTGGCCTATGGCCTGCACCTCGGTGCGCGGCTGCCTGCGCATGCCACCTCCACCGGCCGCGTCCTGCTGGCGGCGCTGGCGCCGACCCAGTTCACGCAATGGCTCAAGGGCCGTCATCTTGCGCGGCTCACGCCCAACACGGTGACGCAGGCGCGCGGCCTGCGGCAGCTGATTGCCCGCGCGCGCAAGGACGACTATTGTTTTGCCAGCGAGGAGCACGAGCTCGGCGTGCAGGCGCTGGCGGTGCCGCTGCGCGACATGCAGGGCCACACGGTGGCCGCGCTCAATGTGGTGCTGTCGGGCACGCGCTATCAGGAAGAGACCCTGCAGCGGGACATGCTGCCGCTGCTCTTCGAGGCCGCACGCGAAGTCCGCTCGTTGCTCTGATCTGAACTTTGGCCGTGGCCCGCGCCTCGAACCCCCGAAACGGACACAACCATGCGACTCCTCCTTCTAGAAGACGACGTGATGATCGGCGAGGCTGTACTCGACCTGCTGCGCGCCGAACAGTACGCGGTGGACTGGGTAAAAGACGGCGAAGCCGCCGAATCGGCCCTGCGCACCCAGCAATACGACCTCGTGATGCTCGACCTCGGCGTGCCGCGGCGCGACGGCCTCGAGGTGCTGCGCAACTTGCGCGCACGCAAGCAGCGGATGCCGGTGCTGATCGCCACCGCGCGCGATTCGGTGCAGCAGCGCATCGAAGGCCTCGATGCAGGCGCCGACGACTACGTGCTCAAGCCCTACGACCTCGACGAACTGCTGGCCCGCATCCGCGCCTTGTTGCGCCGCGCGGCCGGGCGCGCCGAGCCGGTGTACGAGCACATGGGCGTGAGCATCAACCCCGCCACGCGCGAGGTCACCGTGGCCGGCCAGCCGGTGGTGCTATCGGCGCGTGAATGGGCCGTGCTGGAGCCCCTGCTCGCGCGGCCCGGCATGGTGCTGTCGCGTGCCCAGCTCGAGGAAAAGCTCTACAGCTGGAAGGACGAGATCAGCAGCAACGCGGTCGAGGTCTATGTGCACGGCCTGCGCAAGAAGCTCGGCGCCGAACTGATCCGCAACGTGCGAGGCGTCGGCTACATGGTGCCGAAGGTATGAGGAGGGCGCTGACCGGATCGCTGCGCGCACGGCTGCTGTGGTTCCTGCTGGCGGCCATCGTGCTCGCCGCGGGGGCGCAGGCGCTGGTGGCCTACCGCACCGTGCTCGCCGAGGCCGACGACATCTTCGACTACCACATGCAGCAGATGGCGCTTTCGTTGCGCGCAGGCCTACCGCCGAGTGCGGCGGTAGGCGGCATCGGCACCGGCGAACAGAATTTCGATTTCGTCGTGCAGGTGTGGACCGCCGAAGGCGTGCGCATCTTCGAATCCGCCGAAGAGGCCGCGCTGCCGCAGCTAGCGGTGCTCGGCTTTGCAGACGTGCACGCGCGCGGCACCACCTACCGCGTGTTCTCGATGCAGACGCGCGGGTTGGTGATCCAGGTGGCGCAGGACATGGCGGCGCGGCGCCACATGGCCGGCACGCTGGCCTTGCGCACCATCGCGCCGGTGGCGCTGATGGCGCCGCTGCTGATGCTGGTCGTGTGGTGGGTCGTGAGCCGGTCGCTTGCCCCCGTGGCGCGCGTGCGCAAGCAGGTAGCGTCGCGCCAGGCCGACGACCTGTCGCCGGTAAGCGAAGAGAACCTGCCCGAGGAAGTGCGTCCGCTGGTGCAGGAGCTGAACCTGCTGTTCGACCGCGTGCGCCACGCCTTCGATGCGCAGAAGCACTTCGTCGCCGATGCCGCGCACGAACTGCGCTCACCGCTGGCTGCTTTGAAGCTGCAGGTGCAAGGCCTGCAGCGCGCGCCTGACGATGCGTCGCGAGACCTCGCCGTGAGCCGGCTGGTGGCGGGCATCGACCGTGCCACGCGGCTGGTCGAGCAGATGCTCGCGCTGGCCCGGCACGAGGCCAGCATGGCGGCCGGTGCCAAGCCCGAGCCGGTCGCTCTGTCCGAGGTTGCGCGGCTCGCGGTGTCCGATGCCGTGGCGGCAGCGCAGGCGCGTGGCATCGACATCGGCATTGCCCATGCCGATGCGGCCGTGGTCAACGGCCAGTCAGAGGCCTTGCGCATGCTGCTGCGCAACCTGCTCGAGAACGCGATCAAGTACACGCCCATCGAGGGCCGGGTCGACATCGGCATCACCCGCCAGGGCGACGCGGCCGAGCTCACCGTGGACGACAGCGGGCCGGGCCTGCCGCCCGACGAACGCGAGCGCGTGCTCGACCGTTTCTATCGCTCGGGCGAAACGCAGGCGCCCGGCAGCGGCCTGGGCCTGGCCATCGTCAAGTCGATTGCCGACCTGCATGGGGCAACGGTGGCGCTCGACCAGTCGCCCAGCCTCGGCGGCCTGCGCGTGCTGGTGCGCTTTCCCGCGGGCCGGGGCGTTTAAGCGGCGCTTAAGTCAGACCGACGACATTCCTTTCATCGTTTTGGCGCCCAAGCGCCCTGAAAGGAACCGACAAATGAACTCCCGTCTGACTTCGCCCCGCGCCCTGGTGATTGCACTGGCGAGCGCGGGCGTGATCGGTGCCGTTGGTGCCGGTGCCTACACCAGCGCCCGTGCCGTGGGCACGCCGACCACCAATGCCACCGCCGTGGCGCCCGCAGCCATGGTCACGCTGCCCGACTTCTCGACCATCACCTCGCGCGACGGCCCGGCCGTGGTCAACATCAGCGTGACCGGCACCATGAAGGCCTCCGACGACGAGGCAGCCGCCGAGATCCAGGGCATCGACCCCGATGACCCGATGTTCCAGTTCTTCCGCCGCTTCCAGGGCCAGATCAATCCGCGCGGCCAGCAACAGCAGCAGCGCGAAGTGCCGGTGCGCGCGCAGGGCTCGGGCTTCATCGTCGACCCCAGCGGCATCATCATCACCAATGCCCACGTCGTGAAGGACGCGAAGGAAGTCACCGTCAAGCTGACCGACCGCCGCGAATTCCGCGCGAAGGTGCTCGGCGCCGACGCCAAGACCGACATTGCGGTGCTCAAGATCGACGCGAAGAACCTGCCCGTGCTCGCCCTCGGCAACACCAAGGACCTGAAGGTCGGCGAATGGGTGCTGGCCATCGGCTCGCCCTTCGGCTTCGAGAACACCGTGACGGCCGGCGTGGTGAGCGCCAAGGGCCGCTCGCTGCCCGACGACAGCTACGTGCCCTTCATCCAGACCGACGTGGCCGTGAACCCCGGCAACTCCGGCGGGCCGCTGCTCAACACGCGTGGCGAAGTGGTCGGCATCAACTCGCAGATCTACAGCCGCAGCGGCGGCTACCAGGGCGTGTCGTTCGCCATTCCGATCGACGTGGCGATCCAGGTGAAAGACCAGATCGTCGCGACCGGCAAGGCCACGCACGGCCGGCTCGGCGTGGCGGTGCAGGAAGTGAACCAGGCCTTTGCCGATTCGTTCAAGCTCGACAAGCCCGAAGGCGCGCTGGTCTCGAACATCGAGAAGGGCGGCCCCGGCGACAAGGCGGGCCTGAAGGCGGGCGACGTGATCCGCAAGGTCGACGGCCAGGCCATCGTGTCCTCGGGCGACCTGCCCGCGGTGATCGGCCAGCAGGCGCCGGGCAAGAAGGTCACGCTCGAAGTGTGGCGCCAGGGCGAACGCCAGGAACTGCAGGCCAAGCTCGGCGATGCGAGCGAGAAGCCCGCCAAGGTCGCGAAGGCCGATGCCGACGTGGGGCAGGGCAAGCTGGGCCTGGCGCTGCGTCCGCTGCAGCCGCAGGAAAAGCGCGAGGCCGCTGTCGAGAACGGGCTGCTGATCGAAGACGCGGCCGGTCCCTCGGCGCAGGCCGGGGTGCAGGCGGGTGACGTGCTGCTGGCCATCAACGGCACGCCGGCGCAGAGCGTGGAGCAGGTGCGCGAAGTGGTGGCCAAGGCCAGCAACAAGTCGGTGGCACTCTTGATCCAGCGCGGCGAAGACAAGATCTTCGTGCCGGTTCGCATCGGCTGATCGAAGGGACGACGGCCCGATGAAGCCGCCAGGCAAGCTGCAGCTGGAAGTGATCCACGAACGCTCGCCGGCCGGCGGCCTCTCGGCGCACATCCTGCCCACGTCGGCCACCATGATCGGCGTGTGCATGACCGTGATGTCGATCGGGCACCTCGGGCCGCGCGACGACATGCGGCTGCTGATCGATCGCCTGCTGGCCGTCGACGCGCTGGTCTTTCTGGCCAGCGCGTTGCTGTCTTTCATCTCGATGCGCGCCCGCAGATCGGGTGCGCGGCTCGAAGCCTGGGGCGAGATGGTCTTCATCGCCGGCCTCGGCCTGCTGGCGCTGGGGGCGGTGACGCTGGCGTTCGCGCTGCGCTGAAAGAAGCTCCTCAGGCCCGTGCGCAGGGCCAGTCGAGCTGCATGCGCGCTCCCCCGGTTGCGGGGTCCACCGTTTCGATCTGCAGCCGCGCGCCGATGGACTGGGCTCGCGCATGCATGTTCGCGATGCCGTGTCCCCTGTGCCCACCACCGGGGGGCGCCGTCGGCAGGCCGCGTCCGTTGTCCGTGAGCACGATGCGCACCAGCGACGGAGTCTCGTCGCCATGCCAGCTCGCATGCATCACGATGCGCGTGGCCGCCGCGTGCTTCAGCACGTTGGTGAAGGCTTCGAGCAGGATGCGCTGCAGCTGCAGGGCCGCCCGCGCGGCGAAGGGCTCCAGCGGCGGAATGACTTCCACGTCCCACACCAGTTCGATGCCGGCTGCGTCGAGCCGCGGCTGCAGGCGGTAGCGCAGGGTGGCCAGCACGGTCGGCAGGTCGTCGTGCGTGGGCTGCAGCGAATCGACGGCCATGCGCATTTCGTCGAGCGCGAGCTTCACGTGCTCCTCGATCACGGCGCGGTCCGGCTTGGCCTGCGTCACCACGTTGAGCAGGCCCACCAGCTGCGAGCCCACGCCGTCGTGGATCTCCCGCATGATGCGCTGGCGCTCCAGCAGCACGGCCTGTTCCTGATTCTGCTGGCGCACGGTTTCGAAGGCGCTGCGCAACTGATCTTCGCGCTCCGCCACGCGGGCCGCGAGGTTGGTGTTGAGCGCGCGGTAGTCGGCCACGGTGCGGCTGTAGCGCTCGACCACGAGGCCGGCCAGGATCATCACGAAGAAGAACATCGCGTGCGCCGTCAGCGTGAAGTAGGCGCCGCCGAAGAGACCCATGCGCACCAGCAGCAGATCGTGCGCGCCGGCCAGGATGGCCAGCGTGCCCGCCGCCATCAGCACGCCCGCGATGCGCCGCCGATCCACCAGCGCGCCGTACACCACGTAAGGCAGGCAGACGATGCTGGTCAGCTGCAGGATGACCAGGCCGGTGGTCCACAACGAAGGCCGCGCAAAGGCGAAAGAGGCGCAGGCCAGCGTGACCGACAGCGCGAGCGCGGCGTGGATCGAGCGCACCAGCCACGGTGGATTGCGCTCGAGCACCAGCAGCACGAAGCGCGCGATCAGCCCGATGTGGCAGGCATAGCAGACCGCCACCACTGCGCCCCACAGCGGCCAGGGAATCGGCACGTCGGGCCACACGCGGTCGAGGTTGCGCGCCACGCCCGAGAGCGCGGCCAGCGCGAAGCAGCCGTAGAGCGCATCGCGCTGGCGCAGCCACAGGCCGCCGGCAATGCCGCCCATCAGCAGCAGGCTGACGGCATACACGATGGCCGAGGTGTTGCGCCAGCTTTGCCGGTCGCGATAGAGCGTCGCGAGCGAGGCCTCGGTGCCGTACTGGACGCTGACCAGCCCCGCGCCGCGCTGGCGCTGGATGGTCGTGCGCACGACCAGCGACTGCGGCTGGCCCGTACGGTGCAGCACGGCCGGGACCGGAACCAGCAGGTTACTCTTGGTCGCGTCGTGCTTCGGCACGCCCAGCGTGCCGAAGCTGGCCACCAGCGCGTCGTTGAACGAGATCGTCACCTGGTTGCCCGCGCCCGACATCAGCAGGGCCGCGGGTTCATCGCCCGGCACCGCGGTGGCAGGCAGGTCGATGCGGTAGGTCGCCTTGCCCCCGAGGCCGGGAAACTCGTGGTCCCAGCGAAAGGGCAGCTGCACCCAGCGCCTCTGCGCCGGCAGGCCATCAGGTTCGAGCGTGGCCTCGGCCGAGCTTATGTCGATGGTGGAGCCGGGCGTCCCGGCGGCATGGGCGTGGACGCCCGCCAGCGCAAGCCACAGGCACAGCAGCGCCGCAAAGAGCTGGCGATGAATGCCGCCGGCCACACTAGGGAAGCCAACCGAGGTTGCGCGCCTCGAACACCGCTTCCGATTTGTTGTGCACATCCAGCTTGCCGTAGATATTGCGGATATGGGTTTGGACCGTCGACGCCGAGACTCCCATCTGCGTTCCGACTTCGACATAGGTGAAACCACGAGAGACCAGGTCGAGCACCTCGAACTCGCGCGGCGACAGGCGTTCGGGAGCGATCGCCGAAGCGCTCGGCGCGGTGCTGGCGGGCTTGGCGGCAGCGGGTTGCTGTTGCCGTGGCGCTCCGCCCGAATGAGCCTGCCAGCGCCGCAGCAGCTTGCGCGCGATCACCGGCGACATCGGCGAGCCGCCGGCGCGCAGGTGGCGGATGTGGGTGGCGAGGTCGGCCTCGGTGCCGTCCTTCAGCAGGTAGCCGCTGGCGCCGGCCTCGAAGGCCTGGACCATGTTGGCCTCGTCGCCGAAGATCGACAGCACCATCACCGCGCAGGCCGGCTGCATGTTGCGGCACTGGCTGATCACCTGCAGCCCGGGGCGGTCGGGCAGGCCGAGGTCGACCAGCAGCACGTCGATGGGGTTGTCGACCAGCCAGCCGAGGATGTCGGCGGCGTTGGAGGCGCTGTAGGCCAGGCTCAGCGACGGGTCGGCATCGACCACGCGCGAGATGCGCTCGCGCATGCCGGTGTCGTCTTCGACGAGGGCAACCTGTGTTTCTGCGGTCATGCTCGCGCCGGCCCGGGGAGGCTGTATGCGCTCATGCAGGACGTGGGGGCGAGGCGCATGGAGAAGGCTCTGGGTTGCTGCTGGATGGCGCAAAGAGTAGAGGGCGGCCCACGCGCCGCCCATCCTATATACGGGGGAGGCGGCCCACCGCTTTCCGTGGCTTGCGCGCAGCCTTGCCGAGCCGCTCGGCCACGAGCGCCAGGTGCTCGACCAGTTCCTTCGGCGACTCGACCTCGAAGTCATGCGGCAGGCAGCCAAGCCAGACGGCCAGCGCGTCGAGCGAATTGGCGCCGGTGGCGATGCGCGTAGAGCCTTCGTCGATGGCCTGCGGCGTGCCGCTGACCCAGCCGAGGTACGGCTCGAGCGCCTTGGCAGATGCATGCACCACGACCTGCGCATGGTGCAGGTAGGGCGACACCTGCAGCGCGTGTTCCATGTAGGCCGCGACGTCGCCGTGGGGCAGTCGGCGCGGTGTGAATCGCGCGCCGGTGGGCGTGGGTTCGACGATGCGGTCGAGGCGGAAGGTGCGCCAGTCCTGCCGCGCCGTGTCCCAGGCCAGCAGGTACCAGCGCTGCCCGGTCTGCACCACGCGGTGCGGCTCCACCGTGCGTTCGGTGACGGCGTCATGGTGGTCGCGGTAGCCGAAGCGCAGTTCGAGCCGGTCGGTGCAGGCCTCGGCAAGAAAGGACACGGCCTTCAGGCGCACCGGCGACTTGCCGCGTAGCACCGGCACCACCGACGCGCGCACGCTGTCGAGCCGGCGGCGCAGGCGCGGCGGCATCAACTGTTCGAGCTTGGCCAGCGCGCGCATCGAGGCGTTCTCGATGTCGCCCGCGGCGCCGACCGGGTTGCCCAGGCCGAGCGCGACGGCGATGGCTTCTTCGTCCTCCAGCAGCAGCGGGGGAAGGGCAGTGCCCGCGCCCAGCCGGTAGCCGCCTGCCACGCCGGAAGTGGAATCGACCGTGTAGCCGAGGCTGCGCAGGCGGTCCACGTCGCGGCGCAAGGTGCGCTCGGTGATTTCGAGTCGGGCGGCGAGTTCGGCGCCCGTCCAGGAGCGTTGTGCCTGGAACAACGAAAGAAGCCGGATCAGGCGTGCGGAGGCAGACAGCATGTGCGCATGATGCCCGCGATCGAGGACAGTATCTGTCCGCAATGGGTCGTAGCCTTGGCTTTCATCTCAACCCCGGGACACAGACCCATGAAGAAGACATACAACGGCAGCTGCCATTGCGGCAAGGTTCGCTTCCAGGCCCTGATCGATCTCGCCGAGGGCACGGGCAAATGCAATTGCTCGATCTGCACCAAGGCCCGCGCATGGGGCGCGATCGTGAAGCCGGAGGCCTTCACGCTGCTGTCGGGAGAAGAAGACTTGTCGCTGTACCAGTTCAACACGCACAGCACCGAGCACCTGTTCTGCAGGCACTGCGGCATCCGGTCGTTCGGGCGCGGCAATGTGCCCGAGATCGGTGGTGCCTACGTCAGCGTGAACGTGAGCTGCCTGGACGACGTCACGCCGCAAGAGCTGTCGGCGGCACCCGTCCGGTACATGGACGGGCGCAACAACAACTGGTTCGAGCCGCCGGCCGAAACGCGCTACCTCTGAACGAGGCGGGCCGGCCGGCGATGTGCGCTACTGCGCCTGCTTGCTGCTGCGGCGCTGCTGCTTTGCTGCTCCCGGCGCCGAGGTTTGCGAGGGCGCCGCACCTCCGTCCACGCCCAGGCGGCCACCACCGCCGAGGCCCTGGCCGCGCACCGTCTGCGCCTTGTAATTGCGCAGCGAGCGGACCATCTGGTTGAACGCGTCCATGAAGGCCGCGGCAATCACCTTGCCCTGCGGCGTGCGCGTGTAGCCGCCAATGCCGCCCGCGGCGGAAAGGCCGCCCAGGCCCGCAAAGCCCGCGAAGTCGGTCTTGGAGGCGCTGCCTTCGGCGGCTGCAACCTGCACGCCCGAGCGGTTGTCGATCAGGGTCAGCAGCGCGCTGGCTTCCTTGGTCTGCATGCTCGCGCCCAGTTGGGCGATGGCGCGGCCGCGGCCGCCACCTACCAGGCCGCCGAGCGCGCCACCCAGGCCGCCGGCGTCGCTGTTGCTGAAGACGATCTCGGGCGACAGGCCGTAGTCGGAAGCCACCATCTGGCCGCGACCGAAGTTGCTGCCGCCGCGCATCTCGCCCGACTGCATCAGCGCGCGCTCGCGCGTCATGGCGTTCATGCCGGCTGCACCACGCTCGACCACCACGAAGCAGTTCGATTGCTGCACCAGCAGGCGCAGCAGGTTGGCAGTGGGAGGCAGCTTGTATTCGCCGGTGAGGATGGTGTACCAGCCCGCATTCACGTTCTCGATCAGCGAGACCGTGCCGAGTGGCGAATCGCAGCGCTCGAGCTGGCTGCTTTCGCCGGAGGTTGCGCTGCCTGCGGCGCTGCCGGTGGCCACGGTCTTGGCCGACTGGCTGCCCATTTGCATGTCCATGGTCTGGCAGCCTGAAAGGGCCAGCAGGCCCGCGAGTGCACTTGCGAGAGAGAGTTTGGAAAAAGCCATGTCCGATCTGTCAGGTGAAAAGAATGAGATGCCCGGTGCGGACGTCGCTTGATCAAGACCGAAGATGGAATTGCCATGGCCTGTACGACCTCCCGATTCGACGCGCCGCTGGCGACCGCGCGAACATACATTCCACGTGTCCGGTGCACCAGTGCCGAAAGTCATGGGCATGCGGGCGTGGCCCACCCGGCAGCTACAGTCGGGCCTTCACTCCGAGGAGCTTTCAGATGGCAACCAGGAAGAACGTCGTTGGAGAAGCGGCAGCGGAACTGACCCGCCAGCAGGTGCAGCAAGCCCTGGCCATCGCAGGGGCCTCGAACTTCGCCGGAGCCGCCGACCCGGCTTTCGTCGGCTCCATCCTCGTGGCCCTGGCCGTCAACACGAGCGCCGTGAGCGCGACCATCGACAGCGCAAAGGACCGCACCAGCGTCGTCATGAAGCACTGATCGACCGACCTGGAGGCACGGGCATCGTCAACGCGTGTATTCGCCGTTGGCCTCGGGCTGGAACAGCACAGCGACCACGCGCGCCGCGCCTTCCGCGCCGTTGGGCATCTGCCAGCGTGCGAGCGTGCCCGTTCTCACGCCCAGCAGGCCGATGCCTACGGGCGACAGCACCGAGACGAAGCCCTCACCCGGCTGCGCGTCGCCGGGGTAGCAGAGGGTGATCTTCTGCCGCTGGTGCGTGGCAGGGTCTTCCACCTCCACCTGGGAATTCATCGTCACGATGTCCGGAGGTACCTCGCGCGAGGGCAGCACATCCGCTGCGTCGAGAAGCTCGGTGAGCGCGGGCGGAAGCTGCTGGTCCTGCAGTTTGCCGAGACGGACGAAGTCGAGTTCGGTGAGCGTGCGCTCCCCGTGAATGGTTGCAAGCATGAAGCACTCCAGTTGAATGCGACTTCGCCCTGTGCAGGAGAGTGGGCGAAGTCGCTGCCGCGCGGCGGGTGCCCGGCGGTCAATGGTTCGCGCATCAGGAAGGAAGGTAGCGGACCGCCGGGCTCAGGAAAGTGCGGAGGTGTGTCGCAAGACCGCCGTAGTCGCCGCAGCGGCAACATCCGCACGACGGCCTGCCGCTGCCTGGGGCAGGGCTGCGCGTGCAGGGTGTTTGCGGTACACGGACGAGGGGGCCATCCGGACGAGTGTAGGGACGTGCTGCGAGGCCATCAAGCAATGGCCTCACGTGCCTTGCCGATAAGCGCGGTGTGGGCCAAGGTGTTGTCTGAGGAAAGCCGGCACCTGCGACAAGGTCACGAAGCGCTCGCGCGGCGGATGGGAATCAGCAGATCGGTGCGCAGTTCGGCCGGCGAGACCTTGCGCGTCGAGTTCAGGTAGTGCTCCAGCGTGGGCCGGTCGTCCGGCTCGTAGCCGCTGGCCGGCAGCCACCGGACATAGAGGGCGCGCACGGCCGCGTTGATCTGGGAGTACGGGCCGGCCAGGCGGTGCACGGCGTAGCAGCCACCGGGAATGTCGAGCATCTGGACCTCGGCGTCTTCCGGCCAAGGGTCGGGCGATGCGACGGCGGCGTAGTACCTGAAGCTGGCCGAGTCTTCGGGTTCGTTGAACGAGGCGCCCCACCGGTCCGAGATGACTCGCCCACCGGCCTGCAGGCGCAGCCGCCGATGGGTATGGGGAATGGTCGCGAATGACCCCTGGTGCCGCAGCGCGTGCAGCCGCTGCGCCGGGCACTCGACGATCCGCACGGCCGGTGCAGCGCCTTCGTTGTTCTCACCGGAACGCGGCAGCGCATCGACGTCGAGGATCGCCCGCGACATCTGCTGCTGGAATGCGCGCGGCGACTGTCCGGTGAACTGGCCGAAGGCGCGCGTGAAGGCTTGCGGGCTTTCGTAGCCCACGGCCAGCGCGACCTGCGTGACGCTCTGGGTGCCGGCTTCCAGCAGGCGGGTGGCGAGCGCCAGCCGCACGCGGCGGACCGTGGCGGCCACCGTTTCGCCGGCCACGCTTGCGTAGACGCGGTGGAAGTGAAAGGGCGAGAAGTGCGCGAGCCGCGCGAGGTCTTCGAGCCGGTGATCGGCCATCGGGTCCGCGACGATGGCAGCGACCGCGCGCGCCACGCGGGCCCGGTAGTCCTGCTCGGTTCGACGGCTTTCCATGCGCGGGAGTTTGCGCGCTTCGCGGGGCCGGTACTTAGCCGACTTTGCGCATATTCAAAAAAGATGCCGGGGCTTGCTGATCTGCCCGAAGAAAGGCTCCAAACGCGGATTTGTTCACAATTGAATACATTGGTGCTAATCTAGAGTTGCGGTCTGTCACACCATCGTCATGGCGTGCATCTGGAGCCGTCTTTGAAGCACCCGCATTTCTTCGCCCTTGGTGTCCTTCCCCGCACATGCCTTTTCGGCGCGCTGCTGCTGTGGTCGGCGGGCGACGCGATGGCGGCCTGCACCAGCACTTCGGGCGTGAGACTGCAGGCCACGGCGGGCTCCGTGTGCAGCGCGGCCGGCAGCTACGGCAGCAGCGGCGTGCCCGGGGGGCAATCAGCACTGGGCGCATCGGGCGGCGGCATCGTCAATGCCGCGGGCCTCATCACCATGACGATGTCCCAGAGCGGCATCAACGGCGTGTACGCGACGGGCACCGGCTCGCAGATCAACCTGCTCGGTGGCCTGACGCTGGACCGCCCCGGCGCAAGCACGGGCATCCGCGGCCTGCGCGCGGCGAGCGGGGGCACCGTCACCGTGAACGGGCCGTTGTCGATCACGCTGTCCAACGGGGCCAGCAACTACGGCATTTACGCGGAGCTGGCGAACACCCGCGTCATCCTGAACGGCGACACCAGCATCACCATGGGAGCCGGGGCTTCGTACTCTCCCGGCATTCGCATGACTACGGGGGCCAGCCTCGTGTCGAACGGCGCGATGGTCATCAGCGCGGCTGGCGACTCGAGGTCCGATGCGATCGCGACCGATCTTGGCGGCACCGCGCAACTCAACGGCAGCCTGAACCTGAGCGTGAGCGGCCAGCAGGCCTCGGCGCTCAAGATCACCAGCGCCGGAACCATCACCTACACGGGTACGGCAAGCCTGAACAACTCGGGCCTCAACGGGTCGGGCATCCGTGCGGTCACGGGCGGCGTGGCAACGGCCGCCGCATCGTCGAGCACCACGATCCATTCGAGCGGCATCAACAGCATCGGCATCTCGGTGCGCGATGCCGGCTCGCAGGTGAACCTGGCGGGCCCCGTGGCGATCCAGGCCACCGGCGTCACTCAGGCGAACACGCCAAGCGGCACGCAGGAGTCGTACGCCGCGGGCCTGCTGGTCACCGGCGGCGGCGCGATCAACGCGACGGGCTCGCTCGCGATCACCACCACCGACGCCAGCAGCTACGGCGCCGCGATGCTCGCCAGCAGCCCTTCGATCAGCGCCACCGGCACCGGCTCCATCACCGCCGCTGGCAGTGCGCTGGGCTTTCTCTCGGGCTCGGGCCAGACGGCAAGCTTCGACGGCTTTGCAATCACAAGCGCATCGGGCGACCTCGTGCGCGTCGATGCAGCCACTGGCGCGGTGCTCACATTGAAGAACACGAGCGCCACCGCCAGCAGCTCCGGCAACCTGCTGCAGGCACTAAACGGCAGCAGCCTCACTTTCACCGCCGATCGCAGCACGCTGAGCGGCAACGTCGTGACGGACACCACCAGCGTCGTCGACATGCGCCTGTTGAACGGTTCCAGCCTCGCGGGCAGCATCGATCCGGTGGACCTCACCGTCGATGCCACGAGCCGCTGGACGATGACGGGTAGCTCGTCGCTGAGCAGCGTGACGCTCGCGGGGCGAATCGACTTCCAGCCGCCGGGCTCTGCGGGCTCAGGCTTCGTGCCGCAGACGCTCACCGTCAACGGCAACTGGGTGGGGCAGGGCGGCATCGTGGGCATGCGCACTGCCCTCGGGGACTCCGGCTCACTGACTGATCGCATCGTCATCAACGCAGGCACCGTGAGTGGCACCACCACGCTGCAAGTGAGCAATGCAGGCGGCCTTGGCGCATTGACGACGGGCGACGGCATCATGCTCGTGAGCGCCATCAATGGAGCGACGACCACGGCGCAGACCACGAAGAATGGCTTCTCCCTGGCTGGCGGCCATGTGGACGCCGGCGCCTACGAGTACCGCCTCTACAGCGCGGACGCCTCAGGGGCCGGCGAGAACTGGTACCTGCGCTCGACCGCGCCGGCGACCGCGAGTCCGACAGGCCCGGCCACCGCGACCTTGCCAACCTACCGCGCCGAGGTTCCCCTGTTCGCCGCGCTGCCGTCGCAACTTCGGCGGGCCGATCTGGCGATGCTGGGCAACCTGCACCGGCGCATGGGCGATGGCGATGGTGTCGCGTCGAATGAAAGTGCGCCGCGGGGCCAGCGTGCCGCATGGGGCCGGCTGGTGTACGCCGACATCGACCTGCGCCAGCAGGGCACGGTCGCGCCCTCAAGCGACGGGCGCCTGCGCGGCTTCCAGACCGGTGTGCACCTGTATGCGCCAACGGGCTCGGCATGGCGCGCCGGTGTGTACGTCGGCCAGCTCGAAGGCCGCGTCGGCGTGCAAGGCTTTGCGCGTGGCGTGCAGGGCACTGTGGGCAGCAACGACCTGCGCTCGCGCTACCTGGCGGCCTACGCCACGTGGAAGGACGATGAGAACGATCGCTATGCCGACGCCGTCCTGCAGGGCGGCAGCCACCGCTACGGCGTTGAAGCGACGGGCAACCAGGCCAGCTGGGGCAAGGGCCGCAGCCTGCTGGCGTCGCTGGAGGTCGGACAGGCCTTCGGGCTCGCTCCGGGCTGGCGCATCGAGCCGCAGGCCCAGGTCGTCTATCAGAAGCTGAAGCTCGACGACGCAGTTCTCTCCGGTGCCAATGTGTCGCAGCAAACCGGTGGCGGTTGGCTAGGCCGCCTTGGCGTACGCGTGCGCGGTGAAGTTGCAACGGCCGCCGGCCTGCTGCAGCCCTATGCACGCCTGAACCTCTACAGCGCCAGCGCGGGCACCGACGTCGCGCAGTTCATCAACGCGGCGGCCGTCACGCGCATCGCCAGTGCCACCGGCTACCGCAGCGTGGAGCTGGCCGGTGGATTTACCTTGCCGCTTTCGCGAGCCGCCAGTGTCTATGGCGAGATCGGTCGCCTCTATGCGATGGGCGGCGACACGCGGGCACGGTCGTCGTTGCAAGGGTCTGCTGGCGTGCGCGCGCGCTGGTAGCGTTGTGAAGCGAAGAAAAAGAAAAAGCCCGCTGTCCATAAAAGACAGCGGGCTTTCCAGAGGCCTTGCGGCTTGTATTGGCTCCTCGACCTGGGCTCGAACCAGGGACCTACGGATTAACAGTCCGGCGCTCTACCGACTGAGCTATCGAGGAACAGCCTCAAATTATATGCAATGGATTTGTCGATCCTGGCCGGCCGGCTGCATTTTTTGCGTCGGTGCGATGACTGCCCGCAACACCTTCGCCACAGCGCAATTGAAAATGCCCCGCTACCTTTTGAGTAGCGGGGCATTCAGAGGCCTTGCGGCTTTGTAGTGGCTCCTCGACCTGGGCTCGAACCAGGGACCTACGGATTAACAGTCCGGCGCTCTACCAACTGAGCTATCGAGGAACAAGCCTTAGATTATAGCGTGCTTTTTTACGGCTTCTCAAGAGTGCGTTCAAAGCGCAACGCTCAGGCCCAGACGCAGCGTGCGCGGCGCACCCGGGAACAGATACACGTGGCTGAACTGGTAGGGCGATTCCTTCCAGTAGCGGCGGTCGAACAAGTTGTCGACGGCCAGCGTCCAGCTCGTGTTCACGCCGCGCAGCTTGGTGTCGTAGCGCAGCACCGCATCGACGCGTGTCCACGAAGGCAGCGTGATCGAACCATCGGGCAGCACATTGCGCCGGCCTTCATACGAAAGCTGCCCCGCGATTTCAAGGCCCGGCACCGATGCGACGCGGTACGCAGCCTGCGCACGCAGCACTTCCTTGGGCACGTTGGTCGGCGATTGCCCATTGAGCGCCGGATTCGCAGTGCTGCCGCGCCGCTTGGCATCGATCACCGCGACGCTGCCGCCGATGCGCCACGGCCCCTGGCTCCATTGCGCACCGGCCTCCAGGCCGCGATGTACCGCGCGCCCGTCGTTGCGCACTTCGCAATAAGCGCCGCACAGGTCGATGTTGGTCATCGGCCGCGAGATGTCGAACCACGCCACTTGCCAGTTGAATGCCTCGCTGCCGCCCTTCAGGCCCAGTTCCCATTGGCGCGAGGTGAGCGCGGGCAGTGCCTGCCCCGCGTTGCTGTACTGCGAGACCCTGTTTGGCACGACCTGCGACTCGACACCCTTGCCCCAGCTTGCATAGGCCAGCAGCCCCGGCTGGATGGTGTAGCTCGCCGCGATCCACGGCGTGGTCACGTTCTGCTTGTACCCGGTCGGGCTCGAGCCGTCGTTGCCGATGCTGCTGCGGTCGAGCCGCGTGTGGCGCACGCCGAACCAGGAGGTGAAGCGGTCATTCCAGCGGATCGCGTCCTGCACCGACAGTTCGGTCGAGCGCTCGTCGCGGTTGGTCTGCGGCGTGGTGGCGTCCGGGCTCGCCGGTACCACGGCTGTGCCCCAGATGTTGCCGGTGCCCGCGTAGTTGTAGGCCTGGTTGTCGAAGCGGTTGCGCACGCGGCTTTGCAGCAGCCCGAAGCCGAGCTCGTGCCGCACGCTGCCCGTCATCACATTGCCCTTGAGGTTGAGGCTGCCCGCCGTCTGCGTGCGGCGCTCGTTGTCGCTGCGGAAGTCGTAGACGTCGAAGGTGCCGTCCGAGCAATACCGGTCGTAGTTGCCCTCGGCGCTGCAGCCGAAGGCGTAGGCCAGCCGGTCGTCGCTCTTCAGCCGCTGCTGGCCGATCTGCGCGCTCCAGCGCCAGTCGGCATTCAGCGCCTGGCTGAAGCGCACCGTGCCCGTCAGCGCCTTGAACACCGAGGGCTGCGACCACGGCTGGTTGTTGAGGTTGATGCGCGGGTCGACCGGCGCCGGCAGCACGTTGCCCAGCAGGCTGTAGCCATTCTGGCTCGGCTGCGTCTTGCGGCTTTGCTCGATCTCGAACTCCAGCACCGAGTCGCGCGTGATGCGCCAGTCGGCCGCGAGCGAGAACAGGTTGCGGTTGCCGTCGAGGTTGTGCGTCAGCGGCTTGAGGTTTTCGCTCGCCACATTGAGCCGATAGCCGAACTGGCGGTCTTCACCGAAGCGCCCGCCGAGGTCGAGCGCGCCGAGCACGCTGCCACGGCTCGTGGTCTCGATGCGCACCGTGCGCAGGTCCTGCTCGGTGGGCCGCTTCACGACGTAGTTGACCAGCCCGCCCGGCGCGCTGGTGCCGGCCTGGATGCCGCTGGTGCCGCGCAAGATTTCGACGCGCTCCTTGTTGTCGAGCGGAATCGATGTCTCGGCGCTGATCGGCAGGCCTTCGCGCCGGTAGTTGAAGCGGTTGTCCAGCACGAAGCCGCGCACCGTGAGGTAGTCCCAGTAGCCCGCGGAGTTGTAGGCGTCTGTGACCGAGGCGTCGAACTGTGTGAGGTCGGCGAGCCGGCGTGCGCCGCTGTCGCGCAGCTGCTTGCTGTCGATCACCGTGGCCGAGATCGGCAGCTCGCGCAGCGGCACGTCGCCGAAGCCGCTCACGTCGGCTTGAGGCGCCGCGGCCGCATCGTTGACGGTGACTTCAGGCAGCGCGGCCTGTTGCGCGTTGGCGCTCCAGGCCGTGGCAAGAAGGGTGGCGGCGATGGCGCACGAGAGAGGCGAGAGGGTGTGTTGCTTCATTCTGTTCAGTTGCTGACCGCAGCGGCGCTCATGGCTGCCATCCACTGCGCGGCCGTGGCCTCGGGGTCTTCGGCCGCGACCAGCGCGCGCACCACGGCGACGGAGCCGACGCCGGTGGCCAGCACCTCGGGCAGCCGCACGGCATCGATGCCGCCGATGCCTACCTGCGGATAGCCGCGCAGCAGGCGTGCATAGGCGCCGAGCCGGGCCACGCCCTGCGGCGCGGTCGCCATCTTCTTGAGCGTGGTCGGGTACACCGCGCCCATCGCGATGTAGCTCGGGCTCACCTTGTCGGCGCGCACCATCTCGGCATAGCCGTGCGTGCTGACGCCCAGCCGCAGGCCGGAAGCGCGCAGTTGCGCCAGTTCGTTCGGCGAGAGTGCGTCCAGGTCTTCCTGGCCGAGGTGAATGCCGTAGGCGCCGGCCGCGATGGCAACCTGCCAGTGGTCGTTGATGAAGAGCAGCGCGCCGGTGCCTTGCACCGCTTCGACGGCCGCCTGCACTTCGCGCTCGATGGCCGAGGCGTCGTCGGACTTGAAGCGCAGCTGCACCGTCGGTACTCCTGCACGCGCCATGCGGCCGACCCATTGCGCATCGGGCAGCACGGCGTACAGGCCGAGCCGTTCGGGGCTGGGCGGAAATGCGTCGTCGCGCGCAGTGGGTGGAAACGGCCGCATGCCGAAGTCTTCGGGGGTGTCGGGCCACAGCATGGCGTCGAAGCTGCTCAGGCGTTGTGTCTTCGCGTGCCAGGCATGGGCCAGGCATTCGGCATCGATCTCGATGAAGCCGAGGGCCGTGCAGGCCTGCTTGGCGCCGCGGTAGACCGGATCGTCCGAAGAGAAGTTCGGTGCACTGATGGGCGCGGATGTGATGGCACCAAAGCGCAGCCCGTGGGCCGCGACGATGGCGTGCGCGATGGCGCGGGCGTCGTTCGTGGTGCTCATGGTGCGTGATGCCAGAAGGGCGTGCCGAGTACGGGCGTGCTCGGCTGGGCGGCGTCTTGCGCTGCCATGGCGCCGGCGCGATATGCGGTGCGGCCAGCCTGCACCGCGTCGGCGAAAGCGCCAGCCATTGCGACCGGGTCTTGCGCCAGTGCAACGGCCGTGTTGAGCAGCACGCCGTCGTAGCCCCATTCCATCACCTGGCAGGCATGCGACGGCAGCCCCAGGCCCGCGTCGACCAGCATCGGCACCTTCAGCCGATCGCGCAGCACCTGCAGCGCATAGGGGTTGACCGGCCCGCGGCCGGTGCCGATGGGTGCGGCCCATGGCATCACCGCCTGGCAGCCGACATCGACCAGTCGCTGGCACAGCACCAGGTCTTCGGTGCAATAGGGCAGCACCTTGAAGCCGTCGCGGATCAGCTGCGAGGCCGCATCGACGAGGTTCAGCGTGTCGGGCTGCAGCGTGTAGTCGTCGCCGATCAGCTCGAGCTTGATCCAAGGCGTGTCGAACAGCTCGCGCGCCATCTGCGCGGTGGCGATCACTTCCTGCACGCTGTGGCAGCCGGCGGTGTTGGGCAGCACCGGCACGTCGAGCTTGCGCAGCAGCTCCCAGAAGCCGTTGCCGAGGTCGCTGTTGCCCGAGCCCTGGCTGGCAGTCTGGCGGCGCAGCGATGCGGTCAGCATCGCTGGCCTTGCGCGCTTCACGGCGGCTTCGAGCAAGTCGGGCGAGGGGTAGCGTGCGGTGCCGAGCAGCAGGCGGCTCTGGAAGGTTTCGCCGTAGAGCACCAGTGGGTCGTTCGTGGTCGTCATGTTCTTTGTCTCCATCATTCAGCCGCCCGTCACGGGGCGGATCACTTCGATGCGGTCGTCGGACTGCAGTGCGCGCGCGGCATACGCCGAGCGCGGCACGAACTCGCGGTTCACGGCCACCGCGAAAGGCGGCGTGGCGTTCAGTGCGGCCAGCGCGTCGGTGAGCGTGGCGTGGTCGGGCAGCACGAAAGGCTTGTCGTTGATCAGGATGTTCATGTGTCGAAGGTCTCCATGCCGAAGCTCCTTGCGAGGGCCGAGTGGCCGTGCGCGAGCAGCTCCATCGCGGCGTCGAGCAGCGCGGGCGCGATCATGAAACCGTGGCGGTACAGGCCGTTGATCTGCAGCACGCGCGGCTGCGGCTGACGGATGGCGGGCAGGTTGTCGGGCAGCGTGGGGCGGCACTGCGTGGCGATCTCGACGATGCGCGCTTCGGCGAAGCCGCTGTGCACGGCATAGGCGGCGCTCAGCAGTTCGAGCGTTGAGCGCACGCTGGCGGGCGACATGTCGTCGGACTCGATCTCGGTCGCGCCGATCACGAACAGGTTGCCGGGCTTGGGCGCGATGTAGAGCGGGTAGCGCGGATGCACGAGGCGGGTGGGGCGTTGTAGGCTCACTTCGGGCGCATGCACGCGGATTACTTCGCCGCGCACGCCGCGCAGTGCGCTCCACTGGGGCTTGGCGCCGAGGCCGCGGCAGTCGAGCACCCAGTCGGGCTGGCCTGTCGTGCCGGGTGAAAAATCAGACGGTGCGCGTGGTGATTGCCAGTGCAGCGTGACACGAGGGCTGGCCTGCAGCGTCGCGAGCAGCGAGGCCAACAGCGCACGGTTGTCGAGCTGGCCTTCGCCCGGCAGGAACAGGCCCTGCGCAAAGCGCTGGCCCAGTGAAGGTTCCAGCGCTGTGATGGCCGGGCCGTCGAGCGTCTGCATCGGCGCGAGTTCGGGCACCTGCGTGCCGGTGCTGGCGAGCACGCGTGCAAGCCGCGCGGCTTCGGCGCTGTCCTGCCGGTGCCAGAGCACCAGCGTGCCCTCGCGCTGGAAGAAAACGGGCTGCGCCAGCAAGGCCAGCAGTTCGGGCCAGCGCGAGAGCGCGTGCTGCCCCATGCGCACGACCGACACCGGCGCCACGGCCGATTCGGCAAGCGGCGCGAGCATTGCCGCGGCCACGCGTGCGGCTGCGCCTTCGGCATCGGGACTGCCGGCTTCGAACAGATCGACCTTGCAGCCAGCCTGCGCGAGCGTCACCGCCAGCAGGCGGCCCATGAGGCCCGCGCCGAGGATGGCGGCCGATTGAAAAGGAAGGCTCACAGCCGTGCTCCTTCGCATTGCCGATACCGCCGATAATTTTCGGCATGACCCAAGGACCCACCCAGCGCTACGCACGCGTGCTTTCCATCGCCGGCTCCGACAGCGGCGGCGGCGCCGGCATCCAGGCCGATCTCAAGACTTTCGCGGCCCTCGGCTGCTACGGCATGACGGCCATCACCGCGCTCACTGCGCAGAACACGCTCGGCGTATCGGGCATCCACGGTGTGCCGCCCGATTTCCTCAAGGCGCAGATCCAGGCCGTGGTGGAAGACATTGGCGTCGATGCCGTCAAGCTCGGCATGCTGCATGCGCCAGAGGTGGTGGATGTGGTGGCCTGGGCCATCGACCGCTACCAGTTGAAGAACGTGGTGCTCGACCCCGTGATGGTCGCCACCAGCGGCGACCGCCTGATCGCCGCCGAGACGGTGCAGGTGCTGGTGCGCGAACTGTTCCCGCGCGCCGTGGTCGTCACGCCCAATCTCGACGAGGCGGCCTTGCTGATCGGCCATGCCATCGATGGCGTCGATGCGCTCGATGACGCGGCAAGCGAGTTGCTCGCGCTCGGCGCGAAGGCCGTGCTGCTCAAGGGCGGCCATCTGCCGGGCGATGAGGTGGTCGACGTGCTGCTGCAATCCGGCGGTGAGCGCAGGCGCCTGGCTTCCCGGCGCATTGCCAGCCGCAACCTGCACGGCACGGGATGCACGCTGTCGTCCGCCATTGCCGCGCACCTTGCGTTGGGTGCGGCGCTGCCCGAGGCGGTCGAACGGGCACGCACCTACATCCTCGGCGCGATGGCTGCCGGTGCGGATGTGAAGATCGGCGCGGGTCATGGCCCCCTCAACCACGGCTTTGCGCCAGTGCCGACGCACCGCCTGCCGTTGTCAGCTTCGGCCGGCTGAGCCAGGCCAGCACGAAGGTCGCCGCCAGCGTCGGCAGGGCAGAGCCGAACTGCGGCGCCCACTTGGCCAGCGCGTGGTACGCCGCGATGCCCGCGATCCAGATCAGCGCCGCGCCGAAGTCGATCTGGCGCGTACCGGCCAGTGATACCGACTGGCCGCTACCCAGCCGCCCGATGATCACGCCGTACAGGGGCACGAACACCGAGCTCAGAAGCAGCAGGAAAGGCTCCAGCGTGTGCATCGGCAGCACCAGCGCCAGTGCGATGCACAGCGCGGCCAGCAGCAGGCCCCAGCGCTTCACGCTCCATCGCGGCAGCAGGCTGTGCGTGGAGACCGAGCCCGAATAGACATCGCCGTACGCGTTGTCGAGTTCGTCGATCAGGATCAGGCCCAGCGCCACCAGTCCGCCTTGCGCCAGCAGCAGCGCGGTGACGAGGCTCACGCCGGGCTCGGCCACGCTCACCACCATCACGCCCAATGCGTAGCACCAGATGTTCGCCAGCGCATAGCCGATCCAGGTGCCGCTGAACGCGCTGCCCAGCCCTCCGGCATTACGTTTGCCATGTCGCGCGTAGTCGGCCACCAGCGGCAGCCAAGACACCGGCATCGCAATCACGAGGTCGAGCGCGCTGAACATGCCCATCGTGCCGTCGCCCGGGCGCGCCCAAAAGGCGTCCAGGCCCTTGGCCTGAAGCCGCGTCGCGAATTGCCATGTGAGCCAGATCAGCGACAGCACCACCAGCGGCAGGCCGAAGCGGCTCACGAAGCGCCGCACCAGCTTGACCATCGAACCCGCGAGCAGCGCCAGCAGCACCGCGCCCCACAGCAGCGTGGTCAGCACACCGCCCCAGGCAGTGCCCAGCGAGGGGCCGACCACCGATTGGCCGATGGCCTGCGTGCCTTCCCGCATGATGACCAGCTCGAAGGTGGTCCAGCCCACCAGCTGCACGATGTTGAGCAGCACCGGCAGCCGCGCGAAGGCGCTTCCGTAGGTGGCGTGCATCAGGCCGGCGCTCGCCAGGCCGCTCTCGCAGCCCAGTCGCGCGGTCCAGGCCAGCAGGCCGGCGCCGACGCAGGAGCCGAGCACGATGGCAATGACTGCATCGCGCGTGCCCACGGCCGGCACCAGGTAGGCGCCGATCTGCATCACCAGCAGGCCCACGCCGAGGCTGAACCAGAGCGAGGCATGGTCGTGCCAGCCGAACACGCGTTGGGACGCGGGCAGCGGCGTCAGCGCCTCGTTCGAGACGGTCGCGCGGTTGTTGTTGTCGTTTGCCATCCATTTGCTCCAGTGCAAAGGTTTGGCAGGTGGGCGGGGCCCGAGCGACACGGCCGTCACGCGAGAGAACGTGAGAGGCCACCGGACCAGCTTCCCTGCGCGAGGATTACCTCGGGCCTTCCAAGTAAACGAACAAAGAAGGCGCAATCAGGTTCAAAGGGACTTTCTCAGCCGGATCGGCAAACCGAACCAGCACCCCTAGCGAACGGCCATTCTAGACGCAGGATGCGGGCTCGCGAGTTCGGCAGAACCCGGACAAGAAGCGGAAGTTCGCGGAGGCGAGCCCAATGACGTCGCAGATGGGCTGCCGGCCGTGGCTCGCGCCGCCTGAAAGCCTCGAAGGGGCGCAGAAGCTGCCCAGAGCAGCCGACGCATCTTTTCGATCAGGCCGCGTCCAGATGGGAGAGTTGCTGTAGCCGATAACATTCGGTTACGCTCAGGTGCCGATCTCGGGTCGGCAAACCGATCCGACACCTCCAGCGAACAAGTAAGCCGTTCGACCTCAGCCTCATGCAGAATACGCTGCGCCGATGGGAGGCGGTGCAACCGGTTTTGCGTGCGCGGCCTCCATGGAAAGAAGAATTTTCACAAATAAGCATGAGGGGTGTCGAGATGGGAGAACCGATCTGGAAGGCTGTCCTGCCATTGCTGCTGGTCACTCTTGTATCTTGCGGAGGAGGTGGCGAAAGTTCCGTCGGGTTGTCCAGCGGGCAGTCCCCGTCGTCGCCCAGCAATGCTTCCCCCGCGATTCAAGCGAAAGATGCCAAGCCTGAGTCTGAAGATCAGGGGCTGACGACCGGGTTGGCAGATTCATCGGGGGGGATCGCTGCGCTGCGTGTGCAAGGAGCTGACGTTCTTTCCGCGTTCGAGCGGACGATGCGCGGTGTGGATGCACTGCCTTACGCAACGCTGGATACCAGCAGCTATGGCATTCCCCGGACGATGGTGTTCGACGCCAAGCACGGTGACATCTACGCTTCGTACCCCAGCACCTTCGCGGCAGTCGGGCTGAGCGCCATCGCTCGGTTCCGATCGAATGGCGCAGGCTGGACAAGCTCGACACTTTCGATTCCGGGTTTGCGGGACATTGCGCTGGCACCCGATTCCAGCGTGCTGGCAGCAACTGACGCGAGCAACCATGTTCATCTGGTCGATCTCGACACCTTCAGCGTGAAGAGCAGCCATCTTTCCCCCCTTGGCGTTGGAGATGAAGGTGGCTACGCCGAGGTCAGCATCGCCTTCACCAAGGACGGTAAGCTGTGGATGTCGACGGGGGCGTCCGGCTGGCATGGCGTGGGATTCTTCGACATGCGTACTTCCACCTTTGCGGAGCCGCTGCCCTACTGCTGCTACGGCAGCCCGTACTTTGCGGTTTCACGAGACGGTTCGCGATTGATGCTCGTCCCGTCGGCCGCCGTTTCGCCATCGCCATCCATGCTCTACATGGACGCGGACGACGGCGTCTTCCGAACGAACCCGATCGGGCTGACCTTTTTTTACTTTCTGACGAGCGTGAGCGACAACGGCAACCGCTTTCTGATGGATGGTTCCGCTGTTTACGACCGGGCATTCGGTACGGTGGGCGCGGTGCCCCAATCGGCAGTTGGCCTGAGGGCAGCTCAACTGTCGGCGGATGGGCGCCGTGCCTACCTGCTGGAATACGCCATTGAACCCGGCTCTCCGGCGCTGCCGATCATCCGGGTGCTCGATACGAGTGCCAAAGCCGGCACGCAGCTGAATCTGCCCGAGGTCGGGAAATTCACCATTCCCGACATACCGGGTTGCCAGACTGCCGAATACCCCGCCTACGAGTGCTATCGCCCCAGGATGCGTGTCACGCCAGAGGGCAAGAGCCTGCTGATACTCGGTGACAGGAAGCTTGTCGTCGTACCAATCCCTGGGGCGCTCATCGATTTCACGCCCAAGCCTGCAAGTTGATCGTCCGTTTTGTGCGCTGCTGCCAGGTCGCTTGGCCGGCTTGCGGTGCTCCCTACGGCTGACCAGTTGGCACGGTCTGGTCGGGACCAGCAGGCACGAGGGGAATTCGCCTCGGGCCATGGTCGAACGCGGAGAGAATCGCTGCCGCGGGAGTGCATACAAACGCACAGCAGGCCCCTCACAGATGAAAGATGATTCCCGGCGTTCGAACTTGGCAGAAACACCGCCTTCACCCTTGCAGCGCACCGGCTTACGGCGCTTCAGGGTCGACGTAGGCACCATCATCTGCGCCGTCGCGCTGTTGCAGTCGCTGCTGCTGGTGGCATTCGGCTACTGGGCCGCCGAGAAGCTGGTGTCCAGGGTGGGCACGGCCTCGCACAAGATCAACCATGACCGGGTCGAGGACAACGTGCTCGCCTTCCTCGCCAAGACCGAGGGAGTCATCCGATCGATTGCCGACTCTCCCAGCGTGCACGCCACCGGCGAGGATGGCGAACAGACCGCCGAGATGCTCTGGACCATGCTCGAGCAGACCCCCGAGCTCGACAGCATCAACGTGGCCACCGACGACGGCCACGTCTTGATGGCTGTGCGCTACCCGACCCCGGCCATCCGGCAGGTGTTGCGCGGCCCCGACTTCAGCACCGAAACCTGGCAGTACAAGCGCTCGCCCGACGCCGAGGGCGGCGACGCGAAGCAGCGCTTTGCTACGACGGCCATCACGGCCTATCGCAGCGACTTCGACCCCGAGAAGCGCACCTGGTACCGGGAGGCCATGAAGGCGCATGGACCCGTGTGGACCCAGCCTTTCCTGATGAGCGACTCACAGGAGCTTGCAATCGGCCATTCATTGCCCAGCGCACGTGTCGACGACGAGGGGCACACACGCCAGCTCGTGATCGACGGCAACGTGTCGCTGGGGCATCTGTCGAAGCTCGTGCGCATCTTCGGCGCGCTGGGGACCGGCGAGAGCGCCTTGCTGAGCGCCGACCATCACGTGATCGCGCGCAGCGACCACCCCGACCCGGTGCGCGAACTGGAGTCGCCAGACACCGGCGTGCTTGGTGCCTTGCATGCGCACATGCTTGCCGCGGGCAAGGCGGGTGGCGCCGACGACATGGCTTTTTCCATCGAGCATGAAGGGCGCAAATACCTCGTGCAGACCTCGCACATCCCGCACACCCGGTGGCAACTCGTCAGCTGGGAGCCCGAAGACCTGCTGCTCGGGGGCCTGCATCGTTCGGTGCTCTGGGCGCTGCTGCTGACGCTGAGTTTTCTCGGCATCGCGCTGTTCATCTCGCTGCGGCTGTCGAAGCTCGTGACCCAGCCGATCGAAAACCTCGCGCTTGTCGCGCGCCGCATCGGGCGGCTGGAGCTAGACAACCTGCCGCTCGAGCCGAGCCGGGTTCTGGAGATCCAGCATCTGAACCAGGCGCTGGACGAATCGGCGCGCAGCCTGCAGGCCTTTCGCAAGTTCGTGCCGGTGGACATCATCCGCCAGCTCGTCGCCGAGGGCCACGCGCTCGCGCCCAGCGGCTCGCCGCGCCGCATCACCGCGATGTTCACCGACGTGGAGGGCTTCACCACCATCTCCGAATCGATGGAAGCCGACGTGCTCGTGAGGCAGTTGACCGAGTACTTCAACCTGGCGGCCGGCATCTTTGCGCGGCATGGCGGCGTGGTCGACAAGTTCATGGGCGACGGCATCATGGTGCTGTGGGGCGCGCCGTCCGACCTGGAAGATGCGGAATACCGGGCCTGCGTCGCGGCGCTCGAACTGCATGCCGAAATGGACGTGCTCAACGGCAAGTGGCGGGGCGAAGGCCTGCACGAGTTCCGCACGCGCGTAGGCATCCACACCGGCCACGTGATCGCGGGCGTGCTCGGGTCGAGCAACCGGCTGTCTTACACCGCCATCGGCGACGCGATCAATGCGGCAAGCCGCATCGAGGGCACCAACAAGGAACTGGGCACGCGCACGCTGATCTCGCAGACGACCTTCGAGGGGCTGGGTGGGCGGCTCGCCACCCGCCGCATCGAGGAAACGACCGAGCTGCGCGGCAGGCAGGCGCGCATGGTGCTCTACGAGCTGTTTGGGCCTACGCAGCCCTGACCTTGCGCGCGAACGCCTCCAGCCCGTCGATGGTGATCTGGATGTGCCGCTCGAAGCTGCTGTCGAGCGGCACGGTGGTGCCGTTGTCCCAACGCAGGATGAAGGCTTTGTTGGCCAGTTGCGCCAGGTTGCGCGTGAGCACCGGGTGGTCGAGTGGGCGAATCGTGTGCACGCGCTCGCGCAGCTCCTCGGCCCAGGCCTGGGTGTTGTCCACGGGCAGGGGCGAGAACTCCATCGTCAGGAAGCCCAGCATCGCCGCGACCACGCAGTTGTAGGCCTCCAGCAGGGGCTCGCCCTCGAAGCCGGCTTCGGTCAGCGCCGCCAGCACGCCCTCGACCAGCTCGATCGGCAGGCTGCCGTTCGACACCAGCTGCGCGCCCAGCAGCTGCGCCACGTTCGGGTGGCGCCGCACCGCGGTGCGGCAGCGGCGGAACAGTTCGGTGATCCATGCCTGCCAGTCGAGCTTGCCGGGCGGCGGCGTGACTTCGGCCATGACGGCGGCGGCCACTTCGGCCAGCAGTGCCTCGCGCGTGCTCACGTGCCAGTGCACGGTGGCCGGATAGACATCGAGCCGCGCCGCGACCTCGCGCATGCTGAAGGCGCCCAGGCCGAATTCGTCGATCTGCGCCAGCGCGACTTCGGCGATGCGTTGTTTCGTCAGGCCGCCACCGCCGGCGGGGCGGCCGGCCGTACGGGGCTTGGGAGGCGATTTCTTCGTCATGGTTGCGGCCATTGTGCGGCAGCCGGGTTGACTGTATAAACAATATTAATTGAGCACTGATCAATAAACTGCGCCGCAAACGACGATCGCATCACCACCCGAAGGACATCCGCCATGACCCATGCCGCCATCGACCAGGCTCTTGCCGGCGCATACCAGCGCTTCACCGAGAGCAACCCCACCAGCCGCCATCAGTTCGAGGAGCAGGCGCGCTACATGCCTGGCGCCAACAGCCGTTCGGTGCTGTTCTACGCGCCGTTTCCGCTGACCATTGCCAAGGGAGAGGGGGCTGCGCTGTGGGATGCCGACGGCCACCGCTATGCCGACTTCATCGCCGAGTACACGGCCGGCGTCTACGGCCACACCGCACCCGAGATCCGTGAAGCCGTCACCGAGGCGATGCAAAGCGGCATCAACCTCACGGGCCACAACCTGCTCGAAGGCCGGCTGGCAAGGCTTATCTGCGAGCGTTTTCCGCAGATCGAGCAGTTGCGCTTCACCAACTCGGGCACCGAGGCGAACCTGATGGCGCTGACTGCCGCGCTGCACTTCACGGGGCGTCGCAAGATCGTGGTGTTTGCGGGCGGCTACCACGGTGGCGTGCTGGGTTTCGGCGCAAAGCCGCTGCCGACGACGGTGCCGTTCGATTTCCTGGTGCTGCCCTACAACGATGCGCAGACGGCGCGCGAGCAGATCGAAAGGCACGGCGCCGAGATCGCCGCCGTTCTGGTCGAGCCGATGCAGGGGGCGAGCGGCTGCATTCCGGGGAGCCTCGACTTCCTGCAGGCGCTGCGCGAATCGGCCACGCGCGTCGGCGCGCTGCTGGTTTTCGACGAGGTGATGACCTCGCGCCTGGCGCCGCACGGGCTGGCGAACAAGCTGGGCATTCGGTCAGACCTCACCACACTGGGCAAGTACATCGGCGGCGGCATGTCCTTCGGCGCTTTCGGGGGGCGTGCCGACGTGATGGCGCTGTTCGACCCGCGCACCGGGTCGCTGGCCCACTCGGGCACCTTCAACAACAACGTGCTGACGATGGCCGCCGGTTATGCAGGCCTCACCAAGCTGTTCACGCCCGAGGCGGCCGGCGCGCTGGCGGAGCGGGGCGAGGCGATGCGAGCGAGGCTCAATGCGCTGTGCGTGAAAGAGGGCGTTGCGATGCAGTTCACCGGGCTGGGCTCGCTGATGAACGCGCATTTCGTGGGCGGCGAGGTGCGCAGCGTCGACGATCTGGCACCAGTCGATGGGCACCTGCGCCAGCTGCTTTTTTTCCACCTGCTGAGCGAGGGCATCTACACCTCGCCGCGCGGCTTCGTCGTGCTGTCGCTGCCATTGGCGGATGCGGATATCGACCGCTACGTCGCCGCCATCGGCAGTTTCATCGGCGAATACCGGGCGCTGCTGCCCGGCGCGCGTTAACGGGAGCCGGAAACGCCCAGCAGCTCGTGCAGCCGCGTGCTGGTGGTCGTGTACTGCAGCGGCACGGCCTTGCCTGGGAACACGATGGCCGTGGCGCCCCAGGCGGCCAGCGTGGCCTCGTGGAAGCCGCAGACGATGAGCTTCTTCTTGCCCGGGTAGGTGTTGATGTCGCCCACCGCAAATACGCCACGCTCGCGGGTTTCGTATTTCTCGGTGTCGACAGGCACCTGTTTGCGCTCCAACTCCAGGCCCCAGTCGGCGATGGGGCCGAGGCGCGGCGAGATGCCCAGGCAGGCGATCAGCGCGTCGAGCGGCAGATCGACCGTGGTGGCGTCAGGCGTGGTGATCTGCAGTTGCTTGCCGTCGAAGGCAGTGGGCTGGCCGACCTTGAAGGCCAGCTTGCCCGCGGCCACGAGGGCGCGCATAGCTGAGATATTGGCCTCGTCAGCCTGGAAGCCGTCGCGCCTATGCACCAGCGTGACCTGCTTGGCCGTGGCCGTGAGCGCAATGGCGGTTTCGAGCGCGATGTCGTCGCCGCCATTCACCACCACTGTCTGCCCGGCGAAGCGGTCCGGCGAATCGGGGTGATAGAAGAGCGAACTGCCTTCGAACTGCGCAATGCCTTCGACGGCAATGCGCTTGGGCACGAAGGCCCCGACGCCGGCCGCGATGAACACCGTCTTCGCCAGGAAGGCGGTGCCGACCGAAGTCGTCAGCAGCAACCGGTCGTCAGCCTGGCGGGCCAGCGTAGCAACCTGCTCGCCGAAATGAAACTGCGGCTTGAACGGCGCCACCTGCTGCAACAGCGACTGCGCCAGACCGCGCCCGCTGGTCATCGGCGTGCCGGGAATGTCGTAGATCGGCTTGTCGCCATACAGCGCCACGCACTGGCCGCCCGCGGCGGGCAGTGCATCGACGATATGACAGGAGATTTCGAGCAGTCCCAGCTGGAAGGCCTGGAACAGCCCAACGGGGCCGGCACCGACGATCAGGGCGTCGGTTTCGATGGGGGTAACCAAGGTGCTCAGCGCACCAGCTCCCCGATCTTGTCCGTCTTGTCTTTCCACTCTTCGGCGTCAGGCAGGGCGGGCTTGCGCTTGGTGATGCTCTTCCAGCCGTCGGCCAGGGCCAGCTCGGCGTTGATCTTGATGAAGGCGATCTGGTTGGCCGGCAGGTCTTCCTCGGCGTAGATCGCGTTGACCGGGCATTCGGGGATGCAGACTGCGCAGTCGATGCATTCGTCCGGGTCGATCACCAACATGTTGGGACCTTCGCGGAAGCAGTCGACGGGGCAAACGTCCACGCAGTCGGTGTATTTGCAACGGATGCAGGCTTCGGAGACGACGTGAGTCATTTGTCTTTTAACGTCAGTGTGAGATCGGGGGAAACCCGAGATTTTAGGCCTTTGCGGCGGCGGGCTGCACAAGCACGGCAGCGGCGGTCTTGTGGGAGGCCGTATCGACCAGCACCAGGGAGCCCAACGCACGCGATTGCGTGAAGGGAAGCACGGCCAGCGGCTGCTGCAATGCCAGCACCACGTCGCCGATGGCATTGGCTTCCAGCTGCGTTGCCGGCTCCGATTCGAGCGTCGTGATGTTCACGCGATCGACGATGCGCGCCACCTTGGCCTTGACCCAGCGGTGGCCCTGCAGCGCCCAGTACACGCGGCCCGCGACCAGCGGCTCGTCGTCGAGCCAGGCCACGGTGGCGGTGATCTCGCGCACCGGCTCGAAGGCGCCGGGCGCCAGCAGCCAGTCGCCGCGCGACACGTCGACCTCGCGGTCGAGCACGATGCCGGCGCTGTGGCCCGCATGCACCGCCTTCGGCTGGCGCGTATGGCTCAGCACCTGCGCGACCGTGGCGGTCTGGTTGCTCGGCAGCACGGTCACGCGTTGGCCGAGTTCCACGTGGCCCGAGGCGACGCGGCCCCAGAACACGCGGCGGCCCTGCGAGGTGTCGGCGGAAGAAGAGAACTTCTCGACCCACTGCACCGGAAAGGCGAAGGGCACGTCCTCGTCCTGCGCCGTGACGGGCAGCTCCTCGAGCAGCTCGAGCAGGCTCGGGCCTTCGTAGCCGACCCAGTCGGCATGGCGCGTGGCCACGTTCCAGCCCTTGAGCGCCGAGATCGGCACGATGCCCGCCACCTGCACGCCGGCCGCTTCTGCAAACGCGTTCAGCGCTGTCGAGATGCGTTCGAATGCCAGTCCGGCGTCGTCGATGGCGTCGAGCTTGTTCACCGCGAACACGATCGACTGCACGCGCAGCAGATGGCACAGCAGCGTGTGGCGGCGCGTCTGCGGGAGCAGCTCGCGCTTGACCACGGTGCCGTCTTCGACCTCGGCGGCCCAGGCCAGCTTGGTTGCGTCGACCAGCACCACGGCAGCGTCGGCGGCCGAGGCGGCCGTGACCATGTTGCGCGTGTACTGCTCGTGGCCCGGTGCGTCGCCGATGATGAACTTGCGCTTGGCGGTCGAGAAGTAGCGGTAGGCCACGTCGATCGTGATGCCTTGCTCGCGCTCGGCCGAGAGGCCGTCGGTCAGCAGGGCGAGGTCGGTTTCGCCGCCGCGCTGCACGCCGGCCAGCTGGTCTTGCAGCACGGTCTTGCTGTCGACCAGCAGGCGGCCGATGAGCGTGCTCTTGCCGTCGTCGACCGAGCCGCAGGTGATGAAGCGCAGCGCGGTGCCGGTGTCGCCGTGGACGTCGGTGTTCACAGGGGTAGCAGTCGTCGTCGCGCTCATCAGAAGTAACCGTCTTTCTTGCGTTTTTCCATGGATGCTTCGGACGTCATGTCGTCCATGCGCGTGGCGCCGCGTTCGCTGACGTCGACCGACAGCGTCTCCAGCACCACGTCGCCCGCGTCGGCCGCGAGGCTCTCGACCGGGCAGGTGGTCGTGATGTCGCCCACGGTGCGAAAGCGCACGTCGCGCACCTGCACCGTTTCGCCGTCGCGCGGGGGGGTGAGCTCGGTCACCGGCACCAGCAGGCCGCGGCGTTCCACCACTTCGCGCTTGTGCGTGTAGTAGATCGACGGCAGGCCGACATGCTCGCGCTCGATGTATTGCCACACGTCGAGTTCGGTCCAGTTCGAGATCGGGAACACGCGGAAGTGCTCGCCCGGCGCAAGGCGGGTGTTGAACAGCGTCCACAGCTCGGGGCGCTGGTCCTTGGGCTGCCATTGGCCGAAGCTGTCGCGGTGCGAAAAGATGCGCTCCTTGGCGCGGGCCTTTTCCTCGTCGCGGCGGGCGCCGCCGATCAGCGCGTCGAAGCGGAATTCTTCGATCGCTTCGAGCAGCGTCACCGACTGGTGCGCATTGCGCGACTCGCCCGGATGGGCCAGGCGCACGGTGCCGCGCTTCATCGAATCTTCGACGCTGCGCACGATCAGCTCGGCGCCCAGTTCCTTCGCGCGCTGGTCGCGGTAGGCCGTCACTTCAGGGAAGTTGTGGCCGGTGTCGATCATCAGCAGCGGGTAGGGAATGCGGCCCACGCCGAAGGCCTTTTCCGCGCACTTCAGCAGCACCAGCGAATCTTTCCCGCCCGAAAACAGCAGGGTGGGGCGCTCGAAGGCGGCCGCGACCTCGCGCAGGATGAAGATGGTTTCTTCTTCCAGCGCATCGAGGTGCGTGTTGGAGAGGTGCGCTGGTGAGAGCAGCAGTTCGGTTTCGGTACGGGCGTTCATCGGATGGGGTGCTGGATGCAGAGGATCGGTGAGCCGTTGGCTCTCAGTGCGCGAGATGCAATCCGCACTCGCGGTTGTCTTCGCCCTTGGTCGGGTCCACGTAGTCGAAGTTGTTCGGCAGGCCGTGTTTCACACAGTACTCGTGAAGATCCTTGGACGACCAGTGCAGCAGCGGGGCGACCTTGATCAGGCCGTCCGGATTGACGCTGACCGGGTCCATCTGCGCGCGCACGGCCGTGTCGGTGGCCCGAAGTGCGGTGAACCAGACCTTCGGTGCCGTCTCGCGCAGCGCGCGGGCAAAGGGCTCCAGCTTCACTTCTTCAGTAAAGGCGGCATGGCGCGGATCGTCGAGCGCCGGGGTCGGGCCCTCGACCGCTTCGCGATGCGCACGCGAGCGGCGCGGCAGGTAGATGTGCAGGTCCAGGCCCAGTTGCTTCGTCACCTCGTCGGCAAAACGGTAGGTGGCCTCGGTGTTGTAGCCGTTGTCCATCCAGATCACGGGAACATCGCGCTTTGCGCGCGTGACCATGTGCAGGATCACCGCCTCGAAAGGGCGGAAGTTGGTGGTGATGATCGCGGGCTGGCCCAGGCCGATCGCCCAGTCCACCAGGCCCTCGGCGTTGCGGCCGAGTTCGGTGTTGATGCGTGCGAAGTCGATGTCCGTGGCAATGCTCATGTCGAAGGTTCCCATTCGCTCTCAGTTGCCGGCCGCGAAGTGCGGCGCGGTCTGCACCGCGTCGCCCTGGTAGAAGGCGGCGAAGCGGTCGAACTGGCGCTGCGCGTCGGAGGCGTCCACGCCTTCCTTGAGCACGGCGCTGGAGAAGCCGGTGCGTTCCATCTGCACCAGCTGGTCGATCAGCACGTCGCCCGTGGCGCGGATGTCGCCCTGGAAGCCCAGGCGGCGGCGCAGCAGGAAGGCCTGGCTGTAGGCGCGGCCGTCGGTGAACTTCGGAAAGTTCAGGTCGATGCGCTCGATGTCGGCCAGGCACACCTCGATGGCGAGCGGGTCGGCGTCGTTGGCCAGTTGCAGAACCTTCGGATCGCCGTCGTCGATGTGTTCTTCTGCCGAGAGGATGTTGAGTTTCTTGTTCATGCTGCTTCCTCCACCTTGAAGCGTGCACCGTTGGCGGCGGCCTTGAACGGGTCCGGGCCTACGCGGCGCAGCGTGTCGATGAAGTTCTCGCCGCTTTCGCGGGTGTCGCGGTAGGTGGTGAGCACGGCCTCGATCACGCCCGGCACTTCGGCCGCCGAGAACGAGGGGCCGACAGCCTTGCCGGCCTGCGGCGCGCCGCTGAGCTCGGAGCCGTCGGAGCCGCCGAGGGTGACCTGGTACCACTCCTTGCCGTCCTTGTCGACGCCCAGGATGCCGATGTGGCCGCTGTGGTGGTGGCCGCACGAGTTGATGCAGCCGCTGATGTGCAGGTCGATCTCGCCCAGGTCGTCGAGCTCGTCGAGGTCTTGATAACGCTCGGTGATGGCTTCGGCGATGGGAATGGAGCGCGCATTGGCCAGCGCGCAGAAGTCGCCGCCGGGGCAGGCGATCATGTCCGTCAGCAGGTGCACGTTGGCGCTGGCGAGGCCGGCGGCGCGGGCGGCGAGCCACAGCGCGTGCAGGTCTTCGGCATGCACCCAGGGCAGCACCACGTTCTGGTCGTGCGTCACGCGGGCCTCGCCGGCCGAGAAGCGGTCGGCCAGTTGGGCGAGCGTGTCGAGCTGGTCGGCCGATGCGTCGCCGGGCGCCTGCTTCAGGCGCTTGAACGACAGCGTGACGGCGCGCAGCGCAGGGTTCTTGTGCGGCGCCACGTTGCGGGCGAGCCAGCGGGCAAACTGCACGTCGTCTGCGGCGTGGGCGCGCAGCTCGGCGTCGGTCTTCTCGGCGCTTTGCAGCACGCGGGTGGCGAGCGTCGGCGGCACGAAGGAGGCGGCCACGCGGTCGTACTCTTCCTGCGTGATGGTGTGCGGCGCACCGTCATGCTCGAGGATCTGCTTGTATTCGGCGTCGACGTCGTCGATGTAGCGCTGGCCTTCGGCCTTCACCAGAATCTTGATGCGCGCCTTGTAGATGTTGTCGCGGCGGCCATAGCGGTTGTAGACCCGGATCACCGCTTCGAGGTAATTCATGATCTGCTGCCACGGCAGGAACTCGCGCAGCACAGTGCCGATGATGGGGGTGCGGCCCATGCCGCCGCCCACCTGCACGCGAAAACCGATTTCGCCCGCTTCGTTCTTCACCACGTGCAGGCCCACGTCGTGCCAGCCGGTGGCGGCACGGTCTTCAGTGGCGCCGGTAATGGCAATCTTGAACTTGCGCGGCAAGAACGCGAACTCGGGGTGCAGCGTGCTCCACTGGCGCATGATTTCCGCGAACGGGCGCGGATCGGCGATTTCGTCGACGGCAATGCCGGCGCGCTCATCGCTCGTGATGTTGCGGATGCAATTGCCGCTGGTCTGAATGCCGTGCATGTCGACCGAAGCCAGCAGGTCCATCACGTCGGCCGACTTGGCGAGCGGAATCCAGTTGTACTGGACGTTCTGGCGCGTCGAGAAGTGGGCGTAGTGGGTCGGGAGCTTGTGGCTGCCAAGCAGGCCCTGCGTCTCGATGGCCTTCTTGTAGACCTCGGCTTCGGGCTCGTCATATTCGCGGGCGATGCGGGCCAGCACGCGGATCTGGCGGCTCGAGAGTTCGCCGTAAGGCACGGCCACGCGCAGCATCGGCGCGTAGCGCTGCACGTACCAGCCGTTTTGCAGCCGCAGGGGGCGGAACTCGTCTTCGGCGAGCTTGCCCTTTTGCCAGCGCTCCAGCTGGTCGCGGAATTGGGCAGCCCGCTGGTGGACGAACTGGCGATCGAATTCTGTGTATTGGTACATCGTGCGTGCGTGTGTCTTGAAGTGCGGTGCGTCCAGCGCCCCAGCAAGAAGCCGAGATTCTGAAAGCCGGCCTTATGGAAACAAACTATTTTTTGGTTCGCGCTTTATGCGGATAAGCTTATTCGCCAGCATCCATGCGGGTTGTGGGACGGTTTGATGCTTATTCCGGATAAGGCGAGATGGCCGGAAAAAAGTTGCCGGACCCGGGAATTCTAGGAACCGGACAAGGCCCGGATGGGCGAGCGGGTTCCTGGCCGCGCGGCCATCCGCTTCGCCATGCAGGCCTGAAGAGGGGCTGGCGCCTCAGCGCAGCATCGAAGACATTGCCGAGCAGCAGTTCAGCATGCGCACCGCCGCTTCTACCGTATCGGCGGTGAAGCGCAGCGTGACGCCGTCGACGCGCTCGAAGGCCGGCCACTGGCAGAACAGGTCGGCCAGCGCGGTTGACTGGGTGCGCAGCGTCACGGTCTGCGGCCCCTTGAAAACGAGCGGTTTCGCGTTCGAACGCGCGGCCAGCGCTTCTTCCACCCCCGCACGAATCGCGCGGCGCGACTGCTCGGGCGACAGCGAAATGCCGCTGGTGCAGCCCGTCGCCTTCTTGGTCTCGACGAATGTCGCGTGCGGAAAGAGCGGGCGGTTCTCGGCGATGAACACGTCGTCGCCGCTGCCCATCACCACGGGCGCGCCGTATTCGCCGGCCAGCGCGCCATAGAGCCCGGCCTCGCCCAGTTCCTGCCCGCCGAGCGTGATGCCGGCAAACGCAAAGCTGTTGATCGTGTGCGCCAGGATGCCGCGCCCCTGCGCGCGCGAGTGGTAGCCGACCATGCAGACGGCGTCCACGCCTTCTTCCACGCCCGCCACCATGCTCAGGTAGCGCGGCTTGCCCTGCACGACGCGGGCGCGCGCATCGAGCACATCGGGCGGCATGTTGCGAAAGCCGCCGTGCGAGTCGTTCACCAACACCTCGGTGGCGCCTGCGTCGAAGGCGCCGGCAATCGCTGCGTTGGCTTCCTGCGTCATCAGCAGGCGCGCGCGCTCGAACTCGGGGTTGCCCGGGCGCACCTGCTCGGAGTGATAGACGCCGGCGACGCCTTCGATGTCTGTGGAGATCAGGACTTTCATGGAGCGGCTCGCAGTCAGGCGTGGGTAGAAAGAAGGGCGGAGGCGGGCAGCACGTCGCCCAGTGCGGCGCGGTGGTTGCCGTCGCGACCGGTCACGGGCGTTGCGCGCCACAGGGCATGGATGATCGCCTGCTCGGTGCTGTCTGCCGCGGCCTGGAACAGCCCGTCGAGCAGCCCGTCGTGCAGCATCGCTACGGCCGGCATCGGCCGCTCGACGCGGTCGGGCACGGTGTAGGCGGTGGAAAAGGCCAGCACGATGTCGCCGCTGCCGTGCCCGAAGACCGAGCCCGTGCGGGCCAGCCCGGCACCTGCGCGCAGCGCCAGGCGGCGCAACTGGCGAGCGTCGAGCGGCGCGTCAGTGGCGACGATGATGATGATCGAACCCTTCTCGGCTTCGTCCACCGCCGGCAGGCTGCGCGCGGCCTGCAGCTTCGCCAGCCGGTCGCCCACCGAATGCCCGGCCAGCACCAGTTGCGGCTGGCGTCCGTAGTTCGCCAGCACCAGCGCGCCTACGGTATGGCAGCCGCCTTCGCGCGCCGACACCCGCCGTGATGCGCTACCGATGCCGCCCTTGAGCTGGAAGCTCGACATGCCGCGCCCCGCGCCGACCGAGCCCTGCGCAAGGTCGACGCCGGCATCAGCCAGCGCCTGCAGGTAGTCGGCCTCGGTCACGGCCATGCGCTGGATGTCGTTGAGAAAACCATCGTTGCACTCGAACACCAGCGGGTTGACCGTGGGCAGCGTGCGTCCGCTCTCGGGGTTGTCGGCTACGCAATGGCGGATCTGCGCCGTGGCCACGGTGCCGACCGAAAACGTGTTGGTCAGCGCAATCGGCGTTTCGAGCACGCCGAGTTCAGCCACCTGCACCAGGCCCACGCTCTTGCCGAAGCCGTTGAGCACTACTGCAGCGGCCGGCACCTTGTCGCGGAACGGGTCGCCGGCGTGAGGGCGAATCACCGTCACGCCTGTCTGCACGGGGCCATCGCTGAGCGTCTGGTGGCCTACGGTGACGCCCGCGACGTCGGTGATGGCGTTGCGTTCGCCCTGGAGCAGGTTGCCGATGAAGGGGAGAGAGGCTTGCTGCTTGCTGGAAGACATGAAGAAGAACGGAAATTACTGGCGGTCGATCTTCGGATCGAGCGCGTCGCGCAGTGCGTCGCCCAGCAGGTTGAAGGCGAGCACGGTGAAGAAGATGGCCAGGCTGGGGAACAGCGCCACGTGCGGCGAGGTCACCATGTCGGCGCGGGCTTCGCTGAGCATCGCGCCCCATTCGGGCGTAGGCGGCTGCGCGCCCATGCCCAGGAACGACAGGCTGGCGGCCGTGATGATCGAGGTGCCCACGCGCATCGAGAAATACACCACGATCGACGAAATGGTGCCCGGCAGGATGTGCCGCACGATGATGGTCCAGTCTGAAGCGCCGATGCTGCGCTCCGCTTCGATGTAGGTCTGCTGCTTCAGGACCAGCGTGTTGCCGCGCACGAGGCGCGCGAACGCCGGCACGCTGAACACCGACACTGCCACCACCACGTTGGTCATGCTGCTGCCCAGGATGGCGACCACGCCCAGCGCCAGCAGGATGCCGGGAAAGGCGAACAGCACGTCCGAGACGCGCATCACGATGCGGTCCCACCAGCCTTCGTAGTAGCCCGCCAGCAGGCCGAAGGCCGTGCCCACGAAGCCGCCCACCAGCACCGAGAGAAAGCCCGCCATCAGCGAGATGCGCGCACCCATCAGGATGCGGCTGAAGATGTCGCGGCCCAGCGGATCGACGCCGAACCAGTGCGTGGCCGAAGGCCCGGTGTTCAGCATGTCGTAGTCGAAGAAGTTCTCCGCGTCGAAGGGCACGATCCACGGCGCGAACACAGCGACGAACACCAGCAGCAACACGAAGAGCGCGGCGACGATGCCCACCGGCTGCTTCTTGAAGCGGCGCCAGCATTCGCCCCAGGGCGTGCGGACCTTGCCCGCGATCTGGACGGCCGCGACAGGTGTCGTTGGAATGAGGGTTTCGGCAGGCACGCCGGAAGCTTGCGTCATGGCTGCTTGCTCACTTGTAGCGAATGGTCGGGTTGATGTAGCCGTACAGCACATCCACCACCAGGTTGATCAGAATGAATTCGAGCGAGAACAGCAGCACCAGCGTCTGGATGACGGGGTAGTCGCGCATCTGCACGGCATCGACCAGCAGGCGGCCGAGGCCGGGCCAGTTGAACACCGCCTCCACGAGGATGGAGCCGCCCAGCAGGAAGCCGAACTGCAGGCCCATCATGGTGACCACCGGAATCAGCGCATTGCGCAGCGTGTGCTTGAACACCACGCTGGATTCGCGCACGCCCTTCGCGCGCGCGGTGCGCACGAAGTCTTCCTGGATCACCTCGACGAACGAGGCCCGCGTGAAGCGCGCCATCACGGCCGCCACGGCCGCGCCCAGCGTGATCGAGGGCAGGATGTAGTGTTTCCAGCTGCTGGCCCCCACCGTGGGCAGCCAGCCGAGCTGGACCGAGAAGATTTGCATCAGCAGCATGCCGAGTGCAAATGCGGGAAAAGAGATGCCCGACACGGCGAGCGTCATGCCCAGCCGGTCGGGCCATTTGTTGCGGTACACCGCCGAAACAATGCCGATGCCCATGCCGAAGATCACTGCCCACACCATGCTGGTGATGGTCAGCATCACCGTCGGGAAGAAGCGCTCGCCGATTTCCACCGACACCGGCCGCCGCGTGCGAATGGAAGTGCCGAAGTCGCCTTGCAGCATGTGGGTGAAGAAGCTCACGAACTGCTGCGGCAGCGGCTTGTCGAGCCCGAGCTCCGCGCGCACCATGGCCACGGTCTGCTCGTCGGCCTCCTGGCCGGCGGCAAGGCGCGCCGGGTCGCCGGGCAGCATGTGGACGAACAGGAACACCAGCACTGCCACGATGAGCAGCGTGGGGATCAGGCCCAACAGTCGTTTGAGAAAGTAATTCAGCATGGGGTGCAGGCGGTCAACCCCTCACCCTGACAGGTGAGGGGGCGAGGCTTAGTTCGCTACGGAGATTGCGTCGATGTTGATGTTGCCGTCGGGCATCACGAACACGCCGGAGAGGCGCTTGGCATGCGCCGACAGGTTCTGCTCCGTGACCATCGGCACGCGCGGCAGGTCCTTGCGGATCTCGTCCTGAGCGGTCTTGTAGAGCGCGGTCCGTTCTTTTTCATCGACCGTCACCAGCGCCTTGGCCAGCGCGTTGTCGACCACCTCGCTCTTGTAGAACGACATGTTGTTCAGCTTGGGCGCCCAGGCTTCCGAGGCGAACAGCGGACGCAGGCCCCAGTCGGCTTCACCGGTCGACGAAGACCAGCCCGTGTAGTACATGCGAACCTTCGCCGTCTTCGGATCGGGCCATGCATCCACCTGCTCGGTGCGCTGGCCCACTTCGAGCGCCTGCACCTGCAGCTTGATGCCGATCTGCGCGAGCTGCTGCTGCACGAACTGGATCGTCTTCTGGCTGGTCGTGTTGTTGTAGGCGCTCCACAGCACCGACTCGAAGCCGTCGGGGTAGCCGGCTTCCTTCATCAGCTCCTTGGCCTTCTTCAGGTCGTAGGGAATGGGAGCCATCTTCTCGGCGTACTTCACGCCCTGCGGCACGATGCCCTGCGCGGGGAAGGCGTAGCCGCCGAATGCGACCTTGGCCAGCGCTTCCTTGTTGATGGCGTAGCCGATGGCTTCGCGCACCTTGGCGTTGTCGTAGGGCTTCTGCAGCATGTTGAATGCCAGGAAGCGCGTGATGATCGACGGCGTGGCCACAACTTCGAGCTTGTCGCTCTTTTTCAGCAGGTCGGCCTGCTCATAGGGAATGGGATACGCGAAGTCGGCTTCGCCGGTCTGCAGCATCGCGGCGCGCGTGTTGTTCTCGAGCACCGGCTTCCACGAGACCGTGTCGATCTTCGGGTAGCCCTTTTTCCAGTAGCCGTCGAACTTCTTGGCCTTGACGGCTTCGGTCTGCTTCCACTCGACGAATTCGAAGGGGCCCGTGCCCACGGGGTGGAAGGCGATGTCCTTGTTGCCCCACTTCTTCAGTGCGGTGGGCGAAATCATGGCGGCCGAGGCGTGGGCCAGCGAGTTGATGAAGGGGCCGAAGGGCTCCTTCAGCGTGATGCGCACGGTCGTCGGGTTCAGCGCCTCGACCTTGCCCACGCGGTTGAACTGGTTGTAGCGCAGCAGCTTGTTGTCCTGGTTCAGCACGCGGTCGAGCGTGAACTTCACGGCCTCGGCGTTGAAGTCGGTGCCGTCGTGGAACTTCACGCCGGTGCGCAGCTTGATGGTGTAGACCAGGCCGTCCTTCGACACGTCGTAGCTCTCGGCGAGCACGTTCTGCACCTTCAGGTCCTTGTCGAACTGGAACAGGCCTTCATAGAAGGTCTTGGTCACTGCCGTGGTGATGGTGGTGTTGGTGTTGTACGGGTCCAGCGTTTCCGGCTGATAGCCGATCGAGAGCACCACGTCTTTCGCGGCCAGTGCCGTGCCCGAAGCGGCCAGCGCGGCCAGGCCCAGCAGTGCGGAAGCCCATCGCAGGGAGGAAGAAGATTGCGTCATGGAAGAACTCCAGTCGGTTCGTGGAAAAAAGCAGGAGGGCCTGCGGGTTGAAAAAATAGGTTGATCGATCGGAAAGGATCAGAAAGCGCCGCCAATGGCGTGCCGTGCAACGAAATGCCCGGGCGCAACCTGCACCAGCGGCGGCACGTCGGGCTCGTCGCCCACCGCGCGGATGGGGCTGGGAATCTCGCCTTCGAGCAGCGCGCGCGGCTTGTGGCGGCGCGACGGGTCGGCCACTGGCACAGCTGCCATCAGCTTGCGGGTGTAGGCGTGCTGCGGCGCTTCGAACACCGCGCGGCGTGGGCCGATCTCTACGATCTGGCCCAGGTACATCACGGCCACGCGGTGGCTGATGCGCTCGACCACTGCCATGTCGTGCGAGATGAACAAGAAGGCCACGCCCAGCTCACGTTGCAGGTCGAGCATCAGGTTGACGATCTGCGCCTGAATGGACACGTCGAGCGCCGACACTGATTCATCGGCCACCACAACCTTCGGGTTGAGCGCCAGTGCACGCGCAATGGCAATGCGCTGCCGCTGGCCGCCCGAGAACTCGTGCGGATAGCGCTGCGCCACCTCGGGCGGCAGGCCGACCTTCTGCAGCAGCCAGTCGACGCGCTGCTGCGCCTCGGCGCCCTTGGCGATGTTGTGGATGAGCAGCGGCTCCATGATCGAGAAGCCCACCGTCACGCGCGGATCGAGCGAGGCGAACGGATCCTGAAAGATGAACTGGATGTTCCGGCGCAGCGCCTGCAGCTCGCGCGTGGGCAGCTCGCGGATGTTCTTGCCGCCGAACTCGATGGCGCCGCTCTGGCTTTCGACCAGGCGCAGCAGCGAGCGGCCGGTGGTCGACTTGCCGCAGCCCGATTCGCCGACCAGCGCCAGCGTTTCGCCGGGGTACAGGTCGAAGCTGATCTTTTCCACCGCATGCACGCGGCGCTTCACGCGGCCGAAGAGGCCGCTGCGCACGTCGAAGCGCGTGACGAGGTCGCGTACGCGAAGAATGGGGCCGGTGTCCTGGCGCACCGTGTCTTGCTGCGTGGGCGCTTCGACGGGCTGGGCGTCGGCACTGGCCTCGGTGCGCAGCAATTCGAACTTGGCCGGCAGGTCGGTGCCCTGCATGGCGCCCAGCTTGGGCACGGCCGACAGCAGTGCGCGGGTGTAGGGGTGCTGCGGCGCCGCGAACACGGTGTCGGAGCTGCCTGCTTCCACCTTGTCGCCGCGGTACATCACGAGCACGCGGTCGGCAATCTCGGCGACCACGCCCATGTCGTGCGTGATGAAGAGCACGCCCATGTGCATCTCCTTCTGCAGCTCGCGGATGAGCTGGAGGATCTGCGCCTGGATGGTCACGTCGAGCGCGGTGGTTGGCTCGTCGGCAATCAGCAGCTGAGGCTTGCACGACAGCGCCATAGCGATCATCACCCGCTGGCGCATGCCGCCCGAGAGTTGATGCGGAAAGCGGTCGAGCACGTTGCGCGCTTCGGGAATGCGCACCAGCTCCAGCATGCGCAGCGCTTCGGCGCGCGCGGCCGAGTCGCTCTTGCCCTGGTGGATGCGGATGGCCTCGGAGATCTGCTCGCCGGCAGTGAACACCGGGTTCAGCGATGTCATCGGCTCCTGGAAGATCATCGCGATGTCCGCGCCGCGGATGTTGCGCATTGCGCTGTCGCGTGCCTGCGCGAGGTCGAGCACTTCGCCGTTGCGGCGGCGGAACGCCATGCTCCCGCCGAGGATGCGGCCACCGCCGTGCTCCACGAGCCGCATCAGCGCGAGCGAGGTCACCGACTTGCCCGAACCCGATTCGCCCACCACCGCAAGCGTTTCGCCATGGTCGACGTGGAAGGACAGCTTCTTCACGGCATCGACCGTGCGCTCGGAAGTCGAGAAGCGAACGGTGAGGTCGTCGACGGCGAGAACGCGGCCGTCCGGCAGGGCGAGGGCAGGGGTGGACATGGGAGTGCGAAGAAAAATGGGGCGTGCGGCGATGCGTTGTCAGGCGAAGATGGCCGTATGGGGCGCTTCGTCGCCGCGCGCGTGACCGCGGTACATGCCTTCGGTGTTGAAGGCGAGGCTCAGATTGCCGTGGCGGTCGACGGCGATCAGCCCACCGGTGCCGCCGATGGCCGGCAGCGACTGCTGCACCACCGCGTGCGTGGCGGCTTCGAGCGTGGCGCCGCCGTAGGCCATGCGGGCGCACACGTCGTACGCAGCCGCCACGCGGATGAACATCTCACCGCTGCCGGTGCACGACACGGCGGCCGTGCGGTCGTCGGCATAAGTGCCGGCGCCGATCAGCGGCGAATCGCCGACGCGGCCGACGCGCTTGTTGGTCATGCCGCCGGTGGAGGTGGCGGCGGCCAGGTGGCCGTGCATGTCGAGCGCAACCGCGCCGACGGTGCCGAACTTCTTGTCTTCGTCGAGCGGCGGCGTTGCTGCCGCCATCGACGCGCCTTCGTGGTCGACCACCACGCGGCCGGTGTCGCGCACGCGGTAGAGCTGCTGGCGGCGCGCCTCGGTGGAGAAGAACGAGGGCTCGACCATCTCCAGTCCGCGTTCGCGTGCAAAGGACTCGGCGCCCGCGCCGGCCAGCAGCACGTGGGCGCCGTCTTCGAGCACGGCGCGCGCGGCGCGCACCGGGCGGCGGACATGGCACACGCCGGCAATGGCGCCGGCGGCGAGCGTGGCGCCGTCCATCACGGCGGCGTCGAGCTCATGGGTTTCGTCGTGCGTGAACACTGCGCCGTGGCCCGCGTTGAAGAGCGGGCAGTCTTCGAGCATCTCGACTGCGAGGCAGGCGGCGTCGAGCGCGGATGCGCCCTTGAGCAGCGCTGCCTGAGCGGCGGCCACGATGCTTTTCAGCGCGTCGTGATAGGCCTGCGCCTGTTCGGCGCTGGTCGTGGCGGCGCTGATGGTGCCGGCGCCGCCGTGGATGGCGATCACGGGCACATGAGTCTGGGTCATCGGGAAGCTTTCTTCTTCTTGCTGCCGGCGCCGCTGGGGGCAGGGGCATCGGATGTATGGGGCAGAGCGGCAGCACCGTTGCCTGTGCCGTTGATGCGCGGCAGGCCGTTGGCACCGTGCAGCCAGGGCCGCACTGCCTGCAGGATGCGGCCGGCCGACTGCACGGGGTCGGGCGCGCGCAGCGACACCGCGCTGGTCAGCGCCTCGATCAGCGCGAGCACGCTGGTCTCGCAGTTCGGGCGGTAGCTGGTTTCGGTCTGGCAATAGAGCGCCACGTCGGCCAGCGGTGCCAGCGGCGAGCTGGGGCGGTCGGTCAGCGCGATCACCGAGCAGCCCTGGCTGCGCGCGATCTGCGCGAGCGAAATGGTGTCCGTCAGGTAACGCGGAAAAGTCAGGCCGATGAACACGTCCTTCGGCCCCGCGTGCATCAGCGTGCGCGCGGCGTGCGTGACGCCGCTCACGCCCGAGAGCAGGCGCACGTCGTTGCAGCTGCCGTCCAGCCCGTGCTGCAGCAGGCCGGCGAGCCATGCGCTGGCGCCGAAGCCGCCGATGTAGATCGAGCGCGCCTTGCCGATGCGCTCCACCGCGGCTTCGCAGGCGGCGTAGTCCAGCGTCTGGCGCGTGGCTTCGATGTTGCGGCGACTCTCGTCGAGCGCGGTGGCGAACACCTCGGACACGGTGCTCGGGCGCTCCAGGTTGCCTCGCATGCGTTCCACCGGCGCCACCAGCGGCTCGAAGCCGCGCACCAGTTCCGCACGGAAGGTGGCGTAGCCATCGAACTCCAGCGCGCGCGCAAAACGGTTGGCCGTGGCGACCGACACCCCCACCGCGGCGGCGAGCTCGTCGATGGGCAGCGTGGCGACCTGCAGCGGGTGCTCCAGCACGTAGTCGGCCACCTGCCGGTGCGAGCGCGACAGCCGCGGCAGCGCCTGCGCAATGCGCTGGGCCACGGTGGTGCCTGGGGTGTCGACGAGGATGCTCATGAAGGGTGCAACGTGCCCGAAAGTGTGCGTTTTTTGAAAACCAGTTTACAAATATAAGTCAGATAAGAAAATTTTCTGTCATTTTTGATCGAGTTTGCAAGTAACGGGCCAGGGACAGAGGGGCATTGAAGAGGCGATGCGCGACGCGTTTCGCTCGTGGAGGGGCTGCCCGAGCGGGTTGCGGACGGGCGTCTAGGGATTTCCCCTGATGTAGCGGATGCGCGCCGTACCTCCGGCGGCACCGACGGTCACTGGAGCGAGTGGCGCGGCAGTGAGATCGTGAAGACGCAACCGGTGCCGGGCACGTCCCGCACGGTCAATGTGCCGAAGTCCGCCTCGACGCTCTGGCGGGCGATGGAAAGCCCCAGGCCCAGGCCCGACCGGTCATGACTGTGCTGGTTGAAGGGGGCGAACATCTTGGCGGCGATTCCCGGCGGCAGCCCTCCGCAGTGATCTTCGACTTCGATCAGGACGTGCTCGCCAAGCTCATAGGCCTTCAAGGCGATGTCGGTGTGCGGGTGCGTGAACTTGAATGCGTTCTGCAGCAGGTTCGCCAATGCAGCAAGCAGCAGCTCCCGGTTTCCCCGGATGGCCAGCAGGGAGTCGACGGGTGACACCTCGAAGGCGCAACCCGCGGCGCTTGCAACGAGTTGGGCCGCGGTTTCGGCGTCCTTGATGAGCAGGGCCACGGAAAATGTCTGCCGCAGTTCCGGCGCGCCGCTGCGAACTTCGGCGAGCGCCCCGCTGATCAATGTGGCCATCGAAGACAGGCTGCGCTTCAGCACGCTCCCGGTGGCTCCGCCCACCGTCATGTTGCCGAGTTCAAGGGCGTGAATCGCAAGGGTTGCCGTCCCCAGAGCATTGCGCAGCTCGTGAACCAGGAAGCCGAAACGCTCCGTCGCGTCCAGGCTCTGCTGACGGGCGATTTGCGTATCCCGCTGAAAGCTGAATTCGGTGACCGCGTCGGCAATGGCGTTGTCCAGGCACCGGTTCAGCGTCCGGAGTTCCCCGATAGCGAACGGGGCGTTGCGCTCGAAGGCCAGGTCCGTGATCGCCTGGCAAAGGTCGCCATAGTCGTGAACGACCTGGTCGACCGTGTACCCCAGCTTCAGCAGCTCCTTGCCATGTGCAGTGGCGGTCATCCCCATCTCCGACAACGCCAGCGAGTCTCCGCCCGATGGTCCCGAGATCCTGACGCTCTCGGCAGGTTTGTCGTCTTCTTCGGCCGCAAGGGTTCTTATCAGTTGCTCGAGGAACAACGGAATGCCGTTCGCCAGCTGATGTTCGGTGGCGGCCCGCCGGGGCCTCAGTGCAACCTTCGACTTGCACCGTGAAACCAGCTCTTCCCGGTTGTTGGTGAGAAAGTTGCGCATGTTGCGGGACCTCGATGGCTTTCGCCTGGTTCATTCAATGAATGCCGCCTGCTTCTGCTTCCGCTTGAAAGGCGTACCGCCCATCGTTAGCCGCCCACGGGCGAATTGTCTGTGCGGCATCGCACATACGCGGAGTGCCGGCACGCGCACCCCTGTGTGCGCAAGCGCACAGACGCCGGGGCATCGGCCGCAAAATGATGGGCACTTTGGAACCTCCTTCTCCCATGGCACCGTCCCCACCCCCGTCTTCTTCGCTCGCAGCCGTGGCGCGCAACAGCCTCCTGGAGGTGATGCCGCCGGAGGTGCTGACGGGCCTGATGCCGCTCCTTGAATTGGTGCCGCTCAAGCTGGGGCAGGTGCTCTACGAATCGGGCGTGGTCCAGCAGTACGTGTATTTCCCGGTCGATTGCATCGTCTCGCTGCTGTACGTGCTGGAAAACGGGCAGTCGGCCGAGATCGCCGTCGTGGGGTTCGAGGGAATGGTGGGCGTGTCGCTGCTGATGGGCGGGGGCAGCACGCCCAACCGTGCCGTGGTGCAGAGCGCGGGGAATGCATTTCGCCTGAGCGCCGGGCACATCAAGCAGTTGACCGACAACGGCGGGCCGCTGCTGCATCTGCTGCTGCGCTACACCCAGTCGCTCATTACGCAGATGTCGCAGACGGCCGTCTGCAACCGGCACCACTCGCTGGAACAGCAGCTGTGTCGCTGGCTGCTGCTGAGCCTCGACAGGCTCCCGGGCAACGAGCTGGTGATGACGCAGGAGCTGATCGCCAACATGCTCGGCGTGCGGCGCGAAGGCGTGACCGAGGCTGCCGGCAAGCTGCAGCGCCTGAATCTCATCAAGTATTCGCGCGGGCACATCACGGTGCTGGACCGCCCGGGTCTGGAGAAGCAGGTGTGCGAGTGCTATGAGGTCGTGAAGCGTGAAACGGATCGCCTGCTGCCTCGCCAGCCCGCGACCTGAGCCGGCGGCGGCCGGGCCGCATTTGGTGCGCCTGCGCACAGACGCGAGAGGTCCCCTCGGCAACAATGCGCCCGGTTGCGCATTTCCGCGCTGATTGACTCTTCCCAACAGGCGGTTCCGTGACATCAGCCCCGACCCGCCCCGTTCTCAATCGCCTGCTCGAGGCGCTGCCGCTCGCAGACCGTGCGCACCTGCTCGAGCGCTGCGACAGCGTGCAGCTGGCCACGGCGCAGATCCTCTACGAGCCGGGCGACGTCATTCACCACATCCACTTCCCGACGAGCGCGTTCGTCTCGCTGGTATCGACCGCGGACGGCCATGACGGCCTGCAGACGGGCATGGTGGGCAACGAGGGCGCCCTGGGCTACGAGCTGTCTCTGGACGTGCAGAGCGCTCCGCTGCGGGCGCTGGTGCAGGGCGCGGGCATGGCGTGGCGGCTGACCGCGCAATCGTTCGCGCAGGAGCTGGAGCAGAACTCGAAGCTCAAGCGCATCCTCAATCGCTACGTCTGCGTGCTCTTGATGGAGTTCGGCCGTTCGGGCCTGTGCAACCGTTTCCACCTGATCGAGGAGCGCCTGGCGCGCTGGCTCTTGACCACGCAGGACTGTGCGCATTCCACGCACCTTGCGCTTACGCATGAAGTGCTGGGCCGCATGCTGGGTGTGCGCCGGGTCGGCATCACCAACGCCGCGACGGCGCTGCACACGCGGCGACTGATCGACTATCGGCGGGGGGTCATCACGATCACCGATCGCGAAGGTCTGGAGAACGCGGCGTGCGACTGCTACCGGGCCAACCGGCGCAGCTATGCGCATCTGATCGCATAGCTGCTGGCTGGTGTGTGTTGGTCAGTGCATCAGCGTGCGGCCGGAACCACGACAACGGTTCCGCTGCCGGTGCCAGTGCTGCCGGTGTTGCCTCTGGCGCCCGTTGCGCCGGTATTGCCCGTGTTGCCGGTATTTCCCTGATTGCCGGTTTCCCCTGTGGCGCCGGTGTTGCCAGTACTACCGGTGTCGCCTGTGGCGCCCGTGTTCCCTGTGTTGCCGGTATTTCCCCTAGCGCCCGTGGCGCCTGTGTAGCCGGTGCTTCCGGTGTTGCCCGTGTTGCCTTGGGGACCCATGGGGCCGGTGCAGGCAGATGCAGCAAGCAGGGCGAGCAACAGGATGGGCGGGAGTAGATATTTCTTCATGGAGGTTCCTTCTGGTGTTGGAGTGCGCGCAGCTCGAATAGAGGCTACGCCGGCCACAATGACTGCCCGCGCGTATTGCGTCTGTTCGGCACCGCGCATAGGTGCGAACCGCCCGGCAGCCCAGCCGTCAAAATCCCCGGCGCACAAGGGAGTCGCGATGAACGGACTGTTGTCGTTCGGTGCGCGCCTGGCCTGCATCCTTTTGCATGAACACGCTCAGCGGATCGTCGGGGTAGCTCCCAAACCGATCGCGCCGCGCGTAGCCCGCCCGCGCATAGAACGACAACGCCTCGGGTTGGCTCACGCCGGTCTCCAGCCTGAAGACCGCGCAGCCACGCGCCGTTGCTTCGCTTTCAAGAAAGCCGAGCACCTTCGCCGCGACGCCTTGCCCCCGGTTCTCCGGCCGCACGTACATGCGTTTTAGTTCGCCGAAGCCGGGCTCCATCACGATGGCGCCGCAGCCCACGGCCGTGCCTTCGCCGTCGCGGGCGACCGCGAACAGCACGTTCGGTGCAGACAGTGCCGCGATGTCGATGCCGTAGTGGCACTCGGGCGGATATAGAGGCTTCTGGTAGGCGTCGAGGTCGTCGATGAGCTGGACGACGTCGGGCTGGGTGGGGCTTTCGAGGGAGATTCGCATCGGGCGATGGTATCGAGCCGGCAGGGCTGTGCATCGAGGGGCCGGGCGAAGAAAACCCGCCGAAGCGGGTTGGGTGAGGGCAGTCAGCGGCTGACGCGCAGGGCTTTCAGCCGGCGCTCGGCTTCGCCGGGAGGAATCTTTCCCTCCGCCTCGAGCTTCCTGAGCCGTCGCTCATCTGCTCGATTCAGCGCATCTTTCAGCAGCGCCATCTTGCGGTTCCGGCAAGGGCTGCATTCGTAGAAGCTCGTCGGACTGCTCATGCGGTTCATCCTTGCGTCGTACTCGAGAGCAAGAGTTCGTCCGTTGGGCTCGATACCCATGATGAGGATTTTTCCGTTCTTGAACGTGACGTTGGCACCTCCTTCGCAGCCCGTGGTATCAGTTTTTTCAGGGTTGTAGGCACTACGCGAAATCCGGCGCATATGCCGCAGGGCAAAAAGAACGTCCTCTTCCGTCAAAACGACATCATCGCAATCGAGAAAATCCTTGTTCTCCCATACCGTGCTGCCCGAAGGTTCTGTGATCTCAACCTTCTGTACATGGCTGATGGGATACCGCCTGTCCGACGCTTGTGCCGGAAACATCGCAGCCGCAATCAAAAATGCCACTGGAATCAAGAGAGCGATGTTTCTTTTCATGGCGTTGGCACCTGCATTTTCCAATTTGCCCCCTGGGCCTCTGTCGGGTTCTTGCGGCTGACCAGAGGATGACGAAAAACTTCCTCGCTATCGATTCGGATCGACTCCCGAAGCACGCTGACAAGCCACGAGAGCGACTGATTCTGTGCTGCAGTTGGCTCGTCATAGATTCCACGCCTGCCGCGCAACTCATCAAGAGTCAGCTCTGCTTCCTTTCCGACAGCTCTAAATCCCGCAGGCAATCTGGCCCTTCCGACGATCTCGATCCCGATTGCCTCCATGTTCCCTGGATAACGTTCGCCCGGTGGTTTTCGCATTTCGATCTGGTGCATTCCCTCTACTCCCACCTTCGCAAAATCGCGTGGTTCGCATCTTGCCGTCGCCAGACACCTCGCCTTCAACGGCCCCACATGATTCGTCCTCTGATAGATCGCCGCCGTCTGGTAGATCGTCCCATCCTTGTCGATGAGAAAGTGCGCCCCGTTCGCCTTGGGATTCCTGTAGCTGTTCAATGAAGACGCCGAGGTATCGGCGTCCGTTTGATGCACCACGATGCCGGTGATGGCCCCGGCGCGTCTCCCTCGTTCGATCTGCGGACTGCGCGCATGTCGCACGCGCGCGTGGCTGATCATTCCGTGTTCGTCGATTTCGACAAGCATGGGTTTTCCTCCCTGAAGAATTTGTTGGTTATCGACTCTCTGCAGAAGCCAGGCCTTGCGCATCGGATGAGCGCGAGGCCACGACCTCGCGGCACATGCTAAAGGCTTAAAAAGTGAACTGGTTGATGACTTCGTCAACCACTTGTGGCCCGCTGCGCAAAGCCCATTCGTCCGCAGGGTTGAACGCGCCAACCAACAATGGCCGCGCGGCAGGCTGACCGGTCTGCCGGCCACCTTTCTTCATCCCGAATCCGCAAACACCAAGGAGTACCACTTTGGAATACCGTCATCTAGGCAAATCAGGCCTCAAGGTCCCCGTGTTGAGTTTTGGCACCGGCACCTTCGGCGGCAAGGGCGAGTTCTTCAGCGCGTGGGGCAGCACCGACGTGGCCGAGGCGCGCAAGCTCATCGACATCTGCCTCGAGGCAGGCGTCAACATGTTCGACAGCGCCGACATCTATTCGGCTGGTGCAGCCGAGTCGGTGCTCGGCGAGGCGATCAAGGGCCGCCCGCGCGACGGGCTGCTGATCTCGACCAAGGCCACCTTCCGCAGCGGCGAGGGGCCGAACGACGTGGGCTCGTCGCGCCATCACCTCGTGCAGGCCGTCAATGGCGCGCTCAAGCGACTGGGCACCGACTACATCGACCTGTTCCAGCTGCACGGCTTCGATGCGAGCACGCCTGTGGAAGAGACGCTTGGCACGCTCGACGATCTCGTGCGCGCGGGCAAGCTGCGCTACATCGGTGTGTCGAATTTCTCGGGTTGGCACCTGATGAAGTCGCTGGCCGTTTCAGAGCGCTACGGCTTGGCGCGCTACGTCGCCAATCAGGCCTACTACTCGCTGGTCGGCCGCGACTACGAATGGGAGCTGATGCCGCTGGCGCAAGACCAGGGCGTGGGCGCGGTGGTGTGGAGCCCGCTGGGCTGGGGCCGGCTCACGGGCAAGATCCGCCGTGGCCAGCCGCTGCCTGCCAATAGCCGCCTGCACGTCACTGCCGACATGGGCCCGCCGGTGCCCGACGAACTGCTGTACCGCGTGGTCGATGCGCTGGAAAAGGTCGGCGCCGAAGTCGGCAAGACGGTGCCGCAGGTCGCGCTGAACTGGCTGCTGCAGCGCCCGACAGTGTCGAGCGTGGTGGTCGGTGCGCGCGACGAGGCACAGCTGCGGCAGAACCTCGGCGCGGTGGGCTGGAACCTCACGCCCGCGCAGGTTGCCGAGCTCGATGCGGCCAGCACGACGACGCGGGCCTATCCCTACTGGCATCAGCAGGGCTTTCTCGAACGCAACCCCAATCCGGTCTAGGCCGGCGTCAGCCCGAGCACCCACCGCTTGAAGTGCTCCAGCGCCCCGGAGGCCGGCCGGCCTTCGGGGTACGCGAAGTAGTAGCCCTGGCGCACGTCGAGGTGGCGGTCCACCGGAATCACGAGTTCGCCTGCGCGCAACTCGTGTTCGATCAGGATGCGCGGCGCCAGGCCCACGCCCATGCCTGCCGCAGTGGCCGCGACGACCATGGTGAACAGTTCATAGCGCGGCCCGCGCGATGCGTGCACCGTGTACTCCCAGCCCTGCTGCGCATACCAGTCGCGCCAGGCATGGGCGCGTGTGCTCAGGTGCACGTGGCGGCATTGCTCGAAGCCGGCTTCGTCCCACGGCCCGTGCGCATCGCGGAACGCGGGGCTGCAGATAGGCACCATCTCGCCCTCGGCAAAGATCAGCCCGCCGCGGGTGTTCGGCCAGAACTGGTCGCCGAAGTAGATGGCCGCGTCGTACGCGTTCTCCTGAAAAGAGAAGGGCTGCGAGCGCGCCGACAGGTTCACCGTGATGTTCGGATGCAGCAGGCTGAACTCCGGCAGCCGCGGTATCAGCCACTGCGTGGCAAAGGTAGGCACCACCGCCAGTTCCAGCACGAAGCCCATCTCGTGGCCGGCGCTGATCTCCAGCGTGTCGCGGCGGATCTGGTCGAGGTGGCGCCTGATGCGCGCCGCGTATTCGCGGCCCACGTCGGTCAGCGTGAGCCGGCGCCGCACGCGCGAGAACAGCGGCACGCCGAGCCGCTGTTCGAGCATGGCCACCTGCCGGCCGACGGCGCTTTGCGTCAGCGCCAGTTCGGTTGCAGCGCGGGTGAAGCTGCCCAGCCGCGCCGAGGCCTCGAAGGCCTGCAGCGCGCCGAGGTTGGGAATGTCTTTTCTCATCGATTGCCAGCGGTTGTCTCAGTCGTTCAGCCAAAGCACCGGTCGTGCCCGGGGGGGGCGGTGTCCTTCCCTGCGTGCACAACGTTGTGCGTTTTTAGCGTTTGTTCGGCTTGCGCCCACGACTCTATTCTGCGTGCCGACCCCATGCCAACGATACGAGGAGACTTCCGATGATTGTTTTGCGCACCCGTTGCACTGCCCTGGGCATTGCACTGGTTTCCGTTCTGGGCCTGCCCGTCGCCGCGTTCGCGCAGGCCGAGCAGACCGTCACCATCGGCCACGCCGGCCCGCTCACCGGGGGCGCCGCCCACTGGGGCAAGGACAACGACAACGGCGCGCGGCTCGCGGTCGAAGACCTGAACAGGCAGGGCCTTGTCATCGGCGGCAAGAAGATCAAGTTCGTGCTGCAGTCCGAAGACGACCAGGCCGATCCCAAGCAGGCCATGGTGGTCGCCAACAAACTGGCCGACATGGGCGTGAAGGGCATGCTGGGCCACTTCAACTCGGGCGCAGCCATTCCGGCCTCGGCCGTCTACAGCCGCGCGGGCCTGCCCGACGTGTCCACCGCCACCAACCCGACCTTCACGAAGCAGGGCTACAGCAACGTCTTCCGCATCCTGGCCAGCGACGACGACGTGGGCACGGCCATCGCCAACTACACGGTGAAAGACCTGAAGGCGAAGAACATCGCCGTGATCGACGACCGCACTGCCTACGGCCAGGGCGCCGCCGAGGTGTTCACACGCGGCGTGAAGGCGCTGGGCGGCAACGTGGTGGCGCAGGAGTACGGCAGCGACAAGGCCACCGACTTCATGGCCATCCTCACCACCATCAAGAGCAAGCAGCCTGACGTGGTGTTCTACGGCGGCATGGACGCGCAGGGCGGGCTCATCGCACGGCAGATGAAGCAGCTCGGCATCACGGCCAAGCTGCTCGGCACCGACGGACTGTGCACCGACGAGGTCGCCAAGATCAGCAGCGGCGCGGTCGACGGGCTGCTCTACTGCACGCGCGGCGGCAAGGAACTCGAAAAGACATCGAAGGGCGCCGATTTCGAGCAGCGCTACAAGGCCCGCTATGGCGTCGACGTGCTGACCTACGCGCCGTACCTCTACGACGCCATGATGGCGCTGGCCGCCGGCATGCGCGCGGCCAACTCGGTCGAGCCCGAGGCCTACCTGCCGGCAATGCGCAAGGTGAAGTTCGACGGCGTCACCGGCACCATCAGCTTCGATGCCAAGGGCAACCTGCAGAAGCCGGATTTCACCGTCTTCACCTACAAGGACGGCAAACGCGTGCGCGTGGCCGGCTCCTGAGGCTGCATGCGGACACTGAACGCCGAGAAAACCGCCGCAGCCTTGCCCTGGGGCGCGCTGGTCGAGGCGCTGCTGCAGATGTTCGAGCGCGAACGTCTCGGCGAGGCGCATGCGTCGCCACGCACCTCGGTGCCGCTCGCGGCCGGCGGTGTCATGCTGCTGATGCCGGCGGCCGACCAGCACTTCGCCGCGCTGAAGACGGTGACCGTGCACGCCGGCAATGCGGAACAGGGCCTGCCGGTGGTGCAGGGCGACGTGACGCTGATGGATGCCGCCACCGGCACGCGGCTGCTCGCGATGGATGGCAATGTGCTGACGGCGCGACGCACGGCGGCGTTGTCGCTGGCGGGCGCCATGAGGGCAGGGCGTGGCGGCGCCGAGCGCATGCTGCTGATTGGCGCGGGTGTGCAGGCTCGCGCGCACGCCGAAGCCTTTGCCGAGGTGTGGGGCGTGCGGCATCTGAAGATCCATGCGCGAACGCAGGCCCATGCGGAAGCACTGGCGCAGCACATGCGCTCGCGCGGCGTCGACGCCAGTGCAATCGCTGACCCGACCGCCGCCGCGGAAGAAGCCGACGTGATCGTCGCCGCGACCAACTCGCAAGAACCGGTCGTCCCGTCGCGGGTGCGGCCGGATGCCATCGTGATCGCCGTCGGCGCCTATCGTGCTGACATGGCCGAGGTGCCGCCCGAACTGGTGCGGCGCTGCGCCGTGTTTGTGGATACGCTGGAGGGCGCGCGCAGCGAGGCGGGCGACCTGATCCGGGCGGGTGTCGATTGGTCCACCGTTCAGGCTTTCAGCAGCGCACAGCCGGTACAACAAGGTCGCCTGGTACTCGTCAAGACCGTAGGCCACGCGCTGTGGGACCTGGCGGCGGCGCGGCTGGCGTATGTGAATCAACAACAGCAGTGATGACGAGCAGCAAGAAGAAGGGCATTTCATGCGTCGTGTGGTGATCATCGGCGGCGGAGCCATCGGCTCCGCCATCGCCTACTTCCTGACCCGCAGCCCCGAAGAGGAGCCCTTCGAGGTCACGGTGGTCGAGCGCGATTTCTCGTACAAGCAGGCGTCGTCGGCACTGTCGGCCAGCTCGATCCGCCAGCAGTTCTCTACCGCCATCAACATCGAGATGTCGCTGTACGGCATCGACTTTTTCCGCAATCTCGGCGAGACGCTGCGCGTGGGCGACGACGTGCCCGACATCGGCCTGGTCGAGCCCGGCTACCTGTACCTCGCTTCGCCGGCCGGTGTCGATGTGCTGCGCGAGAACCACGCGATGCAGAAGGCGCATGCGGTGGACGTTGCGCTGATGACGCCCGACGAGCTGAAGGCGCGCTTTCCGTGGATCTCGATCGAAGGGGTTGCGCTTGCCTCGCTGGGCCTCTCGGGCGAGGGCTGGTACGACGGTTACAGCCTGCTGCAGGCCTTTCGCAAGAAGGCCGCCTCGCAGGGTGTGCGCTATGTGCAGGCGCATGTGACGGGTTTGCGCCGCAACGGGCGCACCGCGACCGGTGTGCAGCTCGACAGCGGCCAGACGTTGGAGGCAGATGTGGTCGTCAACGCCGCGGGCGCATGGGCTGCGAAGGTGGCGCAGTGGGCCGGCATCGATCTGCCCGTGCGCGGCCGCCGCCGCAGCGTGTTCAGCTTCTCGTGCCCCGACACGCTGCCCGGATGCCCGCTGGTGATCGACACCTCCGGCATCTGGCTGCGCCCCGAGGGCCGCCAGTTCATCTGCGGCTTCGCGCCGCCCGAAGACCAGGACCACGACGATGCGCCGCTCGAGGTCGAGTACGAAGCCTTCGACAGCTTCATCTGGCCATCACTGGCCGAACGCGTGCCGGCCTTCGAAGCCATCCGCATGACAGGCGCATGGGCGGGCTACTACGAGATGAACGTGTTCGACCACAACGCCATCCTCGGCCTGCACCCGGACTGCGACAACCTCTACTTCGCCAATGGCTTCTCGGGCCACGGCCTGCAGCAGTGCCCGGCGGCTGGGCGCGGAGTGGCGGAGCTGATCCGCTTCGGGGAATACCGCAGCCTCGACCTTTCGCCGGTGTCTTTCGCGCGCATTCTGGAGAACAGGCCGCTGCTGGAGAAGAACGTGATCTAGGCGGGGCCAAGGGGAGGGCGTACGATCTTCGCCAGAGAGGTGCACCTACCCATGACCGCACAGACACTGATCGATACCGCCCGCGCGCTCGTCGCAGGCGACAAGGGCTTGCTCGCGATGGACGAGAGCAACGCCACCTGCAACAAGCGCTTCGCCACGCTGGGCATTCCGCAGACCGAGGCGGCGCGGCGCGACTGGCGCGAGCTGATCGTCACCGCGCCGGGGCTGGGCGACAGCATCAGCGGCGCCATCTTGTTCGACGAGACCATCCGCCAGAAGACCAACGCGGGTCAGCCCTTTGCCAAGGCGCTTGAGGGCGCGGGCATCATCCCCGGCATCAAGGTCGACACGGGTGCGAAGCCGCTGGCCGGACATCCCGGCGAGACCGTCACCGAAGGGCTTGACGGTCTGCGCGAGCGCCTTGCCGAATACGCCGGCATGGGCGCGCGCTTTGCCAAGTGGCGCGGCGTGATCGCCATCGGCGACGGCCTGCCGACGCGCGCCTGCGTTCGCGTCAATGCCCACGCGTTGGCTCGCTACGCCGCGCTGTGCCAGGAAGCCGGCCTGGTGCCCATCGTCGAGCCTGAGGTGTTGATGGACGGTGGCCACTCGCTCGCGCGCTGCGCCGAAGTTACCGAAGAAGTGCTGCACAAGACTTTCGCCGAACTGCGCGCACAGGGCGTGCTGCTCGAAGGCATGCTGCTGAAGCCGAACATGGTGTTGCCGGGGCAGAAGACGGCCGTTCAGGATTCTGTCGAGGCGGTCGCGGAGGCCACGGTCAACTGCCTGCTGCGCACCGTGCCTGCAGCAGTGCCCGGTGTGGCGTTTCTCTCGGGCGGCCAGTCGGCGCAGCTGGCTTCCGCACGGCTGAACGAAATGAACATCCGGTTCAAGTCGCGCATGCCGTGGGCGCTGGCCTTCTCGTTCTCCCGCGCGGTGCAGCAGCCCGCGCTCGATGCATGGAAGGGCGATGCCGCCAACGTGTCTGTTGCCCAACAAGCGCTGGTGCTCCGCACCCGGGCCAATCAGGCCGCGCGTCGCGGCGACTACAAAGAGGCATAGAGCCACGCATGACGACCCCTCAGGACCTGTACCGCCAGAAGCTGGCATCTCCCGCCGACGCCGTGCGCCAGGTGCGCAACGGCGACATGATCATCGTGCCGACAGGAGTCGGCGAGCCGCCCACGCTGCTCACGGCACTGTCGGAGCATCGCCGCGATTTCCGCGACGTGAAGGTCGCGCAGATTCTTGCGATGCGCAAGTACGCCTACATCGACCCCGAGACAGTCGAGCACGTGCGCCACGTCGCGTTGTTCTTCGGTGGGGCCTCCCGCGCGGGCGGGCAGGAGGGCTGGATCGACTTTCTGCCGAACTACTTCTCGGAGATTCCCGCGCAGATCGAGCGCGGGCAGATGCCGGCCGACGTGGTCTTCAGCATGGCCTCGCCCATGGATGCGCATGGCTACTTTGCCCTGAGCCTGGGCGCCGACTACACGATGGCCGCGGTTGCCAGGGCGCGTGCCGTGGTGCTCGAGGTGAACCCGAACGTGCCCTTTGCCTGTGGCGCCTGCCATGTGCACATTTCGCAGGTGACCGCGCTCGTGGAAAACGAGGCGCCGGTCATGGAAGTCGGCCTGCCGAAGATCGGGGTGGTGCAGGAAGCCATCGGCAAATACGTGGCCGACCTGATCGACGACGGCTCGACGCTGCAGATCGGCTACGGCGGCATTCCCGACGCGGTGGTGATGCAGCTAACGCACAAGCACGACCTGGGCATCCACACCGAGATGATCGGCGACGGCATTCTCACGCTGGTGGAGAGCGGGGCCGTGACCAATCGGCGCAAGAACTACCTGCCGGGCAAGTCGATCGCCACCTTCGCGCTGGGGTCGAGCAAGCTCTACCGCTTCATGGACCGCAACCCGGCGCTGGAGATGCACCCGGTGAACTTCACCAACGACCCAGCGCTGGCGGGGCTCAACGACAACCTCATCGCAATCAACGCGACGATGCAGATCGACCTGCTGGGCCAGTGCGGCTCTGAGAGCCTGGGCCACGCGCCGTACTCGGGCACGGGCGGGCAGTCGGACTTCGTGCGTGCCGCCAATCGTTCGCGCGGCGGCAAGGCTTTCATCGTGCTGCCTTCCACGGCCAAGGGCGACACCATCTCGCGCATCGTGCCCTCGCTGTCGCCGGGCACGCATGTGAGCACGAGCAAGAACGACATCAACTACGTGGTCACCGAATACGGAGTGGCCCAGTTGCGAGGCAAGTCGGCGAAGCAGCGGGCGCGCGAACTCATCGGCATCGCGCATCCGGCCTTCCGGGCGGAGCTGACCGAGCAGGCCAGGCGGCTGAAGCTGCTGTAGGCCTGCGGGTTGGCTATCAGCCGGCCTTGGCCGCCTTCACCAGCGAAGGCGTTGCCTTGTAGCTCTCCGGGAACAGCTTCTTCAGGTCGTCGATCTTCGGCATGTCGTTGATCGCGATGTAGGGCTGGCTCGGGTGCAGCGTCAGGTAGTCCTGGTGATAGTCCTCGGCCGCATAGAAGGGCTTGGACATCTCGACCGTGGTGGCCAACTGCTTGCCGAAGGTCTTGGCCTGGTTCAGCTGTGCGATGTAGGCGGTGGCGATGCGCGCCTGCTCGGCGTTCTCGGCGAACACGGTGGAGCGGTATTGCGTGCCGGTGTCCGGGCCCTGGCGGTTGAGTTCGGTCGGGTCGTGCGCCACCGAGAAGTAGATCTGCAGCAGCTTGCCGTAGCTGACCTGCTGCGGGTCGTAGGTGATGCGCACCGATTCGGCATGGCCCGTGCGGCCCGAGCCGACTTCGTCGTAGCGCGCCGTCTTGGCGTCGCCGCCGGCGTAGCCCGATACGGCATTGCTCACGCCCTTGACGCGCTGGAACACGCCCTGAACGCCCCAGAAGCAGCCGCCGGCGAACACGGCGGTTTCGGTCTTTGCGGCCGGCGGTGCCACGAGGTCTGTCGTGGGCGCGGGCACGCGGCGGGCGGTTTCGGCGAACGAAGGCACTGCGTGCCAGACCAGCGCGGCGGCAGCCAGTGTGCCGGCGGTGAGTGCGAGGGATTTCATGGGGGCTCCTTGAGGGCGAGTTTCGGTGGCTGGGAAGCTGGTTGACGCGACATTGACGCCGAATCTGCCGGGCGTCAATGGCGTTTGCGGGGTGCTCTGCTTACTTCTTCATCTCGTCCTTGCTCATGCTGTCCTTCTTCATGGCGTCCTTGGACATCGAGTCTTTGGCCATCGAGTCCTTCTTCATGGCGTCTTTCGACATGGAGTCCTTCGCCATCGAGTCTTTCTTCATGCCGTCCTTGGACATCGAGTCCCTGGCCATGCCGTCTTTCGCCATTTCGTCCGCGGCGAAAGCCGAGGCGCCGGCGAAGGCCATGCAGGTTGCGAGCAGGGTTGCGGTGAGCTTGTTCATTGGAGTCTTCCTGGGTTGAGTTTGGATTTCGTTTCAAAGATCGGCCTGGTTACAGTGAACTGGGCCTTGCGCTTTCTTCGGCAGTCGAGCGGCTGTGTCGGCCCCTCAGCTCCCTCCGAACCAGTTGTAGCCCTGGTCTTCCCAGTAGCCACCTGTGTAGGTGTTGGTGACGAACATCGCCTTGATGTGCTTCGGGTTCTTGTAGCCAAGCTTGGTCGGCATGCGCAGCTTCATCGGAAAGCCGTACTTGGGCGGCAGCGGCTGGCCGTCGTAGGTCAGCGTCAGCAGCGTCTGCGGATGCAGCGCGGTGGGCATGTCGATGCTGGTGTAGTAGTCGTCCGCGCACTTGAAGCCGACGTACCTGGCAGTCAGGTCGGCGCCGATGTGGCGCAGGAAGTCGGCAAAACGCACGCCGCCCCATTTGCCGATGGCGCTCCAGCCTTCCACGCAGATGTGGCGCGTGATCTGGTCGTGCTGCGGCATGGCACGCAACTCGGCCAGCGTCCAGGCATGTTTGTCGGCGACCATGCCGGTCACTTCGAGCTTGTAGCTGGCTTCGTCTACTTCGCGCACCTCGTCTTCTCCGTAGTAGGCGTTGAACGGGAAGGGGCGCGTGATCTCGGCTTCGGTGTAGGTTGGGGCAAGCTGCGTCGGGCTGAAGATCAGGCCCTGCACCTTGTCGTTGAAGCGCGAGATCTTCGTGAGCGCCGCTTCCACCTGCGCGTTGTCGCTGATGCTGCAGCCCGTGAGAAGCGAGAGGCCGCCGAGCGTGAGCGAGCGTTGCAGGAAGGCGCGACGCGAAGGCTGGTCGAGCTTCTTCGCAATCAGCGTGCGGGCTTCATGCAGCACGGCGTCGCCGTCGATGCCGCTCAGGGTGGGGGCTTTGAAGATTTTCATCAGGCTTTTGGCGCACGGCCGCGGATCATGGTGAGGAGGGTGCGGGGCACCAGGGCCACCATCACCAGATGCACGACGACGAAGGCGACGATGGCCGCCATCGCAAAGAAGTGGATGCGGCGCGCAAACTCGTAGCCGCCCAGCAGGTCGCGAAGCACGGCGAACTGCACCGACTTCCACAGCACCAGGCCCGACAGCACGATCACGATCAGGTCGAGCATCACGAACAGGTAGGCCAGCTTCTGCACGCTGTTGTAGTGGCGCGGGTCGGCGTGCGAGAGCTTGCCTTTCAGCGCGGCCAGCGCGTCGTGCCAGATGCCGGACGGCGTCACCGGAAAGAACTTGCGGGCAAGCCGGCCACTGGCGATGTTCATGGCCAGGTACACGAAGCCGTTGAACACCAGCAGCCACATGGCCGCAAAGTGCCACTGCAGCGCACCGCCGAGCCAGCCGCCGAGCGTGATGACGGTCGGAATGGTGAAGGGGAAGAACGGCGCCGCGTCATAGATGCGCCAGCCGCTCGTCACCAGGATCACCACTGCCAGTGCGTTGAGCCAGTGCGTGATGCGCATCCACAGCGGGTGGATGGGGCGACGATCGACCTCGGGGGCCGGCTCGGCGAGTGGGGCGATGGCTGTGCTGTTCATGGGGCGGATTGTTGGGCGCACCCCATGGCCGATTCATCACGCAAAGTTCAATTAATCGTGATAACTCCGCAAGCCGTATCGCAGGACAATGGCGCCCCATGGACACCTCCAAGCGCGTGCTGATCGTCGAAGACGACGCCCACATTGCCGAACTCCTGCGCATGCATCTGCGCGACGAAGGCTATGCGGTCGAGCACGCCGCCGACGGCCACGCCGGCCTGCGCGAGCTGGAGCGCGGCAACTGGGACGCGCTGGTGCTCGACCTGATGCTGCCCGGCATCGACGGCCTCGAAATCTGCCGCCGCGCCCGCGCCATGACGCGCTATACGCCGATCATCATCATCAGTGCCCGCTCGAGCGAGGTGCACCGCATCCTCGGGCTGGAGCTGGGCGCCGACGATTACCTGGCCAAGCCCTTCTCGGTGCTGGAACTGGTGGCGCGCGTGAAGGCGCTGCTGCGGCGCACCGACGCACTGGCGCGCAATGCGCGCATGGAGTCGGGCAGCCTCACGCTCGGCAATCTCGACATCGAGCCGCTGGCGCGCGAGGTGCGCGTGGACGGCAAGCTCATCGAGCTCACGCCGCGCGAGTTCGACCTGCTTTACTTCTTCGCGCGCAACCCCGGCAAGGTGTTCTCGCGGCTCGACCTGCTCAACCAGGTCTGGGGCTACCAGCACGACGGCTACGAGCACACCGTCAACACGCACATCAACCGGCTGCGCACCAAGGTCGAGGCCGATCCTGCGGAGCCCCGGCGCATCCTCACGGTATGGGGGCGGGGCTACAAGCTGTCGGCCACCGCGACCGGGGAGGACTCTGCATGATGGCGTGGGCCACGCTGTCGCGGCGGCTGTCGGCCGTGTTCGCGGTGCTGCTGCTGGTGTGCTGCGGGGCCTCGGCGTGGCTGCAGATGCGCTCCAACGGCATCCACGAACAGGAGGTCATCCAGCGCCTGTCGCTCGGGCTCGCGGCGCACATCGCCGAGAACTCCGAGCTCATGAAGCCTGGCGGACTCAACCAGGAGGCGGTGAAGGATCTTTTCGACAAGCTCATGGCCGTCAACCCGAGCGTGGAGGTCTACCTGCTGGGGCTGGACGGCCGCATCAAGGCGCAGGCCGCACCGCTTGGGCACCTGAAGCGCGACAAGGTCGAGCTGGGGCCGATCCGCAAGCTGCTGTCGGGTGCGCCGCTGCCCATCGGCGGCGACGATCCGCGAAGTCTTGCCGCGTCCAAGGTGTTCAGCGCCGCGCCGCTGCGCATGGACGGGCGCGACGTGGGATACGTCTACGTGGTGCTGCAGGGCGAAGACCACGACGCGCTGGTCGCCAATGCGGCGACCGACAACGTGCTGCGCACCACGCTGTGGTCGATGGGGCTGGTGGCGCTGCTCGGGCTGCTCGCGGGCCTTGCGGCTTTTCGCCTCATCACGCGGCCGCTGCGCGAGCTGACCTCGGCCGTCAAGCGCTTCGAGACAGAAGGCATCGCTTCGCTCGAAAGCGAGGCTCCCACGCTGGAGCGCCTCTCCCACGGCAGCGACGAAATCGCGCAACTGGGCCAGGCCTTCACGCAGATGACGCGCCGCATCGCCGAGCAATGGCGCGAGCTGACCCTGCAAGACCAGCAGCGCCGCGAGCTGTTCGCCAACATCTCGCACGACCTGCGCACGCCGCTCACCTCGCTGCACGGGTATCTCGAAACGCTGCTGCTCAAGGCCGGCTCGCTCAGCGAGGAAGAGCGCCGGCGCTATCTGGAGATTGCGCTTGGCCAGAGCCGCAAGGTCGGCCGCCTCGCGCAGGAAGTGTTCGAACTGGCACGCCTCGAATACGGCGTGGTCAAGCCCGAGAAGGAAAACTTCGCACTCGCCGATCTGGTGCAGGACGTGTTCCAGAAGTTCGAGCTGGCTGCCGAGGCGAGGCATCAACGCCTCAAGCCCGACATCGCGCCGGGCCTGCCGGTGGTGTCGGCCGACCTCGGCATGATCGAGCGCGTGCTGACCAACCTGCTCGACAACGCCATCCGCCACACGCCCGAGGGCGGTGAAATCGTGGTGCAGCTGCGTGCCGAGAACGCAGGCGTGACGGTTCAGGTGAGCGACACGGGCCCCGGCATTCCGGGCGAACTGCAGCCGGCCCTGTTCATGCGCCCCGTGTTCATGAGCGGATCGCGCACCGACAGCGCGAGCAGCGGCGGGCTGGGCCTGGTAATCGTGAAGCGCATTCTTCAGCTGCACGGCAGCGACATACGGCTGGTGCAGCAGCCGGACAAGGGCGCGGTGTTCCGCTTTCAGCTGGGTGGTGCGGCAAGCGCCTGAAAGGCTTGCAGGTTTGCCTGCGCGTGGGTGACGATGCTGCAAGAGCAGCACAACCCTCACGCAAGGAGACAAGCCAGATGCCAGCCTTCGAAACCGTCCTGATCGACAAGGACCCGCAACACCCGCGCATCGCGCGCCTCTTGCTCAACCGGCCCGAGAAGCTCAACGCCATCGGCGAGACCACGCCTTCGGAGATTCGACGCGCGGTCGAATGGGCCGAAGCCGATGACGAAGTGCATGTGATCGTGGTCGAAGGCGCAGGCCGCGCCTTCTGTGCCGGCTACGACCTCGGCGACTATGCCGAAGGCCATGGTCGCGAGGGGGAGGGCGACCACCCCTGCCGGCAAGAGAAAACGCCGTGGGACCCGATGCTCGACTACGCCGCCATGAAGCGCAACACCGACGACTTCATGGCCCTGTGGCGCAGCCGCAAACCCACCATCGCCAAGGTGCACGGCTATGCGGTTGCGGGCGGCAGCGATATCGCGCTGTGCTGCGACCTGCTGACCATGGCCGACGATGCGCGCATCGGCTACATGCCCACGCGCGTGTGGGGCTGCCCGACCACCGCGATGTGGACCTATCGCCTCGGTGCCATGCGCGCCAAGCAGCTCATGTTCACGGGCGACACCATTGCCGGCACGCAGGCGGCCGATTGGGGTCTCGCCAATTTCTCGGTGCCCGCTGATCAGCTCGACGACGCCACGCTGAAGCTCGCACTGCGCATCGCGGGCGTGCCGCGTTCGCATCTGATGATGCACAAGCTGGTCGTCAACCAGGTCTGGCATTCGATGGGACTGGAGCAGAGCCAGATGTTCGCGACCGTCTTCGACGGCATCACGCGCCACAACCCCGAAGGCATGTGGTTCCGCCGCCAGGCCGAGGCCGAAGGCTTCATGAGCGCGGTGCAGTGGCGCGACAGCGGCCGGCCGATTCCCGAGGGCGACGAAGCCCGCGCACGCATTGCCGAGCTCGAAGCGAAGCTGGCAGCGCGCGGCTGATCCGGCATGGGCAGGCGCCGGTGCGCGCCGATGGCCCTTTGTCGCGTGGTGCATGTCACGCGACCGACACCTCCCCCTTCGATGATCCGGCGCGCCTGCCGCCAACCTACTTGGCAGCCAAAGGCAGGCGTATTTACATCGATAGAAACAAATAGGGGGAATTTCAATGCAGTTGTTAACTTTTTCCAGGACCACTCTGGCGGCTTGTGCCTGCGCGTTCATGGCGGCATGCGGTGGTGGCAGTGGCGGCGGCATGCCCGCGCTGCCCGATACGCCGGCGTCACCGCCGGCGGCGCCTCCTGCGCCGGCCCCGGCTCCAGCGCCAGTGGAGGCGGCACCCGTGCTCGTCATCGGTCATCGCGGCGCTTCGGCGCAGCGGCCTGAACACACGCTGGCCTCGTACCAGCAGGCCATCGACGACGGAGCCGACTTCATCGAACCCGACCTAGTGCCCACCAAGGACGGCGAACTGGTCGCCCGCCACGAGAACGCCATTGCCATCGTCGACGCAGCCGGCACCGTGATCGAGGCCACCACCAACGTGGCCGACGTGCCGAAGTTCGCTGGCCGCAAGGCCACCAAGGTCATCGATGGCATCTCGATCACAGGCTGGTTCACCGAGGACTTCACGCTGGCCGAACTCAAGGAGCTGAAGGCCCGCGAGCGCATTCCGAAGCTGCGCCCGGCCAACGTGTCGTACAACGACCAGTTCCAGGTGCCCACGCTCGACGAAGTGATCCAGCTCGCCAAGGCCCAGTCTGTGGCCAAGGGCCGCGTGATCGGCATCTACCCCGAGACCAAGCACCCGACCTACTTCCGCTCGATAGGCCTGCCGCTCGAGAAGAGGCTGCTCGACACGCTGCAGAAGCACGACCTGAACAAGGCTGATGCGCCGGTGTTCGTGCAGTCTTTCGAGACCGGCAATCTGAAGGACATCCGCCTGAAGAGCACGGTGAAGATAGTCCAGCTCATCGACGGGCAGGGGGCGCCTTACGACCTCGTGGCCCTGAGCGACAAGCGCACGTATGCCGATCTTGTGAAGCCCGAGGGCCTGGCCGAGATCGCAGCTTATGCGCAGGGCGTCGGCACGGCCAAGGCACGCGTGATCCCGGTGGTCGACGGCAAGCTCGGCACGCCGACCACGCTCGTGAAGGACGCGCACGACAAGAAGCTGCTGGTCCACGTCTGGACGATCCGCCCCGAGAACAACTTCCTGCCGGACAGCCTCAAGAGAGCGCCGAAGGCCGACCCGATCATGCAAGGCGACACCGCCGGGGAAATCAAGGCGTTCCTCGACGCCGGCATCGACGGCCTCTTCGCCGACAGCCCCGTCACGGCGGTGCCGGTAGTCAAGGCGTATCGGGCGGCGCGGTCGAGGTAGGAGCGCGCAAGAGGCGGTGGTTGGCGCTCAGTCCTTGCGGCGGGTGACGACCACCGTCGCTTCGAGTCCCTCGTAGGCCTCGGCGTCGCCGTACCAACTGCCCGAGATCGGCGCTGCCTGCGCCGGGTCGCGCGTGACGCCGACACGGATCAGCTGGCCGCTGCCCATCAGGTTGTTGGTCGGATCGAAGGCCAGCCAGCCGATGCCCGGCAGATAGGCCTGCAGCCAGGCGTGCGTGGTGCCGGCGCCGGTCATCGATTCGCCCTTGGTCTGGGCGGCGTTGTCGAGCGCGGCGTCGTAGAGATAGCCGGAGACGAAGCGGGTGGCAATGCCCAGGCGTCGCGCGGCTTCCATCATCAGCAGGGCGTAGTCGCGGCAGCTGCCGCTGCCGAGCGCCAGCGTGACGAGCGGCGTTTGCGTGCCTTCCTCGTCGCGCGCCTTGTACTCGAGGCTCTGGCCGATGTGCGCGTTCATGCGCGTGAGCACCTCACGCGTGCTGTTGGGCTTGTCGGTATGCAGGAACTGGTGGGCCCAGCGGATCAACGTGCCCTGGTTGTCGTCGTCGTGGTGCGGGCGCAGGTAGTGCTCGAGGTCGAGGCGCTCCTGCACCGAATAGGCGAAAGGCAGGAATTCGGCGGCGGGGTCGAGCGCCAACTGGTCTTGCTGCGCCGGCACGTGCTCGATGGTGAAAGAGCACACGATGCGCAGCTCGGTCGCCTCGCCCATGGGCTGCACCAGCGCCACGGAGTTGGAATGCGGGTCTTGAATGAGCCGGGTGAAGGCCTGCGGGCTCACCTGCAGGTCGGTGGCCAGCACGCGCAGGTCGTGGCTGTCGCGCGGACGGAACATCACGCGATGCAAGCCGAAGGTGACCGGCTTGTTGTAGCGATAGACGGTGGTGTGCTTGATGTCGTACTGGATGGCCATGCGGTGCATTCTCAGCGTTCGCGCGGCAAAACGGTGGATTGGCGTGAGCACATGCCGCAGAATCGGCGCCCGTCCGGGCTCTGCCCGGGTCCATTCGGGTTCATTCACCCAGGAGATTCCGGCTCGCCATGTACTCCGCCACCTTCATCTTCGCCAAGAAGCAGTTCGACGATGAGTTCCACCGTCTCGACCAGACCATCGCCGCGGCCGCGAAGTCGCTGCCCGGCTACCTGGGCGAGGAAACATGGGAGAACACGGGCAACGGGCTGGTGTTGAACGTCTACTACTGGGACTCGCTCGACAGCCTGCAGGCGTTGATCCGCCACCCCGTGCACCAGCAGGCCAAGGCGGCGCAGGCGAACTGGCTCGACGGGTACAAGGTGGTGATCTCCGAGGTGCTGCGCACCTATGGGGACAGCCGTATCGATCACCTGCTGGCGCCTTCGGGGCAGGGCGCCGCTTAGCCCATGCCCGAATCGTTCGGTCTCGTTCAAGTGCTGGGCGGGCTGGCGATCGGCATCTTTTCGGGTGCGATGGCCGGGCTGCTCGGTGTGAGCCCCGGCGGGGCGCTGGTGCCCGCGCTGGCGTTGATGCCCGGGCTGGGGCAGCATGATGCGCAGGCCATTTCGCTCGCAGCGCAGCTGGTGCCGACCAGCCTGGCGGGGTTTCTGCGCTACCGGGTGTCGGGGCATGGGGCCGCGTGGCGCACGGTGGTCTGGATCTCGCTCGGGTTTCTGGCTGGGGCTTATGCGGGCGCGCGTGGAGCGAGCCATGTCGCCGATGCGGCGCTGCGTTGGATGTTCGTGGGGTATCTGCTGGTGCTGGCGACGCTGGTCGTGCTGAAGTCGCCTGCGAAGACCGCGGGCGTCGATGCGGCGCAGGCCGAAGAGCCGCGCGGGGCAGTCGTCGCGCTGGTGGTCGTTGGCATGGTCGCGGGTGCATCGTCGGGGTTGCTGGGCATCGGCGGCGGGCTGGCCATCACGGCGCTGCTGACGGTGGCGCTGCATTACTCGCAGCACCGGGCGCAAGCGGTGAGCCTGGCGATCAACGCGCTGCCGCTGGCGTTGCCGGCAGTGCTTGTCTACGCCAGCGTCGCCAGCGGGCTGCCCTGGGTGCTGCTGGGCTTTGTCGTGCTGGGGCTGTGGATCGGCACGGCGGCCGGGGCGCGGCTGGCGACCCGGCTGGAAGAGCGGGCGCTGCGCAACTACTTCTTCGTGCTGGTGATCTGCATGGCGCTGCTGATGGCCTGGCGGGCATCGGGCGCGGGCTGATATTCAGAGCCGCTGCGTGCTGAGTGCCTTGGCCAGCGTGGCGGGCAGGGGCAGCGGCTCGGCGTGCCACTGCGCTGCCAGCAGTTCTGCGCACAGCGCGGCAAAGCTCAGCCCGCGCGAGCCCAGCGCGGTGCAGGCCCAGAGGCCGCCTGCATCGGCGTCGAGCGGGCCGACCAGCGGGCGCCGGTCGCCCGAGGCGCAGCGGATGCCGACCCAGGCATTGACCTGGCCGTGCGCGAACGAAGGGGCCAGCGCGGAGGCCGCGGCAGGGTGCAGCCGCGCAAGGCGCTCGCGGTTGGCTTCGCTGTCCGCGTCGGTGGGGGCGAGGTCCGTGCTGTCGCGGTCGAAGGTCGCGCCGGCCAGCCAGATTGGGGTGCCCTCGGCGTCGGGCACGTGAGCGACCAGATGGCCGTCGCCGTTGAGGGGCGTGGCGGGCAGTTCGAGGCCGTCGGCCATGTGGCCCCAGGCGACTTGGCCGCGCACCGGCTGAAGAGGGAGCCTGGGGGCGAATCGGTCTGATTCGAAGCCTGCGGCTATTACCACGCGGTCGACGTCGATCAGCAACTGGCCGGCCGGGTCGAACAGTTGCCAGCCGCTCGCGTGCCGCTCCAGGCGCTCCACCTTGCACCCACCACGAAACTCGACTCCCGGCTGCCGCAGCCACGCGGCGATCAGCCGGTGCGGCCGCACCCAGGCGGCGCGTGCGTGCCAGAGGGCGGGCGCATCGCTCGGCAGTCTGACAGCCGCCAATTGCCCGGCGCTCGCGGGCCACGATTCGTTGGGGCCGCCATCGCTCCAGCCAGCCGGCACGCGCGTGTCGCCATCGGGCCGGCGCTCCAGCACGCCGCTGGCGCGCCAGTCGCGGCCTTCTTCCAGCAATCGTGTCAGTTCGGCCCACGTGGCGCGGATGCCGGCTCGCGTGAGCCGCGACAGCAGCGCATCATCGGGCGACACATGTGGCGCGAGCATGCCCACCGGCAGCCCCGACGCGCCAGAGGCGGGCCAGTCGGCAGCATCCAGCACGGTGACCTGCCATCCGCGCCGCGCAAGGCTCGCCGCCACGGCCGCGCCCGCAAGCCCGGCGCCGATGACGGCGCAGCGGCCCGGCGTGTCGATGCGCTCGGTCACGGGGCCGCGGCGGCGCACTGTCCAGGCGGGCGCGAACACGCCGCGCAGGCAATCGCGCTTGGGTGGCAGGCCCTGGTCTCTTTCGACCGAGAACCCGAACTGCTTGAGCGCGTCGCGCACCGTCCGCGCGATCGTCCAGGTGGCGATGCGCGTGCCTTGCCGCGCAAAGCGCGACACGGCCTTGAGCGTGTCTTCCGACCACATCGCAGGGTTCTGCTGCGGGCTGAAGCCATCGAGAAAGATGCTGTCGGCATCGAAGCGCTGGGCGCGCAACATTGGCTGCACGTCGCCGATGCAGAGGGTGAGCAGCACGCGGCCTTCGTCGAAGGCCAGCCGGTGGAAGCCCGGCAGCAGCCCGTGCCACTGCGCGGCCAGTTCGCGGGCGAGGGAGGCCAGTTCGGGATACGCCCCGGCCGCGCGCAGCAGGTCTTCAGCCGAAACCGGATGCGCCTCGATAGAGACGAAGTGCAGCATCCGTGGCCGCCCGGCGTCCGCGCGCCAGGCCTGCCAGGTTGTCAGGAAATTGAGGCCCAGGCCAAAACCGGTTTCGAGAATCAGCCATTGCGACTGTCCGATCCAGGCCTCGGGCAGCCCGCAGCCACCCAGAAACACATGGCGCGACTGCGCCAGTGCTCCGGTTTCGGTGTGATAGATGTCGTCGAAGCGCTCGCTGCGGGGGACGCCGTCGGCGCGCCAGGCGACGGGCTCGGCGGCCAAGACGGGCTCAGTTCGAGGGGGGTACGTAGCCCTGGGCCACGTCGGCGCCTTCGCCGAAGAAATGCTTTTCCATCTGCCGCGCCAGGTACTGGCGGGCGCGCAGATCGGCCAGATTCAGCCGGTTTTCATTGACCAGCATGGTCTGCTGCTTGAGCCAGGCGGCCCAGGCTTCCTTGCTGACGTTTTCCCAGAGGCGCTTGCCCAGCTCGCCTGGGTAGGGCGGGAAGTCGAGCCCTTCGGCCTCTTTGCCGAGCTTGATGCACTGAACCATGCGTGCCATTTCGATTGCCTTTGAACGGGAAAAGTGGGGAAAGCGGTTGCTTAGTTGATTTGGCTATTTAGAACTGAAAACTTGGTCGTTCCAGTTTCTATATGTCGTATTGAGAATACGCAGCTTCATTGATATGCCTTTTCAGAGCAAGACACCATGAGCCTCCGCCGCGACTTTATCAAGCTTTCCCTGGGTGCCGGCGTGGCCAGTGCCATGGCCCTGTCGGCGTTGCCGACGTTTGCCCAGGGCGGCGCAGCCCCGGTGACGCTGCTGAACGTGTCCTATGACCCGACGCGCGAGCTGTACGTGGACTACAACCAGGCCTTCGCCAAGTACTGGAAGGCCAAGACCGGCCAGGACGTGACGGTCAAGCAGTCGCACGGCGGCTCGGGCAAGCAGGCCCGCTCGATCATCGACGGCATCGACGCCGACGTAGCCACGCTGGCGCTGGGCGGCGACGTCGACGCGCTCGTCACGCATGGTGGCCTCGTCAAGGCCGACTGGCAGAAGCGCCTGCCGCACAACTCCGCTCCCTACACCTCGACCATCGTGTTCCTGGTGAAGAAGGGCAACCCCAAGGGCCTGAAGGACTGGGACGACCTGATCAAGCCCGGCGTGCAGGTGATCACCCCGAACCCCAAGACCTCGGGCGGCGCCCGCTGGAACTACCTGGCCGCGTGGGAATTCGCCAAGCGCAAGTACGGCGGCGATGCCAAGGCCAAGGAATACATCGGCAACCTGTTCAAGAACGTGCCCGTGCTCGACACCGGCGCGCGCGGCTCGACCATCACCTTCGTGCAACGCGGCGTGGGCGACGTGCTGCTGGCCTGGGAGAACGAAGCTTTCCTGGCGCTGAAGGAATTCGGCCCCGAGAAGTTCGAAATCGTGGTGCCCTCCATCTCCATCCTGGCCGAGCCCAGCGTGGCGGTGGTCGACAAGGTCGTCGACAAGAAGGGCACGCGCGCCGTGGCCGAGGAATACCTGAAGTACCTGTACTCGGACGAAGGCCAGGACATTGCGGGCCGCAACTTCTACCGCCCGACGTCTGACAAGGCGAAGGCCAAGTACGACAAGCAGTTCCCCAAGCTGACGCTGGTGACCATCGACCAGGCCTTCGGCGGCTGGGCGAAGGCCGACAAGGAGCACTTTGCCGACGGCGGCTCCTTCGATCAGATCTACACGACGAAACAAAAGTAAGCCAAGCCGCCCCAGCAAGCCGGCAGTGCAGGGCGCCAGTTCGACTGGCGCCGTGGTTCGGCTCGCCCTGAATTCCTGAAAAAGAAAACAGAAAGTCTCCCGTGTCCGTTCTCCTGATTGCCGGCAGCCCCACGGCCCCGTCCCGCTCCACCGCCTTGCTCGACTCGGTGGGCGAGCGGCTGGCCCAGCGCCATGCGCGGATCGAGCGGCTTGCCATCCGCGAGCTGCCGGCGCAGGCGCTGCTGCTGGCCGAGTGGAACAACCCGGCCATCGAGCGTGCCATTGCCCAGGTGGCGGCGGCTCGCGTGATCGTGGTGGCCACGCCGGTCTACAAGGCGGCCTACAGCGGCCTGCTCAAGGTCTTTCTGGACCTGCTCTCGCAGAACGCGCTCAAGGGCAAGACGGTGCTGCCGCTGGCCACCGGCGGCAGCCCGCACCACATGCTCGCGCTCGACTACGCATTGCGCCCCGTGCTGCAGTCGCTGTCGGCGCGCCACATCCTGCCGGGCGTGTACGCCAGCGAATCGCAGATTGCGCTGACGCCCGAGAACGCCTACCAGGTGCACAACGACCTGGCCGAGCGACTCAACGAGGCCGTCGAGGTGCTGGCCACCGAAGGCCTGAAGCTGCCTGCAACCCACGGCTTCGAGCCGGTGCCGTTTTCTCGCGTGCGATGTAGCGTCTGAAAGCACGGGCTCGTCGCGAGCCCGTGCTTGCCCAGACCTCATCCCTCATTCCCGTTCTTGAAAGCCGCCTGCGCGCGGTGCGGGACAGCTTTTGCCTGAAGTTTTTGCAGACCAAGGAATCCACGCATGACCCCCGTTGCCACCGAAGACTCCGTGCTCGACACCTCGCCGCGCTCCCTCTGGCACGCGCTGGGCGATCTTGCCGTGAGCGTCATCGTCGTCAGCGCCATTGCGCTGATCGTGAGTTTCATTGCCGCCGCCTGACCGCGCGGCACATCCATACCCAAGCATTGCCATGACATTGATTTCCGCACCCCGACGTCGCCTGATCCAGGGCGTTGCTGCCGCCATTGCGCTGCCTTCTTTTGCTGCGCTGGCACAGGCGCCCGCACGCCAGCTTCGCATCGGCAACCAGAAGGGGCCGCTGAGCGTCCTCAAGGGTCGCGGCACGCTCGAGAAGCGACTCGCACCACTCGGCGTGACCGTGAAGTGGACCGAGTTCACCGCCGGCCCCGTGCAGCTCGAGGCGCTGAACGTCGGCTCCATCGACTTCGGCGACGTGGGCGAGGCGCCGCCCATCTTCGCGCAGGCAGCCGGTGCGCCGCTGGCCTATGTGGCCGCGACGGTGCCGCGTCCGCGGGCGGAAGCGGTGATCGTGCCCAAGGGTTCGGCCATCAAGACCGTGGCCGATCTGAAGGGCAAGAAGATCGCGCTCAACAAGGGCTCGAACGTTCATTACCTCATCGTCAAGCTGGCCGAGAAGCACAGGCTGCCGTACACCGACCTGAACCTGGTCTACCTGCCGCCGGCCGATGCGCGCGCCGCCTTCGAGAAGGGCTCGGTCGACGCCTGGGTCATCTGGGACCCGTTCCTCGCCGCAGCCGAAAAGTCGCTCGAAGCGCGCGTGCTGGCCGACGCCACCGGCGTGGTCGGCAACCGTGGCTACTACTTCTCGTCGCTCGACTACGTGGCGAAGAACGCCGACGTGCTGGCCATCGCGGTCGAGGAGATCAACAAGATCGACGTCTGGGGCGCAGCCAACAAGGGCGACTACGCGGCCGAACTGGCCACGCTCTGGGGCCTGCCGAGGCCGGTGGCCGATTTGTCGGTGGGCCGGGTGGACTACGGCACCACACCCATCACCAAGGCCATCCTCGCGGAGCAGCAACAGATTGCCGACACCTTCTTCGCACTGAAGCTGATCCCGAAAAAGATCAACCTGCTCGAAGCCGCCGGCGCGGGGATTGCGTGATGCAGATCTTCTGGTTCCTCCCCACGCACGGCGACAGCCGCTACCTCGGCACGAGCGAGGGCGCACGCCCCATCGACCTGGCTTACCTGCAGCAGATTGCCGGCGCGGCCGACAACCTCGGCTACGAAGGCGTGCTCATTCCGACGGGCCGCTCGTGCGAAGACCCGTGGGTCATCGCGTCGAGCCTGATCGGTGCGACGAAGAAGCTCAAGTTCCTGGTGGCGGTGCGCCCCGGCCTGCACCAGCCCAGCCTGGCCGCGCGTATGGCCGCGACCTTCGACCGGCTCTCCGGCGGGCGCCTGCTCGTGAATCTCGTGACCGGCGGTGACCAGGCCGAGCTCGAAGGCGACGGCGTGTACCTCGACCATGCGTCGCGCTACGAACAGTCGGCAGAGTTCATCCGCATCTGGCGCGAGATCATCGCGCGCAGCCACGACGGGCAGGCTTTCGACTTCGAAGGCAAGCACCTGAGCGTGAAGGGTGCGAAGCTGCTTTACCCGTCGGTGCAGAAGCCGTATCCGCCCGTGTGGTTCGGCGGCTCGTCGGCTGATGCGCACGACCTCGCCGCGGAGCAGGTCGATGCGTACCTCACCTGGGGCGAGCCGCCCGCGGAAGTCGCGAAGAAGATCGCCGACGTGCGCGCCCGCGCCGAGCGGCAGGGCCGCAAGGTCGAGTTCGGCATTCGCCTGCATGTGATCGTGCGCGAGACCGAAGACGCCGCGTGGAAGGCCGCCGAAGAACTGATCAGCCGCGTGGACGACGAGACCGTCATCCGCGCGCAGGCTGCGTTTGCGCGCATGGATTCCGAAGGCCAGCGCCGCATGGCCGCGCTGCATGCTGGCGGCGCCAAGCGCTCGCGCGCCGAGCTTGAGATTGCGCCGAACCTCTGGGCTGGTGTGGGCCTCGTGCGTGGCGGGGCTGGCACCGCATTGGTCGGTGACCCGAAGACCGTTGCTGCGCGCATCGAGGAATACGCGGCGCTCGGGCTCGACAAATTCATTCTCTCGGGCTACCCGCATCTCGAAGAGGCCTACCGCTTCGCCGAGCTGGTGTTCCCGCTGCTCTCCCGCAAGGCGCAGACGCGTCTGGCAGGCGGTTCGCTCAGCGGGCCCTTCGGCGAGGTCGTCGCCAATCTCGATGCGCCATCCAGGCTCGTCTCCCAAAGCTGAAGGACCGCCATGACCGAACAAGTTCAGGAGCTGCCGGCCGTGGCACCCACCGAGAACACCGGCAACGCATTCAGGAGCTTCGCTGCCAACGTCGCCGGGCGACTGGTGCCGTGGCTCGTGCCGGTCGGGCTCATCGTCTTCTGGCAGATTGCGTCGTCGCTGGGCTGGCTCAGCACGCGCGTGCTGCCGGCGCCTGTCGACGTGGTCAAGGCTGCGTGGAACCTCACGGTGTCGGGCGAGCTGTGGACGCACGTGAAGGTCAGCGCGGGTCGTGCGCTCGCGGGGCTGGCCATCGGCGGCGGGGCGGGGCTTGCGCTCGGCCTGCTCACGGGCTCGGTGAAGTTCGCCGAGACGCTGCTCGACTCCACCATCCAGATGGTGCGCAACATTCCGGCGCTGGCGCTGATTCCGCTGGTGATCCTGTGGTTCGGCATCGACGAATCGGCCAAGCTGTTCTTGATTTCGGTGTCGGTGTTCTTTCCGATCTACCTGAACACCTTCCACGGCATCCGCAACGTCGATCCGCAGCTGATCGAGATGGGGCGCACCTACGGCCTGTCGCGTTGGCAGCTGTACCGCGAGGTGATCCTGCCGGGCGCGCTGTCGTCGATTCTCGTGGGCCTGCGCTTCTCGCTGGGCCTGATGTGGGTGATCCTGATCGTGGCGGAGACCATCTCGGCGCAGGCCGGCATCGGCTACCTCACGATGAATGCCCGCGAGTTCCTGCAGACCGACATCGTGCTGGTGGGCATCCTGCTGTACGCGCTGCTCGGCAAGCTGGCCGACCTGTTCGCGCGCGGGCTGGAGCAGTGGTGGCTGCGGTGGCATCCTGGCTACCAGAAGAAGGCGAAGTGAGGGCGGGGGCATGACGCAATTCCATGTTTCCCGTCGCACCGTCATCGCCACGCTGGGCGCGTTCGGCGCCAGCGCGGTGCTTGCGCAGGGCGTGGCCGCCCGGCCCGCGACCGTGCGGCTCGGCTACCAGAAGTCGTCGACGCTGATCGCCGTGCTCAAGGCACAGGGCGCGCTCGAAAAGCAGCTCGCGCCGCTCAACGTCACGCTGAGCTGGCACGAGTTCACCAGCGGCCTGCCGCTGCTGGAGGCGCTGAACCTCGACAACCTGGACATCAGCGCCGACGTGGCCGACACCGTGCCGGTGTTCGCGCAGGCCGCCGGAGCAGACCTGACCTTCATTGCGCAGGAAGCACCGTCGCCGGCCGCACAGGCCATCGTGGTGCGCGAAGACTCGCCGATCAAGACGGTGGCCGATCTGAAGGGCAAGAAGATCGGCTTCGCGAAAGCCGCTGGCGCGCACTACCTGCTGATCGCCGCGCTCGACAAGGCCGGCCTGTCGTTCAAGGACATCGAGCCCGCCTACCTCACCCCCGCCGATGGCCGCGCCGCCTTCGAGAAGGGCGCCATCGACGCATGGGTGGTGTGGGACCCGTTCCTCGCTGCCGCGCAGCGCCAGTCGAAGGTACGCGTGTTGGCCGACGGTGCGGGCATCGCTTCGTACCAGCGCTACTACCTCGCGAGCACCAAGTTCGCGAAGGCCCGGCCCGACGTGCTGCGCGTGGTCTACGCCGAGCTCGAGAAGACCGGCAAGTGGGTCAAGCAGAACCCGAAGGACGCGGCCGCGCTGCTGTCGCCCGTATGGGGCCTGGACGCCGCAACCATCGAGCAGGCCAACAGCCGCCGCAGCTATGCCGTGCGTCCGGTGGTGGCCGAGGCCCTGACCGAGCAGCAGCGCATCGCCGATGCCTTCTTCACGGAAAAGCTGCTCCCCCGAAAAATCGATGCGCTGAACGTGGCGCTTTTCAAACCCGGAGCCTGAAGCCCATGAGTGCCGTCCTGAAAGACATCCAACCCCAGGCCATCGCCGGCGGCGTGCGCCTCGAAGCGCGCGGCCTGCACAAGCGCTACGGTGCGCGCGAAGTGCTGCGCAACACGCGCCTGACCATCGAGCCGGGCCAGTTCATCGCCATCGTCGGGCGCAGCGGCTGCGGCAAGAGCACGCTGCTGCGGCTCATCGCGGGGCTGGAGGAGCCGAGCGCCGGTGGCCTCTACACCGACGGCAAGGCCGTGCATGGCCTGCACGACGACACCCGCATCATGTTTCAGGAGGCGCGCCTGCTGCCGTGGCGGCGCGTGCTCGACAACGTGACGCTGGGCCTGCCCAACGACGCCAAGGCGCGCGGCAAGGAAGTGCTGGCGCAAGTCGGCCTGGCCGACCGCGAGAACGAATGGCCGGCGCGCCTGTCGGGCGGCCAGCGGCAGCGCGTGGCTCTGGCCCGCGCGCTGGTGCATCACCCGCGCCTGCTGCTGCTCGACGAGCCGCTGGGGGCGCTGGATGCGCTGACGCGCATCGAGATGCACCGCCTCATCGAGAACCTGTGGCAGCGCCACCGCTTCACCGCTTTGCTGGTGACGCATGACGTGCAGGAGGCCGTGGCGCTGGCCGACCGCGTGATCCTCATCGAAGACGGCCGCATCGCGCTCGACGAGAACATCGCGCTGGCCCGCCCGCGCTCGCAGGGCGACCCGGCCTTCGCGGCCATTGAAAAACGAATCCTCGACAGGGTGCTGCAGAAGCCGGAAGACACCGCGCCAGAGAGCACCGACGCAAGCTGGCTCAGCACCCCCGCGCACGCATTGCGCTGGGCGATCTGAGCTTCTTTCATCCATCCGCCCCTTTGAAAGGCAGTCGCATGTCGCAGAACTGGAAATTCGAAACCCTGTCGGTGCACGCCGGCTACTCGCCCGAACCGACCACCCGCGCGGTCGCTCCGCCGATCTACCAGACGGTGGCCTATGCCTTCGACAGCGCGCAGCACGGCGCGGACCTGTTCGACCTGAAGGTGCCGGGCAACATCTACACCCGCATCAACAACCCCACGCAGGACGTGCTGGAGCAGCGCGTGGCCGCGCTTGAAGGCGGCATTGCGGCGCTGGCGCTGGCCTCGGGCCAGGCGGCCGTGACCTACGCGATCCAGACCATCGCCGAGGCCGGCGACAACATCATCAGCAGCACCGCGCTGTATGGCGGCACCTACAACCTGTTCGCCCACACGCTGCCGCAGTTCGGCATCACCACGCGCTTCGCGGACCACCGCGATCCGACAAGCTTCGAGAAGCTGTTCGACGAGAAGACCAAGGCGGTGTTCGTCGAATCACTGGGCAACCCGGCGGGCAACGTGACCGACATCGCGGCCATTGCCGAGATCGCGCATCGCCATGGCGTGCCGCTGATCGTCGACAACACAGTGCCTTCGCCGTACCTGAGCCGGCCTATCGAACACGGCGCCGACATCGTGGTGCACTCGCTCACCAAATACCTGGGCGGCCACGGCACCAGCATCGGCGGTGCCATCGTCGATTCGGGCAAGTTCCCGTGGGCCGAGCACAAGCAGCGCTTCAGGCGCCTGAACGAGCCTGACGTGAGCTACCACGGCGTGGTCTACACCGAGGCGCTGGGCCCGGCCGCCTACATCGGCCGTGCGCGCGTGGTGCCGCTGCGCAATACCGGTGCGGCCATCTCGCCGTTCAACGCCTTCCTGATCCTGCAGGGCATCGAGACGCTGGCGCTGCGCATGGACCGCATCAGCAGCAACGCACTCGCAGTGGCGCAGCACCTGAAGCAGAGCAAGGCCGTGAACTGGGTGAACTACGCGGCGCTCGAAGACCACCCCGACTACCCGCTGGCAAAGAAGTACTTCGGCGGCCGCTCCAGCGGCGTGCTGACCTTCGGCATCGGTGCGGGTCGCGAGGGAGGGGCGAAGTTCCTCGATGCGCTGAAGCTCTTCACGCGCCTCGTGAACATCGGCGACGTGCGCTCGCTGGCCACGCACCCCGCCTCGACCACGCACCGGCAGCTGTCACCCGAGGAGCTGGCCAAGGCCGGCGTGACCGAAGACACCGTGCGCCTGTCGGTCGGCATCGAACACATCGACGACCTGATCGCCGACCTCGACCAAGCGCTCGCAGCAGCGTCGAACTGAAACACCTTTTTGAAGACATGACCACACTGCAATCCATTCCCGAAGCCGCGCTGGACCAGCTGTTCCGCAAGGCCCGCACCGTGCACGCCTTCAAGCCCGTGCCCGTGACCGACGAACTGATCCACAAGCTCTACGACCTGCTGAAGTGGGGCCCGACCGCCTACAACGCCCAACCGGCGCGCTACGTGTTCGTGCGCAGCGAAGAAGCCAAGGCGAAGCTCAAGCCAGCCGTGTCCGCGGGCAACACTGCGCAGACGCTGGCGGCCGGTGTCACGGTGATCGTGGCGCACGACACGCGCTTCTACGAGCACCTGCCCACGCAGTTCCCGGCCTACGACGCCAAGCCCTTCTTCGAGAAGAGCGCCGAAGCCGCACAGGCCACGGCCTTCCGCAACAGCAGCCTGCAGGGCGCCTACCTGATCCTGGCGGCGCGCTCGCTCGGGCTCGACGCAGGGCCGCAGTCGGGCTTCAACGCCGACCTGGTCGACAAGGCCTTCTTCCCCGACGGGCGCTACCGCGCCAACTTCCTCGTCAACCTCGGCGTGGCCGACCACGCCGGCACTTTCGAGCGCGGCCCCCGGCTGGCGTTCGACGACGTGGCCGAGATCGTCTGACGCTCCGGCCCATTCATCCATCCATCCCTGCTTCAACCTGAAAGAGAAACCATCATGTCCATCCAAGCCATCAACGTGCGCAACCAGTTCAAGGGCAAGGTCCGCGAGATCATCCGCGGTGACGTCGTCTCCGAAGTCGATGTCGAGACCGCCTGGGGCATCGTCACCTCCGTCATCACCACGCGCTCGGTCGACGAGCTGCAACTGAAGGTGGGCTCCGACGTGGTCGCGCTCGTGAAGTCGACCGAGGTTTCGATCGCGAAGCTCTGACGGACCCTCGGGCATCTGCGACAACCCGGCGCTGTCATGGCGCCGGGTTTTTTCGTTTCTGGGCTTCGTGTTTGCAGGGGTTTACAGGGTGTGGATTCATCGACCGTGCTGAATTTCTGGAATCCATCGAATCTTTCAAGACCCTGAATTTTCTTTGAAGACATCGCCATAGCATCCGCGCCGCGAGGTGCGATCCGTGTCGTGTGTCGATGCTGGGAAACGCCTCGTGAAGAGTCGTTAACCAATCAAAGATATTCAGGGAGGAACCCCATGCTCGTTGAAATTGACGAACACGGAATGCTCAGTCACGCGCGAGGGCGATGCATCGGATCGAGATGCGTAGAGCGCCAGGAGACCGCTATCCGAGCAATATGGAAGCCATAGGAATCGAAATGGTGGGAAGAGCAAGATTGCCGGAGGGATTTAACCCGACTCTCAAGCAAAGAAAAATGCCTCTGGAAAGACTGCGGGGAGACGCCGGTGTCTTTCCCACTCCAACAGCAGCTCAGAACCAGGCGCTTTCGTGGCTCGTTCATGTGCTCCAGAGCTCAATGCAACTCGCAACGAGCGAAGTGTTTCGTCACCCGGATGTCAGCAGAAAGAACAGTACCGAGGCGCAAGGCGCGAACTGGACGCTCCCCATACCCACACCATGAGCAAAGTAAGCATTCTTTTGATGGCGCTGGTTGCAACCGCAATGGGTGCCCCGACTCACGCGGCGGACAAGCGATACCCGCTTGATTCCGTAAGGAAGATCGAAGTCGTCGAGCCCTCCAGCGGGTCTGTGTGGGAAGACAAAAATCTCCTAGATTGCTCCGATGTCGTCCTGACCGAAGAGGATGTGCGATATGCGCTGCGGCACATACGCAGGGTCACAGAGAAGGCATTTTTCAGCGAGGAGACGGAGAGGACGGGGTGTTCAGGTGGTGCTTCCGTCACTTTCAGAAATGGAAAGATCATCGTCATCGGAGTCGAGCCCACGGGGAGGATCAACATCTTCGAAGCGAACGCCAAACTCGAACCTACCGGTGTTCCTGAAAGCTACTATGGGTGCGATCCGTGCAGGAAGCGCAAGATGATCCTTCTTCAGGACGCTTTCGATCGAGCCGATGAGCGCAGGCTCAAGAAGCTGGTGGCGCAAGGACGGATTTCTTCCACTGAAGCGGAACTTCTGCTGCAGAAGGCGCGTTCAGCGCGCAAAGGGCCTTGATGCGCAAGATCAACAATCTCGTGGCCACGATACTGATCGTGGCAGCGGGAACATCTTCAGCGCAGGCCGCTGACAAGCGGTACCCCATCGCGTATGTGCAGAAAGTGGAAGTCACACACCCTTCGCACCGAGGTGCCTGGGAGAACAAGGATTTTCTGAACTGCGACGATGTCGTGCTGGCAGAAGAGGACGTCCGCTACGCCTTGCGGCATATGCGCAGGGTTTCGTGGAAAGCCTACGACCCGGAAAGAACCGATACCACAGGGTGCGAAGGGAGTGCCCTCGTCACGTTCAAGAACGGAAAAATCCTCGCCATGGGTATCGAACCCAATGGGCGAGCTCTTGCCCTTGAGTACGACGCAAAGATGAAGCACACGGGGAGTCCGACGAGCTTCTACGAATGCAGCCCTTGCCGGGAGCGCAAGATGGCTCTCCTGAAAGATGCACTGAACCGCGCGGATGAGCGAAGGCTCAAGAGGCTGGTGGCGGAAGGGCAGCTCTCTGCCAGCGAAGCGGAGTTTCGGTTGAAGTGGGTGCGAGCTGAACGCGACAAGCCCTGACATACCAACCAAGGCGTTCTCCCCCTGGTTACCCGCTACGGCGGGTTTTCTTTTGGCTGTATCCAAACGGCAATCACCCTTAGTCGCGGGGCGCATTAGAAAGCGCGAACAGCTTCCTTCCGCCTCGCGCACCCGCCTCGCAGAATCTTCTGGATTCATCGAAACCAAGGTTGCCGCTCATGCTCAAACGTTCGTTTCTTCGTCACGCTGCTGCGTGGCCTTTGATCGCCGCCGCACCACGCCTGCTGGCGGCTAACACCGAAGCGCCGGCCACCATCCGCATCGGTGTCGCCACCGGCGGCGTGGGCAACCCGGTGCGCTTCGGCGGGTCGTCTGCGGCGCTGCTGCATGCCTTCGGCGGGCTTGAAGAAGAATTCAAGGCTGACGGCACGAAGATCGAGTGGGTGTTCTTCAAGGGCGCGGGCCCGGCGGTGAACGAGGCACTGGTCAACAAACAACTCGACCTGGCCTGGCAGGGCGACCTGCCTTCCATCGTGCACCGCGCGGGCGGAGTCAAGACTCGGATCATCGCGGGCTCGGGGGTGCGCAATGGCCTTTACCTTGCGGTGCCGCCGGATTCGCCGGTCAAGCGCATCGAGGACCTGCGCGGCAAGCGCATCGCGCTCTACAAGGGCACGAACCTGCATCTCGCGGCCGTGCGCGCGCTGGCCGCGCACGGGCTGAAGGAAAGCGACGTCCGCCTCATCAACCTCGACCTGCCGGGCGCACAGGCCGCGCTGGCCACCAGGGACATCGACGGCGCGTTCGGCTATGTCGAGCTGTTCGTGCTGCGCGACAAGGGCGCGGCGAAGGTGATCTATTCGGCTTCCGAGGATTCATTCAAGTACACGCGGCAAACCGTGCTGCTGGCCTCGGACGATTTCGCGCGGAGCTATCCCAAGGCCACGCAGCGCATCGTCAAGTCGCTGGTGACGGTGGCGCGACGCTACTCCGACGAATCGCAGCGCGACGAAGTGTTCAGGCAATGGGGCAAGGCCGAGGTGGCCGAGAAATACTGGCGCGAGGACTTCATCGGCCAGCCGCTGCGCGTGCGCCTGTCGCCGCTGCTCGATCCGTTCCTGGTGCAGCGCTACAAGGATTCGGCCGAACAGGCACTGGCGCTCAAGTTGGTGCGCGGCAAGGCAGAGATCGACAACTGGTTCGATCGCAGCTTTCTCGATGCAGCGCTGCGCGAGCTGAAGCTGGAGAACTACTGGCCTGTGTACGAGGCCAATGGCGAAGTCAGCGGCAAGCAAGTGGCGGTGGCGCGATGAGCAGCAGCAAGCGGCAGATCAAGCTCAATGCCTTCCTGATGGCGACCGGCCATCATGTGGCGGCGTGGCGCCACCCCGATGTGCCGCTGCAGGCCGGGCTCGGTTTCGCGCACTACAAGGCACTGGCGCAGACGGCGGAGCGCGCGAAGTTCGATGCGGTGTTCCTGGCCGACAGCGTGGGCATTCGAGATGCCTCGGCGTCGCGCACCCTGCATCGCAGCGCACGGGTCTCTGGCTTCGAGCCGTTGACGTTGCTGTCGGCGCTCGCGGCCGTGACCGAGCGGCTGGGCCTGATTGCCACGGTGTCGACCACCTACAACGAGCCGTATCACGTGGCGCGCAAGTTTGCTTCGCTCGATCACCTGAGCGGCGGACGCTCGGGCTGGAACGTCGTCACCTCGTCCAACGAGGCCGAGGCGCTGAACTTCAACCTCGACCGGCATCCCGAGCACGCGCTGCGCTACGAGCGCGCGCGGGAGTTCGTCGATGTGGTGACAGGGCTGTGGGATTCGTGGGACGACGATGCCTTCACGCACGACAAGGCGGCCGGCGAATACTTCGACCCCGACCGGCTGCATGTGCTGGCGCACCAGGGAAAGCACTTTCGCGTGCGCGGCCCGCTCAACGTCGCGCGGCCGCCGCAGGGGCACCCGGTGGTGGTGCAGGCCGGCGCTTCGGAAGCGGGGCAGGCGCTGGCCGCAGCGACGGCGGAGGTGATCTTCACCGCGCAGCAGTCGCTGGCGGGCGCGCAGGCTTTCTATCGCGGCCTGAAGGCGCAGCTGGCGCACCATGGCCGCGACCCCGAGGGGCTCAAGATCTTGCCGGGCGTGTTCCCCGTGGTGGGGCAGAGCGAGCAGCATGCGAAGGAAAAGCTCGAGGAGCTGCAATCACTGATTCCGCCCGACGTGGGCGTGGCGCTGCTGTCGACGGTGATCGGTGGCGTGGATCTCACGGGCTATCCGGTCGATGGCCCGCTGCCCGGTAACTTGCCAGAGCCGAACGGGCCCAAGAGCCGCTTCCGGCTCGTGACCGAACTGGCGCGCACCGAGGGCCTGAGCATTCGCCAGCTCTACCAGCGCGTGGGCACGGCGCGCGGTCACTGGTCGATTCACGGCACGGCCTCGCAGATTGCCGACCAGCTGCAGCAGTGGTTCGAAGAAGAGGCGGCCGACGGCTTCAACGTCATGCCGCCGACCTTGCCCGGCGGGCTGGATGACTTCGTGACGCAGGTGGTGCCTGAGCTTCGGCGCCGCGGCCTGTTCCGCCATGAGTACGAAGGCCGCACGCTGCGCGAGAACCTGGGGCTGGCGCGGCCCGCGAACCGGCATCTGCTGGCGCGTGATCTCAAGGCGGCCGCATGAGTGCGGTGCTGCCTCCGGAGCTGTCGCTCCCGGTCGTCGGGCGAACGTCGCCCCTTGCGGCATGGCGCCGATGGCTGCCTGGCACGACACGCCTGCTGCTCGCCTGGCCGGTGCCGCTGGCCGTGCTGCTGCTGTGGCACATCGCGGCGCGCAACGAATGGATCGCGCCGCAGGTGCTGCCGTCGCCCGAAGCGGTGGCAGCGACTTTCGCCGATGCGTTGCGCAGCGGCGAGCTGCTCGACAACCTGCGCATCAGCCTCTGGCGCGTGTTCGCGGGCTTCGGCGTCGGGCTGGTGGGCGGGTTGCTGATCGGCACTGCGATGGGGCTGTCGCCGACCTTCAAGGACTACGTCTATCCGCTGTTCAAGGCCTTCGCGCAGGTGCCGGTGCTCGGCTGGCTGCCGTTGCTGATGCTGATGGTGGGCATCGACGAGGCGCTCAAGATCATCCTGATTGCCAAGGCCTCGCTGGTGCCCATTGCGCTCAACACCTACAAGGGCATCCAGAACGTGCCCACGCGCTACATCGAAGTGGCGCGGGTGTTCCGGTTCAGCCGTTGGCAATTGCTGTCGCGCGTGGTGTTCCCGGCCGCGGCGGCACCCATCTGGAACGGCGTGCGCTACGGCTTCACGCACGCCTGGCTCGCGCTGGTGGTGGTCGAGTTGCTGGCGTCGAGCGAAGGGCTGGGCTACATGATTGTGTTCGGGCGGCAGCTGTTCCAGCTCGACGTGGTGCTGGCGGCGGTAGTGATGGTGGGGCTGGTCGGCTTCGTGCTCGACAAGATGCTCGCGCTGATCGAGACGCGGTTGCTGCGCTGGCGGCGGGCGGGGTTCTGATGAGTGCCGGGAACCTCTTTCGCCGCGTGCCGAAACCCCTGCGCGGCTGGGTGCTGCCTGCATTGCTGATGGCGCTCTGGTGGGCAGCCTTCCGCTTCGGCTGGTCGAGTTCGCCGCTGCTGGTGTCTATCGACAGCGTCTGGCAACAGGCGGTGGAGCAGGCCACGAGCGGGGAGCTATGGGTAGGGCTCTCCGCCAGCCTGTGGCGCGACCTGGCGGGTTTTGCCATCGGCGCGAGCGCGGGGCTGCTGTTCGGCGCGGCGCTGGGCCTGTCGCGGTTGTTCGAGAACCTGGTGGGGCCGGGCTTCCACACGCTCAAGCAGATCTCGCTGTTCGCATGGATTCCGCTGCTGTCTGTCTGGTTCGGGCTGGGTGACGCGGCCAAGGTGGCCTTTCTGTCGCTCGCGGCTTTCTTTCCGGTGGTGCTCAACACCTTCGAGGGCATTCGCAGCGTGCCGGGCGACCTGGTCGAGGTGGCGCGGGTGCTGCGCTTCAACCGCTGGCAGTTGTTCACGCGTGTGGTGCTGCCGAGCGCGTCGCCGTCGATCTTCGCGGGCATTCACCTGGCGCTGATCTACGCATGGCTTGCCACGCTCGGGGCGGAGTACCTGCTGGTCTCGGGCAAGGGCATCGGCAACACCATGATCGATGGGCGCGACCACTTCCGCATGGACTTGGTGATCTTCGGCGTGATCGTGGTCGGGCTCGTGGGCTTCACGCTCAACTGGATCGCTACGCGCATCGAGAACCGCCTGCTGGCCTGGCGCGGACGTTCCGTGGCCGGCTTCTGAACAAGAGAAGAAAGAACAACGCAATGGCACACGCCGCCACGCTGGAAATACGCCAGCTCAGCAAGCAATACGAGGTCGAGGGCGCACCGCTGAAGGTGCTCGACGACATCAGCCTGACCATCACGCCGGGTGAGTTCGTCAGCATCGTGGGCTCCAGCGGATGCGGCAAGTCGACGCTGCTGCGGTTGATCGTCGGCCTCGAAGCGGACTACCGCGGCGAGGTACTCATCGACGGGAATCGCATCGTCGGCACCAGCCTCGACCGCGGCATCGTGTTCCAGGAGCACCGGCTGTTCCCGTGGCTCACGGTGCGGGACAACATCGCGCTGGGCCTGCTCAATGCCGGGCTCGGTGCACAGCAGAAGCGCAAGGAGGTGCAGGCGCACATCGAGCTGGTCGGGCTCAAGGGCTTCGAGAGTGCCTATCCGCATCAGCTGTCGGGTGGCATGTCGCAGCGCGTGGCGATTGCGCGGGCGCTGGTGAACCGGCCCGAGATATTGCTGCTCGACGAGCCTTTCGGCGCGCTCGACGCGATGACGCGCGCGCATCTGCAGCAGGAGCTGCACCGCATCTGGCAGGCCGAGGGCATCACCATGATCCTCGTCACGCACGACGTGGAGGAGGCCGTGTACCTTGGCGACAAGGTGGTGGTGATGGAGCCGCGCCCCGGGCGCATCCGCCGCATCGTGCCGGTGGAGCTTGCACATCCGCGCAATCGCGTAGACCTGGCCTTCACCCACGTCAAGGAAGAGGTGCTGCGCGAGTTCGCGGGCACGCCGCCACCGACCGAAGCGCCGCTGTATCCGGTGGGTGGTTTGCCTGCCGGCCTGCGCTTTGCCTATTGAGCCTTTGTTCCTTTCCTTTCTTCCATCAACCAAAGAGGACCTTCGATGAGCGCCATTCTTTCTTCCCCGGTCGTTGCGCAGGACAACGAACTCGACATCGTCCGGCAGGCCGGCCACATCGGCGCGGAGGTGCGCGGCGTGCGGCTCTCCGGCGCATTGCAGCCGGAGGTTTTCCAGTCGATCAAGGCCGCGCTGCTCAAGCACAAGGTGCTGTTCTTCCGCGGCCAGCAGCACCTGGACGATGCGCAGCAGGAAGCCTTCGGGCGCCTGTGGGGCGAACTGGTGCCGCACCCGACCGTGCCCTCGAAGGACGGCACGCGGCTGCTGGAGCTCGACTCACGCCACGGCGGTCGCGCCAATTCGTGGCACACCGACGTGACTTTCGAGGTCGCCTATCCGCAGGTGTCGATCCTGCGTGCGGTGGTGATCCCGGCCTATGGCGGCGACACCGTCTGGGCCAACACGGTGGCGGCCTACGAGAGCCTGCCCGATGACCTCAAGGCGTTGGCCGACCGCCTGCGCGCCATCCACGGCAACGACTACGACTACGCCGCCGCGCGCCTGCCGGTCGACCTGAACGACGAGGGCGCCCGTCGCTACAAAGAAGTGTTCACGCGCCGCCTGCTCGAAGCCGAGCACCCGGTGGTGCGCGTGCACCCCGAAACCGGCGAGCGCAGCCTGGTGCTGGGCCATTTCGTGAAGAGGCTGGCCGGCCATTCGACGCACGACTCGGGCCATCTGCTGAGCGTGCTGCAGAGCCATGTGCACCGCCTGGAGAACACGGTGCGCTGGCGCTGGACGCAGGGCGACGTGGCGATCTGGGACAACCGCGCCACGCAGCACTATGCAATCAATGACTACGGCGACCAGCACCGAGTGGTGCGGCGGGTGACGATCGCGGGCGACGTGCCGTATGGCGTGGATGGCGCGACGAGCGTGGACCGGACGGCTCCGGCCGTGCGCGCTGCCGAAGCTGCAGAAGCGGCTGCCTGAGCCTGTTTCTATAGATCGGATGGTTGTTAGGAATCGACTTTTCAGTTGTTTGAGCTTCGGCGTGCGGCTCCTACAGTGGTGGTTATCGCCATCAAGGCGTATCCAACGCACAACAGGAGCCGCACAGCATGTCAGTGGAAGTTGAAGAAGAACTCGTCTTGCCCGAAGCACTGGAACAGGCGCGCGCCAAGGCCGCCGAAAGCAATTGGCCCTATGCCGGCGGCGTGACGCCACCGGTGGCCTGGGAACTGGTGCAGAAGGGCCATGCCGTGCTGGTTGACGTGCGCTCGGGCGAAGAGCGCAAGTTTGTCGGGCACGTGCCCGACAGCCTGCACGTGGCCTGGGCCACGGGCACGGCGCTCACGCGCAACCCGCGCTTCGTGCGCGAACTCGAGGCCAAGCTGGCGAAAGACGGCGGCAAGGACGCCGTGGTGCTGCTGCTGTGCCGCAGCGGCAAGCGCTCCGCACTGGCTGCCGAGGCGGCTGCCAAGGCCGGTTTCACGAATGTCTTCAACGTGCTCGAAGGTTTCGAGGGCGAGATCGACGCGCACCAGCACCGTGGCGGTGCAGACGGCTGGCGTTTCCACAAGCTGCCGTGGGTGCAGGACTGAAATCCCCAACACAAGACGTTCCCCGAGAGAAAAACACATGGCCCATTTCGAGGTAAGCGACATCGTGCGTGCGCTGCATGGCGTGCGCGACGAGTGGCGCGATTCACAGCGCCGATCGCGGGAGCCCGGTGCGCGCGAGTTTCCGTCGCGCGACGCGCTCGCGCAGATCGTCGAGTCGCTGAAAGGTGCGCTCTTTCCGATGCGGCTCGGCCCGCCGGACCTGCGCCACGAGAGCGAAGACTTCTATGTCGGCCACACGCTCGATGCCGCCCTGCAGGCGCTGCTCGTGCAGGCCCGGCTCGAACTGAACTTCAACGCGCGCCACGAGCCGCGCCCCGCGAGCGAGATCGACGACACGGCCACCGAAGCCGTGCGCCGGTTCGCGAACGCGCTGCCCGGCCTGCGCCGCCTGCTCGACAGCGACGTGCTCGCTGCCTACCAGGGCGACCCCGCCGCGCGCAGCGTCGACGAGGTGCTGCTGTGCTACCCCGGCGTGCTCGCGATGATTCATCACCGCTTGGCGCATGAGCTTTACAAGCTCGGCCTGCCGCTGCTGGCGCGCATCGTGGCAGAGCTCTCGCATGGGCAGACGGGCATCGACATCCACCCGGGCGCGCAGATCGATGCGGGCTTCTTCATCGACCACGGCACGGGCGTCGTGATCGGCGAGACGGCCGTCATCGGCAAGCGCGTGCGGCTCTACCAGGCCGTCACGCTCGGCGCCAAGCGCTTTCCGACCGACACCGAAGGCAACCTGCAGAAGGGCCTGCCGCGGCATCCGGTGGTGGAAGACGACGTGGTCATCTACGCGGGCGCGACGATCCTCGGACGGGTCACGCTGGGCAAGGGCGCCGTCATCGGCGGCAATGTCTGGATTACCGACGACGTGCCGCCAGGCGCGAGCGTCACGCAGGCCAGCCTGCAGAACGCACCGAAAGCGGGTGGGGCAGCATGAAAGCATTTGTAGAAGACTTCGGCGTGACGATTCGCCAGTTGCGCGAGGGCAAGGGCTGGTCGCAGGAGGAGCTGGCTGAGCGCTCCGATCTGAACCGCTCCTACGTGGGCGAGATCGAGCGCGGCCGTGTCATTCCGTCGATCGTCACTGCGCAAAAACTCGCGACCGCGCTGGGCATCAACATGGTCGGCCTGCTCATGCGCTGCGAGCAACTGGAGCAATCGCGCCTCGCAAGAAGGATCAACTTGGCGGCTATAGCCTGTTGAGGGAAAACCCGTGGCCGCCGGACACTGGCGGCCACTTTTTCCTTAACACCCGGAGCCCTGATCCATGAGCGCAACAGTTGGTGGTACGACCGCCCTTGGCGACAACGCCGCAAGACAGCTAGCCAATGCCACCAAGACAGTCCCCCAGCTCGAGACCATCAGCCCCCGCTGGCTGACGCACCTGCTGCAATGGGTGCCGGTGGAAGCGGGCATCTACCGCGTCAACAAGGTCAAGAACCCCGAGTCGATCAAGGTCACCTGCACCTCGCGCGAAGAAGAAAACCAGCTGCCGCGCACCTTCGTCGACTACGAAGAGAACCCGCGCGAGCACTACCTCAATGCCGTGAGCACCGTGCTCGACGTGCACACCCGCATCTCCGACCTCTACAGCAGCCCGCACGACCAGATCAAGGAGCAGCTGCGCCTGACGATCGAGACGATCAAGGAGAACCAGGAGAGCGAGCTCATCAACAACCCTGACTACGGCCTGCTGGCCCAGGTGACGGAAGAGCAGCGCATCTTTCCGCTGACCGGCGCACCCACGCCCGACGACCTGGACGAGCTGCTGACCAAGGTGTGGAAGGAGCCCGCGTTCTTCCTCACGCACCCGCTGGCCATTGCCGCCTTCGGCCGCGAAGCCACGCGCCGCGGCACGCCGCCGCCGACCGTGAGCCTGTTCGGCTCGCAGTTCATCACCTGGCGCGGCATTCCGCTGATTCCGTCGAACAAGGTGCCGGTGGCTGACGGCAAGAGCAAGATCCTGCTGCTGCGCGTGGGCGACAAGCGCCAGGGCGTGGTGGGGCTGTTCCAGCCAGGTCTGTCGGGCGAGCAGGGCCCGGGGCTGTCGGTGCGCTTCATGGGCATCAACAACCATGCGATCGCGTCGTACCTGATCTCGCTGTACTGCTCGCTCGCGGTGTTGACCACCGACGCGCTGGCGGTGCTCGACGACGTCGAGATCGGCAAGTACCACGACTACACCGACACCTACAAGTAAGCCGCGGTGAGCAGCACTCCATCGATTCCGGGCGAGGCGCCGTTCGATCCGGCCATCCTCGCGCGCATGGCGAGCGCCATGTTCGCTGCACTGCCGGGCACGCCGCCAAGCTCGCTGCCCGGTGTGGCGAGCGGGCTGGTGCCGGGCGCGCAGTTTCCCGCCAACATTGCGCCGCCGGGTTCGCCGCTGGCGAGCCCTGCCGGCTTCGGGCCGAGCGTGCCGGGCACGCCGATTCCGCAAGGGCAGATTCCCGGCGCCAACGTGCTGCCGGCATCGCCCACGCAACTGCCTTCGCTTGCGAACCGCGCGCCGGCCTTGTTGCCGCACGCGGTGGCGGGCAATGGCGTGCCGGACACGGTGCTGTCTGTGGCGCCGGCTTTCGAGCCGCGCTCGGGTGGCACGGTGCAAGGCGTGCCACAGGTGAATGCGCCCACGACGCCGCAGGCCGCGGCCTCGCCGTTCTACTTCGTGGGCAACAGCTACGGCCATCCATCGGCGGGTGCTACCGATGGCATTGCGATCCACGATCCGTTCGCGGGTCTTGCGTTGCCGCCAACGGCCGCGCCCGTCTCGCCACCGAGCCCGCCATCGGCGCCGGCCGGCCGCGATGCGCAGTTCTACTTCGTCGATGCGGTGCGCCTGCCCAACGGCTTCGTCACGCCGGCCAAGCCCGATCCGCGCGGGCCCGATGCCGTGCCATTGGCCGGCAGCGGCCAGCACCCGCCGTTCGACGTCAACGCCGTGCGGCGCGACTTCCCGATCCTGCAGGAGCGGGTGAACGGCAGGCAGCTGGTGTGGTTCGACAACGCGGCCACCACGCACAAGCCGCAGTCGGTCATCGACCGCATCGCGTACTTCTACGAGCACGAGAACTCGAACATCCACCGTGCGGCGCACGAGCTGGCCGCGCGCGCGACCGACGCCTACGAAGGCGCGCGCGAACGCGTCCGCAAGTTCATCAACGCGCCGGAAGTCGAAGAGGTGATCTTCGTGCGCGGCACCACCGAGGCCATCAACCTCGTGGCCAAGAGCTGGGGCGGACAGCACGTGGGCGAGGGCGACGAGATCATCGTGTCGAACCTCGAGCACCACGCCAACATCGTGCCGTGGCAGCAGCTCGCCGCCGCCAAGGGCGCGAAGCTGCGCGTGATTCCGGTGGACGATTCGGGCCAGGTGCTGCTGGACGACTACCGCAAGCTGCTCAACGACCGCACGAAGATCGTCGCCGTCACGCAGGTCTCGAACGCGCTGGGCACCGTGGTGCCGGTGAAGGAGATCGTCGAGCTGGCGCACCGTGCGGGCGCGAAGGCGCTGGTCGACGGCGCGCAGTCGGTCTCGCACATGCGGGTGGACGTTCAGGACATCGGTGCCGATTTCTTCGTGTTCTCCGGCCACAAGGTGTTCGGCCCCACCGGCATCGGCGTGGTGTGGGGCAAGCGCGAAGTGCTCGAAGACATGCCCCCGTGGCAGGGCGGCGGCAACATGATTGCCGACGTGACCTTCGAGAAGACCGTGTTCCAGCCGATCCCGAACAAGTTCGAGGCCGGCACCGGCAACATCGCCGATGCCGTGGGGCTGGGCGCCGCCATCGACTACGTCAACAAGATCGGCATCGAGAACATCGCGCGCTACGAGCATGACCTGCTGGTGTACGGCATGCGGCAGCTCGGCGCGATTCCGGGTGTGCGGCTGATCGGCACGGCGGCCGATAAGGCCAGCGTGATGTCCTTCGTGCTCGACGGCTACACCACCGAGGAGGTGGGGCATGCGCTGAACGACGAGGGCATTGCGGTGCGCACGGGGCACCACTGCGCGCAGCCGATCCTGCGGCGCTTCGGTGTCGAGACGACGGTGCGGCCCTCGCTGGCGTTCTACAACACCTTCGACGAGGTCGATCGGCTGGTGGCTGTGGTGCGGCGGCTGTCGTCGCAGCGGCGCGCGGGCTAGGGCTTTGGCGCGAGGTGCTGCCTGAAGAAGGCAACCACCTCGGCGTTGAACCCGGCATGAAACGCCACGCGGTCGAAGCCCGGCCCGTCGCGGCAGATCTCGGGCAGTGCGCTGGCCATGGCCGGTGAGCACGGCGCGAGGAAAGCGAAGTGCGCGGCGCCGGTTGCCACATGCCATTCGGGCGGCGCAGGCAGGTTGCGGCGAACTGCCGCCACGTTCTCGGGCGTGACGCCATCGCCGCCGTACTCGGAAGCCCAGAGCTGGATCGGTATCGTCACGCTCTTCAGGCTGTCGGCATCGAAGACCATGCTGAGCGGGTCGGCAATCACGGCGGCCTTGATGCGGGTGTCACGGGTCAGCGGCGAGGCGAGCAGTTCCTGGAATCTCTGCCGCATCAGCGCGCACGCCGGGCCTTCCGGCGTCGATGCGCAGGGGGACGAAGGCAGGGGCGGGAGCCGCTCGAAGTTCGGACGTGCACCGCTGAGCACAAGGCCCGTATAGCCGCCCCTTGAAAACCCATAGAAGCCGATCTGCCCGGCGGCGAGCCTGTCATGCGCGGGCCACTGCTGGAGCATGTGGTCGATCAGCCGGGCGATGTCCGTCGTGCGCGTTGCGAGTGCCGAAATCTTGTCGCCCGGGCCGCCCCGGATCTGGGAGTTGTCGTCCGAATGGCTGATGGCGGCGACCACGAAGCCCGCGTCGGCCAGCGCCTGTGCCGTGTCGTAGTGGCCGAGGAACGAGCCTCCATATCCATGCGACAGCACGATCAACGGCAGCCGGCTGCCGTCGATCGGGCAATCACGTACGCCGGAGATGGTGGAGCGGCCGAGCCTGATTTCGCCAGCTGGCGCGGCGCAGGGCGTCCACACGCCGCCGTGCAGCGCCGGGCCTTTCTGGTCGGCAGGTATCTCGATGGTGCTGAAGCCCGCGGCCTGGGCAAGCGTCGCCGAAAGGCAGAAGACGGCGAGGAAGAGGGAGCGAAGAATGGGCATGGCGAGTCGGTCCTGCATGAGGATGGGAGTCGGCCTGCAGTGTGCTGCTGCCCGGCGGGCGCCGCTTAGCCGACTTTGCTATCTTTCTTCGAGCGGCCGGCGCGCTATGCTTGACCTTTGTTAACAATGTCGCTTGTCCACGCATGTCCTTGCCCCAAGCTTCTTCCCCCACCCCTCAGACGGCCGATGAATCCTGCGACGTGATGGTTGTGGGCGGTGGCCCCGCCGGCTCGACCATCGCCGCGCTGCTGGCCCAGCAGGGCCGCAAGGTGGTGCTGCTCGAAAAGGCGCATCACCCGCGCTTTCACATCGGCGAATCGCTGTTGCCCGGGAACGTCGAATTGTTCGAGAAGCTCGGCGTGCGCGACCAGGTCGACAAGATCGGCATGCCGAAGTTCGGCATCGAGTTCGTCTCGCCCGAACACGAGCACCGCAGCTATGTGGAATTTGCCGAGGGCATGGACAAGTCGCTCGACTCCGCCTGGCAGGTGCGCCGCTCCGAACTTGACGAGCTGCTGTTCCGCAACGCGGCCACGCGCGGCGCGCAGACCATCGAAGGCTGCAAGGTGCGCGACGTGGCCTTCGATGCCGACGGCGCCACGGTGCAGGCCGAAATGGACGACGGCGCGCGCCGAAGCTGGCGCGCCCGCTTCGTGGTCGACGCCACCGGCCGCGACACGCTGCTGGCCAACAAATTCCGCTGCAAGGAAAAGAACCCCGACCACAACAGCACCGCGCTGTTTGGCCACTTCACGAATGCCGAACGGCTCGAAGGCAAGAAGGAAGGAAACATCAGCATCTGCTGGTTTCCGCATGGCTGGTTCTGGTTCATTCCGCTGGCCGACGGCACCACCAGCGTGGGCGCGGTCTGCTGGCCGTACTACCTGAAGACGCGCGACAAGCCGCTGAAGGAGTTCTTCTACGACACCATCGCCACCTGCCCGGTGCTGGTGGAACGCCTGAAGAACGCCACGCTGGTCGACGACGCGGTGCACGCCACCGGCAACTTCTCGTACTCGAGCACGCACGCCACGGGCGACCGCTACCTGTTGCTGGGCGACGCCTTCACCTTCATCGACCCGATGTTTTCCTCGGGCGTGTACCTCGCGATGCACAGTGCCTTCGACGGCGCCGAACTGGTGGCGAAGGCGCTCGACCGGCCCACCGAGCTGGCGGCCGCGCGCAAGGACTTCGAGGCCATGATGCGCAAGGGCCCGCGCGAGTACTCGTGGTTCATCTACCGCGTGACCAACCCGACCATCCGCGACATGTTCATGCACCCGGGCAATCCGTTCCGCGTGAAGGAAGGGCTGATGTCGCTGCTGGCCGGCGACATCTACCGCGGCACGCCGACGCGCGGGCCGCTCGGCATGTTCAAGTTTCTGTACTACTTCATCTCCGTCACGCACATGCGGCGGACCTGGGAGGGGTGGAAGCGGCACCGCTTCAACATCCGGGACATGGGGATGCTGAAGGGGGAGACGATCCTCAAGTCAGACTAGCAGCCAGTGCCACGGCGTGTCGGGCACCCAGCGCGGGGCTGCTGAGCACGTCGATGCCGAGGTCCGCGAGCAGGGCGGCCGCGGGGGCCATCGAGGCCTGGGCCAGCACGATGACGTCGGCTTCGCCTGCCGCAGCGCGGATCGAGCGGGCCAGGGTTTCGATGTAGCGCGCGTTGTCGCCTGCTTCGAAATGGGGCCACGCTTCTTCGACCAGCAACGTGTTCGGCTGCACCGCGATGCCTGCGTTTGCCGCGGCGGAACGCACCAGTTTCATCGTTGGCCCGAGCGTGCTTTCGACCGCTGCCACAACCAGCACGCGCGGCCCGGTGCGCACTGCGCGGTCGGCCATGGCGCGATCGATGCGCAGGGCCTTGAAGGTATTGCCTGTGGGCATTTGTTCGGCGACGGCACCGATGGTCGAGCAGGTGCACACCACGACTTTCGCGCCGCTGGAGGCGGCTTCGTGCATGGCACGGTGAACGCGGGCGATCAGGCCTGTGTCGTCGGTGCCCACGACACGCGCGTCGGCCAGCAGGTCTGCTTGCACGAGATGTCGCACACGCAGGCCAGGCGCCATCTCGGCCACCAGCTGCTCGAAGGTCGGCACATGCACCTGCGCCGTGTGCAGGAACGCCAGCGCGTCGCGCATGACGCTCAGGTTGCCGTACGGGCGCGCTGCGCTTCGTAGGCTTTCAGGTGAACGTAGGCCGTGCGCAGCACCGACGGCACTGGCAGGTTGCTCGGCGCCGCGCGGCCCAGCAGATCGCCGACGATGTGGTCGGCCTCGACCGCCGCGCCGCGTACCATGTCCTTGTACATCGACGCGGTCATTGGCGAGCCGGCAGTCGTCATGATGGCGCGACCGCGCTGCACGGCTGCGGCCCGCGGCGCGAAGCCGTTGTGCGTGGCGATGGCGCAGCATTCGTCGAAGATCGACAGCGCCACGTCCTGTCCGCCAGCGGCCACGATGTCGCCGATGGACGCACGCATCAGGCTCGTTAGGCCCGCCGCCGAGGCGATGAAGACCCACTTTTCCCACATGTCCTGCATGATGTTTTCGCTGGCCGTGGCGTCGAACTTCGCGCCCGCGAACTGCGCTGCGATGGCATCGACGCGCGCCGAGCGGCCGCCCGAGCGTTCGCCATAGCTCAGGCCGTGCATGTCGTTCAGATGCAGCACGCGGCCCTCGTCGTCGAGCGTGGCGGAGATCATGCAAAGGCCACCCAGCACGCGCTCGCTGCCGAAGCGTTCAGCCAGCCGGTCGATGTGCTTCATGCCGTTGAGCAGCGGGAGGATCACGGTGTCGGGGCCGACTGCCGGCGCGAACGAGTCCATCGTCGAGTCGAGGTCGTAGGCCTTGCTGCCGACCACGACCACGTCATACGGGCCATCGATGCCGTCGGCCAGCACGTGCTTCGGGGCTGGCAGTTGCAGGTTGCCGAAGGGGCTCTGCACCACCAGCCCGGTCTTCGCGAGTTGCGCCGCGCGGCGCGGGCGCAGCAGGAAGGTGACGTCGCGTCCCGCCTCCAGCAGACGGCCGCCAAAGTAACCACCGAGTGCGCCGGCACCCACCACCAGAAATCTCATCGCGCTTCGCTCCTGAGTCAGACAGACAAAAAAGATCGAAGGCATGATGCCCGGGATCGCCCGGGCCTGCTTCAGGCTGGCGCTTTCTCCAGCAGGCGTTGGCGGGCAAAGGGCCGCAGGTCGAGCTCGCTCGGGCGGTCCAGCACGTGGTCGGCGATGGCTTCGCCAAGCCCGGCCGAGTGCTTGAAGCCGTGGCCCGAGCAGGCCGAGGCGATGAGCACGCGGGGCAGGCCGTCGAGCGCATCGATCACGAAGCGGCGGTCGGGCGTCACGGTGTACATGCAGGCGCGCGCCTTGAGGGCACGGCCGCCGATCTGCAGAAAGCGGCCGGCCACGCGGTCGCGGTACATGGCGGCGGTTTCTTCCGCGCTCACGGTGCGGTCGATGGTGTCCGGCGTGGTGGCGGCCACGTATTGCTCGGTCGCCACCTTGAGCGCGGGCTGCGACGGGTCGGAAGACGGAAAGCCGTACATGTAGTCTTCCGGCCCGTCGCCGAACATCCAGATGAAGATGGGGAAGCGGCCGGGTGCGAAGTCGGCTGTGGCGCTGCCGGTGTCGAACCAGTGCATCACCTGCCGGTGCACGGAGAAGTCGGCTTGCCAGTCGGCTCGCGCCTGCGCGCCAAGGAAGGCGGGGAGCCACGCGCCGGCCGCGACGACCACGCGGTCGGCCGTGAAGCTTGCGGAGCCTGTGCGCACGCGCACCGTGTCGCCGTTGCCGATGGGCTCGACGGCTTGCACGCGCTCGCCGGTGAGTGTTTGAGCGCCCGAGGCGCGGGCCACGGCCAGCTGGGCGCCGATGGCGTCTTCGGGGCGGACGAAGCCGGCGTCGTGCTCGTAATAGCCGATTTCGTCGCCCTGCAGGTGGAACTGCGGAAAGCGAGCGCGGATGCCGGCTGCGTCGAGCACTTCGTGCGCGATGCCGAAGCGCTCGGCGCAGGCGATGGTGCGGCGCACGAAATCGGATTTACCGTGGTGCTCCGCCACGCGGTCGCGCGGCGCGAGGATCAGGCCGCCTGTGGTGGTCATCAGCGGCTTGCCGGTGCGGGCCTCGAGTTCGCGCCAGATGGCATGCGAGCGCTGCACGAAGGGCACGTACTCGTCGCCTTCGCCGATGGCCAGCCGTGTGATGCGCGAATCGCCGTGCGAGGAGCCCTGGTCGTGCGGCGGCGCGAACTGGTCGATGCCCAGCACGCGCACGCTGCGCTGCGAGAGTTGGTAGAGCGTCGCGGCGCCGAGGGCGCCAAGGCCGACGACGATGACGTCGTAATGGGAGGAAGGGGATGAAGAGGAAGACTGAGACTGGGTCACGGGAGCGTCCTGCGCTTCGATGGGGTTGGGGGATGCGGTTTATCTTGCCGCCGTTCGTCCGGCTCTGCATGAACTTTTCCCGAAAAGGTCTTGGGCGCTTCGCATAATCGCGTTCGTCATTCCGACCCCTCTCACTCAAGGAGTTTCACCCATGGCCCAGACCCGGATCGCTGTCATTGTCGGCAGCCTGCGCAAGGATTCGTTCAACCACAAGCTGGCCCTCGCGCTGGCGCATCTCGCGCCCTCGGACTTCACCTTCGAAACCCTGCGCATCGACGACCTGCCGCTGTACAACCAGGACGACGACGGCAATCAGTCCGCGCCGGTGAAGCGCCTGAAGACCGAGATCGCGGCGGCCGACGGCCTGCTGTTCGTTACGCCCGAATACAACCGCTCGATTCCCGGCGTGCTGAAGAACGCCATCGACCAGGCCTCGCGCCCCTATGGCCAGAGCGCCTGGGCGGGCAAGCCGGCCGGCGTGGTCGGCATCTCGGTGGGGGCCATCGGCACCGCGCTGGCGCAGCAGCACCTGCGCAACATCCTGGCCTATCTTGACGTGCCCACGATGGGCGCGCCCGAAGTGTTCCTGCAGGCCAAGGATGACCTGTTCGACGACAAGGGCCACGTCGGCAACGAAGGCTCGAAGAAGTTCTTGCAGGGCTGGATGGACAAGTACGTGGCCTGGGTGAAGAGCCACTCGGCCTGATCGATCCGCTGCGTCTCCGGACGAAAAAAAGCCGCCCGATGGGCGGCTTTTTTACTGGTGCCAGAGCGGAACTCAGGCAGCGATAGCAGCGTCGCGCTGGTTCGCGGCTTCCGCCGTCGCCACCAGGATGTCGGCGCGGGCCGTTGCCAGGGCATTGTTCCGGGCTTCGTCGCCCATCGCCACACCTTCAGCGCGCACGACGCGCACGTCGGTGATGCCGAAGAAGCCGAAGACTGCCTTGAGGTAGCTTTCCTGGTGCTCCATGGCCTGGCCACCTTCGCTGGTCGAATAGATGCCGCCGCGGGACAAGGCCACGATGACGGTCTTGCCGCCGGCCAGGCCCACGGGGCCCTTCTCGGTGTATTTGAAGGTGCGGCCGACTTGTCCCAGGCGGTCGATCCAGGCCTTGAGTTGCGTCGGGATCGAGAAGTTGTAGAAAGGCGTGCCGATGACGACCACGTCCGAGGCCAGGAACTGGCTCACGAGCTTTTCGGACACGGCGTTTTCACGCTGCTGGGCTTCGGTCGGCTGTTCTTGCAAGCCGGTCTTGATGCCCAGCGCGTCGGCGCTGAAGTGCGAGGGGGTGTCGACGGCCAGATCGAGGTATTCGACGGTGGTGTCGGGGTGGGCGGCGCGCCATGCGGTCACGACTTCGGCCGAGAGCAGGCGCGAGGTCGAGTGGGCGCCGAGGATGCTGGAGTCAATGTGGAGCAGCTTCATTTCAATCAATCACTTTCTGTGTTGGCTGTCGGCGCTCAAAGTGGCCGGCGGATGGAAGAATTCTATTTTTGGATCTAGTGATCGATAAGTACCCAAAAATTGCCTAGATCGTTCTACCTGCGGGACAATCACCACCATGCAGGACCTCAACGACATGGTTTTCTTCGCCGAAGTGGCCGAACGCGGCGGCTTCGCAGCCGCCAGCCGGGCGCTAGGCATCCCCAAGTCGCGCCTCTCGCGCCGCGTCGCCGACCTGGAAGAGCGTCTCGGCGTGCAGCTGATGCAGCGCAGCACCCGGCGCCTGTCGCTCACGCCGGCGGGCGAGATCTACCTGCGGCATTCGTCCGCCATGCGCGACGCGGCGCAGGCGGCAGCCGAGGCGGTGGCGCAGGTGCAGAACGAGCCCAGCGGGCTGGTGCGGCTGAGCTGCCCCGTCACCATCGCGCACAGCGGCCTGGCGCAGCTGATGCCGGTGTTCATGGCGCGCTATCCGGCGGTACGCATCGACATGCGGGTGATCAACCGGCCGGTCGACCTGATCGAGGAGGGCATCGACATCGCGCTGCGCGTGCGGCTCGTCATCGAGGACAGCACTGTGCTGGTGGCAAAGACCTTCGGCCACAGCCGCGGCGTGCTGGTGGCGAGCCCGGCGCTGCTGGCGCGCTACGGGCCGGTGGAAACGCTGGCCGACCTCGGCAAGCTGCCGACGGCGGCCATGTCGGTCAACGGGGAAGGGCGCAGCGACTGGCGCCTGGAGGGCCCCAAGGGAGAGAGCTACGTGCACTCCCACACCCCGCATTACGTGGCGGACGACCTCGCGACGCTGCAGTTCGGCACGCTGGGCGGCATAGGCGCGACCATGCTGCCTGACTACATGTGTCGCGCCGACATCGATGCCGGCCGATTGGTGCGGTTGCTACCCGGTTGGGGGCCGCCACCGGTGATTGCGCACATGGTGTTTCCGGCACGGCGGGCGCTGGTGCCGGCTGTGCGAAAGCTCATCGACTTCCTGATGGAGCATCTCCAGAGCGAAGATATGCGGATGTTCTAGGCTCGTTATGCGAAAAACGTCATATCCAAACAAGCAGATATTCGTTTGGCATTGAAGCAAGGGTTCGCACAATCCGAGGCTCCCATCCATCCAGGAGCGTCCATGGCTACTCTGCGACTCGGCGACACAGCCCCCAATTTCACCCAGGATTCCAGCGAAGGCACCATCGACTTCCATCAGTGGGCCGGCGATTCGTGGGTCGTGTTCTTCTCGCATCCCGCCGATTTCACGCCCGTGTGCACCACCGAACTGGGCAAGACCGCGGCACTGTCGGGCGAATTCGCCAAGCGCGGCGTGAAGCCCATCGCGTTGAGCGTCGATCCGGCCACCAAGCACAAGGAATGGATCAGCGACATCAACGACACGCAGAACACCACGGTCAACTTCCCCATCATTGCGGATGCCGACCGCAAGGTGGCCGACCTGTACGACCTGATCCACCCGAACGCCTCGGCCACGGCCACCGTTCGCAGCGTGTTCATCATCGACCCGAAGAAGGTCATCCGCACCACCATCACCTACCCGGCGTCCACCGGCCGCAACTTCGACGAGATCCTGCGCGTGATCGACTCGCTGCAGCTCACCGACAGCCACAAGGTGGCCACGCCCGTGAACTGGAAGGACGGTGACGACGTGGTCATCATCCCGGCCATCCAGGACCCGGCCGAACTGGCGGAGCGTTTCCCCAAGGGCTTCAAGGCCGTGCGCCCCTACCTGCGCATCACGCCGCAGCCCAACAAGTAAGCGGGCAGGGCAAGCGTCGTCATGCAGACCCGAGTGATCATCGTGCCGGGGTGGCGCGACTCCGGGCCCGGCCACTGGCAAAGCCTGTGGGAAGAGCGCATTCCGGGTGCGGCGCGGGTGGTGCAGGACGACTGGGCCTCGCCCAAGCGCGAGGCGTGGGTGTCCACGCTGGCGAAGCTGGTGCTGGAGAGCGACGGGCCGGTGGTGATCGCAGCGCACAGCCTGGGCTGCATCGCCACGGCGCACCTGCCGCCCGATGCCGCGGCCCGCATCCAGGGCGCGCTGCTGGTGGCGCCTGCGGACCCCGAGCGCCGCGCCGTGCTCTCCGACTTCGCGCCTGTGCCCTACGCTGCGCTGCCGTACCGCAGCATCGTGGTGGCCAGCAGCAACGACCCCTTTTGCCCGATCCGCCTGGCTGGTGCATATTCGCGCGCCTGGGGCAGCGAGTTCGTGCGCATGCAGAATGCGGGCCACATCAACGTCGACTCGGGGCACGGGGATTGGCCGCTGGGCCTTGCCCTGCTCCAGTCCTTGACCGACGAGCCCGCCGCCTGGCCGGCGGGCCGTGAATTTTCAGAAACCTTGGCAACCACATGACTTCCAGAATAAAGACCTTCGTCGCCGTGCTCGCGCTGGCGTCCTCCGCACTCGCCGGCAGCAGCGCCTTCGCCCAGGGTACGGGGCTGCTGAACGCCTCGTACGACGTGGCCCGCGAGTTCTACAAGGACTACAACGCGGCCTTCGTGGCGCACTACAAGAAGGCCACAGGCAAGGACGTCAAGATCGACCAGTCGCACGGCGGCTCCAGCGCGCAGGCCCGCGCGGTGGCCGACGGCCTCGATGCCGACGTGGTGACCATGAACACCTCCACCGACATCGACTTCCTCGCCAATGCCGGCGTGGTTGCCAAAGACTGGAACAAGAAATTCCCCGAGAACGCATCGCCGACCACGTCAACCATGCTGTTCCTCGTTCGCAACGGCAACCCCAAGGGCATCAAGGACTGGGACGACCTGGTCAAACCGGGCGTGCAGGTCGTGATCGTCAACCCCAAGACCGGCGGCAACGGGCGCTATGCGTACCTGGCCGCATGGGGCTACATCAAGAAGAAGGGCGGCACCGACGCCCAGGCTGCCGAGTTCGTCGGCAAGCTGTTCAAGAACGTGCCTGTTCTGGCGCGCGGCGGCCGCGACGCGACCACCGCCTTCCTGCAACGCAACATCGGCGATGCGCTGATCACCTTCGAATCGGAAGTGGTGTCGATCGACCGCGAATTCGGCACCGGCAAGGTCGACTCGGTGTACCCCTCGATCAGCATCGTGGCCGAGAACCCGGTGGCCGTGGTCGAGCGCACCGTCGCCAAGAAGGGCACGGGCGAGCTCGCCAAGGCGTATCTCGACTGGCTGTACTCCGAAGAAGCACAGGAAATCGCGGCCAAGCACGCGCTGCGTCCACGTTCGCCGGCCGTGCTCAAGAAGTACGCCTCGACCTTCAAGCCGCTGCAGCTCTTCACAGTGCAAGAACTGTTCGGCAGCCTCGGCGAAGCGCAGAAGGTGCACTTCAACGACGGCGGCCAGTTCGACAAGCTCTACACGCCCGGCGGCAAGTAAATGAGCGGCGCTGTTTCTTCGGCGCTCCCGTCCGCGGGAGCGCCTTTTTCGCGTGCCAACCGGGCAGGGGGCGCCAAGCGCGTGCTGCCGGGTTTCCACATCACGCTCGGCTTCTCGATTCTCTACCTCAGCCTGATCGTGCTGATCCCGCTGTCGGCGCTGGTCTTCAGGACCTTCACGCTGACCTGGGACCAGTTCTGGGTGGCCGTGACTGCCCCGCGCGTGATGGCTTCGTATCGGCTGACCTTCGGCGCCTCGCTGATCGCGGCCGTGGTGAATGCGGTGTTCGGCCTGCTGGTGGCCTGGGTGCTGGTGCGCTACAAGTTTCCGGGCAAGCGCATCGTCGATGCGCTGGTCGACCTGCCGTTTGCGCTGCCGACGGCGGTGGCGGGCATTTCGCTGACCGCGCTGCTCGCGGGCAACGGCTGGGTCGGACAACTGCTCGAACCGCACGGCATCAAGCTGGCGTTCACGCCGGCGGGCATCGTGATTGCGCTGATCTTCATCGGGTTGCCCTTCGTGGTGCGTACGGTGCAGCCAGTGCTCGAAGACGCCGAGAAAGAGCTGGAAGAAGCAGCCACCTCGCTCGGCGCGACGCGGCTTCAGACCTTCACCAAGGTGATCTTTCCGTCGATTGCGCCTGCGCTGCTCACCGGCTTTGCCATGGCCTTCGCACGCGCCATCGGCGAGTACGGCTCGGTGATCTTCATCGCTGGCAACATGCCGATGATCTCGGAGATCACGCCGCTCATCATCATCGGCAAGCTGGAGCAGTACGACTACGCGGGCGCCACGGCGGTCGCGCTGGTGATGCTCGTCATTTCCTTCGTCCTGCTGCTGGTCATCAACGGCCTGCAAGCCTGGCAGCGTCGCCGCGCAGGAGCCTGACATGAGCGCACCTTCCAAAGTCATCCGCCGCGCGCAAGCCGGCACTACTGAATCCGCCTGGGTGCGCTGGACGCTGATCGGCATTGCGCTCGCGTTCATGTTCCTGTTCCTCGTATTGCCGCTGGCCGCTGTTGCGACCGAGGCGCTACGCAAGGGCGTGGGCGCGTATCTCGACGCGCTGAAGGAGCCCGACGCCTGGAGCGCGATTCGCCTCACGCTCATCACCGCCGCCATCGCGGTGCCGATGAACCTCGTGTTCGGCGTGGCGGCGGCCTGGGCCATTGCCAAGTTCGAGTTTCGAGGCAAGGCATTTCTCACCACGCTGGTCGACCTGCCGTTCGCGGTGTCGCCGGTGGTGGCGGGCCTGATCTACGTGCTGGTGTTCGGCGCGCAGGGCTGGCTCGGTCCGTGGCTGGCTGAGCACGACATCAAGATCATCTTTGCCGTACCCGGCATCGTGCTGGCGACCGTGTTCGTGACCTTCCCGTTCATCGCGCGCGAACTTGTGCCGCTGATGCAGGCGCAGGGCACCGACGAGGAGCAGGCCGCCATCGTGCTCGGCGCGACCGGCTGGCAGACCTTCTGGCGCGTGACGCTGCCCAACATCAAGTGGGGCCTGCTGTACGGCGTGATCCTGTGCAACGCGCGCGCCATGGGCGAATTCGGCGCGGTGTCGGTGGTGTCGGGCCACATCCGGGGCCAGACCAACACCATGCCGCTGCACGTGGAAGTGCTCTACAACGAATACCAGTCGGTGGCCGCGTTTGCCGTGGCTTCGCTGCTGGCCATCCTGGCGCTGGTCACGCTGGTGATCAAGTCGGTGATCGAATGGCGCCACGAGCGCGAGATGAAGGCCATTGCCGAACTGCCCCCCGAGCGTCCCCCCGAAGCCGCGGCGGCCTGAGAGAGAAAGAACAAGATCATGAGCATCGAAATCCGCAACATCAGCAAGCAGTTCGGCGACTTCCGCGCGCTGCGCGACGTGAACCTCGACGTGGAGTCGGGCGAACTGGTCGCGCTGCTCGGCCCCTCGGGCTGCGGCAAGACCACGCTGCTGCGCATCATCGCGGGGCTGGAAACGGCCGACGCCGGCAGCATTTTGTTCTCGGGCGAGGACACCACCGACGTGCACGTGCGCGAGCGGCAGGTGGGCTTCGTGTTCCAGCACTACGCACTGTTCCGCCACATGACCGTGTTCGAGAACGTGGCCTTCGGCCTGCGCGTGAAGCCGCGCAAGGAGCGCCCGAGCGACGCGCATATCAGGCAGAAGGTGACCGACCTGCTCAAGCTGGTGCAGCTCGACTGGCTGGCCGACCGCTATCCTTCGCAGCTTTCCGGCGGCCAGCGGCAGCGCATTGCGCTGGCCCGCGCACTGGCGGTGGAACCCAAGGTGCTGCTGCTCGACGAGCCCTTCGGCGCGCTCGACGCCAAGGTGCGCAAGGAACTGCGCCGCTGGCTGCGCCGGCTGCACGACGAACTGCACGTGACCTCGATCTTCGTCACGCACGACCAGGAAGAAGCGCTCGAAGTGGCCGACCGCGTGGTGGTCATCAACAAGGGGCAGATCGAGCAGGTCGGCTCGCCGCAGGAGGTGTGGGACCAGCCGGCCAGCCCGTTCGTCTACGGCTTCCTGGGCGACGTGAACCTGTTCCATGGCCGGGCCGACAACGGCGCGGTGCAGCTCGACGGCATGCGCCTCGATTCACCCGAGCACAGCGGCGCGCGCGACGCCAAGGCACGCGCTTATGTGCGCCCGCATGACATCGATGTGACACGCTATGTGGCCGGCGCTTCGGGCATCGTTGCCACGCTGTCGCGGGCAATCGTCGTCGGACCCATCGCGCGGCTGGAACTTGAGCCCACCGAATCGAATCCAGATAATCCGGGCTCCGGAACCATCATCGAGGCGCAACTCCCTGCGCAACAGTTCCGTGACCTGGGCTTGAAGGAAGGCGACACCGTCGTTGCCAACCCGCGCAAGGCCAGGGTGTTCGTAGAAGAAGATTGGGTATCTCCTTGATCGATTGGTACTTCGGCGCGCCGCGCCGCGCGTTCGGGCTGATCTGCTTGGCCTGTGTTCTCATGCTGGCCTTCGGGCTCTACCTGCAGCACGTGGTCGGGCTCGAACCCTGTCCCATGTGCATCGTGCAGCGGTATGCGCTGGTGCTGGTGGCACTCTTCACCGGCCTGGCCGGCGTGTTCCGCAACGTGGGCCTTCGGGTCGTGGGTGGATTGCTGGCGCTGGTGGCTGCGGTGGGCGGCGCCTACACGGCGGCCTCGCAGAGCTGGCTGCAGTGGTATCCGCCCGAAGTCGTTTCCTGCGGGCGCGACCTCTACGGGATGATCGAAACCTTTCCGCTGAAGCGTGCGCTGCCGATGATCTTTCGCGGCGGCGGCGACTGCTCGAAGATCGACTGGTCGCTGTTCGGCCTGACGCTGGCGAACTGGTCGTTTATCGCGTTCGTGGTTCTCTCGCTGCTGCTCATCACGCTGCTCGTGCGCTCGCGTCGGGCACGCTGAGAGGCGAAAGAGGCGACGCCGCCCCACGGCGGGCGGCGTGCCGAAGAGGGCGGGGCTGCGTCAGTTGAACCAGCCTTGGCCCGAAAAGCCGCATCCCATTTCTTCGAGCAGGCTGCGCCAGTACCAGCGTTCGGCGCAGCTGCTGACCATCGCCATGTTCACCGGCTGAGCCGCCGTCGGCTTGACGTCGCTGCTGATGCTTGCAAGGCCCAGCGGGGCGCTGGCTTCGGGGCTGCGCACCGGCGTGGTGAACGTCAGTGGCGACTGCGCCTCGGGTGTGTCTGCCTTCGTGTTGGCGGCACTGGCCGCGCAGCTGAAGGCCATCGCGGCGGTGATCGCACCGGCCAGTGCCACGTGGCGCAGAGTGTTCGACTGTTGGAATTTCATGGTCGTTTTCCCTTCCTAGAACTATCGGTTTATGCGTGGCAACGCGCCACGCATCCGAAAAAATGTAGGACGCCCAAAGCTGTCGTGCCAGTGCCGAAAGTCACGCGCTCGTAACGCTGCGAATCGGTTTGTCGATCGCCCGTGGGCCTTTAAAGAATCTTCAGTAAACGCGGCTAGGATGACACCGGACCTCGTGGTTCCGTGCCCCTTCCGCGCAGTCGACTCGCCGCGCAGCGTCTTCCTGATTTCCCCCGCATGCCCACTACACAACCCAGGCGATCACGCAAACTAGTCATCGGCATTGCCGTTCTCGTCGTGCTGGCGGTCGTCGCCTCTTTCTGGCTCAGCCCGGGCAAGAAGGCCGAATACCTCACCGCCGCGGTGCAACGCACCGACCTCGAAAACGCGGTACTCGCCACCGGCGTGCTGCAGGCGCTCAAGCAGGTCGAGGTGGGCGCACAGGTCAGCGGCCAGCTCAAGTCGCTGAAGGTGGTGCTGGGGCAGACCGTGAAGAAGGGCGACTGGCTCGCCGAGATCGACCCCGTCATCTCGCAGAACACCTTCGCGCAGGAGCAGGCCAAGCTCGACAACCTGCAGGCGCAGAAGCTCGCGAAGGAAGTGCGCATCAGGCAGGCCCAGCTCACCTGGACGCGGCAGCAGGAAATGCTCGCGCAGGACGCCGCCGCCAAGCAGGACATGGAAAGCGCCGACGCCGAGCTGCGCGCGCTGCGTGCCGACCTGGTGTCGCTCGAAGCGCAGATCCGCCAGCAGAAGCTGGCCGTGGCCTCGGCGCAGACGAATCTCTCGTACACGCGAATCATCGCGCCCATCGACGGCGACGTGGTTTCCATCAGCACGCTCGAAGGCCAGACCGTGGTCGCCGCCTTCCAGGTGCCCACGCTGATGAAACTGGCCGACCTGTCGACCATGACCGTGAAGGCGCAGGTGTCCGAAGCCGACGTGGTGCGCGTGAAGCCGGGGCAGCCGGTGTACTTCACCATCCTCGGCGACCCCGACAAGCGCTACCACGGCACGCTGCGCGCGGTGCAGCCTTCGCCCGAGAAGATCAACAACGCCGTGTTCTTCAACGCGCTGTTCGACGTGCCCAACCCCGATCGCACGCTGCGCGTGGACATGACGGCGCAGGTCGCCATCCTGCTGGGCGAGGCAAAGCAGGCGCTGACCGTGCCGCTGACCGCGCTGGGTCCGCGCGACAAGGATGGCCGCCAGGAAGTGCGCGTGCTCAAGGCCGACCAGACCGTGGAAAAACGGCAGGTGCGCGTGGGCATCTCCAACAACTTCCAGGCCCAGGTGCTCGAAGGTTTGAAAGAGGGCGACAACGTCATCACGGGCGATGCCTCGGCTGTTCTGGAGCGGGGCGAAAGCGGAGACGGCGGCGGCGGGCGGGGCAAGCGCCCATGACGCAGGAAAAGCAGCCGCTGCTGACCCTGCGCGGCATCGGCCGCAGCTTTCCTTCGGGCGAGCAGGAAGTGCAGGTACTGAAAGACGTCAACCTCGACATCGGCAACGGCGAAATGCTGGCCATCGTCGGCGCCTCGGGCTCGGGCAAGTCGACGCTGATGAACATCCTCGGTTGCCTCGACCGGCCGAGCACCGGTACCTACATCGTCTCGGGCCAGGACGTGGGCACGCTCGACAGCGATGCGCTGGCCCAACTGCGGCGCGAGCATTTCGGCTTCATCTTCCAGCGCTACCACCTGATGCCACACCTGACGGCGACCGGCAACGTCGAAGTGCCCGCCGTGTATGCCGGCACCGACGGCGAGGCGCGCGACACGCGTGCGCGCCAGTTGCTGGTGCGCCTGGGTCTTGGCGACCGCACCGAGCACCGGCCAAGCCAGCTTTCCGGCGGCCAGCAGCAGCGGGTGAGCATTGCGCGCGCGTTGATGAACGGCGGGCAGGTGATCCTGGCCGACGAGCCGACCGGCGCGCTCGACAGCAGGAGCGGCCAGGAGGTGATCGGCATCCTGCGCGAGTTGCATGTGCAAGGGCACACCATCATCATCGTGACGCACGACATGCAGGTGGCGAGCTGCACCGAACGCATCATCGAGATTGCCGATGGCGTGATCGTGGGTGACCGGCCCAACGTGCCCACTGTGGTGGCGTCGGTACAGGCCGTGCAGCCCGACGCACCAATTCCCGAGGCGATGACGAAGCCCAAGCTGGGCATTGCGCGCTTCAGCACCAGCTGGGCCCGCTTTGCAGAAGCCTTCCGCATGGCCTGGCGTTCGATGATGGCGCACCGCATGCGCACCGCGCTCACCATGCTGGGCATCGTCATCGGCATTACCTCGGTGGTGTCGATCGTGGCCATCGGGGAGGGTGCCAAGCGCTTCGTGCTGTCGGATATCCGTGCCATCGGCACCAACACGCTCGACGTGTACCCGGGCCGCGACTTCGGCGACGACAAGGCCTCGAGCATCCGCACGCTGATACCGTCCGACCTCGACGCACTCGCCGCGCAGCCCTATGTGCACAGCGTGACGCCCTCGACCTCGCGCAGCCTGCGGCTGCGCTACCGCAGCGTCGACATCAACGGCACGGTGAACGGTGTGAGCGACAGTTTCTTTCGTGTGCGCGACATCCAGATGGCCAGTGGCGCAGCCTTTACGGCGAGCGACGTGCGCCACCAGTCGCAGGTGGTGGTGATCGACCAGAACACGCGGCGCAAGCTGTTCCCTGACGGCGCCGAGGCGGTGGGCAAGATCATCCTGGTGGGCAACCTGCCGTGCACGGTGATCGGCGTATCGCAGGAAAAGAAGAGCATGTTCGGCGAGAACAAGTCGCTCAACATCTGGCTGCCCTACAGCACGGGCGCGAGCCGGCTCTTCGGGCAGCAGCACTTCGACAACATCACGGTGCGCATCCGCGACGACCAGCCGACCAAGGCCGCTGAAGACAGCGTGGTCAAGCTGCTCACGCTGCGCCACGGCAGCAAGGATTTCTTCACCTTCAACATGGACAGCATCGTGAAGACGGCCGAGCGCACCAGCCAGTCGCTCACGCTGCTGCTGTCGCTCATTGCGGTGATCTCGCTGGTGGTGGGCGGCATCGGTGTGATGAACATCATGCTGGTGTCCGTGACCGAGCGCACCCGCGAGATCGGTATTCGCATGGCGGTGGGCGCGCGCCAGAGCGACGTGCTGCAGCAGTTCCTGACCGAGGCGGTGCTGGTGTGCCTGGTGGGCGGGTTGATCGGCGTGACGCTGTCGTATGGCATCAGCTTTCTGTTTTCGCTTTTCGTCAAGCAATGGCAAATGATCTTTTCGATGGGCGCCGTGGTGTCGGCGTTCTTGTGCGCGTCGCTGATCGGCGTGCTGTTCGGCTATCTGCCGGCGCGCAACGCGGCGCGGCTGGACCCGATCGAGGCGCTGGCTCGTGAGTAGGGCACGCGTTCTTTCCGCGATGGCTGTTGCCGTGCTGGTGCTCGGCGGGTGCACCCTGTTCCAGCCTGAGCAGCGGGCGCAGCGGCCGCTGGAGGTGCCGCAGGGCTGGCAGCAGTCGCCGGGAGCGGGGAGTGCGGCGGCGATGTTGTCCGCCAACTGGTGGACGGCGTTCAACGATCCGCAGTTCGACCGGCTGATCGACAGCGCGCTGCGTACCAACAACGACCTGGCGGCGGCGGGCATTCGCGTGCAGCGTGCGCAATTGCAGGCTGGTTTGGCGAACACGAACCTCACGCCCAGCGTAGTGGGGCAGGCCAGCACCAGCCGCAGCTATGACCTGAAGCGCGGCGGCGTGGCCGGCTCCGCATCGAGCTCGCTGGTGACACTGAGCTACGAGCTCGACCTGTGGGGCCGACTCTCGGCGCAGCGCAGCGCCGCCGACTGGGAGCTGAAGGCCACCGAATCCGATCGCCAGGCCACTGCGCTGGCGCTCGTCGGTACTACGGCGGGACTCTATTGGCAGACCGGCTACCTGAACCAGCGCATCGCGCTGAGCGAAGCGGGCATGGAAGACGGCCGACGCATCCTCGCGCTGGTGCGGGTGAAGTACGCGGCGGGCGCCGTGTCGGGGCTGGACGTGGCGCAGGCGGGTCAGAACCTCGCGACGCAGGAGGCGGCGCACACGCAGTTGCTTCAGCAGCGCGTCGAGGCGCACAACGCGCTGGCGATTCTGTTCGACCAGCCGCCGGAGTCGATGGCCGTCGAGCCCGCGCGGTTGCCAGACATAGCCTTGCCGGTCATCGATGCCGGCGTACCCGCGAGCCTGCTGGGCCGCCGCCCGGATCTGCGCGCGGCCGAGCAACGGTTGCGCGGTGCACTGGCGAATGTCGACGCCACTCGCACCGGGTTCTATCCGGCGCTGAGCCTGACGGGGTCGCTGGGCACGTCGAGCACTGCGCTGGGCGAATTGCTGAAGAATCCTGTGGCCACGCTTGGCGCAGGGTTGGCGTTGCCGTTCTTGCAATGGAACACCGCGCGGCTGACTGTGGCCGTGTCGCAGACGCAGTACGAAGAGGCGGTGTTGGGGTTTCGGCAGTCGCTGTACACGGCGTTGTCGGAGGTCGAGAACGCGTTGTCGTCGCGCACGCAACTGCGCGACGAGAGCGAAAAACTGGTGCTGGCGCTGCAGGAGGCGCAGCGCGCGGAGCGGCTGTCGGAGGTGCGCTATCGCGCTGGTGCGACCGCGTTGCAGCCGGTGCTCGACGCGAAGGACCGGCGCCGTACGGCCGAGGTTTCGCTGGCCCAGAACCGGTTGAACCAGCTCAATGCGACGATGACCTTGTACAAGGCGCTGGGCGGGGCAGCTATCGCGCTGTAGGGTGAGTGGGGTCTACCTAAATCAGCGAGCAAGCGTCGTCAGTCCTGAAACGGCGCCTTCTTCGCCAGCTTGCGAAACACCAGCCCAGGCAGCCGCAACACGAACTCCACCATCAGCCGCGCGTGCATCCAGGTAAGCAGCACGTTGTCGCGCCCATAGCGGAAGTGCGAAACCCCGCCTTCCTCCGCCGTCAGGTACTTCACCGGCGCATCGATGTTCACGGGCTTGACGCCGCGCCATGCCAGCCGCACGACAGCCTCAGTGTCGAAGTCGAAGCGCCGCATCCATGGCTGCCGCTCCATGACGGCGATCAGGTCCGTCACCGGATACACGCGAAAGCCGTAGAGCGAATCGCCCACGCCGGCGAACAGCGTTTCGAGCTGCGTCCATCCGTTCGACACACGCCGACCGCGCACGCGCAGCAGCGGTGCGCTTGCGTCGAACACCGGTCGCCCGAGCACCATCGTCTCGGGGCGGGCCAGCGAGGCCTTCATGAACTCGGGGATCAGGTCCGCCGGATGCTGCCCGTCGGAATCCATCGTCAGCGCATGGGTGAAGCCGGCTTCCTTCGCGGCGCGCAGGCCGTGCAGCACGGCCGAACCCTTGCCCTGGTTCTGCGGCAGCACCCACACGCGCAGGCCCGGGTCGCCGGCCGCCATCTGCTGCAGCCGCTCGCCCGTGCCGTCGTCGCTGCCGTCGACCACCACCCACACCGGGTTCCACTGCGCGCGCGCCGCGGCGACGGTCGAGAACAGGCGCTCGCCGGTGTTGTAGCTGGGGATCAGGACAAGGTGGGTGCGCGAGGCGTCTGGCATTCGGGGGACGCGTCGGTGGCGCGCTGCTCCAGGTTTTGTCGGAAGTATTGTTCGAGCTCGGCCTGCAGCACGTCGCTGTCCTGCGTGGGCGAGAAGCGCTTGCCGATCCGCAGGGTGAAGACGATGGGAAGCGGTGGCACGCGCCACAGCGGCCAGCCCTTGGCGAGGTAGGGCGAGTCGGTGTCGATGAACACCGTTTGTATGGGCGCCTGCGCCAGCTTGGCGATCAGCGTGGTGCCGGGGCGGAACACATTGAGCGGCGGCGTCACCGTGCGCGTGCCCTCGGGAAAGATCACCAGCTGGCCGCCGTTGCGCAGGTCGTTCACGGCAAGGCGCACCATCGTGCGGGCTGACTTGTTGCTGATGTAGCGCGCCAGCCGGGCGCCCGCGCCCAGGAAGATGTTGCCCATCAGGTCGGCCTTCATGATGCAGGCACTGCGGGGCAGCCGCGCCACCAGCAGCAGCGCGTCGAGCATGGTCGGGTGGTTGGCCACGAAGATCACGCCGGGTTCCTTGCGCATCGGGTCGAGGCAGGCGGCGTCGATGCGCATCATGCCGGTCACCGACGCCAGCCACCAGAACATGCGGTAGGCGAAGGCGATGGTCGTGCGTCCCAGCACGCGCGCGGGCGCCGCCGGCATGATCGGGTGGATCAGCATGGCGACGACGTTCCAGACCAGCGAGATCAGGCCCAGGAACAGCAGCAGCGCGTAGAGCATCAACGCGAGCGGAATCGACGTGAGAATTCGCAGCACGCGAGTCATTGAATCAGTCAATCGGGCAATGCGCGGTCGGACAACGACCGGTCATGCCCGTAGCAGGCCGGCCGCCGCCGTGTGGGCCTCAATCTCGACCAGCAGGTCGCTGCGGCAGATGTCGGCTTCGAGGTACACCGCGTGGCGCGCCATCGGCGCGTCGGCGCCGAGCGTGCCTTCGATGATGCTGCGTACAGCTTCGGTGTCCGACGGGTGACGCACGTAGACCACGCAATCGAGCTCGGCCAGCGAGAACTTCGCGGTGCCGCGTTCGTTGGCGGCGGCAATCACCGCCTGCAAGTTGCGCAGGGTTTCGCGCGTCTGCTCGAGCACGTCGCCGTGGTGCACGGTTTCGTGGCCGACGATGCTCGCAGTGCCGGAGATGAAGAGGGCGATGTTGCCGTCGCCGATGTCCGCCAGCGCGGCGCGCGAGAAGGTCGGCGAGCGCGGGCCGTAGGTTTCGGGATAGCGGTAGGCCGAAACCTGACGCGGGTTTTCGACCGGCAGCGGCGCCTGCTGGCCGGCCAGGAAGCGGATCGACAGGGCGCCCTGGTGGATGCCCAGTGCACAGGCCGCAGGCGCGCCCTCGAAGGCGGCGCGGCCGGCTTCGAGAAACGCTTCCTGCCGGCCGAGATTGAACTGCCGGTAGCGCTCCAGCCCGCCGCCGTCGGCGTTGATCTGCGGCAGGTAGTTCCAGATGCGCTGCAGGTGCGGCGTGCCGGCCTGATCGAGCGTCTTGAAGAGGTCGCGGTAGGCGCGGTGCGCGAGTTCGGCGAGGCCCTGTTTTTCGGTGGCTTCGTCCAGGTCGATGGCGCCGAGCAGCCAGTGCCCGTCGGTGCGCCAGCGCGCGATGCCGGTGGTGCCCGACTTGACGTGTTGCGGACGGCTCACGTGCCACACATCGGCCATGGCACCGTTTGCCGACAGCACACGCGCGTTGACGGTCGGCATCCAGGCCACGCCGTGCGGCGTGCCGTAGCCGAGCGCCGCGAAGGGCGCCTTGCCGTCAACAGCCAGCGCAAGGCTGGCCGGCAGCGACAGGCGCTCGACGCGCAGATGGGAAGAAGGGGTTTCGTCCTGAGCTCGCACTATCAGCTGGCCTCGACGGTGTGTTCGGGTTTGATGGCGGTGTAGGCAGAGAAGACGCCGAGGCTCGCATGCCGGCGCACGTCGCGAAAACCCGCGTCGGCCAGCGCCTGTATCACCCGTTCGGGCGGAATGCAGGCCTCGATCGTGTCCCAGTAGTAGCGCCACAGTTCCGAGGTGTTGCGTTGGCGACCGACCACGCGGGCGATCAGCGGCACCACGGCACGCATGTAGCCCTTGAGCAGCGCGGTTGCGAAGCGGCCCTCGGGCTTGGTGATTTCGAGTACCGCCACGCGCCCGCCGGGGCGCAGCACGCGATGGAACTCGCTGAAGGCGGCCGCCACGTCGCTGATGTGGCGCATGGCGTAGCCCATGCTCACGAAGTCGCTGCTGGCATCGGGCCGGGGCAGGGCTTCGGCCACGCCGCGCACCAGTTCGATGCCGGGCAGCTTGACCTGGCCCAACATGCCGGGGCTGGGGTCGATGCCCACGAGCTGGCCGGTGGAGCCGATGAGTTTCAGCGCCTCGCGGGCCACGAGCCCGGTGCCGATGCCCACGTCGAGCACCTGCATGCCCGCCGAGAGGCCGGCTTCCCGCAGCGCAGCACGGCGGTACGAGGGGCCGGTGCCGAAGGCCAGCACGCTCTCGATGCGGTCGTAGTCCGCGGCCGTGCTGTCGAAGATGCGCAGCAGGAACGCCTGATGCTCGGCCTCGGTCTTGTAGTACAGCGGCAAAGGGGCGTGCGGCGGCAGGATGTCGGGATTCCCGGGCCCGACGGAAGGCGATGGCGTCATCGAACGATTATCACCAAAAGCCCCGGCCCGAATTCCGGGCCCCAGGGCGGGCGTTGTGTGCGCCGGACAGTAAACTCGGAGCCTGCTCAGAAAACACAGGACAGCGAGATAGAAAGCCATGGCCGGACATAGCAAGTGGGCGAATATTCAGCACCGGAAGGGCCGCCAGGACGAGAAGCGGGGCAAGCTCTGGACCCGCGCCATCCGCGAAATCACAGTGGCCGCCCGCGCCGGTGGCGCCGACCTGGGCTCCAACCCCCGGCTGCGGCTGGCCGTTGAAAAGGCCAAGGCGGTGAACCTGCCCATCGACACCATCAAGCGCAACATCGACAAGGCCACGGGCAACCTCGAAGGCGTCAATTACGAAGAAATTCGTTACGAAGGGTACGGCATCGGCGGCGCGGCGATCATCGTCGACACCATGACCGACAACCGCGTGCGCACCGTGGCCGAAGTGCGCCACGCCTTCTCCAAACACGGCGGCAACATGGGCACCGAGGGCTCGGTGGCCTTCCAGTTCAAGCACTGCGGCCAGTTCATCTTTGCGCCGGGCACCAATGAAGACAAGGTGATGGAAGTGGCGCTCGAGGCGGGCGCCGAAGACGTCGTTACCGACGACGACGGTGCCATCGAGGTGATCACCGCCGTCGCCGACTTCGAAGCCGTGAAGAACGCGCTCGAAGCCGCGGGCCTGAAGCCCGACGCCGCCGAAGTCACCATGCGCGCCGAAAACACGGTAGACGTGACCGGCGAAGACGCCGCAAGAATGCAGAAGTTGCTCGATGTGCTCGAGGACCTGGACGACGTGCAGGACGTTTATCACAACGCCTCGCTGTCCGAATGAATGTTGTTTGTTGAATCACAGCGAGAAATGAAGGCCCGCGAATGAAGGTACTGGTAATTGGGGGAGGGGGCCGTGAACACGCTCTGGCATGGCGGCTGGCACAGGCTGCCCGGGTGAGCCGTGTGTACGTGGCGCCGGGCAACGGCGGCACCGCAGCCGACGAGCGCTACGACTGCGTCGACATCACCGAGCCCGCCGCGCTGCGCGAATGGGCGATGAAAGAAAAGATCGCGCTGACCGTCGTCGGCCCCGAGGCGCCGCTGGCTGCCGGCGTGGTGGACGAGTTCCGCGCGCACGGCCTGCGCATCTTCGGCCCCACGCAGGCGGCCGCCCAGCTCGAAAGCTCGAAGGCCTTCTCCAAGGCCTTCATGAAGCGCCACAAGATTCCGACCGCCGAGTACGAGGCTTTCACCGACGCCGCCGCGGCACACGCATACATCGACGCCAAGGGCGCGCCCATCGTCGTCAAGGCCGACGGCCTAGCGGCTGGCAAGGGCGTGGTGGTTGCCATGACCGCAGAGGAAGCGCACGAGGCCGTCGACTTCATGCTGGTCGACAACAAGTTCGGCGTGTCGCATAACGAAGGCGGCGCGCGCGTCGTCATCGAAGAATTCCTGCAGGGCGAGGAAGCCAGCTTCATCGTGCTGTGCGACGGCAAGAACGTGACCGCGCTGGCCACCAGCCAGGACCACAAGCGCCTGCTCGACAACGACGAAGGCCCCAACACCGGTGGCATGGGGGCGTATTCGCCCGCACCGGTGGTCACGGCCGAGGTGCATGCGCGCGCCATGCGCGAGATCATCCTGCCGACCATCCGCGGCATGGAGAAAGACGGCATTCCTTTCACCGGCTTCCTCTACGCCGGCCTGATGATCGACGCCACGGGCCACCCCAAGACGCTCGAGTTCAACTGCCGCATGGGCGACCCCGAGACGCAGCCGATCATGATGCGCCTGAAGTCCGACCTGTTCGAGGTGTTCTGGCACGCCACCGACGGCACGCTCGACCAGGTCGAGCTGCAATGGGACCGGCGCGTGGCGCTGGGCGTGGTGATGGCTGCGCACGGCTACCCGCTGTCGCCGCGCAAAGGAGACCGCATCACCGGCATTCCGGCCGAGGCGCCCGATGCCGTGGTGTTCCACGCCGGCACGACGCTGGAAAACGGCGAGCTCAAGACCAGCGGCGGGCGCGTGCTCTGCGTGACCGTGCTGGCCGACAGCGTGAAGCAGGCGCAGCAGCGGGCCTACGAGGTTGCGGCGCGCGTCAACTTCGACGGCGCTCAATACCGCAAGGACATCGGATTCCGCGCGGTGCACGCGCGCAACACCCACGGCGCTTGATGCAGCAAACCAACCCGGCAGCGGTCGGCGAGTACCTGCGCGGACTGCAGCAGTCGATCATCGCGGCGGTCGAGAAGGCCGACGGCGGCACCTGCGTGCGCGATGCCTGGGAGAAAGCGCCGGGCGAACCGCTGCAGGGCCATGGGCTGACCTGCATCCTCGAAGGCGGTGAACTGTTCGAGCGCGCGGGCTGCGGCTTCTCGCAGGTGCGCGGACCGAAGCTCCCGCCCTCGGCCACGCAGAACCGGCCCGAGTTGGCAGGTGCGCCTTTCGAGGCGATGGGCGTGTCGCTGGTGTTCCATCCGCGCAACCCCTACGTGCCGATCGTTCACATGAACGTGCGCATGCTGGCTGCGCTGCCCAAAGAAGGTGCAGGAGGCGAGCCGGTCTGCTGGTTCGGCGGCGGCATGGACCTCACGCCGTGCTACGGCTTCGAGGAAGACGCGGTGCATTTCCACACCACGTGCCGAGACGCGCTCGCACCTTTCGGTGACGACAAGTACCCGCGCTTCAAGACCTGGTGCGACGAGTATTTCTTCCTGAAGCATCGCGGCGAACAGCGCGGCATCGGCGGCATCTTCTTCGACGATTTTTCCGAGGGCGGTTTCGAGAACGGCTTCGCGCTGATTCGCTCGGTGGGCGATGGCTTTTTGCCGGCGTATCTGCCGATCGTCGAGCGCCGCCGCGCCACGCCTTACACGGAGCGCGAACGCAGCTTCCAGCTCTATCGGCGCGGCCGTTACGTCGAGTTCAACCTCGTGTGGGACCGCGGCACGCACTTCGGCCTTCAGTCGGGTGGGCGTACCGAATCGATCCTGCTGTCGATGCCGCCGCTGGCCAGCTGGGCCTACCAGCAGCAGCCCGAGCCGGGCAGCCCCGAAGCCGCGCTGTACAGCGACTTCATCGTGCGGCGCGACTGGTTGTGAACCGCTCCGGCACTGCGGTGCGTCGCATCGGCGTTTTCGGCGGCGCATTCGATCCGCCGCACAACGCCCATGTCGCGCTAGCCGAAGCCGCGCTGGCGCAACTCGACCTTGCCGAACTGCACGTCATTCCCACAGGGCAGGCCTGGCACAAGAGCAGGGCGCTCACGCCGAAGGAAGACCGCCTTGCGATGACGCGGCTGGCCTTCGCTGACCTGAAAGGCACCGTCGTCATCGACAGCCGCGAAGTGCTGCGCGACGGGCCCACCTACACACTCGACACCCTGCACGAATTGCAGCGCGAGCAGCCCGGCGCACAGCTGGTCCTGATCATGGGCGCCGACCAGGCGAGCGCGTTGCCGACCTGGCACGGCTGGCAGGATATACTCGGCATTGCTATCGTTTCTGTAGCGTATCGCGCACTATCGACGAGCAACACTGCTCGTTTTGATCCGAAAATGCTGCCCGGCCTCCCGGCTGGCGCGCGTTTCGAGGCGCTCGAACTGCCACCTATGAACAACAGCGCCACCGAGATTCGACGGCGCGCGGAGCTTGGCGTGGACATTTCCTCGCTGGTTCCGCCCACGGTTGCACGCTATATTGACCAACACCACCTCTACCGCTCTGCCTGATGACCACTGAAGCCGCCGCCAAGAAAGACACCCAGAAACTCCAGCGAGCCATCATCGATGGTCTCGAAGACGTCAAGGCGCAGGACATCCAGGTATTCGACACAGAACATCTTTCACCGCTGTTCGAGCGCGTGATCGTGGCGTCGGGCACCTCCAACCGCCAGACGAAGGCGCTGGCCGCCAGCGTGCGCGACGCGGTGCGCGAAGCCGGTTTCGGCAAGCCGCGCATCGAGGGCGAGGACAACGGCGAGTGGATCATCGTGGACTGCGGCGCGGCCGTGGCGCACATCATGCAGCCCGCCATCCGCCAGTACTACCACCTCGAAGAGATCTGGGGCGACAAGCCGGTGCGTGCAAAGCTCGGCGGCGCGAAGCCCGCGGTCGCCACCGCATCGAAGGTCGGCACCGAAGAGAAGAAGCCGGCCACCAAGACGCCGACGCTGCGCCGCTCCAGCGCTGCCAAGACCGCGATCCGCGCGGCAGAACAAGAAGCCAAGGCTGCGAAGACCCCGGCCAAGAAAACCGCTGCCAAGAAGGCGCCCGCCCGGAAGTCCACCACCGCGCGCGTGCCGGTCAAGGTCGTCGGCAAGCCCGCTGCCAAGAAGCCCGCTGCAAAGAAGACGACGACGGCTGCCAGGAAGGCGCCAGCCCGCCGCGCATGAAGCTGCTGGTGGTCGCCGTCGGGCAGCGCATGCCCGATTGGGCACAGACTGCCTGGGACGACTACGCCAAGCGCTTCCCGCCCGAGCTCAAGCTCGAGCTGCGAGCAGTCAAGACCGAGCCGCGCGGCTCCAAGTCGCTTGAAACGCTGTACGCCGCGGAGCGCGAGCGCATCGAAGGCGCAATTGCGCGCGGCATGCGCATCGTCGCGCTCGACGAGCGCGGCACGGCGCTGACCACCAAGGCGCTTGCCGCGCGCCTGCAGGCCTGGCAAGGCGAGGGCGACGACGTCGCCCTGGTCATCGGCGGGCCCGACGGGCTCGACCCGGCCTTCAAGGCCGCGGCCCACGAACGCATCCGCCTGTCCGACCTGACGCTGCCGCACGCGATGGCGCGGGTGCTGCTGGTCGAGCAGCTGTACCGGGCGTGGTCGGTCAATGCGGGTCATCCTTACCACCGCGAATGACAAGCGCCGACGGGCGGGTCGCGTTGCTCGAGGAGAAGGGCCATGCGCTGCTGCCGGCGCTGTTGCCGTTTGATCTGCTGGACGCAACCGCGCGGTCGCTCGACCATTGGCTGGGGCAGGCGGCAGGCAGCCGCAACCTTTTGGCCCAGCCGCGCTGCAGTGAGATTGCTGTTCAGCTGAAAACACGGCTGGTCGGCATGGGCCTGCTCGATGCTTCATCGGTGGCCGTGCAATGCACGCTCTTCGACAAGACGGCCGACAGGAACTGGCTGGTCGCGCTGCATCAGGACACCTCGATTCCCGCCTCGGGCGCCGGCATGCCTGCCGTCCTCAAGGAGGGCGAGCCGTATATGCAGCCGCCGGTCGACGTGTTGCGATCGCTGCTCGCCGTGCGGGTGCATCTGGATGATTGCGGCGTGGATGCGGGGCCGTTGCGCGTCGTATCGGGCAGCCACCGCGCCGGACGGTTGAGCGATGCCGAAGCGCAGGACTTGCGCGTCGAACACGGCGAGACGGCCTGTACGGCGGCGCGTGGCGACGCCCTGCTGATGCGCCCCTTGCTGCTGCATGCGTCCTCTCGCGCCCGGTCACCGGCTCGTCGCCGAGTTCTTCACTTTCTTTTCGGACCCGCGCGCCTGCCGCACGGACTGGTCTGGAACCGTACTGTGGCCGGCGGGCAGCCGGCCCTTCAGGAGAACTGAACCTTGCCGGACTTCATCTACCTCGCTTCGCAGAGCCCGCGTCGTGCCCAACTGCTCGGCCAACTCGGCGTGCGCCACGAACTGCTGCTGGCCGATGCCGACGAAGACGCCGAATCGCTCGAAGCCGTGCTGCCCAACGAGGCTCCTGCAACGTATGTGCAGCGCGTCACGGCCCTGAAGCTCGATGCCGCGGTGGCCAGGCTCCGGCGCCGCGGCCTTGCCGACGCGCCGGTGCTCTGCGCCGACACCACAGTCGCACTCGGCCGCACCATCCTCGGCAAGCCCGAAGACGCGGCCGATGCGGCACGCATGCTGCGATTGCTCTCAGGCGCCACGCACCGCGTGCTGACCGCCGTTGCGCTGCAGCATGGCGCACAACGCCACGCCGCGCTCAGCGTGTCGCGCGTGCGCTTCGCCAACATCACAGACGCCCAGATCGCCCGCTATGCGGAAAGCGGCGAGCCGCTGGGCAAGGCCGGTGCCTACGCCATTCAAGGCGCGGCGGCCGCGTTCATCGAGCACATCAGCGGGTCCTATTCGGGCATCATGGGCCTCCCCATGTTCGAGACAGCAGGGCTGCTTCGAAACGCCGGTTTCAATACTTGAGAATTCCATGCAAGACATCCTGATCAACTGGTCTCCGCAGGAGACCCGTGTGGCGCTGGTCGAGCACGGCGCGGTGCAAGAGCTGCACGTCGAGCGAACGCTGGAGCGAGGCTTGGTCGGCAACATCTACCTCGGCAAGGTGTCGCGCGTGCTGCCGGGCATGCAGTCGGCGTTCATCGACATCGGCCTGGAGCGCACCGCTTTCCTGCACGTGGCCGACATCGTGGCGCCGTTCACTCCGGGCTCGCGGCCCAGTGCGCCGGCGCCCGAGCGCGACCACCGCAACGGCGGGCCGATGGTGCCCATCGAGAAGCAGGTGTTCGAGGGCCAGTCGCTGCTGGTGCAGGTCATCAAGGACCCCATCGGCACCAAGGGCGCGCGCCTGTCCACGCAAATCAGCATTGCCGGGCGGCTGCTGGTGTTCTTGCCGCAGGACAACCACATCGGCGTGTCGCAGAAGATCCCGTCGGACCAGCGCGAGTCGCTGCGCAACCGCATGCTGGCGCTGATCGAAGCGGCCGCTGCGGCCGACAGTGGCGGCGTGGTGCCGGCCAACACCGGCGGCTTCATCCTGCGCACCAACGGCGAGGACTCCACCGACCCCGAGCTTGCCGAAGACATTGCCTACCTGCGCAAGACCTGGTCGCGCATCCGCGATGCCTCGATGCGCATGCCACCGATGTCGCTGCTGCACCAGGATCTGAGCCTGCTGCAGCGCGTGCTGCGCGACATGACCAGCGAAGACACGCAGACCATCCGCATCGACTCGCGAGAGCAGTTCGAGGTGCTGCTGAAGTTCGGGCTCGAATTCATGCCCAAGGCGGCGGGCAAGCTGCAGCATTACAAGGGCGAGCGGCCGATCTTCGATTTGTATTCGGTCGACGAGGAAATCGCGAAGGCGCTGGGCCGGCGCGTCGAACTCAAGTCGGGTGGGTATCTGGTGGTCGACCAGACTGAAGCGTTGACCACGGTGGACGTGAACACCGGCGGCTTCGTCGGTGCGCGCAACTTCGACGACACCATCTTCAAGACCAACCTCGAGGCGGCGCAGGCCATTGCGCGGCAGCTGCGGCTGCGCAACCTGGGCGGGATCATCATCGTCGACTTCATCGACATGGGTCGCGACGACCACCGCGAACAGGTGCTGGCGGAGTTCCGCAAGCAACTGGCGCGCGACCGCGTGAAGACCACGGCCGGCGGCTTCTCGCAGCTCGGGCTGGTCGAGATGACGCGCAAGCGCACCCGCGAATCGCTGGCGCACATGCTGTGCGAGCCCTGTGCGGCCTGCGGCGGCCAGGGCATCGTGAAGACCGCGCGCAGCGTGGCCTACGACGTGATGCGAGAGATATTGCGCGAGGCGCGGCAGTTCACGCCGCGCGAGTTCCGCATCGTGTCGTCGCCGCAGGTGATCGAGCTGTTCCTCGACGAGGAGAGCCAGCACCTGGCGGGGCTGAGCGACTTCATCGGCAAGCCGATTTCGCTGCAGTCCGAGCCCGCGATCGGGCAGGGACAGTACGACATCGTGCTGCTTTAAGGCCTAAAGCGTCGGGTCTTGCCCCGGCGGCGCGCTGCGCACCGCCAGTGTCTGCAGCCGCGCGTAGAGGCCGTCCAGCGCCATGAGTTGCTCGTGGCTGCCTTGCTCGGCGATGCGGCCTTGCTCCATCACGATGATCCGGTCGGCATGCTGGATGGTCGACAGGCGGTGGGCGACGATCAGCGTGGTGCGGTTCTGCATCAGCCGCTGCAGGGCGTCCTGCACCAGCCGTTCGGATTCGGTGTCGAGCGCCGAGGTAGCCTCGTCGAGCAGCAGCACGGGCGCATTCTTGTAGAGCGCGCGGGCAATGGCGAGGCGCTGGCGCTGGCCGCCTGAAAGCTGCGTGGCGTTGTGGCCGAGTACCGTGTCGAGGCCCTGGGGCAGGCTTTCGACGTGCGCACTCAGGTTGGCCGCCTCGATGCACTGCAGCACGCGCTCGCGGTCGATCTCGCCGCCCAGCGCCACGTTGGCCGCCAGCGTCTCGTTGAGCATCACCACGTCCTGGCTCACCATGGCGAACTGGGCGCGCAGGCTTTTCAATTGCCATTCGCTGGTGTCGTGCCCGTCGAGCAGCACCTGCCCGCCGCTGGGCTGCACGAAGCGCGGCAGCAGGTTGACCAGCGTGGTCTTGCCCGAGCCCGAAGGGCCGACGAAGGCCACCACCTGGCCGGGTTCGATGGTCAGGCTCACGCCGTCGAGCGCGCGCTGTTCGTCTTCGCCGCGGTAGCTGACTTGTACGTTACGCAGTTCGATGCGTCCTTCGGCGTGTTCGACCTGGAACGTGCCCTGCGACTCCGGGGCCACGTCGTCGATCAGTATCAGTCCGCGCTCCAGTGCGGCGAGGCCGCGTGTGATCGGGCCGGCCACTTCGGCGAGGCGCCGGATCGGCGCGATCAACATCAACATGGCCGTGATGTAGGCGACGAAGCCGCCTACCGTGAAGCCCTGCTTGCCGCTTTGCCACAGCGCGATCATCACCACGATCGACAGCGCGAGCGACGCCATCATCTGCGTGAGCGGCGTGGTGGCGGCCTGGGCGATGGTCGACTTCACGGCCAGCCGGTTCAGGCGCTGGCTCAGTTGCTCGAAGCGGCGGCCCTGCGCGCCTTCCGCGCCGTGCAGGCGCACCACGCGGTGGGCGAGCACGTTTTCCTCGACCACGTAGGCCAGCTCGTCGGTGGCCTGCTGACCCTGCTGGGTCAGGCGGTAGAGCCGCTTGGAGAACACCTTCATGATCCAGGAGATGCTGGGCACCAGGAAGGCGACGATGAGGGTGAGCTTCCAGTTCAGGTAGACCAGATAGCCCAGCAGCGCGATCAGCGTGAAGCCGTCGCGCGAGAGTCCGAGAATCGCTTGCACCAGCAGCATCGCGCCGGTCTGCACTTCGTAGACCACCGTGTTCGAAAGGGTGCTGGCCGACTGCCGGGCGAACAGCGCGAGTTCGGCGCCGAGCAGCCGCTCGAACAGCACCCGCCGCAGCTTCTGCATGCCTTCGTTGGCGATGCGCGACAGCGCGTACTGGGAAATGAACTGGGCGATGCCGCGCACTGCAAACAGCAGCAGCACGGCGGCGGGCACGAACCACAAGGGCATCTCGCCGCGCGTGAAGCCCCGGTCGAGCAGGGGCTTCAGCAGGGCGGCCATCAGCGGCTCGGTGATTGCTGCCAGCATCGCTCCGCTCAGTCCAAGGGCCCACCATTGGCGGGAGCCGCCAAACCAGGTCATGAGTCGCGCCATACGGCGCATCAGGGGAGGGCGTACGTTCTCGCCGCCGGGGGGTGCTTGCATGGCGGCGGATTCTACGGGGGGCCTCATTCAGGGCCTTCCGCAGGTGCTTCTGTAGGACCGCGCCGCCGGATAAACGTTTTGTGACGGCGGCTTCAAGCCAGTGTGTAACATGTGGCCCGTTACAGCCGGGGAGAACTTTTTACCCGGAAACCTCTCCGAACCGCATGAACAAGCCGTTGCCAACTCTAATTCCAACTCCTTCTTCATCGTTATTTGCACGCCGCACGCTCATCGCGGCTCTCGCTGCCACTCCCATGCTTCCTGCACTGGCCCAGTTCCGGGTCGAGGTGTCGGGCGTCGGGCTCACGCAGCTGCCGATTGCGCTCGTTCCTTTCAAGGGCCAGGAAGGCTCGCCCCAGAAGATCTCGGACATCGTCCAGGCCGACCTGGAACGCAGTGGCCAGTTCCGCGGCGTCGACGCTTCGGGCCAGGCGCTGGACGAGGCCTCGCGCCCCGACCTGTCGCTGTGGCGCCAGCGCACGGCCGATTCGCTCGTGGTGGGCAGCGTCAACCGGCTGGCCGATGGCCGCTTCGACGTGCGCTTCCGCCTGTGGGACGTGGTGAAGGGGCAGGACCTGGGTGGCCTGAGCTACACCGTTCCTCAAGGTGACCTGCGCCTTGCCTCGCACCGCATTGCCGACTACGTGTACGAGAAGCTGACCGGCGAAAAGGGCATCTTCTCGACCCGCATCGCCTACGTCACCAAGGGCGGCAGCCGCTACTCGCTGTGGGTGGCCGATGCCGACGGCGAGAACGCCCAGGCCGCGCTCGCCAGCCCCGAACCCATCATCTCGCCCTGCTGGTCGTCCAACGGGCAACAGTTGGCGTATGTGTCCTTCGAGTCGCGCAAGCCTGTCGTGTACGTGCACAACGTGGCCACCGGCCAGCGCCGGCTGCTTGCCAACTTCAAGGGTTCCAATAGCGCGCCGGCCTGGGCGCCAGACGGCAATTCCCTTGCCGTCACGCTCAGCCGCGATGGCGGCTCGCAGCTGTTCTCCATTCCGGCCAGCGGCGGCGAACCGCGCCGCCTGACGCAAAGCTCCAGCATCGACACCGAGCCGGTGTACTCGGCCGACGGCGGCACCATCTATTTCGTGAGCGACCGCGGCGGTGCGCCCCAGATCTACAAGATGAGCGCCGGCGGCGGCAACCCGACGCGGGTGACCTTCAGCGGCACCTACAACATTTCTCCGTCTGTCAGCGGCGATGGCCGGTGGTTGGCCTACATCTCCCGAGTGGGCGGTGCCTTCAAACTCCATGTGATGGAGTTGGCAACCGGCAACGTCAGCGCAATCACCGACACCTCCGCGGACGAAAGTCCAAGTTTTGCCCCGAACAGCAAGCTGATCGTCTATGCAACGCAATTGCAGGGCCGCGAAGCCCTGATGACGACCACGCTCGATGGAAAAATAAAGGCACGACTGGCGGGACAGGCGGGAGACATCAGGGAACCGGACTGGGGTCCGTTTCAAAAGCAATGACCAAGGTTTATTTGAGGAGTTTGAAAATATGTTGAAACGTACGATTTATTCGCTGGCCATCGTGGCTCTCATCGCCGGTTGCTCGTCGGGCACCAAGCTCAACGAAACGCCGGTGACCGACCGTTCGGGTACGGCCGGCGGCCAGCAAGGCGCCAGCACCGTGGCACCTGTCACCATTGATCCGACCGCGGGCACCGCGCAAGGTCCGATTGGCGTTGAGCGCATCGTGTATTTCGACTACGACAGCTACACGGTCAAGCCCGAGTTCCAGGCGCTGATCGACGGCCACGCCAGGTTCCTCAAGGCCAACCCGCAACGCCGCGTCTCGATCGAAGGCCACACCGACGAACGTGGCGGCCGCGAGTACAACCTTGCACTCGGCCAGAAGCGTTCCGAAGCCGTGCGCCGCGCGCTGACCTTGCTGGGCGTGAGCGACAGCCAGATCGAAGCCGTGAGCTTCGGCAAGGAAAAGCCTGCCGTCACGGGTTCGGGTGAAGAAGTGTGGGCGCAGAACCGCCGCGCCGAAATCCGCTACACCCGGTGATGCCACGCGCCATGCTGCGAGGCGCGGCGCTGGCTGCCGCCTTGCTCTGCGTCTCGATGGGGTCGCAGGCTGCACTGTTCGAGGATGACGAGGCTCGCCGCGCCATCCTCGACTTGCGCCAGCGCGTCGAGGCCATGCGCCAGCAGACCGACCAGCGGCTGACCGACGAGAACGGCCAGCTACGCCGCAGCCTGCTCGACCTGCAGAACCAGATCGAGCAGATGCGTGGCGACCTGGCGCGCATGACCGGCCAGAACGAGCAGCTCACCCGCACGGTGAGCGAGATGCAGTCGCGCCAGACCACCATCGACGACAAGCTCAAGCAGAGCGAGCCTTCGAAGGTGTCGGTGGACGGCCGCGAGTTCACCGCCGATCCTAAGGAAAAGGCCGACTTCGACGCCGCCCTCGGCGTGTTCCGCTCGGGTCAGTTCGCGCAGGCGCAGACCGCGTTTGCCGAGTTCGTCAAGCGCTACCCGCAAAGCGGCTACAACGCCTCGGCGCTGTTCTGGCTCGGCAATGCGCAGTACGCCACACGCAACTACAACGAGGCCATCGCGAACTTCCGCTCCATGCTCTCGCTCGCGCCCGACCATGCCAAGGCCCCCGAGGCCGTGCTGTCGATCGCGAACTGCCAGATCGAGCTGAAGGACACGCGCGCCGCGCGCCGCACGCTGGAAGACCTGACCAAGGCCTATCCGCAGTCCGAAGCCGCACAGGCCGGCCGCGAGCGCCTCTCGCGCCTGCGCTGATGCCGGCGGAGCTTTCCGCTTGAGCGCCATCATCGCTGCCGCGTTCACCACTCCTCCTGCCGCCGCGGATGTCGTCACCGACACCGCGGCGCCTGACTTTGCGCGCCGCTTCGGTGGGCTCGAGCGGCTGTATGGCGTGGCCGGTGCCGCGCGCATCCGCAACGCGCACGTGCTGGTCGTCGGCATCGGCGGCGTGGGCTCGTGGGCGGTCGAGGCGCTGGCGCGCAGCGGGGTGGGGCGGCTGACCATGATTGACCTCGATCATGTGTCGGAGTCGAACATCAACCGCCAGATCCACGCACTCGATGCGACCGTGGGGCAGGCCAAGGTCGAAGCCATGCGCGACCGCATCGCGCAGATCAACCCCGAGTGCAAGGTGCAGGCGATCGACGAGTTCGTCGAGCCCGGCAACTGGCTCTCGCTGCTCGACGCGGCACAGGCTGCGAACGGGCCGGCAACGGCCGTCATCGATGCCTGCGACCAGGTGAAGGCCAAGGTGGCCATGGCGGCATGGGCGCGTGCATCGTCGCGCACGGCGTTCGTCACGGTGGGCGCGGCGGGCGGCAAGCGGCAGGCGCACAAGGTCGACATCGACGATCTATCGCTCGTCACGCACGACCCGCTGCTTGCGCAGTTGCGTCAGCGCCTGCGCAAGGAGCATGGTGCCCCGCGTGAAGGCCGCAAGATCGGCGTTGCCTGCGTCTTCAGCCGCGAAAGCGTGGCGCCGCCGGATGCGTCGTGCGCAATCGAAGGCGACGGTTCACTCAACTGCCACGGCTACGGCTCGGTGGTGAGCGTGACGGCAACCTTCGGTCAATGCGCTGCAGGTTGGGTGCTCGACAAAATCGCGTCAAACGTCGCGCTATAATCTTTGGCTTTGCCGGATTCAACGTCGGCAAGAGCAAGAATAAAAAAGGTTTGGGACGTTAGCTCAGTTGGTAGAGCAGCGGACTTTTAATCCGTTGGTCACTGGTTCGAATCCAGTACGTCCTACCAGACTTTCAAGAATCCCCGCCTGCCTTGTGCACGCGGGGATTTTTTCTGCGCGCGATCAAGCCAGACCGTTCAGGTGCTCATAGAGGATCAACACGCCGATCCCGATCAGCACGAGGCCGCCAATGATCTCCGCTCGCTTGCCGAGCACCGCGCCCAATACGCGCCCCACCATCACGCCGATAGGTCTGCTACGATTTCGGTCCCGGGGAAACAGCCTCCCGGTCTGCAAAGGAAGACGGTGTCCCGTCCAAGCGCTGGCGACTCATAACGGAGCTATCCGTGGACACCGTACTGCCTGACTCCTCTCCCGCGCATTCCGCGCCAATCCAGCCCGTATCCTTCGCCGAAGCATTCCGCTTCTGGCTCAAGCTCGGCTTCATCAGCTTCGGCGGTCCTGCCGGGCAGATCGCGATCATGCATACCGAGCTGGTCGAGCGGCGGCGCTGGATCAGCGAGAAGCGCTTTCTGCATGCGCTCAACTACTGCATGCTGCTGCCCGGCCCCGAGGCCCAGCAGCTGGCCACCTACATCGGCTGGCTGATGCACCGCACCTGGGGCGGCATTGTTGCCGGCGCGCTGTTCGTGCTGCCGTCGCTGTTCATCCTGATCGCGCTGTCCTGGATCTACATGGCCTACGGCAACGTGCCCGCGGTGGCCGGCATCTTCTACGGCATCAAGCCGGCCGTCACTGCGCTGGTCCTGCACGCGGCCCATCGCATCGGCACGCGGGCACTGAAGAATTGGTGGATGTGGGGCATTGCGGGCGCGGCCTTCGTGGCCATCTTCGCCTTCGACACACCGTTCCCGGCGATCGTGATCGGGGCTGCGCTGATCGGCCATCTCGGGGCGCGCCGGGCGCCGGGTGTGTTCGCGCTGGGCGGTGGCCATGGCGGCGCCAATCAGGGCTACGGACCGGCGCTGATCGACGATGACACGCCGACCCCCGCGCATGCCCGCTTCACGCGCGGCCGCCTTGCCAAGGTGTTGGCAGCGGGACTCGGCCTGTGGGCCCTGGCGGTGGGCGTGCTCGTGGCCACGCAGGGCTGGCAGAGCGCGCTGGCGCAGATGGGCTGGTTCTTCACCAAGGCTGCGCTGTTGACCTTCGGCGGCGCCTACGCCGTTCTGCCTTATGTGTACCAGGGGGCGGTCGAGTATTACCACTGGCTCAACGGCACGCAGATGATCGACGGCCTGGCGCTCGGCGAGACCACGCCCGGGCCGCTGATAATGGTGGTGGCCTTCGTCGGCTTCGTGGGCGGCTGGCTGCAGCAGGTCGCGGGGCCGGGCGCCTTGTTCATAGGCGGGGCGTTGGCGGCCACGGTGGTGACCTTCTTCACCTTCCTGCCGTCGTTCGTTTTCATCCTCGCGGGCGGGCCACTGATCGAGGCCACGCACGGCAAGCTCGGGTTCACCGCGCCGCTGTCCGCTGTTACGGCCGCGGTGGTCGGCGTGATCCTGAATCTCGCGCTGTTCTTCGCGTACCACGTGCTGTGGCCGCAAGGTTTCGGTGGGCGCTTCGACGCGCTGTCCGCGCTCATCGCGGTGGCTGCGGCCGTGGCGCTCTTTCGCTTCAAGGTCGGCGTGATGCCGCTGCTCGGCGCCTGCGCGGCCGTCGGGCTGCTGGCGACCCTGGTGCCCGGGCTGCGCTGAGGAGCTGCGCGCGGCCGGCTGGTCTTGCGCTTCATCGAGCCCGAGGGTTCTTCTTCAGTGCGGATGCGCGTGGTGCGCGTCCGGCACGTGCGCATGCGTGTGGTGCAGCGGCGTGTGGTGGTGTGGGTGGCTGTGCTCGCCCACCGGCATCGGGTCGTGCGTATGGTCGTGATGCCCGTCGTCGTGCCGGTGCGCGTGCTCATGGTCGAGCGGCTCGTGGTCGTGCGCATGGCCGTGGGATTCGGCCAGGTGCAAGGCAACGCCTGCAAGCATCAGCAAGCCGCCGGTTGCCATGCCCCAGCTCAAGGCACGGTCCCCCAGCGCGATGGCGACCGCTGCGCCGATGAACGGTGCGAAGGCGAACACCGAGCCCGTGCGCGCCGCGCCGAAGGCACGCTGCGCCAGCAGGTAGAGCCGCAGACTGAGCCCGTAGCCGCTGGCACCGATGGCGAGCAGAGCCAGGGCCGCGGTCCAGCCAGGCAGCGGTTCGCCGGTCGCAATTGCGAGCAGGGCGGTCGCGCCCGCGCCCAGCAGCGACTTGCCGAGCACCACCTGGCCGGGATCGCGCTCGGCCAGCGCGCGCGACAGGGTGTTGTCGATGCCCCAGGCAGCCGTGGCAGCCAGCACCGCGAGCAGGCCCAGCAGCTGCACGCCGCCGCTCAGGCCCCGGTCGATCACCAGCACCATGCCGCCCGCGAGCAGCAACAGCATCGCGCCCCACACCCGGCGGTCCATCACCTCGCGGTAGAGCGTGCGCGCCAGCACCGCGGTGAACAAGGCTTCGAGCGCGAGCATGAGCGAGGCGCTGGTGCCGCTGGTGTGCTGCAGGCCCCAGGCGAGCGCCACGGGGCCGATGACGGCGCCGAACAGCGCCATCAACGACAGCCGCTTCAAGTCGGCGCGGCGCAGCGCTGCTTCGCGTTCCACCGGCTGGCGCAGCCAGGCGCCCATGAACGCGGCGCCGGCGTAGAGCAGGGCGGCGGTGGTGAAGGCGCCGAGTCCCGCGCCCGCGCGCTGGACCAACGGCGTGCTGATGCCGAAGAGTGCCGCGGCCGCGAGGGCCAGCAGGCCACCGCGCATTGCCGGGAGATGGAAGAGGGGCACGTCTTCAGTACTTCAAGAGTCGTTGCTGCAATTCTGAAACGAAAAAGCCCGCTGCTTTCACGGCAGCGGGCTCGACCGGTGCGACCTGGCCCGAAGGCTCAGGCCTCCGGTGCTACCGCCCCTGGCAACGCCGGTTGTTCCGGCGGGTTCTCCGCGCTTTCTTCCTTCTGATGCCGCGCCGCGATGAACAGGTACATCGCAGGCACGACAAACAAGGTGAACAGCGTGCCGATCGACAGCCCGCTGAAGATCACGATGCCCATCGCCTTGCGCCCGGCCGCGCCGGCGCCCGAGGCAATGACCAGCGGCAGCACGCCGAACACCATTGCCGCGGTGGTCATCAGGATCGGGCGCAGCCGCGTGCCGGCCGCCTCGACGATGGCGTCGAGCTTGCTCAGCCCCTGTTTCTGCAGCCGGTTCGCCACTTCGACGATCAGGATGCCGTGCTTGCTGATCAGCCCCATCAGCGTGACCAGCCCCACCTGCGTGTAGATGTTCATCGAGGCAAAGCCCCAGAAGATGAAGATCATTGCGCCGAAGAGGGCCAGCGGCACCGACACCAGGATCACCACCGGGTCGCGGAAGCTCTCGAACTGCGCCGCCAGCGCCAGGAACACGATGATCAGCGCGAACAGGAAGGTGATGGCGAAGTTGCCCGACTCCTGCACGAACTGGCGCGACTGGCCCGAGTAGTCGACGGTGTAGCCGCTGGGCGCCAGCTGCTGCACCACGCCGCGCAGGTACTCCAGCGTTTCGCCCTGCGTGCCGCTGGGCACGCCCTGGATGGTCACGGAGTTGAGCTGCTGGAAGTGGTTCACCGTCTCGGGCTGCACGGTGTACTTCAGGCTAGCGACCGTGCTTGCTGGCACCACGCCGTTCGGGGTCTTGATGTAGAAGTTGAGCACGTCAGACGGGTTGAGCCGGTCGACCTGCTGCACCTGCGGGATCACCTTGTACGAGCGGCCCGAGATCGAGAAGTAGTTGACATACCCGCCGCCCAGCGCGGCGCCCATCGCGTTGCCCACGTCCTGCTGCGTGATGCCCAGCGTGGCGATCTTGTCGCGGTCGACCACCACGGTGGCCTGCGGCAGGTCGATCTTCAGGTCGGCATCGATGTAGTAGAACTTTCCGTCCGCGCGCGCCTTGTCCATGATCTGCTGCGCGAGCGTGTTCAGGTTCTCGAAGGGCTCGGTCGTCTTGATGACGAACTGCACCGGCAGGCCCGAGGCACCCGGCAGCGCCGGGAACTGGAAGGCCACGACCTTCGCGCCCGCAATGCCGTTCCAGCGGTTCTGCAGATCGGCCTGGATCTCGTGCGCGCTGCGCGTGCGCTGGTCCCAGGGCTTGAGCAGCACGCCGGCAATGCCCGCGTTGGTGCTCGGCACGCCGGTCAGCTGGAACAGCTGCGCGTATTCGGGCGTGTCGTGCGCAACCTTGAAGATCTGGTCCGCATAGGTCTGCATCTGGTTGATGGTGGCCGTGGGGGCGCCCACCACCTGCGACAGCACGATGCCCTGGTCTTCCTCGGGCGCAAGCTCCGACTTCGACATCTTGAACATCACGAACAGCAGCGCCACGAGGATGGCGCCCATCACGATCATCACCGGCCAGGTCTTCAGCACGCCGCGCAATATCAGCTGGTAGCGGCGGTGCACGCGTTCGAAGGTGTGCTCGATGAAAGTCGCGAACTTGCCGGTGTCCTGCTCGGGCTTGAAGAAGCGCGAGCACATCATCGGCGACAGCGTGAGCGCAACCACGCCCGACACCACCACCGAGCCCGCGAGCGTGAACGCGAATTCGGTGAACAGCGATCCGGTCAGCCCGCCCTGGAAACCGATGGGCACGTACACCGCAACCAGTACCACCGTCATGGCAAGAATGGGCCCGCCCAGTTCACGTGCCGCGAGCAGCGAAGCCTGCATCGGCGACTTGCCCTCCCGCATGTGCCGGTCGACGTTCTCCACCACGATGATCGCGTCGTCCACCACCAGCCCGATCGCCAGCACCAGCGCCAGCAGCGTGAGCAGGTTGATGGAGTAGCCAAGCACCAGCATCACGAAGAAAGTGCCGATCAGCGACAGCGGCATGGCAATCACCGGCACCACCACCGCGCGGAAGCTGCCCAGGAAGAGATAGATCACCACCGTCACGATGATCAGCGCCTCGACCAGCGTCTTGATCACTTCGCTGATGGAGGTGTTGATGAAGTCGGTCGAGTCGTAGACGATCTTTCCGGTCAGGCCCGTGGGCAACTGGGCCTGCAGGTCGGGGAACACGGTGCGAACCTGTTTGGCCACTTCGAGGATGTTGGCCTCGGGCGCGACCTTGATGCCGATGAACACCGAGCGCACGCCGTTGAAGGCCACGTTGAAGTCGTAGTTCTCAGAGCCGAGCGTGACATTGGCCACGTCCTGCAGCCGCACGATGGCGCCGTTGCTGCTCTTCACAGAGAGCTGCTTGAACTCGTCCACGCTGTGCAGCGAAGTGCCGGCCGTGAGCGGCACGCTCACCATCTGGCCCTTGCTGGTGCCCACGGCCGCCAGGTAGTTGTTGGCGGCGAGCGCGGTGCTCACGTCGGTGGCGGTCACGCCGTAGGCGGCCATCTTCTGCGCGTCGAGCCAGGCCCGCAGCGCGAAGGTGCGCGCACCGAGGATTTCGGCAGTCTGCACGCCCGCAATGGCGTTGAGCTTGGGCTGCACCACGCGCACCAGGAAGTCGGTCACGTTGTTGTTGGGCAGCGTGTCGCTGTAGAAGCCGATGTACATGGCATCGGTGGTTTGGCCCGTGGCCACCGTGAGCACCGGCTGCTGCGCCTGCGGCGGCAGCTGGTTGCGCACGGAGTTCACCTGCGTGTTGATCTCGGTCAGCGCGCGGTTCGAGTCGTAGTTCAGCCGCAGCGTGGCGGTGATGGTCGACACGCCCAGGCTGCTCGACGACGACAGGTAGTCGATACCCTGCGCCTGCGACACGGCGGCTTCGAGCGGCTGCGTGATGAAGCCTGCGACCGTGGCCGCGTCGGCGCCGTAGTAGGCGGTGCTGATGGTGACCACGCCGTTCTCGGTCTTCGGATACTGGTTGACCGGCAGGCCGGCCAGTGCGCGCAGCCCCAGCACCACGATCAGCAGGCTCACCACCATCGCCAGCACGGGCCGGCGGATGAAGATGTCGGTGAAGTTCATGCGGGATGCCTCACTTTTCCTGCGGCGTCGGCGCCGCGTCGTTGGTGGGCTGCACGCTGTTGTCCACCGTCACGGGCGAGCCGTTCTTCAGCTTGTTCTGTCCGCTGCTCACCACCACCTGGCCGGCTTTCAGCCCCTTGACGATGGAGATCTGGTCGCCGCGCGTCGGGCCGGTCTCGATGAAGACCTGCTCGGCGATGAGCTGCGGCTTGCCCGACGGGTTGGCCGCGGGGGCCGGCGTACCTGCAGCACCGGCAGAACCAGCCTTTGGCGGCTCGGCTTCCTTCACCACGTACACCGTGGAGCCGTACGGGTTGTAGGTGACGGCGGTGGACGGCAGCGTCAGCTGCTCCTGCACGCCGCCAATGTCGATCTTCACGTTCGCGAACATGCCGGGCAGCAGCAGCAGCTTGGGGTTCGACACCGTGGCCTCGACCTGCACGTTGCGCGTGGCGGAATCCACCTTCGGGCTGATCGCGTTGATCTTGCCGGTGAAGCTCTGGCCCGGGAAGGTGTCGACAGTCAGGTTCACCACCTGGCCCACCGCGAGGCCCGCGAGCTGCTGCTGCGGCAGCGAGAAGTCGGCGTAGATCGGGTCCAGCGTCTGCAGCGTCACGAGCTTGTCGCCCGCGTTCACGTACTGGCCCGGGTTCAGCGCGGTGATGCCGAGGCGACCCGAGAAGGGCGCGCGGATCGACTTCTTCGCCACCACGGCCGCCTGTTGCTCGACCTGTGCGCGCTTGGCCTTCAGGTCGTTGGTGTCGGCGTCGATCTGCGCCTGGCTCACGGCCTGCACAGCCAGCTGCGCCTGGTCGCGCTTGAGCACGGTGGCGGCCTGCGCGGCGGCGGCTTCGGCCGAATGCAGCAGGGCGATGTCGGAGTCGGCATTGAGCTCGACCAGCAGCGCGCCGGCCTTCACGTCCTGGCCCGACTTGAAGTGCACCGTGCGCACCAGGCCCGCCACTTCGGTGCTGAGGTCGGCGCCGCGCACCGGGTTCAGCGTGCCGACCGCGGTGAACTGCGTCTGCCACTGCAGCTTCTGCACCTGGGCCGTCGACACCGTCTGCGGCGCCGGCTTGGGCACGGCCGCGATCAGCGCGCGGATCTGCAGGAACTTGCCGAGCGCGAGCGCGGCGACCAGCAGCAGCACGCAGCCGATCATGATGATCATTCTCCGGGTCATAGGTAGGCTTTTCTTCGTGTTATTTGATGGAGGTGTTCGGTCAGTTCTGTGCGGCGGGCTGTGCCGCAGGTTGCTGCCCCGGTGCGATCACCGCATCGGCCAGCGCGCCACGGTTCCACCAGCCGCCTCCGAGCGCCTGGAAGAGGGCGGCGGTGTCGGCATAGCGCGCGGCCTGCGCCTGCACCAGCGCGGTGTGCGTCTGCAGCCAGGCCTGCTGCGCGGTCAGCAGCGTGACGTAGCTCACCGCGCCGGCACGGAACTGCGCGGTCGACAGGTCGAGCGACTGCCTTGCAAGGGATTCGGCCGTGGCCTGGGTCTGCAGGGCATTGGCGTCGAGTTCCAGTGCGCGCAAGGCATCGGCCACGTTCTGGAAGGCGCCGAGCACTGTATTGCGGTACTGCGCCGCCGCCGAGTCGTAGGCCGCGACCGCCGCGCGCTGCTGCGCGCGCAGGGCCCCTCCGTTGAAGATCGGCTGCGTGAGCCCGGCGCCGATGCTCCACAGGGTGGTCGGGCCGGTGAACAGGTCGCGCGCCCGCAAGGCGCTGTTGCCGTAGCTGGCGCTCAGCTGGATCTGCGGATAGAGGTTGGCTGTGGCCACGCCGACTGCCGCGCTGGCCTGGTGCAGTTGAGCCTCGCTGGCACGCACGTCGGGGCGCTGGCGCGCGAGTTCGGAGGGCAGAGACAGCGGCAGCGCCTGCGGCAGCGAGAGGCTAGCCAGGTCGAACTCGGGCAGGCCCGCTTCGGACGGCAGCCGGCCCGCGAATACCGCGAGCTGGTGGCGCGTCTGCGCGAGCGATTTCTCGATGGGCGGCACTGTGGCTTCGGTCTGTGCGACCTGCGTGCGCTGCTGCAGCACGATCGACTTCGCGATCGCGCCGGTGTCGAACTGCTTTTCGATCACGTTCAGCTGCTCGCGCTGCGCCTGCAGCACCTCGCGCACAGCCTGCAGCTGCGCGCGCAGCGAGGCTTCGCGGATGGCGGTGGTGACAAGGTTCGAGGTCAGCGTGAGGTAGACCGCCTCGACCTGATAGCGCTGCGCTTCCACCGCGGCCCGTTCGCCTTCGATCTGCCGGCGCGAGCCGCCGAACACGTCGAGGTTGTAGCTGACGTTGACCGAGGCGTTGTACAGCGTGAGCAACTGGCCGCCCGGCACCTGCGTGCTGACTTCGGATGCGCGCTCGCGCTGCACGCCGAGCTGTCCCGTGACCTGCGGCCACAGCAGGTTGCCCGACTTGGCGTCGTACGTCGCTTCGGCCTGGCGCAATGCGGCCTGCGCAGAAGCCAGCGTGGGGCTTTGCGCGAGCGAGGCGCGGATCAGCTGGTCGAGCGGCTCCGAGTGAAACACGTCCCACCACTGCGCGGGAATGTCACGGCCCGGCAGCAGTTCCTGGGCCTGGCCGGCCGGCACGTTGGCCTGTGCGGTGCGCGCGGGCATAGGCGCGGGCGTGTAGTCGGCGCCGCTGGCGGCGGCCGGCAGGTCGGGCGTCTTGAAGTCGGGGCCGACCGCACAGGCGCTCAACAGCAGCAGGACGGCACCGAGCAAGGCACCCTGGGCAGGCCGCCCCATCCGCCGGCGCGCGGAAGCCGCGCGCGGAGAACTGGGGGGACCCTCCAACGCATTGTTTTCTTGATTTGGCATGGGGCAGCGGTTGTACACCCGGACCGTCCGGGATACCTGACTTTCCTGAAATGTCGTCGTCTGCGCTCCACGCCGCAAGAGCGATGCGACGAAATTTGCACTGCGTGGTGCGAAATGCATGGGCACGGCGCGAACCGCGGCTACCGGAATGCAGTCCTTTGCTTTCCTTTTTCTTTTCGCCGTTGCCGAATCTGTTCCGCGCGGGCTCCCGTATTGAAGACAGCCGCTGCCATTTCGCGGTGGTCGGTCATTCATTCAACCAGGAGCATCTTCATGCAGCGCAAACTTCATCGCCTCGCCGCCGTCTCTCTCGCCATCGCACTGTCTGCCGGCGCGGTCTCGGCCCTCGCGGCTTCGGTCATGGTGGGCGGCGCGCCGATGTTGCCGACCAAGGACATCATCGACAACGCAGTCAACTCCAAGGACCACACGACGTTGGTTGCCGCAGTCAAGGCTGCTGGCCTGGTCGACACGCTCAAGGGCCCCGGTCCGTTCACCGTGTTCGCGCCCACCAACGCCGCCTTCGCCGCACTGCCGGCCGGCACCGTCGATACCCTGCTCAAGCCCGAAAGCAAAGACGCCCTGACCGGCGTGCTGACCTACCACGTGGTGGCCGGCAAGCTGGACGCAGCCGCGCTGAAGAAAGAGATCAAGGCCGGCAAGGGCTCGGCCGAACTCAAGACCGTGGCCGGCGGCACGCTCGTAGCCAAGGAAAAGAGCGGCAAGATCACCCTCACCGACGAGAAAGGCGGCACCGCCACGGTGACGATTCCCAACGTCTACCAGTCGAACGGCGTGATCCACGTGGTCAACAAAGTGCTGCTCCCCAAATAAGCAAGGCGCCCCCGCCCCCTTCCAGAAACACCGAGGAACCGGCTCCGCCGGGCCTCAGGTGTTGCCCCCGGTAGGGGGAAGGAGAAGCGACACGAAGTGCGCGCAGCCTGGGGGCGAGCAAAAAAAAGCCCGCACTAGGCGGGCTTGAAGGTGACCTGCTGGAGGAGGGAGGATCAGAGGATGCAGGCCACAGGGAGAGACATGAATATCGCCTGTGAACCTGCACGCAACCTGACCTCGCTGGAATCTTGTTCCAGGCTCATTCCTCGCTAATTTTTGGACCGTCTGCGCTCAGTCTTCGTCTTCCCATTTGCCGACGACGGTGCCCAGCACGGTGAAGGCCTCGCGCACTGGCTCGTGCTTCGGATTCAGCGGCAGCAGCCAGCGTCGGCCGTCGTCTTCCTTGTAGACCTTGAACGTGACTTCGCCGCTGTCCTCGAGCTTCGCGATGATGCGTTCGCCGTCCTCGGGCTTCCTCAGCGACGTATCGACGAACACGATCGACTCTGCGGGATAGCTCTTCAGGTGGCCGCTGGACGCCGTCATGCTGTCGCCGCGCACGCGCAGGGCGTAGCTCTGGAGGCTGTGGTGGGCGATGCAGGGAATCCAGCGCTCGGCACGCGGCTGTTGCGAGACTTCGTGGCTGTCCCAGTTGGCGGCATCCGCCCAGGAAATAAGGGGCACGGTGCCGGGCGTGCGGGGCGAGAACGACGGAATCAACGGCGCTATGTGCGTCACCCGGTACGGGCCCGGCGGCTCGTTGGCCTTGTCGCGGGCCTGGCGGATCTGGTCTTCGTCCCAGGGGGCGGGGCCGTCGCCGGTGTCGAGCCAGTGCGGGTCGGCGCGGTAGGCGCGTGCCAGCGCGAGCACGCTCATCGACCGGCTGACGTCCCCCCGCTCGATCTTGGAAATGCTGGACTGTTTGACGCCGGAAGCCGCTTCGGCCTGCTTCTGCGTCATCTTGGCGAATTTGCGCGCAGCCAATGCGCGTGTGGCAATGCTCTCCATCGGTTGGGGATTTAAGCCCAAACGAATATTCTTCCCAAACTCTAGAATATTAAAAAAAGGGAGTAATGCCATGAAGCCACGCGAGTTGGTGCTGGCGCTGAGGGCCATGGGGCTCACGCAGAAGCAGATCGAACAGAGAACCGGAATTCCGCAGCCAACGGTCAGCAAGATCGGCCTGGGGAGGGTGGGCGACGTCATGTCGCGCCACTACCTCGCGCTGCTGGCGGCCTACGAGCAGCGGATGAAAGAAGAAGCGCTCAAGCCCTCGCCGCAGGGCTTTCGCCAGCCATCGATCAATGAATGAATAGGCCGTGCGCCGCAGACGATTGCCGTCGGGCCTGTGGCTCGACCGCGCGCTGTGCGTGCTGCTGGCGCTGCTGTCCCTGGCGGGGCTGGTTGTCGGGCTGATCGCGGCGCACCCGGCCATCGCTGGCGGCGGCTGCTTCGGGCTGGTCTGCGCGGCGTGGGCGGCGCAGGTGCTGTTCGACCGCGAGGCGCTCAGGCGCTCGCGTGCGGTTCGGGCGGCGCGAGAGCGAGGGTGGAGCTGACGCGCACGCAGTCCTTGATGTGCTGCTCGCCGAGCGCCCGCAGCGCCGCATAGCCGAGCGCGGCCGACACGATCTGCCCCGCAATGGGCACGTACTTGGTCGCCTGCTTGGCGGTGAGGCGCACGCCCGCGTGCTTTGCCAGCCGGATCAGCAGGTCGCGCGTGACGAGCCGCCCGACCAGCAGGGCGCCGACCGTGGTCGCGGCCTTCTGGATGCGCTCGCGCTGGTGCGGCGCGAGCTTTTCGACCTGGGTGACCGAAAGGCCGAATTCCGCGCTGATCTGCGGCACCAGCCGCGAGAGCAGCGCCGCGTCGGCCATCCAGTCGATGCCGGGCAGGGGAACGGCGCTGGCCGCGGCCGCCATCAGCGCCTTGCGGGTGATGAGGCGGCGGCTGCGGTGCACGGCGGCGATGAGTTTTTCGTCACCCCGGGCCAGTTCGATTGCAGACGGCATCCAGCGACTCCCTTGTTGTCGGCTTCCAGGCTCAGGCCGCGAGCGCTTCCAGCTGGTCCGACAGGGCCAGCCAGCGCTCTTCGAGGCGGCCGATTTCATCGTTGAGCGCCTTCAGCCGCTTGCCGGCTTCGGCGATCTCGGCGGAAGGCAGCGGTTGCGCCAGGCGCGCCTCGAGCGCGGTGCGCTCGGTGCCGGCCGCGGCCAAGCGCTCGTCGATCTGGGCGATCTCGCGCTTGATCGGCTTGGCCTGGTCGCTGCGCTGCTGGCGCTCCTGGGCGTCCTGCTTGCGCTGCTGCGGGGCGGCGGGCGCGGCCACCGGCGGTGCAGCAGCGGCCGCAGCCGCCGCGCTGACGGCCTCGCGCACGGCCACCTTGGCCTCTTCGCGCAGGCGCTTGGCTTCGTCGAGCAGGTAGCGCTGGTAGTCGTCCAGGTCGCCGTCGAAGTCGCCGACCACGCCGCGGCCGACCAACCAGAACTCGTCGCACACCGAGCGCAGCAGCGCACGGTCGTGGCTCACCAGCATCAGCGTGCCCTCGAATTCGTTGAGCGCCACGGCCAAGGCTTCGCGGGTGGCGAGGTCCAGGTGGTTGGTGGGCTCGTCGAGCAGCAGCAGGTTGGGGCGTTGCCACACCATCATTGCCAGCACGAGGCGGGCTTTTTCGCCGCCGCTCATGGTGCCCACGGCTTGCTTGACCATGTCGCCGCTGAAGTTGAAGCTGCCGAGGAAGCCGCGCAGCGCCTGCTCGCCAGTGGCTTCCTTCACGCTGCTGCCGAGTTCGCGCGCCATGCGCACCATGTGTTCGAGCGGGGTGTCTTGCGGGCGCAGCACGTCGAGTTCCTGTTGCGCGAAGTAGCCGATGTTCAGGCCCTTGCCCTCGGTCACCTGGCCGGCCAGCGCGCCCATTTCGCGCGCGATGGTCTTCACCAGCGTCGACTTGCCCTGGCCGTTGGCGCCCAGGATGCCGATGCGCTGGCCCGCCAGCACCGAGCGGCTGACGCCGCGCAGGATGGTTTTCGGCTCTTCGTTCTCGATCTCGTAGCCGAAGCTCGCGTTGCTGATCGACAGCATCGGGTTGGGAATGTTGCCCGGCTCCTTGAACTCGAAGGTGAAGTCTGCCTCGGCCAGCAGCGGCGCCACGCGCTCCATGCGTTCCAGCGCCTTGACCCGGCTTTGCGCCTGCTTGGCCTTGCTGGCCTTGGCCTTGAAGCGGTCGATGAACTTCTGCAGGTGGGCGATCTTGTCCTGCTGCTTGCTGAAGGCAACCTGCTGCTGCTCCATCTGCAGCGCGCGCATGTCCTCGAACTTGCTGTAGTTGCCGCCGTAGCGCGTGAGCTGGGCGTTGGCGATGTGCAGGGTGACGTCGGTCACGGCGTCGAGAAACTCGCGGTCGTGGCTGATGACGATCATGGTGCCCGGGTACTTCTGCAGCCAGGCTTCGAGCCAGACGAGCGCGTCCAGGTCCAGGTGGTTGGTGGGTTCGTCGAGCAGCAGCAGGTCGCTCGGGCACATCAGCGCGCGGGCCAGCTGCAGGCGCATGCGCCAGCCGCCGGAGAAGCTGTTGACGGGCTCGTCGAGCTCGTGCGACTTGAAGCCCAGCCCCAGGATGAGCGCCTGTGCGCGCGGCACGGCGTCGTGCTCGCCGGCGTCGGCCAGGTCGGTGTAGGCGTGGGCCAGCTCCATTCCGATGTCGGCGTCGTCGGGGTTCTCGGTGTAGGCGGCCTCGATGGCGGCCAGCGACTCGCGCAGCTCTGTCAGGCGGGTGTCGCCGCCCACCACGAAGTCGGTTGCCGACTCTTCGGTTTCGGGCATGTTCTGCGCCACCTGGGCCATGCGCCAGTGCTTGGGCACCGAGAAATCGCCGCCGTCTTCGTGCAGCGTGCCGTTGAGCAGGGCGAACAGGGTCGACTTGCCGGCGCCGTTGCGCCCCACCAGGCCGACCTTTTCGCCGGGGTTGAGGGTGACGGTGGCGCCGTCGAGCAGAACCTTGGCGCTGCGGCGAAGAATGACGTTTTTGAGAGTGATCATGAAAGAGGAACCGTAGGGGCGATTATCCCGCCCGTCCTTTGCGGCCCGGCGAAAGGGGGCAAAAGCGCAGGGGAAAGGCGCGGCAGGCGCGGGGAATGGCCCGGTGAATGGGGTTTCGCGGCCAATGGCTGCGAGAAAACGGCTGAAGGGGGCTTGGGGCGGGCGCCGCTAACGCACGCCGGCGCCGGCCACCAGGGCGTCGCGTGTGACAAGCAAGACCTGGTCCTCGCCCGCCGAGGTTTCGAGCCAGACGACTTCGAGCTGCGGGAAGGCGGTTTCGAAATAGTCGCGCTCGTTGCCGATTTCCAGCACCAGCACGGACTGTTCGCTCATGCGCGAGGGCGCGTCGGCGAACAGCTGGCGCACGAAATCCATTCCGTCGGCGCCGCCGGCCAGCGCAAGCTCAGGCTCGGCGCGGTATTCAGCGGGCAGGGCGGCCATGCTGGCGCTGTTCACGTAGGGCGGGTTGCACAGCACGAGGTCGTACGGGCCGGGCAGGTTCTTCAGCCCGTCCGATTCGATCAGCGTGACGCGGGCGTCCAGCTGGTGGCGGGTGACGTTGATTGCGGCCACTTCAAGTGCCTCGACCGACAGGTCGGCTGCGTCCACCGTCACGTCCGGGTAAGTCAGCGCCGCGAGCACCGCGAGGCTGCCGTTGCCGGTGCACAGGTCGAGCACGCGCTGCGTGTGTTCGCCCAGCCAGTAGTCGATGCTGCCATCGGCGATCAGCTCGGCGATGAAGCTGCGCGGCACGATGGCGCGCTCGTCCACATAGAAGGGCACGCCCTGCAGCCACGCTTCCTTGGTGAGGTAGGCGGCAGGCTTGCGGGTGGAGATGCGTTCGTCGATGAGTGTGGTGACCTTGCCGGCGTCCGCGGGCGATACGGGCCTGTCGGCCACGCTGTCGATGTCGTCCAGCGGCAGCTTCAGGCGCCACAGCACGAGCCAGGCAGCTTCGTCAAAGGCGTTGGCGGTGCCATGGCCGAAGGCCACGCCGGCCTCTTCAAGTCGCTTGGCGCCCGACTCGATCAGTTCGATGACGGTGCTCATGCCGCAAGCGCAGCGTCGAGCTGCTTCAGCGTGCGCACGTAGATGTTCTTCAGCGTCTCGATCTCGGCCACGTCGATGTGCTCGTCGATCTTGTGGATGCTGGCGTTCACCGGGCCCAGCTCGACCACCTGCTTGCAGATCTTGGCGATGAAGCGAGCGTCGCTGGTGCCGCCGCTGGTCGACAGCTCGGTCTCGATGCCGGTCTCGTCGCGGATGGCGCCCTGCACGGCCGTGACCAGTTCGCCCGGCGTGGTCAGGAAGGGCAGGCCGCCGATGGTCCAGGCCAGCGTGTAGTCGACCTTGTGCGCGTCGAGCACGGCGTGCACGCGCTGCTGCAGCGACTCGGGCGTGGATTCGGTCGAGAAGCGGAAGTTGAAGTCGATCACCGCGCTGCCCGGAATCACATTGCTCGCGCCCGTGCCCGAATGGAAATTGCTGATCTGCCAGCTGGTCGGCTGGAAATAGGGGTTGCTTGCGGTGTCCCAGCCGCCGGCGGCGTTGATGGCCACCAGTTCGGCCAGTGCGGGCGCCACCGAATGGACTGGGTTCTTCGCCAGGTGCGGATAGGCGATGTGCCCCTGCACGCCCTTCACTGTGAGCTTGCCGCTCATGGTGCCGCGGCGGCCGTTCTTGATCATGTCGCCGCAGCGCTCCACGGCAGTGGGTTCGCCGACGATGCAGTAGTCGATGACCTCGCCTCGGGCGGCCAGCGCATTGCAGACGATGACGGTGCCGTCGACGCCGGGGCCTTCTTCATCGCTGGTGAGCAGCAGCGCCAGCGTGAGCTTCGGCTCGGGCACGGCCTGCAGGAATTCCTCGATCGAGGTCACGAAGGCCGCCACCGAGGTCTTCATGTCGCAGGCGCCGCGGCCGTAGAGCTTGCCGTCGCGGTGCGTGGGGGTGAAGGGGTGGCTGGTCCATTGCTCGACGGGGCCGGTGGGCACCACGTCGGTGTGGCCGGCGAACACGAGCGTCCTGGTCGCGACCGCGTTCGCGGGGCGGCGCACCGCCCACAGGTTGGTCACGCGGAAGTCGGCCGGGCCGCTTTCGATGGTTTCCAGCGTGAAGCCCAGTTGCGCCAGCCGCTCGCCGAGGATCTGTTGGCAGCCCGCATCGTCGGGGGTGACGGAGGGGCGCGAGATGAGTTGTTCGGCGAGCTGGAGCGTACGGGACATCGGGAAAAGGCTTGGTTCAGAACTTCACGTCGAGCGTGATGTCGGTGAAGGTGGGTTCGTCGACCTGGTCGGTCAGATTGCGGTCGTCGACCTGTGGCTTGGGCGCGGCGCGGTTCTGCAGGCGCCACATCAGGTTGGTGGGCGAGTCGGCTTGCGACAGGCCTTCTTCGCGTGTGACGCGCTCTTCGGTGATGAGGCGGGCGATGTCTTCCTCGAAGGTCTGCGAGCCTTCGGCCATCGACTTTTCCATCGCTTCTTTCACGGCGGAGAAGTCGCCCTTTTCGATCAGCTCGGCCACCAGCGCGGTGTTGAGCATGACTTCGAGCGCCGGCACGCGGCCGCCGGCCGGCGTGCGCAGCAGGCGCTGCGACACGATGGCGCGCAGCGCGCCGCCCAGGTCGCCCAGCAGCGTGGGCCGCACCTCGACCGGGAAGAAGCTCAGGATGCGGTTCAGCGCGCGGTAGCTGTTGTTGGCGTGCAGCGTGGCCACGCACAGGTGGCCCGACTGCGCGTACGCGATGGCGGCGGTCATGGTGTCGCGGTCGCGGATTTCGCCGATCTGGATCACGTCGGGCGCCTGGCGCAGCGCGTTCTTCAGCGCCGTCTGCAGCGAGGTGGTGTCGCTGCCCACGTCGCGCTGGTTCACCACCGACTTCTTGTTGGTGTAGGTGAACTCGATCGGCTCCTCGACCGTGAGGATGTGGCCGCTGGCGTGCTCGTTGCGGTAGTCGAGCATCGAGGCCAGCGTGGTGGTCTTGCCCGCGCCGGTGGCGCCGACCATCAGGATCAGCCCGCGCTTTTCCATGATCAGCGTCTTCAGGATGTCGGGCAGGTTCAGATCGGCAAAGCTCGGGATGTCGGCGGCAATGTGCCGCACCACCACCGCGTAGGTGCCGCGCTGGCGCATGGCGCTCACGCGGTAGTTGCCGGCGCCTTCGAGGGCGACGGCCATGTTGAGTTCGCCCGTGCTTTCCAGCTCCTGGATGCGGGCGGCGGGCACCACTTCGGACAGCAGCGCGAGCGGTGCGGTCGCAGGCAGCACCTGCGCGTTGATGGGCACGCAGATGCCGTTGATTCGGATCAGCACCGGGGAGTGGGCCGAGAGGTAGATGTCGGAGGCCTTGCGCTCGGCCATCAAACGAAGAATTCGCTCCATCATGTTCATCGGTCTCTCTCCTCGGGTGCTGTTGTTTTCTCTAAGGGGAAAAGGGTTCGGCCTTGAAGGAGCCGATCAGTCGCGCAGCAGGTCGTTCAGCGAAGTGGTGGAACGCGTCTTGGCGTCGACCTTCTTCACGATGATGGCTGCGTACATGCTGTAGCGGCCGTTGTCCTTGGGCAGGCTGCCTGCCACGACGACCGAGCCGGCGGGCACGCGGCCGAAATGGGTTTCGCCGGTGGCGCGGTCGTAAATGGGGGTGCTCTGGCCGATGAACACGCCCATCGACAGCACCGAGTTTTCTTCGACCACCACGCCTTCGACCACTTCCGAGCGCGCGCCGATGAAGCAGTTGTCTTCGATGATGGTGGGGCCGGCCTGCAGCGGCTCGAGCACGCCGCCGATGCCGACGCCGCCCGACAGGTGCACGTTGGCGCCAATTTGTGCGCACGAACCCACGGTGGCCCAGGTGTCGACCATGGTGCCTTCGCCCACGTAGGCGCCGATGTTCACGTACGAGGGCATCAGGATCGCGCCCTTGGCGATGAAGCTGCCGCGGCGGGCCACGGCCGGCGGCACGATGCGCACGCCCGATTCCTTCAGCTCACCGGCCGACAGGTGCGAGAACTTGGTGGGCACCTTGTCGTAGAAGCCGAGCGAGCCGGCCTGCATCTGCTCGTTGTCCTTCAGGCGGAACGACAGCAGCACGGCCTTCTTGATCCACTGGTGCACGGTCCACTGGCCGACGGCTTCGCGGGTTGCCACGCGCAGCTTGCCGTTGTTGAGCTCGGTGATGACGTGCTCGACGGCGTCGCGCACTTCGGCCGACGAGGCGGTGGGCGAGATGTTGGCGCGGTCGTCCCACGCGGCGTCGATGATTTGTTGCAGTTGCTGGGTCATTGAGAAGGTCTCGGGTGAAAAATCGGGGCAGGAAAGCGGGTCAGCGGCGGGCGTCCTTGCAGAAGCGGACGATGCGCTCGGCGGCCTCCACGCATTCGGCTGTTTCGGCCACCAGTGCCATGCGGATGCGGCCGCGGCCCGGGTTGGCGCTGTGCGCGGTCTCGCGCGCGAGATAGCTCCCCGGCAGAACCGTCACATTGTATTGAGCGTAGAGCGCGCGGGCGAAGGCTTCGTCGTCGCCAGCCCACACTTCGGGCACGCCGGCCCAGAGGTAGAAACTGGCGTCGGGCAGCCGCACGTCGAGCACGGGTTCGAGCAGCGGCGTGACGGCCGCGAACTTGGCGCGGTACTGGGCGCGGTTGTCGACCACATGCGACTCGTCGCCCCAGGCCGCGATGCTGGCTGCGGCCACGGTGCCGCTCATGGCGCTGCCGTGGTAGGTGCGATAGAGCAGAAACTTCTTGATGATGGCCGCGTCGCCCGCCACGAAACCGCTGCGCAGGCCGGGCACGTTGCTGCGCTTGGACAGCGAGGTCAGCGCAATCAGGTTGCGGAAGTCGGGCCGGCCGAGCTTCACCGAGGCTTCGAGGCCGCTGAGCGGGGGCTCGTCGCGGAAGTAGATCTCGCTGTAGCACTCGTCGGCGGCGATCACGAAGCCGTGGCGGTCAGACAGGGCGAAGAGCTTCTTCCACTCGTCCAGCGACATCACCGCGCCCGTCGGGTTGCCCGGCGAGCAGACGAACACCAGCTGCGTGCGGGCCCAGACGTCCTCGGGCACGCTGTCCCAGTCGACTGCGAAATTGCGCGCGGGCACGCTGGCTGCGTAGTACGGCTCGGCGCCCGAGAGCAGGGCCGCGCCCTCGTAGATTTGATAGAACGGGTTGGGCGACATCACCACCGGCTGCGGCGAAACGGTGGGGTCGACCACGGTCTGCGCCAGCGAGAACAGGGCCTCTCGCGAACCATTGACGGGCAGTACCTGGGTGGCCGGGTCGAGGGCAAGGCTATAGCGGGTTTTCAGCCAGTCGGTGAAGGCGGTGCGCAGCGCCAGGTCGCCGGCGGTGGCGGGGTAGGCGGCCAGCGCGCCGAGGCTGGCGCTCAGGGCGTCCTTGATGAAGCCCGGCGTGGCGTGCTTGGGTTCGCCGATGCCCAGGCTGATGGCCGGGAACTCGGGGTTGGGCGTGACGCCCGCGAACAGTTGCTTCAGCCGTTCGAAGGGATAGGGTTGCAACCGGGAAAGCAGGGGATTCATGCCCGGGATTATCGGTGACAGGTGTTACCGCTCCTGCCGAAGCGGCTACTGGCAGCCATGACGGCTGGCAGGCGTCAGGTCGCGCTGCGCCGGTAGAAGGCCAGCGAGCCGGCCAGCGCCAGCAGCATGCCGCCGCAGGCGCGATCGATCCAGCGCGTGGCCGACACCGTCAGCAGCCGAATCGCGCGGGCGCCGACGAAGGCATAGGCCAGCATCACAGCCATGTCCAGGCCCGCGAAGATCAGCGCAATGACGATGTATTGCGGCGCCTGCGCGGCCGAGGGATCGATGAACTGCGGCAGCAGGGCCGAGCAGAAGATGTAGCCCTTGGGGTTGGTCACCGCCACCAGGAAAGACTTGAAGAAGATGCGCCGGCTTTCGCCCGCCGTGACCGAAGGCGCGGCATCGGCGGCCGGCAGGTGAAAACCGCCCTTGGAGCGCAGCATGCGCAGCCCGAGCCAGGCCAGGTACACCGCGCCGACCCACTTCAGCATCGAGAACCAGAACTCCGACGCCGCCAGCAGCGCGCCCAGGCCGAGCGCCACGGCGCCGACCAGCACGAAATCAGACAGCACCGCGCCGAGCATGCCCGGCAGCGCCCGGCGCACGCCGTGGCGCGAACCGTTGCTGAGCGCCAGCAGCACCGTGGGGCCGGGCGTGGCGATGGCCGCAAAGGCCACGATGGCGAAGAGAAGGGCGGTGGCGAGCGTCATCGGGGCAGTCTCCTTCGTGGGTTTTCAGCGGGCGGTCAGATCTTCTTGACCAGCACCTGGCTCTTGCGATCCCAGTTGTACTTGCGCTTGCGCGCTTCGGGCAGCCAGTCGGGGTTGACCTGCTGGAAGCCGCGCTTGAGGAACCAGTGCATGGTGCGCGTGGTGAGTACGAAGATGCTGTCCAGGCCCATGGCCTTGGCGCGGTGCTCGATGCGCTTGAGGATGCGCTCGCCGTCACCCTGCGACTGCGATTGGGGCGACACCGTGAGCGCGGCCATCTCGGCGGTGCGCGCCTCGGGGTACGGATAGAGCGCCGCGCAGCCGAAGATCACGCCGTCGTGCTCGATCACCGTGTAGTGGCCCACGTCGCGCTCGATCTCGTTGCGGTCGCGCTTGACCAGCGTGCCATCGCGCTCGAAGGGCTCGATCAGCTGCAGGATGCCTCCGATGTCGTCCACCGTGGCTTCGCGCAGGCTTTCGAGCTTCTCGTCGATCACCATGGTGCCGACGCCGTCGTGCACGTACACCTCCAGCAGCAGCGAGCCGTCGAGCGCAAAGGGCAGGATGTGGTTGCGCTCCACGCCGCCCTTGCAGGCCTTCACGCAGTGCTGCAGGTAGAAGCCCGTGTCGGTCGGCTTCTGGGCCGGCGGCAGCGAGGCCAGCAGCTTTTCGGCGGCGTCCAGCGGCAGCTCGGTGTCGATCGGGTTGTCTTCGCTCTCGGGCAGCTCGCTGTCGATGCGGATGCCGGGGATTTCCGTGAGGAAGATCAGCTTGTCGGCCTGGATGGAGATGGCGACGCTGGTGGCCACCTCTTCCATCGTCAGGTTGAAGGCCTCGCCGGTGGGCGAGAAGCCGAAGGGCGACATCAGCACCATCGCGCCGAAGTCCAGCGTGCGGCGGATGCCGGCCGCGTCTACCTTGCGCACCAGGCCCGAATGCTTGAAGTCCACCCCGTCGACCACGCCGACAGGGCGCGCAGTGATGAAGTTGCCCGAGATCACCCGCACCGTCGAGCCCGCCATCGGCGTGTTGGGCAGGCCCTGGCTGAAGGCAGCCTCGATTTCGTAGCGCAGTTGGCCGGCGGCTTCCTGCGCGGAGTCGAGCGCCACTTCGTCGGTGATGCGGATGCCGTGCGAATAGCGCGCCTCGTGGCCCTTGGCCGCGAGCTGTTCGTTGACCTGCGGCCGGAAGCCGTGCACCAGCACGATCTTCACGCCCATGCTCTGGATCAGTGCCAGGTCTTGCGCAATGTTCTGCAGCTTGCCCGCCGCAATCGCCTCGCCCGCCAGGCCGACCACGAAAGTCTTACCGCGGTGCGTGTGGATGTAGGGCGCGACCGAGCGGAACCAGGGCACGAAGGTGAAATTGAAGACGGTGGACATGGGGCGTGATTGTGCATTCATGAGGCGTCATTTGCCTGACTCAGGCGATCGCGCGCAGCACGCGGGCTGCGCTGGCGGGAATGGCCGCTCCTGCGCCCGTGGGTGGCGTCGGCGGTGGCAGGCCGGCGTTGCGGGCGCGGAAGGTCGCCAGCAGCGCCGCGTAGGCATCCGTGGCCGCGCCGGCCGCCGGGTCCGGCAGCTCGAGCATCGCGGCCAGTTCGGCCGGCGCGATGGAGCCCTCGCGCAGCAGTGCGTCGACCACCGCCATCAGCGCAGGCGTATGCGCGTCGAGCAGCGCCAGTGCGCGTGCGTGCTCCTGCGCCAGCAGGGCCTCGATCTCGGGGTTGGTCACCTCGATGTCGGTGTTGACGTTGTCGCCCGGGTCGTTCGCGACGTCGGTGCGGCTCAGGCGCGTGCCGAAGGCGAAGTGGCGCACGTACTGCGCGGCATAGGCAGTCGCCTGCATGAAGTCTTGCGTGGCGCCGGAGGTGCAGGCCTGCTCGCCGAACACCAGCTGTTCGGCGGCGCGGCCCGCGAGGCTCACGCAGATGCGGTCGCGCAGGTTCTCCTTCGACCAGGCCTTGCGCTGCTCGTAGCTGTTGTAGCCGCCCTCGAACGAGGCCACATTGATCTTGATCTCCTGCGGCGCGCGGGCGAACAGCAGGCCGTAGGCCACGCCGTGGCCTGCCTCGTGCACGGCGAGCAGGGCGCGGAAGTCTTCGCTCGAACGCTGCTTGAGGCGGTTCAGCTCCAGCGCGACCGGAAACTGCCGGCGCGCCTTGCGGTACTTGGCCGTGATGCACGACGCGCCCGCGTCCAGCGTGAGCCACACCGGCTCGCTGCCGTCGGCGCGTTGCTCCAGCGCCCACAGCGCGGCATTGACCAGCGTCGCGCTCAGGATCGCGTGGATCGACGAAAACAGCGGGCGCGTGCCCTGCGCCGGGAACACGGCGTTGGCGTAGATCTGCTCGTACACGCTAGCGTCGAGCACGAAGCGCACGCCGGAGCTTTCCTGGATCTCGGCCACGTAGCGGTCGCAGATCGACAGGATCAGGCGCACGTAGGTCGCGCGGTTGAACGAGGGGTAGATCACGTGGTTGTTGCCCAGTCGGGCGATCTGCTCAGGGCGGAAGCGCTCGGCCAGCGCCTTCTTCACGTCGATGACGGAGAGCTTCTTCGTCAGCGCGTGGAAGATGTCGGCGTCGGTGTCGCAGTCTTCGACGCGCTGGGCCGTCTCGGCGTACATCTCGTCGAGGTTGCCCGAGACGAACACCAGCAGCTTGCTGTAGTCGGTCTCCCAGCTTTGCTGCGTGTCACGGAAGGCGCGCAGGCGCGCGTGCACCTCGGCGGGCTTCCACGCCATGATCTGCAGCAGGGTCTCGGAGAGCTTCAGGCAGCGCTTGACTTCGCGCGCTTCCCAGGGCGACAGGTGCAGCTTGCGCTTCTTGTCGAACTTCTTCTTGTCGGCGCCGTCGCGGTCCTGCACGAACTCGGCATGCGCGAGCGACGACTCGATCTCGCCGAGCATCGAGAGCGCGGGCGGCAGGCGGCCGTCGGACAGCAGCGCCCACACGTCCTGGTAGCGCTCGACCTTGGCGTCGTTGCCGTTGCCGTCGACCGTGCGAAAGCGCTGGAACTCGTCGAGCACCAGGATGCCGGGCGTACCTTCGGCGATGCCTGATTCGGCCAGCATTGCCGAGATGGAGCCGCGGCTGTGGTAGCCAGAGCCGTGGCTGAAGCCGTCCATCTGCACTTCGATGAAGCGGTCGTAGAAGCCCAGGTGCTGCGCGAGCTTGCGCACCAGCTGCGTCTTGCCGGTGCCGGTGAGGCCCCAAAGGCAGACGATGACGGGGCGGCTGATGATCTGCGGCAGCACATACCAGGCACGCAGCGAATCGATCACGCGGTCGATGATGTCGTCGATGCCGAAGAGCTCGGTCTTCAGGGCTTCGGCGACGGTCTGCAGGTGGCGCGTGCGCTCTGCGAGCTCGGCGTGCAGACGGGAATGGATGTCTTTGGACATGGTGTTTTTCTTTTTTGATTCTTTTGAATCGAGCTGGTACGACAAAGGCGGCCGCTCCTTCGAAATGAAGGAGTCGGCAGGCAAGACGCTGTGGGGGTCGGTTGCGGCGCTTCAGTGTCCGAAGCGCGCCGACATGAGCGAGGGCGCGGGCTTCAGGCCGGGCGAGGCAACTTGACCCTCCCATGCGCGGCGGGCGCATGGCTTGCGCAGCGACGGCGCAAGGTGGTGGGGGCAAGGCGATAGGACATGGGACGCGATCGTAGTAGCGGTTTGCAATTGAGTAAAGACTATTTACGGATCGTGTTGCAACGAAGCAGCGCGCTGTGGATACCGTGCAACAGCCGCGGTGCGCACCGATAATCGACGGTTTGCCCGCCGCCAGCCCGACGACTGCCTTCCCTTGACGACCACGACACCTCTCCGCATCGAATTTCCCGAATCGCTCCCTGTCTCGGGCAGGCGCGACGAAATCATGGCCGCCATCTCGGCGCACCAGGTCGTGATCGTTTGCGGCGAGACGGGCTCGGGCAAGACCACGCAGCTGCCGAAGATCGCGCTCGCGCTGGGCCGCGGCAAGCTCAACGCCGAGCCGGGCAAGGGCCGGCTCATCGGCCACACGCAGCCGCGCCGCATCGCCGCGAGTTCGGTGGCCAAGCGCATCGCCGAAGAGCTGAAGACGCCGCTGGGCGACGTGGTCGGCTTCAAGGTGCGCTTTCAAGACCGCCTGAGCCGGGACGCCTCGGTCAAGCTGATGACCGACGGCATCTTGCTGGCCGAGACGCAGACCGATCCGCTGCTGAAGGCCTACGACACGCTCATCATCGACGAGGCACACGAGCGCTCGCTGAACATCGACTTCCTGCTGGGCTACCTGCGCGAGATTCTTCCGCGCCGGCCCGACCTGAAGGTGATCGTTACCTCGGCCACCATCGATGCCGACCGCTTCGCGCAGCATTTCGCCTCGGCCAAGGGACCGGCGCCGACCATCATGGTGTCGGGCCGCACCTTCCCGGTGGAGCAGCGCTACCGGCCCTTCGAAGAATCGCGCGAGCATGACCTGAACGACGCCATTGCCGATGGCGTCGACGAACTCTGGCGCGATCCGCACAACGCAGGCGACATCCTCGTCTTCCTGCCCGGCGAGCGCGAAATCCGCGAGGCGGCCGACCACCTGCGCCGCCACCTGAGCCACCAGCCGCTGCTGCGCAATGCCGAGGTGCTGCCGCTGTTCGCGAGGCTCTCGGGCCCCGAGCAGGACCGCATCTTCGACGGCCACACGGGCCGGCGCATCGTGCTGGCCACCAACGTGGCCGAAACCTCGCTCACGGTGCCGGGCATCCGCTACGTGATCGACACCGGCACGGCGCGCGTCAAGCGCTACAGCTTCCGCAGCAAGGTCGAGCAGCTGCTGGTCGAGCCGATCAGCCAGGCGGCGGCCAACCAGCGCGCGGGTCGGTGCGGGCGCGTGGCGAACGGCATCTGCATCCGGCTCTACGACGAGAAAGATTTCGAAGGCCGCCCGCGCTTCACCGATCCGGAAATCCTGCGTTCGTCGCTGGCCGGCGTGATCCTGCGGATGAAGTCGCTGCGCCTGGGCGACGTGGCGCGCTTTCCGTTCCTGGAGGCACCGTCGCCGCGCGCGATTGCCGACGGCTACCAGTTGCTCAACGAACTGGGCGCGGTCGACGATGCCAACGAGCTGACGCACACCGGCGCCGAGCTGTCGAGGCTGCCGCTGGACCCGCGCGTGGGCCGCATGATCCTGGAAGCCCGCTCGCGCGGCGCGCTCGAAGAAGTGCTCATCATCGCGTCGGCCCTCAGCGTGCAGGACGTGCGCGACCGCCCGATGGAAGCCCAGCAGCAGGCCGACCAGGCGCATTCGAAGTTCGACGACGAGAAGAGCGAGTTCAGCGGCTACCTTCGCCTGTGGAAATGGATCGCCGACGCGCGCGGCGGCCATGGTGACACGCACAAGCTCAGCAACCGGCAGTACGAACAGCTGTTGCGGCAGAACTTCATCAACATCCGCCGCGTGCGCGAATGGCGAGACATCCATTCGCAGCTGCTCACGGTCGTCACCGAGCACAAGTGGCGCCTGAATGCGGAGCCTGCCGGCTACGAGCCGCTGCACCTGTCGATGCTCGCAGGCCTGCTGGGCAACGTCGGCTGGAAGCTTGAAGACGACGAGGCCTACCTCGGCGCGCGGGGCATCAAGTTCTACAAGCACCCCGGCGCGCACCTGAAGAAGAAGCCGGGCCGATGGATCGTCGCGGCCGAACTGGTCGAGACCACGCGGCTCTTCGGGCGCGGCATCGCCAATATCGAGCCGCAGTGGCTCGAACAGGTGGCGGAGCATCTGCTGAAGAAGCAGTTGCTCGATCCGCACTGGGAGAAAAAGGGCGCGCAGGTGTCAGCGCTGGAGCGTGCAACGCTGTACGGCCTCGTGGTCTACAGCGGGCGGCGTGTCGATTTCACCAAGGTCGATCCGGTCGCGGCGCGCGAGATCTTCATCCGCGAAGCGCTGGTAGCCGGGCAGTGGGAGAGCAAGTTTCCGTTCCTGCAGGCCAACCGCAAGCTGGTGCGCGAGGTCGAGGGGCTGGAACACAAGTCGCGCCGGCAGGACGTACTGGTCGACGACGAACTGATCTTCGCCTTCTACGACGCACAGCTGCCCGTCGACGTGGCCAGCGGCATCACTTTCGAGAACTGGTACCGCCATGCCTCCAAGGAACAGCCGCGCCTGCTGTTCCTGACGCGCGACGAGCTGATGCGCCACCAGGCGGCCGGCATCACGACGCAATCGTTCCCGCCGACGCTGCGGCTCGGCGGCGTGGATTGCGCCGCGACATACCTGCACGAGCCCGGCGACGCGAAGGACGGCCTCACGGCCAGCGTGCCGCTGTTCGTGCTCAACCAGGTGAGCGAGGAGCGCTGCGAGTGGCTGGTGACGGGCATGCTCAAGGACAAGATCCAGGCACTGCTCAAGAGCCTGCCACAGCGTCCGCGCTCGCGGCTGGTGCCGCTGCCCGAGTCGGCCTCGAAGCTGGCGGAAGAATTGTCCGTGCCTGAGCTGTTCGGCACAGGCTCGCTGACCGACGTGCTGCTCAAGCGCGTGCGCGACATGACCAGCATCGACGTCAAGCGCGCCGACTTCAAGCTCGACATGCTGCCGCCGCACCTGTTCATGAACCTGCGCGTGATCGACGAGCACGGCCGGCAATTGGGCATGGGGCGCAACCTCGGTGCGCTGAAGGCCGAGCTTGGTGCGCAGGCGCGTGGTGCCTTCCAGGCGCTGGCTGGGCTCAACGTCAAGGCGTCGCCGGAGAAGAATGCGGCTGCTGTGTCCGAAAGCAAGTCCGGGGCGCCCGCGAAGGACGCGAGCCAGCCCGCACCCGCCGCATTGCCTGCCGGCCAGCGCTACACGGGCTGGACCTTCGGCGAGCTGCCCGAGCTGATGGAAGTGCGCCGCGGCTCGCAATCGCTGATCGGCTTTCCGGCGCTGCGCGACGAAGGCGACGCGGTGACCATCGAGGTGTTCGACGAGCCCGCCGTGGCAGCCGCCAAGCACCGCGCCGGCCTGCGCCGCCTGTTCGCGCTGCAACTGAAAGACGCGCTCAAGTACCTCGAGAAGAACATTCCCGACCTGCAGAAGATGTCGGTGGCCTACATGCCGCTAGGCACCTCCGAAGAGCTGCGCACGCAGATCATCGATGTCGCGATCGACCGCGCCTTCCTGCAGGAGCCGCTGCCAACCGACGAGTTCGCGTTCAAGCGCCGGCTGGAGGAGGGGCGTGGCCGCCTCACGCTGATTGCCAACGAGGTGGCCCGGCTCGCGTCGACCATCCTCGTCGAATACGCGGCGGCCGCGCGCAAGATCAAGGACACGAAGATCCAGCCCGACGCCGTGCAGGACGCCGCGCAGCAACTGCAGCGCCTCGTCGGCAAGCGCTTCATCGCCGATGCGCCGTGGACGCAGCTGCAGCACTTCGCGCGCTACCTCAAGGCGATCGTGCTGCGGCTCGACAAGCTGCGCGCCGACCCGGCGCGCGACGCCGCCAAGCTCGCGGAGCTGAAGCCGCAGGACCAGCGCTACTGGCGCCTTGTGGCCGAACGCAAGGGCGTGGTGGACGACCGCATGCTCGAGTTCCGTTGGCTGCTCGAAGAACTGCGCGTGAGCTTCTTCGCACAGGAGCTGCGCACGCCGCAGCCGGTGAGCGTGAAGCGGCTCGACAAGGCCTGGGCGCAGTTGCAGGCCTGATCCGCTGGCCGCAGTGGACGAAAAAAAGCCCGCTTGCGCGGGCTTTTTCTTTACGGCGTGCCCGGGCCTATATGCGTCCCATGAGAACCAGGATCACGACGATCAGCACGACCAGGCCGACACCGCCGCTGGGACCATAGCCCCAGGCCCGGCTGTATCCCCAACTCGGCAGCGCGCCGATCAATATCAGGATCAGGACGATCAGCAGAATGAACGAGAGCGACATGTTTTCTCCAGGGCGGTTGTTGTGACGAGCTTTCATGCTCCCCCTGACATGTCGCGCGGATCGCCGGAGAGCCGCCCCTTCGGTGGTCGGTGAACGTCCTACCCTGGCCGTCGGCGCGTTGCCGGCGCCAGCGCAGGCAGGAACAGCATCGCCACCGCGACGAGCAGGAAAACGAGGCCAATGCCGCCGGTGATGACGGCGCCGCCCCACAGCGAGAAAAAGCCGTTCAGCATGGCGTCCTGCGGGTTGCGTGGATCGAAGAAGACGTCGACTTTCTCGCCGACGTCGTAGGCTGGCGGGTTGCTGCTGCTCGACGGCGTGAACTCGATGATCTCGCCGCCCGGCGCCTTGAAGCGCACCAGCGGCTTCCAGGTGCCCGAACTGTTGCTCTTCGAGCTTTCCACGTGAAGCAGCCGCAGGACTTCGCCCTGCGTGCGGCTGGCCGACGCGATGAAGGCTGACGTATGCTGGTACAGCAGCAGGGCAATGCCGCACAGCAGCGCGCCGACCACGCTGAAAACGAGCCTGATGATGGTGGTGGGCTGTTTCATCATCGACGTGCGGCTGCCGCAGGCGTCAGAGCCGCGCGAGGCGCTCCAGCGCGGCGAGCAGCGTCTCGTCCTTCTTGGCGAAGCAGAAGCGCACCACGCGCTGGTCGAAGCCGTCGCCGTAGAAAGCCGACAGCGGGATCGCCGCCACGCCGATCTCGCGCGTGAGCCACAAGCAGAACTCGGCTTCGGACAGGTCGCTCACCGCCGAGATGTCGACGCACTGGAAGTAGCTGCCTTCGCTGCGCAGCAGCTTGAAGCGGGTTTTTTCGGCCAGGCCCGCCGCGAACAAGTCGCGCTTGCGCTGATAGAAGGCCGGCAGTTCGAGGTACGGCGCCGGCTCGCCCATGTACTGCGCAAGCGCATGCTGCATCGGAGTGTTCACGGTGAACACGTTGAACTGGTGCACCTTGCGGAATTCGGCCATCAGCGGGGCCGGCGCGGCCACGTAGCCGACCTTCCAGCCGGTGACGTGGTACGTCTTGCCGAAGCTGCTGACGATGAAGCTGCGCGCTGCCAGGCCCGGGAAGCGGGCCACGCTTTCGTGGCGGGCGTTGTCGAACACCATGTGCTCGTAGACCTCGTCGCTGATCACGAACACGTCGGTGGGGGCGAGCAGTTCTTCGAGCTGCCGCATCTCGGCTTCGGTCCAGACCGTGGCGCTCGGGTTGTGCGGCGTGTTGATGATGATGGCGCGCGTGCGCGGCGTGAGCGCTGCGGCGATCTTGTCGAAGTCGGGGCGGAAGGTGCCCGGCGTGAGCGGTACGCGCACCACGCTGCCGCCGGCCAGCTCGATGTTGGGCACGTAGCTGTCGTAGCAGGGTTCCAGCACGATCACTTCGTCGCCCGGGCGCACGATGGCGAGGATGGCAGTGATGATGGCTTGCGTGGCGCCGGCGGTAACGGTGATTTCCGCGGCCGCGCTGTAGCTGTAGCCGTACATCGCCGAGATCTTGGCGGCGATGGCGTCGCGCAGCGCCGGGATGCCGGGCATCGGCGGGTACTGGTTGTGGCCCGCGGCCATGGCGGCCGTGACGTCTTCGAGCAGCTTCGGATCGCAGTGGAAATCCGGAAAGCCCTGGCCCAGGTTGACCGCGTTCTTCTCGGCGGCCAGCGCCGACATCACGGTGAAGATGGTGGTGCCGACGGCCGGCAGCTTGGTGACGATGTCGGGCGTGCGTGGGGATTGAACTGTGCTCATAGCTCGTAGTCTTGTTGGTGGCCGCTCAGGGCCTTGGCGATCAGGTTGCGGTCGAGGCGGTCGGACAGCAGCTCGGCGAACTTGAAGACGAAGTTGCGCAGATAGGCGCTACGCTTGAACGCGACACGCGCAATATTCTGGCCGAACACATGCCCCATCGGGCGCACCACGAGGTCGGCGTTCGACTCGTCGCGCACGGCCATTTCGGCCACGATGCCCACGCCCAGCCCGAGGCGCACGTAGGTCTTGATCACGTCGGAGTCGATGGCTTCGAGCGCGATGCGCGGCGTGAGCTTTTTCTGTGCGAACGCATGGTCGATGCGCGTGCGGCCGGTGAACGAGGGGTGGTAGGTGATGATCGGCTCGCTCGCCAGGTCTTCGAGCGAAATGCGCTCCTTGGCGGCCAGCGGATGGTCCTTGGGCAGCACCAGAACGTGCTGCCATTCGTAGCAGGGCAGGGTCACCAGCTCGGCGTAGCCGTCGAGTGATTCGGTGGCGATGCCGATCTCGGCGATCTCGTCGATCACCATGCGAGCCACCTGGTCGGGCGAGCCCTGGTGCAGGCTCACGTTGACCTTGGGATAGGCCTCGCGCAGGTTGGCCACAGGCACGGGCAGCACGTAGCGCGCCTGCGTATGGGTTGTGGCGATGGAGAGGGTGCCGCTGTCCTGCGCGCTGAACTGTTCGCCGATGCGCTTGAGATTGCCCACCTCGCGCATGATGAGTTCGATGCTGGCGATGACGTGCTGGCCCGGCTCGGTAACGCGTTTGAGCCGCTTGCCGTGGCGCGCGAAGATTTCAACGCCCAGTTCTTCCTCGAGCTCGATGATGGCCTTGGAGACACCGGGTTGCGAGGTGTGGAGCGCCTTGGCCGCCTCGGTGAGGTTCAGGTTGCGCCGCACGGCCTCCTGAACAAACTTGAACTGATGCAGATTCATATCAAATTCCGTCTTATTGCGGAATTCATTATGCCTTCGGAATCTATCGAAATTGCCGGATGTTCACTATTTGACCGCAATTCTGGCCAGGAGATCGACCAGTTCGGGCTCTTCGCCCACGATGCGGGCAAGTGAGAAGCCGATGTCGGGCCAGCGCTGGCGCAGCGCCTCGAGTTGGTGCGGCAGGTCTTCGCGGGCGTGCTTGCCCATGCCCAGGAACAGCGGAACCACGCGGATGGCGGTGGCGCCACTGGCAATCAGCGCCGCCGTCGCCGTGGGCAGGTCGGGCGTTGCCAGCTCCATGTAGGCGCAGGCCACGCGGGCATTCGGCTCGTTTTTGCACACGCGTTCGGCCACGGCCTCGATGGGCTCGCGCCAGCGATCGTCGCGCGAACCGTGCGCCAGTAAAACGATGCCCTGGGTCATCGTCGCAAGACCAGCCAGCTGAAGGCCGTCAACGACATCACCGAATAGATCATGCCTGGCGCCGCCGCCGTGAGCCATGGCGACCAGTTGCTGAGGTTGCCGAGATAGCCGAACACGTTGTTCAGCAGGAAGAAGCTGATGCCGATCATCACGCCGCCGAACACGTAGGTGGTGATACCGGCCTGGCGGAAGTGCAGGTAGGCGAAGGGCAGGGCGAGCACCACCATCACCAGGCACGAAAGCGGATAGAACACCTTGCGCCAGAACTCGATCTCGTAGCGCTGCGCGGTCTGGCCGTTGGCGTCGAGGTGGCGGATGTAGTCGAACAGGTCGATCGTGCTCATGCGGTCGGGGCGCAGGAGCGCGACCGAGACCATTTCGCTGGTCAGCGAGGTGGCCCAGTTCAGCTGCGGGGTCTTGGTCGTGGCGATGCGGGCCTGGTCGGCCGCGCCGCGCGTGTCGTACTTCTGCTCTTCCACGTCGGTGAGCATCCAGTGCCCGTCGCCGATGCGGGCAGAGCCTGCGGTGATCTGTGTGCTGATGTAGCCGTTGTCGTCGAATTCGAAGATGCGCGGGCTCTTCAGCGCGCCTTTGCGGTCGATGGACAGCACGTTCACCGCGTACGAGACATTGCCCCGTTTTTCCTTGAGCCAGGCGCCCGTGTTGCCCGCCAGCGAATAGATGCCCTGGTACTTGGCCTTGAGCAGTTGCCCCGTGCGCTCGGAGGCCGGGGCGACATAGTCGCCGACGGCGAAGGTCAGCACGACGAAGCCGACGCCCAGCAGCAGCAGGGTGCGCAGCGCGCGCCAGGGCCCCAGCCCGCTGGTGCGCAGAATGGTGTATTCGGAGCTTTGCGCCAGCCGGGCCATCACGAAGATGGAGCCGATCAGCACCGTGATCGGCAGCAGTTCGTAGAGGTGGCTCGGCACCAGCAGCATCACGTAGGCCAGCGCCTGTGCGGGCCCGTAGTTGAGGCTGTCCGGCTTGCCGATGGATTGCAGTTCGTCGACGAAGTCGAAGAAGAAAAAGAGGCTCAGGAAGCCGAGCGTCACGAACGCAACGGCCTTCAGCACCTCCACGTAGATCAGGCGTCTTATCGTTTTCACGTGGGTTCGATCTTGGGTGTGGGCAGCACGGCGGCGGACGGGCTTTGCTTTGATCGCCGGCCCCAATTGTTCTGGCGAACGCCGAGCCATGCCAGGTTGATCAGCAGCACGCCGCCATGCAACAGCAGCATGAAACTGCCCATGCTGTATTTGCCCGAGCTGATCCAGCTTTGGCCCAGGTTGAGCATGTTGTAGTACACGACGAACGCGAACAGCGCGAGAAGCAGGTTGCCGCTTCGGCCGACGCGCGGGTTGGCGCTGGATACATTCAGCGCCAGCAGCACGAAGTTGATGGCCGTCAGCAACATGCCGATGCGCCAGGCCAGTTCGCCGCGGCTGGGGTCGCTGGTGTCGGGCAGCAGGGACAGTGTGCTGCGCGCGCGCGGCGGTGTCGCGTCGTTGACCAGGCCGCTGTTGCCGCCTGCCCGGGTGCCGTAAGTCTTGAACTCGCTGATCTTCAGGCCAGTGTTGGTCATGGGCTGCTCGAGCCGCTGGCCGCTGTTGAGCAGCAGGTAGCGCGAATCGCCGATGTTCTCGATGCTGCCGCTGCGCGCCGAGGTCGTGATCTGCATGTTGCGCTCGATCGACCAGATGAAGACGTTGGTGGCCTTGGAGTTGTCCGGCGTCTCCTTGTCGATGAAGAACACGCGCACCCGGCCAGCGGATTCGCGGAACTCACCAGGCGCCACCCGCTCGATGTCGCTGCGCTGCTCGTACTGCTTGCGCATGCCGATGGTCTGCGAGTTGGCCCACGGCCAGCCCACCAGCGCCATCACCGCGATCAGGATCAGCACCGGCCAGGCGAAGCGGAAGAGTGGCTTGATGAAGTCGGTCAGGCCCCGCCCGCTGGAAAACCAGATCACCATCTCGCTGTCGCGGTACATGCGCGACAGGGTGCCGACGATGGCGATGAACAGGCTCAGGCTCAGGATGGTCGGCATGTAGCCGAGCACCGTGTAGGCCATCACCAGGAACACCTCCTGCGGGTTCACACTGCCCTTGGACGCGAGCCCGAGGGTACGGATGAGCATCATGGTCATCACGATGGTGACCAGTACCACGAGGGTCGCTCCGAAGCTGCGGGACAGCTCCTTGCGTAGGGAAGAATGGAATAACATCGTTCGAGGAAAAAAAGGATTATGGACTTTCAACTCAAGACCCTCACCGTCGCCCAGGCCGCAGCCGAGAAATCCGATGTCCTGATCGTGCTCGTCGGCAGCGCTCCTCTTACCTCCAAAGACCCGTTGTCGGTGCTCGCCGCCAGTGCCCGCAAGGCCGGCGACCTGCCCGACAAGGCCGGCAAGCTGCTGGGGCTTTACCGTCCGGAAGACGTCGTGGCGTCCCGCGTGGTGCTCGCCGCCATCGGCGACGGCAAGCCCGCCTCGGTTCGCAGCGGCGTGGTCGCGGCGGTCAATTCGGCCAAGGCCCAGGCCCCCAAGCGCGTGACCGTGGTGTTCGCCCAGCCTGCTGAGGGCGCGGCGGTGGCCAGCGCCGTCACGGCGGCGGCTGACGCCAGCTACGTCTACACCGCCACCAAGTCGAAGGCCGAACCCCGCAGCATCCGCCACCTGACCGTCGGCGTGGCCGATGCCGCCGCCGTCACCGGCGCCTTCGACGCCGCCCGTGCCACTGTCGCGGGCATCGAACTGGCCAAGGAGTGGGGCAACCGACCCGCCAACCATGCCACGCCCACGCTGCTGGCCGAGGCCGCCAAGGGGCTGGCCAAGCTGCCGAACATCAAGTGCGAGGTGCTGGGGCCGAAGGAAGTCGAAAAGCTCGGCATGGGCTCCTTTGCCGCCGTGGCGCAGGGCTCGGCGGAGCCGCTGCGCTTCATCGTGCTGCGCTACCACGGGGCGCCCAAGGACCAGGCGCCCGTAGTGCTGGTCGGCAAGGGCATCACCTTCGACACCGGCGGCGTCTCGCTCAAGCCCGCTGCCGAAATGGACGAGATGAAGTTCGACATGTGCGGCGCGGCCAGCGTGCTTGGTACCTTCCGCGCGCTCGGCGATATCCAGCCCGCCATCAACGTCGTCGGCCTCATTCCTTCGTGCGAGAACATGAACGACGGCCGCGCGGTGAAGCCGGGCGACGTGGTGACCAGCATGAGCGGCCAGACCATCGAGGTGCTCAACACCGACGCAGAAGGCCGGCTCATCCTGTGCGACGCGCTGACCTATGCCAAGCGCTTCGAGCCGGCGGCAGTGATCGACATCGCCACGCTGACGGGCGCCTGCGTGGTGGCCCTGGGCGGCGTGCGCAGCGGCCTGTTCTCGACCAACGAAGCATTGGCCGCGGCGCTCGAAGCCGCTGGCGAGACCTCGCAGGACCGCTGCTGGCGCCTGCCGCTCGACGACGACTACGCGGAAGGCCTCAAGAGCAACTTCGCCGACGTGGCCAACATCGCCGGCCGCGCGGGTGGCGCCATCACTGCCGCCAAGTTCCTGCAGCGCTTCGCGGGCGACTTCGCCTGGGCGCATCTGGATATCGCGGGCACTGCGTGGAAGAGCGGAGCGGCAAAGGGTTCGACCGGTCGACCGGTGGGCTTGCTGGTGTCGTACCTGACGAGTCGCGCGGCCAGCGGCGACGCCAAGACCGGCAAGGCCAAGAAAACCAAGACCCCTGGAGTTCCGGCCAAAGAGGCCCGGGCCACGAAGTGACGGAAATCGGCTTTCACTACAACGCGCGTGACAAGCTGAACTACGCCTGCCGGCTGGTTCGCAAGGCCGTGAACGCGCGCGGCCTGCGCGTGGTAGTCGTGGGCGATGCGCAGGCGCTCGACGCGGTGGATGCGGCACTCTGGCAGCTGTCGCCGGTGGACTTCGTCGCGCACTGCCGAGGCGATGCGCCGGCTCATGTGGTCGCGCGTTCGCCCGTCGTGCTGTCGGCCCAGGGCGCTGATGCGGCCTCGCTGCCGCACCGCGAAATGCTGGTGAATCTGGGCCTCGAAGTGCCTGCGGGCTTCGAGCGCTATGAACGCATGATCGACATCGTGAGCAACGAGGACAACGACCGCCAGGTCGGTCGTTCGCGCTGGCGCCACTATGCCGATCGTGGCTACACCATCCAGCCGCACGACTTCGCAAAGAGTCCCTGACATGGCCAGCACACTGCGCACGCCGCCCCGGTTCGTTCCCACGCTGACCACGGTGCTCGAGATCCCGGAGGAGCCCGCGGTCCCCGAGCCGCAGGCCGCACCGACGCCCCAGCCCGACCCGGCGAGTGCCATGGCATTGCCGCCGGCCGCGCAGCTTTCGCAGGCGGAAATCGTCAGCCTCGAAGAGCAGTTGCTGCACCGCGTTCTGCAGCGCGTCGACCTGTCTCTGGAAGAGCGTTTGAGCGACACCGTGTCAGCTGCCGTTCAGCATCAACTCGATGCGATGGTGCCGCGATTGCGCAATGAAATCGAAGCCGTTTTGCGCGCGTTGGTGATCGAGGCCATGGCCGCCGAACTCAGCGAAAACACAGGGTCTACGCCAGCTTCCGGAGCCTGAATCCTCGGCTAAACTGCGCCGCAGGTCGGAAGGGCGTGAGGGTGCCGCTGGTCCGCGGCGCGAAACTTGCGAGGTCAGCGCGCCCGGATCACACGACCGGTTTTTTATTCTTTTCATCCAAGTTCTGGAGGTTCTCATGCAATTGAAATGGACTGCGGTCGCACTGGCTGCAATCACGCTCGTGGCTTGCGGCAAGAAGGAAGAAGCTGCTGCTCCCGCTGCAGCGCCCGCGCCAACGGCTGCGGCCCCGGCTGCACCTGCACCCGCACCTGCCGGAGAAACCCTGGTCGTCAAGATCGGTCACGTGGGACCGACCAGCGGTGCCATCGCCCACCTCGGCAAGGACAACGAGTTCGGTGCCAAGATGGCCATCGAAGACCTGAATGCAAAGGGCCTCAAGATCGGCGACAAGGTTGCCAAGTTCGAACTGATCGCCGAAGACGACGCAGGCGATCCGAAGCAGGGCACGGCTGTGGCCCAGAAGCTCGTGGACGAAAAGGTCAACGGCGTGGTCGGTCACCTGAACTCGGGCACCACCATCCCCGCCTCGAAGCTCTACAGCGACGCCGGCATTCCACAGATCTCGCCTTCGGCCACCAACCCGAAGTACACGCGTCAAGGCTTCAAGACCACGTTCCGCGTGGTGGCTGACGACACGCAACTCGGCGGCACGCTGGGCAAGTACGCAGTCGAAACGCTCAAGGGCAAGAACATTGCCGTGATCGACGACCGTACCGCCTACGGCCAAGGCGTTGCCGAAGAGTTCGAGAAGTCGGCCAAGGCCGCTGGCGCCACCATCGTGGGCCACGAGTTCACCACCGACAAGTCGACCGACTTCAACGCCATCCTGACCAAGCTGAAGGCCTCCAAGCCCGACGTGCTGTTCTTCGGCGGCATGGACGCCGTTGGCGGCCCGATGCTCAAGCAGGTCAAGCAACTCGGCCTGAACGTCAAGTTCATGGGCGGCGACGGCCTGTGCACCAGCGAACTGCCGAAGCTGGCTGGCGATGCCATCGGCGAAGAGATGGTTGTTTGCGCCGAAGCCGGCGGTGTGGACGGCGACTTCAAGCAGCCGCTGGAAGACTTCAAGGCCAAGTTCAAGACCAAGAACGGCGTCGAAGTGCAGATCTATGCACCGTACGTGTACGACGCGGTCAACGTGCTGGCCGAAGCCATGGTGAAGGCCGGTTCGTCCGACCCCGCCAAGTACCTGCCTGAAGTTGGCAAGGTGCAATACAAGGGCGTGACCGGCCCGATCGCCTTCGACGAAAAGGGCGACATCAAGAACGGTGCCCTGACGCTGTACACCTACAAGGGTGGTGCACGCACGCAGATCGCCGTGGTGCGCTGATTCATTTCGGCAAACCTGCGGTTATCCGCAAAAGAGAAAAGGGCCTTCGGGCCCTTTTTTCATGGCCGCTTCGAAGGCGACTTATTCAGAGTTCAGAGCGGAGCAAGGCCCGATGGGCGGTTGGCATTGCAGTACTCGATGAAGGCATCGAGGTCGCGTGACTTGTCGAACACCGCATCGGCGCCGAGCGCCGTGCAGCGCGCCCGGATATCCGCCGTCACGTAGTTGCTGAGCACGACCACTCGCTGGCTGGGTTTGCGGGTCTTGCAGCCGCCCAGCACGCCGAGGCCGGAGCCTTCCTTCAGGAACAGGTCGACGATCAGGAGCTGCCAGTCATCAGGATGCGCCGCGAGCCATGCAAGGGCTTCCGTTTCGGTTTCGGCGAAGCCGACCACGCGGCCGTTGACCAAGTCCTCGAGTGCCGGGACCAGGTTATCCCTGATGGTCTTGTTGTCCTCGACGAGGAACGTGATGAGGGCCATGCCGTGGTTTCGCTTTGAGAACCAATAGCGTAGCGTGCCTGACGCTGATGCAGCGTAGGAGAAAGGATACGGACGGCGTATTGCGCGCCGGTCAGTCGGAGCTTTCGGCGCGGATCTTTGCCTTGAGCTTCTCGGCCAGAGCCTGGCTTTCGTCGCGCTCAGCCGTGACCTCGAGACGCTTCTCGATTTCCTCGCTCAGCGCGGCATTGACCTCGGCCAGCTTTTCGGCGGATTTAGCCAGCTTCTCTTCCAGCTGGCTGGTGTGTTCGATGGCCTGTGCCACCTCGCCAACCTGCACTTCTTCGGGCAGTTCCTGTTCGAGCACCGTGTTCACCACGGCGAGGTTGTCCGACGCCCGTTGCACGTCGGCAGCCACCTGCTCGCTCTTTTCGAGGGTGCGGTCCAGCGGTGTCTTGCCACGCGGCTGGGTTTTCGGTTGTCCGGCCATCGAGGCTCCTTTGTGGGCTGAAATGAAAACCTTTGGATGGTACTGCCAGAAGAAAGTGTCTGAGTTCGGGGGGCAAGTTGTTGCAAAGCAACGCACTGCCTTTCAAGTCTGGTTGGGCCAGACGACAAAAAAGCCCAAGTGCTTGTGGCAACTTGGGCTTCTTGCTTTGTCTTCATGTTCGTGAACGGTTACGAACAATCAATCTCTGGCGGAGCAGGCGGGATTCGAACCCGCGGAGGGCTATTAACCCTCACACGCTTTCCAGGCGTGCGACTTAAACCGCTCATCCACCGCTCCTGAGCCCATGATTGTAGCAGTCAGTTCAGGTCGGATTCGACGGCTTGCCTGCCTGGACCATGCGCATCGCTGACGCGATGAGCGCGGCGGTCTCGCTCATGTTGCTCGGCACGATCAGCGTGGTCTTGGAGTCGGCCGCGACCTTGCCGTAGGCGTCGACAGCGCGCTCGGCCACCTTCAGCTGCACGGCCTGTTCGCCGCCCGGCTGGCGGATGGCGGCTGCCACGCGTTCGATGGCATCCGCCGTTGCGGTGGCGACCGCGGTAATGGCGGCGGCTTCACCCTGGGCGTTGTTGATCTGCGCCTGCTTCTCGCCTTCAGAGCGGGCGATGAAGGCCTCGCGTTCGCCAGTGGCGATGTTGATCTGCTCCTGGCGGCGGCCTTCGGAGGCCGCGATCAGCGCGCGCTTGCCGCGCTCGGCCGTGATCTGCGCCTGCATGGCCAGCAGGATTTCCTTCGGCGGCGTCAGGTCCTTGATTTCATAGCGCAGCACCTTTACGCCCCAGTTGAGCGCGGCCTCGTCGATGGCAGCGACCACCTGGGCGTTGATGACGTCGCGTTCCTCGAAGGTCTTGTCGAGCTCCAGCTTGCCGATCACGCTGCGCAGCGAGGTCTGTGCGAGTTGCGTCACGGCCACGATGTAGTTCGACGAGCCGTAGCTCGCGCGCATCGGATCGGTCACCTGGAAGTACAGGATGCCGTCAACCTGCAGCTGCGTGTTGTCGCGCGTGATGCAGATCTGGCTCGGCACGTCGAGCGGGATTTCCTTCAGGCTGTGCTTGTAGGCCACCCGGTCGATGAACGGAATCAGGAAGTTGGGGCCGGGCGTCATGGTGCCGTGGTACTTGCCGAGGCGCTCGCGCACCCAGGCGTTCTGCTGCGGCACGAACTTCACCGACTGGCTGATGAAGATGATCGCGATGACCAGGATGATGAGTGGGACCGAAAATTCCATGGTGCGCTTCCTTTTCTGAGTTCTACGTATTGACTAAACCTTGTCGACGACCAGCCGGCTGCCGATGACTTCGACCACGCGGTGCTCGCCGGTCGACGGCGTGCGGCCTGCGCGCTGGACCACCGTCCATTGCGCACCCCGGTAGCGCACGGTTGCCGTGCCGTCGGCATTCCAGGCGTCGACGTGAACGGTCTCGCCGATGTCGAGGTTCACGTCGCGGTTGGTTCCGGTGGGCGGGGCAGGGGGGCGCTTGCGCTGGATCGAGTACCAGGTCAGCACGGCGCCCACGCCGATGACCGAGGCCACGATCAGTTGGGTGACGGTGCCGAAGCCCAGGTGCGCTGCAATTGCCGCGGCCGCGAAACCGGCGGCCAGCAGCAGAAGATATACGGTGCCCGAGAGCAACTCGACCACGATGGCTACCCCCGCAATCAGCCACCAGACGGTGGAATTCGCCATGTCGACTCCTCTTTTCCTTATTCGATGCGCGCCATTCTGATGCATCTGCTCCAAGCGCTTGCCCTGCGTAGGGGTACTGCGCCCGAGCCGACGAAAGGGACCATGCCGGACAGGCCCGAATGGCTTGCACGAGCCTGACCAGATTCGTCATCCGAATTCCGTACACTTCGCGCCTCGCCTTATTGCCTGTCTGTCAGCCTGCCCGGAGCCCCGCTCATGAAATTCCGCTTTCCCATCGTCATCATTGACGAGGACTTCCGCTCCGAAAACACCTCGGGCCTCGGCATTCGCGCGCTCGCGCAGGCCTTCGAAAGCGAGGGCTTCGAGGTGCTGGGCGTCACGAGCTACGGCGACCTGAGCCAGTTCGCCCAACAGCAAAGCCGTGCCAGTGCGTTCATCCTGTCGATCGACGACGAGGAGTTCACGGTCGGCCCCGACCTCGATCCGGCCGTGCTGAACTTGCGCAACTTCATCGGCGAAGTGCGGCGCAAGAACGCCGACGTGCCGATCTACATCTACGGCGAGACCAAGACCTCGCGCCACATCCCGAACGACATCCTGCGCGAGCTGCACGGCTTCATCCACATGTTCGAGGACACCCCCGAATTCGTGGCGCGCCACATCATCCGCGAGGCCAAGAGCTACCTCGAGGGCGTGCAGCCGCCGTTCTTCAAGGCGCTGATCGACTATGCGGAAGACGGCTCCTATTCGTGGCACTGCCCGGGCCACTCGGGCGGCGTGGCGTTCCTGAAGAGCCCGGTGGGCCAGATGTTCCACCAGTTCTTCGGCGAGAACATGCTGCGTGCCGACGTCTGCAACGCAGTCGAAGAGCTGGGCCAACTGCTCGACCACACCGGCCCGGTGGCGGCCAGCGAACGCAATGCGGCGCGCATCTTCAACGCCGACCACTGCTTCTTCGTGACCAACGGCACCAGCACCAGCAACAAGATGGTGTGGCACCACACGGTGGCGCCGGGCGACGTGGTGGTGGTCGACCGCAATTGCCACAAGTCGATCCTGCACGCGATCATCATGACCGGCGCGATTCCGGTGTTCATGAAGCCCACGCGCAACCACTTCGGCATCATCGGCCCGATCCCGAAGAGCGAGTTCGAGCAGAGCGCCATCAAGGCCAAGATCAAGGCCAACCCGCTGCTGGCCGACGTGGACCCCGACAAGGTCAAGCCGCGCGTGATGACGCTCACGCAGTCGACCTACGACGGCGTGATCTACAACACCGAGACCATCAAGAACATGCTCGACGGCTACGTCGACACGCTGCACTTCGACGAGGCGTGGCTGCCGCACGCGGCCTTCCACCCGTTCTATGGCGCCTATCACGCGATGGGCAAGCGCCGCGTGCGCCCGAAGGAATCGCTGGTGTTCGCCACGCAGTCGACGCACAAGCTGCTGGCCGGCATCAGCCAGGCCAGCCATGTGCTGGTGCAGGACTCGCAGAACCGTCAGCTCGACCGCGACCTGTTCAACGAGGCCTATCTGATGCACTCGTCGACCAGCCCGCAGTACGCGATCATCGCGAGCTGCGACGTGGCTGCCGCCATGATGGAGCCGCCCGGCGGCACCGCGCTGGTGGAAGAAAGCATCCTCGAAGCGCTCGACTTTCGCCGCGCCATGCGCAAGGTCGAGGCGGAGTTCGGCAAGGACGAGTGGTGGTTCAAGGTCTGGGGCCCCGAGAAGCTCGTCGAAGAAGGCATCGGCCGCGCCGACGACTGGATCATGCAGGGCGAGAAGAACGGCAAGCCCAAGAACAAGAAGTCGCCGCGCAACTGGCACGGCTTTGGCGAATTGGCCGACGGCTTCAACATGCTTGACCCGATCAAGTCGACCATCGTCACGCCGGGTCTCGACCTCGAAGGCAACTTCGCCGAAACCGGCATCCCGGCCAGCGTGGTGACCAAGTTCCTCGCCGAGCATGGCGTGATCGTGGAGAAGACCGGGCTCTACAGCTTCTTCATCATGTTCACCATCGGCATCACCAAGGGCCGCTGGAACACGCTGCTGACGGCGCTGCAGCAGTTCAAGGACGACTACGCGCGCAACCAGCCGATGTGGCGCATCCTGCCCGAGTTCTGCCAGCAGCATCCGGGTTACGAACGCCTCGGCCTGCGCGACCTGTGCCAGCACATCCACCAGCTGTATGCGCGCTACGACGTGGCCCGCCTCACGACCGAGATGTACCTGAGCGACCTGACGCCGGCGATGAAGCCCAGCGACGCCTTCGCCCACATCGCGCACCGCAAGACCGAGCGCGTGGAAATCGACGAGCTCGAAGGCCGCATCACCACCAGCCTGATCACGCCTTACCCGCCGGGCATTCCGCTGCTGATTCCGGGCGAGGTGTTCAACAAGAAGATCGTCGACTACCTCAAGTTCTCGCGCGAGTTCAACACGCAGTGCCCGGGCTTCGAGACCGACATCCACGGCCTGGTTGCGCGCGTCGACGAGACGGGCAAGAAGCGCTACTACGCAGATTGCGTCAGGGAAGTGAAGTAAGGAAGCGGGCCGGCTGGACGGGCCGGCCTAACCTTCGCGCACCCGCATGAAGCGCGCGAATCGCGGCAGGCCCTTGGCGGTGGTGCCGTTGTAGCGGTAGGTCACCCAGCTGCCGACGGCGGGCGGGTTCTCGCGTTCGGCGTCGGTCAGTCCGGTGCCGAGCTTGAAGCGCTTGCCGTCGGCCGTCTCGACCACCAGCGCGCCGAGCCGGCCACTGTGCTTGCCCTTGCCGGGCACGTGCTCGACCACGCGGGCTTCGGCGTCTTCGTAGGGCTTGACCTTCAGCAAGTCGCTGTTGCGCTCGCCACGGTATTGGGAGCTGCCGCGGTGGAGCATCAGACCCTCACCGCCCATTTTTACCGTCTTGTCGAGCAGCGCCTGCAATGCGGCGTGCGTGGTCGCGCGTTCCTGCGGGACCGCGACGACCCATGGTGCGTCGGTAATCGGCAGCAGCTTGCGCAGCACGGCGAGGCGCGTCGTGAAGTCGCCACCCTGCGCGGGCAGGTCGAACACCATGAAGTGCATCTCGCGCCAGGCGATGTCGTTGGGCGTCTGGCTGCGCACCGTGGAGACGGCGCGTGCGAACTGGCCGCGGCCCACCCACAGTTCGCCGTCGAGGGGTTGCTTCGGCAGCGGTGCGGTGAACCATGCCGGCGCCACGATCCGTTCGCCGCCGCGTGTCCAGAGCTGCTTGCCGTCCCAGTAGCCGCGTACGCCGTCGTACTTCTCGCTGACCCAGTAGTCGTGCAGCGACATGCCGGGGCGGTAGACGTCGGCCAGCATCAGCGAGGGCGCCGCCTCGCGCGCGAACGCGGCAGGCGCGGCGATCACGCCGAAAGCGGCAAGCAGGAGGGAGCGTCGGTTCAGCACGATGCTATGAAATGAATAGCGCAGCACGGCCATCTGGTGGCCGTGTGAGGGCTCGATGGCAGGGTTACTCGGCCATCCCGCCGACGACGTTGCTGAAGCCGCCGTCCACGTAGGTGATCTCGGCGGTCACGCCGCTGGCCAGGTCGCTCAGCAGGAAGGCGGCCACGTTGCCGACTTCCTCGATGGTCACGTTGCGGCGGATGGGCGAGGCGTCGGCCACGGCCGCCAGCATCTTGCCGAAGCCCTTGATGCCGCTGGCTGCCAGCGTCTTGATCGGGCCCGCACTGATGCCGTTCACGCGCATGCCCTTCGGGCCGAGCGAGGCGGCGGTGTAGCGCACCGAGGCTTCGAGCGAGGCCTTGGCCAGGCCCATGGTGTTGTAGTTGGGCAGCGCGCGTTCGGCGCCCAGGTAGGTCAGCGTGAGCAGGGCCGCCTTGTCGTTGAGGTAGGGCAGGGCCGACTTGGCCATGGCCGGAAAGCTGTACGCACTGATGTCGTGCGCGATCTTGAAGCCTTCGCGCGAGAGCCCGTCGAGGAAGTCGCCCGCAATGGACTCGCGCGGCGCGAAGCCGATGCTGTGCACGAAGCCGTCGAACTTCGGCCAGGTCTGCGAGAGGTCTGCAAAGAGCTTGTCGATCTGCGCGTCGTCGCCCACGTCGCAATCGAAAATCAGCTTCGAGCCAAAGTCTGCGGCATATTCGGTGATACGGTCCTTGAATCGCTCGCCGACATAGCTGAAGGCGAGCTCTGCGCCCTGTTCATGACAGGCCTTGGCAATGCCATAAGCAATGGAGCGATTGCTCAACACACCGGTGATCAACAGTTTTTTGCCGGAAAGAAAGCCCATGAAGTTGCCTCGTGAAAATCTTGGGCAGAATTCTCGCATGCGAGGTTGGCTGCTTCTGATATTGGCTCTCTTGGCGCTCCCCTCGTGGGCAGCGCATGGTCTGGGCATGGGTTACGAGCCGAAGTACCCGGCGTCGTTCAAGAATTTCGACTACGTGAATCCCGATGCCCCCAAGGGCGGCGAGCTGATCCTCTCGGCCAGCGGAACCTTCGACAAGCTCAACCCCTTCACGCTGCGGGGCGTGCCGCCGCAGGGCATGGGCTACAGCGCCAACGGCTTTGTGTTCTCCGAGTACGGCCTGATCTTCGATTCGCTGATGACGCCGAGCGAAGACGAGCCCTTCTCCAACTACGGCATGCTGGCCGAAGACGTGCAGCTTGCCGCAGACCGCCTGAGCGTCACTTTCCGCCTGAACCCGAAAGCCAAGTTCTCCGATGGCTCCCCGGTGCTCGCGAAGGACGTGAAGTACTCCTTCGACACCCTCATGAGCAAGCAGGCGGGGCCGACCTTCCGCTCGTACTGGGTTGACATCAAGGGCGCCGTGGTGGTGGGGGAGCGCACGATCCGCTTCGACTTCAAGCGCCAGAACTCCGAGCTGCACATGATCATCGGCCAGCTGCCGGTTTTCTCGAGTGCCTGGGGCAAGGGCAAGCCCTTCGACCAGATCGTGAGCGAGCCGCCCATAGCCAGCGGGCCGTACGTGGTGGACAAGGTCGACTTCGGGAAGTACATCTCGTACCGCCGGCGGCCGGACTACTGGGCCGCCGATCTTCCGGTGCGCAAGGGGATGTTCAATTTCGGCGAGGTGTCGTACCAGTACTTCAAGGACTCGCTGGGTGAAGAGGAGTCGCTCAAGGCCGGCTCACTCGATGCGATGGAAGAACGCTCGATCATCGCCTGGGTGCGCCGCTACAAGGGGCGGCGTTTCGATTCCGGCGAGCTGGTCAAGGAAGAGATTTCGCACCGCCGCTTCACCGGCATGCAGGGCCTCTCGCCCAACCTGCGGCAGCCTCGCTTCCAGGACATGCGCGTGCGACAGGCATTGGCGCTGGCCTTCGATTTCGACTGGCTCAACCAGCATCTCTTCTACGGACGCAGAGCCCGCACGATGAGCTACTTCCAGAACAGCGATGACCTCATGGCCCAGCCCGAGATCAGCCCCGAGGAGCAGGTGCTGATCGAGCACCTGAAGAACAGGCAGCGATACATCGACAACACGAAGGGCGAACTGCCGCGCCCCGCCAGCAGCGGAGACACCGCCGAAGGCCTGCGGCGCAACCTGGTCCGCGCGCAGGAACTGCTCAAAGAGGCGGGCTGGACATACAGGGATGGCGCCTTGCGCGACAAGGACGGAACGCCTTTCGTCATCAATTTCGACATTGGGGATCGCAGTTCGGGCGTGGTGCTGGCGCCTTACGCGCGCAACCTCGCCAAGCTGGGAATCGCGCTGGACTATCGCTTGCGCGACCCGAGCCTGATAAAGAAGAAACAGGACGATCTCGACTTCGACATGGTCATCAACATCGCGGGTGGCTCATCGAGTCCGGGCAACGAGCTGTACGACGATTTCGGCTCGAAATCGGCCAACGAAAAGGGGAGCCAGAACCTCAGCGGCATCAGCGATCCGGTGATCGACGAGATTCTCGAAGTGATCGTCAACAGCCCGGACCGCAAGTCGCTCGCAGCAGGCGCGCGGCTGCTGGACCGTTACTTGCTCCACCAGCATTACGTGATCCCGATGTACTACGGCAAACAATATTTCATTGCCCACAAGCGCAAGCTGCGCCGCCCCGAAGCGCCATTGCCGCAACGTCTTCTCGCCGGCTCGGCGATGCTGACGACGTGGTGGATCGACCCGGCAGCGAAGTAGACGACAGACCCAGACAGACCGCATGGCCGCCTACCTGCTCCGACGCCTTCTGCTGATCATTCCCACGCTGTTCGGGGTGCTGCTGATCAATTTCGCCATCGTTCAATTTGTTCCGGGCGGTCCGGCCGAGCAGTTGCTGTCGCAACTGACCAACAAGGAAAACCGCCTCTCGGGCGGCCCCACGGGGCGCTCCCTCGACGCCAAGCAGGTGGCGGAGATCAAGGCCCTCTACGGCTTCGACAAGCCGGCACCCGAGCGCTTCTGGCAGATGCTCAAGCAGTTCGCGCGCTTCGACCTGGGCAAGAGCTTCTTCCAGAGCAAGGACGTGTGGCAGCTCATCAAGGAGAAGCTGCCGGTCTCGATCAGCTTGGGGCTCTGGACCTTCTTCATCAGCTACCTGATAGCGGTGCCGCTCGGCGTTGCGAAAGCGGTTCGCGCCGGTTCGCGCTTCGACTTTCTGACGACGCTGCTGGTGCTCGTTGGCTACGCCATTCCGGGCTTCGTACTGGGCGTGGCGCTGCTGGTGATCTTCGGCGGCCAGCTGCAATGGTTTCCGCTGCGCGGGCTGACTTCGCCGAATTGGGAGTCGCTGAGCTGGGGCGCGCGCATCGTCGACTACCTGTGGCACATCACCTTGCCGGTGACGGCGATGGTGCTCGGCAGCTTCGCGATCACCGCGATGCTCACCAAGAACTCCTTCCTCGAAGAGATCCGCAAGCAGTACGTGCTGACGGCGCGTGCCAAGGGACTGGCCGAGCGCCAGGTGCTCTGGAAGCACGTGTTCCGCAACGCGCTGATTCCGATCATCACGGGCTTCCCGACAGCCTTTATCGGCGCCTTCTTTTCGGGCGCGCTGCTGATCGAGACGCTGTTCTCGCTCGACGGGATGGGCCTGCTCAGCTACGAAAGCGTGCTGCGGCGCGACTACCCGGTGTTTCTGGGCACGCTCTATCTGTTCACGCTGATCGGTCTGGTGACCAAGCTCATCTCCGATCTTTGCTATGTCTGGGTCGATCCGAGGGTGAAGTTTGACTAAAGCGCCTGTCGTGTCCGTGAGCCCCGGCCGCCGCGCCTGGCGCCGTTTTCGCCGCAATCCGCTGGGGTTCTGGAGCCTGTTGATCTTCTCGGCGCTGGTGGTGCTGAGCCTTTTCGCCGATGTGCTTTCCACCGACAAGCCGCTCGTGGTGCGCTACGAAGGCAAGACCTATTTCCCAGTGTTGCGGGACTATTCCGAGAAAACCTTCGGCGGCGATTTCGAAACGCCGGCCGACTACCTTGATCCGTTCATCGAGCAGCGCATCACCCAGGGCGGCAACTGGGCGATCTATGCGCCGAACCGCTATGGCCCGGCCACGCTCAACTATTTCTCGAAGCCTCCGAACCCTGCGGCCCCTTCGAGCGAGAACCTGCTCGGCACCGATGAGCGGGGCCGCGACCTGCTGGCCCAGCTGATCTACGGCTTTCGCGTGAGCGTGCTGTTCGCGCTGGCGCTCACGGTAATAGGGGTGGTGCTGGGTATCGCGACCGGCGCGGTGCAAGGCTTCTTCGGCGGAAAGATCGACCTGACCTTCCAGCGGCTGATCGAGATCTGGGGAGCGATGCCCGAGCTGTACCTGCTGATCATCTTCAGTGCGATCTTCACGCCCAGCGTGGCGCTGCTTCTGATCCTGCTGAGCCTGTTCGGCTGGATGGGGTTGTCGGACTACGTGCGCGCCGAGTTCCTGCGCAACCGGCAGATGGACTACGTGCGTGCGGCGCGGGCGCTCGGTGTGGGCAATCTGCAGATCATGTGGCGCCACATCCTGCCCAACAGCATGGTGCCGGTCGTCACCTTTCTGCCGTTCCGCATGAGCGCGGCCATTCTGGCGCTGACCTCTCTGGACTTTCTCGGCCTTGGCGTGCCGCCAGGCACACCGTCGCTCGGTGAGCTGCTGAGCCAGGGCAAGGGCAACATCGACGCCTGGTGGATCTCGCTGTCCACTTTCGTCGTGTTGGTCGTCACGCTGATGCTGCTGACTTTCATGGGCGACGCGCTGCGCGATGCGCTCGATCCGCGCAAGGCAGACAAGTGATGAGCGATTCACAACAACCCAACCAGCCCCTGCTCGACGTAAAGGGCCTGCGCGTCGCATTCAGCGGCAAGGAGGTCGTGCACGGCATCGACTTCCAGATGGCCGCTGGCGAAAAGCTCGCGCTCGTCGGCGAGTCGGGTTCGGGCAAGACGGTCACGGCGCTGTCGCTGCTGCGGCTGGTGCAGAACGCCGATCTTTCTGGCACTGCCCGGCTCTTTGGCGGCGGGCGCTCGCAGGGCGCGCGCGACCTGTTGTCGATTCCCGAGCGCGAATTGCGCGGCATCCGCGGCAAGGAGATCGCGATGATCTTCCAGGAGCCGATGACTGCACTGAATGCGCTCTACAGCGTCGGCGACCAGATCGCCGAGGTTCTCGAACTGCACGAAGGGCTGTCGGCCCGCGCCGCGCAGGCGGCGGCCGTCCAGCTGCTGGCTGACACCGGCATTCCGGAGCCGGCGCGACGGGCGAGGGCGTTTCCGCACCAGCTCTCGGGCGGCCAGCGCCAGCGCGCGATGATCGCGATGGCTCTGGCCTGCAAGCCGCGCCTGCTGCTGGCCGACGAACCGACCACCGCGCTCGACGTGACCGTGCGCGCGCAGATCCTCGAATTGCTGGCTGACCTGCAGCGCAAGTACGGCATGGCGGTGCTCCTCATCACGCATGACCTGAACCTGGTGCGGCGTTTTGCCGATCGCGTGGTGGTCATGGAGAACGGCCACATCGTCGAGCATGGCGCGGTGGCGCCTGTGTTCGATGCCCCGCAGCATCCCTACACGCGCAAGCTGATCGACAGTCATCCGGAGCGCAACGTGGCGGCCGTCGCTGCGCGCGCCGACGCGGCGCCAGTGATCGAGGCCAAGGCCCTGCGCGTGATCTATCCCGTGCCGAAGCCGGGCTTCGCCGGCTGGTTCCGCAAGGGCGAATTCGTGGCGGTGCAGGGGGCGGATTTCCGCATCGTGCCGGGCGAGACGCTCGGCGTGGTCGGTGAGTCGGGTTCGGGCAAGTCGACGCTGGCGCTGGCGGCGCTAGGGCTGCTGAAGCACCAGGGCGCGCTGACGGTCGCGGGCAAGGGCTGGGCGGTCGACCGCGCCTCCGATCTCGGCCTGCGCCGCGTGATGCAGGTGGTGTTCCAGGACCCGTTCTCGTCGCTGTCGCCGCGCATGACGGTGGAGCAGATCGTGGGCGAGGGGCTGCGCGTGCATGCGCCCGAACTCGACACCGCGGCGCGCCGTGCCCGTGCACTCGTCGCGCTGGCCGATGTCGGGCTGACGGAGGCCCAGTTCCCCTCGCTGCTCGACCGCTATCCGCACGAGTTTTCGGGCGGTCAGCGGCAGCGCCTGGCGATTGCGCGCGCGCTGATCGTCGACCCGCAGCTGCTGGTGCTCGACGAGCCCACCAGCGCGCTGGACGTGACGATCCAGAAGCAGGTGCTGAGCTTGCTGCAGCGCCTGCAGCGCGAGCGGGGGCTGAGCTATCTGCTGATCACGCACGACGTCGAGGTGATCCGGGCGATGGCGCACCACGTCATCGTGATGAAGGACGGGGCCATTCTCGAAACAGGGTCGGTCGAGCGCGTGCTCGACGCGCCCGAGCACCCCTATACAAAGAAGCTGGTGGCCGCCGCGCTGCTGGAATAAACGGAGACAGCAAGAAATGTCGGAAATCGGACGCGACCGGCGCGGAGCCTGGCGCGCGGCGCTGGCCTGCATGGTCACCCTCGCAGTGGCGATGGGCCTGGGGCGCTTTGCCTTCACACCCATGTTGCCCATCATGCTGCACGAGGGAAAGCTGGAGCTGGCGGCGGGCGGGGTGCTGGCGTCGCTCAACTACCTGGGGTACTTCCTCGGTGCGGTGAGCTGTGCCGCCATCGGCATCAAGGCGTCGAGCATGGTGCGGGGCGGGCTGGTGGCCACGGCCGCTCTGCTGATCGGCATGGGCTTGCTGCACAGCTTCACGAGCTGGGGCGTGCTGCGCACGGCGGCAGGCGTGATGAGCGCCTGGGTCTTCGTCTTCGCCTCAGGCTGGGGCCTGCGCCGGCTGGCGGAGACGAACGCGCCGACGCTGGCCGGCGTGATCTACACCGGGCCGGGAATCGGCATCGCGATGACGGGCCTGCTCGGTGGTGCGCTGGGGCGCTGGGGTTCCGAGGCGGGGTGGATCGGCCTTGGCATCCTGGCGGTCGTGCTGATCGCGGTGATCTGGCGGGTGTTCGACGACGGCGAGCGGGCATCCGCAGGTGGCGGTGCCGCTCCGGCGCCTGCTGCGGCGGTTCGCGTGGCCGGGCCGGCCGATCGCAGCGATGCGATCTGGCTGGTCGCGCTCTATGGGCTGGCGGGCTTCGGTTACATCATTACCGCCACCTTCCTGCCGGTGATCGCCCGGCAGGCGCTGCCGGGATCGCCCTGGCCGGACTTCTTCTGGCCGCTGTTCGGGCTGGCCATCATTCCAGGCGCGCTGATCGGGGCCCGCGCGCCGACGCATTGGGACAACCGGCTGCTGCTGGCCTGCGCCTACGCGTTGCAGGCGCTGGGCGTCGTGCTGTCGGTGGCATGGCCGAGCATTGCCGGATTCGCGCTCGGAAGCCTGCTGCTGGGCATGCCGTTTACCGCGATCACTCTTTTTGCCATGCGGGATGCGCGCCGGCTGCGCGGCAATGCGGCTGCCGGGCTGATCGGCTACGCGACGGCATCCTATGGAGTGGGGCAGATCGTCGGGCCGCTGTTTGCGGCGCCACTGGCCCAGCGGACGGGGTCTTTTCAGCTGCCGTTGCTGGTCGCGGCGGCGGCATTGGCACTCGGCGCGGTGCTATTCGCATTGGTTTGGTTCAAATCGCGCCAATCAATAGGTGGCTGAGCCTCGAAGCCCCTTCATTTATTACACAAATAGCATATAATTCGAGGCTCACGACCAAACGGGCGGGTACCAACCGCCCGTTTTTTTTGGTCTATGCATTCTGAGCATTCATGGCGATCTGGCATCCGTGGCGGGCGGATGGCATGAACCCAGTATTTAAAAGGCACCTTCGAACACGTGGCATTGCAGCAAATAGTGGAACAAACCGTGGCCGGTCTCGGCTATGACCTGGTCGAGATCGAACGCTCGGCCGGGGGATTGCTGCGCGTGACGATTGATTTGCCCTGGACGGCCCCCACCTTGGAAGATGCGGCTGCCGGCGTGCCAGAGCCCTTCGTGACGGTCGAAGACTGCGAGAAGGTAACGCGCCAATTGCAATTTGCGCTCGAGGTCGATGGTGTCGATTACAAGCGGCTCGAGGTGTCCTCGCCCGGTATTGACCGTCCGCTGCGCAATGAGCAGGATTTCGAGCGTTTCGTGGGCGAGGTGATCGACATCACGCTCAAGGCGCCCATGGGTGCTGCGGCGGCGGGCCAGGTGTCGGCCACTCGCAAGAAGTTTCGCGGCACGCTGGAGCGTGTTGCACAGGTTGAGGGCGCTGTCGGCGCCCAGGGCTGGCAAATCGTCTGGAGCGATGCGCCGGAGCCCAAGCCGGGTCAAAAAGTGAGCAAGAAGCGCGCGCCTGCAACGCTGCAGGCGCTGGGCTTCGTGCTGGACGAGCTGCGCGAGGCGCGGCTCGCGCCTATTGTGGATTTCAAGGGCCGCAAGGCCAAAACCCAACCGGGTTTTTCGGATATTGACGACGGAACGCAGGTTCCGGACTGACTAGAGGAGTGGTGGCATGAATCGCGAAATGTTGATGTTGGTGGATGCGATCTCGCGCGAGAAGAACGTCGAGCGTGACGTGGTCTTCGGCGCGGTCGAGTCCGCTCTGGCGCAAGCCACCAAGAAGCTCCATCAGGGCGACGTGGACATTCGCGTCGCGGTCGATCGCGACAGCGGCGACTACGAAACCTTCCGCCGCTGGCACGTCGTGCCCGACGAGGCTGGCCTGCAGCTGCCCGACCAGGAAATCCTCCTGTTCGAAGCCAAGGAAGAAATGTCGGACATCGAAGTCGGCGAGTACATCGAAGAAGCGGTGGACTCGGTGCCGATCGGCCGCATCGGCGCCATGGCCGCCAAGCAGGTCATCCTGCAGAAGATCCGCGACGCCGAGCGCGAGATGCTGCTCAACGACTTCATGTCGCGCGGCGACAAGATCTTCGTGGGCACCGTCAAGCGCCTGGACAAGGGCGACATCATCGTCGAGGCCGGCCGTGTCGAAGGGCGCCTGCGCCGCAGCGAGATGATCGCCAAGGAAAACCTGCGCAACGGCGACCGCGTGCGCGCCATGATCATGGAGGTTGACCTGACGCTGCGCGGCGCGCCGATCATCCTGTCGCGCTCGGCCCCCGAGTTCATGATCGAGCTGTTCCGCCAGGAAGTGCCCGAAATCGAGCAAGGCCTGCTCGAAATCAAGAGCTGCGCCCGTGACCCGGGTTCGCGCGCCAAGATTGCCGTGCTATCGCACGACAAGCGCGTCGACCCCATCGGCACCTGCGTCGGCGTGCGCGGCACCCGCGTCAACGCCGTGACCAACGAGCTCGCTGGCGAGCGCGTGGACATCGTGCTGTGGAGCGAAGACCCGGCCCAGTTCGTGATCGGTGCGCTGGCCCCGGCCAACGTGTCGTCGATCGTGGTGGACGAAGAAAAGCACGCCATGGACGTGGTGGTCGACGAGGAAAACCTCGCCATCGCCATCGGCCGCGGCGGCCAGAACGTGCGCCTGGCTTCCGACCTCACCGGCTGGAAGATCAACATCATGGACGCCAACGAGTCGGCCCAGAAGCAGGCGACCGAAACGGACGCCAGCCGCAAGCTCTTCATGGAAAAGCTCGACGTCGACGAGGAAATCGCCGACATCCTCATTTCGGAAGGTTTCAACAGCCTCGAAGAAGTGGCCTACGTGCCAATTTCCGAAATGCTGGAAATCGAGGCGTTCGACGAAGACACCATCAATGAGCTGCGCTCGCGTGCCAAGGATGCGCTGCTGACCATGGAAATCGCCAAGGAAGAGGGCGTCGAGGCCCAGTCGACGGTGTCGCAAGACCTGCACGACCTCGAAGGCCTGGACCCCGAGCTGATTCCCAAGCTGACCGAAGCGGGTGTGAACACCCGTGACGATCTTGCCGACCTCGCGGTCGATGAACTCACCGAGATCACCGGCCAAAGCGCCGATGACGCCAAAGCCCTCATCTTGAAAGCCCGCGAACACTGGTTCGCCGGCCAAGAGTGACGGTCATGGAGGCACGAAACCAATATGTCCAGTACCACTGTCGCCGAGTTCGCGAACGAGCTCAAGAAGACTCCCGAAACCTTGCTTGACCAGCTCAAGAGCGCAGGTGTGCCCAAAGCGGCCGCCACCGATGCGCTCACCGAGGCTGACAAGCAGCGCCTGCTCGGCCACCTGAAGGCCAGCCACGGCACCGTCGAGCCCGAGCGCAAGAAAATCACGCTGACCAAGAAGTCGACCAGCGAGATCAAGCAGGCCGACGCCACCGGCCGCGCCCGCACCATCCAGGTCGAGGTGCGCAAGAAGCGCACCTTCATCCAGCGCGAAGACGGCCATCCCGCCACGCCCGAGACGGCGCAGCAAGTGGCCGAGGCACCTGCCGCCGCGCCCGCCGCTCCCCGCATCGACGAAGCCGAACTGGCCCGCCGCGAGGAAGAAGCGCGCCGCCAGGCCGAGCTGATCCGCCGCCAGGAAGAAGAGCTGGCTGAAAAGCGCCGCCTGCGCGAAGAAGCCGAAGCTCGCGAACGCGAGCAGGCCGAAAAGGCTGAGAAGGCCGAGCAGGAAGCCGCACGTGTCGCCGCCGAAACCGCCGAGAAGAAGGCCGCTGCCGCAGCAGCTGCTGCCGCCGCGAGCGCAAAGGACAGCACCACGGCCACCAAGCCGGCGGCTGCCCCCGCGCCCGCCGTGACGGCCGCCGCCGCTGCTGCAGAGCAGAAGGCTGCCGATACCAAGCTCGCCGCGCAAACTGCTGCGACGCAGGCCAAGGAAGACGCGAAGGCCAAGGCCGCCGCCGAATCGAAGGCCCGCGCCGACGAAGAAGCCGCGCGCGCCAAGGATCTCGACGAGCGTCGCCGCAAGGCCCTGGCCGAAGCCGAAGCCATCCGCGCCATGATGAACGCACCGGCCCGCGTGCTGGTGCCGCACAAGGCACCCGAGAAGCCGCAGCCCGAAAAGGCCGCGGTCAAGGGAACGCTGCACAAGCCGACCGCGCCCGCAGCGCGTGCCGGCGCACCTGCCGCGCCCGGCGCTGCAGCAGCTGCACCCGGCGCTGCCGGTGCCGCAGGCAAGGAAGTCAAGTCCGCCAAGCTCTCGTCGAGCTGGGCTGGCGATCCTGCCAAGAAGAAGGAAATCAAGACCCGCGGCGATGCCAGCGGTGGTGTCGGTCGCGGCAACTGGCGCGGAGGCCCGCGCGGTCGCCGTGGCAACGACCGCGGCGGTCACGACGAGCAACATGCGCCGGCCGCACCGGTCGAGGCGCGCATTCTCGAAGTGCATGTGCCCGAAACCATCACGGTGTCCGAGCTCGCGCACAAGATGGCCGTCAAGGCGCAAGAGGTCATCAAGCAACTGATGAAGCTCGGCCAGATGGCGACCATCAACCAGTCGCTCGACCAGGACACCGCAATGATCCTGGTGGAGGAAATGGGCCACAACGCGGTGGTTGCCGCGCTTGACGACCCGGAAGCCTTCACCGACGAGGACGTGTCGGCGCAAACCGCCGAAGCCCTGCCGCGTGCACCGGTCGTGACCGTCATGGGTCACGTCGACCACGGCAAGACCTCGCTGCTCGACTACATCCGCCGCGCCAAGGTCGCTGCGGGCGAAGCCGGCGGCATCACGCAGCACATCGGCGCCTACCACGTGGAAACCGATCGCGGCATGGTGTCGTTCCTCGACACCCCGGGTCACGAGGCCTTCACGGCCATGCGTGCTCGCGGTGCGCAAGCTACCGACATCGTGATCCTGGTGGTGGCGGCCGACGACGGCGTCATGCCCCAGACCAAGGAAGCCATCAAGCACGCGAAGGCGGCTGGTGTGCCGATCGTGGTTGCCATCAACAAGGTGGACAAGCCCGACGCCAACCTGGACCGCGTGAAGCAGGAACTGGTGGCCGAAGAGGTCGTGCCCGAAGAGTACGGCGGCGACGTGCCGTTCGTGCCGGTGTCCGCGAAGACGGGCCAGGGCATCGACGACCTGCTCGAACAGGTGCTGCTGCAGGCCGAAGTGCTGGAACTCAAGGCGCCGGTGGATGCCGCCGCCAAGGGCCTGGTCATCGAAGCCCAGCTCGACAAGGGCCGCGGCCCGGTTGCTACCGTGCTGGTTCAGTCCGGTACGCTCAAGACCGGCGACGTGGTGCTGGCTGGCTCGACCTATGGCCGCGTGCGTGCCATGCTGGACGAAGACGGCAAGTCGACCAAGACTGCAGGCCCGTCGATCCCGGTCGAAATCCAGGGTCTGACCGAAGTGCCGCAAGCGGGCGACGAGTTCATGGTGATGAGCGATGAGCGCCGTGCGCGCGAAATCGCTACCTACCGTGCCGGCAAGTTCCGCAACACCAAGCTGGCGAAGGCCCAGGCCGCGAACCTGCAGAACATGTTCACCGACCTGTCGGCGGGCGAAGTGCAGACGCTGCGCATCATCATCAAGGCCGACGTTCAGGGCTCGCAGGAAGCTCTGGCGCAATCGCTGCTCAAGCTGGCGACGGACGAAGTCAAGGTGCAGGTGGTGTACGCCGGCGTGGGTGGTATCAGCGAAAGCGACATCAACCTCGCCATCGCCTCCAAGGCGGTCGTGATCGGCTTCAACGTGCGTGCCGATGCCGGTGCGCGCAAGCTGGCCGAGAACAACGGCGTGCAGCTGAACTACTACAGCATCATTTACGACGCCGTGGACGAGATCAAGGTCGCGATGTCGGGCATGCTGGCGCCGGAGCGCCGCGAGGAAATCATCGGCTCGGCCGAAATCCGCACGGTGTTCGTGGCCTCGAAGATCGGTACCGTTGCAGGTTCCTACATCACCTCGGGCTCGGTCAACCGCACTGCGCATTTCCGCCTGCTGCGCGACAACGTGGTGGTCTACACGGGCGAAATCGACTCGATCAAGCGCATGAAGGACGATGTGCGCGAAGTCCGCGAAGGTTTTGAGTGCGGTATCAAGCTCAAGAACTACAACGACATCAAAGAGGGCGATCAGCTCGAATTCTTCGAGATCAAGGAAATCGCCCGGACGCTGTAAGCGTTCCATGCGAGAAAGTCCATGCCGAAGAGAAAAGCCGCCGCCCCCAACCGCGCGTTCAAGGTTGCCGATCAGATCCAGCGCGATCTGACGGAGCTGATCGCGCGCGAGTTGAAGGACCCGCGCGTGGGCATGGTCACGATCCAGGCCGTCGAGGTCACGCCCGACTATGCGCACGCGAAGATTTTCTTCAGCCTGCTCACGGGCGACGTGGCCGAGACGACCGAAGCGCTGAACCAGGCCGCGGGCTTCCTGCGCAACGGCCTGTTCAAGCGCCTGCACATCCACACCGTGCCCACGCTGCACTTCCTGTTCGACCGCACCACCGAGCGTGCGGCCGACATGAACGCGCTCATCGCGCAAGCCGTCGCTTCGCGCTCGAAAGACGACTAGCCATGAACGCGCCACGCACAAGGGTGCAGCGGCGCCCTGTGCATGGGGTGTTGTTGCTCGACAAGCCGCTGGGACTCTCCAGCAACCAGGCCTTGCAAAAGGCCAAGTGGTTGCTGCGCGCGGAAAAAGCAGGCCACACCGGCACGCTCGATCCGCTCGCGACGGGAGTCCTGCCGCTTTGTTTCGGCGCAGCCACCAAATTCAGCCAGTTGCACCTCGATGCCGACAAGACCTATGAGGCCACGGCTCGCCTGGGCATCAAGACCGCGACCGGCGATGCAGAGGGCGAAGTGATCGCCGAGCGGCCGGTGCACGTCACGCCTGAAGACCTGGCGCGCGTCGAGGCACAGTTCACCGGCCCGATCCGCCAGGTGCCCCCGATGCACAGCGCGCTCAAGAAGGACGGCAAGGCGCTGTACGAATACGCGCGTGAGGGCGTCGAAGTCGAGCGGGCACCGCGCGACGTCGTGATCCACAAGCTCGAACTCAGCGCGATCGGCGACGACGTCATCCGTATCCTGGCCTCCGTCAGCAAGGGCACCTACATCCGCACCCTCGGCGAAGACATCGGCGAGGCGCTTGGGTGTGGTGCACACCTGAGCTCGCTGCGCCGGACCGCCACGGGCGGCTTCGTCGAGGCCCAGTGCATCACGCTCGAAGCGCTCGAAGCCATGGACGAGGAAGAGCGCCTGGCACAACTCCTGCCTGCCGAAGCCCTGGTGGATGGCCACAGCCGCGTCACGCTCGGCGTGGAAGATGCGGCACGTTTTCTTTCGGGCCTGCGCCGCCGTGGCGGCTGGGCCGATGCCGATGAGGTGGCCGTGTTCGGCTCCGACCCGCGGGCGTTCCTGGGCACAGCCCATGTAACGGCCGGCGAATTGATCCCGGGGCGCTTGCTGAACCCCATCGAAATCCAGCAAATTCTTTTGAACGCACAACAGACCGAAGCGACACCATGAGTACCAAGCAAATTCGCAATATCGCCATCATTGCCCACGTGGACCATGGCAAGACCACGATGGTCGACCAATTGCTGCGCCAGTCCGGCACCTTCGCCGAGCACGAGAAAGTGGTCGACACGGTAATGGACAACAACGCCATCGAAAAGGAACGTGGCATCACGATCCTGGCCAAGAACTGCGCCGTGACCTGGGAAGGCACGCACATCAACATCGTCGACACCCCGGGCCACGCGGACTTCGGCGGTGAAGTGGAACGCGCGCTGTCGATGGTCGACGGCGTGGTGCTGCTGATCGACGCGCAGGAAGGCCCGATGCCGCAGACGCGCTTCGTGACCAAGAAGGCGCTGGCCCTCGGCCTGAAGCCCATCCTCGTGGTGAACAAGGTCGACAAGCCGGGCGCCAACCCCGACAAGGTGGTCAACGCCGCCTTCGACCTGTTCGACAAGCTCGGCGCGACCGACGAACAGCTGGACTTCCCCGTGGTGTACGCCTCGGGCATCAACGGCTGGTCGTCGCTGGAAGAAGGCGCGCAGGGCGAGCAGTGGGGCCCCGACATGTCGGCCCTGTTCAACACCATCCTGAAGCACGTGCCGGCGCAAAAGGGCGATCCCGCCGCGCCGCTGCAGCTGCAGATTTCCGCGCTCGACTTCTCGACCTTCGTCGGTCGCATCGGCGTGGGCCGCATCAGCCAGGGCACCCTGAAGCCGATGATGGACGTGGTGGTGATGGAAGGCCCGGACGGCAAGGCCATCAAGGGCCGCGTCAACCAGGTGCTGACTTTCCAGGGCCTTGACCGCGTGCAGGCCACTGAAGCCGGCCCGGGCGAGATCGTGCTGATCAACGGCATCACCGACATCGGTATCGGCGTTACCGTGACCGACCCCGCGAACCCCGCGCCGCTGCCGATGCTCAAGGTCGACGAACCGACCCTGACGATGAACTTCTGCGTCAACACCAGCCCGCTGGCCGGCCGCGAAGGCAAGTTCGTCACCAGCCGCCAGATCTGGGACCGCCTGCAGAAAGAACTGCAGCACAACGTTGCGCTGCGCGTGAACGAAACCGACGAAGAAGGCATCTTCGAAGTGATGGGTCGCGGCGAACTGCACCTGACCATCCTGCTGGAAAACATGCGTCGCGAAGGCTATGAAATGGCCGTGTCGAAGCCGCGCGTGGTGTTCCGCACCGTCAACGGCGAGAAGCACGAGCCGATCGAACTGGTGACGGCCGACATCGAAGACCAGCACCAGGGCGGCGTGATGCAGGCACTGGGCGAGCGCAAGGGCGAACTGGTCAACATGGAACCGGACGGCCGTGGCCGCGTGCGCCTCGAATACCGCATTCCGGCGCGTGGCCTGATCGGCTTCACGAACGAATTCCTGAACCTGACGCGTGGCTCGGGCCTCATCAGCAACATCTTCGACAGCTACGAGCCGCACAAGGGCGACATCGGCAGCCGCAAGAACGGCGTGCTGATCTCCATGGACGACGGTGAAATCTTCACCTACGCCCTGGGCAAGCTGGACGACCGCGGCCGCATGTTCGTGAAGGCGAACGACCCGGTGTACGAAGGCATGATCGTCGGCATCCACAGCCGCGACAACGACCTGGTGGTGAACGCCACGCGCACCAAGCAGCTGACGAACTTCCGCGTCTCGGGCAAGGAAGACGCGATCAAGATCACGCCCCCGATCGAACTCACGCTCGAATACGGCGTGGAATTCATCGAGGACGACGAGCTGGTCGAAATCACGCCCAAGAGCGTGCGCCTGCGCAAGCGCTACCTGAAGGAACACGAGCGCAAGCGCGCCGGCCGCGATACGTCGCAAGGCTGATCGACTCCGTCGATTTGCCATGCGCCTGACGCACGGCGGCGCCGTCTGGCTGATGGTCGTCGTGACCCTGATGTGGGGCACGGCGGGCGTCGTCACCCGCCACCTGGCGCAGGCGCACAGTTTCGAGATCACCTTCTGGCGCAGCCTCTTCACGACGCTGGCGCTGCTGGTGATCTTGCCGCTTTGGCGGGGCCGCGCCGTGTTCTCGCAACTGCGCCGCGGCGGGCGCGAACTCTGGATCTCGGGCGTGTGCTGGGCCGTGATGTTCACGGCCTTCATGGTCGCGCTCACGCTGGCTTCGACGGCCAGCGTGCTCGTCACCATGTCGCTCGGGCCGCTGCTCACGGCGCTGGCGGCGCGCTTCTTCATCGGCCATAAGCTGCCCGCGCGCACCTGGCTGGCCATCGTGGTCGCGGGTGCGGGCATCGGCTGGATGTACGGCACGCAGCTCATGCAGGGCGGGGGCGGATCGCTGGCCGGCACGCTGCTCGCGCTGTGCGTGCCGCTGGCGGGCGCGGCCAACTGGACCGTGGTTCAGCACGCGCAGGCGAAGGGCCACAAGGTGGATCTGGTGCCTGCGGTGCTCATCGGCGCGGTGCTCACGGCGCTCTTCACGCTGCCCTTTGCATGGCCGTTCCGGGCCAGCGCTCACGACCTTGGGCTGCTGGCCTTCCTGGGCGTGTTCCAGCTCGCCATTCCCTGCGTTCTGTCGGTGTTGTGCGCCCAGGTGCTGAAGGCGCCTGAAGTCGCGTTGCTGGCCTTGCTGGAAGTCATTTTCGGCATCGCGCTGGCCTGGATTGGTGCGGGCGAGCAGCCTGCAGCAAGCGTGCTGACCGGCGGGGTGCTGGTCATCGGCGCGCTGGTGTTCAACGAACTGCTGGCGCTGCGCGGCCGGCGCACCACGGTCGCCGACACCGCGGTGCCGGGCGCGCACTGATCGACTGGCGCTTCTGCCTACTGCGGCATGGCTGCGTCGGTGACGCCCATGCTGCTCAGCCGCGCTTCGAGCACCTTGCGCACGAAGGTCTTCGGAAAGTCGTCGCTGACGCGCCAGTTGCCGTTGTCTTCCACGAAGGTGAATTCTCCGGTCACGGGCAATGAGGTGTCGCTGCCTGAGAGGGCGCCCAGCAGGCTGTCGTTGTATTCGATGACCAGCGGGCAGGTGTGGCCCATGCCATCGTCCAGCTTGCGGCAGGGGCCCGTGGGCTCGATCTCGGCGATTTCTCGCGAGCGGTTCGGGTCCTTGCGCACCAGGCCCGAGTCGGTGCGCGGACGCATGCGCATGGCCGAAGCCGATCGTGCCGCGCTCAGCGGCGCCGCGCCTTCGCGGAAGGCTTTTTCCATCGCCTCGCGGCCGATGGGCTCAGCGTTGTAGAGCGGCCTGCCATCGGCGTCGAGGTGCCCGAAGCGTGCCTCGACGATGGCTACGTCCGCGCCGCGCACCACCATCTCGTCGCTCTTCGGCTCCGTGGGACCGATGGTGTACGCCATGGGTTCCTTGCTGTCGCCCCGCGTCATGACCGCCACGCAGCCTCGCACGCGCTCCGGCTTGCGGTAGCCGACTTCGCGCATGCTGCCGACGGAGGGCGTTTCGATCACGGTGCCGGCGTTCGGGTCGAGGTGGCGCATGCGCACGTCCATGGTCACGCGGCGCATGAGGCTGTCGAGTGTCTTGCGCGTGGAGGCGGCGTCGCAGGCGGGCACGCTCGCCGGGGCGAACAGGTACCAGCCGAGGCCGCCGCCGATCACCGCCACGGCCAGGATGAACTTCCACGCGCCGATGCGGCGGCTGCGTTGCGCGCGAGCCTGCCATGCCTTGATGGCCTGCTCGTCGGCCTCGATCAGGGCCTGTGCCTCGTTCACGATGCGCGTGCGCTCGGCGGCCATGGCAAAGGCCGGCTCGGCGGCGACCTGGGCGCTCAGGGCGTCGAAGCGTTCCTTTTCGAGCGGGCCTTCGGTTGCCAGCCAGGCCAGCGTGGCCACGGGTGACGCAGCCACGGTGCCCACGACCGGCGTTTCCGTCAGCGCCATGTCGCGCGTCTCGGCGTCGATGAGGCTGTCCCTGAAGAGCACCTCGATTGCCTCGTGCGTGATGCCTTGCCCGGCCAACTCGATGAGGTCGTCGGCATCGATGGCGGTATCCGCCGCGTCGTCGGCGTGCGGGGCGTCGTCGCCGATCTTGTCGAGCGCCGCGTTCTGTTCTTCCTCGGTGACCATGCCGCGTACGCGCATCCAGGCCAGCGCATGGGCCGGGTTGGGGAGCGGGGGAAGGGCGGCGGTTTCGGGGTGGGCGCGCGCGGCGTCGTGCTGTGCGTCGCTGATCAGGCCCTGGGTCAGCAGGGCGAGGAACGCATCCGGATTGGCGTCAGAGCTCATGCGGGGATTCTGCCGTGGGTGGTGCCGGCCTCTACACCGGGAAACGCCGGGAAAAGCCGATAAAAGAAAACGCCGGCAGGCGCCGGCGTTCTTGCGTCAGATCCTTGATGGATCAGGGACGAGCGACTTTCCAGGCGCCGTTTGCCACGCCGTCGCCGGTCTTGTCACCGGGCTTGGCATCTTTCGCCCAGTAGTACAGCGGCCAGCCCTTGTAGGCCCACTGGCGCTTGCCGTCTTCGCGAATGATGATGGTGTAGCCGCCGATGGGCTTGGCGGTGTCGGCCACGGCGAGCGCGGGCCAGTTGGCGGCGCACTGGGCGTTGCAGGCGGAGGTGCCGGAGCCGGCGGTGTCCTTGGTGAAGGTGTACAGCGTCATCCCGTTCGGTCCGACCAGCACGCCGTCGGCGGTGCGGGTTGGCGTGTCGGGGGCGCTGGCGGTCTTGTTGGACATGCCGCCGCAGCCGGCGAGCAGGGCCGCCGCGAGGATCGAGGCGCTGAGCAATTTCATGCAGTTTCTCCTTCAGTTGAAAAATCGCGAAAACAAGCCAGGTGACGGAAAGCCAGGCAATGTGATTGCGCGACCGGCAGTTTATGCGGTCGTTACGACAAATCGCGGTAGGCCAGCGTCGCAAGTTTGAGCAGAACTTCTCGCGGCAGCTTGCCGGCGAGGGCATAGCCGAAGCCCTGGTCGACCCAGTAGAAGCTGGGCACGGGGCCTTCGGAGGCGAAGCGGAAGGCGGTTTCGCGTGCGGCGGTGGCTCCGGCGGCATTGGCGTCCAGCGTGCCGATGTAGAGCGTCACGCGCTCGCCGGCCGCATCTTCGAACATGAACTGGGCGCGCGCGCCGGTTTCCCCGGGCAGCAGGCGGCCGCCGACCAGGGTGTAGCCCTGGGTGGAGAGGTCGGGCACCTTCAGCGGCCTGTCGAGGCGCCTGGAGAGCCACTGGACCAGGTGCTGCTGCTCGGAGGCAGCCACTTCGACGGGGTGTCTTTTCTCGGGTGCGTAGACGGCGTGCGCGACCGAGGCGTCGTGCACGAATTCGCGCACCGCCGGCACCTTGGCCAGTTGCGTGCCGCCGCGCGGCGCGGACCATTGGGCATTCCCGAGCCAGCCGGCAGCGAAGGCGATCAGCAGACCTGCCGCCATGCCGCCCCAGCGAAGCCAGGAGACGTGCCGTGCCGTTCGCGGCAGATGCCGATCGAGTGCGCCCATCAGGGCAGCGGGAATCGGTTCGTCGAGCAGTTCGCCATGCAGCCGGCGCAAGGCATCGCGCTGCGTGTGCCAGGCAGCGACCTTGGCGGCCACGGCGGGATCGCTGGCAATGGCTTCCTCGACCGCGCCATGACGATCGGCGGCCAACTGGCCATCGACCCAGGCGTGCAGCTCGTCGTCGGTAGGGGGCGGGGCGGGGCGGCTCATGGTGCGGCGGGTTTCATTTGAGGCGGCGCAGGCCGGGGCGAACGGGCGCCGATGCGCCGTCCATCAGTTCCTGCAGCCGGACGCGGGCGCGCGACAGGCGCGACATCACCGTGCCGGCCGGGATGCCGAGCACCTTGGCCACTTCGGCATACGACAGGTCTTCGAGCGTCACCAGCAGCAGCACGGCGCGCTGTTCGTCCGGCAACTGCATCAGGCAGCGCTGCAGGTCGAGGCTGGTGCCCTGGTCGCGACCAGGATCGACGCCGCCCTGCAGTTCGTGCGGCAGGTCGTCGAGCGGCACCACGGCATGGGGTGGTGGCGTGCGGCGCACCTGGCTCGCGAAGATGTTGTGCATGACGGTGAAGAGCCACGCGCGCAGGTCGCTGCCCACCACCCACAGACGCCATTTGCTGCAGGCGCGCTCCAGCGTGTCCTGCACCAGGTCGTCGGCCGCCCACGCATTGCCCGTGAGTGCCCGCGCATAGCGGCGCAGGCTCGGGATGTGCTCGACCAGCAGGCGGGCGTCCATGGAGCGTGGATCGATCGGTCAGGGCTTGGCGGTTTTCCAGGTGCCGTTGACGCCGTCACCGGTCTTGTCGCCCGGCTTGGTGTCCTTGGCCCAGTAGTACAGCGGCCAGCCCTTGGCGGCCCATTGCTTCTTGCCGTCGTCGCGGGTGACGATGGTGAAGTCGCCGCTCGGCTTGTCGCTGTCGGCGGCCATGAAAGGTGGCCAGTTGGTGGCGCAGCCGCCATTGCAGACCGACTTGCCGTTGCCGGCCGTGTCCTTGTCGAAGGTGTAGAGCGTCATGCCGTTCGCACCGACCAGCGCGCCGTCGGCGGGCTTGGGCTGGGCGAAGGCGGGGAGCGCGAGAACGGCGCTCAGCAATACGGCGGAAGATGCGCGAAAAGGCGACATGGAAAGACTCCTGGGTTGTGTGTGGCGACACCGGTGGTCCGGTGACAACCGCACAAACGCCCGCAGCCCGTCTTTTATTCCATTGCCCGCAAAAAAGATTCAGCGACTGCGGTTCTTCATTGCGCGCTCGACTTCGCGCTTGCCTTCGCGGTCCTTGATGGTGTCGCGCTTGTCGTGCTCGGCCTTGCCCTTGGCGAGCGCGATCTCGCACTTCACCTTGCCGGCCTTCCAGTGCAGGTTGAGCGGCACCAGCGTGTAGCCCTTTTGCTCGACTTTGCCGATCAGGCGACGGATTTCGTCCTTCTTCAGCAGCAGCTTCTTGGTACGGACCGAATCGGGGTTGACGTGGGTGGATGCGCTCTTGAGCGGGTTGATCTGGCAACCCACGACGAACAGTTCGCCATTGCGGATCACCACGTAGCCGTCGGTGAGCTGCACTTTGCCTTCGCGCAGCGATTTGACTTCCCAGCCTTCGAGGACCATGCCGGCCTCGAAGCGTTCTTCGAAGAAATAGTTGTACGCGGCCTTCTTGTTGTCGGCGATGCGGGAGGAGGTATCTTGTTTCTTTGTGGCCATGACTCGGGAATGTGGGGGCTGCATGGCTTCAATACAATCCGTCGCGCACGCTGTGTCGATTCTATGAAAACAGTCAACAAGTCCGTCCTCATCTGGTACAGCGCCGAAGAGATGTATGCGCTCGTCACCGATGTGGCGAGGTATCCGCAGTTTCTTCCCTGGTGCGACAAGGCCCGCATCATCGAGCAGGACGAGGCCGGCATGACGGCCGAGGTCGGCTTGGCCTTTGCCGGTTTGCACCAGAGCTTTACCACCCGCAACACCCATGTTCCGGGGCGCGAGGTGCAGCTGAAGCTGGTCGATGGGCCGTTCTCCAACCTCGACGGCAAGTGGAAGTTCGTGCCTGTGGGCGAGCAGGGCGAGCGCGCCTGCCGCGTCGAGCTGCACATGAGCTACGGCTTCAGCAATTTCGCGCTGCAGGCGCTGGTCGGACCGGTGTTCGACACCATCGCCTCCAGTCTTGTCGAAGCCTTCGTCAAGCGCGCCGAGCAGGTCTACGGCGCACCCTGATGACCATCGAGGTCACGCTGAGCTGCTCGCCCGCGGCACGCGAGGTGTTCGAGCAGGTGCTGCAGCTCTTGCCCGAGACGACACTGGCCGATGCGGTGCGGGCCAGCGATCTTTCGCTGCGTTTTCCGGACCTGGATTGGCGTCATGCGATGACGCCGGGCATCTGGGGCAGGGTGGTCGAGTGGGGCCAGGCCCTGAAGGACGGCGACCGCATCGAGCTGTGCCGCCCTCTCGCAGTGGACCCCAAGGTGGCGCGCCGGGAGCGCTTCCAGCGCCAGGGCTCGAAGGGAACCGGCCTGTTCGCGAATCGCCGCAAGGGCGGCAAGGCCGGCTACTGAGCTCGAGCTGCCGGGCTACTTGCAGTCGCTGTTGATGACCGTCTGAAGGCGCTTCTGCTCGGCGGCGCGCGCGGCGTCGTCCATGATCTCGCGCTCGCCCTGCGAATTGACCTTGGCAATGCGCATGCCGCTGTCGACGGTGGCCTTGCCCTGGCGTGCGAGAGCGCAGTTGTCGGCCTTGGCCTTTGCGACCTTGGCGGCTTCTGCGGCTTCCTTGGCCTTTGCTTCGGCCTCGGCCTTCTTGGTCTTTTCCTCGAGTTCCTTGTCGACACCAGTCGGCTTCGGCGTGCCCGCCGTCTTGGCCGGTGCAGTTGCCTCGGCCGGCGTACCTTCAGCGGGCGGCGCATCGACGTTGGGGTTCGCAGTGGAGCGCGCCGCTGGCGGCGGGCCCACGCGGCGCAGGATGTTCTTCTCGGGCACATCGGGCGGTGGCGCCTGATCGCTGAAGACCTTCTTGCCGTTCTTGTCGAGCCATTGCCATTGCGCGCTTGCCGAAAGCGGCAGCGCAACGACACATCCCAGTACCAGCCAGTGCACGAATTTCATCCCCGAAGTTTAGCCGGGCCTTACTTTTTGCAACATCCCGCTTAGGTAGTTTTGCAACGCCCATGAAAAGCCCGGGCCGGCGAACAGGTCGGGCGCCTCGTTACAATCCGTCTTTTGGAGCTTCACCCATGCGCCTTCTCGGCAAAGCGCTCACCTTCGACGACGTGTTGTTGGTGCCAGCGTTCTCCCAGGTCCTGCCCAAGGACACCTCCCTCGCCACCAAACTCTCCCGCAACATCACGCTGAACCTGCCGCTCGTCTCGGCGGCCATGGACACCGTGACCGAAGCCCGCCTTGCGATCGCCATCGCGCAAGAGGGCGGCATCGGGATCGTGCACAAGAACCTCACCGCGCAACAGCAGGCCGCCGAAGTGGCCCGCGTGAAGCGCTACGAGTCGGGCGTTCTGCGCGACCCGGTGGTGATCACCCCGACGCACTCGGTGCGCCAGGTGATGGCGCTGTCAGACCAGCTCGGCATCTCGGGCTTCCCGGTGGTTGACGGCGGCAAGGTCGTTGGCATCGTGACGGGGCGCGACCTGCGCTTCGAGAATCGCTATGACGTGCCGGTCAGCGAAATCATGACCCAGCGCGAGAAGCTCATCACCGTGCCCGACGGCACCACGCTGGCCGAAGCCAAGGCATTGCTCAACAAGTACAAGCTCGAGCGGCTGCTCGTCATCAACGGCGACTGGGAGCTCAAGGGCCTCATCACCGTCAAGGACATCACCAAGCAGACCAGCTTCCCCAATGCAGCACGCGACGCCAACGGCCGCCTGCGAGTGGGCGCTGCGGTCGGCGTGGGCGACGGTACCGAAGAGCGCGTCGAAGCCCTGGTGAAGGCCGGCGTCGACGCCATCGTGGTCGACACCGCCCACGGCCATAGCTTTGGCGTGATCGAGCGCGTGCGCTGGGTCAAGAAAAACTACCCGCAGGTCGAAGTCATCGGCGGCAACATCGCCACCGGCGACGCCGCGCGCGCGCTGGCCGACGCCGGCGCCGACGCGGTCAAGGTCGGCATCGGCCCGGGCTCCATCTGCACCACCCGCATCGTGGCCGGCGTGGGCGTGCCGCAGATCATGGCGGTCGACAGCGTCGCCACCGCGCTGCAGGGCACGGGCATTCCGCTGATTTCCGATGGCGGTGTGCGCTACTCGGGCGACATCGCCAAGGCCATCGCGGCCGGCGCAAGCACCGTCATGATGGGCAGCATGTTCGCCGGCACCGAAGAGGCACCGGGCGAAATCGTTCTGTACCAGGGCCGCAGCTACAAGAGCTACCGCGGCATGGGCTCCATCGGCGCGATGCAGCAGGGCAGTGCCGACCGGTACTTCCAGGAATCGACCACCGGTAACCCCAACACCGACAAGCTGGTGCCCGAAGGCATCGAAGGCCGCGTCCCCTACAAGGGCTCGATCGTCTCCATCGTCTACCAGATGGCTGGCGGCGTGCGCGCCAGCATGGGCTACTGCGGCTGCGCGACCATCGAGGACATGCAGAACAAGGCCGAGTTCGTCGAGATCACCACGGCCGGCATCCGTGAGAGCCACGTCCACGACGTGCAGATCACGAAGGAAGCGCCGAACTACCGCGCTGAGTAGTCTGGCCCCCACGCTCCCCCCTGCGTGTGGGTCGCTGTCCCCCGAGGGGGCCGCAGGCCGCCTTGGGACGGCCCGGCGCCGGCCTGAAGCCCATTCTGGCCAGACCTTGAAAGTCAGGCCAGAATGGGTTTAGAATTTGGGCCAGATTCAAATTTTCTGGCCCAAATGCAATCCATCGGCATCGCTGAAGCCAAGAACAACTTCTCGGCCCTGATCGACCTGGTCGAAAAGGGCGAGGAGGTTCGCATCACCCGCCACGGCAAGGAAGTCGTGCGCATGCTGCCGGTGCGCCGCAAGCCGGTCATCACCGACGAGCAGATCGAGCGCGAACTCGGCCAGATCGACGCGCTGCACGCCACCATCCAACCCGGCCTGCCATTGCGCGCCCTGCTCGACGAAGGGCGCCAATCGTGACAGCCTTCGTCATGGACGCCTCCGTCACCGCCGCCTGGCTGCTGCCCGACATGGCCAGCGAACACACCCGCAAGCTCTACGCCGCCATCCGCCGCGACGAGGTCGAGCCGCAGGCGCCCAACGCCTGGCAGTGGGAATGCGCCAACATTCTTGCCAATGGCGTACGCAGCGGCCGCATTCCGGCGTCCGCGGTCGAAGGGCTGTGGAGCGTGCTCGACGCCATCCGCCATCGCGTCGAGCTGCATGAACTCGCGCCGGCCCAGCACAAGGCTGTGCTCGCGGTCGCCATCGATGCCGGCGTCTCTCTCTACGACGCGGGCTACCTCTGGCTCGCCAAGTCGCTCAATCTCCCGCTCGCCACCTTCGACGAGCACCTCATCCAGGCGGCGCCGCAAGCGGGCGTCAAGCTGTTCGACATTTCAACGCTCTGAGTCCTTTCGCCATGCAACACGACAAGATCCTCATCCTCGACTTCGGCTCGCAAGTCACGCAGCTCATCGCACGCCGCGTGCGCGAGGCGCACGTGCTGAGCGAAGTGCACCCCTGCGACGTTACCGATGAATGGGTGCGCCAATACGCCGCCGACGGCCACCTCAAGGGCGTGATCCTTTCCGGCAGCCACGCCAGCGTGTACGAAGAGACCACCGACAAGGCACCGCAGGCCGTGTTCGACCTCGGCGTGCCCGTGCTCGGCATCTGCTACGGCATGCAGACCATGGCGCACCAGCTCGGCGGCAAGGTCGAGGGCGGCCACAAGCGCGAGTTCGGCTTCGCGGCCGTACGCGCCCATGGCCACACCGCGCTGCTGAAGGACATTGCCGACTTCACCACGCCTGAAGGCCACGGCATGCTCAACGTGTGGATGAGCCACGGCGACAAGGTCACCGAACTGCCACCGGGCTTCAAGCTCATGGCAAGCACCGACAGCTGCCCCATCGCCGGCATGGCCGACGAGGCGCGCCGCTACTACGCGCTACAGTTCCACCCCGAAGTGACGCACACCGTGCAGGGCAAGGCGATCATCGAGCGCTTCGTGCTCGGCATCTGCGACGCCAAGCCCGACTGGGTCATGCGCGACCACATCGCCGAAGCCGTCGAGAAAATCCGCGAGCAGGTGGGCGACGAGGAAGTGATCCTCGGCCTTTCGGGCGGCGTGGATTCGAGCGTGGCAGCCGCGCTCATCCACCGCGCCATCGGCGACCAGTTGACCTGCGTGTTCGTCGACCACGGCCTGCTGCGCCTGAACGAGGGCGACATGGTCATGGAGATGTTCGAAGGCAAGCTGCACGCGAAGGTGATCCGCGTCGACGCCAGCGACCTGTTCCTCGGCAAGCTCGCAGGCGTGAGCGACCCTGAAGCCAAGCGCAAGATCATCGGCGGCGAGTTCGTCACCGTGTTCAAGCAGGAGGCCGCCAAGCTCAAGGCGGGCGACGGTGGCCACAAGGGTGCGACCTTCCTGGCGCAGGGCACTATCTATCCCGACGTCATCGAGTCTGGCGGCGCCAAGAGCAAGAAGGCCGTCACCATCAAGAGCCACCACAACGTGGGCGGCCTGCCCGAGCAGCTTGGCCTGAAGCTGCTCGAACCGCTGCGCGACCTGTTCAAGGACGAAGTGCGCGAACTCGGCGTGGCACTCGGCCTGCCGCCCGAGATGGTGTATCGCCATCCGTTCCCCGGCCCGGGCCTGGGCGTGCGCATCCTCGGTGAAGTGAAGAAGGAATACGCCGACCTGCTGCGCCGCGCCGACGCGATCTTCATCGAGGAGCTGCGCAACTTCACCGACGCCGAAACGGGCAAGACCTGGTACGACCTCACGAGCCAGGCCTTTACCGTGTTCCTGCCCGTGAAGAGCGTGGGCGTGATGGGCGACGGCCGCACCTACGACTACGTGGTGGCACTGCGCGCCGTGCAGACCAGCGACTTCATGACGGCCGACTGGGCCGAGCTGCCTTATGCGCTGCTCAAGAAGGTGTCGGGCCGCATCATCAATGAAGTGCGGGGCATCAATCGCGTGACGTACGACGTTTCGAGCAAGCCGCCGGCGACGATCGAGTGGGAGTGACGAAATCGAGCAGTGGCAGCGGGCTCTCCGGGACGCCGGCAATCGCCGCCACTGACTCCGAAATCGTTCAGGGATTGCCGGGCTGTTCATCCAAGTCGCCGCGTAGCAGTGCGATGTCGCGAATGGGCGGATTGCCGAACAGCCGCCTGTACTCGCGACTGAACTGGGTCACGCTTTCATAGCCGACACGATACGCGGCGGAGGTCGCGTCCAGCCCCTCGGTCAACAGCAGACGTCGTGCTTCATGGAGCCGAATGTGCTTTTGATATTGCAGCGGACTCATGTGCGTGATGGCGCTGAAGTGATGGTGCAGAGTCGAAACACCCATTGCCGCTATTTCCGCCAGATCCTCGATGCGGATCGCTTCAGCGTAATGCTCGCGTAGCCAAGCGATTGCAGTCAGGATCTTGTCGCGCCGGGGATCTTGTCTGGCAATGCGACGAAGATGACCGCCCGACGGCCCCATGAGCAGGCGATATGTAATTTCGCGCAGCACCAGCGGCGCCATGATCGCGATGTCCTGCGGTTTGTCAGCAAGCGCGGAAAGTCGCACGAAAGCGTCAAGCAGTTCCGTGGTCATGTGCCCGAAAGTCATGCCGGATTCGGCGTTGCTCGTCGCGGCGATGCCTTGCAGGTCGATCTCCCCTCCGATCGCCTGCACCAAGGCAAAGTCCAGCTTCAACATCATGGACAGGCAGGGGCGGCTGGGGTTGGCCTCCAGCACATGCGAGATCGTGGGTAGATCCACCGCCGTCAGGACAAATTTGGCCGCGTCATATTCATAGGCATCCGAGCCCAGGACGACACGCTTGCGGCCCTGAACGACGAAGCCGACGCTGGACTCGTAAAGCATCGAGGCGGGTTCGGTGGGGCCATCGCGGCGATACAGAGTCAGGCCGGGCAACGCGGATACGTGGTCGCCAGCTTTAGGCAAGCGCGCCAATAGATGTGAGCGAAGGCGCGCGCGCAGCCACACGCCCTCCGAATCTTCATCGGGCCGAGCCAGCTGAAGCTGGGCGTCATTTATCAGAACCATGGAGTCATTGTGCCCAGCGGGCTGCTGCTCGGACAAGAAATCCGCGCCCGGCAAGACGATCAGGCAATGATCGGGAAGGATCAGGCTACCGACCACCTGCAGCCATGCATAGAGTCAGACCCCATCACAAACTGATGGATACGAGATCGAATATGTCTAAGGTATGGCTTGTTACGGGTAGCGGCTCCGGCTTGGGCCGGGCAATCACAGCTAAAGCGCTGGAGGCGGGCCACCGCGTCGTCGCGACTGCGCGTGATGTGAGCCAGTTGGATGACTTGGTCAAGTCTTATGGTTCCCGCGTCATCCCGGTCCGTCTCGACGTTACCGATGAGCGAGAGGGCGTCGCAGCGGTAGACGCTGCCATCTCTGCTTTTGGGCGCCTTGATGTTCTCGTAAACAATGCGGGATTTGGTGAAACGCGGCCATTTGAAGAGGTTTCATCGGGCGACTTTCGCCGTGTTGTGGAAACCAATTTCTTTGGTGTCGTGAACCTCACGCGGGCTGCCCTTCCTGTGATGCGCCAACAGAGGAGTGGTCACATCATCCAGATCTCGTCCGTCGGTGGGAGGTCGGCCTTGGCCGGCAATGCTGCTTACGTTGCTGCCAAGTGGGCGGTAGGCGGCTTTGCCGAAACCGTCGCTCTTGAGTCCGCATCGTTTGGAGTCAAAGTGACCGCACTCGAACCAGGCGGCATGCGCACGAATTGGGGTAAGCGAGCGTTTGGAAGCGTGCCTGCCATGTTGCCGGACTATGAAGCCTCGGTTGGGGAAACCGTCCGGCAACTGGAAGCATATTGGGGCAATGAACCAAGCGATCCTGAAAAGGTCGCGCAGGTTGTAGTCGGTGTCGCTGGAGCCGATCGTCTGCCGCCTCACATCCTCCTCGGCTCGGACGCATTCCAAGGAGCACTTGGAGCTGACGCGGCGAGAAATGCCGCTGCCGAGCGCTGGAAGGCTGTAAGCGCATGGACGGATATTGCTTCCGAGGGGCCACTGCCCGCTTTCCCTTCCGAGTAACCGAGCGAGTCCTCCCGCAGGATGACTTCTCGGGTTGGCGGCGCGCCACTCTTCTTGCTCAGAAACTCGCCTTCAGACCCACCGTCAGCATGCCGCCCTTGGCCTGCTTCGACAGCTTGCCGAAGTAGTCGTAGTCCGCGGTGATGGCAAGGTTCTGCGTCACGCGGTACTCCGCGCCGAAGCCCGCCATCACGCCGGTCGAACTGCCCGAGATGCGCTGGTTGACCGGCACCCAGTTGTTGTCGCCGGAAATGCGTCCACGCGAAACACCGAGGCGGCCGTTGATGGCGAAGGAATCGCCCAGCGGCAGGCGCGCGGTGGCGGCTGCGTAGAAGACCTGGCCCGTGCCGCTTTGCAGGCGGGAGTAGGCGCCGCCCGAGCTCCACTGGCTTACGCGGCCGAGGCGCGCATAGCCGGCTTCCACACCGAAGTTTTCCGTCAGCCTGTAGCCGCCGTAGAGCTTGTAGGCCGTGCCGGCCTTGCTGCTCTTCTCGCCGCCCCACGGCACGGGCACGCGGTTGGACGACGGCAGGCTGTAGCTCGAGCGGCCGATGGCGCCGCCTACATAGAGTCCGGTATCTGCGTTCGGAGCGGCGGCGTGCGCGCCGATGGCAGTGGTGCCGAGCAAAAGTGCGGCGAGGGCAGAGCAGGCAAGCGAATGCTTCAAGATGAAATTCCTGGTTGGAGCTGTTGAGATTTGTGCGACGCGTGACCGGCTGTTTAACCCGGTCACCGGCGTGCGACGATTCTCAAATTCCAATCTGAAGAAGAGCTTTGTGCTTGCTGAAGGGCTCATGAAGCGCACTCTCGATGCGCGATGATCGGAGCAATGCCAGAACAGCTTTTTCTTCCCGGAATCGATCCCCCGCCGCGGCCCCTGCCGCGTCCACGAAGCAAGGTGCTCCGCAAGGAACCACTGCCGCACGCACTCTTTTTCGCACTGCTCCCCGACATGCAAGACGCCGCGATGATCGCCGCGCTCGGCGAGCGCATGAATTCGCAACACGCCCTGAAGGGAACGCTGGTCGAGGCGCATCGCCTGCATGTCACGCTGTTCGATCTCGGCGACTACGCGCAGGTGCCGGCCGACAAGGTGGCGCAGGCTTCGAACGCTGCTGCCTCGGTGCCTGTGCCGGTATTCGATGTCGTTTTCGAGAAATCCATGAGCTACGCGAAAGGCGCGCTGGTGCTGTGCGCCGACGATGAGGAGAGCGTCTCAGCCCTGCGGGCTTTCAGGCAGCGTCTGGGCGAGGCACTGGCCGATGCCGGCCTGAAACCCTCGCGCTCATTCACGCCGCACATGACCGTCGCCTACGCGCGGCGCAAGCTCGAGAAGCACGCGCTCGAAGCGCCAGTCCGGTGGACCGCAGGTTCACTCGTTCTGATCGACAGTCACGTCGGCGAGGGCGTGCACGAGGTGCTGGGGCGGTGGCCTGACAACACTGCGGTCGCCTGAGGCGAGCGTGCCGCGTCTCCCTGCCAGTCGCGATCAATCGCCGTCCGCGAAGTTGTCGAACAGCAGCCCGCGCAGCCATTGGTTGCCCGGGTCGCGGTGCGCCTTCGCGTGCCAGAACAGATTGATCGCAATCTGCGGCAGTGCCACCGGGTGAGGGCGCCACACCAGCCCGAAAGGCTCGGCGATGCTCTGCGCGAGCCGCTCGGGCACGGTCGCGATCATGTCGCTGGAGCGCAGGATGTGGCCGATGGCCACGAAGTGCGGCACCTTGAGCTTGATACGCCGGTGAATGCCCTGAGCCGCCATCACGTCGTCGGCCTTGCCATGGCCCGTGCCGGCCGCCTGCACCTGCACGTGGTCGGCCGCGCTGAAGTCCTTGAGCGACACGCTGCGCTTGCGTGCGAGCGGATGCTCCTTTGAAAAGATGCACACATAGCGCTGCAGGAACAGCCGGCGCTGGAACACGCCGGCTTTCAGCTGCGGCAGCAGGCCGATGGCGATGTCGACGTGGCCGGCTTCCAGCTCATCGCGCAGGCTGGTCGCGGTGTTGTTGCGCACCGTGCTGATGGTCACGCCGGGCGCTGCCGCGGACAGCGCCTCCATCAGCCGTGGCGTGAAGTAGATCTCGCCGATGTCGGTCATCGCGAGCGTGAAGCCGCGCGTGCTCGTGGCGGGGTCGAACACCACCTGCTGGTTGAGCGCCGTGTGCAGCGCGCCCATCGCGTAGGCCACCGGTTCGGCCAGCTGCAGCGCGAAGGGCGTGGGCTCCATGCCGCGCGCAGTGCGCAGGAACAGCTCGTCGCCCAGCAGCTTGCGCAGCCGCGCCAGCGCATTGCTGATGGCCGGCTGCGAGAGCCCGAGTGACTCGGCCACGGCCGACACGCGTTTCTCGGCCAGCATGCGGTCGAACACCAGCAGCAGGTTGAGGTCGATGTCCTTGAGTTGCATGGCGCACCTTTATTCATCGTGGTGATGCAGAGGATTCACCAAATTCTATTGGTCAATTGGCAGCGGCCGCGCATCATCCGGCCCCAGAGACAAGCCGGCCATGACGCCGGCGCAAGAGAACCCCACGATGGACCTGCATATTCACCCCCTTGCCCGTACCCTCGAAGTTCGCCCCGGCGCGAACCTGCTCGAAGTGCTGCGCGAGCACCATGTGCCGGTGTCGTACAGCTGCATGTCGGGGCGCTGCGGCACCTGCCGCTGCAAGGTGGTTTCGGGCCAGGTGCTCGACGCTGGCCAGGACGCGATCCGGCCCGACGGGCAAGGCGAGCGCTACGTGCTGGCCTGCCAGAGCACGCTGACCGAAAGCTGCGCCATCGAGATCCCGGAGCCCGACGAAGTGGTGGTACACCCGGCGCGCATCCTCAAGGCCACTGTCACGGGCATCGACGTGCTCACGCATGACATCCGGCGCCTGCGCCTGAAGCCGAACAAGCCGTTGGAGTTTTCTCCAGGCCAGTATGCGCAGCTGCAATTCGCGCCCGACCTGGCGCGGCCGTATTCGATGGCGGGGCTGAGCCACGACTCGGAGCTTGAATTCCACGTGCGCAGGGTGCCCGGCGGGCGAGTCACGGCGCACATCTTCGAGCAACTGTGCGTAGGCGATTCTGTGCGCGTGAGCGGGCCGTTGGGAACGGCCTACCTGCGCACGAAGCATCGAGGGCCGATGCTCTGCGCAGCGGGTGGCACGGGGCTGGCGCCCATCCTGTCGATCGTGCGGGGCGCCATCGCGGCGGGGCTCAAGCAGGCCATTCACCTCTACCTGGGCGTGCGCTCCGATGCCGACGTCTACGGCCTGGGTGAACTGCGCGAGCTGCAGGCGCAGCACCCTGGCCTGAACGTCCACGTGATCGTCGTCACCGGCCCCTCGCGCGACGGCCAGCGCGTCGGCCTCATTACCGATGCCATCCGCGCCGACTGGCCCGGCAGCCTCGATGGCTGGCGCGCCTACCTCTGCGGCTCGCCGCCGATGGTCGAAGCCGTGACGCAACTGGTGCGCGGACGCGGCCTTGCCCCCGAGCAAACCCATGCCGATGCCTTCTACCTGCAAGGCACCTGAAGCAAAGACCCACGAAAAAAGAAAAGGAGACCCGCGATGACCACGCAAGCCGTGTTCCCCATCGAGCTGAAATGGGAAAGCGAAAAGAGCAGCCGCATTCCCTTCATGGCCTATACCGACGAGGCACTGCACAAGAAGGAGCTGCAGCGCTTCTTCTACGAAAAGCACTGGTGCTACGTCGGCCTGGAAGCCGAGATCCCGAACCCGGGCGACTTCAAGCGCACCACCATCGGCGAGCGCTCGGTCGTCATGTCGCGCGACGAGGAGGGTGCCATCCACGTCTTCGAGAACGTCTGCGCTCACCGCGGCATGCAGTTCTGCCGCGAGCGCCAGGGTAACCGAAAAGAGTTCGTCTGCCCCTACCACCAGTGGAACTACACGCTCAAGGGCGACCTTCAGGGCGTGCCGTTTCGCCGCGGCGTGAAGCAGGACGGCAAGGTCAACGGCGGCATGCCGGCCGACTTCAAGACCGAGGAGCACGGCCTCACCAAGCTCAAGGTGGCCTCGCGCGGCGGCGTGGTGTTCGCGTCGTTCGACCATGAAATCGAGTCGTTCGAAGACTTCCTCGGCCCCGACATCCTTCATTACTTCGACCGCCTGTTCGATGGGCGCAAGCTCACCATCCTCGGCTACAACCGCCAGCGCATTCCGGGCAACTGGAAGCTCATGCAGGAGAACATCAAGGACCCGTATCACCCGGGCCTGCTGCACACCTGGTTCGTCACTTTCGGGCTCTGGCGCGCAGACAACAAGTCGGAGCTGAAGATGGACGCTCGCGGCCGCCACGCCGCCATGATTTCCACGCGCGGCAACGCCGGCAAGGCTGCGCAGGTCACGCAGGTGTCGAGCTTCAAGGAGAGCATGCAGCTGAAAGATCCGCGCTTTCTCGACATCGTGCCCGAGCCCTGGTGGGGCGGGCCGACCGCGGTGATGATGACGCTGTTTCCGAGCCTGATCCTGCAGCAGCAGGTCAACAGCGTGTCGACGCGGCATATCCAGCCGGTGGGGCACGACGCCTTCGATTTCGTCTGGACGCACTTCGGCTTCGCGGACGACACCGAGGAGATGACGCAGCGACGCCTGCGCCAGGCCAATCTGTTCGGGCCAGCCGGCTTCGTCTCGGCCGACGACGGCGAGGTGATCGAGTTCTCGCAGGAGGGCTTCGAGCAGAAGCCCTTCCACCGCACGCTGGCCGAGCTCGGCGGACGCGAGGTCGAGAACACTGACCATATGGTGACCGAGACGCTGATCCGCGGCATGTATCGCTACTGGCGCGAGGTGATGGAAGCATGACGAACCTCGACGCCAACACTTATCTCGATCTGTCGCGGCTCTACGCGGCCTACGCGCATGCCGTCGATTCCGGCAACTGGGACCTGTGGCCCGCGTTCTTCATCGAGCAATGCAGCTACCGCCTGCAGCCGCGCGAGAACCACGAGCGCAACCTGCCGCTGGCCACGCTCTCCTTCGAGAGCCGGGGCATGCTGGAAGACCGGGTCTACGGCATCAAGGAGACGCTGTTCCACGACCCGTACTACCAGCGCCACGTCGTCGGACTGCCGCTGGTGCACAAGGTCGATGACAACGGCACGATTCACAGCGAGGCCAACTACGCGGTGTTCCGCACCAAGCTCGACCAGGCCTCGACCGTGTTCAACGTGGGGCGCTACCTCGACACCGTGGTGCCCACGCCCGAGGGCCTGAAGTTCGCCACGCGCCTGTGCGTGTTCGACAGCGAAATGATCCCGAACTCCATCATCTACCCCATCTGAAAGCAACCATGAGCACGATGACCTGGGTCGACGCCGCGGCAGTCGACGACGTTCCCTCCGACGACGTGGTGGGTATCGAGGTGCAGGGGAGGGACATCGCCCTCTACGGCACCGAGGACGGCATTCACGCCACCGACAACATCTGCACGCACGGCCACGCGCGGCTGTGCGACGGCTTTCTCGAAGGCCACGAGATCGAATGCCCACTGCACCAGGGGCGCTTCGACGTGCGCACGGGCAAGGCGATGTGCGCGCCGCTCACGGAAGACCTGCGCAGCTACCCGGTGAAGATCGAAGGCGGGCGGGTGTTTCTCGCGTTCGAGGGCTGATCTGTTCTGCCTCTTGTCCGCACCGTCTGTATCTGTTCTGCCGCGAAAGGGCTGGCGACAATGACGCTCCCCTTCACGGAACAGCCATGACAGCAGAAAAGACCCGGGACCAGATCGCCGACCAGATTGCCGCCGAGCTCGGCCACAGCTTCGACGGCGAAATCATCGCCGGCGGCCACTACGTGCCGCTGGTGCGCGACGGCCGCACGATCTACCTCAGCGGCCAGGTGCCGCGCGTGGGCACCACGGTGGTGGTTACCGGCCGCGTCGGTGACGCGGTGTCGCTCGACAAGGCCCGTGAAGGCGCGCAGATCAGCACACTGCGCAGCCTCGCGCTGCTGCGGCGTGCGCTCGGTTCTCTCGATGCGGTAGAGAAGGTCTTGCGCGTCGGCGTATTCGTGCAGTGCACAGCCGACTTCACCCAGCAGAGCGAGGTGGCCGATGCCGCATCCGACCTGCTGCACCGCGTGTTTGGCGATGCCGGCGTGCATGTGCGCACGGCGGTCGGTGTCTATGCGCTGCCGAAGAATGCGACCGTCGAGGTCGAGATGACGGTCGCTGCCAAGCAGAACATCGGCTAACGCGACGTCAGGCCGGTGAGGTCGCGCGCCAGCTGTGCGATGGTCAGCGGTGCGCAGCCTTCGGCGTTGTTGCTCACGGTGACGAAGGCGTTCTGGCCTGCACGGGTGGTGCCCGCAATCACTTTGGCCAGTGCCTCGCGCGTCTCGGGATCGGGGTCGACGATCTTGTCGAACGGGCCGTAGAGCTTTTCCGCATCTTCGTAGCCGAAGCGGCCGTGGCGTCGGTGCAGGTTCCAGCGGCACACCAGCGGGCCGGGCCACAGCGCGCGCAGCATGGGCAATTGCTCTTCGATGGGGGGCATCTTGGCGTGCAGGCCCATGCAGAAGGTGGCGCGCACGCTGCGCAGCATTTCGGCAAAGGCGGGGTTCAGCAGTTGCGGGTCGCGCACCTCGACGGCTACTACCGCGTCGGGCGCGACCGATGTGAGGTCGGGCAGCGATTCGAGCATTGCCGCGATGCGCGCGAGCAGCGCGGGCTGGTCGGCGAGGATGTGCCCGGGAATCGGGCTCAGCTGGAACACCAGCACGCCGATGCGATGGCCCAGGCCTTCGAGCGCGGGCAGCACGAATTCCTGCCGCGCGATCTCGCTGCTGAGGAAGACGGGGTTGGCCTGCATGCCGCGTCCGCTTTCATCGCGCACGGTGGCATCGGTGACAAGGCTCGGCGCTTTCACCACGAAGCGGAAGTCGTCGGGCACCATGGCCGCGTAGCGTGCGTACTGGCTGGCTGTGAGGGCGCGGTAGAAGTTGCGGTCCAGGCTCACGGTGCGGAACAACGGGTGCTTCGCCAGTGCGGAGAGGCCGTTTTTCGACAGCACGGTCTCGGCGTATTCGCCGTCCCACACCAGGTTGGCCCAACCCGGATAGCTCCACGACGAGGTGCCTAGCCGCAGCTTGGGCGGCAGTGCTGCGGCGAGCTCGACCAGCTCCGGGTCGGTGGGCGCGGGCTCGACCGTGCCGGTGCGCGATTTCTTTTTCGCGGGTGGCTCGGGGGCGGGGGCCGCAGCCGCCTCTTGAGGGCGCGGCAGTTCGGGGAAAAGGGAGTCCTGTACTTCAGCCATGTCTGGACCCGCATTCTGGGCCAACATCGAAGGCGCCTGCCGCGCCGGGCACAATCCGCGCCATGAAACAGTGGTTGCGTACGCAGGGTGGTTGGTGGCTGGCATGGCTGGCGCTCACCGCCGTGGGCGCGGTGTGGATCGCGCGCGCAGAGCTGGCGCAGATGCATCAGGACTTCGAGACTGACGTGCGCATCGCGCACCGGCTCATGAGCCAGCAGATGGTGCAGTACGACGCGGTGCTGGCCACGCTTGCGCTGCTGGAGCCGAGCACCGGCGCGGACCATCCGGAGCAGCGGCTGCCGTCCGTGTACTCGTCGATCCTGCGCGTGCAGCGGCGCGACCGTGATGAGCCCTGGGCAGACAGCGCGCAGGCCAGCGCACTGGCCGCGGCGGAGGCGCGCTCGCGCAGCCAGCAGCGCGCAGAGTTGGCGATTCTCGACCTGGCCCACGGCCGCTACGTGCTGGTGATCGGCGCCACACCGTTCAGCTATGCACTCGACATCGACCTGGCCGGCTCCGTGCCGTGGCGCGACTGGCCTATGAACCCGCAGCGCAGCCCCGTGCGGCTGAGCCTGCAGCGCGACGGCCAGCAACTGGTGCTGCAACCGGGCGTGCCGGCCGCGAATGGCTGGCGCTTCGACCTGACAAAGCCACTGGCGTCGCCGAGCCAGCCGTTCGACCTCGTTGCCGAGCGGCAGGTGGGCTGGGGAGAACTGCCGTGGCGTGGCATCGCCGGCTGGGCCGTGGCGATTGCGGTGTTGCTGGCGGGCCTGTGGGCCGCGCAGCGCCAGCGGGTTGCGCGGCGGCGGGCCGAAGAACTGCTGCGGCTCGGGCAGGTCGCGCGGCTCAATGCGCTGGGCGAGTTGTCGGCCGGCCTGGCGCACGAACTCAACCAGCCGCTCACGGCTGTGCTGGCCAACGCGCAGGCTGCGCGCCGCCTGCTCGACGACGACCCTCCCGACCTGGCCACGGCACGCGACGCGATGGGGCAGGCCGTGGAGCAGGCACGCCGCGCGGCCGGTGTGGTGGGGCGCCTTCGCCGCGTCATCGAGCGGCCTGAGGCGGGTGGCGAAGAAGCGAAGCCGCTGGTGCTGCAGGAGGTAGTGCGCAGCGCCATGCACCTGCTGGTGCCGGAGTTCACCAAACACGCGATCACCGCGCAGTTCGATGCCACTGCGCAGGCGCCGGTGCGCGTACAGGCCGAGGCGGTGGCGCTCGAACAGATCGTGCACAACCTGCTGATGAACGCGCTGCAGGCGCTCGACCTCGTGCCGGCGGCCGAGCGGCGCCTCGTCGTATCCGTCGGCCGCAATGGGCAGGAGGGCGTGCTGACCGTGACCGACAACGGACGCGGCATCGCCCCCGAAGCCCTGCCGCGCCTCTTCGAACCTTTCTTCAGCACACGCGAAGGCGGGCTGGGCCTCGGCCTGAGCCTCAGCGAAACGCTGGCCAGCGGCATGGGCGGCAGCCTGAGCGCGGCCAATGCCTCGCCGCGCGGTGCGCGCTTCACCTTGCTGCTTCCGCTTGTTGCGCCGTCTCAATGAACATACCGAGCACCCATCAGCCGCAATCCCCGCTGGTCCACCTGATCGACGACGACCAGGCGGTGCGTGACAGCCTGTCGCTGCTGATCGGCACGGTCGGCCTGCGCGTGCAGGCCTGGGCCGACCCGCAGGTCTTCATCGACGGCTTTGATCGCGCAAGCGTGGGCGCCATCGTGCTCGACGTGCGCATGCCCGGTATCAGCGGTCTTACGGTGCTCGACCGGCTGGTGGCGCAGGGTGTCGACCAGCCCGTGATCATGCTGACGGGCCACGGCACGGTCGAGATGTGCCGCCGCGCCTTCAAGGCCGGGGCAGCGGAGTTCCTCGAAAAACCGGTGGACGACGAGCAACTGCTTGAGGCGCTGCAGCAGGCGGTGCGGCAGCACGTGCGCTCGCGCCAACGCTCGCAGGCCGACAACGCGGCGCGCGAGCGGGTGGCGCAACTGTCGGAGCGCGAGCGCGAGGTGCTGGCCTTCATCGTGCAGGGGCTCACCAACAAGGAGATCGCGCGCACGCTGGCGCTGTCGCCGCGCACGGTCGAGACGCACCGCGCCAACCTGTTCGCCAAGCTCGACTGCGATTCGCTCGCGCAGCTGATCCGGCGCTATGCCGTGCTGGTGGACAGCGCTCCGTAGTTCTACGGAGTGCCGGGCGTAGCCGTACGAATGGCTGCGGCGGCGCATGTTTTCTACAGTGGCGCAGCTGTCGGCAACAGCCGGCGCAACCACCCGTTTCACTGGAGAAAACGAACAATGCAATCCATCCTTCGCCTCGGCGGCCTCGCCGTTCTGCTCGCCGCTTCCGTCGCCCAGGCCCAGACGCCCGCACCTGCGGTGCGCACCGAAAAGAACATGTCGCTCGTGCTGGCCAACCAGATCGCGGCCGAAGCCGTGGCGGCCTGCGCTGCCAACGGCTACAACGTGGCGGCCACCGTGGTCGACCGCGCCGGGACCGTGCGTGCCGTGCAGCGCGCCGACAACGCCGGCCCGCACACGCTGGCATCGAGCGAGCGCAAGGCCTGGACTTCGGCTTCGGCCAAGAGCCCGACGCAGGCCATGATGGAAGGCGCACAGAAGAACCCGGCCGCCGCCAACCTGGTGTACCTGCCGGGCTTCCTGGTGCTGGGTGGCGGTGTGCCGATCAAGTCGGGCAATGAAGTGATCGGCGCGGTTGGCGTGGGCGGCGCGCCCGGCGGCCACCTCGATGAGCAGTGCGCCAACGCGGCGCTCGAGAAGGTCAAAGGTCTGCTCTGATGGTGGCGCGCGGTATCTGGTCGGGGGTGCTGGCGGCTGCGCTCGGGTTGGGCGTGACGGTAGGCGCGCTCGCCCAGGTGCCGCCGCTGGCGGCCGAGGTGCTGGCCTACGAAGGGCTGCACCAGGCTGCGTGGCATGGCGACCTGCCAAAGCTGAAGGCGCTGATCGCCTCGGGCGCCAATCTCGATGCGCGCGACACGCGCGGTCGCACGCCGCTGCATGTCGCCACGCATGCTCGGCAGCGCGAGGCGATCAAGCTGCTGGCCAAGGCCGGCGCCAACCTCGACCTGCTCGAAGACGACCGCTACGACGCGGTCACCATCGCCTCCGTGGCCGACGATGCCGCGACGCTCTCGCTGCTGCTTTCGCTCGGTGCCAAGCCCGGGCAGACAACGAGCCGCTACGACGGCACGGCGCTGATCGCGGCGGCACACCTCGGGCATGACGAGGTGGTGCGCAAGTTGATTGCCGCCGGCGCGCCGCTCGACCATGTCAACAACCTGCACTGGACGGCAGTGATCGAATCCATCGTGCTCGGCGACGGCGGCCCACGCCACCAGCGCACGCTGGCCGCGCTGGTCGAGGCTGGCGCCAATCTCAAGCTGACCGACCGCCAGGGCAACACGCCGCTGCAGCTGGCGAAGGCGCGTGGCTACATCGCCATGGTGAAACTGCTGGAAGCTCCGCGCGCAAGATAGGCGGCTCGGGGACAATGGCGTTTCTCCACGAGGAAACCGCCCCATGTACATGCCCCCGCAGTTCAATGCCAAGGACCCGGCCATCGCGCTGGAACTGATGCGCTCGCACCCGTTCGCGAGTCTGATCTCGAACGACGACGACGGACTGCCGTACGTCACGCACCTGCCACTGGTGGCCGAGCAGCGAGAGGGCGATGAGCTTGTGCTGTGGGGCCATTGCGCCAAGCCCAATCCGCATTGGCGTTATCTGCAGGCGCGGTCCAAGGCGGCAGTGACCTTTCTCGGTCCGCACTCGTACCTTTCGCCCTCGGTCTATCCCGACTTGGCCCGCGTTCCGACGTGGAACTACCTGGCCGTGCACTGCACGGTCGAGGCCCGGCTGATCGAGGAGCCGTCCGACAAGGACACACTGCTCAAGAAGCTCATCGGCGAGCACGAGCCCGCCTACGCGCAGCAGTGGCGCGACCTGGGCGAGGAATTCCAGCTCAAGATGCTGGCCGGCATCGTCGGCTTCGAGTTGCGCGTGACGGCGCTGCAATGCAAGATCAAGCTCAACCAGCATCGCCGCGAGTCGCATGCGGCAATGCATGCGGTCTACAGCGCAGGCACGCCGGACGAGCAGGCGCTTGCCGTGTGGATGGATCGCCTCGGCATGAACGCCGCGGCAACCGTGGCGGAAGGACGCTGAGATGCGCGCGTTCGGGCTGATCGGCCTTGTGCTGGCGCTGGTGATCGTCGGGTTGGTCGCGAAGAAGCAGATGACGAGCATGGCTTCTTCCACGCGGCCGGCCGTGCCCGGCGTTGTCGCACCGGCCGCCGGCGAAGCGCCTGCGAATGCGCGCGATCAGGCGCAGCAGGTGCAGCAGCAAGTCAAGGAAGCGCTCGACGCGGCGGCGAAGGCGCGGCAGATGCCGGATGACAACTGAGGCCCTTCCAACGCTGGCGGCGAAAGACGAGCACTGGATGGCGCTCGCGCTCGCCCAGGCGCGGCTTGCCGCCGAGGCAGGCGAGGTGCCCGTCGGCGCGGTGCTGGTCAAGGATGGCCAGCTGATCGCGACGGGGCGCAACACGCCGGTCGCGCAGCACGACCCGAGCGCGCATGCCGAGATCAACGCGCTGCGCGCTGGCGCCGCTGCGCTTGGCAACTACCGGCTCGACGGCTGCGAGCTGTTCGTCACGCTCGAGCCCTGCGCGATGTGTTCGGGTGCCATGCTGCATTCGCGCCTGGCGCGCGTCGTGTATGGCGCGGCCGATCCGAAGACCGGCGCGGCCGGCTCGGTGCTCGATCTCTTCGCCGAGCCGCGGCTGAACCATCACACGCAGGTGCAGGGCGGCGTGCTGGCGCAGGAATGCGCTGCAGTGCTGCAGGCCTTCTTCCAGCAACGCCGAAGCGCCGCGCGCGCACAGGCCGAGCCCTTGCGCGACGATGCGTTGCGCACGCCAGCGGAACGCTTCGACGCATTGGCCGGCTACAGCTTCGCACCGCAGTACGTGCAGGACCTGCCGAGCCAGCAGGGCTGGCGCATGCACTACATCGATGAAGGTGGCGACGCCGCCTGCTGCCTGTGCCTGCACGGCCCCGGCGAATGGGGCTACTTCTTCCGGCATCTCGCGGGCCTGCCCGGGCTGCGCACGCTCGTGCCTGACCTGATCGGCTTCGGCAAGAGCGACAAGCCAAAGCGCGAAGCACCGCATCGCCTCGAATGGCACCGCGACGTGCTGCTCGAATGGCTGGCCCGCGTGCAGCCCGCACCGGCGACCATGGTGCTCGCGCACAGCGCGGCCGCCGCCGACCTGGCCGCGCTGCTGATGGCCGCGGCACCTGAACGCTTCGCGGCGGCGCTCGTCGTATCTGAGGGCTACGAGCACATCGAAGACGCATGGCGCGCACCTTTCCCCGACCGTGGCTACGAAGCCGCGCTGCGCGCGCTCGGCCCCATCGCCACATCGTCGGGACCAACGCTGATGCAAGCCCGAACGTTCGTGCTGCAGGCGCGAAACGCAATGGGATACTCGAACACGTGACCAAACACATCTACATCTATTCCCCCTCCAGCGCGGTGCGCGACAAGGCCGCCTTCCGGCGCGGCGTGAAGCGGCTCAAGGCACTGGGCCATGAAGTCGAAGTCGACGATGCGGCACTCTCGGTGCATCAACGCTTTGCGGGTGACGACGCCACGCGGCTCGCCGCGATTTCACGCGCGGCCGCGAGTGGCGCCGACGTGGCGCTCATTTCACGCGGTGGCTATGGCCTCACGCGCATCCTCGACGCCATTCCGTACAAGGCCGTGGCCAAGGCGATCGACAAGGGCACCGAGTTCGTCGGCTGCAGCGACTTCACCGCACTGCAGAACGCACTGCTGGTCAAGACCGGCGCCGTGACCTGGTCGGGCCCTGCGGTCGGCGAAGACTTCGGTGCCGAGGCCGGCGCTGACGACATCATGGAAGCCTGCTTCGACGACCTCGTTACGGGGCAGGGCGAAGGCACCGGCTGGCGCATGCCGGCGCGCGATGCAGACCTGAAGTTCAAGCCCGTGCAAGACGCGGTGCTGTGGGGCGGCAACCTTTGCGTGCTGGCCAGCCTGATCGGCACGCCGTACTTTCCCGTGGTGGACAAGGGCGTGCTCTTCATCGAGGACATCAACGAGCACCCGTACCGTATCGAACGCATGCTCGACCAGTTGAAGATGGCCGGTGTGCTGGCGCGCCAGCGCGCCATCGTGTTCGGGCAATTCACGGGCATTCGCAAGGCGCCGGGCTACGACCGGGGCTTTGGCCTGAACACGGTGATCGACCGGCTGCGCGCATCGCTCAAGGTGCCCGTGCTGGCGGGACTGCCGTTCGGCCATGTGCCCACGAAGGTGCTACTGCCCGTGGGTGCGAAGGTGTCGATGGCGGCGGAGGGGCGCGATGTCTTTCTCGTCTGGGGTCATCGTCACACGCCAGCGCATGACGATCATCACGGCCATGACCATCATCATCACGGCCACTGACCCGGCAATGGGGGGAGAAAGCAGGAAAAAGAAAACGGCCCCGAAGGGCCGTCGCAACTTCAACCGTTGTTGTTGGTAAAGCGCTGATGCGCGCGAGGCCCCATCGAACCGGGCAATCCGCCCTTGAACATGCTGTTGATGGTTTTCATCTGGCGGCGTGCGGCGGTTTCACCGTCGATGGCGCTCAACGCCATCATCACGTCCTGCCGCAGGTACCAGAGGGCTTCGACATCGGCCGCAAAGCGCACGCGCTGGCTCACGCGCTGCACCGAGTGGCCGCCATGGCCCTGGAGCACCGACAGCATCGCCATGCGAATGCGCCCCAGCTGACTTTCCGTCGCCTGGCGGGATCCGAAGCCGGGTACGTTCAGCAGACGAAGAATGCGGCGGAAGAGCATGGGGACGAAAAGCGTATTGCCGGAAGCCAGAACGGCCGCTACCTTAAGCCTCAGTTAACCATTTCACAAGATCTGAAACGGTGTTTCTTGTTTGTAAACAACACGCTTTACTTAGCGTATTTAACAGACGTTGTATTTTGTAATCCAAAGTACTACAAATTGAGGAATGCCCCTCTTGCATCTGCTCCGTTGCCCGCGGCGTATACCTATATGGTCAACACGATAGGTGCGAAGACCGTTTCTCCCGTGCGTAAATGAACGTATGCCCTGAGCATTTACAACCTGCGATAGAAATCGAGAATCACAACAGTATGGGTGTCAATTCCACAGTCGTATTCGCGGACTTGACGGGGAGCACCAGGGTCTTCGAGGCCATGGGGAATGCTCGAGCCACCGAGACCGTGACGCGGCTGACGCAATGGATCGGCGGCGTGTGCCAGGCGCACGGCGGACGGGTGGTGAAGTCGCTCGGAGACGGTGTGTTCGCCATCTTCACCAGCGGCGCCGCCGCCACGCACGCGGTCGTCGAGCTGCAGCGCTATCACCAGAAGCGCCTGCTCGCATGGCCGGCGCCGTTGCGCATGGCGCTGCAGATCGGCGTGGCCAGCGGCGAGGTGGTCGAGGTCGAGGGCGATTGCTACGGCGACGCCGTCAACCTGGCCTCGCGCCTGAGCGACCTGGCCGGCCCCGGCCAGATCTGGGTGACCGACGCCGTCATTTCCCAATTGCGCGAAGGCGCGGTGCAGCACCGCGACCTGGGCCTCATCAACATCCGGGGTCGAAGCGAGATGTCGGTCGTGCACCGGATCGACTGGCAGGAGGAGGTGACGAGCTTCCTCACCGTGCCCGCCGCGCTCGCCCCGTTGCGCATGCCGGATTCTTCCTTCGGCCAGATCGAGCTGGCCTGGCTCGACGTGCGGTCGATGTTCCGCACCGAAGAGCTCCCGATTCATCTGGGTCGCGTCGACGACGCGCAGTTCGTGGTCAACGACCCCCGCGTCTCGCGGCTGCATGCGCGCATCGAGTTGCGGCAGGGCAGTTGCGTGCTGATCGACGTCAGCACCTATGGCACCTGGGTGCGCTTCCATGGCAATGGCGGGCCGAGCACCGAGATTGCCCTGCGGCGCGAAGAGTGCGTGCTGCACGGCCGCGGTGAAATCGGCCTGGGCGCGCCGCTCAGCGATTTCAGCGCGCCGACCATCGCCTTCAACACGAACAGCGGCGACGTGATGTTGTCGCGTCGCGAAATCGCGGGTTGAGCGTTGGTTGCAATGCACCGCGCGGCAGTGACGTTTGGCAACCAGCCTTCGCGGTGACGGGTGCACCACGGGTACACGTCGGGCGTTGCGTATCAACCTGGGCGCTGTCCGCCCTTGGCCTTGGAGCCTCAGTGAACTTCAAACATCAATCTTCTGTTTTCAAGTGGGCCGCAATCGGTGCCGTCGTTGCCGGTGCATTGCTGGCGGCGGGTGCCGCCAACGCGCGCGGAAGCTGGTCAGTGCAGATCGGCACGCCCGGCTATGTCGCCGGCGGCTACCCGGCGCCGTACTACGCACCCCCGCCGGTCTATCCGTATCCGGCCCCCATCTATTACGAGCCACCTCCGCCGGTCTACTACCGGCCGCCGCCACCGGTGTACTACCGCCCGGCGCCCATCTACAGCCCGCCGCCCGGCCGCATCTACTACGGCCCCGGCTATCCCTATCGTCCGCCGAACGGCTGGGACGACGAGCGCGACTGACGACTGGCACTGTCACCTGAATGTTTGCTGAAACATTGGCATGCGTGCTGGCATGCCAATTTTGTTTCAAGGGGTGACTAAAAAGTCACATTGGCACACATTTATGTGGTGACTTCGCCAGTTTTAGACACCCGTCCAGCTGTTTTTCACAGGGCATGCCGCTTGCCTTGATTGCTCGACCGGCGTTGATGCGCCGCAGGAGCGAGGAACATGGTGGAACAGTTCGAGGCCGGCTGCGCAAGCCCGGTCGACGAGGTGATGCGCGTTACTGCGCCGCCTGCGTATGCAGCAACAAGAACGACGGCGGCAATCGATGAAACAACGCGGCCCCTGAAGGCCGCGGCTGCGTTCTCCATCGCGGCGGCACTGGCCGCATGCGGTGGTGGCGGAGGAGGAGGCGGCTCTTCCGGTGGCTTCGGCTTCCCCATCGGCGGCAGCCCCAATCCGGGCGAGCAGCCCGACACCGGCCCCTATCACTACACCCAGGCGCAGAACGACGCGGAGGCCGCGCGCTTCCTGTTGCAAGCGCAGTTCTCGGCCTCGGACGCAGAGGTCGCCGCAGTGCGCGCCAAGGGCTACATGCCGTGGCTCAGCGAGCAGTTCAGCGCGACGCGCGAGCCCACGGCCTGGGAATGGGTCAACGGCAAGACCTACGGCACCGTCGACACCGACGCGATGATCTGGCGCCAGCTCATGGTCGCAGCCGACCCGGTGCGCAAGCGCATGGCACTGGCCCTCAGCGAAATCTTCGTGGTCTCGGGCACCGAGATCGGGTCGAGCTGGCCCACCGCCATGATGGCCCAGTACTGGGACACACTGGCCAACGGCGTCACCGGCAACTTCCGCCAGCTGCTGGAAGACGTCTCGCTCAACCCCGCGATGGGCTTCTACCTCAACACCCGCGGCAACCGCAAGGAAGACGCCTCGGGCCGGCAGCCCGACGAGAACTACGCGCGCGAAGTCATGCAGCTCATGACCATCGGCCTGTACCAGCTCGAAGCCGACGGCACGGTGAAGACCGGCGCCGACGGCCAGCCGCTCGAAACCTACGTGCAGAGCGACGTGTCGAACCTCGCGCGCGTCTTCACCGGCTACGACCTCGACATCCGCTCCGCGGAGCGCAACGCCTTTCTTCCGCCCGCTGCAAGCAGCCGCATCGAGACCAACGCCTGGACCACGCGCCCCATGGCGTATACGGCGGGTAATCACTCGATGCTCGAAGCGCGCTTCCTCGGCGCCGCCGTGCCCGCCGGCACACCCGGTCCGGCGGCATTGAAGATCGCGCTCGACACGCTTTTCAACCACCCGAACGTCGGTCCCTTCATCGGTCGCCAGCTCATCCAGCGGCTGGTTACCAGCAACCCCAGCGCGGCCTACGTCAAGCGCGTGGCCGACATCTTCGCCAACAACGGCGCGGGCGTGCGCGGCGACATGAAGAGCGTATTTGCGGCTGTGCTGCTCGACGACGAGGCACGCGGCCCCACCGGTCTTTCCGACCCGAACTTCGGCCACCTGCGCGAACCTATGCTGCGGCTCGTGCAATGGGGCCGCACCTTCGGCATCGGCTCGGCGCAAGACACCTGGGCGATCGGCAACACCTCCGACACGAGCCAGAGCCTGGGCCAGTGTCCGCTGCGCTCGCCCTCGGTGTTCAACTTCTTCCGGCCCGGCTACGTGCCGCCCTCTACCGCCATCGCCAGCAACAAGCTGGTGGCGCCCGAGTTCCAACTGGTCAACGAGACCAGCGTGGGCGGCTACCTCAATTTCATGCAGGGCATTCTGCAGAACGGCTTCAACAGCAAGGACGTGGTGGCGAACTACGCGGCCGAGAAGACGCTGGTGACCGATCCCGCCGCGCTGGTGCGGCGGCTCAACCTGCTGCTCACGGGCAACCAGCTGTCGGCCGCCACCGTGGCGTTGATCACCGACGCGCTGACCAAGGCGCCGCTGCTGAACCCCACCACCGACGCCCGCAAGCTCGACCTCATCTGCGCCGGCGTGCTGCTGGTGATGGGCTCGCCCGAATACCTTGTCCAGAAGTAATAAAGAAGAAGCCGGAGCGAACCGACCATGCACCTGATAAATCCTGCCCAGCATTCGCGCCGCGCCTTCCTGCGCCGCACGGGCCAGCTCGCGATGGCCGGCACCGCGCTGCCGTTCGCGCTCAACCTCGCCGCCATGGGTGAAGCCGCTGCGCAGGCCGCGCCCGGTGACGACTACAAGGCGCTGGTCTGCGTCTTCCTGTTCGGCGGCAACGACTACGCCAACACCCTCGTCAACTACGACGCCGACAGCTACGCGAAGTACAGCGCCATCCGCGGCGCGATCGCGCTGCCGTCCGATGCCGCGCTCGCGGCCACCGAGCTCAAGCCCGCCGTCTCGCTAGCCAACGGACGCAAGTACGCGCTGAACCCGGCGATGACCAAGCTCGCGACGCTGTTCGACGAGGGCAGGATGGCAGTGCAGCTCAACGTCGGCCCGCTGGTCAAGCCACTCACGCGCGCGCAGTTCAACAGCTCCAACCGCAAGGACTTCCCGATTCCGTCCAAGCTGTTCTCGCACAACGACCAGCAGTCGATCTGGCAGTCGTCCTCGCCCGAGGGCTCCACCATCGGCTGGGGCGGTAACCTCGGCGACCTGATGCTGGCCGGGCAGCGCAATGCGTCGCTCTTCACCTGCGTCTCGGTGGCGGGCAACGCGGTGTTCCTGTCGGGCGACGAGGCGCTGCAGTACCAGGTTGGCACGCGCGGCGCGGTGCGCATCAACAGCGTGAGCAGCGCCACGGGCAACGTCTACGGCTCGTCGGCGGTCAAGGCGGCCATGCAGCAGCTGGCGCAGCAGGCGCGCAGTCACACGCTGGAGAACGAATACAACAAGGTCACGCTGCGCGCGGTCGAGGCGGAAGGCAAGATCACCGCCGCCATCCAGCCCGACGACCTGAACGGCAACTTTCCCACCGGCAACAACCTGGCCGACCAGCTCAAGATGGTGGCCCGCCTCATTCGAGGGCGCGTCTCGCTGGGCGTGAAGCGCCAGGTGTTCTTCGTTTCCATGGGCGGCTACGACCTGCACGACGACCTCGACACGAAGCAGGGCGGCCTGATGCTGCGGCTGTCCGAGGCCATGTTTGCCTTCCAGCGGCAGATGAAAGCTCTGGACATCGACGACAAGGTGACGGCCTTCACCGCCTCCGACTTCGGCCGCACGCTTTCGAGCAACGGCAATGGTTCCGACCACGGCTGGGGCAGCCATCACTTCGTGGTCGGCGGTGTCAATGCCGTGAAGGGCAAGGCGTTCTACGGCACGCCACCGCCGGTGAGCATCGGCAACACTGCCGCCGACGACGACCAGTGGCACGTCGGCCAGGGCCGGCTGCTGCCGACCACCTCGGTCGACCAATACGCGGCCACGCTGGCCAAGTGGTTCGGCGTGCCTGACGCGGACCTCAACGGCATCCTGCCCAACCTGAAGAATTTCAACAACGTGACTGCGCCGAGTGGCATCAGCTATCCGCGCGATATGGGGTTCATGACATGAACGCAATGAGCAGCATGGCCGCCATCGGCGGCCTCAACGGCATGGAAGGTGGGGCCAGCGTGAACTTCAGCGCGGACCCTCCCGAGGCGCCCGCACTGGCGCGCAGCAAGGCCGTGACGCACGTGCGCCCCTTCACCAGCGTCGAGGCCGCCATCGCGGCACTGGAATCGCTGGACCGCGAGCTCAAGAAGTTCGAGCTCGCGGTGGCCGACAGCCTGCAGGATTACCTCGGCGTGCAGATGGCGCAGATCACCGACTGCGCGCTCGCACGCGGCTGGGAGCCGGTCAGCTTCTTGCAGAAGGACGGATTCCGCGTGTACCGCTACGAGGCCATGCGCAGCTACAAGGGGCGCAGCAAGAGGCGCTGAGTTTCCGGAGGCCGCAACGCCTCCACGACGAGCATCAAGGCTGGCGAAGCGCGTCGGCCGGCATAGTAGGCGTGATACCCGTCAAAGGTTGCCGCCCAATCGTCGAGTACCGGCACCAGCCGGCCTGCCTCGATGTGTTTCTCGACGAGGTCGGAGGGCAGCCATGCCAGCCCGTGCCCGGACAGCGCTGCGGCGACGATCAGCTCGCTCGAGTTGAAGACGAGCCGGCCCGTGACGTGCGCGTTGACGCCTTTCCGGCGCCGCGTGAATTCCCATTTCAGAAGGCCGCCGTGGGATGCCAGGCGCAATCCGATGCAGTCGTGCAGGGTCAGATCCTGCGGGGTAGACGGCCGGGGGTGGCGCGAGAAGTAGTCGGGGCTGCCCACCACGGTCATGCGCATGTCGGGCGCGATGCGTACGGCGATCATGTCCTTGGCCACGTCGCCGCCCAGTCGCACGCCGATGTCGAAGCGCTCGGCAACGATGTCGGTGAAGCGGTTGTCGCCGCTGATCTCCACCTTGATGTCGGGGTACAGGGGCAGCCATGGTTGAAGCCTGGGCCAGATCAAGGTTCGCATCGAGTGTTCGGTCGCCGTGATGCGGACCATGCCGGCGGGCTTGCCGCGCATCTCGCCCAGAACGGCGAGTTCTGCTTCGATGTCCTCGAAACGCGGGCCGACGGCTTGGTACAGGCGTTCGCCCGCTTCCGTGGGCGCGACGCTGCGCGTGGTCCGGTTGAGCAGCTTCAGGTCGAGGCGGCGCTCCAGCGCGCGGACGGTCTGGCTGAGCGCGGACTGCGTCACCCCAAGCTGGGCCGCCGCGCGCGTGAAACTGCCTGCGCGCACCACGGCTGCAAAACTGGCCAAGTCGTCGAAGCGTGCCATTGATTAGCCTGTCTTCTAGGTACATGTCGATCCAGCAGTCTAGTCATTGGCAAGCAGGCTGCCTAAAGTTCTTGTGATCGGTTAGCGACAAGGACACACACCATGAAAACACGTCAACTGGGCCGCGGCGGCCTCAACGTTTCGGCCCTCGGTCTCGGCTGCATGGGCCTGAGCTTCGGCTATGGGCCGGCGACCGGCACGGCCGAAGCGGTCAAGCTCATCCGCGCGGGCTTCGAACGCGGGATCACGTTTTTCGACACGGCGGAAGTCTATGGGCCCTTCGTCAACGAAAGCGTGGTCGGGGAAGCGCTGGAACCTGTGCGTGACCAGGTCGTGATCGCGACCAAGTTCGGGTTTCGCGAGGGTGACGCCGGCAAGGGCCTCGACAGCCGGCCGGAACGGATCCGGCAGGTGGCCGACGAGGCGCTGAAGCGCCTGCGCACCGACCGCATCGATCTGTTCTATCAGCACCGTGTCGATCCGCAGGTTCCGATGGAAGACGTGGCGGGCGCCGTGAAAGACCTGATCCGCGAAGGCAAGGTGAAGCACTTCGGTCTTTCCGAGGCCGGCGTCGACAGCATTCGCCGCGCGCACGCGGTTCAGCCGATCGCCGCCCTTCAGAGCGAATATTCCCTGTGGTGGCGCGAGCCGGAGAAAGAGATTCTTCCGCTGCTGGAGGAACTGGGCATCGGCTTTGTGCCATTCAGTCCGCTCGGAAAGGGTTTCCTGACGGGAGCGATCGACGCGCAGACATCGTTCGGCGCGACAGATTTCCGCAGCACAGTGCCTCGTTTTGCACCGCAGGCGCGCCAGGCGAATCGCGCCCTGGTCGATGTTCTGGCGGAGATCGCCGCGCGCAAGCAGGTCACGCCTGCCCAGCTTGCACTTGCCTGGCTGCTCGCCCAAAAGCCGTGGATCGTGCCGATTCCCGGCACGACGAAGTTGCTCCGCCTCGAGGAAAACGCCGGCGCCGCCTCTGTCGTGTTGTTGCCGGAAGACCTGAAGGAAATCGAGGCGGCCGTCTCGGGTGTTCAGGTTCACGGCGACCGCTATTCGGCGGATCGACAAAAGCTCGTCGGCCGCTGAGCGATGACGACTGACGCCGAGCAAAAGGAATTGATCATGACCCAAGTAGTTGTTGTCATCGGAGCTGGGTCCATCGGCCAGGCCATCGCCCGCCGTGTCAGCGCGGGCAAGCACGTTCTGCTCGCCGACTTGCGGCAGGAGGGGGCCGACGCAGCGGCCAAGGTGCTCGCGGATGCCGGCTTCGAAGTGAGCACGGCAGTCGTGGACGTGTCTTCGCGCGCCTCGGTCCATGCGCTCGTGGAGACGGCCACCGCGCTTGGCAGCGTCACCGGCCTGATCCACGCTGCGGGCGTTTCTCCTTCGCAGGCATCGCCGGCCGCGATCCTCAAGGTCGACCTGTACGGCACCGCGCTCGTCCTGGAAGAGTTCGGCAACGTTGTCGCGGAAGGCGGCGCTGGCGTCGTCATCGCGTCGCAGTCAGGACACCGCTTGCCGGCGTTGAGCCCTGAACAGAATGCGGCTCTCGCGACGACGCCGACAGAAGACTTGCTTGCGCTGCCGATGCTTCAGCCCGAGCAGGTGAAAGACTCCCTGCACGCGTACCAACTTTCCAAGCGCGGAAATTCCCTGCGGGTCATGGCGGAGGCCGTGCGATGGGGCAAGCGTGGCGCCCGGGTGAACACCATCAGCCCCGGCATCATCTTCACGCCGCTCGCAAGAGACGAACTGACAGGCCCTCGCGGCGAAGGCTACCGGCGCATGATCGAAGCGTCGTCCGCCAAGCGCGGTGGCACGCCGGACGAGGTCGGTACCGTCGGCGCGCTGCTGCTGGGGCCGGACGGCGGCTTCATCACCGGCAGCGACTTCCTCATGGACGGCGGCGTCACCGCGGCCTACTGGTACGGAGAGCTCGCTCCGGCGAAGTGACTCGCCAGGCTCAGGTCTGTGCCAGGATTCGCCCCAGCTCGTCGATGTCGATCGGCTTCTGCAGATGGTGGTCGAACAGCCCCTCGGCCGCCTTGCCGCCCGCATCCTGCGCCGAGAAACCCGAGATCGCGACCAGCAGCTTCGGCGTGCCTTCCGCCGTGCTCGCGCGCAGCCGGCGTGCTACTTCGGTGCCCGGAAGGTCGGGCAGCGTGAGGTCGATCAGCGCGGCGTCGAAGCTTTCGGCCGCTGCCGCGTCGAGCGCCTGCTGAGCGGTGTAGGTACAGCGCGCGGTGTGGTCGTGCAGGCTCAGCAGCTCCTGCAGCAGATCGGCCGCGGCCTTGTTGTCGTCGACGATCAGCACGTTCACAGAGGTGTCTCCTTTTGGGTGTCGGCCGGGGGCGCCGGTGGTTGCAGCGGCAGGTCGACCACGAATCGCGAGCCTTCGCCCGGTGCGCTTTCCACGCCGATCTGCCCGCCGTGCAGGGTCACGATCTTGCGCGTGATGTAGAGCCCGAGGCCCAGCCCCGCGGCGTGCTTGCGGCTGTCGTCGGTGCGCTCGAACTGCTCGAAGATGCGGCCCTGGTCTTCGGGCGCAATGCCTATGCCCTGGTCGCGTACGGCCACCTGCGCGGTGTTTCCCACTTGCTGCACGACCATCTCGACCGGCTTGCCGCCGCCGTAGCGCAGCGCGTTGGTCAGCAGGTTGGTCAGCACCTGTTCGATGCGGAACTCGTCCCATTCGCCGCGCAGTTCGGCCGGCGCCGCGAGCGTGATGACCGAGCCCGCGGCCTCGGCCTGGTGCCGCAGGCTCTCGACCACCGCCTGCGCCAGCGTCGCGAGGTCCACCGGTGTGGTCTTGATCGACAGCGCGTCGCGCCGCATGCGGGTGACGTCGAGCATGTCGTCGATCAGCCGCACCATGTTGCGGATCTGCCGCTGGTCGCGCTCGATCATCGTGGGTAGCCGCTCGGGCGTGAAGTTGGCGAGGTTGCCTTTCGACAGATGCAGCTGCCGCAGCTGCGCTTCGAGGTAGAGCGTGTTGAGCGGCGTGCGCAGCTCGTGCGACACCATCGACATGAAGTCGTCGCGCATGCGCACGGCGCGTTCCAGCTCGTGCTGCGTCTGCTGCAGCTGCTGCACCAGCTCTTCCTGTTTCTTGTGCGCAGCCGCGAGCGATTCCATTTCGTGGCGCAGCGCCTTGCGGTGCTGGTACAGGTCGACGAACACGTTCACCTTGCTGACCACCGCGTGCGGATCGAGCGGCTTGTGCAGGAAGTCGACCGCGCCGCTCTCGTAGCCCTGGAAGGCGTAGTTCAGCTCGCGCCCGGCGGCGCTTACGAAGATGATGGGAATGTGCCGCGTGCGCTCGGTGCCGCGCATCAGCTCGGCCAGCTCGAAGCCGTTCATGCCCGGCATCTGCACGTCGACGATGGCGAGCGCGAATTCATGCTCCAGCAGCAGCGTCAGCGCCGCATCGGCCGAGTCGGCCCGGTACACGAGGCGCCCCGGGGCGCGGATCAGCGCCTCCAGTGCCAGCAGGTTCTCCGGCAGGTCATCGACGATCAGCAGCTTGCTTTCGATGTCAATGTTCATGGGCGGCCTCCAACTGGAGCAGCAGCGTGCGCAGTTCGCGCAGGGGGAGCACGTAGTCGGGAATGTGGCGCGCAATGGCGGCTTGGGGCATGGTTGGAATAAGAGCTTCTTTCGGTTCCTGGACGGCGGTGAGTCCGCCGGCCAGATGAATGCGGTGCAGGCCTTCGGCGCCGTCGTCGTTCGCGCCGGTCAGCAAGAAGCCGGCAAGGGCGGGGCCGTAGACGTCTGCGGCCGAGCCCATCAGCACGTCGATGGACGGCCGCGAGAACAGCACCGGCGGCTCGCAGCTCAGCGAGAAGGTGCGCTCGCGCTCGATCGACAGGTGGTAGCCGGGCGGCGCGAAGTACAGGCTGCCGGCCGCCAGCGGCATCTTGTCGTTGGCCTCGTGCACCGGGATCGGCAGTCGCTGCGCGAAGATCTCGGCGAGATGGCTCTCGTGATCCCCGGGCAGGTGCAGCACCACGGCCATCGGAATGTGCCAGCCTGCGGGCAGGTCGTGCAGCAGCGTGGAGAGCGCATCGATGCCGCCGGCTGAGGCGCCCAGCACCACGGCGTCGACGCGCTTGCGAACGGGGGGGCGAAGGTGGCGCTGCATGTGGCCCGTCATGCGGCCTTCTTGCGGTAGATGCGCTCGACGCGCGCGTGCGTGTCGAAGCGGTCGGAGTAGCCCGAAAAGTCGATGCTCTCCTTCGAGCCCAACCCGAGAAAACCGCGGTGCGACAGCGACTCGTGGAACAGGCCCAGCGCCCGGTCCTGCAGCTCCCGGTTGAAGTAGATCAGCACGTTGCGGCACGACACCAGCTGCGTTTCCGCGAACACGCTGTCGGTTGCCAGGCTGTGGTCGGCAAAGATCACGCCGGCGCACAGCGAGGGGTCGAAGCGCGCGGCGTCGTAGGCGGCGGTGTAGTAGTCGGAGAACTCGCCGCGTCCGCCCGCGCGCTGGTAGTTGGTGGTGTAGCCGCGGATCGCTTCCAGCGGAAAGATGCCCTGGCGCGCCTTCTCCAGCGAGGCGGGGTTGATGTCGGTGGCGTAGATCTGCGTGCGCGCGAGCAGGCCCTCTTCGCGCAGCAGGATGGCCAGCGAGAACACTTCCTCGCCCGTGCTGCAGCCCGCCACCCACACCTTGACGGACGGGTAGGTGTGAAGAATCGGCACCACATGCTGGCGCAAGGCCAGAAAGTAGGCCGGGTCGCGGAACATCTCGCTCACCGGGATCGTCAGGAACTGCAGCAGCTGGCCGAACAGCGACGGGTCGCGCAGCACCCGCTCCTGCAGCGCCGAGATGCTCGGCAGCCCGAGCTGGTCGAGCGCGTGCAGCACGCGGCGCTTCTGCGAGGCCACCGTGTAGTCGCGGAAGTCGTAGCTGTACTTGAGGTAGATCGCCTCCATCAGCAGGCGCAGCTCGATCTCCGTGTCGCTCAGCGGATGCAGCGGCGGCATATGCGTGGCGGTCTTCGAGGTGCCGTGGCGTGTTGTCACAGGCGCTCCATCTTCGGCATCCACACCCGCAGCAGCGAGAACAGGCGCTCCAGGTCCACAGGCTTGGCAAGGTAGTCGTTGGCGCCGGCGGCAAGGCATTGCTCGCGGTCGTCCTTGGTGGCCTTGGCGGTGATGGCGATTACTGGCATCTTCTCGAAGCGCGGGTCGCCGCGCAGGCGGCGCGTGGCTTCCAGGCCATCCATCTCCGGCATCATCACGTCCATCAGCACGAGGTCGATCTCGCTCACCTGGTCGAGCCGCTCCAGCGCCTCGCGGCCGTTGCGGCCGATCTCCACGATGGCGCCGCGCTGCTCCAGCGCGCTGGTCAGCGCGAAGATGTTGCGCACGTCGTCGTCCACCAGCAGGATGGTGCGGCCCTCGAAGATGCGGTCGCGTCCGCGCGCCGTCTTCAGCATGCCCCGGCGCTCGCTCGAAAGCTCGGCCTCCACCTTGTGCAGGAACAGCGTCACTTCGTCGAGCAGGCGTTCGGGCGAGCGCGCGCCCTTGATGATGATCGAGCGCGAGTAGCGCTGCAGCTCGGCTTCTTCGTCGCGCGTGAGGTTGCGCCCGGTGTAGACGATGACCGGCGGGAACGACACGATTTCTTCCGCCGCCATGGCCTTGAGCAGCTCGCTGCCCTGCATGTCGGGCAGCTTCAGGTCGGTGATCATGCAGTCGAACACGCGGGTGCGCAGCAGCTCCAGCGCTTCTTCGCCGGAGCCGACGGCAACGATCTCGATGTCGTCGTCGCCGATCAGCCTGATGACGCTCTCGCGCTGCAGCTCGTCGTCTTCCACCAGCAGCACGACCTTGACCTTCTGCGTGAGCTTTTCCTCCAGCCGGCCGAACACCTTCATCAGCTCGTCGCGCGTGGCCGGCTTCAGCGCATAGCCGATTGCGCCCATCTGCAGCGCCGCACCCTGTACGCCTTCGGCGGCGGACACCACGTGGATCGGAATGTGGCGCGTGTGCGGCGAATCCTTCAGCCGCTGCAGCACGTCGAGGCCGGTGCTGTCGGGCAGGCGCATGTCGAGCAGGATCGCGTCGGGCAGGAACTGCGTGGCCAGTTCGAAGCCATCGGCCGCGCCGTGCGCCACCAGGCAGCGGTAGCCCAGCTCGTGCGCCAGGTCGTAGAGGATGTGCGCGAACTGCGGCTCGTCCTCGATCACGAGCACGCGGCGCACCTGGTCGCGCGGGATGGAGCGGTCGTCGGCGAACTGCGGTGCGGGCACCGGGGCAGGGGGCTTCGGCGCCAGCGAGGCTACGGATGGCGCCTGCGCGGGCCGGGGCGTGTAGACCGCCGATGGCTGAAGCGCTGCCGGCGAAGCCTGTGGTGCCTTTGCCGGAAGTTGCAGGACGAAGGTGCTGCCCTGGCCCGGCTCGCTCTGCACCGTGAGCGTGCCGCCCAGCAGCTGCGTGAGGTCGCGCGAGATCGACAGGCCCAGCCCGGTGCCGCCGTAACGTCGGCTGGTCGTGCCGTCGGCCTGGCGGAAGGCTTCGAAGATCAGCTCGTGCTGCTGCGGATCGATGCCGATGCCCGAGTCGGACACCGCGAAGGTGGCGCCGCCATCAGCGGCCGGCGAGACCGTCAGCGCCACTTCGCCGCGCTCGGTGAACTTGATCGCGTTCGACAGCAGGTTCTTCAGGATCTGCTCGACCCGCTGCCGGTCGGTGACCAGCGAGGCCGGTGCATCGGGCCGCACTTCGAGCTTGAAGCTCAGGTTCTTCTGCATCGCAAGCGGACTGAACGTGCTCTCCAGGCTGCGGCCCAGCTTGGCGAGCGTGACGTCTTCGGGCACCACTTCGAGCTTGCCGGCCTCGACCTTCGCGATGTCGAGGATGTCGTTGATCAGCACCAGCAGATCGTTGCCCGACGAGTAGATCGACTCCGCGAACTTCACCTGCTCCGGGGAGAGATTGCCCTGCGGGTTGTCGCCCAGCAGCTTGGCGAGGATGAGCGCGCTGTTGAGCGGCGTGCGCAGCTCGTGCGACATGTTGGCGAGAAATTCCGACTTGTAGCGGCTTGCGCGCTGCAGTTCGTCGGCGCGGTCTTCGAGGTCGCGCTGCACGCGGCGCAGCGCGGTGTTGCGCTGGTCCAGTGCCTCGGTGCGTTCGGAGAGCTGGCTGTTGGTCTGCTCCAGTTCGGCCTGCTGGTTCTCCAGCATGGCCTGCGAGGCGCGCAGGGCGCGCGACTGTTCTTCCAGTTCTTCATTGGCGGTGCGCAGCTCTTCCTGCTGCACCTGCAGTTCCTCGTTGAGCTGCTGGGTTTCGCCGAGCACCTCCTGCAGCTGCTCGCGGTAGCGAGCCGCCGCCAGCGAGGTGCCGATGTCGTCGGCCACCAGGTCGATCAACTGGCTGCCGCGGTCGTCCAGCGCGCCTGGCAGGCCAAGCTCGACCACGCCGTTGACCATGCCGCTGCTTGCAACGGGTACCAGCAGCACGGCCTTGGGCGCCATCTCGCCAAGGCCCGAGTTGACCTTCAGGTAGTCGGCATCGACCGGGTCGATCAGCATGCGCCGGCGCTCGGCAGCCGCCTGGCCCACCAGGCTTTCGGTAGGGGAGAAAACCTGCGGCGTGGCCTCGGCCGCGCTCGAAAAGCCGTAGCTCGCCGCCCGGCGCAGCGGGCCATGGCGCTCACGCACGTACATGGCGCCAACCGAGGCGCCCAGGTAGCGCGAGAAGAACGCGAGCACCTTGCGGCCCATGTCCGGCGCGCTGAGTTCGCCGACCAGCTCGCCCACCAGCCCGGTCTGCGCGTTGCGCAACCAGGCCTCGTGAGCGAGCCGTTCGGCGTGCGCAGCTTGTTCCTTCAGCACCACGTCGTAGCTGTCGGACAGCAGCACCAGCTGGCGCCGCCCGAAGTAGGCCATCAACCCGGTGAAGCTCAAGGTGAACAGCAGGAACAGCCCGACGACCCACCAGGCAGTGCTGTTGGCCGCGTTGTTGCGCTGGAAGCGCAGGGCCTGCTCGGTCTCCATGAAGGCGGTGAACTCGGCGCGCATGTCGTCCATCAGCCGCTTTTCGTCGCCGAGGCGCATGGCGGTTTGCGTGCCGCTGCTGGCGTCGCGCGCGGCAATCATGCCGTTGGCAAATTCGAGCCAGGCTGTCTGCAGCGTGGCGAGGCGATCGATGCGCTCCACCTGCTGGGGGTTGTCCGACACAAGGTTGCGCAGCCCGACGGTATCGCCCTTGAGGCGGGTCAGGGCGCTTTGATAGGGCTCCAGAAAGCTCCGCTCACCGGTGATCAGGAAGCCGCGCACGCCGGTTTCCATGTCGATGGTGCGGCGCTGCAACTCGCTGGCGGCGCGGGTGACACGGTCGGTGTGCTCGACCCAGCCGATGGTGTTGAGCAGGAACAGGATCAACCCCACGAACACCACGGCACCGAACACACCGCCGATCAGGGGCAGCTTGATGTTCCGGCTGAGCAGGCGCTCGAAGTCGTCAGGGTCGATCGCGGTGGGAGTGTTCATCGGTCGCAGTTGTAGGCAAAACTTGTCAAGTTTTGTCGATAAATCGAAGACGCCCTGTCGGAGAAGGCCCCGTCACGGTCTTGATGCGGATAGGGAAACCGCAAGCGGCGTATTGGCGTGGCTATACTGTAAATTCATACAGCATTCCCAGATGGGCTCCGAACCCTCCAACCCGCAGGATGCGGCCTCCATGATCGCGCATGTAGTTTCCGTCAAGGCCCTGTGCGCTTTCGGCGCGAAGGCGGGCGACCTCGACCTGCGCTTCGTGCCCGCACCCAGCGCGCTCGAAGGCATGGCCGGGCACGCGATGGTGCAGCACCGGCGTGATCCCGAGCACTACGCCTGCGAGGTCGGGCTCGAAGCCACCTGCGGCGCGGTCCGCGTGCGCGGCCGGGCCGACGGCTACGAGGCCCGCGCATCCCGCGTCGAAGAAATCAAGACCTTCCGCGGCGATTTCGACGCCATCCGCGGCAACCACCGCGCACTGCACTGGGCGCAGGCCCGCACCTACGGCTGGATGCTGTGCGAACTCAACGGCCACGAAGAGATGACCGTGGCGCTGGTGTACCTCGACCTGGCCACCGGCGACGAAACCGTGCTCGAAGAGCACCACACCCGCGAAGCGCTGCGGGAGCACTTCGAGCAGCTGTGTGGCCGCTACAGCGCCTGGGCGCACAGCGAAGCCGGCCACCGCGCTGCGCTCGCCGCCACGCTAGGCCAGCTCGAGTTTCCGCACCGCGCCTTTCGCACCGGCCAGCGCGAACTGGCCGAAGCCGTCTACCGCGCAGCCGTGGGCGGCCGTTGCCTGATGACGCAGGCGCCCACCGGCATCGGCAAGACGCTGGCCACCATCTTCCCGCTGCTCAAGGCCCGCGCGGCACGCAAGATCGACAAGCTTTTCTTCCTCACCGCCAAGACCTCCGGCCGGCCGGTGGCGCTCGACGCGCTTCGCGTGCTCGACAAGGGCAGGGGACAGGGTCGCCTGCGCGTGCTCGAACTCGCGGCCCGCGAGAAGGTCTGCGAATACCCCGACCGCGCCTGTCACGGCGACGCCTGCCCGCTCGCCAGGGGCTTCTACGACCGCCTGCCCGCCGCGCGCGAGCAGGCCGCGCAGGTGGCGTGGCTCGACCGCGAAGCGCTGCGCAACATCGCGCTTGCGCACGAGGTGTGTCCCTATTTCCTCGCGCAGGAAATGGCGCACTGGGCCGATGCCATCGTCGGCGACTACAACTACTACTTCGACAGCAGCGCCTTCCTCTACGCCACCATGCGCGACGCCGACTGGCGCGTGGCCGTGCTGGTGGACGAGGCCCACAACCTGCTGGAGCGCTCGCGCGGCATGTACACCGCGCAACTCGAAGGCGCGGCGCTCGAAGAGGCGCATCGCGTGGCGCCCGCCGCATTGCGCGGCCCGCTGGCCCGGCTGTTCCGCGAATGGGATACGGTGCAGCAGTCGCAGGTGGCCGACTACGAAACCGCCGACGAAATTCCGGAACGTTTCCTGCGAACCCTGCAGGCATCCAACACCGCCATGGCCGAGTATTTCGCGGCCACGCCCGATGCCTCGCAGGGGCCGCTGCAGCGCTTCTTCTTCGACGCACTGCACTTCGCCCGGCTGGCCGAGGCCTTCGGTGACCACTCGGTGTTCGAGCGCACGCTAGGGGCCACGCAGCAGGATCGGAGCCTGGCCATTCGCAATCTCGTGCCTGCGCCGTTCCTCGAAGCGCGCTTCGGCGATGCGGTGTCGGTCACGTGCTTCTCGGGCACGCTGTCGCCTTTCGAGTTCTATCGCGATGCGCTGGGGCTGCCGGAAGACACCGCGCTGCTCGATGTGGCCTCGCCCTTCGACAGCCATCAATTGCGCGTCGAAGTGGCGATGCATGTGTCGACGCGCTTTCGCGACCGCGCGGGGTCGCTGCGCAACGTGGCCGACATCATCGGCGCGCAGTTCGAGCGCCTGCCGGGCAACTACCTGGCCTTCTTCAGCAGCTTCGACTACCTCGAAAAAGCCTGCGCTGCGTTCTCGCAGCGACACCCCGGCGTACCCGTGTGGACGCAGACGCGCGGCATGCGCGAGGCCGACCGCCACGGCTTCATCGCACGATTCGAGGAGGGCGGGCAGGGCATCGGCTTCGCGGTGCTCGGCGGCGCGTTCGGCGAGGGCATCGACCTGCCGGGCAGCCGGCTGATCGGCGCCTTCGTCGCCAGCCTGGGCCTGCCGCAATACAACGAACTCAACGAGATCACGCGCGAGCGCATGCAGACGCGCTTCGGCAAGGGCTACGAGTACACCTATCTCTACCCCGGCCTGCAGAAGGTGGTGCAGGCGGCCGGCCGCGTGATCCGCACCGAGGAAGACCGCGGCGTGCTGCACCTGCTCGACGACCGCTTCGCGCGCGCCGAGATCCGCGAACTGCTGCCGCGCTGGTGGCATGTGCAACTGGCCGGGGGCAACGAAGATGCGCTCCGCTAGACGCATCGAACACGCAGGTCAGCCGGACCTGTTCGGTGAAGCGCCCGTGGCCGCTATCGAAGGCCTGCGCTACGAGCGCGACTTCCTGTCCGCCGAGGAAGAAGCCGACCTGCTGCACATCGTGCAGGGCCTGCCGCTCAAGGAGATGCGCTACAAGGAATACACGGCACGGCGGCGCGGCACCAGTTTCGGGGGCAGCTACGACTTCGAGAACAACCGCCTCAAGCCCGGCGCGCCGCTGCCCGAAGCGCTGCATCCGCTGCGCGCGAAGGCGGCCGCGTGGGCCGGCTTCGCGCCCGAAGAGCTCACTCACATGCTGATTGCCGAGTACCGTCCCGGCACGCCGCTGGGCTGGCATCGCGACGTGCCGGACTTCGAGGACATCATCGGCGTTTCGCTGCGCAGCGACGCGGTGATGCAGTTCCGGCCCTACGTGCCCGGCACACCGGCCTCAGGCCCCGCCACGCTCGAATTCCTGATCGAGCCGCGCTCCGTGTACCTGCTGCGCGGCCCGGCGCGCTGGGCATGGCAACATGCCATCGCACCGACCGAGGCCTTGCGCTATTCCATCACCTTGCGCACACGGAGAATTCGCGCCCCATGAACCGCACCACCTTCCTCAAGCTGCTCACGCAAAAACTCTTTCCTGTCCTGAAGGCCGAAGGCTTCGAGGGTTCGGGCCAGACGCTGCGGCGCATCGATGGGCCGCTGATCCATGTGTTCAACGTGCAGGGCGCGAGTGGGGGGAAGGCGTGCTACCTGAACCTCGGCGCGCATCTCGACTTCCTGCCGACCGAAGGCGGTGCCCAGGTGGCGCCCGACGCGCTGGAGGAATCGCATTGCGTCTTTCGCGACCGGATGGAGCCGCCGCCCGGCGCCGCTTTCGGATGGGCCTATGGCGCGACGAAAGAGCAGGCGGAAGAGAACGTCGAGTTCATCGTGAGCGAATGGGCGGGCCCGGGGCGCGCTTTCTTTGCACGGCATGGCAGCTACCCGCAAAGCTTCGAGCAGATGCTGCGCGAGACCGACCCGAACCAGATCCACGCGCGAACGGCTTTGCATCTCGCACGGATCGCAGTGCACCTGGGCGATCGAGCACGAGCGCAGGCCCTGGTCGATGCCGGGCTGGCGCGCGCGCCGGAGCGGGCCACGTCCTTGAAGGCGGACCTCGCGAAGGTCCTGACGGCCTAGCGCTCGGCTAGCTGCGCGCAGCAGCAGCTGAAACGCCCCACATGCGCGGCTTGCCTTCCCACACCGCAAACCCGCTGATGCGCTTGCGCACCGCCCAAGCGTCGAGGCCGTTGAACAGCATCACCATCGGCACCTGCTGGATCATCAGCGCATGGATCTGGTCGAACAGGGCCTGGCGCTTCTTCGGGTCAGACTCGGCGAAGCTGTCGTCGATCAGCTTCAGCGCCTGCGGGTCTTCCCACACCTTGCGCGCCTGCTTGTCCTTCGGGCCCGAGAACTGTTCGTAGCTCAGCGCCGGGTCGAGGCGGGAGGAGTAGCTGAACGAGCTCATCTGGTAGTTGCCGCTGTTGTAGCGGTCGAGTTGCGTGGCCCATTCGAGCACCTCGATCTGCGCGTTGATGCCCACCGCCTGCATCATGGCCTGCGCCAGCACCGCCACCGTATAGCTGGGCACATGGGCGCGCTTGTTGGTCTGGATGGTGATCTTCTCGCCCTTGTAGCCGGCTTCGCGCAGCAGCTTGGCGGCCTGCGCCGGGTCGTAGGGCCAGCCCTTTTTCTGCGCGGCGCTGTAGAAGGCCGAGCCCTTGTGGATCGCGGAGTTGTTGACCGAGCCAAGCCCTTCGGAGGCGGCCGCCACGATCTGCTCGATGTCGAGCGAGGCCGCGATGGCCTGGCGCAGTTTCTGGTTCTTCAACTGCGGGTCGCGCGTCTGGATCAGCAGCACGTTCTTGATGGCCTCGGGTGGTGCCTGCACCGTAAGGTTGCGATCGTTCTTCAGCTCCTGCGCATCGCTCGACGTGATCTGGCCCGCATCTATGGCGCCCGACTTCAGGCCAGCGGCCGCGGTGGCCGCGTCGGGCACAACGAGGAACTTCACCGTGTCCACCAGCGGCGCCTTCAGGCCGGTGTAGCCGTCGGATTTGGTGGCGCCGGCCGGCGAGGTGTAGCCCTTGAAGGCCGTCACAGTGACGTATTCGCCGCGCTTCCACTCGCCGAACTTGAAGGGGCCGGTGCCCACGGGCTTGTCCCAGCTGCCGTCGGCCTTCACCGAGCTCTTGTGCAGGATGGCCGTCATGCCGCAGTCGGTGCGCGCGAGCGTGTCGAGGAACACGGCCGAGGGCTTGTTGATCTTCATGACGAAGGTGCTGTCGTCGGGCGTGGCGGTCTCGACCACCTTCAGGCCGTTGCGGCCGTCGTACTCGCTGGTGCAGCGCCAGTCGGTCTTCGGGTCCATGTAGCGCTTCCAGTTCCACGCGACATCGGCCGAGGTCATTGGTGCGTCGTTGTGGAACTTCACGCCCTTGCGCAGCTTGAAGGTGTAGGTCAGGCCGTCTTTCGACACGTCGACCGACTGCGCCAGCAGCGGGCCCACGCTGCCGTCCATGCGGTAGCCGACCAGCCCTTCGACGATGTTCAGTACCACGCCGTCGGTGGTGTTGTCGCGGTTCACGCCGGGGTTGGTGGAGCGGATGTCCGCGGGCTGGGCCACCGTGACGGTGGTCTGGGCAAAGGCGCCCGAGGCAGCCAGGCAAGCAGCGGCGATGGCAGCGTGGCGGAAAGTGAAGCGGTGCATGAAGGACTCCTGCGGTGCGATTGCAAAAAGAAAAATCAGGCGAAGGCCGGCGTTTCGGCACCGAAGCGCCAGCGCAGCCGCACACCGCCGCCGGCGGTCGGCTCCAGCGCCGGAATGGCCGACAGCAGCTTGCGCGTGTAGTCCTGTTGCGGCGCGTCGAACACTGCATCGCGCGGGCCTTGTTCGACGATGCGGCCGTCCTGCATCACGATCACGCGGTCGGCGACCTGCTCGACCACGCCGAGGTCGTGGCTGATGAAAAGACACGAGAAGCCGTGGCGCTTCTGCAGCTCGGCGAACAGCTCCAGCACCTGCGCGCGCACCGTCACGTCGAGTGCCGACACCGGTTCGTCGGCAATCACGAAAGCCGGCCGGCGCACGATGGCGCGCGCGATCGCCACGCGCTGGCGCTGGCCGCCCGAGAGCTCGTGCGCATACCGCGACGCGAAGGACGCGCCGAGCCCGACCTCGTCTAGCACCTCCTGCACGCGGCGCGCCTTGTCGGCCGCTGACATGCCCTTGATGAGCCGCAGCCCTTCGCCCACCAGCTGGTCGATGGTCATGCGCGGATCGAGCGAGGCATACGGGTCCTGGAAGACCATCTGGCACTGCAGCCGGTAGTCGGACCACCCCGCATCGGAGCGCAGGATGGGCCGGCCGCGGAACAGGATTTCGCCGCCGCTGGGCTTGAGCAGCCCGGCGATGGTGCGGCCCAGCGTGGTCTTGCCCGAGCCCGAGTCGCCGACCACCGCAACCACCTCGCGCGGGCGCACCACCAGGTCGATGCCGTGCAGCGCGCGCTTGGGTACAGCCTTGGTGAACAGGCGGCGGTGGCCCGCGTAGTCGACCACTAGGTTGCGCACTTCGACGACCGGAGCCTCGTCGGCCACCTGCCGCGCGGGCAGGCGGCGCGGCATGGCCTGCAGCAGCTCGCGCGTGTATTCGTGCTTCGGCTGTTCGAGCATGTCGTCGGTGCGGCCGGTTTCCTTCACCTCGCCGTGCCGCATCACGACCATGCGCTGCGTGAAGCGCGCCACCATCGGCAGGTCGTGGCTGATCATCAGCACGGCCGTGTTGTGCTCGCGCGTAAGGCCCACCATGAGTTCCAGTACGTCGCGCTGCACCACGGCGTCGAGCGCGGTGGTCGGCTCATCGGCAATCAGCAGCGCGGGCTCCAGCAGCATCACCGAGGCCAGCATCATCCGCTGGCGCATGCCGCCCGAGAACTCGTGCGGCCATGCATCGAGGGCGCCCTTGGGGTCGCGGATGCCGACGCGCGCCAGCATGTCGAGAATGCGCGCCTGTCGCGCGGCCGCAGGCAGCTCGCGCCGGTGCAGCGCCAGCGCCTCGCCGAGCTGCTTGCCGATAGTCATCGACGGGTTCAGCGAAGTCATCGGCTCCTGGAACACCATGCCCACGCGCGCTCCACGCAGCTCGCGCAGCCGCGCCGGCTTGGCCAGCGCCAGGTCTTCGCCCTCGAACAGGATGCGCCCGGCGGTGCGCACCAGTGGCGGGGGCGTGAGGCCCATGATGGCGCGCGCCGCCTGCGTCTTGCCGCTGCCCGATTCGCCCACGATGCCGACCATCTCGCCCGGGGCGATGTCGAAGGACACGTTGCGCACGATCTCGCGCCCGCCGATGCCGACGGCGAGCGTCAGCCCTTCCACGCTGACCAGCGGGCCGTTTGTTGTGGTCGTCATTGCACGCCCTTCATGCGCGGATCGAGCCAGTCGCGCACCGCGTCGCCCAGCAGGTTGATGCCCAGCAGCGTCAGTGCGATGCACAGGCCCGGAAGAATCGAGAGGTAGCTGGCCTGCGCCATGAACGGGCGGGCCGAGGCGAGCATGTTGCCCCAGGTGGGCGCCGGCGGCGGCACGCCGAGGCCAAGGAACGATAGCGCGCTCTCGGCCAATATGACCCAGCCGAACATCGAAGTGGCCAGCACCGTCAGCGGCGCGGTGCAGTTGGGCAGCACGTGGCGCACCATGGTGTAGAGCTCGGAGTTGCCCAGCACGCGCGAGGATTCGATGAATTCCTTTTCGCGCAGCGACAGCACCGTGCCGCGCACGATGCGCGTCACCGACGGCGTGTAGGCCAGCCCGAGCGCCAGGATGATGCCGTACTGGTTCGCACCCACCACCGCGAGCAGGCCCAGCGCCAGCAGCAGGCCGGGGAAGGCCAGCAGTGCGTTGTTGAAGGCCATCACGATGCGGTCGGTCCAGCCGCGCAGGAAGCCCGTCAGCACGCCGACGATGCTGCCCACCACGATCGAGAAGCCGACAGTCAGCACTGCAATCCACACGCTGGTGGCGGCCCCGGCCATGAGGCGGGAGAGCTCGTCGCGGCCGAATTCGTCGGTGCCCAGCAGGAAGGCGCCGCCCGGCAGCTTCAGGCGCGAGCCGAAGTTGATGCGCAGCGGATCGTGCGGCGTCCACACGAGGCTGACGAGCGCCGCGGCCGCGATCAAACCGACGATGACGATGCCGATCAAGGCGTTGAGGGGAATGCGCTTCTTGCGTTTCATCGTGCTCATTCGACGGCGACTCTCGGGTCGAAGAAGGGGTAGCAAAGGTCGATGACGAGGTTCACCACCACGTAGATAACCGCCACGAACAGCAGGCAGCCCTGTATCACCGGGTAGTCGCGCGCGAAGATCGCATCGACCAGCAGCCGGCCCAGCCCGGGAATGGTGAACACCGTTTCCACCACCGCGATGCCGCCGAGCAGGTTGCCCAGCACCAGGCCGATGAGCGTCCACGTTGGCCCGAAAGCGTTCTTGAAGGCATGGCGCATCAACACCGCGCGCTCCGACAGGCCCTTGGCCCGCGCATGCGTGATGTAGTCCAGCCGCAGCACTTCGAGCGTACTGGCGCGCGCCATGCGCATCAGCACGCCGATCTCGTGCAGGAACAGCGTGAGCACCGGCAGCACCAGGTAGAGCAGGCCGTTCTTCCAGTCTTCGGCGATGCCCACGTAGCCCACCACCGGCAGCCAGCCCAGCTTCAGGCCGAACAGCAGCAGCAACAGCAGGCCCAGCCAGAAGGTCGGAATGGACACCAGCAGCGTGGCCGTGCCGACCAGCAGCAGGTCGGGTGCGCGGTTCTGCTTCCACGCGGCGATCATGCCGGCGGGCACCGCCACCATCGCGGCCAGCGCCACGGCCACCAGCACGATGCGGCCGCTGATGAGAAAGCGGTCGGTCACCAGCGAGAGCACGTCCTGCCCGCTGTTGATCGAGGTGCCCAGGTCGCCCTGCAGCACGTGGCCGAACCAGATGCCGAACTGCGCCGGCAGCGAGCGGTCGAGCCCGAGGCGGGCACGCAACTCGGCCAGGCTGGCCGGCGTGGCGAGGTCGCCCAGCAGCAACTGCGCGGGGTCCCCGGGAATCAGCCGTATCAGCACGAACACCGACACCGCCACGATGAGCAGTGTGGGGATCGCCATGGCGATGCGGGACGCTGCGAAACGGAACATGGGCCGTCTTCCTTGTTACGTGGCGCGCGGCTCGCGCAGTGCATGCAGTGCTTCGGCGAAGAAGTCCTGCACGTGGCCCACGCAGGCCAGGCCGTTGTGCGGCACGTTGTCGAGCAGGTCGAAAGTGACCTTCACGCCCGCCGCCTGGAAGGAGCGGCGCAGCGTTTCCAGCCGCTCGGGCCGGGTGCGGCCGGCATCGTTGGCGCCTGGCATGTAGTACTTGCCGCCTTCGCGGTGCGTGATCTCCCAGGTCTCGATGTCGGCCTTGCCGGCGATCATGTGGACCGGCACGCGGCGCAGGGCATCGAGGTTCATCGGCTTGCCGAAGCGGCCGGCAAAATCTTTCGTGCCCACCCACCAGCCTTGCTCGGGGTCGATCAGCGTGACCGAGCCGGGCGCGCCTATCGACACGGCCCACAGGCGCTCGGGGTGCAGCATTGCGAAGCGATTGGCGAACTGGCCGCCGCCCGAGTAGCCGAAGAGCGCGAACTGGCTGAAGTCGCAGCCGAACTTCTCGCCCACCTCGGCCACCATGTCGAGCAGGATGCGGTCGTAGTGGATGTCGGCCTCGATCAGGTGCTTGAAGCCGTCGCGATTGCCGTCGCCGCGCACGCCGGCCGGGAACAGCGGGCACAGCACGATGCAGTCGTTCCACTTGGCGAAGCCGCTGAAGGCCTCGCGGTAGTTGACGAAGCCGCGGCCGGTACCGTGCATCACCACCACCAGCTGCATCGGCCGCGCGCCGGGCTTGCCGATGTGCTCGGGCACGTAGGTGCAGTAAGAAAAGCGCGGGTCGCTGCGCGAGGCGTAGATGGTGCTGGGGCCCAGGTCGTAGATGGAGCGGGCGCGCTGGTCGGCCAGGGCGGTGGGGGCTTCGGTGGAAGTGTTCTGGGTCATGGGAGCGGGGCGATTAAAGCGTGTATTCCTGGAAATTGCGGGCCTCGTAAGGCTTGCGCGCGACCCACATCACGCGGTTGGCCGCGTCCATGAGCGTGGTGGCGACGGTGGCCGAGATGCTGCTGAAGTCGGCCGGCTTCGGGGTGCGCAGCACGCCGTCGGGCTTGCCGAATTCGTCGGCGAGCGCGGCCTTCACGTCGGTCCAGTCGATGCGGCCCTCCACGCGGCGCAGGGCGTTCTCCACGCGGTGCTGGCGGTAGATGCTGTCAGGGCGCTGCGGCAGGCCCGGGTCGCGCAGCTTGATGACGGCCGAGGGCGACATCCAGTGGTTGGCATGCACGAGCAGGTCGTTTTCGGGCAGCGTCCAGAAGATCTCGCCGGGCGAGGTCTCCAGGCTGATGCCCGAGCCGTCGTCGCCGCTGGACTGCGCCAGGATCATGTTGTTGGCGCAGTAGCGCTTCGAGGCCCAGATGGTCTTCATTGCCTGCGCGAGGTTGGTGGCCTCCAGTACACGTCGGCGCAGCAGCACCAGCGGCACGCCGGCGCCTTTCTGGAAGTCTTCATGGCAGGTCAGCGAATTACCGGTGAGCGACACGCCGTTGCTGTTGAAGCCGTGCCGGGCCAGCGCGCCGGCTTCGGTGAAGGTGAGCATGTCGGGGCCACCTGCATTGCGGATGCGCAGCACGATGCCGGTGTCCACGCATTCCTGGCGCCAGTCCCAGTTGTGGGCGTGCATCAGGCGGCCGGTGGCCGAGCGCGCGGGCAGCACGACGAGGCCGGTGCAGTCGCCGTCTTCGGAGGGTGCCGCGTCGACAGAAGCTTCGGCGGGGCGCTTCATGTCGGCATAGCCGAAGAGCATCTCGGTGCGGCAGTTGAGCATCACGATGTCTTCGAGCGGTACGCCCGCGCCTTCGGCGATGCCGCGCATCTCCTCGAGATAGCTCGCGTCGTAGGCCTCGATCAGCGGCAGCATCGACTGCGCCAGTTGGCGGATGGTGGCGTCGTCCAGGCCGCGGCGGCCGAGCTGGGCGCGGTAGAGCGCCACGCCGCCGGCCACGCGCTCGGGCACGGCGCGGCCGTGCTGCAGGCCGCGCGCATGCGGCGTGCCGGAAACATCGACGAGGGGAAAGTATTCAGGGGTGGTCATGAGGTGAAAGGGGCTGGGGTGTTCCTGTCATCGGCCTGCCGCCTGAAGGCGCTAGGGCAATGACCATGGCCCGCATTCTTTGGCAGGTACAGGAAAAAATAAATTTAAAAATTATTTAGAATTAGTAAATAAATTCTTTTCCTTTCACCGCGGCACGCAACACGCCATGAGCAGCATCCGCTTTCTTCGCACCTTCGTGGCCGCCGCCCGTGGCGGCTCCTTTGCCGCGGCGGCCGACCAGGTTGCGCTGACGCAGGCTGCCGTGGGCCAGCAGATGCGCGCGCTCGAAGCGGAAATGAAGAAGACGCTGTTCGACAAGACCGGCCGCACCATGGTGCTGAGCCCCGCGGGCCATCTGCTGCTGCCGCGCGCCGAAGAGCTGCTGTCGCAATACGAATCGATGCGGCGCGACCTGCAAGACCAGCGGCAGATCGCCGGCACCATCAAGCTCGGCTCGCTGATCTCGGCCATGGGCTTGCTGTCGAGCACGCTGGCGCAGCTCAAGTCGCTGCATCCGAACCTCGAAGTCGAACTGCGCGTGCGTGAGCAGACTCAGCTGATGCAGGACGTGGTGAGCGGCGAGCTCGACGCGGCCGTGGTCGTCGAGCGGCAATGGCCCGAGGTGCCGGGCCTGCTGTGGACGCCGTGCTACGACGAGACGCTCACCGTCATCGCCAACTCGGGCATCGCCGCGCCCGACACGAGCATTGCGAGCCTGTTCGCCACCCAGCCCTTCATCCGCTTCGACCGGCGCACACCGACCGGCGCGCGCATCGACCGCATCCTGCGGCGGCTGCAGCTGGTGCCGAAAGAGTTCCTGGAGCTCAACTCGCTGCTGGCCATTGCGGAGCTCGTGCGCAAGAACGTGGGCTTCACCATGGCGCCGCTGCTGAAAAATTTCGACTGGGAAAGCGACCCCGCGCTATGCGTGCTGCAGCTGCCCGGCCGGCCGATCGCGCGGCGGCTGGGCATGCTGGAGAACGGGCGGCGCAGCCACATCACCGGCGTGGTCCGAGAAGAGATGCTGGCGCACCTGCGCCGCATGAAGCCGGGCTCCTGACACGCACGACAGACAAGGCTGACGCGCAGCGCGTGCGTTCTCCGACCCACGGCGCGCCTCGCGTGCCCAGCATGGAGGCTTCTCATCGAGCAGGAGCAATGCCATGCCAAGAGGCGACAAGTCGTCCTACACGGACAAGCAGAAGCGACAGGCCGAGCACATCGAGGAAGGCTACGAACACCGCGGCGTGGGCAAGGCCGAAGCCGAGCGCCGCGCCTGGGCCACGGTGAATGCCGAGACCGGCGGCGGCAAGAAGTCGGGCTCCGGTCGTGGCAAGGCCGAGAACCATGCGCCGGCACGCAAGGGTGGGCGCATGGGTGGCGCTGCCGCCGCGCATCGCCCAGCGGCCGCACGCTCGGCTTCCGCGATGAAGGCCGCCGCCACGCGCAGGCGCAACGCCGAAAAGCGCGGCTGACACGGAGCCGACGATGCACATCATTCTGGGAGCGACGGGCCACGTCGGCTCGGTGCTGGCGCAAGACCTGCTCGCGCGCAGCGAGCCGGTGACGGTGGTGACGCGCGATGCGCACAAGGCCGAAGCCCTGCGGACCAAGGGCGCGCACGTGGCCGTGGTCGACGTATTCGACACGCATGCGCTGCACCGTGTGTTCAAGGGCGGCCATCGGTTGTTCGTGTTGAACCCGCCGGCGGCGCCCTCGACCGACACGGTGGCCGAAGAGCACAGGAGCCTGCGCGCCATTCTTACGGCGCTCGAAGGCTGCAGGCTCGAGAAGATCGTCGCCGAGTCCACCTACGGCGCGCAGCCCGGTGAGGGCCTTGGCGACCTGGGCGTGCTGTACGACATGGAGCAAGCATTGCGCGCCGGCCCGACGCCGTTCAGCGTCATTCGCGCCGCCTACTACATGAGCAACTGGGACGCCTCGCTGAAGACCGCGCGTGAGGAAGGCAAGGTACACAGCATGTACCCCGCCGACTTCAGGTTGCCGATGGTGGCGCCGCACGATCTCGGCCAGTTCGCCGCCAGGCTGATGCTGGGCCCGCCCGAGTCCTCGGGGCCGCATCACGTCGAGGGGCCGGAGCACTATTCGGCGGGCGACGTGGCGAGGGCTTTCTCGCAAGCGCTGGGGCGACCGGTGGAGGTGGTCGAGACGCCGCGAGAGCAATGGGAGCAGGCGTTCAGGTCGCTGGGCTTTTCCGACGCTGCCGCCAGGTCGTACGCGGCCATGACGCGCGTCACGCTGGACCAGCACTACGAACCACCCGACAAGCCGGAGCGCGGCGCGATTTCATTGGGCGAATACATCTCCGCGCTGGTGAAGAAGAGTCCGGACCGCTGAAACCCGCCAATATGCTGTCCGATATCCGGGGCTCAGGCCGTGAAGCCGCTAAAACCGGACATTCGTGACCTGTTTCTGGCGGCAGCCGGACAACTTGCGTTTTCCCGCCATCGCGGCCCGGGCGCGAGAAGCCGTCTTGTTCGTTGACGTTGCTCCGAACGCGGCTTCTACGCCTGCAAACGTCGCTGATTCGTCCGTCATTTCGCAAGCCGTCCAGCGGTTTGCCGCACGGCGAACCCATCGATACGATCCCGCGCCTTGCCCTCACGAAAGGAATGCGCGGGTGCCTTCTACGACTGCTTCTTCCTCATCTCCCAATGCCGCTTTGCAGCAACGCAGCCGGCGCCATGTCTGGCATCCGTGCACACAGAGCATTCGCCTCGAAGCAGTGCCGCCATTGCCCATCGCGCGAGGCGAGGGCGTCTGGCTTTTCGACCATGAAGGCCGTCGCTACCTCGACGCCACCAGTTCGTGGTGGGTCAACCTCTTTGGCCACGCACACCCCGCGCTCAATGCCGCGCTGAAAGACCAGCTCGACAAGCTGTCGCACGTGATGCTCGCGGGCTGCACGCATGCCCCGGCTGTGGAACTGGCCGAGCGCCTGTCCGCGCTGACGGGGCACGCGCTGGGCCATTGCTTCTATGCCTCCGATGGCGCTTCTGCGGTGGAGATCGCGCTGAAGATGAGCTTCCACGCCTGGCGCAATGCGGGCCGTGGCGGCAAGCAGCGCTTCGTCGCGCTGAAGCAGGGCTACCACGGCGAAACGCTCGGCGCCCTGCACGTGACCGACGTGCCGGTGTTCCGCGACGCCTACGCCCCTTTGCTCGCGAATGCGCACCTCGTTGCGTCACCTGATGCACGCAACGCCAAGTCGGGCGAAGACGCGGCCGCCGTCGCCCGCCGCGCCGCAGCCGAACTCGAAGCTCTGCTGGCCGAACAGCACGACACCATCGCCGCCGTGATCGTCGAGCCGCTGGTGCAATGCGCCACCGGCATGGCGATGCACGACCCCGAATACCTGCGGCTCGTGCGCGCCTTGTGCGACCGCTACCAAGTTCACCTCATCGCCGACGAGATAGCGGTGGGCTGCGGCCGCACCGGCAGCTTCTTCGCGTGCGAGCAGGCCGGTATCTGGCCTGACTTCCTGTGCCTCTCGAAGGGCATCAGCGGCGGCTACCTGCCGCTGGCGCTGGTGATGACGCGTGACGCCATCTACGAAGGCTTTGTCGACGACGACGTGGCGCGCAGCTTTCTGCATTCGCATTCGTACACCGGCAACGCGCTGGCCTGCCGCGCGGCGGTGGCCACGCTGGACCTGTTCGAGAGCGAAGACGCGCTGCAGCGCAACCGCGGCCGGGCGGCGCGCCTGCTGCAGCGACTGCACGACGGACTCGAGGGCCAGCCGGTCGATCACCTGCGGCAGCGGGGAATGATCACGGCCTTCGACGTGCGCGAGCCGGGCGCGCGCTTTGCCGAGCGCTTCCACATGGCGGCGCGTGCGCAGGGGCTGCTGATGCGGCCTATCGGCAACACCGTCTACCTCATGCCGCCGTATGCGATCAACGACGGCGAGATCGACCAGCTGGTCGACGGCACGCTGGCCACGCTGAAAGCCGTCATGGCCACGAGTTCAAAGGAAGGAGCCCGCGATGTCGCGCTTGCTTGACCGCCTGCAGGGCGAGATCCATGCGCTCGACGCCCAGTCGCTGCGCCGCCGCAGGCAGATCGCCGAAACCGCCTGCGCACCCGAACAGACCCTGACGCTGGCCGGCGCCACTGCTCCACGCACCATGCTCGGTTTCAGCAGCAACGACTATCTCGGCCTCGCCGCGCATCCCGCATTGGCTGCTGCGTGGGCCGAAGGCGCTGCGCTGTATGGCACCGGCAGCGGCGGTTCGCACCTGATCCTCGGCCACTCGCGCGCCCACGCACAGCTCGAAGAGCGGCTGGCCGGCTGGATGGCGCCCTTCATTCCCGAGGCGCAGAGCCTGTTCTTCTGCACCGGCTACATGGCCAACCTCGCGGTGCTGTCGGCACTTGGCGGAGCCGAGGCCGTCATCTTCTCGGAGTCGCTCAACCATGCCTCGCTGATCGACGGCGCGCGGCTGGCCAAGGCGCGCGTCGAGCGCTATCCACATTGCGACGTGGCCGCGCTCGATGCGCAACTCGCCGCTTGCGACGCGCCGGTCAAGCTCATCGTGAGCGATGCCGTGTTCAGCATGGACGGCCACATCGCGCCGGTTGCCGAACTGCTCACACTGGCCGAGCGGCACGACGCCTGGCTGGTGATCGACGACGCGCATGGCTTCGGCGTGCTGGGCGACACGGGGCGCGGCGTGCTCGAAGCAATGAGCCTGCGCTCGGAGCGACTGGTGCTGGTGGGCACGCTGGGCAAGGCGGCTGGCGTGTCGGGCGCTTTCGTAGCGGCGCACCGTACCGTCATCGACTACCTGGTGCAGCGTGCGCGGCCCTACATCTTCACCACCGCCGCGCCGCCAGCCGTCGCACATGCGCTGCTCGCGAGCCTGACGCTGATCGAGGGCGAGGAGGGCGCGGAACGCCGTGCGCGGCTGCAGGCCCGCATCGCGCAGTTGCGTCGCGGCCTGAAGGAAGTGCTGCCAGCAGATAGAAGCGCGTGGCTGCCGGAGTCACCCACCGCAATCCAGCCGCTGATCGTCGGCGACAACGCACGCGCGATGCGAGTCATGGCGCAGCTCGATGCACGCGGCCTGCGTGTGGGCGCGATCCGCCCGCCGACGGTGCCCGCCGGCACGGCGCGGTTGCGCATCGCGCTGTCGGCCAGCCACAGCGAAGCCGATGTCGCGCGGCTGGTCGATGCATTGGGCGAAGCCCTCGCGCAGCCTTTGAAGGAAGCCGCATGACGCGCCGGGCCTGGTTCGTGACCGGCACCGACACGGGCATCGGCAAGACGCTGGTCAGCAGCGCCATGCTGAGCCTGCTGGCCGGCTCGGGCCTGCGCGCGGTCGGCATGAAGCCGGTGGCCGCGGGGCTGGAAGACATGAATGGCGAATGGCGCAACGAAGACGTGGAGCAGCTGCACGCGGCCGGCAACGTCGATGCGCCGCTGGCGCTGCGCTGCCCGTACCTGCTGCGTGCGCCGATGTCGCCGCACCTGGCGGCCAGGGAAGAGGGCGTGCACATCGCGCTGCAGCCGATGCTCTCGGCCTTCGCGGAACTGTCGGCGCGTGCCGATGCGGTGGTGGTCGAAGGCGTGGGCGGCTTCTGCGTGCCGTTCGGCGACGACCTCGACAGCGCCGACCTCGCCGTGGCACTGGGCCTGCCTGTGATCCTCGTGGTCGGCCTTCGGCTGGGCTGCCTCAACCATGCGCTGCTGAGCGCCGAGGCGATTCGCGCGCGAGGCCTTGTGCTGGCGGGCTGGGTGGCGAGCATGGTCGATCCATCGATGCTCGCGCCGCAGGCCAATCTGCAGACGCTGCGCGCGCGTCTCGGTGCGCCCTTGCTTGGCATCGTGCCGCACCTCGAACACCCCGATGCGGCCAGCGCTGCCCGCCACATCGACCTGCGCGCACTGCGCGCGACGGCAGCGCATGCCGCGCGCCGCGCTGCGTCGTCGGAGACGCTCTCAGCCGCGCTGGTTTGATTCCACCAGCCGCTTGCCGCGCACGCCGCCCTGGCGTTCCAGCATCCAGCCCGGGTACTCGGCCGGCAGCGCGCTTACCTTGTCCAGCGTGGCGAGTTCATCGGCCGTGAGCTTGATGGCCGTGGCGGCGATGTTGTCGTCCAGCTGCTCGGCGCGCTTGGCGCCGATGATCACGCTGGTCACCACCTGCTGGTGCAGCAGCCATGCCAGCGCGATCTGCGCGACCGACACCTTGCGCGCCTCGGCCAGCTGGCGCATCACGTCGATGCAGTCGTAGGCGCGTTCGACGTTCACCGGCGGAAAATCGAAGGTGGTGCGGCGGCTGCCTTTTTCCGCTTCGGTGTTGCGGCCGAACTTGCCGCTCAGCAGGCCACCCGCAAGCGGGCTCCAGACCATCAGCCCGACGTTTTCGCTACGCAGCATCGGGGCCAGCTCGCGCTCCAGGTCGCGTCCGGCGATGGTGTAGTAGGCCTGCAGCGACTCGAAGCGCGCCAGCCGGTCGCGCTCGGCGATGCCCAGCGCCTTCGCGATCTGCCAGGCCGCCCAGTTCGACACGCCCACATAGCGCACGTGGCCCTGGCGCACGAGGTTGTCCAGCGCGTGCACGGTTTCCTCGATGGGCGTGGCCGGGTCGAAACCATGGATCTGGTACAGGTCGATGTGGTCGAGCTGCAGGCGCTGCAGGCTGGCCTTCACGCCATCCATGATGTGAAAACGCGAGGCGCCGGCCGAGTTGACACCCTTGCTGCCGGTTTCGCCCAGAACCTTGGTGGCGAGCACGAAACTGTCGCGAGGCGCCTTGAGGTTCTTCAGCGCCTGGCCGGTGATGATTTCTGACTGGCCGTCGGAGTACACGTCCGCCGTGTCGATGAAGTTGATGCCGGCGTCCATGGCCTTGCCGATCAGCCCTTCGGCCTCGGATTGCTGCAGGTTGCCGATCTGGCCCCAGATGCCGGAGGAGCCGCCGAAAGTCATGGTGCCGAGGCACAGCTCGGAAACGAAGAGGCCGGTGCGGCCGAATTTGCGGTATTGCATGGAGGAATCCTTTGCGGTGGAGGCGCCCGAGGGAGGCCGAAAGGGCCGGAAAGCCCGGGCGACTGCAAAAAGTATCCGGCTGCCGCCCCCGGCGTGGCGAGCGCGTTCCTGCAAAGTATTTGCCTGATTCTCCAGACCTCCCCGCCGGCAGGTGCGAATCCAAGGGAGGCGCGCTAAGCTACAAAACCGCTCAATCCTCCATGGTGGCCATTCCCTGGCCTCCCACCGCGACAAGGCCCCGAACATGTCCGACGAAACACCCGAAATCGCCGCCGTCATCGCCCAGCCGATGCCGCTGGAACCCGAACTCGACGAAGCCCGCAAGGAACTGGTGGCGCTGATCGAGCACATCACCCAAGGGCAGGATGGCACCGTCATCACCGCCGTGCCCGGCCTGCAGGTGTTCTGCATCAGCAAGCCAGAAGGCCCCAAGCACGGCTTTGCGTCGCCGGCGCTGGGCCTCATTGCACAAGGCTCCAAGCGGATCATCGTGGGCGACGACATCTACGTGTACGACCCCATGCACTATCTCGTCACCTCGGTCGACCTGCCGGTGTGCGGCCAGGTGTGCGTGACGAGCGAGAAAGAGCCGTACCTCGGCGTGCGGCTGGAGCTGGCCCTCGACGAAATCGGCGACCTCATCGGTGACGAGAAGCTGCCGGCCAAGGCCAACGCGCCGGCCTCGCGCGGCATGTACGTCAACCGCATCGCCATGCCGGTGCTGGAGCCGGTGCTGCGCCTGCTGCGGCTGCTCGACACGCCGGAAGACGTGCCGATCATGGCGCCGCTCATCAAGCGCGAGATCATGTACCGCCTGCTGGTGAACGGCGAAGGCGCGCGGCTGCGGCAGATCGCGCTGCAGGACAGCCACACCCAGCGCATCGCCAAGGCCATCAGCGCGCTGCGCGTCAATTACGCGCAATCGCTGCGGGTGGAAGACATGGCGCGGGCGGTGCACATGAGCGTGTCGTCGTTCCACCATCACTTCAAGGCCGTTACCGCGATGAGCCCGCTGCAGTACCAGAAGCAGCTGCGCCTGCAGGAGGCGCGCCGCCAGATGCTGATTGCCGGCGCCGACGTGGCGAGTGCCGCGCACAACGTGGGCTACGAAAGCCCGTCGCAGTTCGCGCGCGAGTACGGCCGCATGTTCGGCGCACCGCCGCTGCGCGACAAGCGCCGCTGGCTCGGCGAGGCGGGCAACGACGCGATGGGCGCGGAGTCGATGGAAGCAGCCTGAGGGCTACAGCTGGTACGGGCCGGCCGGCCGCCTTGTAGCACTTGCTGCAATTTCTTGCGTCGTCCCGACCATGCAGGCTTTGCAAATTTTCGCTATTGTTTTGTTCGCTGCAGCAGCCCGTTCATGTGATCGGGAGAACCAAACAACACGGAGAAATGCATGCTTTGGGAAAAGAAGCTGGCGCAGTGGAGCGCCGCCGTTCGTGCACGCGCCAACCTGCCTGCACGGCTCACCTTGTGGGACGGCCAGTCTTATGACTTCGGCACCTTCAGCGGGCCTTCGGTCACGCTGCACGTGAAGTCGCCCGCGGCGCTGTCGCTGATGCTGCAGCCCACGCTCGACAATCTGGGCGAGGCCTACGTCAAGAGCAAGATCGACATCGAAGGCAAGCTCAGCGACGTCATCGACATTGCCTACGGGCTGGCCAAGACATCGATGGACAAGCCCGGCGGCGCACTGCGGCACATGGCGCGCTACTTCGCGCACACCAGGTCGTCGGACAAGAAGTCCATCGAGTACCACTACGACGTTTCCAACGACTTCTACCGGCTGTGGCTCGACCCGAACATGGTCTATTCGTGCGCCTACTTCGAGAACGGCGACGAAGACCTCGCCACCGCGCAGCTGAAAAAGATCGACCACATCCTCACCAAGATCGAACTGAAGCCGGGCCAGACCCTGCTCGACATCGGCTGCGGCTGGGGCGCGCTGGTGATCCGCGCGGCGCAGAAGTTCGGCGCGCGCTGCGTGGGCGTGACGCTGTCGCAGAACCAGTTCGACCTGGCGACCGAACGCGTGAAGGCCGCCGGCCTGCAGGACCGCATCGAGATCCGCCTGCAGGACTACCGCGACGTGACCGGCCAGTTCGACCGCATCACCAGCGTCGGCATGTTCGAGCACGTGGGCCGCAAGAACCTGCCCGCGTACTTCAAGCGCGTGCAGGAGCTGCTGGCCGACGACGGCGTGGTCATGAACCACGGCATCACCTCGTCCGACCCCGAGGGCGGCGGCGTGTCTTACGGCGGCGGCGACTTCATCGACCGCTACGTGTTCCCCAACGGCGAACTGCCGCACATCAGCCTGACACTGCAGGCCATGCAGCAGGGCGGTCTCGAAGCCTTCGACGTGGAGAACCTGCGCCGCCACTACGCGCAGACGCTGCGCTGCTGGAGCGATGCCTACGAAGCCAACAGCGAGAAGGCGCACGCGTTCGTCGACGAGGAGAAATTCCGCATCTGGCGCATCTACCTCGCGGGCTGCGCCTATGCCTTCGAGAACGACGACGTGGCCATCTACCAGATCGTCGGGCGCAAGGCGGGCAGGTCGGCGAAGACGCTGCCCTGGTCGCGCCGCTACATCTACGACGGCACTTCGGCGTTGAATGCGGGCTGACTGACGGTTGCGGCGGCGTGCGGCCTGAGCCGCTTCAGTAGCCCAGAAGACCGTCCCAGATGGCGAGTTGCGCCAGCTTCGGCACAGTGCCGACGACCACATCCCCGCTGCTGCCTTCGCCCATGCGCACCGCATTCGCCAAGGGGCCCGTGTAGCGCGGCCACGCTGTGCCGGCGCCGAATGCCGTGGCCTGAGGCTCACGCGCGAAAGACACCAGCGCCGCTGCCATGCTTGCCGACAGCTGCGCTTCCGCGGTGCCGTTGCCGACCTTGTCCTTGTAGTAGTCCAGCCCGTAGGTGCCGAAGAGCAATGGCAGGTCGGCGCAGTGCGGCACGCCGTGTCCCGGCGCCTTGAGGGCGTGCGCGTAGGTGCCGAAGCGCACGTCCTTGCCTTCACTGGCGAGCCTGCCGGCGTAGTGCACCGAATGAACGCGAATGGCGTAGTCGCCATAAATCTCCACCATCAGGTCGCCGGCGCCCGTCGGCCGCCCCTCGTCGGCCGCGGCCTGGCGGTAGCTTGCAAGCACCTGGCTGCTCACCGTGGCCGAGTTGGTCAGCGATGTGATGTATGCCAGCAGCTGCGTGTCGTTTTGCGGCAGGGGCGCCGTCAGCGCCTTGCCGGTGGCGGGGTCGATCAGGTCGACGAAGAAGCTGCCTTCGGTCAGCGTGGTCGTGATGATCACGGGCAGGTCGGCCGGCCATGCGGCACGCGTCCAGTCCGCGAGGCAGAACTGCGCATCCACGACCGGAACGAACTTCGAACTGCGCCCGGTCGTGATGGTGGCTGGCAACGGCTGCGCGTTGAGCGCTATCTCCGCCGCATGGAGCGTGGCGGCCGGCACGTCGCGCAGGCCCCGCGGCGTAGTGTTCAGGCGGGCGGCCAGCAGTTCGGTGTATGCCGCCGCGTCCTTCAGGCTGAAGCTGTTCGGTGCCGCGTTGCTGCCGGGGCTCAACAGCACGACCTTGCGCAGGAACTTCCGGGAGACGGGGTTCTGCGCAATGACCGCTGCGCTGGTGCCGCCGGCCGATTGCCCCATCAGGCAGATGTTGTCCGGGTCACCCCCGAAGGCGGCGGCGTTCTGGTGCACCCATTGCAGCGCGGCCATCTGGTCCTGCAGCTGCCAGTTGGCGACGCTGCCGGTGTCGGCATCGACAAGGTCCGGGTGCGAAAGGCCGCCCAGCGCACCCAGCCGGAAGTTGACTGTGACCACCACCACGCCGAGTGCCGCGAGCGCCGCGCCGTTCATCAGCGACATGCTGGTGGCGCCGGTGCGCCAGGCGCCGCCGTGCAGCCACACGATCACCGGCGCCCTGGCGGCATCGGCAGGCGCCCACACGTTGACCGTCAGGCAGTCTTCGCTCTGCTGCGCCGGTACGGGGTAGATCCACGTGACGTACGGCGGCAGCGTCTGCAGGCTGGCAGCGCCGAACTTGTCGGCGTTCACTACGTCGGACGCGGGCTTGAACGGTTTCGGCGACTGGAAGCGCAGCGCGCCGACAGGCGCCTGGGCATACGGAATGCCGAGGTACGACGCAACGCTGCCGCTGACCTGTCCCTTGAACCGGCCCGAGGTGGTGTCGGCGACCGGCGCAGCGGCCTGTTGTCCGGTGCCTGTACCGTTGCCGGCAAAAGGTGTCGAGAAGCCGCCACCGCCTCCGCCGCCACAACCGGCCAGCGGCAGCGCGATCAACGCGCCGGTCGCCTGGATGAACCGCCGCCGGCTTTCGGGCCAGATCGGGAAAGAACTCTTCTTCTCGTGATGCGCCATCGTCGTCCTCGGGTGGCCGGTTCCACAGCGGACCCGACTTGCGGCCGATGCTAGGAGCGATGACCGTGCGATGACACCCGGGCTAATGCAACGCAGCTTTCTGAATATGCAGTTTCGATAAACGCAGTTTCGGACGCTATCGCACCGTTTTCGAATAGGGCTCGGTGGCCTCCACCAGCATCGCCAGAAACTGCCGCCCCGCCAGCGTGAGGTCGCGGCGCGAGGGATACAGCGCGTGGATCGAGATGGTCGGTGGCGCCCATCCCGGCGCCACCACGCGCAGGCGGCCCTGTTCCAGGTCTTTGGCACACAGGCTGGCCGGCAGCCGCGCGATGCCGATGCCCGCGAGCGCCGCCTGGTGGATCTGCAGCAGGCTGTCGCTGGTGAAACGTGGATGCACGTTCAGCTCGACCTCGGCATCGCCGGGTCCGCGCAGCAGCCAGCGCGAGGGATGCGGGCCGAAGGTCCAGCCGATGGCGGGGCAGTCGTCCAGCGCCGCAAGCGCTTGCGGCGTGGCCGGCTCGCCCAGCGATTCGAACAGCGTCGGCGTGGCTGCCAGCAGGTACGGAAAATCGCCGAGCTTGCGCGACACCATGCTCGAATCGGGCAGCGTGTCGATGCTCGGGCGAATCAGCAGGTCGGCCGCCTCGCTCCAAGGGGAAGGGCGCCCGTCTGTGGAGTCCAGCGTCAGCGTCACCTTCGGATGCCGCTTGACGAACTCCACGCACAGTCGTCCGACCAGGCCCGTGGCCATGGCGACGGGGCACGACACCCGCAGATGGCCCGACGGCTCGTTGAGCGTGTCCTGCGCCACGGCGAGCGCGTTGCGGGTCTCGGCGCGAATCGCCAGGCCGTGCTGGTACAGGCGTTCGCCGATCTCCGTCACCTTGAAGCGCCGGGAGCTGCGCACCAGCAGGCTCACGCCAAGGCGCTTTTCGAGGCCCGCGATGCGGCGGCTCAACCGGGACACGGGAATGTTGTGGCGCGTGCTCGCAGCATTGAACCCGCCGGCTTCCACCACCAGCACGAGCGCGATCAGGTCGTCGACGACGCCATTGAGTTCATCCATTCGCAGCTTTCTGAAGCGCCCGGCGCCCGGATGACGCCGGCCGGCTGCACCGGACTGTAGCCAACGAACGGCGCCGAGAGCCCGAGCAGCGGACAGGGACTCGTGCCGTCTATAGCATGCACGGCTCATGACCTCCCCCAACAGAACAACAAACCGCCCGCTGGTCATCGCCTCCATCATGGCCTCCATGGCGATGGTGGCCATCGAAGCCACCATCGTCTCCACCGTGATGCCGCAGATCGCCTCCGAGCTGGGCGGCCTGCATCTCTACAGCTGGGTGTTCGCCTCCTTCCTGCTCGCACAGACCGCGATGACGGTGGTGTTCGGCAAGCTCTCCGACCTGTATGGCCGCAAGCCCATCATGTTCGTGGGCATCGCCGTCTTCGTCATCGGCTCGGTGCTGGCGGGCTTCTCGTGGTCGATGCCGGCCATGATCTGCTTCCGGCTGATCCAGGGCATTGGCGCGGGCGCCATCCAGCCTGTGTCGCTCACCATCGTGGGCGACCTCTATCCGGTGCGCGAGCGCGGCAAGGTGCAGGGCTGGCTCGCGAGCGTGTGGGCCGTGTCTGCAGTGGTCGGGCCGATCATCGGCGCGCTGATCGTGCAGAAGCTGTCGTGGGCCTGGATCTTCTGGGTCAACGTGCCCATCGGGCTGGCTGCCGCAGCGGGCTTCTGGTTCTTTCTGCACGAGGCGCCCACGGTGCGGCGCTCATCCATCGACATGGTGGGCGCGGTGCTGTTCACCATCGGCATCGCGGCGCTGATGATTGCGCTGACCGAGTTCGGTGTCGGCAATTCAGGCGTGGCGCTCGCGTGGGCCGGGTTGTTCGTCGTCACGCTCGCGCTGTTCATCGCACAGGAGCGCCGCGCGGCCGACCCCATGGTGTCGCTGCGCCTCTGGGGCGCGCGGATGATCGCCACCGTGAACGGCGCGGCCATGCTCGCCGGCATGGTGCTGATCGGCATCACGACCTTTTTGCCGATGTACGTGCAGGTGGTGCTCGAGCGTTCGTCGGTCACGGCCGGCCTCACGCTCACGATGGTGATGCTCGGCTGGCCCATCGGCGCGACGCTGACCTCGCGCACCTTCCACCGCATCGGGCTTTGGCGCATGGTGGTGGCCGGTGCGGCGCTGATTCCGCTGGGCACATCGACCTTCGCCTTGCTGGGCGCCGGCAGCTCGCCGGTGCTGCCCGCCGTGGGCTCTTTCATCATCGGCCTCGGCATGGGCGTGATGAGCCTGAGCTCGCTGATCCTGATCCAGGAGGGCGTGGAGCTTTCGCAGCGCGGCGTCGCCACCGCATCGAACGTGTTCTCGCGCAACCTCGGCAGCGCGCTGGGCGCGGCCTTCTTCGGCGCGGTCTTCAATTTCGGGCTGACGCGCGGCGACGGCACGATGATGTTCACCGACGACCAGTTGCGCCTGCTGCTGCAGGGCGTGCACGGCTCCGTCGCGGGGGATGCAGGCATCCGTCTGTCGCTGGGTGGCTCGCTGCATCTCACCTTCGTGGCGATGCTGGTCGTGAGCCTAGGTGTGATCGCGCTGGCGTTGCTGCTGCCCAAGGAAGGGCTGGAGAGCCATGCAGTGGGGGCGGGGAAGCCGGCGCCGAAGTAGTCCGGCCCCGAACCGCCGCCCACTCAGGAATGACAGACGAACCCGTCCTTGAGCAGCGTGATCTCGAACTGCAGGTTGCCCGCGCGCGCGCCGCGCGCCTGTGCCAGCGTGCCGTCCGCGCGCCATTGGCGCAGCGCGGCGGCCAGGTAGTCGCGCGAGGCGGCGTCGCCTTGCGGCAGGCGGATGGCGGCGTCCGATGGCGGGCGCAGGCCGCTTGCCAGCGGCTTGTAGAAGCGCCATTCGTCGTTCTTCAACAGGCGTTCCAACACTTCGGTGTCTTCGGCCAGCGCAGCGCATTCGCCCGCCATGAAAGCCGACACGGCATGTACGGAAGAGGGATAGCTGCGCGGCTCAGCCCCGTATCGCAGCGCCACTGCACCGGCATAGCCCGAGCCTTCGCCCACGCAGACCGGCGCGCCGCGTAGCGCCTGCGCATCCTGCACGCGCCCCTTGCGCAGCGCGACCACCAGGCCACTGCCTGTGTCGTAGCTGCCGGGGGCGGCGTCGATGCCTTTCGGCGCGGCGGCAGACGGCACTCCTGCGATCAGCAGGTCGACACGGCCATCGTGCAGCGCGGCGTCCTGCGCAGCAGCGTCCAGCCCTACCAGTTCCAGCGTCACGCCCAGCGAGCGGGCCAGCTCGCGCGCCAATGCGGCATCGAAGCCATCGGGTTCCGGCGGCGTCGGTGCTTCGGGAGGGGCAGGGCGCGGATAACGGCGTACGCCGACGATCAGCGTGCCGCGTTCGATGGCCCTGGCCAGCACCGGCCCCTTGGGCAGTTCGCTCAGGCGGCTCCCCGAAGCCCACGATGCGCCCAGACCCGCCAGCGCGGCCGCCGCGACGAGCGAGGCGCCTGCCAGCGCGAGCCGGCGGGGGCGCGAAGCCACTGGGGAAGCAGCGTCACTCATCGAGACTCAACCCCCGCCGCCAGCGCAGCAACCGCCGCTCCAGCAGCGCAAGCAGGTAGTTGAGCACCAGCCCCAGCACCGCCAGCAGCAGGATGCCCGCATACATGGTCGGTATCTGGAAGGTCTCCTGAGAATTCAGCGTGAGAAAGCCCAGGCCCGAATGCGCGCCGATCATCTCGGCCGCCACCAGCGCGGTGATGCTGTACGCCCCCGCCAGCCGCACGCCGGTGAAGATCGACGGCAGCGACGCCGGCAGCACCACCTTGAAGAAGATGAAGCGCTGCGACGCGCCCATCGACAGCGCCGAGTTCACGAGCAGCCGGTCGACCTGCTTCACGCCGCTCACCGTGCTCAGCAGCACAGGCCAGAACGAAGCCCAGAAGATGATCGCCACCTTCGACAGCTCGCCGATGCCCAGGAACAGGATGAACACCGGAAACAGCGCGAAGGCCGACGTCTGGCGAAAGAGTTGCAGCACCGGATCGACGATGGCCGCCAGCCGCCTTGAACTGCCGATCAGCAGGCCCAGCACCACGCCAGAGAAGCTCGCGAGCACCAGTCCCCACAGCGAGCGCTGCAGGCTCGCTGCCATGTGCTTCCAGAGCTGGCCGGTGTCGACGAGTTGGGCGATGCTCGCGATCACGGCGGAAGGCGGGCTCAGGTAGGCATCGCTCACGATGCCAAGGCGCGGCAGGGCCTCCCACAGCGCCAGGAAGATCACGATGCCGATGCCGCGTTCGGCCACCCGGCCGAGGCCGCGAGCGAACTTCTTGAAGAAGCTGCCCGGCTGGCGAGCTACAGGCGCGTCGAGCACGGCGCTCATGACACGACCCCTTCGAGCGACCTGGGCCGCAGGCCGATCTGCACTTCGTCCTTCAGCACCTCCCACGCACGCTGGCGCAACGCGGCAAACTCGGCCGAGTGACGCAACTCCGCCGAGCGCGGCCGTGCAAGCGGAATGTCGATGATGTCCTTGATGCGGCCGGGCCGCTGCGTCATCACCGCCACGCGGTCCGACAGGTACACCGCTTCTTCCAGGCTGTGCGTGATGAACACGATGGTCTTGCGGTACTGCTCCCAGATGCGCAGCAGCTCGCCCTGGAGAATCTCGCGCGTCTGCGCATCGAGCGCGGCGAAGGGCTCGTCCATCAGCAGCACGTCGGGCTTGTAGGCGAGCGAACGTGCAATGGCCACGCGTTGCTTCATGCCGCCAGAAATCTCGTGCGGGTATCGGTCAGCAAAGCCATGCAGGCCGACCAGTTCGAGGTATTCGTGCGCGGTGCGGCGGCGCTCGGCCTTGCCGACACCGCGTATCTCTAGCCCGACCGCAATGTTGTCGAGCACCGAGAGCCACGGAAACAGCGCATAGCCCTGGAACACCACACCCTGGTTGCGATTGATGCCCGCGAGCGGCTGGCCGTTGATGGCGATGCGCCCGCCGGTGCGCTCGGTCAGCCCGGCCAGGATGCCGAGAAAGGTCGACTTGCCGCAGCCCGACGGGCCGAGCACCGAGAGGAATTCACCCTCGCGCACGTCGAGGTCGAAGCCTTCGAGCACACGCACGCGCTCGCTCGCGCCGCGGGCTGCGTAGTCCATCCGCACATCGCGGGCAGAGATCTTGATGGTCATCGGCGCGTGCTCAGGCCTTCGTGGCGATCTTGTTGACGAAGGGGTTGAACTCGTTCGTGTACACGTCCTTCACCGCCACCTTGCCGGCGGCGAGCTTGCCTTCGGATTGCAGGATGTCGATGTAGTACTGAATCGGCGGCTCGGTCACCACCAGGTCGTCGACGTAGGCATAGCGGTCGACATTCTTCAGGTCCATGTTGATGCGCTTGGCCACCAGCTTGCGGGCTTCCTCGGCGTTGGCGTTGACCCAGTTGCCGGCCTTGGCCAGTGCAACGACCACGTCGCGCACCGCCTCGGGGTGCTGGCGGATGAACTGGCCGTGCGCGCTGTACGGCGCCATGCCGCCGAGGCCGCCGTCGAGGTCGAAGTCGCTCCACAGCCGCACCAGTTGCTCGGCGTTGTCGGCACGGCCCGAGAAGGGCGCGTGGATGATCGCCAGGTCGGTGTTGCGCGTTACCAGCGTCTGCTCGGCCTGCTCGTCGGGAATGACGACGAAGTTGATCTTGTTCACGTCCACGCCGTGCTGGCGCAGGTACTTCTTGGTGACGAACTCGGCGCACGCGCCGAAGCTGTTGAAGCCGATGGTCTTGCCTTCGAGGTCCTTCGGTTCGCGGATGCCCGAGTCCTTGCGAACGAAGTACTTCATGTGCGGCGCTTCCTGCAGCGTCTTGCCGCCTGCTGCCACCACCTTGAGGTCGGCACCCGAGGCAATGGCAGAGATCACCAGCGGCACCATGCGGCTGCCGAAGTCGATCTCGCCCGTGCCCACCAGCGGAATGATCTGCGGCGCGGCGATCTTGCCCACGTACTCGGGGCGCGTGTTCGTGCCCTCGAAGTAGCCGAGCTCGTCGGCCAGGTAGATCAGGTCGAACGAGGGGTTGTTCGGATACTTGAACGCAACCTTCTCGCCGACCTTCTTCACCACGGCCGGAGCGCCGCCGGCCGATGCGGTCTTGCCTTCGTCGCGCGAGCAACCCGCCAGCAACAGGCCACCGAGGCCCCCGGCCGCGGTCAGCGAGGCGAAAGTCTTGAGCGCAAGGCGGCGCGAAGGGAGGGAAGAGGCTTCGATGGGCATGGCGGCGCGCTCCGGCAGGGGAGCGGTCTGGGAGTTGGCGGAGCGCCGATGCTAGAAAGCGCCCCGCGCTGCGCCAACGAAAAAAACCGCCTATGCATATGCGGCGACGGATAAGCGCGACAGCGGCGTGGAAATGCTTGCCGCGCTGTGCCTGCGGGGGCATCCTCGACGGCTCTTTTCCTTTTCTCCATCCACCGTCAAGACAAGACACACCCATGACCTACCACGCCGACTCCAAGCGCTACGACGCCATTCCCTACCGCCGCGTCGGGCGCAGCGGGCTCGTGCTGCCCGCCATCTCGCTCGGGCTCTGGCACAACTTCGGGGACACCACCTCCATTGCCACGCAGCGCCAACTGCTGCGCACGGCCTTCGACCTGGGCATCAACCACTTCGACCTGGCCAACAACTACGGCCCGCCGTACGGCAGCGCGGAAACCAACTTCGGCCGGCTGCTGCGCGAGGACTTCAAGCCGTACCGCGACGAACTCATCATTTCGAGCAAGGCCGGCTGGGACATGTGGCCGGGTCCGTACGGACAGGGCGGCGGTTCGCGCAAATACGTGCTCGCGAGCCTCGACCAGAGCCTGCAGCGCCTGGGCGTGGACTACGTAGACATCTTCTATTCGCATCGCTTCGACCCGCACACGCCGCTGGAAGAAACCGCTTCCGCGCTGGCCCAGGCCGTGCAGCAGGGCAAGGCGCTGTACATCGGCATTTCGTCCTACTCGGCCGGCAAGACGCGCGAGATCGCCGCGCTGCTGCGCGAGTGGAAGGTGCCGCTCTTGATCCATCAGCCGGCCTACAACCTGTTCAACCGCTGGATCGAGAAAGACCTGTTGAACGCGACTGATGAACTGGGCGCCGGCGTCATCGCTTTCACGCCGCTCGCGCAGGGTCTGCTGACCGACAAGTATCTGAAGGGCATTCCGGCCGATGCTCGAATCAACCGGCCCGGCGGCGGCTCGCTCAAGCAGGAGCACCTGTCCGAAGCCAACGTTGAGCGTGCCCGCGCGCTCAACGAGATCGCCAAGCGCCGCGGCCAGACGCTGGCGCAGCTCGCGCTGACGTGGACGCTGCGCGACCCGCGCGTCAGCTCCGCGCTGATCGGCGCGAGCCGGCCCGAGCAGATCGTCGACAACGTTGCGGCGCTGTCGCATGCGCCGTTGAGCACAGAGGAGCTGGCCGAGATCGACAAGTACGCGGTGGAAGGCGGCGTCAATCTCTGGGAGAAGCCATCGACCGATTTCGCCTGAAGCCCGGGATCGCGATTCGCGAACCGCATCAGGTAACTTGGAATCCGTCTTTGGAAAAGCAGTGGCACTGCGCAGAATCGGCCGAAGTTTTCTTTCGACCGTTGCCATGCCACTGCGTACCCACTACGTTTCCCCGGCGGCCCAGGCCCGCCACGTTCTCGCCCTGACAACCAAGGCCTGGCGCATTCCGCCAGGCTCGGCACACGAAGTGGCGCGGCGTGCGCCGCATGGCTATGTGCCGGTGAGGGCGCTGCGGCGGTTGCATGCTGCGGCCGCTCTGGCCTTGCTGCCGCATTCGTGGTGAACTCCGCACCAGGGCCCTGAACCTGGAGACGCAAGAAGATGCTGATCGTTCTGGGTGGCCTGCCCGGCACCGGCAAGACCACCATCGCACGCGAGATAGCCGCGCTCGTGCCTTGCGTGTACCTGCGCATCGACACCATCGAGCAGGCACTGCGGTCGACTGATGCGCTGGCCGGCGAGGTCGGCCCGGCCGGCTACGTTGTGGCCTACGAGCTGGCCCGCTCCAATCTTTCGCTCGGGCTGACGGTCGTGGCTGACTGCGTCAATCCATTGCCAGTTACGCGCGAGGCATGGCAGGCTGTTGCGGCGGACGCCTCGTCGCGCATCGTCGAGGTCGAGATCGTGTGTTCGGACATCCCCGAGCATCGGCGCCGCGTCGAGCAGCGAAGCATCGATGTGCCGGGCCTCGTGCCACCGACATGGGCGGCCGTGCAGCAGCGCGACTACGAACCGTGGACCACGCAACGTCTCGTCATCGACACTGCGTCCGTCAGCGCGCGCGAGGCCGCGCAATCGATCCTGTCTTACCTGCGCGACTGAGCACTCAGCAGATATCGATATAGAAATTCGGCGCAAACGGTGCGCGCGATGCCCAAGAGAATTTGAAGCAATTCTTTCAAGGGCGCTTCCCGCCTCACACCGTGTCCTACTCGCTGTCCCTGCTCGACAAGAGCCTGATTCCCGAAGGCTCCGACGCCGCACAGGCGTTCCAGCACACCATCTCGCTCGCACAGAGCGCTGAGCGGCTGGGCTACCGCCGCTACTGGCTCGCCGAACATCACGGCAACAAGAACTACGCAGGCTCGGCGCCCGAAGTGCTGGCTGCGCACGTGCTTGCGAAGACTTCGCGCATCCGCGTGGGCACGGGTGGCGTCATGCTGCAGCACTACAGCCCATTCAAGGTGGCCGAGACTTTCCGCGTGCTGGCCTCGCTGGCACCGGGTCGCGTGGACCTGGGCATCGGCAAGGCGCCGGGCGGCCTGCCGCTGACGAGCAAGGCGCTGCAGTGGCTGCACGATCCGGTGAAGAAGGGCGAAGACTTCGGCGTGCGCCTGGCCGAGCTCGATGCATTCCTGCACGACGGCATTGCCTCCGGCCATGCGCTGGCCGGTGCGGTTGCCACGCCCAACCCGCCGCAGTTGCCGCAGCGCGTGCTGCTCGGCGGCAGCCCCGAGAGCGCGGTGCTTGCTGCGCGACTCGGCTGGCAGTTCGTCTATGCGGGGCACTTCAACGGCGATCCGGTGAATCTCGCGCAATCGCTCGATGCCTATCGCGCGGAGTCGGGGCGCGCACCGCTGCTCGCGCTCTTTGCATTCGCGGCAGAGACGCACGAGAAAGCCGCGGAGCTTGTCGGCGCGCTGCGCAGCTTTCGCGTGCACCTGCCTACCGGCCAGAGCGTCAACCTGCCGAGCCTCGAAGCCGCCGCCGAGTTCGCGCGGCAGGCTGGCGTGAGCGACTACCGCACCGAAGAACGCCGCCCTCATGTGGTCGCGGGCACCGGTGAAGAGGTGCGCGATGCGCTCGATGCACTGAGCGAGCGCTACGGCATCGAGGAGTTCGTCATCGACATCCCGGTGGCCGGTTTCGCGGAGCGTCACGCATCCGTCGAACTGCTCGCCAAGGCGCACAAATCGACACCCGTGCCGGCCTGAGCCTTTCCTTTCCATTCCAGAAGAGACAAGAGAGCAATCGTCATGAGCAACAACATCAAGTTCGGCGTCATGCTGCAGGGGGCCGGCAGCCACATGAATTCCTGGAAGCATCCGGGCGGGCCTGCGGATGCCAGCGTGAACCTCGACTTCTTCGTGCGCGCCGCACAGAAGGCCGAAGCGGCGGGTATCGCCTTCGCGTTCGTGGCGGACGGGCTCTACATCAACGAGAAGTCGATCCCGCACTTTCTCAACCGCTTCGAGCCGATCTCGATCCTGTCGGCGCTCGCGACCGTGACCTCGAAGATCGGCCTCGCGGGCACTGTCTCCAGCTCGTACAGCGACCCGTTCACGGTGGCGCGCCAGTTCGGCTCGCTCGATTTGATCAGCGGCGGCCGCGCGGGCTGGAACGTGGTGACCACGCCGCTCGAAGGCAGCGCGAAGAACTACAGCCGCGCGCACCCTGAGCACGCGCTGCGCTACGAGATCGCCGACGAGTACCTGGCCGTCACGCAAGGCCTGTGGGACAGCTGGGACGACGACGCCTTCGTGCGCAACCGAGAGAGCGGCCAGTTCTTCGACCGCGAGAAGCTGCACCCGCTGGACCACAAGGGGCGCTTCTTCCAGGTGTCGGGCCCGCTGAACATCCAGCGCTCGCCGCAGGGGCAGCCGGTGATCTTCCAGGCCGGTTCGTCGGATGCGGGTATCGGGCTCGCGGGCAAGTATGCGGACGCGGTGTTCACGCACTCGCCCTCGCTGGAGGACACGCGCAGCTTCCTGCGGCAGGTGAAGGCCAGCGCCGTCGCACAGGGCCGGCAGGCCGACGACGTGAAGATCTTCCCCGGCATCGGCCCCGTGGTCGCGGCCACCGAGGCGGAGGCCGAGGCCAAGTACCGCGCCATCCGCGAGCTGCTGACGGTGGAAGAGGCACTGGCCTACCTCGGCCGCTTCTTCGACCACCACGACTTCAGCCAGTACCCGCTGGACGTGCCGTTCCCTGAGCTGGGCGAGATCGGCCGCAACAGCTTTCGCTCGACCACCGACCGCATCAAGGCCAATGCGAAGGCCAAGGGCCAGACCCTGCGCGAAGTGGCGCTCGAAGTGGCCACGCCGCGCACGCAGTTCGTGGGCACCGGCGAGCGCATTGCCGACGAGATCATCCGCTGGGTGGACGAGGGCGCGGCCGACGGCTTCATCCTCGGCTTTCCGGTGCTCGGGCAGGGCCTCGACGACTTCATCGAGTTCGTGATTCCGGTGCTGGAAGCGCGCGGGCGCTACCAGCGCGAACTGCCCGGTCACACGCTGCGTGACCACCTGGGCCTGCCGCGCAAGGCGAGCCGCCATGCGGCGCAGGAAGTTGCGCTCGCAGTGCAGAAGGCTGCCTGATGAGCGAACAGTTCCTCTACACCACGCCGCTCGATCCGCGCGCGAAGCCGCTCATCGAGGGCCTGGCCTTCGAGTACGACAGCCGCTACGGCGACGTGTTGCGTGAGCCGGGTGCGCCGCGCGAGATGGACCGCTATCCGCCCGAGGCGTTCGCGCCATCGCATGGCGGCAACTTCGTGCTGCTGCTGCGCGACGGCGTTGCCATCGGTGGCGGCGCGTTCATGCGCCACGACGAGCGCACAGCGGAACTCAAGCGCGTGTGGACGCACAGCGATCTGCGGCGGCAGGGCCTGGCCAGCAAGGTGCTCGCAGAACTGGAGGCACAGGTGCTGCGGCAGGGCTATGAGCGCATCTACCTGACGACCGGCTTTCGCCAGCCTGAGGCCGTGGGCCTGTATCTCGGCCATGGCTACACGGCGTTGTTCGATCCGCCTGTCGACCCGGAGACGCCGCGCAAGCTGCCGTTCGAGAAGTACTTGAACACGGGGCGCCATCGCGGTCGCCTTGCCGAGCAACAGGCTGAGGCGGTGCAGCGATGAATACGACCGTTCTCGATGCCGGCGCCGAGCCGAGAAGCCCCGTACCGGTTCGCGCGCCGCAACCGCAGCGCCCAGCACCTGCACCAGTGCCCGCGAAGGGCGACTACTCGCACTTCCGCGTCGTGCCGGCCAGATACCCGGCACGCACGGCCGGCACCATCTTCGCGGTGCTCGTCATCGGCATCGTGCTGCATTCGACGCTGACCAACCCGCGCTGGGGCTGGGGCGTATTCGCGCAATGGTTCTTCGCCGAGCCTGTGCTGCAAGGCCTGGGCCGCACGTTGCTGCTGACGGCGCTGGGTGCGCTGCTGGGCTTTTTCTTCGGCACTGCCCTGGCGCTGGCCCGGGTGTCCCGCTCGCCGCTGCTGGCGCGGCTGGCCTGGGTGTTCACCTGGATCTTCCGGTCGATTCCGGTGATCGTGCTGCTGCTGATCATCAACAACCTGGGCTATCTCTACGAGACGGTGACGCTGGGCATTCCGGGCACCGACGTCACCTTCTTCTCGTACCCGACAACGCAACTGATCAGCCCGTTCGTGGCGGCGCTGCTGGGCCTCACGCTGAACCAGGCGGCCTTTGCCTCGGAGATCGTGCGCGGCGGCATCCTGTCGGTGGAGCAGGGGCAGCTCGAAGCGGCGGCGGCGCTGGGGCTGTCGCGCACGCGGCAGTCCTTTCGCATCGTGCTGCCGCAGGCCATGCGGACCATTCTGCCCACGGCGTTCAACGACATCATCGGGCTGGCCAAGGGCACGTCGAACCTCTACATCCTGGCGCTGCCCGAGCTGTTCTACACGATCCAGATCATCTACCGGCGCAACCTGGAAGTGATTCCGCTGCTGATGGTGGCGACGGTGTGGTACCTCATCATCCTCACGGTGCTGTCGGTGGTGCAGCACTACGTCGAGCGGCATTTCTCGCGCGGGGCGCTGCGCAATCCGCCGAGTTCGTGGCTTGGCGGCGTGATGCGCGGGCTGTGGCGCACGAAGGCGCCGGCAGCGCTGCCTGTGGCTGATGACGCATCTGTTGCCGATGCCCCTGCACAGGTGCCGCGATGGACCGATCCGCTCACGCAGGGCGGCGAGGTCACTATTCACGGCGTTTCGAAGAGCTTCGGTGCGCTCACGGTGCTCGACGACGTGACGCTGACCGTGGGGCAGGGCAGCGTGACGGTCATCCTCGGCCAGTCGGGTTCGGGCAAGTCGACGCTGCTGCGCGCCATCAACCACCTGGAGCGCGTGGACGACGGCTTCATTGCCATCGACGGCGAGCTCATCGGCTACCGCCGCGACGAAGACACGCTCTACGAGCTGCACGAGAAGGAAATTCTCAAGCGCCGCGTCGACGTGGGCATGGTGTTCCAGAACTTCAACCTGTTCCCGCACCTCACGGTGCTGGAGAACATCGTGGAGGCGCCGGTGTCGGTGCGCGGCCTGCCGCGTGCCGAGGCCGAGGCGCTGGCCTCCGAACTGCTGGTGCGCGTGGGCCTGAGCGACAAGACGCACGCCTATCCGAGGCAGCTCTCCGGCGGCCAGCAGCAGCGCGTGGCGATTGCCCGTGCGCTGGCGCTCAGGCCGAAGGTGCTGCTGTTCGACGAGCCCACCTCGGCGCTCGACCCCGAACTGGTCGGCGAGGTGCTGGCCGTGATCAAGGAGCTGGCGCGCTCGGGCACCACGCTGGTCATCGTCACGCACGAGATCGGCTTTGCCCGCGAGGTGGCCGACACCATCGTCTTCATGGAGCGCGGGCGGATTCTCGAAACCGGCTCGCCCGACAAGGTGTTCAACGCGCCGGAGCATCCGCGCACGGCCGAGTTCCTGGCCAAGGTTCTTTGACTTTTCCTTTCCTCTCTTCTTGCTGCATTGCCCTTCATGACCCATCGACGAAACATCCTGTCCGTTCTCCTGGCCGCGCTGCTGGTGCCGCTCGCCGCCTCGGCCCAGCCCGCCGCCGACCTGAGCCCCGAGCAGGCCGGCCGCCCGCGCGCGCAAAAGATCGACGAGGCCATCAAGCTCGCGAAGGATTTCAAGTTCCAGAAGGAGGGCGTGCTCGTCGTCGGCACGACCACCGGCCGCCTGCCGTTCGCCGCCTATGCGACAGACACGAAGACGCCCGTGGGCAACGCCCCCGACATCGCGCAGCTGGTGGCCGACAGCCTCGGTCGCAAGCTGGAGCTTGTGTCCACCGCCTGGGCCGACTGGCCGCTGGGCCTGCAGTCGGGCAAGTTCGACGTGGTGGTGTCCAACGTGACCGTCACGGAAGAGCGCAAGGAGAAGTTCGACTTCTCGACCTACCGCAACGATCAGATCGGCATCTACGTGAAGTCGGACAGCAAGCTCGGCGCGATCAAGGAGCCGAAGGACATCGCGGGCCTGAAGCTGATCGTTTCCGCCAGCACCAACCAGGAGCAGATTCTTCTGCGCTGGAACAAGCAGAACGTGGCGGCCGGGCTGAAGCCGGTGGAGATCCAGTACTACGACGACGATGTGGTGCAGCGCCTGGCCATCCAGTCGGGCCGCGCCGATGCCTACGTGGGCCCGAACGCCATCGCTGCCTACGAGGCGCGCGACGGCAAGACGAAGCTCGCGGGCGTGTTCTCGGGCGGCTGGCCGCAGACGGCCGAGATTGCCGTTACCTCGCGCAAGGGCTCGGGCCTTGCCGATGCGGTCACGCTGGCGCTGAACACGCAAATCAAGAACGGCAACTACGCCAAGGCGCTGTCGCGCTGGAACCTGGAGTCGGAGGCCATCGCAGCCTCGCGCACCAACCCGCCGGGCCTGCCGAAGAACTGATGATGGCCATGACTTTTCTCAAGCACGCCTGGATCGCCCGTGGCCTTGTCGCGCTCACGCTCGTGGCCGGCGCGGCCCATGCCGCCGACAAGTTCGACTTCAGCCCCGAGCAACGCGGCCGCCTGCGCACCGGCAAGGACGCCGAGGCCGTCAACGCGATTCCGCCGGGCTTCAAGTTCGTGAAGGAAGGCGTGCTGACGGTCGCGATCGCACCGTTCGCGCCACCCATATCGACCTACGCCACCGATGCGAAGACCGTCGTCGGCTTCGACCCCGACTTCGCGCTGCTCATCGCCGAAGCATTGGGCCTCAAGCTCGACCTGCAGCCCATTGCCTGGGCCGACTGGCCGCTGGGCCTGAGCTCGGGCAAGTACGACGCCGTGATCTCCAACGTGGGCGTGACCGAGCAGCGCAAGGAGAAGTTCGACTTCTCGACCTATCGCCTCGGCCTGCACGGCTTCTATGTGCGCACCGACAGCGCCATCAAGGCGATCAGGGAGCCGAAGGACGTTGCGGGCCTGAAGCTGACGACCGGTGCCGGCACCAACCAGGAGCGCATCCTGCTCGAATGGAATCGGCAGAACGTTGCGGCGGGCTTGAAGCCCGTCGAGATCCAGTACTACGACGACGATGTGACGCGCACGCTGGCGGTGGTCACCAAGCGGGTCGACGCCAATTTCAATCCGAATGCGCCGCAAGCCTACGAGGCGGCGAAGAACGGGCAAATCAGGCTGGTCGGCACGGTCAATGCGGGCTGGCCGCTGAAGTCGGACGTGGCCATTGCCACGCGCAAGGGCAGCGGCCTCGCGGCGGCGCTGACCACCGCGGCCAACAACCTGATCCGCAACGGCACCTATGCCAAGGCGCTCGCGCGCTGGAGCCTGGCCGAAGAGGCGTTGCCAAAGTCGGAGACCAACCCGCCCGGGTTGCCGAAGTTCGCGCCGTGAGCATTCGCCATCTCGCATTCCTGACGCCGGGCAACTACGCCGAGGCCGACCCTTTCGCGGGCATCGAGGCCGCGCTGAAGCTCTTCGAGTTCGGCGAGAAGCAGGGCTTCAACGGCGCATGGGTACGGCAGCGCCATCTGGAGCGCGGTGTGTCGTCGGCCGCGACCTTCCTGGCCGCCGCGACGCAGCGCACGTGCCGCATCGAACTGGGCGCGGCGGTGATCCAGATGGGGTACGAGAACCCGTTCCGTCTCGCCGAAGACCTGGCCACGGTCGATGTGCTGTCGCGCGGCCGGGTGCAAGTGGGCCTGAGCGCTGGCGCGCCGCTGCATGGAGCACTGCTCGGCAACCGCTTCTACGACGTGGCGGCGAACACCATCGACTTCACGCACAAGCGCGTGGGGCGGCTCAAGGCCAATCTGGAAGACACACTGCTTGGGGATGACCAGACTTTTGTCGAATCGGCCGGCGGACGTGTGCGGCCACGTGTGCAGCCCCATGCACCGGGCCTGATCGACCGGCTCTGGTATGGCGGCGGCTCGCTGCGCTCGGTCGAATGGGCGGGGCGCAACGGGTTCAATTTGCTGCTGGGCAATGTGCTCTCGGGCGAGACCACCGACGACTTTCTGCAGGCGCAGCTGGGCTTGATCGAGCGCTATCGCGCCAGCGAGGCGGACGCGCGCAAGGGCAGGGTGGCGCTGGGCCGTGTGATCGTGCCGCTCGACGGCGCTGACGCCGCCACGCGCAAGCGCTACCGCGAGTTCGCGGCAGGACGCGTCGAACGCACGCTGGCACCGCAGGGTGAGCGGCGCACGCTGTTCGCGACCGATCTCGTGGGCACGTCCGATGAAATCCTGGAGCGCCTGCGGCACGACCCGGTGCTGCCGCATGTGAGCGAATTGCGCGTGGAGCTGCCCTACAACTTCAGTAGCGAGGACTACGAACAGATATTGACCGACCTGTCCGGCCGCATAGCGCCGGAGCTTGGTTGGCGATCGCTTTGATCTGGAGGAGGAAATGAGAGGAAGCAGGAGTTGAGTTCGAGGTGAGTCGGAGTCGGGTGCAACCCGGTGGTCGACTTTTAGGCGAGCCTCGCGAGGCTCGCTTTTTTTTGCCTTGGACGATGGCCGCGATTCCGGCATTTCGTTCTTAGAATCGCTGCCGGAGAACGGTGGTGTAGCGGAAGCACGCCCCCCGCCACGGGGGCAGCGCTGGTTCGAGTCCAGCTCGTTCTCCCCACACAAACTCGGCGTGGATACGGCCGGCATGCATGCGGGAGGGCGTTTTTTGATCGATGGGCTGCCGGCGGTGAGCTTCACGGACGAAGAGTTGGCGATTGCCTTGCGAGTGTTGCAAGCCATCTCGGATGACCCTTCCAGCATGAACCATCACCCGCGCTTCAAGACGCTGGTCGCGAAGATCCAGAAGGAGGCCAAGCGGGGCCAGCGCCATGCGCGCCAGGCCATGGCTGCGGCGCAGTTGCAGGAGGCCCGCCTGCAGGCTGGCCTGGTGCGCGCGCAACAGGAGGTGCCCGCGTTGCGGGATTCTTCCGCCCCTTCCAACTCGATGGGCGCGCTGCTGCGGCTCCAGCGCTGCTATGTCTGCAAGCAGCCATACGGGGAATTGCACCATTTCTATCATCTGCTGTGCCCCGGCTGTGCGGAGAGGAACTGGGCCAAGCGCGCCCAGCGTGCTGACTTGCACGGGCGCGTGGCGCTGGTGACAGGCGGGCGCATAAAGATCGGATTCCAGACCGCGTTGCGCCTGTTGCGCGACGGCGCCGACGTCGTCGTCACTACCCGTTTTCCGAAGGATGCACAGCAGAGATTCCTCGCCATGCCCGATGCCGATTCGTGGCGCGACCGCCTGACGCTGGAAGCGCTGGATCTGCGTAACGTCCCTTCGGTGGAGGCGTTTGCTGACGATCTTTGCCAGCGGTTGCCGCACCTCGACATCCTGATCAACAACGCGGCACAGATGATCAAGCGCCCACGCGAGTTCTACGCCGCGCTGATGGCCGCCGAACCCACGCCATGGTTGCTAGAGGCCAGGAGCCACTACCTGGGGCAGTTGCCGGGCTACGGCGATTACTTTGTGCAGAAGGAGCTGGACAGCTATGGCCAGACGCTTGACAAGCGACCGGACAATTCGTGGTCGCAACGACTGCATGAAGTGTCCACGCTGGAACTGCTGGAGGTGCAGCTCGTCAACGCCGTGAGCCCCTTCGTGCTCACGGGCAGACTCAGGCCGGCACTGTTGCGCTCCCCGCATCCACGCCGTTTCGTGGTGCAGGCCTCCGCAATGGAAGGGCAGTTCAACCGCAGCGAAAAGACGGAGTTCCATCCCCACACCAACATGGCCAAGGCCGCGATGAACATGATGGTGCGCACCAGCGCCCAGGAGTGGGCCCGTGACGGCATCTACATGAATGCGGTTGATACCGGCTGGGTGACGGACGAGAAGCCTTACCCCCGTGCCATGCGCGCGCGGCAGACACAGAACTTCTATACGCCGCTGGATACGATCGATGGCATGGCCCGGCTGTTCGATCCAATCGCACGCGGTATCAACGAGCCGGGCACGCCGCTATTCGGACATTTCCTCAAGGACTACGAATCCTATGCCTGGTGATTTGCCGACGGACGAGAACTCGGTGCATTGCCCGGTTCACCGCGTTGCTGTCACGCCGTGCGGCGCGCAAGAGCTTGCGCCTTTGCTGGCTCACCTGAGCGCAAATCTTGCCGTCCAGGGCGAACAGCGTTTTCCGCGCGGCACGATGCTGGACGATGGCCGCCTGGACCTTTGCAAGCAAAGTCTGGGTACCGAAAACTGCCTGCGGCTCGTAGCGGCACTTCAGGACAACACGAGGGTGCGCAGTCTCATGCTGGGCACCGACGCCATTGGCGATGTTGGAGCGGGAGCTGTGGCCAGGTTGGTGGCCGGGAATGCGCACCTCCAGGTGCTCTATCTGGGGTGCAACAACATCGGTCCTGAGGGCGCGCGTGAGCTGGCCGCCATGGTTGCGCAGGCGCCGCAGATCACCGGCCTCTGGCTCAAGCGCAACCCCTTGGGGCCGGAGGGGGCGGAAAGCATCGCGCGCATGCTGCGCGACAACAAGCACCTGCGCATGCTCGACCTTGTCAACACCGATCTGCGCGGCGCGGGCGTGCGCGCAGTGGCCGATGCCCTGTGCGCCGGCAACAGCAGTCTGCGAAGCCTCTACCTGAGTGGCAACGGCCTGGGACCTTCGGTCGTGCCAGACCTTGCCCGGCTGTTGCGCGAAGCGCCGCAGATCGCGGCGCTGTATGTGAGCGCAAATCACCTCGGCGATGCGGGCGCGATCGAACTGGCGAAAGCCCTGCGTCACAACAGCACGTTGCAAACACTGGAACTCGCGAGCAACGGTATCGGGAGCGAAGGGGCCAGAGCACTCTTCGAGGCGGTCGGGGATTCGGGCCTGCGCAACCTCAATCTGGGCTACGCGGTGTCGGGCAAAGCGCTCGGCGCGCGTGCCAACGAAATGGGCGACGAGGGCGCAGCTTGCGCGGCGAAACTGATCGCGACATCGCCCGCGTTGCGCGCGTTGGATCTCACGCGCAACCGCATTACGATGCACGGCCGGTCGGTATTGATCGAGGCTACGCTGCACAACCGGCGACTCGGCCGCCTGATCGTGGAAGGCAGCCAGCCGAAAGCGCTGGTGCAGCACCTCGCCCAAAACAGGGCTGCCCATGGTGACGACGCGCCGAAGGATCAGGCCCTGATCAAGAGCGTCTATCGCTGACTGGACACGCCGAGCAGGAAATCCGTGACCTCGTCCGAGAACACGTAGCGCTGCCCGTCGACGAGTACCCAGTCCGGGCTCTCGGGGGCCGGCCGTGCAGCGGGCATTCCATGGGCGACCAGCGCTTCGGCGCAGCCGAGCCAGTCTCCTTCGCCGTCCGGCGGTTCGTTGCATGAAGCCCACGAGAGGCCGCCGCAGGCGTTGTCGTCGAAGCCGTGCCGTTCTTTCCAGCTTGCGCCGTGCTCCAGCAGGAAGCGGACGAGGCCGGCATCGCCGCGAAACACGGCCTTGTTCAACGCCGAGGCATCCCAGTCGCCGCCGCGAGTTGCGATGGGCCAGCCGAGTTCGACCATCAGCTTCACCGCGTCGCTGCATCCCTGCGCTGCGAGTTCCGGCAACTGGCGCAGCTGCGTTTCTGAGAGCGTACCGACGATGCCGGGGTGCGCTGCGTGGATACGGCGGGCGGCGGCCTCGTCACCTTGGGCGCAGGCTGCGACGAAGGCTTCATCCACTGAAAGCGGGGCACCACCTCCGGCTTTTTGCAGCAAGCGCGCGACCTCCGGCAGACCGAAGCGCAGGGCGACGGTATATGCGCTCGTGCCATCGATGGTGGTGACCGAAGGATCGGCGCCTGCTGCCAGCAAGGCCTCGATATGCGCGGGCGACCTGCGCCGCCGGATTGCCCACAGCAGCAGCGAACCCCAGTCGCTTGTGGGAGAGCCTATGGGCGGTTCGTTCGCATTGCCGCCGTGCGCGAGCAGCAACCTCAGCGCTTCCACGTCGTCGAGGTCCAGCACGCGATAGAGCGCATTCGTGCCCGAGATGCGCGCACCGGCGTTCAGCAGCAGCCGCGTGCAGGCCGGGTTCTCCAGCGAGTGATAGAGCGATTCGCCGTCGTTCGGATCGGCGCCTGCGTCCAGCAGCAGCTTCGTGAGCTCGGCGTTGTGGTTCTGGCCGGCGGCGCCGTAGAGCGCGGACAGCCGGTCGGTGTTGGAGGGTGCATCGATGGACGACGGAGGCCAGCGGTTACCGACCGACTGATCGGGGTCCGCGCCGGCATCGAGCAGCAGCTTCGGGCAGGCGAGCAGGCGTTCGCGGAAGTCAGGCAGCTGCATCAGGCCGGAATGAGCCACCGCAACGAGTGGCGGGAGTGCGAGCGGGCCTCCCGCGCGGTGCACCCAGCCCGGGTCGTGTTCGATGGCGCGGCGCAGCAGCGTTTCGTTGCCGACCGCGCAGGCGAGGCTGGGGTCGTCACCCAGCAGGCCGGGGCTTTCATCGAGCAGGCGCAGGGCCACCGACGGCCGCGCTTGGTTCGTTCCGCCGGCGACGTCACCCGCGTAGACAAGGCGCAGCCAGTAGAGAACCGACTTCGCCGGATCGTCGGACTGCGGCCGGCGCGCGAGAACAAAGCTTTGCAGCTCGGCCCAGGACGCGAAGCCGTATTCGCGCGCCACGCACGACTGCGCATCGTGCAGGCGCAAGCCGAGCGCTGTTATCTCGGCATCGCTCCTGCCGGCGGCGGCAGGCAGTGCATCGCGAAATCGCGCGGTGGCGGTGGGGTCGTTGCTTCGGTAGAGAGCAAGCAGCTCCTTGGCTTGCTTCTTCAGGTGGCCCAGGTCGGGCCGGGCGGGCATGCGCTTCATTTGAACCTCCGTGCATCAGACGCCGATGACCCGCAAATCCGGCTGCACAAAAGGTGTTGTGGATCGGCAAATGAAGGCAAGTGGGTTCAACCCTTCCCGCGGGCCCGGGCGCGGCTTGCACCGCGGGCGGGATGTTAGGGCACGATGCGCGCGCCGGTCAACGGACAGACAGCGAGCGGCTACAGTGGCGCGCACATCCATCCTTCCGATATCCGACGCAAACCATGCTGCCCCAATTCATCCAGCGGCTCGCCGCACGCCTTGGTGGTTCGACCTCGACGCCCGACTCTCCGGCGGAAAACCAGCTCGCGGTGAAGCCGGGCGATTTGCTGACCCGGCGCGACGGACAGGTCTGGCGGGCCGCCTGGATCCTCGAAGTCGACCCATGGCCCGATGGAACGGCGGCCGCCCACTGCCTGAGCTACAAGCCGATGGACGCCAAGCCCACGGCCGATTCCCTGAAACAGGCGGAGGTGTCGATATGGCATGCCCCCATCGACGCAGGCAGCTTCGGTGAGGAGAGCTGGGAGCTGATCGGCAACCGGCAGCCCACCGAAGAAGACCTGATCGGCTTTGCCGAGTACCTGAGGCTCACGGACTTTCCGCGCTACCTCGAGGTGACCGGAAAGGACAGCAAGGGGATCGTCCGCGAGGCCAACGCGCATTACCTGCGCGGGAACGAACTCTGCGAGCAGGGCAGGAAACAGGAGGGCATTGCCGAGTACGACGCGGCGGTGGAGCTGTTTCCGCTGTTCTTCGAAGCCATCGATAACCGGGCGTTCACCCACATGGAACTCGGGAATTTCAGCGAAGCGCTGAACGACTTCGAGCAGTCGCTGCGGGTGAACCCCGACGGGCCGGCTGCTTTCTTCTCAAAGGGCGAGTGCCTCATGCGGCTGGGCGAGCTGGCCGCCGCGGAGGCCGTTTTCACGGAGGGAGTGGAGCGGTTTCCCGAGAAGAAGGCGCTCTTCCAGGACTTCCTGAAGCGCGTGCGGGCGCAGCGCTCCGCGAAGAGGTAGCCGCGCGTTCAGCGCGGCGGCTGCGAACGCAGTTGCTCCCTGAGGATCCGCCGTATCTCCAGGATTGCCAACGGGTTCTCCTGCACGCTGTGCGCTGACGGAATCACCAGCTCCGATGCCGCGCCGTCCAGGTGCGAGCTTGCGTACGGTACGATGCCGTCGCTCGACAGCGCCTGCGCCACGCCCGGCGTGTCGTTGCCGATGATCGAATGAAAACGCACGCGCGGATTCATCGGCAGCCCCGATGACAGCCGCACGAACGGATCGCGGTCGCTCAGGTTGTCGATGCTGTTGGGAATGCGCAGCGGCTCCTGGCCCTGCGTGCTGGGCGCGATGCGGATCAGTTCGCGCGAGATGTCGCTCAGCTGCCCCAGCATCGCCACCGGCAGCGTGATGAGGTTGGCCACCCAGCGCGAGACGCGGTTGTTGGCGAAGTCGGTGCCGCGATGCGGCGAGGCGATGAAGATCGCGTCGCTCACCTGCGGCAGCGGCTCGAAGCGCAGGTAGGGCGCGAGCTTTTCTTCCATGCGCTGCTGCTGCGCGCCCTGCATCGGGTAGCTGGCCAGCAGCGCCTCCCAGAGCTTGTCTTCCGACGACGACACCATCAGCCGCGACAGCACGCCGCCCATGCTGTGGCCAATCAGCGTGATGTTGTTCGAGGCCTCGGCCTTGCCCGTGGGGTCGAAGTGCGCAAGCGTCTGCGTGACGGCTTCGCGGATCGCGAAGTTGTTGATCGGCAGCGGTGCGTTGGTGGGGTAATACACCTGCCAGATCTGGTAGCGGCGGCGCAGCGTTTCGTCGCCGAGCACTTCGTTGGCCACGTTGATCCATGCCTCGGGGCTGCTCGCGAGGCCGTGCAGCATGATGACCGTGCGGCGGTTCGGGTCGTAGGGCTGCATCAGGTAGATGCGCGGCTGCGTGAGCCCGTCGCGGCCGCCGAACAGGCTGCGCAGGGCCTGCAGCGCGAAGTCGGAGCGCGCGAGCCACAGGCCATAGCCCGAGGTGAAGTTGGCGGCCAGTGGCACCTCCTGCCCGGCCAGTTGCACGTTGGCGGTGCGGTACGGGTCGTAGGCCGCAATGCGCAGCGTGTGGGTGCGCAGGATCTCGTCGAGATTGGCGCCGTCGAACAGCAGCAGTGCTGTGACGGCGGGGAACGGCATCTCGCGGTAGGGCGGCCGGGGCGGGCGCTTGTCGTCGGCCGGGCCGGGCGTTGCCTCGTCGTCCGTGCGCTTGGCGTTTGCCGCCACCAGCTCCGCGCCGAAGCCGTCGCGCCGGTAGGTGTTGCGCAGGCCAGAGAAGGTCAGCGAGGCGGCGGGAATCAGTTCGTCCGGCAGCGGCGCGCTGGTGGGCAGGCGCAGTGCCGATACGTCGGTTTCGATGCGCCAGTCGCCGACCTGCGGCACTTCCGGGGTCGGGTCCGATGGCGAACCGGTGCGCCGGTAGGTCTTGAAGAGGCCGGTAATGGCCTGCTGCACCGCGTAGTTGTAGTAGTCGCGAACCTGCGTCTGCCGGTCTTCGAAAGCGCGGTCGCGTGGCTTGCGGGCGGTGTAGAACAGGTAGGCGTAGGCATGGCGCGCGGTTTCGAGCCAGGCCTCGATGGCCGTGGTGGCCGATGAATCTGACTGCGCTGCGGTGCCGCCTTTGTCTGCCGCGAGCGCCACCTGCAGCCACACTTCCGACAGCGCGGACAGGCGCTGTTCGTCGCTCAGGCCCGACGACTCGGCCAGCGCATTGCGGCAGGCCTGGCCGTCCTTGCGACACAGATCGGCGTCGGAGCCGATCACGCGCAGCACCTCCTGTGCGGAGGTGCTCAGCTCGCCGGTGGTGAGCACGTCGCCGCGACGCTGCGCGAGGTATTCGGCCGGCGAGATCGAGCCGACCTTCACGCCAGCGCAACCGGCCAGCAGCACGGCGGTGCACAAAAGGGCCGGCAGGCAAAGAAAGCGCATGCGCATCACGGCTTCGCCTTGGGTGCCTTGGAGTCCTCGAGGCCCGGCAGGCCTTGCCGGATCGCCTGCGAGAAGTTCACGCCCGGCGCCGCCTTGTCGGTGGCGATGGCACGGTCGGTGATGCGGCCCGCCGCGCGCAGCGCTTCCATGCTGTAGCCGGGCGTAAGGCCGCCCACGTCGTAGAGGTAGTCGGGCAGGTAGCCCGAGGCCAGCAACCGCCAGTCCATCGGCAGGCCGGGCACGATGCGCTTGGCCAATGCATACACGATGGTGGTGCAGTTGGCGGTGAGCGTGTTGTAGAAGCTGGCCTCGCGCACCAGCGCCGCGCTTTCGCCGAGGTAGGCCACGAACAGCGAGCGCATTTCCTGCTGCGGCAGGCGCACGCGGTACATGTAGACGTCTTCGCCACGCACGTTGGTACGCACGCGCATGATGTCGTGCTCGTCGGCCGCAACGAGGCTGGTCTCGAACTGCTTGAAGAAGCCGCCGACCGACGAGAAGCTTTCACCGCGCTCCTTGCGGATCTCGATGGAGAAGGTAACGAACTGCCCGTCATCGAAACCGAAGGACACCAGCGTGTGCGCGATGGCCGGGCCGCTCCAGTACGAGAGCGCCACGTCGACCGAGCGCAGGCGGTCGAGGTCGTAGCTGCGCGTTTCCCAGCGCTGGGTGTAGTCGGTGTCGCTGCGCCATTCGAAGTTGCGCACGTTGTCCATCGTCACGATGCTGCCGTCGACATGGGCGTGCAACTGGCGGGACACGTCATCGGCCCACAGGCGGTTCTGCGAGGGCAGGATGGTGCCCCACCAGCCCATCAGCAATGCGAAGCCAACCACGTAGGAGAGCAGGGCGCGCGCTGCCTTGCCGCGCCACAGCAGCGCGATGGCGGCAAGGCCGAAGCCGGCCCACAGCACGCCTGCGCCGATCTTCACGAAGGAAGGCCCCGGCAACTGATACCAAAGTGCCATGCAGGCCCACATCGCCGACAGCAATACGACTAGCGATGCCGCGAAGCGGCCGAGGAAGCGCAGGAACATTCAGGTCATCGGAGAGTGAGGCGCGATTATCTCCGCCCGACCCGGGCGCCCCGGGGCCTCTACAGCATGTACGTCACGAGCTTGAAGTCCGGGTCTTCGGGGAAGGGCTTCACGGTGAAGCCAAGCCTGCGCACCAGCTTCAGCATGTCGGGGTTGTTGGCCAGCACCAGCCCGTCGATCTCGGCCAGGCCCTTGTCGCGCGCTACGTCGATGATGCTTTCCATCAGCCGCGAGCCGATGCCCTTGCCGCTGAACTCGTCGGCCACCACCAGCGAGAACTCGCAGCTGGTCTGGTCGGGGTTGGTGATATAGCGCGACACGCCCACGATGTGCTCGCTTTCGAGCACGGTGCCGTCGGGCGACACGCTGCGCTCCATCACCACCGCCACCAGCGCCATCTCGCGGTCGTAGTCGATCAGCGTGAAGCGCGACAGCATCGAGGGCGGCAGCTCGTGGAAGCGCGAGACAAAGCGGAACCAGCGGCTCTCGGGCGACAGGCCCTGCACCAGCGCCTGCAGCATCTGCGCGTCGTTGGGGTGAACCGGCCGCACGATGTACGTGCCGCCACCGGGCAGCGGCCATTCACGCCGGTAGCGCGCGGGGTACGGCATGATGGCCAGGTGCTGGTAGCCGTTGACCGCATTGCTGACGTGGGCCGCCACCGCCTGCGTGGTGCTGCCGACCACGATGCGCGCATCGACCGAAATGGCGCCCGACTCGTCCACGATGATGGGGTTGATGTCCATCTCGCGCAGCTCGGGCAGCTCGCACACCATTTCGGACACGCGCAGCAGCACGTCTTCGAGTGCTTCCATGTTCACTGCATGAGCGCCGCGCCATTCGCCCAGCGTCTCGGCCACTCGCGAGCGCTCGATGAGCCGGTGCGCAAGAAACTGGTTGAGCGGCGGCAGTTCCATGGCGCGGTCGTTCAGCAGCTCGATCATGGTGCCGCCCGCGCCGAAAACGATGACGGGGCCGAAAGGCTGGTCGGTGACCATGCCCACGTAGATCTCGCGCCCGCGCCGCGCGCGCACCATCTTCTGCACGGTCACGCCGTTGATGCGGGCCTCGGGCGCGAGGCGGGCAACGCGCTCCATCATCTCGACGTAGGTGTCGCGCGCGCTGGTGCCGTTCAGCACGTTGAGCGCCACGCCTTCCACGTCGGACTTGTGCGCGATGTCGGGCGAGTCGATCTTCAGCGCCACTGGAAAGCCCAGCTGCGTCGCGATCATCATGGCCTCGCTGGCGCTGCGTGCGAGCAGCGTGCGCGTGATCGGAATGTGGAAGGACGACAGCAGCGACTTCGATTCCATCTCGGTCAGCACATGGCGCCGTTCGGCCAGCACGCTTTCGATGATCAGGCGCGCGCCCTCGATGTCGGGCTTGGCCAGTGCCGACAGCGGCGGCGGCGTCTGCTGCAGCAACTGCTGGTTCTGATAGAAGGCCGCGATGTTGCCGAAGGCGCCCACCGCGGCTTCAGGCGTGCGAAAGCTCGGAATGGTCGCGTCGGCCAGTACCGAGCGCGCCTTGCCCACGGACGAGTCGCCCATCCAGCAGGCCAGCAGCGGCTTGTTCATCGGCCGGGGGATGTCGGCAAGCGCTTTCGCGGTGGCAGCTGCGTCGGCGCCGGCCTTGGGAGAGAAGATGGCGAGCACGCCGTCGACCTGGCTGTCGGCCGAGGCGGCATCGATGGCGGCGCGGTAGTGCGCGGGCAGGGCCTCTTCGGAAAGATCGATCAGGTCGTTCAACGATGCGAGCGGGGGCAGGGTGGGCTGCAGCAGCTTCTGCGCGGGCGGCGAAAGCTTGCCCAGGTGGAGGCCGATCTCGTTGATCCAGTCGGCCGCCAGCACACCAGGACCGCCGCCGTTGGTGACCACGGCCAGGCGCTTGCCCACCGGCCGGTAGCGCGAGGCCAGGCACTTGGCGGCCGAGAACAGCTCGACGAAGGAGCGAACCCGCACCGCGCCCGCGCGGCGCAGCGCGGCATCGAACACGTCGTCGCTGCCCACGATGGCGGCGCTGTGCGTCTGCGCGGCCTCGTTGCCCGCCGGCTTGCGCCCGGCCTTGAGCACCACCACCGGTTTGGCATGCGAGGCCGAGCGCAGCGCGCTCATGAAGCGGCGCGCATCGGCAATGCCTTCGAGGTACACGATGATGCTGTGCGTGGCCTGGTCGTTGGCCAGGAAGTCGAGCACCTGCGGAATGTCGACCGAGGTGTGCGGGCCCAGCGACACCACGCTCGAAAAGCCGACGCCGTTCTGGCGCGCCCAGTCGAGCATCGAGGCCGTGAGCGCGCCAGATTGCGCCACCAGCGCGAGCGGCCCCGGCTTGGCCAGCGGCCCGGCCACGCCGGCATTAAGGTGCAGCAGTGGGCGCTGGAAGCCCAGCGAATTCGGCCCCAGCAGGTGCACGCCTTCGCGGCGCGCGATCTTGCGCCACTGCGCTGCCTCGTCGGCGCCGATGCCACTCGAAAGAACCACCGCCGCCTTGCAGCCGATGCGCCCCGCGATTTCAAGCGCGGCCGCCACGTCGCGCGGCGCCAGCGCGATCAGCGCGAGATCGGCATGGGTCTGGGCCAGTTCTTCGAGCGTGCCCTTGGTGCGCACGTCCAGAAAGCGCAGGGTGCCGTCGAAACGGTCGGCACGGAAGGCCTCGCGCAGCGTGCGGCCCGCAGGGGTCTGGCCGCCCGGGTCGTCGGCGTGGCCGACGAAGGCCACGATGGAGGCGGGTGCGAAAAGCGGGGTCAGGAAATGCTTGTCCATGCCCCCAAGTCTGCACCGTTCCGCACCGTTCGGGGGCAGTTGCACAGGGTCTTGACCTAAGTCATGACGTGGTCAGCGCGCTTGGCTATATTCAAGGCTCCATGCAAAAACGTATTGGCGTGATCTTCGTCTCGCGACGAAATTCATTGCGCAGCATCCTTGCCGAAGCGTGCCTCGCGCACCTGGACCCGAAGCGGTTCTCGGTATCTTCCTGCGGTCAACCCGGGCACATTGCCCGTGAGTTCCATCCCGCGGCCGTTGCCGCATTGACGAGCGCCAGCATTCCCCCTCCCGAACGGCCGCCGCGCAGCTGGGACGAGCTGGTGCGCGCGAATGCCTCCCCGGCGGACTTCGTCATCACGCTGGACGCGGCCAGCGCATCCCGCCAGCCGTCATGGCCCGGTCAACCCGACGCGGCGCTGTGGGCCTACCCCGACATCGCCGACGGCGACGACCTGGAGAAGACCGCGCACGACGCCGTCCAGATGCTGTTCTCGCTGCGTCGCCGGCTCGAACTGCTGGTGAGCCTGCCGATGCAGGGGGCGGACCGCTCGGCCGTTCGCTCCGATGTGCGGGACCTGGGATACATGCGTTAGCAGAGGCCCTGGCTCGAACGCCCCCCGCGTTCGGCTCACTCCAGCGTGAAGCCGATCTTCAGCGTCACCTGCCAGTGCGCGACCTTGCCGTCCACCACGTGCCCGCGCGTCTCGGTGACGGTGAACCACTGGATGTTGCGCAGCGTTTCGTGCGCCTTGGCGATGGCGGTCTGCACGGCGTCTTCGATGCCGGTCGAGGAGGAGCCCGTCAGCTCCAGCGATTTGTAGACGTGGTTGGACATGGGGTCTGTCTCCTTCTGGGTTGATGGGCGATGGGCCCGGAAAACATCGTAGTCCTGTTGCGGGCGTCAGTGAACGAATCCGCCCTTGACGAAGCGCACGGGTTCGGCGTCCATGCGCGCGATGAGTGCGCCCAGGCCGTCCGGCGCCAACGGCCGCGTGCCAGCCGATGCGGGCTGCTCGGTGCGGCACAGCAGGTCGTCGTCGCTCCATGCGCCCTTGCCGGGTTCGCCGCGTGCGCGCAGCCAGCCGTCGCGGTCCACGATCAGCTGCGTGCCCGCGAGCTGCGATGTCGCGGCGACCAGCGAGAAGGCGGCCCATGCGGCGGATGAAGCGGCGATACAGTCACCGGCCTGCGATACGGCTGTGGTGGCATCTGGCGCAAGGAACACCGTGACGAGGCGCGGGTCGTCGAGCAGCGGCGGCACGCTCGCACCCGCAGCCACGATCCGCAAGCGCTGCCCGCGCCAACTGTTCAGACTGCGTGGCGGCTTGCCCTTGCATTGCACAGCCACATCGGGCGGTGCGATCGGCTGCGTCCACAGCCCGGCCGCACGCAGGCTCTCACCCGCGCCCTGCGCTTTCATGAAGTCGATCAGTGCCCAGGCGTCCGCGTCACGCAGTACACCGCCGAAGCCGGGCATCGTCGGGGCGCCGCGCCGGTCGCGCATGCCGTTCATCACATGCCAGAGCACATCGCCGTCGGTGCGTCGCCACAGCAGCGGCCCGCCAAGATTGGGCGGCCACACGGGTTGTGAAGCTGCCAGCGGTCCTTGTCCACGCCCATCGGTGCCATGGCAGGCCACGCACTGCGCCGCATACAGCACGCGCCCGCGCTCGATGCTGTCTGCGGTGAAACCGGTGGGCGATGTCTGGAAGCTGGTCGGGTACGCGGGTACCAGCACCACGTTGGCTTCGGGCCAGGGCGCCAGCGCGACCAGCAACGCGGCCGCTGCAACGAGCCACACGCGGCGGCGACGCCAGAGCGCGGCGAGCAGCAGCGTCAGCACCGCCACCGCAAGCACGACTACCGTGAGCCCGAGCCGTCGCGCCTGGCCGAGATCGATCAGCAGGTTCTCGCCCGACAACCGCAGCGCCCACGGCCATGCCGGCTGGCCGTGCGCGTGCGAGACCAGCCCCAGCGCATCGAGCAGGCGCAACAGCTGCAGTTGCGCGCCCTGCAGCAGGCCGATCAGCAGGTTGAGCCAACCGGCCTCGGGCAAAACGCTCATGTCACCACGTGGCGTCGAGTCCCAGGTGCTTGAGCGCCTCGTGCCGCAATTCGGCCAGCCGCGGGTCGCCACGATGGCGCGGGTAAGGCAGATCGACCACCAGTTCCGCCGCAATGCGCGCCGGCCGGTCGCTCAGCACGATCACGCGGTTGGCCAGGAACAGCGCCTCTTCCACGTCGTGCGTGACCAGCAGCGCAGAGAAGCCGGCGCGCTGCCACAGGTTGACCAGCTCGCTCTGCATCGCGATGCGCGTGAGCGAATCGAGCTTGCCCAGCGGCTCGTCGAGCACCAGCAGCTGCGGGTCGTTGACCAGCGCACGCGCCAGCGCCACGCGCTGCGCCATGCCGCCGGAGAGGTGATGCGGAAAGGCCTTCGCGAATTCGGTGAGGCCCACGAGCTTGAGCGCTTCGTCGACGCGGGCGCGCTGCTCCTTCAGCACGCCGCGCGCCTGCAGGCCCAGCGCCACGTTGTCCCACACGCTGCGCCATGGGTAGAGCGTCGGGTCCTGGAACACGACGATGCGCGACGGGTCGGGCCGCGTGATGGCTTCGCCGTTCTGCGTGATGGCGCCGGCGGTTGCGGGCTCAAGGCCGGCCACCAGCCGCAGCAGGGTCGACTTGCCGCAACCGCTGGGCCCCAGCAGCGCGACGAACTCGCCGGGGCGCACCTGCAGGTCGACGCCGTCGAGCACCTGCAGCACGCCGCCGGACACCTCGAACCAGTGGCTGACGCCGCGGATGTCGATGTGCGCGCCGCCGGTGGTCTGGGTCGGGGCGGGTGGGGAAGGGAGTACGGCGTTCACCATTTGACGGTTCCTTTCTGCCAGGACAGCACGCGGTCGCGCACCTTGAAGAGCAGCGTGATGAGGCCCGAGCACAGCGCGGCCATGACGAACAGCGCCGCGTACATGTTGGCGTATGCAGCCCAGCCCTGGGCCCACTGCAGATACCAGCCGAGCCCGGCCTTCACGCCCATCATCTCGGCCGTGATCAGCACCGAGAACGAGGCGCCAAGGCCCATGAACAGGCCGACGAACACCTGCGGCAGGGCAGCCGGAATCGCCACCCGCAATACCAGGAAGCGCTCCGAAGCACCCAGCGTGCGCGCCACGTCGTAGTAGCTCTTGTGCACCGAGGCCACGCCCGACCAGGTGAGCACCGCCACCGGGAAGAAGGTGGCCAGCCCCACGAGGAACACGGCGGCCGAATAGCTCGACGGCGCGAAGAAGAAGGCCAGCGGCAGCAGCGCCGACGCCGGCACCGGCCCCAGGAAGCGCAGCAGCGGATGCACCCAGTACCCCGCGATGCGCGACCAGCCGATCGACACGCCAGTGACAAAGCCGATCAGCGCGCCCAGCACGAAACCATTGGCCAGCAGACGCAGCGAATACGCGGTCGACAGGCCCAGGCGTTGCCAGTCTTCATGAACCACGTCGATCAGGCTCTGCGGCGGCGCGAAGAAAGGCGAGGGCAGCACGCCGAGCTTGGCGGTGCCGATCTCCCACAGCGCAAGCACCACGGCCAGCGCGACCAGCCATTGCCCGGCCGGCCGCAGCGTTCGCGTCAGCTTGCCCGCGCGGTGGCCCAGCAGCGAAATTGCGAAGAGCAGGGCGGCGACCACCAGCGTGGCAATGCCGAACTCGCGCGTGAAGGCCCAGTCGTTGAAGCCGACTTCCTTGTTCGGCCACAGCAGCGTGAGAAGGCCCAGCGCGACCCAGGCGGCTGCGGCGAGCAGGCCGGTGGGCCAGATGCCGGTGGGGGCGGGAGGGCGCAGCGCAACCGTCTGCGGGGTTTTCTGCCGCGGTGCGTGATGAGCGGGCGCATTGCCCTGCAACCCGAGCGGCGAGTCCAGAACCTGTTCAGCGGTGGTCATGCGAGAACGTCCAGCGACACGTGATTGGCGAAGCGCGCTACGTCAGTGCTTTTCTTCAGGATGCCGGCATTGCGGAAGTCGGCGGCGAAAGCCTCCACTTCGTTGCGCAGCGCCTTGCCGGCCGGATGGTGCTTGTAGGTGAGCTCGGCCAGCAGCTTCTGCAGGTCTTCGAGCGGCACCTTGGGCGCGTATTTCGAATAGATCCTGGCGGCTTCGTTCGGGTTCTCCGACACGTAGTCGGAGGCCTGCGCGAGCGCGCGCACCACGGCGGCCGCGCGTGGCTTGTCGTTGCGCGCCAGTTCGCCGCGAGCACCGACGATGCAGCACAGGCGCTCGGCGTATTCGCCCTTGGCGCTGTTGGCGATCTCGGTGAAGACGCCGGGGTTGCGCTTCTCGATGAGAAACACGTTCGGGTCGCCGTCGGCAATCGCGTGGACCTCGCCCTTTTTCACGGCCACGTCGAGCAGGTCCGCGGGGTAGACGCGCCAGTCGACGTCCTTCTCGATGTCGATGCCTTTCTTCGCGAGATGGATGGCATAGAACTGCCTGGCCGGGCTGTTCTGGTCCGACACGCCGATGGTCTTGCCCTTGAGGCTGGCAAGGTCGGTCGTCACCCCCGAGGCCTTGGCCCCCACCAGCCGCAGGCAGCCGCCATGCACGCTGCCCACCACCTTGACGTCGAAGCCCGCCTCCAGCGGCTTCACCCAGCGGTGGATCAGGCCCACGCCCACGTCGGCCTTGGCGGTCGCCAGTGCCTCCAGCATCTGGTCGGACGAGCCCGCCCAGTTGAGCAGCTCGACGTCGAGCCCGTTCTTCTCGAAGAAACCCCGCTCCAGTGCCACCGGTACCGGGGCCAGGCAGAAGCCGGCCTGGCTCCAGGCGAAGGTGAGTTTGCGTGGCTGCGAGCGTGCCACGGTGGCGAGCAGGGCACCGGAGCCCACGATGGCTGCCGCCGCCCCGGCCTGCAGCACGCTGCGGCGCGAAGGCGGTAAGTGATCGAGAGGAACGGTCATCGCAAGCTTCTCCACCGAAAAATTGGAAGCAGCGAGTGTTGGCGCGCGAGGCCCGCGCGGCCAACGAATGAATGCGGCTATGGATATGCGCGCAACTACTTTTCCCTGGCGCCGAAGCTCTCCGCCAGGAATTCGACGATGGCCTGCACCCGCGCCGTGCGCCCCTTGCGGCTGGGCACCAGCAGCGTGACCGGCGCGCTGTCAAACTGCCAGTCGGCCAGCACGCGCACCAGCGTGCCGCGTGCCACGGCGTCGGCCGCGTCCCATTCGGAGCGCAGCACCAAGCCCATGCCCTGTTCGGCCCACTGGCGGGCCACGCCGCCGTCGTTGGTAACGTAGGCGGGCGAGATGCGCAGGGTCTGGGGTTTGGCCCTGGCGGCTGCGCGGCCGGCCGGGCGCACGTGCCATAGCGTCACGTCCTCGTCGTTCTCGCGGATGCTGATGCAGTCGTGCGCCATCACGTCGCGCGGCACGCGGGGCACGCCGTGCAGGCGCAGGTATTCCGGGCTCGCGCACAGCCAGCGCTCGTTGGCGCTCAGCGTGCGCGCCACCCACGACGAGTCGCGCACGGTGCCGATGTGGATCACCGCGTCGGCGTCGTGCCGGTCGGGCCATGGGGTTTCGCGCAGGTCGAGCTGCACGCTCAGCCCCGGGTGCAGCCGGGCGAAGCGCGCGAGCATGGGCGCTATGTACTGCCGGCCGTAGCCGAAGGGCGCGGCGATGCGCAGCGTGCCGGTGAGCCGCTGATCGTCGCGCTGCATCGACTCGCGCAGCCCCTCGATCTGGCCGAGCAGCGTAGCCGCCTCGCGCGCGAAGCGTTCGCCCTCGGGCGTGAGGCTCAGCCGCCGCGCGGTGCGGGTGGCGAGCGACAGGCCCAGCGTGGCTTCGAGCTTGCGCAGCCGCATCGACAGCGCGGGCGGTGTGACGTCGAGCGCGCGCGCCGCGGCGCTCAGCGAAGGTTCGCGCAGCAGGGCGGCCGCAAGCTGCATGTCTTCGATCTGGATCATTAACTTGTACTTAACGATTGATGACCGTGCATTGAAGCACAAGCATGGCCTTGAAACGTACAGTCGATGCCCATGCAAGCCCACAACGCCTATCCACGCGCCGTGCTTTTCGACCTGCTCACGGCGCTGCTCGATTCCTGGACCGTCTGGAACACCGCCGCAGGTTCCGAAGAGAAAGGCCGCGCCTGGCGCGCCGAATACCTGCGGCTCACTTACGGCTGCGGTGCCTACGTGCCCTACGAGCAGCTGGTGAAAGACGCCGCGCGCCAGACCGGCATGGCCGACTCCGCACCTGACGCACTCGAAGCCCAATGGGACACCCTGCCCGTGTGGGACGGCGCACGCGAGCTGCTGCTGGCGCTGAAGCCGCACTGCAAGCTCGCCGTAGTCACCAACTGCTCGAAGCGCCTCGGCCATCGCGCGGCGGCGCGGCTGGGCATCGGCTGGGACGTGGTCGTCACTTCGGAGGAGGCCGGCTTCTACAAGCCCGATCCACGTCCGTATCGCTTGGCGCTCGACCGGCTGGGTGTAAAGGCTGAAGAAGCGGCTTTCGTTGCCGGTTCGGGCTACGACATGTTCGGCACATCGGCGGTCGGGCTGCGCACCTACTGGCACAACCGCGTCGGGCTGGCGCTGCCGCAGGGTGCTCCGACGCCTGAACTGCAGGCGGCAACGCTGGCACCCACGCTGCCCTGGCTGCAATCCTTCAGCAAATGACGAGCTTGCTCATGAACAACACCCTCGCCACCATCGACACACCCGCCGCCCTCATCGAGCGCTCGCGCATGCAGCACAACATCGCGCGCATGCAGCAGCGCATGAACGAACTCGGCGTGCGCTTTCGCCCGCACGTGAAGACCAGCAAGTGCATCGCCGTTGCCAAGGCACAGCGTGATGGGGGTGCGCAGGGCATCACCGTCTCCACGCTGAAGGAGGCCGAGCAGTTCTTTGCCGAGGGCTTCACCGACATCCTCTATGCCGTCGGCATGGCGCCGCACCGGCTGCAGCATGCGATGGATCTGCGCCGCAGAGGCTGCGCGCTGGGCATCCTCACGGATGGTGTCGAGTCGGCGCGCGCGATCGTGGAGTTCGGCCGCGCGAACGGCGAGGTGTTCGACGTGCTGATCGAGGTCGACACCGACGGCCATCGCTCCGGCATCCGGCCCGAAGAAGACGCGCTGCTCGAAGTGGCGCACGTGCTGCACGACGGCGGCATGCGCCTCGGCGGCGTGATGACGCATGCCGGCTCCAGCTACGAGCTCGATACGCCCGAAGCCTTGCGCGCCATGGCCGAACAGGAGCGCTCGGGCTGCGTGCGCGCTGCCCAGCGGCTGCGCGACGCGGGCCTGCCGTGCCCGATGGTCAGTGTGGGCTCGACGCCTACGGCGCTGATGGCCGAGGCGCTCGAGGGCGTTACCGAGGTGCGGGCCGGCGTCTACGTGTTCTTCGACCTCGTGATGCGCAACATCGGCGTGTGCACAGAGGGCGACATCGCCCTGAGCGTGCTCACCACGGTGATCGGCCACCAGGCCGACAAGGGCTGGGCCATCGTCGACTCAGGCTGGATGGCGATGAGCCGCGACCGTGGCACGCAGAAGCAGAAGCGTGACTTCGGCTATGGGCAGGTCTGCTCCGTGGATGGGACCGTACTCGACGGCTATGTGCTCAGCGGTGCCAATCAGGAGCACGGCATCCTCTCGCGCGAAGGCGCGCCGGACACGGGCATTGCGGCGCGTTTTCCCATCGGGACGCGGCTGCGCATATTGCCGAACCACGCTTGTGCGACTGGCGCGCAGTTTCCGGAATATCAAGCGCTGTCTGAAGACGGCTCGCTGGAAACCTGGGGGCGTTTCCACGGCTGGTGAGTGCACAGCGTCGGCGCTTGAGCGAGAGCGGCCTCGTTTCGGTCAGCCAAGTCGAGCCGCAGCAGCAGGGTGCGCGTGGAGGGTTCCTGAATCTTGCCACCAGCCCTGTCGCCTCGGAGGAGGCCGACCGCGCTAGGATGTGGCCTCTCTTTTTGCAGGAGACAGCCCCATGACCCGAGTACTGGTGCGCAGCTTCAGCGTTTCGCTCGACGGCTTCGCCGCTGGCCCAGACCAGAGCCTGGAGCACCCGCTGGGCGTTCGTGGTCCTGAACTCATGGACTGGTTCTTTCCCACGCGCGTCTGGCAGCAGATGCACAAGACGGGCGAGGCCAACGGCGAGACCGGCATCGACAACGAGATCGCCGAACAAGGCTTCGCCGAAATAGGTGCCTGGATTCTCGGACGCAACATGTTCGGGCCGGTGCGCGGTCCCTGGCCGGACGAGAGTTGGAAAGGCTGGTGGGGCGATGAGCCCCCGTACCACGTGCCGGTCTTCGTGTTGACCCACCATGCCCGCGCGCCGCTGACGATGCAGGGTGGCACTACTTTCTACTTCGTCACCGGCGGCATCCGCGAAGCGCTGGCACAGGCACAGGTCGCCGCGGGTGCGCGCAACGTGCGCGTGGGCGGCGGCGTGGCCACCGTACGCGAATACTTGAAGGCCAGGCTGATCGACGAACTGCACCTGGCCGTGCGTCCGGTGCTGCTGGGCAAAGGCGAGGCGCTGTTCGCAGGCCTGGACCTGCCGGCGATGGGCTACAGCTGCGAACGACAGGTGGCAGGCGAGCGCGCCACGCATATGTTCCTGCGCCGCAGCGCGCCTTGACATGGGAAGAGTGGCTCAAATGTCGACAGGGTCCTGCCACGTCATCTCAGAACGACCGCTCCTCGATCACCCGTCGCACCGTCCGTAGCGCACTGCGCAGCTCGTCCAGCCCGACCGACCCCAGCGCGAGGCGCAGCGCATGCGGCACGTGCTGTGACGTCGCGAAGGGCTCGGCAGTGGACACCGAGACGCTATCGCGCATCAGCGCCGCCGCAACCAAGTCGGCGCGGGTTTCGTCCGGCAGGCACAGCCAGACGAAGTACGACGAAGGGTGTCGCACGCACCGCAGTCCGGCAAGCTCCTCGCTGGCGATGGCTTGCCGCGCCGCCGCGTCCTGCCGTTTCTCCGCCTCGAGGCGGTTGACCGTGCCGTCTTCCAGCCACGCGCAGGCGATGGCCGTGGTCACGCCCGGCGTGCACCAGGTCGTGGCCCGGATTGCGCGTTCGAGCTTGGGCACCAACACATCGGGCGCGGCGACGAAGCCCACGCGCAGCCCGGTCGCCACGCTCTTGGAAAGACCCGAGACATATACCGTCGTCTCCGGTGCCAGCGTTGCCAGCGGCGGCGGCGGGTCATCGGCCAGAAAGGCGTAGGCGGCGTCTTCGATGATGAGCAGGCCATGCCGCCTTGCGATGGCGGCCAGCCGGCGGCGCCGGCTTGCGCTCATCACCCAGCCCAGCGGGTTGTGCAGGGTCGGCATCGCGTAGATGGCCTTCACGCGGCGGCGCGCGCACAGGCGTTCCAGCGCGTCCAGGTCCGGCCCCTGTCCGGATGCCGGTATGGGCGCCAGTTCCAGCCGGTGTGCCTCGGCGAGCACCTTGAAGCCGGGGTAGGTGAGGGCGTCGACGGCGACCACGTCGCCCGGTTGCAGCAGCGCCATCACCGTTACTGCCAGCCCGTGCTGTGCGCCGTCGACGAGCAGCACGCTCGACGGCTCGGCCGCCAGTCCTCGCGACGCGAGATGCCGGGCGACGCAGGCGCGTTCATGCATTCGGCCGCCATGGGGTGCATAGCGCAGCATGGCGTCCAGTTCACCACCGGCGGCGAGCTGCCGTAGTGCGGCGCGCAGCAGCTCGGCCTGTCCGGGCAGCGATGGGTAGTTGAAGTTCAGGTCCAGCAGGTCCGGTGCCATGGTCCGCTGATCGACGCCAACACCGCCGTGCATCGCCGCTTCGCGCACGAAGGTGCCGCGACCGACTTCGCCGCTGACCAGTCCCATCGCCTCCAGTTCCGCATAGACGCGCGAAGCAGTAACCAGTGCCAGGCCGTGGCGCTCGGCCAGCCGCCGGTGCGTAGGCAGGCGGGTGCCCGGCTGCAGGCGTCCCGCGCGGATCTCGGCGGCGAGTTCATCGACCAGTTGCTTGTAGCGGGCTTCGGCCATCGTGCGATGTATGCATGACAATTTTTTGATTGTATTGATCGCCCGGCCTACGATGAGCGCATCTCAGCCCTCACGCACGAATCCTATGCACATCGCGATCCTCACCTTCGACGGCTTCAACGAACTGGACTCGCTCATCGCGCTGGGCGTGCTCAATCGCATCAAGAAGCCGGATTGGCGCGTGAGCCTGTGTTGTCCGACCCCTGAAGTCACGTCAATGAACGGCGTGACCGTACGCGCCCAGTCGTTGCTGGAGGATGCGCGCCTTGCTGATGCCGTCGTCGTCGGCAGCGGGGTGAAGACGCGGGAGGTCGTCGCCAGCCCCGAGCTGATGGGGCGCCTGGCGCTCGATCCGGCCCGCCAGTTGATCGCAGCGCAGTGCTCGGGCACTTTGATCCTGGCCAAGCTCGGCCTCGTGGGCGGCATACCGGCCTGCACCGACCTGACCACCAAGCCCTGGGTGCAGGAGGCCGGCGTGGAGGTCTTGAACCAGCCCTTCTATGCGCGTGGCAATGTCGCAACTGCGGGCGGCTGCTTTGCCGCGCCTTATTTGGCCGGCTGGATCATTGCCCGCACCGAAGGGCTGGAGGCTGCCGCCGCAGCGCTTCACTACGTCGCCCCCGTGGGCGAGAAGGAAGCCTACGTGGCCAACGCACTCGGGAACATCACGCCGTACCTGCCGCAATGACCTCTTGTGCGGGCTGAATCGACAGCTCAGCGCCTTATGGGCGCATGCAGCACCGCATTCGCCCCCGACCCGGCCGAAGCCTGCGTCGGCGACGCATCGGCCAGTGTCCTGACCGGGCCGCAGCGCCCGTAGGTGTCGTCGAAGCGCACGATGTCGTCTTCGCCCAGGTATCCGCCGGTCTGCACCTCGATCACTTCGAGCACGGTCTTGCCCGGGTTCTCCAGCCGGTGGATGGCGCCCGAGGGCAGGTAGATCGATTCGTTCTCGCGCACCAGCGTGACTTCGCCGTTGCAGGTGGCGCGCGCCGTGCCCTTCACCACGATCCAGTGCTCGGCGCGGTGGTGGTGCATCTGCAGCGACAGTTTGCCGCCGGGCTTCACGGTCAGGCGCTTGACCTGGAAGCGCTCGCCCAGGTCGATGCTGTCGTACGCGCCCCAGGGCCGCACCACGCGGCGGTGCTCGGTGGCCTCGGCGCAGCCTTCCAGCGAGAGCTTGCGCACAACGTCGGCCACCTGCTCCGCGCAGCCCGCGCCGGCCACCAGCACGGCGTCGGGCGTGTCCACGATGATCAGGTTTTCGGTACCCAGCGCCACCACCGGCCGGTGCGGCGCGTGGATGAAGGTGTTGCGCGAGTTCAGCGCGCTGGCCTTGCCGCTCAGCCTGTTGCCCGCGTCGTCCGCCGGGTGCAGGCTGGCAACCGCGTTCCAGCTGCCGACGTCGCTCCACAGGCCTTCGAACTTCACGACTGCGATGTCCTTGTGCTTTTCGAGCACGGCGTAGTCGATGCTGTCGGCTCGGCAATCCTCGAAGGCTGAGCGGTCCAGCCGCAGGAAGCTGCCGTCGGTTGCAACGGCGGCAGTGGCGCGCTCGCAGGACAGCAGGATGTCGGGTGCATGCCCGCGCAGCGCTGCGATCAGCGTGCGCGCCTGCACGAGGAAGATGCCCGCGTTCCAGCTGTAGCCGCCATGCAGGATCAGCTGTTCAGCCACCGCTGCCGTCGGCTTTTCGACAAAGCGCACCACGGCCTGGCTGCGCCCGTCGGCCGAGGGTTCGCCGGCTTCGATGTAGCCGTAGGCGGTGCTCGGAAAACTCGGCACCACGCCGAAGGTGACGATCTTGCCGGCCAATGCGGCCTCGACGCCGGTGCGCACGGTGCGGGCGAACAGCGCGGCGTCGGGAATGTGGTGGTCGGAGGGCGCGAACAGCAGCAGGTCGTCGGGCTCGGCCAGCAGCGCGGCCGAGGCCATGGCCGCGGCCGTATTGCGCGCCACCGGCTCGAGGATCTGCCGGCCCGTGGCGTGCGCGTTTTCCACCGCTTCCTTCACCAGGAAGCGATGGTCTTCCGACGTGACGCAGGTGATGTCGGCATTCAGCACCGCCAGCCGTTCGAGCGTGAGGTGCAGCAGGCTCTTGCCGCCGACCAGCGGCGCGAACTGCTTGGGCAGCGCCTTGCGCGACAAAGGCCACAGCCGCGTGCCGCTGCCGCCGCACAGGACCACGGGATGGATGAGGGGGGTGTTCATGATCGTTTGCGTTGTGGTAGGGCGGGGTTCAGATCAGGCCGGAGTACGCCGCATAGCTCACGGCCTGGGCACGCGAATGCACGTGCAATTTCTTGTAGATGTTCTTGATGTGGGCGTTGACGGTCTGCCCCGAGATGCCCAGCTTGACGCCGATCTCCTCGGTGACATGGCCGCGCGCCACGAAGCGCAGGATCTCGCACTCGCGCGCCGTCAGCGTCGCTTCGCGCGGGGGCGGCTCCACCGACGGCGGCGTGCGGCTGTCGGGCCGGTGGCTCAGCCGCGAGAGCAGCCGGCGCGCCAGCCGCGGCGTGATGGCCGCGCCGCCGTTGACCACCTGCAGCACGGCCTGCGCGAAGCTCTGGAGCCACGCGTCCTTCAGCAGGTAACCGGTGGCGCCCAGCTCGAAGGCATGCAGCACGTGCGACTCGTCCTCGAGCGCGGAGATCACGATGATTTCTCCCGTGCGATGTTGCTCGCGGGCTTCCTGGATCAGGTCGAAGCCGGTGCCGTCGCCGAGCCGCAGGTCGACCATCAGCACGTCGAACTCGTGCGTGGCCAGCAGACGGCGGCCGTCGCGCAGGCTGCCTGCCTGGCCTTCGAGCTGGATGCGCAGGTCCGACAGCAGCTCCTGCGCTATCACCCGGCGCATGAATTCGTCGTCATCCACGAGCAGCACGCGCACCGGCGCATCTTCCTGCCCCGTCAGGAAGCCAGGCCAGAGCGGTGCAACAGGCGGAACGATGCCCGGTGGAAACCCCGAGCGGCCATCGGCCTGCTCGCCAAGAAAGGGGGATGGGTTGTCAGACATGGGTGTGTCCCAGGTTGGAGTTGATGTGGGTGCTGGTGCCGTTGCTCTGAAAGCGCGGGAGGTCCGCGGTAAGGGCCGGCGCCGGGTCATCGAAGCCGTGCGGGTTCGTGGCCTGCCAGCGCCAGCTGTCCGCGCACATCTGGTCGAGGTCGCGGCGCGCGCGCCAGCCGAAGGCGAGGAAGGCGCTGCGCGCGTCGGCCCAGTAGGCAGGTGCGTCCCCGGGGCGGCGCGGCCCGATGCGCAGGGCGATGCGACGGCCGCTTGCGCGCTCGAAGGCCGACACAACCTCCAGCACCGAGGCGCCGCGGCCGGTACCGAGGTTGGTCATGAGAATGCCGCTGTGGCGCACCGCATGGCGCAGTGCCGCCACATGGCCTTCGGCCACGTCCATCACGTGCACGTAGTCGCGCACGCCGGTGCCATCGATCGTTTCGTAATCGTCGCCGTGCACCACCAGGCATTCACGCTCGCCGGCCGCGACCTGCGAGATGTAGGGCATCAGGTTGTTGGGTGGGCCGTGCGGGCGCTCGCCGAGCAGGCCGCTTTCGTGCGCGCCGACGGGGTTGAAGTAGCGCAGGCAGGCAATGCCCCAGCGCGCATCGGCCTGCGCCATGTCGGCCAGCACGGTCTCGACCATTGCCTTGGTGCGGCCGTAGGGGTTGACCGCGCCGTAAGGTGCGCTCTCTGCAATGGGCGAGGGCTGCGAGTCGCCGTACACAGTGGCCGATGAGGAGAACACCAGAGTGCGCACATCGGCTCGGCTCATGGCCTGCACCAGCGCCAGGGTTCCAGCCAGATTGACGTCGTAGTAGCTCACCGGGTCGGCCACCGATTCGCCGACCGCCTTCAGCCCCGCGAGATGCACGACCGCCTCGATCCCGTGTGCCGCGAACACGCGGTCGAGCGCCGCCGCGTCGCGCACGTCGCCGCGCACGAGAACGGGTTCGACGCCCGTGATGCACGCCACCCGCTGCAGCGAACGCGCGTCGCTGTTGACGAGCGAGTCGAGCACCACCGGCAGGTAGCCCGCCGCGATCAGCGCCACGCAGGTGTGGCTGCCGATGAAGCCGGCGCCGCCGGTCACGAGGACCCTGGGTGCGGATGTGGACTTGGGCATGGTCGTGGTCCTCGTGTGGGGTGCCGCGTCAGCCGGCGATGCAGCGCTGCAGTTCCTCTTCGAGGCGCTGCAGGATTGCGTTGCGGTCAAGTTCGGCCTCGGCGAAGCGGCGGCCGGCCGAGCCCAGCAGCTCGCGCGTTTCGGGCGACATGGAGAGCTGTTCGATGGCATCGGCCAGCGCCGCCGCATCGCCCGGCTCGACCACCACGCCGCGGCCCCACACGGCCTCGCTGAGCGCGGTGCCGGCGTGCGCGGTCACGATCACGGCGCGGCCGCTTGCGAGCATGCCGCCCAGCTTCGACGGCATGACGAGGTCGGCGGCATCCGCGCGCTGGGGCAGCACGTGGATGTCGGCCATGCCCAGCAGCTCGTTGAGCCTTTCGGCAGGCTGCAGATCGAGAAAATGCGTGTTGCCCAGCCGGGTGCAGGCGTCCATCAGCGAGGCCCGGCTCGGGCCGTTGCCGCAGAACACGAAGTGGATGTTGTGGGAGCACACCAGCAGGCGCGCCGCTTCGGCCAGCAGCTCGATGCCCTGCTTGCTGCCGAGGCTGCCAGCGTAGAGCACGACCACCGCGCCGGCGGGAATGTTCAGCTCCGCCCGGAAGCCCTGCGCCGGCACGCCTTCGGCCACCGGCGGTCGCGCAACGGGCTGGATGGCTTCCACGTCGACCCAGTTCGGAAACAGCACCAGCCGCGATTCGTCCACGCCTTTCTCCAGCGCCTTGGTGCACATCGTGGAAGAGATGGATGACACCCGGTCGAACTTGCGCATCAGCCAGCGCTCGGCGGCCAGGGCGAAGCGCCGCACGCGTTCGCCACGCAACCAGCCGAGGCCGAATGCAGCGTCCACTTCGTAGTCCTGCACGTGCAGCCAGGAGCGGATGCCGAGCAGCTTCGCGAAGCACAGCGCGGCCGGCGCGCAGGAGATGGGCGGCTCCACCACGAACACTACGTCAGGCTTCCAGCGCAATTGCGCCAGCAGCAGCGGAATGCTCGACAGCGTGAACGACAGCAGGTGCCCGATGCGCCCCAGCGCACGAGGCTTCGAAGGCACCCAGGTGGGCGCGCGGCAGACCGTCACGCCGTTCCAGTCGGTCTTGCGGTAGGCCCATGCCGAGTAGCCCTCGAGCACCGACCACTGCGGAAAGAAGGGCGGCGACGCAATCACCCGCACCTCATGCCCGCGGGCGTGCAGCCACTCGGCCATCTCGCCCGAGTACTTGCCGATGCCGGCCAGCTCGGGAGCGAAGTTCATCGAGTAGACGAGGATCTTCACGATGCCTGCCTCCGCGTCAGCAGGCGCACGATCGGGAAGAAGCCGAATTGCAGGCGCATGCGCGTCTCGTACAGCACGAAGTCGGTCACGCAGGCAATGAAGAACACGTAGTGCGGCCTGTCCGGAAAGACCATCACCACCGCGCCGTATGACGCCAGCCGCAGCGCAACCTCCACCAGCGCCCAGGCGCCGAGCGAGCCCATCGAGGTCTTCAGCGACAGCACCATCTCGTGGTGGATCGTGTAGGTGCGCAGCAGGAAGTACGGCGCAATGCACATGAAGATGGTGCGCGCCTCGTTGCCCAGCTTGAGCAGCGGCGCGGCCACCGAGATGACGGCGGCCAGCCCGACGAAGAGCCCGCAGCCCAGCAGGAAGGAATGCTTCGCTAGGCGCAGCTTGGCCGCAGTGAAATTGCCTGCGTCCGTTTCCAGCATCGCGGGCGTCTTCGTGACCAGGAAGGCCTGCACGAACTGCGACGGCGCTTCGGCCAGCAGGAACGCGAGCTTGAAGGCCCCCACGTAGCTCAGCGGCATGAAGTACGCCACGATGAGCAGGTCCGACTTGCGCAGCAGGAACATGAGCAGCGAATACACCGTCGCTCCGGCCTGCGATGCCAGCCCGAGCGCGGCCCGCCCGACCGGTGGCGCCGCGCCATTGCCCGGCAGGCCGACGGCCACGCACACCACCACGACGGCGAACAGGTTGATGAGCAGCAGGTGCGCCACGCCCAGGTCGAAGCGCACCGCCACGCACAGGCCGATGCCCACGACCAGGATGGTCGCGCGGATGCCGGCCTCCAGGTTGAGCAGCCCCGCGTGGCCCAGGCCGCGACTGAACGAGAGACGCAGGCTGTTGAACGAGAAGACCGCCAGCGTGGCCACCAGCAGCAGGAAGGGCGCGTCGCCCACGGGCATGTGCTGTACCGTGAGGATCACCGTCACCAGCACCGTGGCCAGCGGCAGGCCGATGGCCAGCGTGCGCACCACGTCGCCGCGCGTCACGCCCGGCGGCACGCTCGCCGCATTGCGCGAGAACAGCAGCGAGCTGCCCAGCGTGCCCATCACCAGCGCCACTTCCATGACCGACTGGTAGATGGAGTACTCGCCGAAGCGCGCCGGCGAAATGCTCGCCGCCATCAGGAAGATCGCCAGGAAGCCCGACAGGTACACATACAGCCGCGAAGCAAGCGCGCCCAGGCCCGACAGCCAGGCCATGCGCGCGCCGGGCGGAGCAAGTGACAGGCTGAAGTGCTTCATGGCGTCGGCTGGCTTCACGCTTACTTGCCGACCGGGGCGCGGGATACGCGGCCGGTGTCGAACAGCCGGCGCACGAATGCACCGGCCCGGAACGCGTTGTTCTTCGCGCGGCGGGCCATCTGCAGCGCGTAGGTCACGGCCGCCACGGTGTGCATGTGGCCGCGCAGCGCGAAGGGCATGGCCATCTTGGCGCTGCCCTGGAAGTGCAGTGCCACCACGCGCGTCAGTTCGCCGGCGGTGCTCGTCAGCCAGGCCTTGCCATCGCGGTATGCAATGCGCTTGGCGCCGCCGAGCACCTTGAACTCCCGCCGCACGAGGTTGTGCATGCCGTTGATGTTGTGGTCGATGACCGTGCCGTCGAGCACCCGGTTGATGGGGGCGTCGTTGCCCGTGGCGTGGGCCCAGAGATAGAGCAGGGTCATGTCGGACACGCCGCCGCGCACGCCTCGCGCGGCAAAACGTCCCGCGATGTCACGCAGCTTCCTGCGGCCCGAGGGGGTGGCGTAGCTGTCGAGCACGTAGGCCACGAAGCGGCGCAGGCCGTTCGCGGTCCAGTAGCTGACATGGGGCGAGATCTGGCAGGGGTTCCAGCCGTCCGCGGACTGCATGCAGGAACCCGAGAAGTCGGACTTGCCCGCAAGCCGCGCGATATGCGGCGCCGCACCCTGAAAAAGCAGCACATCGCTGTCGATCAGCACGAATTCACGCACTTCGGGGTGGGATTCCAGAAACTGCGCTAGGAGAAAGTAGCGCCGGAAGCAGATTTTCTCGAACTCCGGCGGGTTGCTCGACAGATGCACGTAGGACCGGCAGAAGCGTTCGTAGGCCGGGCCCGCGTCGGTGTCCGACAGCACGAAAAGCGGCTCGCCGGCCAGCGCCGCCGATTCGCGGCACAGCGCGAGGGTCTTGTTCTGGCGGTCTTCCACGACGATGAAGGGCAGGGTTGGGTTCATGGCGCTTGGTTGAGGGTTGACGGGATGTGACAGCGTTCTTTGTGCTCAGGGCTTGCGCGCCGTAACGCTCTTCATCAGCGCGACGTGCGCGGGAAGAAAGCGGCCGGCGGCGTCGATGGGCATGTCCAGCGTGAAGAGGCCGCGCACGGCGGCCGCTTCCGAAATCCAGCTGCGCAGCTGCGCCGCCGTGAAGCGCGCCGGCGCCTCGCGGCCCCACGAGGCGCTCAGCGGTGTCAGCACGTGCAGCGCCAGCTCCGACGGCGGGGCGGTGAGATGCGCGGGCGGCTGCATGTATTCGCCGGCCATCAGGTTCTGGCAGGGCGCCGACTTGGCGCTGAAGCGCTCAGCTCCTTCGCCCGCGTTGAAGGCCAGCCAGCGGTTGGCGGCGCCCGTGCGGGCCGCGCTGCACAGCATTTCCCAGCCGGCGGGCGTGATGCCCTTCGTGTTGTAGGTACCGTCGAACCACCAGCCGCTCACGAGCGAGCCGTAGCGTTCCGACCAGTCACGGATCACGCTCGACCATGCGGCGATGAAGCGCGCGGGCGGCGGCTCCTGCTCGGATACGTCGCCCAGGCAATCCATCAGCGCGGGGTCTGCCTGCGGCGCACGAAACGGCAGGTAGAGGATCAGCGAGATGCCGCGCTTGCGCAGCGCCTGGCCGATCTCCATCGGCAGGTCGCGCGGCGAGCGGTTCGCGGCGCTGCCCGGGCAGAGCACTTCGAGCGCGGCATTGGGCGCGATGTACTGGCCGTTGTTCTGGCCCAGCGTCAGGATCAAGTGCGAGGCGCGCATGTCCGCCAGCGTCGAGGCGAAGGCCTCGACGTCGAAGCGCTTGATCTCGTTGATCGATTGCTTGTCGGGCAGGTAATGCACCATCACGCCGAAGCCCGGCATCGGGGCGCCCGCCGATGTGACCGCGGGTTGTGCGCGGCCGGCCAGCGGCATCACTGCCAGCAACAGCAGCGCTGCAAGAAAACGCATCGCGGGGAACGGCCATTTCGTCATGGCATGGCCCGGGCGAGCGACAGCGCGCCGCGCTTGAGCATGAGATAGCGTCCCGCGACCGCCGCGGGCGCGCAGGCGGTGGCATGGGCCCACACCGGATGCGTGCGCTCGTGGCGCGCGAGGTGCTTGGCCAGCCGGTACGGGTCGCTGGCAGCGCTGCCCACGAAGAAGGCGTAGTCCGTGAACAGCTCGCGGTGCACCGGAATGTCCGACAGCAGCAGCGGCACGCCCAGTGTTGCCGCTTCGGCCGCCGAGAGGTTGAAGCCCTCGAAGGTAGACAGCGAGATGAACGCGGTGGCGCCCTGGTACAGCCGCAGCAGCTCGTCGCGCGACACCAGCCCCCGGTGCCGCACCGAGCCACGCACCTCGGGCGCCAGCGCGGCCACCATGCGCTCGACATCGGCGGCGCCGTTGCCGGTGATGTCGAGGTAGTCGACCAGGCCCGCGCGCTTCATGCGCTCGAAGAGGGCGAGGATGCCGCCGAAGTTCTTGTGCGGGTAGTAGTGGTAGGCCGCGATGAGGTAGCGCTCGCCCGGCGCCGCATTCGCTGCCGCACCCGGTGTAGTGGGTGCTGCCGCGACCCGGGGCGCGTCCACCGGGTTGAAGATCACGGCCGAATGCTCGCAGTGGCCGAAATGGCGCTCGAAGTCCAGCTGGCTGCTGCGGCTGATGAAGACCACATCCGCCGCGCTGTGCGCCGCGCGCCAGAGGCTCCAGTCCAGGAAAAGCCGCTTGCTGCGCCTGAAGTACTGCGGGTAGGCCTTGTACTGCAGGTCATGGACGATGACGATCGAATCGCGATGACGCCCGAACGGCGTCACCGGCAGGAAGTAGTTGGGAAACACCGAGAACAGCTGCTCGCCCGTGAGCAGCGCGCGCAGGTAGTGGAAGTTGTAGAGCAGCGTGTCGAGCACGAAGCGGCTGATCTTCATGCGCTGCGCCAGCGCGTAGATGCGCGGATGCCGCTCGCTGACCGGCTCGACGCGGTCGTCCTGCGACATCCGCATGTGGCGCAGCAGCACCTCGGACACGTTGAGCACGCCGCCGGCAGCCTTGTTCAGGCGCACGGTGTCGTAGTAGAGGTAGGTGGCCATGAGCGATGTCCTCACGCACTCGGAAGGCCGTGCCGCACCGCGCGCGGCAGCGGCCGGCGGGCACGGGAACTCAGGGCGCCGGCAATGACGGCGGCGATCAGGCCCGAGACCGCGAACGGTCCCCAGCCCAGGATCGGGCCGCGCATGAACGGCACGTAGGCGGCGAGCAGCACCAGCGCCGACAGGTAGGAGCCCGACAGCGGCCGGTTCGGATCGATGGCGCGGTCGACAACGCGAAAGCCCGCCGAGATCGCATAGCCGAACAGTGCCGGCCCTGCCAGTCCGAAGTCGAAATACGCCGTGGTGAAGGGCGGCAGCGACAGGTTGCTCTGCGAGAAGTTGCCGAGGATGGCCGACCAGCCGAGCGGGTCGAAGTCCGGGAACATCTTCAGGTCGCGCGGCAGGAAGAACGAGAACGCCGAGAGCAGGTAGCGACCCCAGCCGAGATCGGGAATGGGTGCGCGCTCCAGGATGCCCGCGACCACGAACATGGCGTCGAAGTCCTGGCTGAACGGAAAGGTCGTGAGCTCCTCGCCCCAGAAGCTGCCGCGCGAGATCAGGTTCAGCACCGGGCCCAGGCCCGCGATGGAGCCGAAGATCACGCTGCCGAGCAGCCAGCGCCGGCTGCGCCCCAGGGCGTGGATGAGCAGAGGCAGCAGCCCGATCAGCAAGACCTGCCGCGCCGTGTTCACCGGGTTGGCCGCAGCCAGCGCCAGGCCGAACGCCAGGCCCGCCGCGCACCAGGACCACAGCGTGCGACGGCGCACAGCGTGGATGGCCAGGGCCACGAAGCACATCAGCACCACCAGCTTGGGCAGCGTGGAATAGAAGATGAAGTCGATCGGCACGTTCTCTTCGCCGCCGCTGGTGCCAGTGAGGCCGCGCGCCACGAAGTTGAGCTCGGGCTTGATGAACAGCGTGGCGAAGGCCGCAAGCGAGCAGCTCAGCAGCAGAAGAAGAGGGTGGGCCACGCCGACCAGCCGCCGGTCATGCCCCCCGGGCAGGTGCGCGGGTACGTCGGGCACGCCCAGCCGCGCGGCCTCCACGCCGGCCATGTACAGCAGCAGGAGCATCAGTGCCTGCGTGTGCGCCGCCGTGCTCATCACGCCAGCTTCCCAGAACTCCACGTCGTGCGAGATCTGCATCGCCGGCGCGATCGAGAAGTACGTGAGGATCGTCGCGTAGTGGATCAGCAGGAACACGCTGGAGCCCGAGGACCCCAGCAGCGAGAGCTGGATCAGCGACAGCGCGCACACCGCCGCATAGCCCCACACGGGGTCGACCAGGCCGCACAGCATGGCGCAGACGATGCCGGACCAGAAGGAGAGGGTTCGCATGGTGGGCCTGCTGTGGTGTGGCTGCCGGGGTGGCTCAGGCGGCGACCTGCGCCGTCTGGATCGGGTCGATTTCCTCGACCGGGCGGATCGCCGTCTGGTAGTCGGCGTAGGTGCGGCGAAGGCCTTCGGCCAGCGACACCGTCGCATGCCAGCCGAGGCTGCTGGCGCGCGACACGTCGAGCAGCTTTCTCGGAGCGCCGTCGGGCTGGGCGAGGTCGTAGCGGATGGCGCCTGTGTAGCCCACCACGTCGCGGATCAGCTCGGTGAGCTCGGCGATCGACACGTCTTCGCCGGTGCCGAGGTTGATGTGCCCGCGCATCGCGTCGGTCTGCCGGTCGTATTCGGCGCGCGACAGGTTCATCACCTCGATGCAGCCCTCGACCATGTCGTCGACGTACAGGAACTCGCGTCGCGCGCGGCCGCTGCCCCAGATCAGCACGCTGGGCGCATTGCTGATCTTTGCCAGGTGAAAGCGCTGGATCAGCGCCGGCACCACGTGGCTGTTTTCAAGGTGGTAGTTGTCGCCGGGACCGTACAGGTTGGTCGGCATCACGCTGCGGTAGTCGATGCCGTGCGTGGCGCCGTACTGGCGGTTGTAGCTTTCGCACAGCTTGAGGCCCGCGATCTTGGCGATCGCATAGGGCTCGTTGGTGGGTTCGAGCTTGCCGCCCAGCAGGTACTCCTCGCGGATCGGCTGCTCTGCCATGCGTGGGTAGATGCAGCTGGAGCCGAGGAACAGCAGCCGCTTGACGCCCGAAACGAATGCCTGGTGCGTCACGTTGGTGGCGATCGCCAGGTTCTCGTAGATGAACTGCGCGGGGTAGGTCATGTTGGCGTGAATGCCGCCGACCTTCGCCGCCGCCAGGTAGACCTGGTCGATCTGCTCCGTCGCGAAGAAACGGGCCACGGCCGCCTGGTCGAGGAGGTCGAGTTCGCTGTGGGTTCGCGTCACCACGTCGTGGCCCAGTTCGCGCAGGCGCCTTGTCGTCGCCTGACCCACCATGCCGCGATGACCTGCAACAAAGATACGCATATGAGCTTTCGTGAAGAGGTTGATGAAGTTCGAGGGAGACGAAATCGAAAGAAATCGGGAGAAGCGGTGATGGCCGCGGCTAGCGCGACCCGCGCGCACCGGTCACCACGCCGAAGGTCTTCAGCAGGATCGCGAGGTCGCGCCACAGCGACAGGTGGGCCACGTACTCCGCGTCCATCGCGGCGCGGCGGCGGTAGCTGATCTCGTTGCGCCCGCTGATCTGCCACAGGCCCGTGATGCCCGGGCGCACGGCGCAGTAGTGGTCCCAGTAGTCGCCGTACAGGTCCTTCTGCGTGAACATGCAGGGGCGCGGGCCGACCATGCTCATGTCGCCCTTGAGCACGTTCCAGAACTGCGGAAACTCGTCGATGCTGTACTTGCGCAGGAAGGCGCCGAAGCGGGTGATGCGCGGGTCGTGCACCAGCTTCTGGTAGATCGCCCATTCGCGCCGCGCGGCCTCGTTCTCGCGCAGGTGGCGCGCCAGCACTGCGTCGGCGTCGGCCACCATCGAGCGGAACTTGTAGAACTTGAAGACGCGGCCGTCCTTGCCGTAGCGCGGCTGCATGTAGATGGCCGGGCCGCCCGAGGTGTAGAGCACGCCGAGCCAGATGAGCGCGTAGGCCCAGCCGAAGAAAACGAAGAACGAGCCGGCCATCAGGATGTCGGCCGCGCGCTTGGCATGGCGCAGCCAGGGCGAGCCGCCGAGCGGCCCGTACGCGGCAGTGTTGGCCGCCGCGCTGCCTGTTCCTCGCCCTGCGGGGGTGGTCGATCGAAGCGTGCTCATGATGTTGCGTGCTCCGGTTCGATGCGTTTGGGCATGACGGTGTCGGCCGTGTCCAGCGCGTAGTGGGGTTCGCTGCGTGTTGTCGTGGCCGGGGCATAGCCGTAGTAGCCGTAGCCATAGCTGCGGTGTTGGCGCCGCGAGGTGTCCACCGCGTTGAACACCACGCCGTGGAAGGCCGCGCCCACGTGGGCCAGGCGCTTGGCGCTTTCCACCAGCTCGCCCATCTCGCTGCTGTCAGCCCGGGCCACCAGCAGCAGCGTGCCCATGTTCGGCGCCATTGCGGCGGTCTCCGATGCCAGCAGGGTGGGGGGCGCATCGACGATCACCACGTCGTAGCGCGCGGACAGCGTTGCCAGCGTGTGCTCGAAGGCGTCGCTGGCCATCAGGCCGGCGGGGTCGGGATGCAGCGTGCCCGCGCTCATCACGTCCAGGTTCAGCAGCACGCGGTGGTGGATGCCCTGCTCGAGCGGCACGCCGCCGGCGAGCACGTCGGACAGGCCGTTCTTGCGCTGCAGGCCGAACTCCTCGCTCAGGCTGCCGCGGCGCAGGTCGCCGTCGATCAGCAGCACGCGCTTGCCCGAGGATGCGAGCAGCGTGGCGAAGTTCGACGACACGAATGTCTTGCCCGCGCCGGCCGTGGCGCTGGAGATGAGCACCCGGTTGTTGGGCGCGCCCAGCATCGCGTACTGCAGCGTGGTGCGCAGGCGGCGCAGGCCTTCCAGCGCCGGGTCTTCCACGTGCAGCGCCGCCAGCACCTTGACGCCGGGCTTGCCGGTGCGGATGGCGCGGTCGAGCACGCGCTGCTGGGTGCTCAGCGGAATCGTGCTGTACACGCTCAGGCCTGTGACGGCCTCGATGTCCTCGGGGCTGCCGATGGAGCGCTTCAGGTTCTTGCGCGCCAGCGCCGCGGCACCGCCGAGGAACAGGCCGCCCGCCAGCGCCAGTGCGATGACGATCAGCGGCTTCGGCCGCACGGGCTTCTCGGCCAGCAGGGCCTGGTCGAGCACGCGCACGTTGGCAACCTTGCCTTCCTTGGCCAGCCGCATCTGCAGCGAGCTGTTCAGAAGCGTCGCGTAGAGGTCGGTGTTGACCTTGATGTCGCGCTGCATGCGCAGCGAGTTCTGCTGCAGCATGGGCATGCGGCGGATGCGGCCGTCGACCGCGCCGAGCTCTTTCTTCAGCGAAGCGATCTGCGAATCCAGCGTCTGCACCATCGGGTGCGCGGAAGTGAAGCGGCCCACCAGGTCCAGCCGCTTCTGCTTTGCATCGAGCAGCTTGGCCTGCAGGTCCACGTTCTGCGCCAGGGCATTGCGGGCCTCGTCGTCCAGGTTGATGGTGCCGTTCTGGTTGCGGTATTGGTTGTAGGCGTCTTCCGACTGTTCCAGCTGCTGCTTGAACTTGGGCAGTTCGGTGCCCAGGAAGGACAGCGCGCGCTCGGCTTGCACCGTCTTCTGGTCGATGTTCTGGCGCACGTACAGGCGCGAGATCTCGTTGAGCACGTTGGCCAGCTGGCCGCGGTTGTCGGCCTGCAGGCTGACGTCCATCACGCCGGACTGCTTGCCTTTCTCGACCACGCGCAGGTCTTTCTGCAGCCCAAGCAGGGTGAGCTGCTTCGAATGGCGCACCAGCTCGAAGGCGCCGCCGGGCTGGGCCTCGAACGAACCCACCAGCAGATGCAGCGCGCCGCCGGGCACGGTGGCGTCGAGCGGCACGCCGGCCTTGCCGTTCAGGGGCGTTTCCAGGTCGGGGTTGGTCAGGGTGTAGTTGCCGCCTTCGCCCGCGATCAGCGTGAACTTCTTGCCCTCGAACGCGCTCGGCACGTCCATCTGCGCCACGGCGATCTGCTCGGTGCCCGAGACATAGTTGCCCATGCCGAAGATGCCTGGCGTGGAGAGATGGCTCGAATGCCGCGCGAGGAACTCGCCCACCAGCGGCGTGTAGAGCGGCTTGGCGCTGATGAAGAGCTTGGTGTTCTCCATGGCCTGGCCGAGCACCATGCGCGAGCGCAGGATCTCGGTCTCGCCGGCGGTCGACGTCTTCACGCTGATGCCCCCGCCGCCGTTGGCGTCGCCAGGGAAGTTGCCGCCCGAGCGATCGGGATCCTCGACCTGGATCAGGATGTTGGCCTCGTACATGCGCTGGCCGAACAGCGCATAGCCCACGCCCACCAGCAGGGCCAGCGCCGCGATGATGGCAATCAGCCAGCGGCTGTCGATCAGGATGTCGAGGTATTCATGGAACCGGGATTCCCGGGTCCAGGCGGTGGTCTCGAGCACCGTCACGGGGGCTGCCGCGGGTGCGGGAAGCGTAGGTTGCCAACGCGCGTTCATGGGATTCACCTTTTCCTGTTGCGGGGGTGCTGGGCGCTTACCGGCGTGCGGTGTCGCGGGCAAGATTGATGACCTGGGCGGCCGGCAGAATCAGGCCGAACACGCGGCTCAGGCTGACCAGCGGCACGCGGTCGACGTACACCACGTCGCGCGGCTGCAGCTCGAAGCGATCGGCCAGCGCGAGCGCCACCGGGTTTTTCGCGTTGAGGTTGTAGACCTGCTGCACGTCGAGGTTGTCGGGCGAATTGCGCACCACGTAGATCTGGCCGGGGTCGGAGGTGGCCAGGTCGGGTCCGCCCGCGTCGCCCAGCGCCTCGTTCAGGCTCAGCCGGCCGTTGTTGCGCATCTGCAGCGCCGACGGCGCCTTGACTTCACCCATCACGTAGACCCGGCTGTCCTCGCGGGTGCCGACGTTCACCACGTCGCCGTTGCGCAGCGGGATGTTGTTGCCGTCGGCGCCCAGGGCCTGGAGCGCCGGCAGGTTGATCTCCGTCGAGACACCGCCGCGCGTCAGCGTGATGCGCGAACGGTCACCGGCCTGCGTGAAGCTGCCGGCGCGGCTGATGGCCTCCGACAGCGTCATCGGCACGTCGGTGAAGATCTGCAAGCCGGGCGTGCGCACCTCGCCCTGCACGTAGGCACGCTGGCTGCGGAACGACTGGATGCGCACCGATACCTGCGGGTCTTTCACGAAGGCCTTGATGCGCTTCGCGACCAGCTCCGACGCGCCGCTCTCCGTCAGGCCCTGCAGCTTGGCACGCCCGATGTAGGGGAAGAAGATTTCACCCTTGGCATCGACGATGAAGCCGGGCGCAACAGTCACGCCGGTCGGGTCGGACTGCTGCGCGATCACCGCGCCGGCGTTCGGCAGCAGCTCGGGGTGGTCGTACACGATGATGCCGACCACGTCTCCCGGCCCGATGGTGTAGGTCGGCGGCGCGGCGAACAGGCGCTTGATGCTGTCGGGCACGCTCTTGGGCTTCTGCGCGATCTGCGCGCGGATCAGGTCGGGCGTGATCGCAATGACCTTGCCGCTGCCGGCGGAGGCCGTGCTGTCACCCGTTGAGCGGTCGAAGCCCAGCGGGCCCACCGAGCCGAAGCCCGGCGCGCAGCCCGAAAGCGCGACCAGCCCGAGGGACAGCAGCAGGGCCAGGCCAAGCCATCGCAAGCGGGACTCCACCTGTGCCTGGGCACGGATTGCGAGAGGGCGCGTTCCGCATGACTGCGTCGCTGGATCTTTGCGTTGCATGGTGATCTCCTTGACGGCCGGTTGAAGGTGGGGGCTCGGGGTGAATGAAAGGGTGAAAAGGCGCGCCTCAGGGCGCGGCCCAGGTGGTGGGCATGGCGTGTTCGGCGCCCGCGAGCGGGCGGCTCTGGCTGCGTCGTTCGGTGCTGGCGCCGAAGCAGCGGTCGGTGACCCAATCGCCGACACACTGGAGGAACAGCCGCTGCCCCTTCTCCGTGCAGACGGTGTGATCGACCTCGCCCATGAACTCGTACTGCACTGCCTGGGTGAAGGGCAGGCGGGCGAAGGCGCCGAGCTGGTCGCGGCCGCGGTCGCATACATGCAGCGAGCCCGAATACAGCAGCTGCACCGCCACCTTGCGTTCGACCAGGCTCTGCAGCGCAGTGCCGAACCAGGCCGCGTTGACTTCAGGCGCGCGCTTCTCCGCGAAGAAGCCGGGCAGCGCCGTTGTCGAGTGGCTGCGCAAAAAGTGGCGTTGCAGCCAGCGCCTGGCCTTGCCGGGAAAGGACGGGTGCGCGGGCGCTGCCAGCGCGCGGCGCAGGTTGCGCTCCCAGCGGGCGCGCCGCTCGGGGAAGGCGAAGCCGTCGAACAGCGACACCGCCACCACGCGCGCATCGGCCAGGGCCGCCGACATGGCATGTTCCACGCCCGAGCACATGGCGACGATCACGAACTGCCGGGCACCCAGCATGCGTTCGGCGATGTCCATGGCCGCCTGCAGGCTGTGCACGGCACGCGCCTGCAGGTCGGGCGAGGTGTCGAGCGCGTCGCTGTCGCCCACGCCGCCCAGGTCGAAGCGCAGGCTGCTCACGCCGCGCGCGGCCAGCAAGTGCGCCAGCTTCACGTTGATGCGGCGCGGGCCCACGCGGTGGTTGGCGCCCATGTTGAACATGAGGCAGGCAATGCCGCCCGGCGTCTGCTGCGCAGGCGCCGTAAGCATGCCCACCAGCGCCTCGCCGGGGCCGAAGCGCATCGGCGTCTGCGTCGCTCTTGCTGTCGTCATGTCATTCATGAAGAGCCCCCTGGAGGCGGTTGAGCGCGTCGGCCGGGACCATCGCGCTGTTGGGATACGGGTCGGAGGCCCAGTCGAGCTGGTGCTTGAAGTACGCGAGGCGAACCGGCATGTGGCGCGACTGCTGGTCGGCGGCCCATTGCGCGGTGCGTTCGTCGTCGGGCTCGGCCAGCACCAGCGTGTCGTGCAGGGCAGTGAGCGGCAGCGACTCGGGAACCAGCGCCGCGAGCTGAGCGCGCAGCGCGGGCGAGAGCGCGGTGCCCAGGGCCTCCTCGGGCAGCGCGTCGGGCTCCTGCACGAGGCCGCGGCGCCAGGCCAGGTCGGGAATGCAGAAGGTCGTGTCGATGGCGGCCACGTGCTGTTCGCGCAGCAGCCGCGCATAGCGGCGTCCGTCGATCACCGGTTCCCACAGCACCAGCCGCACGGGGTCGCAGCGTCCGCCGCGCGCGGCCAGCACGGCCAGCGTGGCGCCGAGCCGTGCGCCGATCCACACGATGGAGGCACCCGGTGCGTGCCGGCGCAGTTCCTCGTGCGCCGAGCACAGGTCGCGGCGCCAGCCGTCGAGCTCGCCCTCGCTCTCGTCGCCGGGCGAGTCGCCCGATCCGTAGAAATCGAAGCGCAGCGTGGCGATGCCGGCGCGCGAGAGGCGTTCGGCCAGCACCTTGAAGAAGCGATGGGTGCGCAGGCCCTCCTGCCCGAAGGGCGGGCACAGGAGCACCGCGGTGTTCTCGGCCCGGTCTTCGTCGGCGGCATGGAACACGCCGAAGACCTGGCGCGAGGCCGGTCCGAACATGAGCGGCGTGAAGCGGGTCATTGCGCGGCCCCTGCGTAGCGCGCTGCGGTGTTCGCCTTGGGAGCGGTCAGCTGGCTCATGCGCGTGCCGCCGTCATCCGACCCGAACGACTGGGCGCGGGCTTCGGTCTGGCGCCATTCGGCGAGCGAGCCCACGCAGTCGAGCCGCTCGGGTGCCGGCCCCACCACCAGCCACAGGATGCGTCCGGCCACCGACAGCTCGACGCTGCGGCGCTCCGGCGCGAGGCCCACCTCGAAGGTCTGCGACGACACCAGCAGGCCCACGCCGATAGCCTTCAGGCAGGCTTCCTTGCGGCTCCAGCAGGTCAGGAAGGCACGGTCACGCTCGTGCGCGGGCAGGGCGGCCAGCGCTTCCTGTTCGCGGTGGGTGAAGTATTCCGCCGCGAGCACCGCCGCATCCGGCACCGGTCGCAGCAGCTCGACGTCGGCGCCCAGCGGGCCGCGCCCGCCGATGGCGATCAAGGCCAGGCCCTGGCTGTGGCTCAGCGAGAACTGGGTGCGCGTGTGACCCGACAGCGAGGGCCTGCCGAAGGAGCCGGTGGACAGTTGCAGCGCGGCGTTGTGCAGGCCCGTGTACTCGCTGAGCGCCTGCCGCAGCGCGATGTGCGCGGCCACGAAGCGCTGGCGGTCGATGGGGGAACGCAGGTTCTCGGCGCGCGCGCGTTCTTCCTCGGAGAGCACCTGGGCGGGCAGCAGGTCGGTGAAGCTGTCCAGATCGACGTACCGGCAGACCGGCGCGTCGATGGAAAGTGCGTAGGCGGAGCTGTTCATGCTCTTCACCCCTTGCGCAGCCAGTGGCCGAGGGCGCCGAACAGCCCGCCGCGCTGTGCTTGCGCGGCCGTGCCGGCGGCCAGTTCCGCGAGGTCGGAGGGCACGCCCTGCGGCGCGGCATGGGCCGAGGAAGCGATCTGCCCGAGGTTCTCGAACAGGTAGCGGCGCGGCTCCACGCGGTGCCCCAGCATCTGCGCGGCCTGCTGCACTGCGCGCAGTACCAGCAGCGAGTCGCCGCCGAGGTCGAAGAAGTTGTCGCTGGCGCGGATGTCGCTGACGTCGATGCCGATCACGCCGGCCCAGATCTGGGCCAGCTGCGCCTGCTCGGGGTTGAGCAGGCTCTGTGGCGCCTTGTGCCCATTGCCATTGATGGCATCGGCCGGCGCGCTCTTGTCCGCATCCGCAGCTGCCAGCTTGCGCAGGTAGGCCGCGCTGGTCGAGCCTTCGGTGCTGGCGATTTCCGCGAGCGTGGCGGCGGGATCGTCGGCAACGCGGCGCAGCACTTCGAGATAGCGCTCGCGCAGCTGGGCGCCGGTCTCGCGCAGGTACACGTCGGCGTTGTAGATCAGCGCGCCTTCCAGGCCGTGCGGCTTGTCCATCAGCCACACGCCGATGTCGTCGGTGGCGCCGTGCTGCATCACATGCATCTGGCGGGTCTGCAGGCTGCCGACGCTGCGGGCGCGTTCGCGCGCATCCTGGAACGAGAACATCGCCTGGTAGGGGCCGGAAGTCTTGATCTGCCCCGCATAGCCCGGCTCGGCCATCAGGCGCTCGAACGGCACCTGCTGGTTGTTCATCATCGACAGCAGCTCCTGCTTCACGTAGCGCATGAAGGCGGGCAGCGGCAGCGACTGGTCGACCGCGAGCGAGACCGGCAGCACGTTGTTGAAGAAGCCCATGACGTCTTCCGTCTCGGCCTGCTGGCGTCCGCGCACCGGGTTGGCGATGACGATGGTGTCGTTGCCCGTTACCTGCGCCATGGTCAGCGCGTAGATGCCGAAGGTCAGCATGCTGAGCGTCACGTCCATGTCGCGCGCGATCTCGCGCAGATGCTGCGTGCTCTGCAGGTCGACGTGGATCCAGTGCGCGCCGCCCTGGCCGCTCTTGCCCGCGCGGCGCGGCATGTCGGTCTTTGGCGGGCGCACGGCCTTTGCGCCTTCGAGCCGGCCGCGCCAGAACGCGAGCTGCTCCTCGCAGGCAGGCTCGGTCAGCCACTTCTCCAGCCACTCGGCATAGTCGCCGTGGGTGGTGGCGAGCGCGGGCAGGTTGTGCGGACGGCCGCGTTCGGCGGCGTCGTACAGCGCGCCCAGCTCGCGCTGCATCAGGTCGAAAGACCAGCCGTCCCAGATCAGGTGGTGCGGCACGAACAGGAAGACGTGCTCGTTGTCGTCGAGCTGGAACAGCGTTGTGTTCATCATCGGCGCGCGATGGATGTCGATCGGCCGGTCTGACAGCTCTTGCATGCGTTCGGCCAGCTCGGCCTCGCGCTGGTCAGCGGGCAGGCCGCGCAGGTCGACCAGCGGCAGGGCGAATTCCACAGACTCCGCGATCATTTGCATCGGCTTGCCGCTCTGCGCGTCGATGCCGATGGAAGTGCGCAGCGAGGGCTGGCGGCGGATCATTTCGCGCAGCGCGCCTTCGAAGCGCGCCGCGTCGAGCTGCCCGGTCAGGCGCTGCGCCGAGGGCGCGTTGTAGACCGAGCGGCCCGGGTGCAGCTGCTCCATGAAGCGGATGCGTTCCTGCGCAAGCGTGAGCGGTGCACTGCGGCGCTCGCTGCGGCAGGCAATCGGCGCCTCCAGGCCGACGCCTGCGCCCTGCAGGCCCTGGATGGCCGCGGCCAGCTTCTCGGCTGTAGGCGCCTCGAACAGGGTGCGCAGCGGCAGCGTGACCTGGAACTCGCGGCTCAGCAGCGTGGTGAGTCGCGCGGCCAGCAGCGAGTGGCCGCCCATGGTGAAGAAGTTGTCGTGCATGTCGAGGCCCGGCAGGCTCAGCACCTTTTCCATGACGGCGAGCACCTTGCGTTCGTGCTCGTTGCGCGGGGCGGCGCCGCGCCGTACCTCGTTGCGCGCAACCGCTTGCGGCGGCGGCAGCGAGACGCGGTCGATCTTTCCGTTCGGCAGGGTCGGCAGCGCGTCGAGCGTCACCACGTGCTGCGGCAGCATGAAGGCCGGCAGGTGCTTGCGCAGGTGCACCATCAGCGCATCGAGGTCGAAGCCGGCGCCCTGGGCGAGCGCGAGGTAGGCCACCAGGCGCACGTCGCCGGGGTTGTCTTCGCGGGCCACGACCACGCTGCGCGAGACGCCGGCCACTTCGCAGCAGCGCACTTCGATCTCGCCGGGCTCGATGCGATAGCCGCGCACCTTCACCTGAAAGTCGAGCCGGCCGAGGTGGTCGAGCAGCCCGTCGTTGCGCCAGCGGCCGCGGTCGCCCGAGCGGTACACCTTCTTCGCGGTGCCGAAGATGCGCACCGTGACGAAGCGCTCGGCGGTCAGCTCGGGGCGGTCGAGATAACCCAGCGACACGCCTTCGCCCGCGATACAGATCTCGCCCGGCACGCCGATGGGGCAGGGCTGCAGGTTGGCGTCGAGGATCCAGATTTCAGTGTTGTCGACGGGCTTGCCGATCGACACGCCGCGCGATGCGATCTCTTCGGGGCGAACGTGCCAGGCCGTGGAGTACACCGTTGTTTCGGTCGGGCCGTAGCCGTTCCACAGGCCTTCCATGCGCTCGCACAGCGCCAGCGCCATGCTCGGGCGCAGCGCTTCGCCGCCGGTCCATCCGCGAAAGCCGGGCGCGCCGCCAGCCCACTGCGCATCGAGCAGTAGCTGCCACATGCCGGGGGTGGCCTGCAGGAGCGTGATCTGCTCTTCTTCGAGCGCTTTGGAAAGGCGGTTGCCGTCCATGGCGACTTCGCGCTTCACCATCACGAGCTCGGCGCCCGCCGCCAGCGGCAGCAGCAGGTCGGGCACGGCCATGTCGAACGACAGGGTCGTGACGGCAGCGATGCGGTCGGCCGGGCCGATGCCCGATTCGCGCTGCATCCACTGCAGCAGGTGCGCTACGCCCCGGTGATGGGCAATGACGCCCTTGGGCAAACCGGTCGAGCCGGAGGTGTAGATCACATAGGCGGCGTCTTCGGGTCCCGGGTCGTCGGTGCTCGGCGGCAGCGCATCGCCGGACAGCTTGAGCCAGGCGGTGTCGCGGTCGATCTCGAAGACTCGCAGGGCCGCGTCGGCACGCCAGCCGCGCGGCGCTGCCGCGATGTCCGACGTGGTCAGCATCTGGCTGAGGCTGGCGTCGGTCGCGTAGTGGTCCAGCCGCGCCTGCGGAAACGCGGTGTCGAGCGGCACATAGGACGCACCCGCCTTCAGGATGCCGAGCATCGCGACGACCATCTCCAGGCTGCGCTCCAGGCACAGCCCCACGCGCTGGCCGCGGCCCACGCCGCGCATGCGCAGTGCACGCGCCAGACGGTTGGATTGCGCATCGAGCTCGCCGTAGCTGCAGCTTCGCGCGCCGTCGCGCACCGCCGGGTGGTTGGGTTGCCGCGGCACGCGTGCAAGAAAGCCGGCATGCGCCAGCGGCTCGCCGACCAGCGGAACGCGCGCGGGCTGCAGCGCCAGCAGCGAACGCGCGGCGGTGCTGGACAGCACTTCGAGCCGGCCGACCGTTTCGTCGGGCTTGTGCGAGGCCGACTGCAGCACGCACTCGAACATGCCGAGCCAGCGCTGCACGCTGACCTCGTCGAACAGGTCGGTGTTGTACTGAACCTCCACTTGCAGACCGCCATCGAGCGGGCGCAGGTTGACGAACAGTTCGAAGTTCTCGTACTGGCGGGCGATGGTGTCCTGCACGACGTCGAGGGTCGTGAACGCCTGTGCGCTGCTCGCCACATCGGGGTCGACGTTGAAGGCCACGCTCACCAGCGGCAGCCGGCTCGGGTCGCGCTCCAGCGAAAGCTGGCCCAGCAGCGCGCCGTAAGTCAGCGCCTGGTGGTCGAAGGCGTCGAGCACGGCGGTGCTGCATTCGTCCATCAGCGCGTCGAAGCGCATGCCCGAATGAGCGGCGATACGCAGTGGCAGCAGGTTCACGCAGTGGCCGACCAGGCCGGGCATGTCGTGCGCGAGCTGACCCGACGCCGGAATGCCGACGACGATGTCCTCATGGCTCGTGAGGCGGTGCAGCGTGGCAACGAAGCCGCTGAGCAGGCCCGTGAAAAGGCTGACGCCGGCCCTGGTGCTCGCCGTGCGCACGGCACTGACCAGGCGCTTGTCGAGCAGGCGCTCGGCGCGGCGCGAATTGAAGGTGCGAACAGCAGGGCGCGGGCGATCCAGCGGCAGGTCGAGCACCGGCAGCGTGCTACCGGAGAAGCGGCCCAGCCAGTAGTCGATGTGCGGCTGCATGTCGGCACTCGCGGCAGCGGCGGCTTCCTCGGCGGCAAAGTCGGCGAAGAGCGGCGCGGGCTTGAGCTTCAGGCCAATGCCGGTTTCCTCGGCATAGAGGTGGCCCAGCTGCTCGGTGATGACAGCCCACGACCAGCCGTCGCACACCACGTGGTGCGCCGACATCACGAGTTCGTGCTCGGCGTCGTCCAGGCGGTACAGCGCGGCCCGGAACAGCGGGCCATGCTCCAGCGAGAAGGGCGTGCACACCGCATCGTCGTGGGCGTCGCGCAGTGCCTGCGCGCGGGCTTCCGGCTCGAGACTGCCCAGGTCCTGCTCCAGCAGCAGGTTCTCGCCGGGAGGGCTGACCAGCATGTAGGTGCCGTCGGGCGAGATGGTGGCGCGCAGCGCCTGGTGGCGCTCGAGCAGCCGGGCCATGGCACGCGCCAGGGCCGGGCAGTCCAGCGCGCCGCGCAGGCGCAGCACGACCGACTCGTTGTAGGCCATCGAGGCTTCTGTGCTCAAGGCTGCGCCGAGCCAGACTTCGCGCTGCGATTCCGTCGTCGGAATGATGCATTCGATGACACCACCGCTGGCGGTGGGCTTGAGGACGGCGTTCATGCTGCGGCCTTTCCATTGATGAGGTGTTGATGGGAGGCGGCGTCCTCGGGCACGTACCAGAAGGGCTGCCCGTCGATGTCGCGGGCCAGGACGCAGCCGTCCTCGACGGGCTTGCGCACGTCGAAGCGGGTGGGGGCGGGAGCGCGGCGCGGCAGGAAGCCGGACTCCTGCATCTCGGCGACCGAGTCCTTGAAGGCGCGCTGGATGAAGGCGATGTCCTCGGCGCTGTGCGCGCTCGTGAGGAAGCACGGGAAGTTGTCCAGGATGTGCACGCCGCGGCTGCGCATCATTGCGAACAGCAAGTCCTGCAGCGGGTGGTCTTCCAGCCAGCTCACGCGCCACAGCGAAGCGAAATGGCGGATCTCGATGGGCGCGCCGACTTCCTTGCACCAGCCCGAAAGCTCGGCTGCCATGGCGGCGGTGTTGCCCGTGAGCCCGGCCTGCAGCGCGGGCCCTGCCTCTTTCAGATGCGTGAGCGATGCCTTGGCCGCGGCCAGTGCCAGCGGATGGCGCACGAAGGTGCCGGCGAAGTAGGTCACGCCCACGCCGGGGATCGAATCGTCGCCGTACTGCCAGGGGCCGCCGTCGAGCGCGTCCATGAATTCGCGCTTGCCCGCGATCACGCCGACCGGAAAGCCGCCGCCGATCACCTTGCCGTAGGTGGCGAGGTCGGCGCGCACGCCGAACAGCTCCTGCGCGCCGCCCAGCGCCGTACGAAAGCCGGTGATGACCTCGTCGAAGATCAGGCAGCAGCCGCTCTTGGCGGTGATGTCGCGCACCTCGTGCAGGAACTCGCGCGGCTGGAAGTCGGGGCGGCGGCTTTGCACCGGCTCGGCCAGCACGGCGGCCAGGTCGTCGGCGTTTTCGCGGATGAAGTCCAGCGCCTCGGGCGTGCCGTAGTCGAGCACGCGGATGTCGCCGAACATGCCGCTCATCACGCCAGGCGCAGCCGACAGGCCCTTGCCGCCCTTGCCGGCGCGCACCAGCACTTCGTCGAAGGTGCCGTGGTAGGAGCCGGTGAACACCACCACCGTGCTGCGGCCGGTGACAGTGCGCGCAATGCGCAGCGCGGCCATCACGGCTTCGGAGCCGGTGTTGCACAGGCCCGCGCGGTCGCTGCCGGTGAGCTCGCAGATCAGCGCCGTGACTTCGGCTGCCAGCGGGTGCTGCGGGCCGATCTCGTAGCCGTCGTCGAGCTGCTTGCGCACGGCGTCCTGCACGAAGTCGGGCTGCCAGCCGAACATGTTCATGCCGAAGCCGTTGAGCGCGTCAACGTACTCGTTGCCGTCGAGGTCCCACATCTTCGAACCCTTGGAGCGCTCGATGACGATCTGGTAGGTGATCTCTTTGGTGACCGGCCGGAAGCCGTTGACCACGCGCGGGTCGGCCATGTGGGCGCGGTTGGCTTCGGTGAACTGCTTGCTCTTCTGCGTGCGTTCCACGTAGCGCCGGATGAAGGCGGCGAGCCGGGCCTTCTGCCGGCCGCTTGGCTCGGCGTTGCGCTGGGTATGGATGCGGGCGATGGCGCCGAAGGCCTTGTTCACGTCGTAGCGCACGGGTTGCGCGGGGTCTTCAGCGGGCGCCGCGGCCGCAGGTGTGGCAGGCGCGGGTGCGGCCTGGGCTGGCATGGCCTGCAACGTGACGATTGGTGCGGACGACGGAATGCCGCCCGACAGCAGTGCGAGCTGCTGGCGCATCAATTCCATTTGCTGCGAAATCAGCTGCGACAACTGGGCATCGCCCACATTGCTGCCTTGCATCGGCATGTACACCGGCATCTGCTGGCGCAGTGAGGCCTGCGGTACGGAGACTGCGTTTTCGACTGGCGTGGGCGCAACGGCAGGTGCAGGCGCCGATGCAGGCGCTGCCTCGGGCGGCAGGCTTTCGCGCAGGAAGGTCGAGAGCGCGTCGAAGCTGCGGTAGCTTTCCATCAGCTGGCGGAAGCTGAGGTTGACCTTGAAGTGCTTCTTGATCTGCGTGGCGGCCTGGGTCAGCGTGAGGGAGTCCAGGCCCAGTTCGCCGAAGGGCGCATGCCCCTCCGCCTGCGCCATATCTAGGCCGGAGATGTCCTCGAACAGGCTGCGCAGGCGCGCATCCACGTTCGAAGCGGGAGGATGAAGAGGCGAGGGCGTTGCTGCTGTCACGATCGACTCCAGAGCGGTAGGTGAAACAAGAGGGACGAAGGAAGGGGCCGGGGCGGCGGCGGGCGCGGCCACGGTGGCGATGGGCGGGACGGCGGCGATGTCGACCCAGAAGCGCTTGCGCTCGAACGGCGTGGTGGGCAGGCGCACGCGTTGCGCGCCGATGCGCGAGACGAGGCGCGACAGCTCGACATCGGCGCCGCAGGTCCAGAGGCGGCCCAGCGCCAGGTGCAGGGTGCGGGCCTCGTCGGCCGGTTCGCCCTGCAGCAGCGACACGACGCCGCTTGCGCCGTGCTGGCGCACGAGCGTCGCGAGCATGTTTCGCGGGCCTGATTCGACGAACAGCGGGTTGGCCACCTGCTCCATCGCGCAGCGCACGGCCGGCGAGAAGCGCACGGTGCCGCGCAGATGCCTGGCCCAGTAGGCAGGGCTGGTGGCTTCGGCGCCTTCGAGCGGCTGGCCGGTCAGCGTCGAGTAGATCGGCGTCTGCGGTGCGCGCAGCGCCACCTTGCTGACCAGCGCCTCGAAGGGCTCGACGGCCGCGTCCATCATGGCGGAGTGAAAGGCGTGCGAGGTCTGCAGCGGGCGGCTCGGAATGCCGTCTGCTTCTAGCGCTGCCTGCAGCGCCGCAATGGCGTCGAAGGGGCCGGCGGCAACGCAGGCCGTGGGACCGTTCTCGGCGGCGAGCGAAATCTGCGGGCCGAGCCTGTCGAGCAACTCGGCCGCACCCATGCGCACCGACAGCATCGCGCCGGCCGGCTGGGCCTGCATGAGAGCGCCGCGGCGGGCGACGAGCTTGGCGGCGTCTTCGAGCCGCATCACGCCAGCGAGCACGGCTGCGACGAATTCGCCGACGCTGTGGCCGATCAGTGCCTGCGGCCGCGCGCCGAGCGCCAGCAGCCGCCGCGCGAGGGCGTATTCGAGCGTGAAGATTGCGGGCTGCGTGGCGGCGGTGGGCGCCAGCGATTGCGGGTCGTTCGAGAACATGCGCTCGCGCAGGTCGAAATCGGTCGCGCCTTCGAAGGCAGCCATGCAGTCGTCGAACGCTGCCGCGAACACCGGGTCGTTCGCACGGAGGTTCTTGCCCATGCCGGCGTACTGCGCGCCTTGCCCGGGGAACATCAGCACGAGCTGCGGTGCGCGCGAGGCGATGCGCCCGCTGACGCGGCGGGGCGAGTCGGCATTGCGCAGGGCGGCGATGGCCTCGGCGGTGTTGCCGGCCACGACAGCGCGGCGGAAGGCGTGGGCCTTGCGGCCGACCGCGAGGGTGTGGGCCACGTCGGCGAGCGGCAGTTCGGCGTGGGCTTCGAGATGCGCCGCGAGCTGCTCGGTGGCCAGCGCGAGCGCGGCCTCGGAGCGTGCCGACAGCGACAGGAGCTGGTCACCCATTGCGAACGGCGAGGCCGGCCGCGGCGGTGCCTCTTCGACGATGACGTGCGCATTGGTGCCGCCGACGCCGAATGAGCTGACGCCCGCACGGCGCGGCAGGTCGGCACGGGGCCACGGCTGCAGGCTGGCGGTAACGTGGAAGGGCGTGCGCGCGAAGTCGATCGACGGGTTCGGCGCGCTGAAATGCGCGGTCGGCGGAATCTGTTCGTGGTGCAGTGCCAGCGCCGTCTTGATGAGACCGGCCGCGCCCGCCGCCGTAACCATGTGGCCCACGTTGCTCTTGAGCGAGCCGAGCGTGCAGTAGCCGAGCGCATCGGTGTGCTCGGCGTAGGCCACGGCCAGCGCCTCGACTTCGATCGGGTCGCCCATCGGCGTGGCGGTGCCGTGCGCCTCGACGTACGAGATGCTGCCTGCATCGACATCGGCCGCAGCAAGCGCGGCGCGGATCACCGCAGCCTGGCCGTCGACGCTGGGCGCCGTGAAGCTGGCCTTGGAGCCGCCGTCGTTGTTCACGCAGGCGCTGCGCAGCACGGCGTAGATGGTGTCGCCGTCGGCTTGTGCGTCGGCCAGCCGCTTGAGCAGCACTACGGCCGCGCCGTCGCTGAAGACGGTGCCCTGTGCCTTTGCATCGAAGCTGCGCGTGCGGCCGTCGGGCGAGAGCATCGAGCCCTCGTTGTAGAGATAGCCGCTGCGCGGCGGGCAGGTGACCGAGGCGCCGCCCGCGAGCGCCATGTAGCACTGGCCGGTGCGCAGCGCATGGAAGGCCTGGGCCACGGCCACCAGCGAGGTCGAGCAGGCGGTGTGCACGCTGACGGCCGGGCCGGTGAGGTTGAGCCGGTTCGCCACCCGCGTGGTGATGTAGTCCTTCTCGTTGGCCAGCATCACCTGGAACTCGCCGACCGGCTCCACCAGGTCGGGCCGGGTGCTCACGTGGCGCTGGAAGTAGGTGGCGTTGTACATGCCGGCGTACACGCCGACCGGGCCCGGCGCTTCGTCAGGCACGTAGCCGGCGCGTTCCAGGCATTCCCAGCAGATTTCGAGGAACACGCGCTGCTGCGGGTCCATGAGCTGCGCTTCTTTCGGGCCGATGCCGAAGAAGGCGGCGTCGAAGTCTTCGATGCCGTCGATCACGCCGCGTGCGCGCACGTAGGCCGGGTCGCTGCGCAGGGCCTGGCTGACGCCGGCGTCGAGCGTGGCGTCGTCGAAGAAGCTGATGGTGTCGCGGCCTGCGACGAGGTTGTCCCAGAACTGCTCCACGTCGGCTGCGCCGGGGAAGCGGCCTGCGGTGCCGACCAGGGCAACGGCGTCATCGATGCCACTGCCTGGCCGTGCCGAAAAGGTGGCCGCTGCGGTCGGTCGATCCTTGGAACCGGCCGCAGCGGCCATGGCGGGCTGATCGCCCGCCGGCTGCATCCGCTCGCCCATTGCTTTTGGCGTGGGATTGCGGAAGAAAAGGTTGGTCGACAGGGGCAGCTCGGTGCCGCGCTGCAGGTCGGCGAGCACCTGCAGCACCAGCAGCGAATCGCCGCCGAGATCGAAGAAGTTGTCGTTGCGCCCGACCTTCGAGATGCGCAGCGCGCGGGCGAAGGCGTCGCACACCTGCTGTTCGATGGCGTCGTGCGCTTCTTCGAAGGGCTGCGCAAGTTCGGGGCGCTCGCCGGCCGGCTCGGGCAGCGCCTTGCGATCGAGCTTGCCGTTGGGCGTGACGGGGAGTTGCGCGAGCCACACCTGCGCGGTCGGCACCAGTGGGGCCGGCAGGCGGGCGCCGAGGTGGGCGCGCAGGGCGTCCCACGAGATCTTTTCCGAGCGCGCGACCAGATAGGCCACCAGGCGCAGCTGCCCGCTTTCGTCGGGCCGCGCGACCACTGCGCAAGATTGCACGGCGGGGTGCGCGAGGATGGCCGCCTCGACCTCGCCGGTCTCGATGCGGTGGCCGTGGATCTTCACCTGCCCATCGCGGCGGCCGATGAATTCGACGGTGCCGTCGGGCAGCCAGCGCGCGAGGTCGCCGGTGCGGTAGAGCCGGTCATCGGGGCCGCCGAAGGGATCGGGCACGAAGCGTTCGGCGCTGAGTGCGGGTTGCCGCAGGTAGCCGCGGGCCAGCCCGTGGCCGCCGATGCAGAGCTCGCCCACGAAGCCGGTCGGCAGCAGTGCCATCGAGGGGCTCAGCACGCGCAGCACGGTGTCCTTGATGGGGCGACCGAGCGGGACGGAACGCAGGTCTTCGGACAACGGTGACTCGATGCGATGCGTGGCCGCGAAGGTCGTGCACTCGGTCGGGCCGTAGCCGTTGCTCAGCGTGAGGCCGGGCAGGGCGGCCAGCGCACGCCGCACATGCGGCACCGACAGCGCTTCGCCGCCGGTGAAGAGATGCCGCAGGCCCGCGAGGTGGGCCGGGTCGTCGTCGACCACGGCGTTGAAGAGCGCGGCGGTGAGCCATGCCGTGTGCACGTGGTGGCGCGCGATGGTTTGTGCGAGGCCGGCGCCGGTCGGCACGCGCTCTTCATGGATGACGCAGCAGCCGCCATTGAGCAGCGGACCCCAGATTTCGAGCGTGGCCGCGTCGAAGCCCAGCGGCGCCGCATGCAGCATGGCGAGGCCGGGAGCGAGCTCGACATAGTCCACGCCCACCACGAGCCGCAGGATCGAGCGATGGCAGATCTCTATGCCCTTTGGCGTGCCCGTCGAGCCCGAGGTGTACATGACATAGGCCACCGATTCGGCATCGAGGGCCGGAGGATTCCATGCAGTGCGATTTGTATTGTCTTTGTATTCGTCGAGCAGCAAAACGCCGTGATGGGGGGGGATGAGGTGCTGGTGCGCCTGCGTCGTGAGCACGTGGTGCGCGCCGGCCTCGCCGAGCATGTAGGCGACGCGCTCGGACGGGAAATCCGTAGGCACAGGCACATAGGCTCCGCCGGCCTTGAGGATGCCGAGTTGGGCGACGACGGCCGCCATCGAGCGGTCGAGCAGCAGGCCGACGCCGTCGCCAGTGCGAACGCCCAGGCCCTGCAGGCGCTTTGCGAGTTCGTCGGAGCGTTGGTCGAGTTCGCCGTAGCTCATTTGCGCGTCGCCTTGCGCGAGGGCGATGGCGTCAGGGGCGGCCATCACCTGGCGGGCGAACATGGCGGGTACCGTGAGGGCAGGGTCCACCGGCGCGAGGGCCGTGTTCCATTCGACGAGCTGAGCGGCCTGGTCGGCGCGCGGCAGCGTGTGGATGTCGTTCAGGGCTGCATCGGGGTGCTTCAGCAGGTCTTCGGCGGTGTCGACGAGGGCTGCGAGCAGTTGTTCGATCGCGGCGGCATCCATCAGGCTTGCGGCTGCATCCATATAGAGGGATGCCGAAGCGGCGTCGAAGCGCAGCCGCAGCGGGGCATCGGCATCGACTTCTTCGCGCAGCCACAGCGAGGTGGGCTGTGCCGTTGCTTGCGATGCCGAGCGGCGACCGAGATCCAGTTCGGCCAGCCAGGCGCCAGCGGCCTTGGTGGCGTCGAAGGCGACGGTGGTCGAGCAGCGCATCGGCGCGGCGCCTGCCTCATGCAGCACGGGCCAGAGGCCTCCGAGCCAGCGCGACTGCAGCAGCAGCCATGCACCGGCGAAGAGGGTGTCCGGCAGCTGGCCGGTGGTGGCAAGCCACTGGGTCCAACGCTGGGCGAAGCGGGGTTCGAGTGCCACCGAAGCGCTGCGACGGCTGACTGATCCCTCCGAATTGGATCGCGGCACGAACAGGTCTCCCAGAGCGAGGTCCGGAGTACCGAGTGCTTGCGAAACAGTTTGAATTTCCATGTAAATATCCCAAAAGAAATACAATGGAAGCAATTGGGTGAATGGAAAATCCATTCACCCAATTAAATAAGGTGGAGCTGACTTGCGTTCTTTTCGTGTCTTCATCCTAGGAGGTTTCCCTTGGCCAATGTGTGCACTTTAGGCCTCGGTTACAACTGGATAAGGTTATTTCGAAAACGTACTACCCGAATCGTCCCGTTCGAGGTAACTGATGCGTGATTTGGAGGAAAAAGCCCGTCGCGCAGGCCTCGCAAGTGCCCGAAAGGGACCGCTGAAGCGGGGTACTCCTGGGGAGAAACAACCGGCGCACAGGGGGAAATGTGCTGTCGACCGCTTTGTGGGTACGACCACCTCGGATCGCGCGCTACGCCGGGGAGTCATGCGAAAAACGCACTGCCGTCACTGTCGAAAAGTGAAACATCCTTCCGGGCGCGACTGTTATGAATTGGATTAGTCTGTAACCGTATAAAAAATAACTGTACAAAACCTGAAAATCGAAAAGACTGAAAGAGTTATCGGCTTCAAATCTTCCGAGGGTAAAAAATGCTCCGCGACATCCTATTACCCGATGTAGTTCTCACGCGCTGTGATTACTATTTGGAATCGATTCTTCCGAACAATTCAGATGCATTGACAGCCAACGCCACGTATTTCGGCAATGCGACGTGGGCCAAGGAATATCTGGACTACTGCCACCGCGACGCGCATTTCCGCAGCCGCTGGCTCGCCGCCGGGGGCGACTGGACGGACAAGGTCGTCATCGACCTGGGTTGCGGGCCGGGTAACCTCTTCGCCACGCTGGGCGGCAGGCCCAGGCTGCTGATCGGCGTCGACGTGGCCGGAGGCTCGCTGGAGCTGGCTGCTGGCCTGGGCTACACGGCCGTGCTGGCGGATGCGGCGCACACGCCGTTCCGCTCGCATGTGGCGGACATCGTGGCAATCAATGCATCGCTGCACCACTGCGACGACATGAAAGCGGTGCTGCAGGAAGGCGCCCGCCTCGTTAAGCCCAATGGCTTACTTATTACCGACCACGATCCGCAACTCACAGCGTGGGACTACAAGGGCCTGGCCAGGCTGATGTGGGATGCGCGGCTGTGGGTCTACCGCGCGACGGGGCACGGTTTTCACAAGACGGACAGTCAGCAGTTGTGGGGGCTGAGAACTGAAGTGCATCACCGGCCCGGCGACGGCGTGACGAAGGAGTTCTTCGAGTCCACGCTGGAGCCGCTGGGCTTCGAGGTTCGCGTGCACCCGCACAACCACCAGATAGGAGCGCAGGCGCTGGCCGGCGACGTTGGGCCAGCGCAATGGAAGTACCGCATGGGCAATGTGCTCTCGGGCCGCGACCCGAAGGCCCCCGCGAGCGCGCTGTCGCTGATGTGCGTTGCAAGGCGCAAGACCGCAGAAAAACTGCAGGCCAACTGAACGCCAGGCGACTGCTGGTAGCCTTCCCGGATTCTTCGAGCGCGGCCCCGGCACCCGGGAGCGCGAGATTCAGTTATCCAGGAAGGAATCCGGTAGTGGTTGTGACAGGAAGGAACTGGCGCGCGGGCATTGCGCTGACCGCGGCATTGATGGTGGCAGCGTGCTCCACCTCCCCCAAGGCGCCAGTGGCAGGGCCGGGCGAGTACGTCGTCCAGCCGGGCGACACGCTCTATCGCATCGCGTCGAAGACCGGGCGTTCGCCGGGCGACATTGCCCGCTGGAGCAATCTGCAGGACCCCGACAAGCTCGAAGCAGGACAGGTGCTGCGCGTGGTGCCGCCCGGTGGCGGCGCATCGTCCGAGCCGCCTCCCCCCAGGAGCGCAGGCACCGAGCGTCCGGAACGCCCCGAGCGTTCGAGGCCGCCCCGGGCCGCGGCGCCCGAGCCCGTCGCACCGCCGGCCTCGAGGCGCAGCGACTGGGCCTGGCCCGCGCAGGGCCAGGTCATCGCGGGCTTCAACGGCACCAGCAACAAGGGCGTCGACATCGGCGGCAGCGTCGGTGAGCCGGTGATGTCCATCGGCGCCGGCAAGGTGGCCGTGACGGAAACGCTGCGCGGCTACGGCAGCGTGCTGATGGTCGACCACGGCGGCTCTTATATGTCGGTCTACACCAATGTGCGTACGGTGCTGGTGAAACAGGGCCAGCAGGTGAAGCAGGGCCAGAAGATCGCCGAGATCGGCGGCACGGACGGTGGGCGCGCCAGCCTCCACTTCGAGATCCGCTACCGCGGCAATGCGGTCGACCCGCGCCAGTACCTGCCGGCGAGGTGACCGGGCGGGGGGCCTCTGGCGAAAGGCATCCCCCAAATTGGCGATATCGCGGTGCCCGTGAAATGCGCAGACTCTCGCCCTTGGTCTGAAAAAAAGGGGCGGTAATGGAACTCGTGCATTGGCTGTTCATCATTTTTGGCATCGCGTTGGCGCTGACCACGCAGTGGTGCCTTCTCGCACCGTTCAGCCTCGAATGGAAGCCGCTGCGCGACCAGATCACCGAACAGGTCACGCAGTCGGCCGCGCTGCTCGAAGAGTGCGCATCGGGAATGGACGCCAGGCGCTAGTCTCCCGGCCGGTCCGGCCCGCCTGCAGCCCCAGGCCCTCTAAGATGCTCGCTCTTTCTGGATGACGTGAAGACGCGAGAGGCAAAGGGAGGGCCACGCATGATTTCTTTGCTCCACACCGCGGATTGGCAGATAGGCCGCGTGTTCTCGCAGTTCGAACCCGACGACGCCGCGGCACTGTTCGAGGCGCGTTTCAAGGTGGTCGAGCGGCTGGCCGCCATTGCGGCCGAGCGCAAGGTCGATGCCGTACTGGTTGCAGGCGATGTGTTCGACCTGCAGACCGTGTCGGACAAGACCATCCGGCGCATGTTCAATGCCATGCAGGGCTTTTCCGGCCCCTGGCTGCTGATTCCGGGCAACCACGATTCGGCGCTGAGCGAATCGGTCTGGAGCCGTGCGCAGCGGCTGGGCGCCATTGCACCGAACGTCACCTGCTGCCTGGAGCCGAAGCCCCACACGGTGGTGGGCAAGTTCACACTGCTGCCGGCGCCGCTCACGCAGCGCCATACCTACGGCGACCTCACCGACTGGTTTGCCACCGCGCCAAGCGAAGAGGGGCTGCCCCGCATCGGGCTGGCGCACGGCTGCGTGCAGGGCATCCTGTCCGAAGACATCGATTCGGCCAATCCCATCGCGACCGGGCGTGCGGCGCAGGCTCGGCTCGACTACCTCGCGTTGGGCGACTGGCACGGCACGCGGCAGATCGACGACCGTACCTGGTACGCGGGCACGCCCGAGACCGATCGTTTCAGAGCCAACGATTCGGGGCAGGCGCTGCTGGTCGGCGTCTCAGGTGCCGGGGCGGAGCCGACGGTCGAGGCTATCCGCACAGGCCAATTCGACTGGCAGCAATGGGAGCCGCGGCTCACGGTGCCTTCCGACATCGATGAACTGGTGGAAAAGCTGGAGCAGGTGAGCAGCAGCGACGTGCTGCAACTTCGCGCGCAGGGCGCTTGCGATCTCAGCGGCCACAACCGGCTGAGCACCGCGCTGGACGCCGCCCGCGCTCGCGCCCGTGCGCTGGTGTGGGACGGCGAAGCGCTTCGACTGGAGCCGACAGAAGACGACATCCAGGCGTTGCACGCCGACGGTTTCGTCGGCGAGGCGCTTCAGGAGTTGCGCGCGCAGCAAGGCGATGCCGATGCTGAACTCGCCCGCGACGCGCTGCTCACGCTCGCCCGCATCCTCGACGCGCAGGGAGCCGCCGCATGAAGTTGCAGCGTCTTCGCATCGAGAACTTCAAGCTGTTTCGCGCACCGCTCGAAATCGACGGATTCACCGACGGACTGAATCTTTTCGCGGCGCCCAACGAGTCGGGCAAGTCCACCGTTGCCGAGGCCATTCGCGCGGCCTTCTTCGAGCGGCATCGCTCCAGCGCGGTCGAGCATCTGCGGCCGTGGGGCGAAAGCTCGGCAACGCCCACGGTCGAAGTCGATTTCGAACTCGACGGCAAACCGTGCCGACTCACCAAGGCCTTCCTCGGCAAGAAGCGCTGCGAGCTGGTCATCGACGGCAAATCCATGGACGGTGCAGTGGCTGAAGACCATCTGGCGGCGCTGCTGGGCTTTCGCTTTCCGGGCAAGGGCGCCAGCACGCCGGAGCACATGGGCATTCCGGGCCTGCTGTGGATCAAGCAGGGCACCTCGCACGACATCGCCAGCGCCGTGGGCTTCGCCAGCGACCACCTGCGCAACGCACTCGGCGAATCGCTGGGCGAACTGGCCTCCAGCAACGGCGATGCGGTGCTGAAGGCAGTGGAGAGCGAGCGCAACGAACTGCTCACGCCCGCCGCCGGAACACCGCGCGGCGCCTTCGCGGATGCCATCAGGCTGCGCACGGAACTCGAAGTTGACATCGAACGGCTGCGCGCCGACATCGAGTCCTACCAGTCGGGCGTGGACCGTCTCTCCGGTCTGCGCCGCGATCACCAGCGCGACGAAGCCGCGCGGCCCTGGACGGCGTTGCGGGAGCAGCTTGCCACCGCACGGCAACGGTTGGACGAAGCCAAGGGCTTGAACGACAGGAAGACCGCGCAGGACGCCGCGCTCAGGCAGGTCACCGCGCAGGTGAATTCCTGGCGCACTCAGCTCCAGGCGATGGAGCGCGAGGAAGCCACGGTCGTCCTGCGCGAGAAGAATCTGCAGGCGGCACAAGAAGGCTTGGCCAAGGCGCTAGGCGAACTGCAGGCGTGGGAACCCCGCCACGCGGCTGCGGCGAAGGCCGATGCCGGCGCGCGCGACAACCTCCGCCTCGCGCGGCAGGCAGCCTCTCGCATTGCGCAGGAGAAAACCGTCGAAAGCCTGGCCGAGCAGCTTGAGGCGCTCGCACAGAGCCACGAGAAGGCAAAGAGCGAGCAGGACAAGGTCACGCGCCTGCAGGCCGAGGCACAGGCGCTCGCGGTGCCGGAGGGCGAGCTCAAGCGGCTTCAGCGCTGCGCCGACGCGCATCGCACGGCGCAAGCCAGGCTCGATGCGGTGGCGACGGCCCTGGAGTTCGAGCTGCAGCCTGCTGCAAAGGTCCGGGTTGCCGGCGCCGAGCTTTCCGGCTCGAAGCGCCAGACCGTCATCACGCGGACCGACATCGAGATCGAAGGCGTAGGCCGCATCACGGTGCTGCCGGGCGGAGCCGACCTGGAAAGCCTTGCCATCGAACGCGACCGCGCGCGCGACGAACTCGCCGGGCTGTTGCAGGCCCTGCGCGCGGAGAGCGTGGCCACCGTCGAAGAGCGCATGCGGCTGCAGGCGTTGCGCAAGGGCGAAGCCGGTGCGGCGGTGGCCGTGCTGGCTGCGCTGGCACCGAAGGGGCTGAGCGCGCTTGCCGCGGACATCGCCATGCGCGAGGCCCGGCTGGCTGAAGCAAGGCAGGTCCTGCAGGGCATGCCGCCGGCCGACGCGGCGATGCCGTCGAGCACGCAGGCCGAATCGGAGGAGGGCGCCGCGCGCGCCGCGCTGGAGGCTGCATCCGCGGCGCTCAATGACGCCAAGGTCGCCGCCGGCAATGCGCGCGAGCAGGTCAAGGCCGCCGAAGACGAACTCGCGGCGGTCAAGGCCACGCTGAACGACCCGATGCGCGCCAGCCGCAAGACGGAAGCCGGCGCCGCATTGACGGATGCGCTCGCGCAGCAGTCGGCCTTGCAAGACAAGGTCGCCGAGCTGGCGCAGCAGTTGCAATCCGCCAACCTGCCGGTGCTCGCGCAGGACGTGGAACGGCTGGAGCAAAGCGTCAAGCAAGCCGAGGCCACGCACAGCCAGCGGGCCAACGAGATCACCCGGCTGGAAGCCGAACTCGAAGCCAGGGGCGCGCTGGGCCAGGAAGAAGCTGCGTCGGAAAAACAGCGCGAACTCGAGCACGCAACACGCCGTTGCGCGGAACTCGAACGCCGCGCGAAGGCGCTCGACCACCTGCTGAAGCTGCTGCGCGAAAAGCGTTCGGCCCTGGCGCGACGCCTGCGCGCACCGCTGCAGAAGCACCTCGACCACTATCTGCAGATTCTTTTCCCCGGTGCGCAGGTCGAAGTCGGCGACGATCTTTCACCGGGCCGCATCACGCGGCAAGGCCTGCGAGGCGCGCAGAGCGGCGCATTCGAAGAGCTCAGCGTGGGCGCGCGGGAACAGATGGGCGTCGTCGCCCGGCTGGCCTATGCCGATCTGCTGAAAGAAGCGCGCAAGCCGACCTTGCTCATCCTCGACGACGCGCTGGTCAACACCGACGAAGAGCGCCTGCGGCAGATGAAGCGGGTGCTGTACGACGCGGCAACGCGGCACCAGATATTGATCTTCAGCTGCCATCCCGAGGCCTGGCGGGATCTCGGCGTGGTGGCGCGGAGCATCCCGTGATGTCTTGGCGTCGCGACGTCCACCTGCAATCACACTATCCAGAATATTCGGCCGGTCGCTAAACTGCGCCGTCATGCGTCGCTGGCTTTGTACGTCCGCAGTTATCGCCTTTCTGTGCTGTCACGGGCTGGCCGTGCTTGCCCAGAACATGGCGGGCTTCGGGCAGCACCAGGCCCACGTCGCGCAGGTGCATCAGGCAAGCGCCTGCGAGCTTCATCAGGGCCACGCTGGAGCTTCGGTCCTGGATCACGGCATCGACTCCGATGAAGTGGACCTTGCCGCCGGAAGGCGCGAGATTTCACTGCCGCTCCTTCGACCGGAAGCTCCCCCGGAATTTGCCGTGACGGTCTTGCCGTCCGCGCCTCTCGAGCGGCCCATGCGGCCGCCACAACTCCTCTCCTTCCTCGCATAGGTCGTCCAGTTCGACCTGGGGCCTTCGGGCCCTGCTCATTGCGTGTGCTCGCGCCGTCGGCATTGACGGCCGTCCGATGCACATCGCCATCAAGAGGACGAAGAAGAGGAGAAAAACCATGGAGCAATCGAGTGACGTGATGTTCGCCAGGCTGGCCGATTTCAGGATCGACGCCGAATTGCTGAGGCAGCATTTCCTGGCACACGTCAAGCCGCTGCCGTCGACGCCATATCGCGACAACCGCGTGGACTACATCGGCTGGGCAGTCACCAGTCGCGACGGCACTCTGGTAGACGGCATCCGGCGGATTCCCGCAAAGAATGCGCGCGGCGTCACGCCGACAGACGCCTGCAGCGGCTACCTGGCCCGGGTGATGAATGCGCTGCGCAGCCATGGCCTGACGCCCTTCAGGGCCCGGATCATGCAGCTCGAAAGCGAGGGCGAGGAGATGCCGCTGCACAACGATGCGGCCAAGGAAACCTGGCGCCTGCACATCCCCATCATCACCAACCCCAATTGCTTCTTCGAATGGCAGCGCGCCGACGGCAGCATCGAGAGCGTTCACCTGCCCGCCGACGGCTCGGCCTGGCTGGTGCGGGTGGATGTGAACCACAGGGCGGTCAATCGAAGCCAGCAGCCGTCCAACCGGGTTCATCTGCTGATGGGGCTGGATGCCAATCCATCCTTCGAGATGCTGACCGAGCCCTGGTTGCCTGTGCTCCAGCAGCAGTTGGTGGCTTGAGCTCGCATGACGAATGCGCGATGGCTGGTGTGCATGCTGGCGGCGGTCCTGCCCGTCGCTGCGCAGGAAGTCGAGGCCGGCCGTTGCCGGGCGGAGCGCAACGCGACGCTCTCCCAGCTCGACCGCATCTACGTACGCGACGAGTTCCGCATCCGCTACACGCTGGAGGGAGCCCACGCGCTGCCGGACATTCGTGACCTCGACCGCAACGGCATACCCGACAAGGTGCAGGACGTGGCAACGCAACTGGTCGTGGGTCGCAGGCTGTTCACCGATGTGATGGGGCTGACGCACCCCATGCGCCAGCCACGCTATGCCCGCGCCACCTCGATCGACGTGTTCCTGCTGAAGATGGAGAAGGGCAACGGAATGTCCTACGACGAGGTGATGAACTACCGCCTGGGCTCCGACGAAGCGGCCGGTGGCTGTGCCCTTCGCATCGATCTGCTCAACCGCCACGCGAACCAGAACGTGACACCGATCCACGAGCTTTTTCACCAGTACCAGTACGGCTACACCATGTTCAAGGCGCGCTGGTTCCTGGAAGGTACCGCGCGTTGGTCGGAGTACGCGCTGCGCCCCGGAAGCGGACCGCAGCAGCCGTTGCCGGCCACACTGCCGGCACTGCGCGAGCAGGTGTTCTCGCAGACTTACGGGGCAAGCGGCATGTGGAACCGTCTGGCGGGCATGCTCGACCCCGACGGCCGCCTCAGGCTGCCGCCGGGCTTGGCGCAGACCACCTACGTCGATGGCAGCCTGGTCATCCAGGACGATCAACTGCACGGCGCGGCCTTCATCAAGGCGCTGCTGGAGACGCTAGGCCCGCTCGACCGACAGGTCGCGGCACGCAATGGCTGGCCGGTATTCGGTTGGAAGGAGGAGGATCAGCGTTCTTCCGCGCACGACGCGGAGATACTCAAAGGCGTGCTCCAGGCGACGCGGACTGAAGCGGCGCGCTCGAAGGCCCGCAGACCGGCCGAACTGGAAGAGTTTCTTGCGCTGGAGGCGCTTGTGAAAAAGGATGTGCCATGAGTCTGGGTGAACTGCTGGCGTCGGCCAGGCCCGCGATTGCAACCTTGTGGGACGAATGCACGAGCGCCAGCGCCGGCATCGACGCAGAGGCCGCGGGCGTGCTCTTCATGTCGGTCTGCAACGGGAAGGAGCGCGCCCATGTCGTGACCATCCGCGGAAAGAATTTCGAGCAGGCATGGGTCAGGGGCGCGCAGTTGCTGAATGCCTGGCTGCGCAAGCAGAAGGGCGCCGCACCAATCTGGCTGCGGGTGGACGTGGTGCACACCGTGCACGCCATGTCCTGGCAGGAACTGAAGCGGGGCTTTGCGACAACCAAGCGCAACTACTTTCGCCATGGCATCGCGTTCAAGCCCGATTTTTCCCTGGCGATTCTGGAGCCCGAGATCGGCGCGCACGCCGTGCTGTACGACGGCGCGCTCGAAGAGGCGACACCCAATGCGGCCAATCTCAAGCTCTACGGCAAGTACCGCTATGGGCTGGAGCTGGAGTGGCCGACCGACGCGCTGCAGCCGATCTGGGTCTTCGACACGCGGGCGGTGTTCACCGACGGCAAGCAGCTTCACGCCATCGAGCATCAGGGCCGGGGCAAGGGCCATCGCGTCATGCCGAACTGGGATGCGAGCCACGTGCACGACATCGTCGCGACCAGCACCGCCTACCTCGCAAGGCAGGTCAAGCCGACCGGCCAGTACCACTACGGCTGGTTTCCCTGCTTCGACCGTCCCATTCCCACCTACAACGCGCTGCGGCACGCCAGCTCCACCTACGCGCTGCTCGAAGGCTGGGAGCTGACGAAGTGCCCCGAGCACAAGGCCGCCATCGACCGGGCGCTGGCCTACCTCACGCAGACGCTGATCCAGCGCGCCACGCTGCCGGGCGGGGAGCAGGGCGCTTTTCTCGTGGACGTCGACAACGGCAACGAGATCAAGCTGGGCGGCAACGCCGTGTGCCTGCTGGCGATGGTCAAGTACACCGAACTCACCGGCGACCGGCAATACCTGCCGCTGATGGAGCAGCTGGCCCTGGGCATCGTGCACATGCAGGACCCGAACTCGGGCCGCTTCGTGCATGTGCTGAATCACCCTGACCTCAGCGTGAAGGAAGAGAACCGGATCATCTATTACGACGGCGAGGCCGCCTTCGGCTTGATGCGCCTGTACGGGCTGACCAATGATCCGCGCTGGCTGCAGACCGTAGAGAAAGCATTCGGGCATTTCATCGAAGCCAGGCACTGGCAGGCCCACGATCATTGGCTGAGCTACTGCGTCAACGAACTCACCCTCTACAGATCGGACGAGCGCTACTACCGCTTCGGCCTGGACAACGTGCGCGACCATCTGGACTTCGTGCTCGAGCGCATCACCACCTTTCCGACGCTGCTGGAGCTGATGATGGCGGCGCAGAAGATGATCGTGCGCATTCAGGCCGACCCGCAGCACGAGCACCTGCTGCGCGGCTTCGACATCGACAAGTTCTACCGGGCCCTGGAGCAGCGTGCGCGCTACCTGCTGACGGGCCATTTCTGGCCCGAGATCGCCATGTTCTTCAAGAACCCGGGGCGCATCGTGGGCAGCTTCTTCATTCGCCATCACAGCTACCGCGTGCGCATCGACGATGTGGAGCACTACCTGTCGGGCTACGTCGCGTACTGGAAGTACCTGCAGGGCGGCGGGCGGCCTTTCCTGACGCAACAGGAAGAGGCAAGGCAGGCGGCACCGGCCGCCATCGCGCAGACGTAGCGGTGCCTCCTGCTGCCCGGAAACGCTCCGGGTAGGCGTTTTGTCATGGTCCCGAGCCCAAGCGGGCAGGGCGCTTGACTCCCCTGCAAAGGGGCGCTTCGCTCATGTGCGAAGACAGCGTGATTCCTACAGTCATCCCCAGGCCGAACGCTTCTGTCCATACCGGGCAGACAGGCGGTTCAGGCCGGTCACGACAACCGGGGAACACGCATGGAACTGCTCGCATTGCTGCCGAGACCCTTCATGAACCTGCTGCGGGAAGACGCAGGCATGTCGTTCATGGAGTTCGCTCTGATCGGCGCTCTTGTGATGGTCGTGTGCCTGCTCCTGCTGCTCGCCATCCGGCGCAGCGCCTGAACCCACGGAGCCGACCATGCAAGAACTCGACGCCGTTCTCGAACTGCTGGCAATGCTGGCTACAGACGTTCGAATGCTCGCGCTCGTCGCGCTGCTCGGGGTAGCCGCCATCAGCGACTGGCGCTCCTACCGCATTCCCAACTGGCTGACCTTCGGCGGGGCGCTCTTCGCGCTCATCTACGGCACTCTCGCTGCCCGCACGCCGGCCGCAGGCGCAATGAGCGCTTTCGGCGGCCTGGGTGTGGGCTTCGCCGCGATGCTGCCGTTCTATGTCTTGGGATTGATGGGGGCGGGCGACGTGAAGCTCATGGCCATGGCGGGGGCCTTCATCGGTCCGCAGCAGACGCTGATGGCGGTGCTCTTCACCTTCATTGCCGGTGGCATGGCGGCGCTGGTGTTCGCCATCCACCGTCGCCGCCTCGCTCACATGCTGGCCAACGTCAAGACGGCGGCACAAGGCATGGCGTTCTCGAGCATGGCGGGCATCCGCCCCACGGGGCAGGTCCACATGAGCCAGTCCGTGGGAAAGCTGCCCTACGGCATCTGCATCGCGGCGGGCACGGTGGTCGAAGTGCTCGCGCATCAACTGGGCTATGTCTAGCCCTCCCATCTTTTACCTGCGACGGAGGTTCGTATGAAGAACATCAAGGCGATCGGGCTGATCCTTCTGGCCCTTCTGACGGGGCTGGCGGCTGCGGTCTACGCGGCCGGGTGGATCTCCAGGCAAGGCGGCATCGCGTCCAACAAGGTCGTAGTGGCCGCCGTCGACATCGAACTGGGCAGCCGCGTCAACGCGCAGATGCTGTCCACGGTCGACTGGCCCAGCGGCTCCACGCCGAACGGCTCGTTCAGCGACATCAAGGCGCTGGAAGACCGCGTGGTGAAGGTCGGCGTGCTGCGCGGCGAAGCCATCATGGAAGGCAAGCTGGCGCCGGTGGGAACCCAGGGCGGGTTGTCGGCGGTGATCGCCAGTGGCAAGCGAGCCATGACGGTGCGCGTCAACGACGTGGTCGGCGTCGCCGGCTTCGCGCTGCCGGGCAACTACGTCGACGTGATGGTCAACGCCCAGCAGGACAAGGGCCGCGGCGAGGAGGCGTCGCAGATCAGCAAGACCGTGCTCGAGAAAGTGCTGGTGCTGGCGGTGGCGCAGGAGGCCAACCGAGACGACACCAAGCCCAAGGTCGTGAGCGCCGTGACGCTCGAACTCTCGCTCGAAGACTCGGAAAAGCTCGACCTGGCACGCAGCGTGGGAACGCTGTCCCTGGTGCTTCGCAACCAGATGGACAAGACCACGGTCGCCACCGGCGGCATCACCAAGGGCCAGTTGTTCGGCGCGAAGGAGATCGTGCAGGTCTCCACCGCTGCTGCGCCTGCCCCGGCCCGCCCGCGTATTCATCGTGCAGGCCCCGCCGCGCAGCCGGCTTCCCAGTGCGTGGAAGTCGTCCAGCACGCGGGCAGCTCGCTGACCTGTTTCTGATCCGGTTCATCAGGAGGAACACCAAGTGCGCCATCTCTCAACAACACTAGCCAGTCTGCTGGCGACCCTCGCGACAGTGGCGGCTCCCGCCATGGGCGCGGAGGTCGCGGCAACCGCCTCGGCCACGGCCGCCATGCCTGCCGCAGCACTTGCAACGCCTCCGGCGGCAGCGGGCAACGCCGCCAACGCCGCCAACGCCCGACGCTGCACCGCCATCATTCCGGACGACCAGCCGACCCAGGCCGTGCTGGGCAAGTCGGTGGTCATTCCGCTGAAGGCGCGTGTGGTGCGGATCGTGGTCGGCGGCCAGCCTTCGAACCGGACCCCGGCACCCGCGGTCGCGGCCGGGGCCGTGCCGGCGGGCATGCAGCCGCCCGCGCCGGCTGCCAATGCGAATACCGGCGACGGCGTTGCCGATGTCGATGTGACGCTGCTTAGCCCGACCGACCTGTTCTTCCGTGGCCGCCAGGCGGGCTCGATGAACGTCGTGCTCCAGAGCGCCGATGGCACTTGCTACATCAAGGACGTGATCGTCACCATCGATCCGATGGCGCTGCAGGCCAAGCTGGCTGAGTTGATGCCCGAAGAGCGCCGCATCCGCGTGCGCAGTGCAGAAAAATCCATCGTGCTCACCGGCGAGATCAGCGACGCGCTCAAGCTCGACGACGTGATGAGCCTGGCGTCGGCCTACGGCGCGGACGGCAAGAAGGTGGTGAACCTGCTGCGCATCGCGACACCGCAGCAGGTGATGCTCGAGGTGAAGATCGCCGAGGTCAGCAAGACGCTGCTCGACCGGCTGGGCTCGCGCGTCGGGATTGCGCGTTCGGGCAACGGCGGGCTGAACAACTACTCGCTGATTTCCAATTTCCTGAGCACGGGCGCGGGCCTGGTCCAGGCGCTGCGCATCGGCCGCACCTCGCTGACCATCGACGGCCAGAAGGACGACGGGCTGGTGCGCATTCTTGCGGAACCCAACATCATGGCCATCAGCGGCCAGCAGGCCAGCTTCCTGTCGGGCGGCAAGATCTTCATTCCGGTGGCGCAGAGCGCCGCTGGCGGCGGCGGGACGAACATCACGCTGGAAGAAAAGGAGTTCGGCATCGGGGTCAAGTTCACCCCGACGGTGCTCAACGGCGACCGGATCAACCTCAAGATGGTGTCCGAGGTGTCGGACCTGACGCAGACCGGCTCGCCCTTCACCACGGTCTCGGGCGTTACCGCGGTGCTGCCTTCGCTGACGGTGCGGCGCGCCGACACCACCGTGCAACTCAACGACGGGCAGAGTTTCGTCATCGCCGGGCTCATCAAGAGCAATGTGAACGAGACCATCAAGCGCTATCCGGGCCTGGGCGAAGTGCCGGTGATGGGTGCGCTGTTTCGCAGCACTGAATTCCAGAACGAGCAGACCGAGCTGATGTTCGTCATCACGCCGCGCCTGGTTCGCCCGCTGGCCGAGTCGCCGCGGGTACCGACGGACAACCACGTCGTTCCCAGCCGCGCCGAGGTCTACCTCAACGGCGCCCTCGAAAGCGCCACCCCGGCACCGGCCGCCCCGGCCAGCGAAACCCCGTGAGGAGCACTGTCATGTTCATCAGATCGACCACCGTCGCGCTCGTCTGCCTTCTTGGCGCCAGTTGCTCGACCGTCACGCCCAACTACGACGCGCGCTTCGGCGACGCGGTGCGCGACGCAAAGAAAAAGATGACGCTGAACCCGAACGCCGGCAAGAACGGCGACCCGGTCGCAGGCATGGACGGCCGCTCGGCACGCGAGTCGATGAATCAGTACCACGAGTCCTACAAGTCGCCGCCGCCGGCGGTCAACGTCATCAACATCGGCGGCAGCATCGGTGGCCAGGGCGGTGGCTCGGGCAAGTGACGGGCTGCGTTTTTCTCTCGAATTCGATCCTCGAAGTCTTTACCTGGAAAGGAGAGCGCCACGAACTGCAACGAACTTTTTTCCCCCACCACACCATTGTTTTCAAACCTGATTTCCAACTGTTCAAACCTTGAAAGGAAAGAACCATGAAGAACTTTCTCCAGGCCATCGGCCAATCGACTCGCGGTTTCATGCTCGAGGAAGAGGGCGCCCAGGTCGTCGAGTACGCGCTGATCATCGCCGTCGTCTCGATCGCACTGGTCGTCGCGCTGAAGGCGCTCACCGCAAACGGCGGCGGCTTCTCGCTCTTCATCGATCGCGTGAAGACTTGCCTGACTTCGACAACCGGCGGTTGCGTGTAAGTAGTTGGTGGGGCGAGCTGGAGCACGCTCCAAGCTCGTCGCCCCACTTATCGGATCCGCATTCTTCTCAATGAAAAGGAGTAGTCCCATGTTCAAGTCATTCTTGCAGGACGAGAACGGCGCTCAAGTGGTTGAGTACGCGCTGATCATCGCGGTCGTCTCGATCGCGCTCGTCGTTGCGTTGAAGGCGCTTACCGACAACGGTGGCAGCTTCTCGCTCTTCATCGATCGCGTGAAAACTTGCCTGACTTCCACGACTGGCGGTTGCGTGTAAGTAGTTGGTGGGGCGAGCCGGAGCACGCTCCAAGCTCGCCGCCTCACTTATCGAGTCCGCATCTTTTCAATGAAAAAGGAGTAGTCCCATGTTCAAGTCCTTTTTGAAAGAAGAGGGCGGTGCTCAGGTGGTGGAGTACGCGCTGGTCATCGCCTTGATCTCTATCCTGCTGATCATCGCGCTGCGACCACTGGTAGCCGACACCGGTCTCAGCGATCTTGTTGATCGCGTCTTCACTTGCTTCGGCGGCGTCGACTGCGCCTGAAGCGCAGGCTTTGTCAAACTGCCACTACTGCACAGGAAGCCGATCATGCAAGTCCACACTCCCGGCCACCGCCAGCGCGGCGCGATGATCATCACTGCAGCATTGGTTCTGTTGTTTCTCCTCGGATTCATGGGCATCGCGCTCGACTTCGGGCACCTGTTCGTAGTCAAGACCGAGCTGCAGACGGCAGTCGACAGCTGCGCTCTGTCCGCTGCGCGCGAGCTCGACGGGCAGAGCACGGCTCTCACGCGGGCCGTGAGCGCGGGCCAGACTGCAGGCAACGCGAACCGTGTGAACATGCAATCAAGTACCTGGAGCGGGCAGGGCAAGATCGTCACGGCCGACATCACGTTCCGCGACTCGGCCTACGCCCTCACGACCACGCCCGCTGTAGCTCGCTATGCGCAGTGCACGCACACGCAGGCCAACGTCAACATCTGGCTCATGAAGGCCATGGGCGCCTTTTCTGGCGATACCGCCGGCAATCCCGCTACACGCAGCGTCGCGGCGAGCGCGGTCGCCACCCGTGCCAGCGCACAGACCACATGCCCCATCCCGGTCGCAATGAAGCCGAAGCCAGGCGGCACGGCACCGAACTACGGCTTCGCCGTCGGCGAATGGGTACCTCTCATCCAGGCGCAGAACGCGGCTACGGGTGGCCAGATCGGCTGGGCCAATCTCGATGGCAGCAATAGTGCTTCGGAAACCGAAGCAGAGCTCAACGGCCGTTGCGGCACCAGGGTGGGCGACACGCTCGGCACGCCCGGCGTGCAGACCTCGGTGGTCGACGTCTGGAACCAGCGCTTCGGCATCTACAAGAACACCGGCGATCCGAGCGTGGGACGGCCCGACTACACCGGCTATGCCTACACATCATCCAACTGGCCCACGCAGTTCAATGCCTACAACGGCGCGCCGGGTGCAGGAGCCGATGCGACCGCCCAGAACTTCGTGACCAAGCGGGCCGCCTTCGCGTCCTGTGCCGACACCGGCACCAAAGTGAATGGCGCGAACAGCTGCGAATCGATCACGGGGCTGTCGCTCAACAGCTTCCAGAAGCTGGCCAACCCGGGCAACGTTGCCGGAGGCCACATGCAGTACGGCTTCGACCGCCGCATCGTCACGGTGCCGGTCATTGACGGCAGCAACCACGTGATCGACTACGCCTGCATGCTGATGCTGCAGCCGCTGAGCATTCCGATGACCGACACGCAGCTGGAATTCCGCGGCAACGCGGGCGCCGTGGGCAGCCCCTGCACCACCAGCGGGCTGGCTGGCGGATCGGCGGGCCCGCTGGTTCCGGTGCTGGTGAGGTGAACGCCATGAAAAGATCCCATCGCACACAGCGTGGCGCGGCACTGATCGAGCTGGCACTGATCATTCCGCTGCTCCTGCTGATGACCTTCATCACCACCGAGTTCGGCCGCGCGATGTACGAGTACAACGCGGTCGTCAAGTCGACGCGCGACGCGGTGCGCTACCTGTCCGTGCAGACGCCCGGCACGCACGTCACCGAGGCGCGCAACCTGATCGTGTACGGCAACACGGCCGGCACCGGGGCGCCGCTGGCGCGCGGGCTGAGTCTTTCGAATGTGCCGGCTGGCAGCTGTTGCACCTGGCAGTCGGTAGGGGCGAATCCGATCATCACCACGGTGACGGTGCGCGTCAGCAGCTACACATTCCATTCGCTGTTTCCCTCGGTGATCGGCGTCGTCCTCGCCGATGCGAACGGCAACATCGTCTTCAGCGAAATCGCAGCCACCATGAGGGCGCCATCATGAGAAAACGCATTACCGGTGCGACCACGGTCGAGTTCGCTTTGGGCCTGATCATCTTTCTCATGTTCGTGCTGGGCATCGTCGACTTCTCGCGCATGCTGTTCACGTGGAATGCGGCCCAGGAGGCAACACGCGCGGGTGCCAGGTATGCGGTGGTGTGCGACGACACCGGCCAGCAAGCGCTGGTGCTTGCCCGCATGAAGGCGCTGCTGCCGCAGATCAGCACTGTGTCGGTGGCGTGGGAGCCTTCGGGCTGCACGGCCGCGACCTGCCAGGGCGTCACCGTCAGCATCACCGGCCTCAACTACCAGTGGATTTCGCCCATTGCGGGTGGTGTCGCGCCGCTGATCCCGATGCCGGGCTTTTCCACCTACCTGCCGCGCGAGGTGATGCGCAAAGACCCGAACAGCGCGGCCATCTGCTCCTAGCAACGCACCGGACACGACCATGAAGATCGCCATCATTTCCCCCAATCCGAACCATCTCCAGGACATGCGCAAGGTCCTCGAGGCGCGCTCGCATCACGTGTCGCTTTTCGAGGGCGGAAAGAGCCGCATGCAGTGGGTCGTCGAGAAGGCGGCTCCAGAACTCCTGTTGGTCGACGGCATGTGCTGCGATCTTCAGGAGCTCGCGCTGGTGGAGAAGCTCACGATGCAGCACCCGGCAATCGCGGTGGTGCTGCTGTGCGCCATGCAGACGCCGGAGTTCCTGATCCACGCGATGCGTGCGGGTGTGCGCGAGGTGCTGCCGTCGCCCTCCGACACTGCCGCGCTCGAGGCTGCCGTCGAGCGCATCGGGCTCAAGATGGCCGGCACCCAGGCGCGCGGCCCCGGCCAGGTCGTGGCGTTCATGCCCTGCAAGGGCGGCAGCGGAGCCACCTTTCTCGCGACCAACATCGCTCACCAGCTCTCGCGGGAGCGCTCGGTGCTGCTGATCGACCTGAACCTGCAGTTCGGCGATGCGCTGTCGTATGTGAGCGACGTGCGGCCGAGTTCCACGATGGCGGACGTTGCGCGCGACATCGGCCGCCTCGACGCCTCGCTGCTCGCGGCCAGCGTGGTGCGCGTGGCGCCGGGCTTCAGCATCCTGCCCGCACCCGACGATCTTTCGCGCGCGCTGGAGGTGAAGGCCGAGCACATCGACGCGATCCTGCAGGTTGCACTGCCGATGTACGACTTCGTGCTGTTCGACCTCGGCACGCGCATCGACACGCTCTCGATCAAGGTGCTGGACCGCGCCGACCGCATCTTCCCGGTGCTGCAGCCGAGCCTGCCGCACATCCGCAACGTGACGCGCCTGATGCAGGTGTTCAAGTCGCTCGGCTATGCCCCCGGCAAGGTCGAACTGCTCGTGAACCGCAGCGCCGGTGGCGGGGAAATCGGGTTGTCGGACATGCGCCGCTCGCTGGTCGGCGCGACGCTCACGATCGTGCCGGACGGCGGCAAGGACGTGGATGCGTCCATCAACCGGGGCGTGCCGCTGGCGGAGATGTCGCGCGGCAGCGCGCTCGCCAAGCGGCTGGCCGAAATTGCTCAAACGCTCAGTCCGCGGCAGGAGGCGGCGCCCGGCTTCATCGGGCGGCTCTTCCGCCGCGCCTGAGCACCTCCGGATCAATCCTCAACAGCAAGGCAGGTTCCCATGTCATTCAGAGAACAGCTCAATGCGATCGAAGCCGATCCCGCCGCGCGGCCGGAGGGGCACGCAGCCGATCTGACCACGTCGCCCTTTGCGTCGGATGCCTACAAGTTGCTGAAGGAGCGCATGCACCTGAAGCTGCTGGAGCGCTTCGACCTGGCAGCGCTCGAAACCCTTAAGCCTGAAGTCCTGCGCCAGGAAATCTCGACCATGGTCACGCGGCTGCTGCAGGAGGAGCCCGAGGCGCTCAACGACATCGAGCGGCGCACGCTGATCCGCGACATACAGCACGAGATGCTCGGCTTCGGGCCGATCGAGCTGCTGATGGCGGACCCTTCCGTCTCGGACATCCTGGTCAATTCGCACGAGAAGATCTACGTGGAGCGCCGGGGCCGGCTGGAGCTGACCAACGTGAGCTTCACTGACGAGAAGCATCTGCTGCGCATCATCGACAAGATCGTCTCGCTGGTGGGGCGTCGCATCGACGAGTCCAGCCCCATGGTCGATGCGCGGCTGCCCGACGGCTCGCGCGTCAATGCGGTGATTGCGCCGGTGGCGCTCGACGGGCCGATGATGTCGATCCGCCGTTTCGCGAAGATCCCGCTGCGCATGGAGAACCTCGTGAACGAGCTCAAGACGCTGACGCCGCCGATGGCGCAGATGCTCGAGGGGCTGGCCCAGGCGAAGGTCAACATGCTCATCTCCGGCGGCACGGGCGCTGGCAAGACGACGCTGCTGAATATCCTCTCCGGCTTCATTCCGCCGACCGAACGCATCATCACCATCGAGGACGCGGCGGAGTTGCAGCTGCAGCAGCCGCACGTGGCGCGCATGGAAACGCGGCCGATGAACATCGAGGGCAAGGGCGAGATCACGCAGCGCGCGCTGGTGCGCAACGCGCTGCGCATGCGGCCCGACCGTATCGTCATCGGCGAAGTGCGCGGCGCCGAGGCGGTCGACATGCTGCAGGCGATGAACACCGGCCACGAAGGCTCGCTCACCACCATCCACGCCAACACGCCGCGCGATGCGCTGGCGCGACTGGAAAACATGATCGGCATGGCGAACCTGAACCTGCCGCACCGCACTGTGCGCCAGCAGATCGCGTCGGCCATCACGGTGGTGGTGCAGGTGCTGCGGCTGGTCGACGGGCGGCGCAAGGTCACCAGCATCCAGGAGATCACCGGCATGGAGGGCGAGGTGGTCACCATGCAGGAGATCTTCACTTTTCACCAGACTGGCATGGGGCCCGACGGCCTGGTGCGCGGCCATTTCCACGCGACGGGTGTCAGGCCGAAATTTGCGGATCGGCTGCATGCCTACGGCGTGGATCTGCCCGACACCATGTTCGAGCCGACGAAGCACTACGAATAGGAGACCGCCATGTTCAGCAATCTTGGAGGCAATACGCTCATCACCGTCACGGTGCTGGTCTTCGTGACCGTGCTGCTGATGATCGAGGGTCTGTATCTGCTGTGGCGCTCCTACAAGGGGCCCGAGGCGCGCAAGATCGCGAAGCGGCTGCAAGCTTTTTCCGCCGCGGTCGACCGGACGCCGCAGGCCCACCTTGTCAAGGAGCGCATGCTCAGCGAGGTGCCGTGGATGCAGCGCATGCTGCTGACGCTGCCGCGGGCGCACCGGCTGGACCGTTTCATCCTGCAGGCAGGGCTGGACTGGACGGTTTCCAGCTTCCTGCTGGCGTGCGGCGCGCTCGGCGTGTTCGCGTTCTTCGTGACGGCGTGGGTGGGGCACCAGTCGATGCTGCTGTCGCTCGCCGTCGGGGTCTGCGCGGCGATGCTTCCTGTGCTCTACCTGCAGCGCCAGCGCAGCCGCCGGCTGGCCCGCATGGAGAGGCAGCTTCCGGATGCGCTGGACCTGGTGACGCGCGCCCTGCGCGCAGGGCACTCGTTCGCGAGTGGCGTGCAGATGATCGGCGAGGAAATGGCCGACCCGATCGCCACCGAGTTCCGCATGGTTGCCGACGAGGTGAATTTCGGCGTCTCGCTGCAGCAGGCCCTGACCAACCTCAGCGAGCGCGTGCCGCTCACCGACCTGCGCTACTTCGTGGTGGCGGTGCTGATCCAGCGCGACTCCGGCGGCAACCTGACGGAGGTGCTGGGCAACCTGAGCAAGCTCATTCGCGACCGGCTCAAGCTGCTCGCGCGGGTGCGGGTGCTGTCGTCGGAAGGGCGCCTGTCGGCCTGGATCCTGGGGCTCATGCCGTTCGCCCTGGCGGCGCTCATGAACATCTTCAACCCGGAATTCATGGCTCCGCTGTGGACGGACCCGATCGGGCAGATAGTGCTCAAGTACATGCTGGGGCTGATGCTCGTGGGCATCGTGCTCTTGCGAAAGATCGCGAAGATTCGCGTCTGAAGGAGAAGAGCCATGACCATACTGTTTCCCATCCTCGTTTTCCTGGCCGTGTCGCTGGCGATTGCCGGCCTGGCGGTCTGGATGTCTCCGACGCGTACCGAGCAGCGTCTGCAGGCGGTAACGCCATCGGCAGGCAAGTCGGCCTGGACCGAGACTGCCGTCAGGATCGTCGGTCCTTTCGCGCAGTTGTCGTCGCCTACCGGCGAGGCGGCTCTGTCGCCGCTGCGGGTGCGGTTCCTGAACGCCGGCATCCGCTACCCGGACGCCTACCTTGTCTACTTCGGCATGAAGACGCTGCTGCCGCTGGGCTTTGCCGCGCTCGCGTTCCTGGCGATGCGGACGACGGGAGCAGCGGACGGCACGGAGATGCTGCTGTACCTCGCGGTGGCCGCTCTGGCCGGCTGCTACCTGCCCAACCTGGTGCTGCGCCTGCTCATTCGCGCGCGTCGCCGCGAGATATTCGAGAACTTCCCCGATGCCGCCGACCTGATGCTCGTGTGCATCGAAGCGGGCCTGGGAATGGACGCCGGCCTGGCCAAGGTCACCGACGAAATCCAGGTCAAGAGCGTGGCGCTGGCGCAGGAACTGCACTGGACCAACCTGGAAATGCGTGCCGGTGCTACGCGCGAGAAGTCGCTGCGCAACCTGGCGCTGCGCACGGGCGTGGAAGAGATAGGCACCTTCGCGACCATGCTGACCCAATCGGACCGGTTCGGCACCAGCATCGGCGAATCGCTGCGTGTGTTCTCCGACGATCTGCGCCACAAGAGGCAGGTTCGTGCGGAAGAACTGGCGGCCAAGGTGCCGACCAAGATGCTGCTGCCGCTGGTGCTGTGCATCTTTCCGTGCATCTCGATGGTGATACTCACGCCGGCGGCGATCCGGGTCGTCCGGATGATCATGCCGATGCTGAGTGGGACTTGAATTGAGTGCCGCCGCTCTCAGGGCAACCTGGTGCGGTGCGCTGCTTCAGTGCGCCGGCGCCGTATCGAGCTGGTGCTTCACCGCGTAGATGTACAGCTCGAGGCGGTTTGTCACGCCGAGCTTCTGGTAGATCGACGTGAGGTGGTTGCGCAGCGTGTGCTCGGTGACGAAGAGCTTCTCGGCCAATGCCTTGTTCGAGGCGCCGCTGCCCGCCACGACGACGCGGACGATCTCCCGTTCTTTCTGCGTCAGGCTCGCCAGCCTGGTGGTCTCGGGGTCGGCCTTCGGAGGCTTCTTCACCGAGGTCAGCTCGGAGAAGACGCGGCCCATGGTTTGCGCATCGACGCAAAGCTCGCCTTTGTAGACGCGCTCGATGGCCTCGAGCACCTGCTGGGCCGGAGCGTCCTTGCGCATCACGCCGCGCGCGCCGTGCAGCACGGCAAGGTCGATCGTGCGCTGCTCGCGCTCCGCTGTGAGCACGACGACGCGCGACACCTCGTTCGACAAAAGCCTGGGCAGGATGTCGATGGCGCACCGGCCGTCAAGGTCGAGGTCGAGCACGATGACGTCGGGGGCGAGGTCGTCCGAGGTCGCCACGGCGTCTTCGCAACAGCTGGCCGTGCCGACGACCCGCATGCGCGGCTGCTCGCCGTCGATCAGCCTGGACAGGCCCCACAGCATGGTCTGGTGGTCGTCCACGAGCAGGACTCCGATGGAATGGGCAACTGGTTGCATGACGGATTCCTTCCTTGGCTTGTCTTTTTAGATGGGGATTTCCACCAACACGGCGGTGCCGCCACTCGTGCACTGGTGCACCTGTGCCCGCCCGCCGAGAGCCGCAGCGCGCTCGGTGATGGAGCGTGGGAGGAACTTCGTGAAGCTCTCTTCACACGCTTCGTTTTCGATTCGCAACTGCAGGCGCCCGTTCTTGCAGCCGAGGCGGATGCTGCCGTGACGCGCTTGGGTGTGCTTGCAGATGTTGTTCAATCCCTCGCCCACCAGCTGCAGGACTTCCGCGGTCATCCGGTCGTCCAGTTGGACCTGGCCGTCGACCGTAATGGCGATCTCGATGCCGTAGAGCCCCTTGATCCGCTCGGCCTGGCGATGCAGATGGGGCAGTACAAGCCCGCAGGGACTGTTCGCGCTGTGCTTGACCGCACCGGCGTAGCGGCGCAGGTCGGCGATCACGCCGTCGGCCACGCTCGCGAGCTTGTCGAGGTCTTCGCGCAGCGGGTTGTCGGTGGCCGCCTTCTTGCGCAGCGCGCACAGGCCCATCCGCAGACCGATGTAAGGCTGCACCGCCGTGTCGTGCAGGTCCAGTGCGAACTTCAGGCGCTCTGTAGCGGCGGCTTCGGAGGCCATGCGGTCGAGCACCTCGATGGTCTCGATGACCGGGAAGATCTGTTCCATCAGGTGCGCCAGGAACAGCGCATCGGACTTGTTGAACAGTCCGTCACGGGACGACACGAAGACCCGGCCCTCGCCCAGCCGCATCGGCAGCGGGGCGCTGATGAAGGCGCGGGCCTCCAGCATGGCGATCACTGCGGCGCAGCGCTGCGCGCCTTCGTCGTCCTCTATGCTCCAGCCGCTTGCGCCGGCTTCGAAGACATGGCTTTGCGCGCACAGCCAGTTCATGGGCCAGGGCAGGCGGTTGCAGAGCACGGTATGGTCCGGCGCCAGCGCCATGAGCGGCGATTCGGCGATGCGGCCGATCGTCTCGACGCTGACGTGTTCGCATGCGTCGTTCTTGCGCAGCGTGCGCAGGATCCAGTTGCCGGTGGATGTGTCCCGCGTCAGGAGGATGCAGTGGCTTGCCCTGAAGAAGGCCAGTGTCTTTTCCATCGTGCGGGCGACGGTGCGGCCGGCCCCGAAGCGGGGGTTCGAAAGCTGGCAGACATCGCCCAGGAGCGCGAGGCGCCGCTGCAGGCCCAGCTTCGAGCCGCCCCAGTGCACGATCATGTGCCCCAGCGCCAGCAGGAAAGTGGTGCGCATCAGCAGCTGCGGCGAGTCGCCGCCCGTGCTGGTGGCCAGGCCGCAGGCGGCGAACGACGCGACCGATGCGACCGTCACGCGGGCGCCTTCCTCGAAACCCCAGCGGAACGAGGAGGTGAGGATCGCGAAGAAGTAGAAGAGGAAGAAAAGACTCTGGACGCCGTCGGTCACGAAGATGATCAGCGTGAACCACAGCACGTCGGACCAGTGGATGGCCTTGCCCTGGAAATACGGGCGGCCCATTCGCGTGCAGGCGTACACCAGCAGGCTGTGCAGGATGTATCCGGAAAAGGCCAGCCATACGGGAAATTGCAGCCGGTTGTCACCGGCATCGACCGCGACAGCCAGCAGTGCGGAGACCGAGAGCACCAGCCGCATGCGGGCCACCATGAGGGCATCCGCGGCGACGCTTGCGTCGACGTCGGGAGCAGCAGTGGTGCGAGCCAGCATGGCGAAGGATCCTTGGCACCAGGCGCATCACGCCAGGCGGGCCATTCCGGAGTGAGTGGCAAAGCTCGGTGGTGTCATTTTGGAATTCATTCTTCGCACCTGAAAGCGATGTATGTGAAGGTTTCACATTACTACTTTCGTAGTCGAAGACAATTGGGGGTCGATGAGCCTGGCTGATTTGTGACGCCTGTTGCATTAAGAAACATTCATGCAACTCACAGGCTTTTTCGAATATCTGTCGAGGGGGACGGCCCCGCCCGATGGCGAGAGGTGCGCTATTTACAGGTACCCGTTCGATGCGTTCCAGCGAGCCACTCGCTGCCCCTCCAAGTTCACATCCGCCGTGCGACCAGGGCCGTGCGCCCCAGGGGAGTGACCCGCAGGACGACCGCCTGCTTGAACTTCTGCTGGTTCTGCCGGGTGCGGCAGGTCGGTGGAAGCGTGGCCTCCACCATGCCCGCCGCATTCAACACGGCCACCGAGTTGATCTCCGCTGGATCGTCGATGCGCAGGGGGAAGATCGAATTGCCGATCTTGCGCAGGTAGTCGAGTGGCATGACGGGCCATTCCTGGCCCTCGGCAGTCGTTGCAACGTTGCCGGTCTGCAGGCTGGCGATCTCCGCGTGCCCTGCGTCCGTGATGGCGAACACCACGGCGCTCTCATACTGTTGGTAGCCGAAGTGATCGAGATGAAATTCGGCCTCGATGAGTCCGGTCGCCAGCAGGACCGATGCGTTCCTGATGTCCGGGTCAGCCGTGAGCGTCGCCGGAAACTTCTCGTGCAGAAGTCGAAGGAGGAGGGTAAGCGGCATACATGCTCCTATCTGGACCTTCTGTGCATATCGAGCGGTTCGTCACCAGGTCCGGGGGTCGTTCGGGTTTGAATGTGATTTTTTCACTTTAATTATTTTGTTTTACATCAACCGCCTGGCCTTGTCGATAGGAGGCACTCCACGGCCATGAGGCCGTGGATGAAATCTGCTGTGGATTGCGAAAGAAGAGGGCGCCCAGGCAATGCGGGCGACCCGTGGCAGCCTCAAGGCGTGGTGAATGTCACCCGCTGTGCGATCAGCACGCCGTCGATCACCCGGTCTCCGACGACGGTCACGCGCTGGCCGTTGGCCAGGTTCGCGGCGGTGCCGTTCTCGAAGACGGCGCCCCTGGCGTCCACTGGTTGACCGCGGACCTTGAAGTCGGCGAGGGACTGATACGTGCCGATGGCGCCGATCAGCGTGAACGATGCCGGGCCGCCGGTGCCCGGAACGTTGCGGATGCGCAGCTTCTTGACCACCAGCACACCGCCCGACATGAAGCCGTCGACTTCGACTTTTACGCCGTTACCGAGCGAGCCCACGGGGCCGCCCGTGATCTGCCCATTGGTCGCATCGACCGGCGTGCCCAGCACCTTGAACGAACTGCGCGAGGCGAAGTCGGTGATGACGCCTGCCAGCTGGACAGCAATGCCGTCGCTCACCGGGATGGCATACCAGCCCTGCACCGTCGTGGCCGTGAGCACGCCCGCGACCGGCGCGGCGGTGCCCCGGGCGCGCACGATGATGCCGTTGGCGAGCGACGATGCGTTCATGCCCGTGAAGGCCGCCGAGCTGAAGTCGATCGTCAGCTGGCCGAGCGTGAAGGTCTTGCGCACGGTGTCCAGGTTCTGCACGGTCCCTGTGACCAGCGGATCGGTCAGTGTGGGGGCGATCTGGATGCGCGTGGCGCGCAGGGCGCCCGGTGCGCTCGGCAGGCCCCACACCTGGACGATGCTGTTCAGGTTGATGTCCGCCAGTCCGTTCGCGTCGGCCCAGACGGTGGCCGAGTCGATGCTCACGACGGTGCCCATCACGACGAAGCTGCCGGCCGAGGTGTCGATGCCCGAGGCAGCGCCCCGTAGTTCGGCAGCCGACTGGACCTGGGTGGCGACGCCGCTGGTGAAGTTGGCGTCGACCTTGCCGGCGACGCGCGCACTCATGCCGATCTGCAACTCGGTGGCGTCTTCAATGGTGAAGGTGGCGGTGTCGGTGTCGTAGCGCAGCCCGTTGAGGATGATGCTGCCCAGGCCGTCCGCCGCGCCGATGCCGGCGGCGTCGGCAGTCACGCCAGTGCCGCCCGAACCTACGCCGGAGCCGTCGGTGTTGCTGTTGCCGGCGGTCGTATCTCCGCTCGAACCGCCCGAGCCCGTGGAACCTGTGCCAGTTCCAGTTCCTGTCCCCGCTCCTGTAGAGGTATCCCCTCCGGTGCCCGTCTGCGTGGTGCCACCCGTGCCGACGCCCAGGCCGCCCACTGAGCCACTGCCGCTACCTCCACCCCCGCCGCAGGACAGCAGCAGGGCCATGAGGCCGACGGACAAAAGGCCGAGCATGAGCCGGCGGGGTGTCTTCATCGTGTTCATGGCTTGGGCTCGCTTTCAGGGGGGCGGGGCGGCACAGGCGCGCTCTCGTCTTCGTAATAGGTGTAGATGCCGACCCTGATGCGCCCCTTTGCTCCGGCAGGAGCGCGGTCGACTGCCTGTGTCATTTCCTGCGTCAGCTCGTGGTGCAGGGCTGCCCAGCGTTCCCGCACGAGGCGCTGGATCTGCTCGCATTCCTGCAGCGTGAGCCCGCGCGCATACACCGCCCGCTCGAGCATTCTGGGCTCCTCGCCCAGAGTGTTGGAGACGGCCGCCAGCAGATGGTCGCGGCCGTTGTCGCCCAGGAAGGCGAGCATGGACTGGAGATCCTGCACCGGCACGAAGCCGTCGGCCGTGAGTTCGACCACTCCTGCGTCCTCGGTCACCATTTGCAGGCGCACCAGCTCGTCGAGGATGGTGCGATGGTGCACGTCGCCGCGGCTGCTCATTCGCGCCACGGTCTCGAAGGAAGGCGCGGCATTGCCTGCCGTGATGGGCAGGCGCCTGAAAGTGTCATCCTGGGTAAGCATCTGCAACCACAACGTGAAAGTCTTGGCTGCTGCCGACAGCTCGGTGTGGGGCAGGGGGTCGACGGTGGCCCGAATCTTGGCGGTCACTGCCTTGCGGTTCAGGCCGGTCGTGATGGACAACTGGCTCAGGTTGGGCTTGGGCACGCCCTGGTTGCGCCAGCTTCGCTGGGCCTCTTCGAGCAACAGGTCGCGCAGCAATTCCTCGAGGTGGGGGTGCTTGACCCCCATCGCGAGGGCGAGCCTTACCATCGGTCGCAGAATGCGAGCGCAGGCGGCGAGGGCCCAGTCCAGCCGGTGTTCCATGGAGGCGAGCGTTATTCCTGAAGGTGCGGTTCAAAAGAGAATCAGCGGCACGAGCCGCCGATCACGGCCCGCTATTGTCATGTGCAATAGTCACATGTGAAAGCTTTGGACCACTGTTTGCGGTTCGGCTTTACCCGGCGCAGGTTCCATCGGCCACACGCTTGACGCTGGTCCGGCCCGTGGCGCTGATGTTGACCAGGCGGGTCTGGCCGGCGCTGGGCGAGGCCCGGCAGATCGTGATGCTGGCCGGGCTGGCGCCGACGCCGGTGGCCTGGAAGGTGAGGGCGCTCGCCCCTCCTGTGTCGCGCAATTGGTAGCCGCCGGCCGCGGCCGGCTGCTGCAGCAGCACTTTTGTGCCGCTCACCACGATCCAGCCGGTTTCCCATTGGCCCGAAGTGCTGCAACTGGCACCGTCGGCCGAAACGCACAGGGTGACGGGAGCATTGCGCTTGATGGCTTCGCTGCGCGCAAGCTGGCCGCCGGCGACCAGTGCCGTGGCGTAGGAATTCAGCCGTGTCGACAGGCGTACGCCGTCGAACGAGGGCACGGCAATGGCGATCAGCACCACCAGCACGGTCAACGTGACCATGAGCTCGATCAGCGTGAAGCCGCCATGACGGCCCCGTGTGCTCTTGCTTTTGCGATTCACGGGCCGGCCTATTTCTGGATGAACCAGTAGACCCGCCCCTTGGGCTGCTTGAACGCCGACTTGGGGGTGGCGCCCTTGGGGCTCAGGAAGGAGTCGGGCCTGGCGCCGATCACCACGTCGCGAATGCTGCCGTCGTCCAGTTGAACCCGGCCCACCACGGGTGAAGGCGCCAGGCCGCCGCCCACCACGTTCTGGAAGCGCCCGTTGCTGTCCTGGGGCGCAGCGTTGGCATACGACACGTTGTAGACGTTGGCGGTGCCCAGGTCGGCGCGGCACGACTGCTGCACGCTTGGGTTGGTAGGCGTGTGCGTGTTGAAGGTGGTGATGCCGTAGGCCGTCACCGAGGCGGTCACCACCTGCTCGCCCGGAGCCAGGGCCAAGTACCAGCCCTTCTTGCTCGCCAGGTCGGTGGCGGTGGGGGTCGCCGTGGTGGTGATGGCCTGCAGGGAGGCATGGCACAGCACGGGGGTGCTGCTGCAATGATCCGATTCGGCGCTCAGCCAGGCGGTATCGGTGGGCTTGTCCACCAGCATGTAGAAGCGGTTGGCCACGCTGAGCGCGGCGCTGTAGTAGCGCAACGGCTTCTCGCGGTCGCCGGAGCCCAGCAGGATCACGTACACGCCGTTGTCCTGGACCACGTCCGGCCCGAACATGAACTTGCGGTTGGGCGTGCAGGTGCTCACCGTATCGCAGCCGAGCGAGGCGATCTTCGTCATGCTCCAGCTGCCCGGCGTCGCATCGCCGATGGTGATGCGGTAGACGTTGCCGCCCAGGTCGGCCGCGTAGGCGATCTGTGCCAGGCCAAGGCTGTCGCTGACGATGGTGACTTCGCCCGCCACCGCGCGGTCGGTGACGAAGCTGTTGAGCTGCGTGCCGGTGGCGGCGTCGAGCACGTAGATGCGGTTGCCCTTGGTGCCCGTGCCGCAAGCCTGGGCGGCCGAGTTGGTGTCGACGTCCTCGCATTTGTCGTAGCCGCCGCCGAACACCAGCATCGGGCTGTTGCCGGCGCCGTAGCCGGTCGACTTGACAACCTTGGGCGCCGACCAGGTCTGGCCGATGCCGCTCATGCCGGTGTCGCAGCCGGTGTCGTTGTCCTGGTTCGGGCAGCCCTTGCGCCACTTGAGGCTGGGCGCCGCGGGATCGGACACGTCGAAGGCGTAGATGTACCGGCCGCCGCGGCGCATGCTGGCGAACAGCCAGGCGGTGGTGGTGCCCTGCCGGTAGGCAGCTACTGCGCCGTCCATGCCGTAGGGCTTGGGCGCTACGCTGCCGGTGGTGACCAGCAGGCCGGGGAAATTGATGCGCGTGCTGTTGTCGTACAGCCGCTTGAGGCTGCCGTAGAACTCGGGCGGCACGAAAGACCACAGCTCGTCGCCCGCCGCAGTCGAGCCGATGGCCGTGCTGCGATTGCCGTTGACGGCACGCAGCACGCCGTCGTTACCGCCGTAGAAAACCACCACCTGGGGCACGGCATCGGTGCCGTAGTTGATGGCCACGGGGCGCGAGTGCACCACGTCGCCGTGCACCGAGGCGCGCATGCTGGTGGAGGTAAGAGGGTTGCCGCTGGCGTCGGTGCGTTCGTCGCCTTTGTTGTCGGCGCCGCGGACCCAGTTGATCAGGTTGGTGCGGTCGGTGGTGCTCGCCACGCCCAGGGCCGCCTGCGTGATGCTGCCGTTGCCGTCGGCGAAGCTGGTGAGCGCGGTGCACGAGCCGGGTGCGCAGGTCTTCATGTTGCGGTTGGCCACCGCGAGGCGGCGCAGCATGTAGCCCTGCGCGCCTTTCTCGACCACGTTGCCGTCCGGGCTGTCGGCCGCCTCCTTGCCGAGGCAGTCGCCGGAGGGGCGGAAGCTCCAGTAGGCGTCGGTGTCGCTCGGCACGGGTGTCCAGTAGCTGCGCGCGCAGGGCGCAACGAAGCCGGTCTGGTTGTTCACCGCGTTGGCGCCGGCGGCGTCTTGCAGGACGAGCTGGCTGCTGCTGTCCAGGCCCAGCTTGTATTGCTTGAGGTTGCCGTTCCAGCGCGGAAGCGCGTCCTGGTCAGGGCGGAACATGCCGACGAACACCTGGTTCAGGTAAGTGCCCTGCGTGTTCACGCTCACCGGCAGGCTCACCGAAGAAAACACGCTGTTGACCGACTGGATCTTGCTGAAGATGTCGTCGAGCGCAGCACCCAGCGAAGCGCCCAGGTCGGGATCGGACGAAATGTCGTAGTACTCCCCCTTGCTCTGGGTGGCCATGCTCTTGAGCAGTGCACTCCAGCCAGGGCCCTGGCCGCCAGTGGCCTTGGCAGCCTCGACCGTGTAGAGCTTGACGCCCATGCTGGTCTGCAGGAATCGCGCCCATTCGTCGGCGGTGTTGTCCTGCGAGCCGCTGGGGCTCAGCACGATGGGGGAGGTGCTGCCGCCCGCGGCGAGCAGGGCGTTCGTGGAGGTCTGGCTGTCGCTGGTGTTGTCTTGCGCGGCGCCGTTGCTGATGTAGATGACGTAGGTGCCCACGCAATTTTCGGTGCTGGGGCCCACGTAGGTGGTGCTGTTCACCGCGTTCAGCGCGTTGCGCGGCAGCGCGTACACGGCCTTCGACGCGGCGGTGCCGTAGACGCTGCCGCTGTAGTCGGCCTTCAGCTTGTTGTTTCCGGCAATCGGGGTGCCGCTGGCCAGGTAGCGGTAGACCTCGGCCATGGTCTTGCCGGCTTTGCCGCCGTTGGACTTGTCGTCGAGCTTGTCCAGGCTGCGGATGAGCGCGCCGTACTTGACTTTGGTGCCGTCGTCCAGCGTGCGCACTGCGGCGCGCACGTAGCCGCCATCGGAGTTGGAGTTGCCGCCGCCGGTCTCGGTGAACATCATCAGGCCGACCTTGAATTTGTTGGACGGCAGGCTTTCGAAAGCCTTGGCGAGCGCGGTGATCTCGGCCGTGAACGGCTGGTTCCAGTTGGCCGTGTTGTCCAGCACGAACAGCACATTGGGCGCCTGGGTGGCGGCCTGGTTGTAGCCCACGAAAAGGTCGATGTCCTCCGCTCGCGCCTGGCTCAAAGGCAAGGCCAGCAGGGCGGCGGCGCACAGCGGCGCGAAGAATTTCTTTGTCATCATGGTGTCGGCCCGGTCGTATTGCAGAGCGCTTCGAACTGCGCCTTGTTGAGCAGCGCCCGCACTCCCTGGCGCACGGCGGTGATGGGGGTGCCGGCGGCGTCGGTCACGGTGGTGCTGATGTCCCAGACCGAGTTGTATTGATCTGGCAGCGTGGACAGCCCCGAGCCGCTGCTGGAGGCCCCGCCGGTGATGCCGCTGGGCCCAGTCACCGTGCCGCCGCCGCTGTCAACGGCCTTGGTTGCGCGCACGCACACCGGCGGGGCAACCGCGACCGTGTAGTCGGTGGTGCCGTCGTTGTTGATGTCGACCAGGCTCGCGGTGGCCTGGGGCGGCGTCAGCGACGGAGTGCCGTCGGAGTCCGGCGCGAGCAGGCTGCTGGCGACTTCCTCGATGGCGCGGTTGGCCGCGGCAACGGCTTCGTTGCGAGTCTGCAGGTTGCCCACCGACTTGAGGTTGGAGCTGCTGAGGTTGAACGCCGCAGTGACCGTGAGGGTGATCAGCAGCAGCATGATCATCCCGATGAGCAACGCCGCGCCCTGCTGGCGGCGCATGGCTGGTGTATGGGTCATGGCGTCTCCCTCCGCCCGGTCACGTTGGTCAGCCGTACGGTGGTGGAAAACGCGTGGCGCTTGTAGTGATCGTTGAACGGGCCCAGCGTGGCGGAGCCAAGGTTGTAGGTGCGCGTGTCGGTGTGGCCCGGCGAGACCTCGCTGCTGCGTGCAAGCACGTAGAGCTTGACCGCCACCACGTTCACCAGTTGGTCGGCCGTGCAGGGCGCGGCGACGCTGCAGTGCACGAAGCTGCCGTCGGGGCTGCCGTCGCCGCGGTTGGAGGGAGTCAGCCTGACGGCCGGATCGGCCCAGTCGATGGCCGCGGCGTAGTTCACGGCGACACTGGTCTTGCCGATCGTGTCCAGCCCGAACTCCACCCTGAACCCCTCGACACCCTCGATCAGCGGCACCGGGGGCTGCTGTGCCAGGGCGCCGCTCACGAAGTCGAAGCGCGAGCGCGCCAGCGTGGGCACGCCGTCGCCCACGGTGTCGGCGTAGTCGCGCACGTAGTAGATGTCGGCAACGAGCTTGCGCTTGGGCGAAGGCGTTGTGCAGTCCTTCTTCAGCATGTTGCCGAAACCGGCGGTAGACAGGTCGAAAGACGAAGGCTTCTGCGTGCCGCACAGCGAAGACTGGAAGTACAGGTTGCCGGCGATGTCCGCCTCGCAATTGGGTGCGCCGGGCAGGCAGGTTTCGGCGTGCCGCACCACGAGGACGTCGGTGTTGGCCTTCTTGTTCTTGAGCAGGTCGGTGCAGCTGGCGGGCACGGTCTCGTAGCTCTGCACCGGCAGGTCGAGCAGCTCGCGCTTGTAGTCGTCGGTCCAGTTGACCAGGGAGTAGGGCAGGCAGGGGTCGGGCGGCGTGCCGGTGGGCACGTGCTCCGGCACGCCGTTGATCGTCAGGTCGTCGAACTGGGGCATGTAGTTTTCCCAGAACCCGGCGTGGGAGAGTTCGTTCTCCAGCACGAAGACGCTGAGCCGTCCGCTTTCGACCTGACGGTTCACGCGTTCCATTTCGCGCTGGGTGTTGCTCACGTTCAGGAACAGAGCGAGCAGGGCCGCCATCACGATGAGCATGATGGTGATCGCCACCATCAGCTCGATCAGCGTCAGCCCGCGTTGCCGGTTGCGCGACTGGGTCATGAAAGGGCTCCGATGCGCACGAGCGTGGTGACTGTCCTTCGGCACAGGTCGCCCACGCAGCGCGTGCCGGTGGTGTCGTAGAGGTCCTTGCCGCAGGACACGCCGTCGGGTGGGGCGCTTATGGGCACCAGGCCCTGCCAGGCGATGGTGACGAGGTATTCGTTGTTGCCCATGTCCTGCACGCAGCCGCGCCCGCCGATCACCGTGCCGAGCCTGCTGCTGCCCGAGGTTTCTGCGGCGCCCTGCAGCGCGTTGCACCACTCGGCGCTGTCCACCTGCTGGCGCGTGCCGGTGGCAGTGGGACACGTGTTGCCGCTGCCCAGCGGGGCGCTGGTGACGTAGCTCGAGGCCATCCGGCGATTGATCGCGATGCGACTGGCCATGTCGTTCAGCATGATCAGCGCCTGCGACCGCTGGTACGACTCCATCTCCGACGCCTGCAGGCGCGCTTGCAGGCCCACCAGGCCGAACAGCCCGAAGGCCACCACGACCAGGGCCACGAGTACTTCCAGCAGGCTGACGCCGCGCTGCGCGCTGATGTTGCTGCTTCTCACCATTTCTCTGGCGGCGTCTTCACGCCGTCGCTGTTGAGGGTGAGCGCGCCGTCGCCAGTCTGGCCGCCGATCGGCGTCAGGGTCAGGGTGTAACCGGGGACGCCGGTCGTCGACAGGACGATGTCGTAGCTGTAGTTGCTGTTGACTTCCGCCGGCAGCGCATAGCCGCTGGCGGTCAGCGCGGTCTTGTCGGCGTAGTTGCGGTTTGCGAGGAGGAACTGCTGCTGCCGGTTGGCGATGTCCATCATCTGCGCCTGCGCCGCCGACCGCTTGGATCGGACGATGTACTGCCGGTAGCTGGGTAACGCGATAGCCGCCAGGATGGCCACGATGGCCACCGTGATCATGAGTTCGATCAGCGTGAAGCCACCGGTTTTGCGCTTGTGCGAGGGCTCGTTCATCCGTGATCCGTAAGAAATGTGTCACATTGTTATAAATGTGAATTTATCACATTGAAGCCCGGCGCAAGCCTTTTTCTGGCCTTCGCGGCATGGACGCAACGCGCGGTGACCTGTGGTTCAGGGGAGCTTTGGTCGAGGCCGGAGCAGGCCAGAGAGCCTGCCAAGAACAGGACAAATGTCCCTTTCAGTTCCCGCGCGACGTGCGCAAACTGAAGCAATGGACCCGAACCCGACCAGAAATTTCGAAAGCTTGCGTGCCGCTCTGCATGTGCTTAGAGCGGACATCGGCCCGGGCGCAACCTTGACAAAGTTGTGCACTCAACGGCACGGAACAGGTGTGCTGATTCCGGACCCATTGACCGGAATCTGTCGAAGAGTCAGGAAGACATGCGACGCATATCTGGAATTCGAGCCGACTCAGCTGAAAGGCGCGGCGCGCCTGGTACGTGCGCCCGCGGAAACCGCGACTCGCTTCTTCTGGCCGGAAGTCCCCGGCTCGAGCGTTCTTTTCCCCGTGAACGGGTTCATTGCCGGCTTCCTTTCCAGCAATGAGTTCATCGTGGACGACCAGATCACGTACTCCATCTACTCGCTGAAGCCCGCAAATCCGGCGCCCATCGAGAAGATCGTGATCCGGTGCCGCTGTTGCCTGCAGCGGATGTGGGTCCGGCCAGGCCGGAATCTGGTGGTCATGTGCCCGTTCTGCGGAGTTGACACCGATCTGGATCCGTTCTGCTGAAGCCGCCAGGCATTGACGCACCTCTAATCTCTAGTTCAGGCTGGTGCCGCCGCCTGAGGCCCCAGGAAAAACTCGACCGCCCGCGCAACCACCCACGGCACGATGACATGGTCGCCGTCGAAGGGCTGCAGCGTCAGGTCGTGTCCGCTTTCCAGCAGCCGTCGCGCATGCGGGTGCGCGCTGGTCTCGATCGGCAACTGGCTGTCCGAGCGCCCGTGCGCCAGGAACACGCGCGGCTTCCCCGTCTGCGTGAACGCATTCATGAAGCCCGCCGACAGCCCGATCACGTGGCTCGCCACATCGCCGTTGGTCAGGCCGAGAGACAGGGCGTAGCTGCCGCCATCGGAGAAACCGGCGAACGCCAGGCGCGCGGGGTCGATGCGGAAATGCGCGGCCACCATCGACAACGCACCGTCGAGCCGCTCCAGGTCGGGGCCATGCCCGCCGACCACGATGTCCCACGTCGGGTACATCGACTGCGGGGCCAGCAGAAGAAAGCGCCGCGCACGCGCATGGGCCACGAGATGCGGCAGCACCCGGTTGGCCTCGCCGCCCGCGCCGTGGAACATCACCAGCAGCGGCAGCGGTGCATCGGCGGACAGCCCTTCGGGCACCACCAGCACCGCTTCTCGCCCTTCGGCGAACGAGAGGCCGTGGCGCCCGGGTGGCAGCGGGGCGGCCACGGGCGCAGCGCCCGGGCGGAAGCTCATGCGGCCGGTCAGCGCGCCGCCCAGCAGGCTGGCGTCGATCATTCGATCGCTCCCACCTGCGACGACATCTGCGACGAGGCACAGGCAATGCCGCGAAACACCGCGCACTGCGCGAAAGACTGCGCCGACAGCGGCAGCTCCTTGCGGCGGCAGTACTTGCTGGTGAGCTTGAGCAGTTCCTTGATGTCGCGGCCGCTGGCGCCGGCATATTCGACCACCAGCCTGTCGATCACCGTGCCCGAAAGCTCCACGCCCAGTTGGGTCGACAGCGTGGACCAGAGCCGGCGCGCGTCGTCGGGGCCCGGCGGCTGGTAGTCGATCACCGCGATGCAGCGCGACAGGATGGCCTCGTCGATGTCGCCGACCCGGTTGGTGGTCATGAACAGCAGGCCGCTGAAGTACTCCAGCGTGCGCAGGAACTCCGCCACGATGGCGTTGTGCTGCAGGTCGTTGTCGCGCCGGCGGATGTACACGTCGGCCTCGTCCAGCAACAGCACGCAGTCCCAGCGTGCGGCGCGCTGAAGGATCTTCGTCAGGCTGGCCTCCACCGAGTCGGCCGTCACGCCGAGCTGGCCCGAATGCACGCGGTACAGCGGCTTGCCGACCACTTCCGCATAGACCTCGGCGGTGAGGGTCTTGCCCAGGCCCGGCGCGCCCTTGCACAGGATGGTGGTGCCGCCCGACTTGCCGGGCACCACGTCTTCCACGAGGAAGCAGCGGTCGGCCGTCAGGATGTCGATCAGGTCGCGGTGCGCCTGCGGCAGCACCAGCCGCTCGCGCAGGCCGGGCTGGTACTTGTATTCCTGCACGTTCTGCGCATGCACCCAGATGTTGCGGTGCCAGTCGAGGTGGAACAGGTGCAAGTAGCAGTGCTGGGGAATGCGGTCGAAGCCGCTGTCGACACCGCTCTCGCGCCAGTAGTGCGGATCGGCGGCCAGGTCGAAGCGGCGCTGCAGCAGTTCCTCGTCATTCACGCAGCGCGCCACCGCGCCTTCGGGCAGCCGGTGGCACGCCATGCCTGCGCGGGGGCCTTCGCCTGCCGTCCAGGCGCTGCCGTCGATGGTGAACTGGGCACCGAACTGCGGCTGCAGCCTCGTGAAGCACGCCACCTGCTTGTCGTACTCGCGCTTGAACTCGGCGCACTCCTTGTGAAAGCCATGGTCGGCGAAGAGGCCGGCCAGCGTGCGGCCGGGCAGGTCTTCGGCGTAGAAGCTCAGGCCCCAGGTCATGCCCGCGAAACGCAACCGCGGTTCGGAGGGAGGCTCGCGGCCGGCAGCCTGCAGCGTGTTGGCCAGCAGGCCCACCAGCACGTAGGCCTCGCCGTCCGCCGGCTGCACAAGGCGCACTGCATGCACCAGCCAGGGCAGCAGTACGCCATCCTTTCCGCGCTGGTAGAGCCAGCCATCGATCAGGTCCCGCGCGAGCCACTCGGTCAACGCCGGGACCATCGACTCCAGGCTGGAGATGGGCTTAGCGGGCGGTTCGCCGTTGAGGTTGTCCAGCGCGAGCAGCTGGAACACCAGGTCGCGTGAGCCGGCAGCCAGGCCCAGCTGGAAGAGCAGGTTGAGCGAGTGGCCGTCGAAATGGCAACTGGACACGACGCGCACACCGCTGCCGGCGCCAAGCCCACCCAGTTGAAGGCCAAGCGGCGTTTGCGCGCCGACCTGACCCTGCAGCGCAGCGGCCAGCATCTCCGGTATCTCGAGTTCCACGGTGTCTCCTCGTGTCGCCTTCGATGCTAGCCACGAGGTAGGGCCTGGCGCTTGACCTGGGTCAAGACCGGCGGCAGGACGCTAGGAGTCGTTCACCTGCGCCAGCAGCCATTGCCTGAAGACCTGCAGCGACTGCATCTGCGCCGACTCTTCCGGATACACGAGGTAGTAGCCCTTGGCATAGCGCCATTTGCGGCGCGACAGCCGCCGCAGGCGCCCCGACGCCACCGACTCGTCGCTCATGTAGGGCGGCAGCAGCGCCACGCCCATGCCGGCCAGCGAGGCGTTGAGGGCCATCGACATGATGTCGTAGCGCGGCCCTTCGCGTCCTGCCTCGCCCACGATGCCTTCGCGTGCGAACCATTCGTCCCACGCGCCGGGCAGGGTCTGGTGGTGGATCAGCGCCGAGCGCGGCGTGTTCGCATCGACCGCCTTGCCGTGCTCGGCGATCCAGGCCGGTGCCGCGTAGGGCGAGAGGTCCAGCGGCAGCACGAACTCGCTGTGCAGGCCCTGCCGCTGGCCGTCGCCGAACTCCAGCGACGCATCGACCGGCGTGGCGCTGAAGTCCACCGGCCCCACGCGCGTGCCCAGGTTGAGCGTGATCTCGCCATGGTCGCGCGTGAACCCGGGCAGGCGCGGAATCAGCCAGTAGCTGCCGACCGAGGCGCCAACCGACAGCGACAGCTCGCCGCCCCGGCCCTTGAGCGCCATCACATTGGCGGTGGCGCGCTCCAGCCGCTGCAGCAGCGGCCCGACTTCGCCCAGGTAGTAGCGGCCCGCGTCCGTCAGGGCCAGGGCCTCGCGCCGGCGAGTGAAGAGCTTTACGCCGAGCCGGTCTTCCAGTGTCTGCACCTGCCGGCTCACCGCACCCTGCGTGAGGCGGAGCTCCTGCGCGGCAGCGGTGAAGGAGCGCAGCCGCGCGCTGGCCTCCAGGCACATCAGGGACATCGTCGAAGGAGCGCGAACGTGATGGTTCATGAGAAAAGAGCAAGTCTGGTGCATGCACCCGATGAAGCTGCCTATACGCACCGGCCTCGTGCATGAGGAAAGCTCATGCTAAACCCAGGAAACATGGCTTGTCCAACCCGGTTCGCGGGCAGATCATCCGCCCACCGATCCTTCATTGCCGGAGTTCTCTGCCATGCGTCCACGTGCCTTGCTGTGTACTCTCGTCCTCGCCGCGCTGGCGGCGGTTTCGATGCCGGGCCTCGCGGCCTATCCCGACAAGCCGATTCGCCTGATCGTGCCCTCGGCCCCGGGCGGCGCACCCGACGCGCTGATGCGCGCACTGGGCGCGCAACTGTCGCAGCAGATGGGCGTGCCCATCGTGGTCGACAACAAGCCCGGCGGCTCCTACACGATCGGCACCATGGACCTGGTGCATTCCGCGCCCGACGGCTACACGCTGGCCTACGGCAACATCGTCTCGCTGGCCACCAACCGCTCGCTGCTGCCCAACGTGCCGTACGACGTCGAGAAAGACCTGACGCTGGTCGCCAACACGCTGCGCCTGTCCAACCTGCTGATCGTCAACAACGAACTGCCGGTCAAGAGCGTGCCCGAGCTGATTGCCTACGCGAAGAAGAACCCCGGCAAGCTGGCCTTCGCGTCTGACGGCAACGGCACCACCGCGCACCTGGGCGTCGAGCTCTTCAAGGCCATGACCGGCACCGACATGCTGCACGTGCCTTACAAGGCCGCAACGGCGGCCATCACCGACCTGATCGGCGGCGGCGTGCAGCTCATGATGGTCAACACGCCGGTCTCCGGCCCGCAGGCCCAGGCGGGCAAGGTGAGGGCGCTGGGCATCTCGTCGCGCCAGCGCTCGCCCACCTATCCGAACATTCCCACCATCGCCGAGGCCGGCGTGCCGGGCTTCGAGGTGGAAGCCTGGGGCGGCATCATCGGGCCGGCCCGCATGCCCAAGGACGTGGTGGCGCGCCTCAATGCCGAGATCCGCACCGCGCTGGCCAACCCGGCATTGCGCGAGCGCTTCAGGCTGCTGGGCGCCGAGACCGATTTCGCCACGTCGGAGCAGTTCCTCGAGCTGTCGCGCCGCGAGACGCTCAAGTGGGCCAAGATCATCAAGGACTCGGGCGCGAAGATCGACTGAAGGCCAACTCACCATGACTCCCTGGAAAGCCGCAAGGCCCGGCGATCGCCTCGACGCCATCGACACCCCCGCGCTCGTGCTCGACCTCGATGCCTTCGAGCGCAACCTCGCGCGCATGGCCGAGGCACTGCGCGGCAGCGGCGTGCGCCTGCGCGCCCATGCCAAGTGCCACAAGACCCCGGAAATCGCCCTGCGCCAGATCGCCCTGGGCGCGACCGGCATCTGCTGCCAGAAAGTCAGCGAGGCGGCGGTGTTCGTCGAAGCCGGCATCTCCGACGTGCTGGTCACCAACCAGGTGATGGGCGAAACCAAGCTGCGCCACCTGGCCGCGCTGGCCCGCCGCGCGCGCATGGGCGTGCTGGTCGATCACCCGCAGCAGGTGCAGGCGCTGGTTGCCGTAGCGCAGGCTGAGGACGTGACGCTGGATGTGTACGTCGAGGTCAACGTCGGGGCCAACCGATGTGGTGTGGCCCCCGGCGAAGAAGCAGTGCGGCTTGCGCAGCAGATCGCGGCCGGTGCACCGCTGCGCTTCATGGGCCTGCACTGCTATCACGGGCCGGCCCAGCACCTGCGCGCGCCGCAGGACCGCGCCGCGGCCATTGCCGCCGCCGCGGAAGCCGCGCGCACGACTCGCGCCGCCATCGAGGCCTGCGGCATCGCCGTCGAGCGCGTAACGGGGGCGGGCACCGGCAGCTTCCTGCACGAGCGCGACTCAGGCGTCTTCAACGAAATCCAGGCCGGCTCCTACGTCTTCATGGACCGCGACTACGGCGACAACCAGCGCGGCGAGCACGACATCGCGTTCGAGCATGCCCTGTTCGTGCGCACGACCGTCATGAGCCGCGTCACGCCCGAGCGCGCCATCGTCGACGCGGGCCTCAAGGCCTCCAGCGTGGACTCGGGCATGCCCACCGTGTGGCAGCGGCCCGACCTGCGCTACGTGAAAGCCGCCGACGAGCACGGTGCGCTGGCCACGCCCGATGCCGCCGCGCTTTCTCTGGGCGACCAACTGATGCTGGTGCCCGGCCATTGCGACCCGACCGTCAATCTCTACGACGACCTGGTCTGCGTGCGCGGCGAGCGGGTGGAGGCCCTGTGGCCGATCGCCGCTCGCGGCGCGCTGCTTTAACTCCTTTCAATCCAAGGCAATCGATGCAGGAAAAATTCGACCTTCTGATCCGCAACGCAAGCATCGTCGACGGCACCGGCGCGCCCCGCTTCACGGGCGACATCGGCATTCGCGGCGACCGCATCGCACGCATCGGCGATCTGTCCGCAGCGCACGGCGAGGTGGAGATCGACCGGGCAGGGCGCGTCGCGGCGCCCGGCTTCATCGACGCCCACACCCACGACGACCGCCTCATGCTGTCCGACCCCGACATGGCGCCCAAGGTCAGCCAGGGCATCACCACCGTGATCGCGGGCAACTGCGGCATTTCGCTGGCGCCGATGCCGGGCGGCATCACGCAACCGGTCACGCCGCCGCTGAACCTGCTCGACGAAGAGGGCGACTGGTTCTCCTTTCCCACCTTCGCCTCGTACATCGGGGAACTGCGCGCCAAGCCCGCCGCGACCAACTGCGCCTTGCTGGTGGGGCACACCACCTTGCGGGTTGCAACGCTGGACGATCTCGAACTGCCGGCGACGCAGGAGCAGATCGCCCGCATGCGCGAACTGGTGCAAGAGGCGCTGCAGGCCGGCGCCATCGGCGTGTCCACCGGCCTGTTCTACGAACCGTCGATTGCCGCGCCCACCGAGGAGGTGATCGAAACCTGCCGTCCGCTGAAGGAATTCAACGGCGTGTATTGCACCCACATGCGCAACGAGGCCGACCGGGTGATCGACTCGCTCGAAGAAACCTTTCGCGTCGGTCGCGAGGTCGGGGTGCAGGTCGTGATCTCGCACATGAAGGTGGTGGGGCCGGCGAACCACGGCCGTTCGGAGGAAGCGCTGTCGTTCATCGAGAAGAACATGGCCAACCAGCCGATCTGCCTGGACTGCTATCCCTACACGGCCGGCTCCACCATCCTGTCGGCAGACCGGGCGGCAAGCTCCTCGCGCGTGATCGTGAGCTGGTCGAAATCGCTGCCCGAACACGCCGGCCGTGACCTGGACGTCATCGCAAAGGAAATGGGCGTCACCGAGGAAGAGGCGATCCGGCGCCTGAGCCCCGCTGGCGGAATCTACTTCCGGCTGGACGAGGCCGATGTGCAGCGCATCCTGAAATTCGACCAGACCATGATCGGCTCCGACGGCCTGCCGCACGATGCATCGCCGCATCCGCGGTTGTGGGGCAGCTTTCCGCGCGTGCTGGGCCACTACGGGCGCCTGCTCGGACTGTTCCCGCTGGAAACCGCGATCTACAAGATGACCGGACTGACGGCGAAGAACTTCGGCCTGAAGGACCGCGGTGTGCTGAAGGAAGGCGCATATGCCGACCTGGCCCTGTTCGACGCGGACACGGTGGGCGAAGCCGCCACGTACGAAGCACCCATTGCACCGGCTCACGGCATCGAGGCGGTGATCGTCAATGGCGCGATCGTGTGGCGCGATGGCGGGTCGACGGGAGCGCGGCCGGGGCGGGTGCTGGCGCGGGAAGTGCCGCAGACGGCGGGCTGAGCAGCGCGCGCACCGAGCCTTTCTTCCGCGAGCGAGCTGGCACACCTGACAATCCGATGCCAACACATCAGAAAAGAATGGTGGCTCGATGGCAACCTCGATCAACGTTGAATTTTCGACTGAGCACGGCGGCACGGGCCTGATCGCGACCGTTTCGATCGGGCGCCTCTTCTGGCCCAAGACCACGACCCGATACATCTGCCACCACATCGACCCACAGACGGGGGGCGCCTGGATCAACGAAGCCACCGGGCGCTCGCCGTCGCAAAGCCTGACCTCGAAGATCAACGTTGCAGCACTCTCGGCCGCGCGACTTGCAGCGCCGCCACCCGGCGGGTCATTGAACCATCTGGACGCACTGGTCGCATCGGCTCCGCGGTCCTTCACCTCCAGGCTGCTGCGCTGGCGACTGCCTTCAATGCACGGCCCTGAGCATCGACAACGGCAACGCGATGACCGCAATGCTGCGAAGACCGAACCGGTCCGGGGACTACTTCAACGCGGAAATCTCCCGACTCTTGATGAGCCTGGAGCGCAGGATGTTGCGGCTGATCCCAAGCAGCCTGGCCGCCTGCACTTGATTGCGGTGGCAGAACTCGAAGGCGGTGCGCATCACGGTGTCCTCGATCAGTTCGAACATCTGTTCGTGAGGCTCGTTGAACAGCTCGCGCAGCACCGTCTCCAGCGCTTGCTGCGGCGTGGCGTGCGCGGAGACCTCGCTCTCGGCTGGACGCCTCTGGATGTTCAACGAGGACAGATGCAGATGCTCCGCGCCCAGCACGCCGTGCTGGCAGATCAGCAGCGCGTGGTGAATCACGTTTTCCAGCTCGCGGATGTTGCCGGGCCAGGCGTGCTCGGAGAGCTTCTGCTCGGCGCTCGCATCGAGCCGCACCGCGCCGTAGCCCAGCCGCTGGCGGTACTCCTCGATGAAATGCCGCGCCAGCGGAAGAATGTCGCCGGGCCGCTCGCGCAGCGTCGGCAGCGCAAGGTGCACCACGTGCAGCCGGTAGAACAGGTCTTCGCGGAAGTTGCCGGCGGCCACCGCGTCCTGCAGCCGCACATTGGTTGCGGCCACCACGCGCACGTCGATGGGCACGCTCTTGCGCGAGCCCAGCCGCACCACCTCGCGCTCCTGCAGCACGCGCAGCAGCTTGACCTGGATCGACAGTGGCAGGTCGCCGATCTCGTCGAGGAACAGCGTGCCGCCGTTGGCCGCCTCGAACCAGCCCGTCTTGGCCGAGAACGCACCGGTGAAGGCGCCTTTCTCGTGGCCGAAGAGCTCGCTCTCGACCAGGCTCTCGGAGAAGGCACCGCAGTTCACGGCCACGAAAGGCCGGCTGCTGCGGCGGCTCAGGTCGTGTACGTGGCGCGCGATCAGCTCCTTGCCGGTGCCGGTCTCTCCGATGATGAGCACGTTGGCATCGCTGGGCGCCACCATGCGCACGCGTTCGAGCAGCGCAGCCGAGCGCGGATCCTGGAACACCTGGGCCGTGGCGCGGATCGAGGTGGTGAGCTTGCGCGGGTTGGGCAGCGTCAGCAGGGTGGGGGCATCCCAGTCCTCGTCCGATGCGGGGGAGGCGTCGGCCGGCGGCAGCACAGCAAGAGGGCGGGTGTAGGCGGTCATGAGTAGAAGGTCGGTACGGGGTATTGCTGCTTGAGGGCCCATTCGCCGAGCTCGCGCAGCTTGTAGGCCACCGGGTCGTGCAGGGTCTGGGTGCGCAGGTTGCGCCAGTGGCGGTCCAGGCGCAGGCCGCCATGCGTGGCGCGCGCGCCGGCCACGTCGAACATGCGCGTACAGATGTCCAGCCCCGTGTTCGTCGCTGCGACCTTCGCGGTGGCCACGGCCACTGCGACGTCGCCGCGCTCGGCCTCGGTCAGCGCTGGGCCGAGCCGCCAGGCCGCGTCGAGCCTGTCGGCCGCGCGATCGGCCAGCACGCGCACGCTCTCCAGGCCGACCCAGAAGTCGCCGTAGTGGCCGAGCACATAGGGGTCCTCGTGCATCTGCGATACATGGGCCGCATGCCACGGGCGCGACTCGTGCAGCGTGTAGTGCCTTGCATCGTTGAAGGCGGCCTCCGCAATGCCGAGGTAGATGTTGGCCAGCACGAGCTGCGACACCAGCGGCCGCAGGCAGGCAAAGGGGGTCGAGAGCGGGCCCGGGTCGGCCAGCACCTCGTGCTGCTCGACGCGCACCTTCTCGAAGGTCACGCTGCCGCTGTCGGTCTGGCGCTGGCCGATGTTGTTCCAGTCGGGCGCGACGAAGATGCCCGAGCGGCCGGTGGGAACCGCCGCGACGATGAAGGCGCCACTGCCTTCCTCGCGCGCCGAGGCGATGAGCATTTCGGAATCGAGCGCGCCCGAGCAGAAGCTCTTCTGCCCGGTGAATTCGCGCCAGCCCTCGTGCGCGCTCGACACCGTGCGGTCGTCCAGCGGATTGAGGGCGTTGCCCCAGAACCATCGACGGCGCGCGGTCTGCTCGAACCATGGCTGCCATTGCACGGGCCGCGCGAAGAGGCGCACCGTGGCGAGCATCAGATGATGAAAGCCGAACACATGCGCGAGCGAGCTGTCGGCCTGCGCGAGCAGGCGCACGACGTCGAGCGTCTCGCGCCAGTCAGCACCGCCGCCGCCGAATTCGGACGGAATGCTCAAGGCGAGCAGGCCGCTTTCACGCAGGGCATCGCGCTCGGCCTTCGGCGTGCCACCGCGCTCGTCGCGCTCCACCGCGGTGGCTGCGAAGCGCTGCATCAGCTCGTGCGCGATGTCGCGAGGGGGTTCGGAAGCAGGAATGGAAAGAACGGAACTCACTGAACTCACACAAGGCCTCGGTATGTGCAGGCAGCACGGTTGCTGCGCCAGCAGCATGTTGGCGGCGCGCAAGCGCCCGGCCAACGATGCGATGCGTATATCGATCCTTGTTTTGCTTCCATGGCAGCAGTGCGGGCGGGCAATGTGCTGCGTGCAGCAGATGTGGTGTTCCGCTGCTGCTGGAGCAGCAGAAATCGCGCGTTTCGGCGCGTTCCCACAGGCAGGTCGACTGGCACGCTAACTGCTGAACCGCCTCATGCAACTTTTCTGGTTTCTCCCCACGCACGGCGACAGCCGCTACCTCGGCACCTCGCGCGGTGCGCGCACCGTGAGCCATCGATACCTGCGGCAAGTGGCCCAGGCCGCCGACGAACTGGGCTACGAGGGCGTGCTGATTCCCACGGGGCGTTCCTGCGAAGACTCGTGGGTGGTCGCCTCGTCGCTGGCGGCTCAGACCGAGCGGCTCAAGTTCCTGGTGGCGATACGCCCCGGCATCATTTCGCCGACCGTTTCCGCGCGCCAGGCCGCGACGCTCGACCGCTTTTCCGATGGCCGCCTGCTCATCAACGTGGTGACCGGCGGCGACCCCGACGAACAGCATGGCGACGGCAGCTTCCTGACGCATGCCGAGCGCTACGAGGTCACCGATGAATTCCTGCGCATCTGGCGCGGCGTTGCGGCCGGCGAGACCGTCAACTTCTCGGGCAAGCACCTGCGCGTGGAGAACGCCAAGACGCTCTATCCGCCGGTGCAGAAGCCCTATCCACCGCTGTGGTTCGGTGGCTCGTCGGACGCGGCCATTGCACTCGCGGGCGAGCAGGTCGACGTGTACCTCACCTGGGGCGAGCCGCCAGGCGACGTGGCCGACAAGATCGCGAAGGCCCGCGCCGCGGCGGCAAAGCACGGACGCACGCTGCGCTTCGGCATCCGGCTGCATGTGATCGTGCGAGAGACCAGCGAGGCGGCCTGGCGCGCCGCCGACGAACTCATTTCCTATGTGACCGACGACACCATCGCCGCCGCTCAGAAGGCTTTCTCGCGCTTCGACTCGGTGGGCCAGCAGCGCATGGCCGCATTGCACGGCGGGCGGCGCGACAGGCTGGAGGTGTCGCCCAACCTGTGGGCCGGCGTGGGCCTGGTGCGCGGTGGCGCGGGCACGGCGCTGGTGGGCAGCCCCGAAGAGGTGGCGGCACGCATCAAGGAATACGCGGCACTCGGCGTGGAGACTTTCATCTTCTCGGGCTACCCGCACCTGGAGGAGGCGTATCGCGTGGCCGAGCTGCTGTTTCCGCTGCTGCCGCTCGACCATGTGCGCCCGGCGGGGCAAGCCAACATCACCGGCCCCTTCGGCGAGGTCATCGCCAACGACATCGTGCCGCCGTCGTCGCGAGTGCCGGTGCCCGAGAAGGCCGCCGCATGAAGCATTTCTCCGCGGAGGCCGGCGACGAAGTCGTGCCGTGGCATGCGACCGCGCAGCGCATTGCGCAGGCATTGGCGCAGACCGCCGTCGAGCGCGACCAGCGTGGGGGCACTCCGAAGGCCGAGCGCGATCTGCTGCGGGGCAGCGGCCTGCTGATGCTCAGCGTGCCGACCGAACTCGGCGGCCTGGGCGCGAGTTGGCAGCAGACGCTCGACGTGGTGCGCGGCTTTGCGCGCGTCGACAGCTCGGTGGCGCACCTGTTCGCCTTTCATCACCTGCTGCTCGCAACCACGCAGCTCTTCGCGCAGCGCGCGCAGTGGCAGCCGTGGATCGAGCAGACCCGCGAGCAGCGCTGGTTCTGGGGCAATGCGTTGAACCCGCTCGACAAGTCCACGCGCGCGCAAGCCGTCGACGGGGGCTATGTGTTCTCGGGCCGCAAGAGCTTCTGCTCCGGCGCCAGCGACTCCGACATGTTGCTCGCCTCGGCCCTCGACGCGAACGATCGCCTGCTGATTGGCGTCGTGCCCACGGGGCGCGCCGGCATTGCGGTGCAGGGTGACTGGGACAACATGGGCCAGCGCCAGACCGACAGCGGCAGCGTGGTGTTCGATGGCGTGCGCGTCGAGGTGAATGAACTGCTGCTCGACCCCGGCCCGCTCTCGACGCCGTTCGCCTGCCTGCGCCCGCTGCTTGCGCAACTGATCCTCGCGAACATCTACCTCGGGCTGGGGGAGGGCGCACTCGAAGAGGCGAAGTCGTTCACGCTGCAGCAAGGCCGCCCCTGGCTGTTCTCGACGGCTTCGGCTGCAAACGAAGACCCTTACGTGCTCACGCACTACGGCGATTTCTGGCTCGCGCTGCAAGGCGCCCGCATGCTGCTCGACCAGGCGGCCGCGGCCTTCGATCAGGCGTGGCTGCGCGGCACTTCGCTCGATGAGCACGAGCGCGGGCAGGTGGCTGTTGCTGTTGCCGCAGCCAAGGTCGCGAGCACACGCGCGAGCCTCGAGGTGGCGCACCGCATGTTCGAGGTGACGGGCGCGCGCGCCACCACCGCCGCGCTGCGCCTGGACCGCTACTGGCGCAACCTGCGCGTGCACACGCTGCACGATCCGGTCGACTACAAGCTGCGAGAACTTGGCGACTGGGCGCTCAATGCGCGCGTGCCGCAACCCAGCTTCTATTCCTGAATTTCGGCATTGCCTTGCAACGGGCCTGCGGCTTCGCGTCGCAGGCCCGTTGTGCTTTCCGGCGTGCACATCGCACTGCTGCAGGGGAAGCAGCTTCTTCATCGGATTGCTGCCTGGCGTTCATGCGACGGCCGCATACCGATCTACCCCAAACAACTATCGCTGCGGAAGTGCTGGCCCATCAGCAACCCACCCGCAGCCTGCTGCCGATCCAGCATGGGCGCAGATAGCCATTTCGCTCTAACTCGTTGATTCATAAGGAAAAAGGAAGTGGCACGCCATTCGCTTATATCGAGTGCGCCGCGAATCGATCGCAGCTTCCAAACAGAGGTCATATCAACATGAGTCGAAAACTGAAAGTCGTTGCCGTCTCCGGCAGCCTGCAACGTCCCTCGCGCACCCTGGTGCTGGTCGATCAACTGCTGGCCGCGCTCGGCAACGAGATCGCCATCGATGCGCGCGTGCTCTCGCTCGGCGAGATCGGCCCGCAGTTTGCCGGCGTGCTCTACCGCAACCAGTTGCCTGCCGCCGTCGAAGAGAGCATTGCCGCCATCGAGTCCGCCGACCTGCTGCTGGTAGCAAGCCCGGTCTATCGCGGCTCGTACACCGGCCTCTTCAAGCACCTGTTCGACTTCGTTCACCACGAGGCGCTGACCGACAAGCCCGTGCTGCTCGCTGCCACCGGTGGCAGCGACCGCCACGCACTGGTCATCGACCACCAGTTGCGCCCGCTCTTCAGCTTCTTCCAGGCCCGCACGCTGCCCATCGGCGTCTACGCGGTCGAGAAGGACTTCGAGGGCTACAAGATCGCCAACCCCGCGCTGCGCGAACGCATCGCGCTGGCCGTGGCGCGCGCCGTGCCACAACTGCGCGATGCCTCGCCGGCCACCACGTCCGCCACGCCCGCCATCCGCAAGCCCGCGCCCGTTGCGCTGGCCGCCTGAAGCCCTCCCACCGACCGTTCACAGAGAGAAACCTGCCATGAGCCAACCGTCTTCCACCGCCGCCCTCGTCAAGTTCGCCTACTGGGTGCCCAACGTCAGCGGCGGCCTCGTGGTCAGCACCATCGAGCAGCGCACCGACTGGAGCCTCGAATACAACCAGCGCCTCGCGGTCGCGGCCGAGAAGGCCGGCTTCGAATACGCGCTGAGCCAGATCCGCTTCACCGCCGGCTACGGCGCCGAGTACCAGCACGAGTCGGTGTCCTTCAGCCAGGCGCTGCTGCATGCGACCACCAAGCTCAAGGTGCTGGCTGCGATCCTGCCCGGTCCATGGAACCCGGCCGTGGTGGCCAAGCAGATCGCCACCATCGACCACATCTCCAATGGCCGCATCGCCATCAACGTGGTGAGCGGCTGGTTCAAGGGTGAGTTCCAGGCCATTGGCGAGCCGTGGCTGGAGCATGACGAGCGCTATCGCCGCTCCAACGAATTCATCCGCGCGCTCAAGGGCATCTGGACGCAGGACAACTTCACCTTCAAGGGCGACTTCTATCGCTTCAGCGACTACACGCTGAGCCCGAAGCCGGTGCAAAAGCCCCACCCCGAAATCTTCCAGGGTGGCAGCTCGCGTGCAGCGCGCGACAACGCGGCCAGCGTGTCGGACTGGTACTTCACCAACGGCAACACGCCCGAGGGCCTGAAAGCGCAGATCGACGACATCCAGGCCAAGGCCGCGCAGAACGGCCACACGGTGCGCATCGGCGTGAACGCCTTCGTCATCGCCCGCGACACCGAAGAGGAAGCCAAGGCCGTGCTGGCCGACATCATCAAGCACGCACACGTCGAGGCGGTGCACGCCTTCGGCGATGCGGCCAAGCAGGCTGGCAAGTCTTCGCCCGAAGGCGAGGGCAACTGGGCCAAGTCCACCTTCGAAGACCTCGTGCAATACAACGACGGCTTCCGCACCAACCTCATCGGCACGCCGCAGCAGATTGCCGAACGCATCGTGGCGCTCAAGGCCATCGGCGTCGACCTCGTCCTGACGGGCTTCCTGCACTTCATCGAGGAGGTGGAGTACTTCGGCGAGAAAGTGCTGCCGCTGGTGCGCAAGCTCGAAGCGGAACAGGCCGCTCGCGGAGAAAAGCCGAGCAAGGCGGCACTGGAAGCCGTGGCGTGAGCCTCGTGATGCCCGATCTTTTCTTCGAGGCGGGGCCCGTCTCGCTGGGCGTCGATCCGGTGGCCTTCGTGCCGGCGGGGCGTGCGGCTGCGGCAGGGGACGACGCCACGACCTCGGCCGTGCTGCGGCTGGAGGGCATCGACCTGTCCTTCGGCGGCGTCACCGCGCTGTCGGGTGTGGACCTGTCGATCGCGAAGGGAGAGATCCGCGCCATCATCGGCCCCAACGGCGCCGGCAAGAGCTCGCTGGTCAACATCATCAGCGGGCTGTACCGGCCCGATCGCGGGCGCGTGTGGATCGGCGGGCGCGGCTTCGGCCACGTGCCGACGGCGCGGCTGGCACGGCTGGGCGTTGCGCGCACTTTCCAGAATCTCGCGCTGTTCAAGGGCCTGAGCGTGCGCGACAACATCGTGCTCGGCCGCGTCGATGCGGCGCGTTCCACCTTCATCGAACAACTGGTCGGGCTGGGCCGCGCACGTCGTGAGCGCGAGGATGCGCGCGCACGGGCCGAAGCGATCATCGGCTTTCTCGGGCTGCGCACCGTGAGCGAGCGGCTGGCCGGCACGCTGGCCTATGGCCTGCAGAAGCGCGTGGAGCTGGCGCGTGCGCTGGTCGCAGCGCCTCGACTGTTGCTGCTCGACGAGCCGATGGCCGGCATGACCGTCACCGAGAAAAGCGAGATGGCGCATTTCGTGCGCGCCGCGCGCGACGAATTCGGCACCACCATCCTGCTGATCGAGCACGACATCGGCGTGGTGCTGGGCCTGTCGGACCGCGTGGCCGTGCTCGACTACGGCCGCAAGATCGCGGACGGCACGCCGGCCGAGGTGCGCAGCGACCCGGCCGTGATCGATGCCTACCTGGGCGTGGCGCATGACGACGCAGAGGGGCAGGCCTGATGGACGGCGCTGACTTCAGCTTCTTCGCCGAGGTGCTCATCGGCGGCCTGCTTTCGGGCGTGATGTATTCACTGGTGGCCATCGGCTTCGTGCTGATCTACAAGACTTCAGGCGTGCTCAACTTCGCGCAGGGCGCGCAGCTGCTGTTTGCTGCGCTCACCTTTGTGAGCCTGGTCGAGCGCGGCGTGCCCTTTGCACTTGCGCTCGTGCTGACCTTCGCCCTCATGGTGCTGCTGGGCCTGACCATCGAGCGCACCGTGCTTCGCCCGCTGGTGAACCAGCCGCCGATCACGCTGTTCATGGCAACGCTGGGCCTGTCGTACGTGATCGAGGGCGTGGCCCAACTGGTGTGGGGCACGCAGGTGCATGCGCTGGAGCTCGGCATCGCGGACGAGCCGCTGCAGCTCTTCGGCATCATGGTCTCGACCTTCGACCTGTTCGCCGCCGCGACGGCGGGCGTGATGGTGGCGGCGCTCTCGGCCTTCTTCCGCTACACACGCGTGGGCCTGGCGTTCCGCGCGGTGGCGGACGACACCTATGCGGCCATCGCGGTGGGCCTGCGCCTGCCGCGCATCTGGGCCACTGTGTGGGCAGCGGCCGGCGTCATCGCGCTGGTGGCCGGGCTGTTGTGGGGCGCGCGGCTGGGTGTGCAGTTCTCCCTCTCGCTCGTGGTGCTGAAGGCACTGCCCGTGCTGGTGCTGGGTGGGTTCGACTCCATTCCTGGCGCGATCGTCGGCGGGCTGGTGATCGGCGCACTGGAGAAGCTGGCCGAGGTGTACATCGGGCCTTTCGTAGGCGGTGGCATCGAGAGCTGGTTCGCTTACGTCGCAGCGCTGGCCTTCCTGCTGATCCGGCCAAGCGGGCTGTTCGGACAGAAACTGGTGGAGCGCGCCTGAGCCATGCGTACCGTTTCCGTGCCTCCATGGACCTGGCCGCTGGCCGTGCTGGCCGTCGCCTTCGGCGTCGTGCCGTTTGTTGCGTCCGGCTATGTGTTCGACGCGCTGCTGATCCCGTTCCTTGCGCTGTCGCTCGCGGCTGTAGGCCTCAACCTGCTGACCGGCTACGCAGGCCAGCTGTCGCTGGGTACCGCGGCCTTCATGGCGGTCGGCGCCTTCGCGGCCTACAACTTCAACCTGCGCGTGGAAGGACTGCCGCTGCTCGTGAGCATCGGCCTCGCTGGCCTTGCCGCCACGGCCGTGGGCCTGGTGTTCGGGCTGCCGAGCCTGCGGCTGCGCGGCTTCTACCTTGCGGTGTCGACGCTGGCCGCGCAGTTCTTCGTGCAATGGGCGTTGACCAAGTTCGGCTGGTTCAGCAACGACAACCCCTCGGGCGTGATCGACGCGCCGGCGCTCGAGGTGGCGGGCATCGTGTTCGACACGCCGGTGGGGCGCTACATCTTCTCGCTGACCGTCGTCACGGTGTTGACGCTGCTGGCATGGCGCCTCGTGCGCACGCAGACGGGCCACCACTTCATCGCCGTGCGCGACAACGAACTGGCGGCGCGCGTCATCGGCGTGCCGGTGCTGCGCACCAAGCTGCTGGCGTTCGCGGTGTCGTCGTTCATCGTCGGCGTGGCGGGCGTGCTGTGGGGTTTCGTGTACCTGCGCACCGTGGAGCCGGCGGGCTTCAACCTCGACCGCTCGTTCCAGATCCTGTTCATCGTGATCATCGGCGGGCTCGCGACGATCCGCGGGGCCTTCTTCGGCGCGGCGCTCATCGTGGTGTTTCCGCTGCTGCTCTCGCGCGTGGGCAGCTTCTTCTTCGGCGGCTGGTTCGATTCGGGCGTGCTCGACATGAGCCAGCGCATCGTGCTGGGCGCACTGATCATTTTCTTCCTCGCCGTCGAGCCGCAGGGGCTGGTCGCCCTCTGGGACCGCGCGCGCAGGCGCCTCTTGAGGCTCCTGCCGGCCTGAGCGAACGGCACTTCTTTTTCTTTTTTCTTCGCATCCCGAGAGTCTTCATCACCATGTCCTTCATCAAGCACCTGAAAACCGCGGCCGTGGCCGTCACCCTGGCCGCGAGCGGCCTGCAGCTCGCGCATGCCGACGGCAACGAACAGTTCTTCCCGCTGCAGAGCTATCGCGTCGGTCCTTACGCGGCTGGCGGCACGGGCTTCTTCGGCGGCTTCATCGACTACCTCCACCTGGTGAACACGCGCGACGGCGGCGTGGGCGGCGTCAAGCTGACCTGGGAGGAGGGCGAGACGCAGTACGAAGTGGAGCGCGGCGTGGAGGTGTACGAGCGCCTCAAGCAGCGCCCCGGCATCGCGACCTGGAACCCGCTGTCGGTCGGCATCGCCTATGCGCTGATCGACCGCGTGACGGCCGACAAGGTGCCGCTGCTCACCATCAACCACGGCCGCACCGACACCACAGACGGCCGCGTGTTCAAGTACATCTTTCCGCTGCTGCTCAATCCGTACAGCGAGACCTCGGGCATCGTGAACTACATCGCGGGCAAGGAGGGCGGCACCGACAAGCTCAAGGGCAAGAAGATCGTGGTGCTGTACCACGGCTCGCCCTACGGCAAGGAGACCATCCCGATCTATGAGCTGCTCGCGAAGAAGTATGGCTTCACGCTGCAGCAGATCGAGGTACCGCACCCGGGCAACGAACAGCAATCGCAGTGGCTCACCATCCGCCGCGTGAAGCCCGACTACGTGGTGCTGCGCGGCTGGGGCGTGATGAATCCGGTGGCGCTCAAGACAGCGCAGAAGACGGGCTTTCCGGTCGACCACATCGTGGGCAACGTCTGGTCCAACTCCGAGGAAGATGTGATCCCGGCCGGCGATGCGGCCAAGGGCTACGTGGCCATCACCACCGTGGCGGCGGGTGCGCAGTACCCGGTGCTGCAGGAGATCACCAAGACCGTCTACGGCGCGGGCAAGGGCAACCTGCAGGACACCAAGCGCATCGGCAGCGTCTATCACAACCTCGGCGTGCTCAACGGCATCCTGAACGTGGAGGCCATTCGCATCGCGCAGGCGAAGTTCGGCAAGCGCACGCTCACCGGCGACGAAGTCCGCTGGGGCCTGGAAAACCTGAAGATCGACGAGGCACGCGCCGCGGCGCTCGGCGCCAAGGGCCTGTTCCATTCGATCAACGTGACCTGGGACAACCACGAAGGCGATGGCCGCGTGGCCTTCCAGCAGTGGGACGGCAGCAAGTGGAACGTGGTGTCCGACTGGATCGCGCCCGACTGGAAGCTGCTGCGGCCGATCATCGAAAAATCTTCGCTGGCCTATGCCAAGGAAAAGAACGTCAAGGTGCGCAAGAGCATCGACGACTGAACCCCACGCACGTCCTCATTCGAAATCACTCGCAAGTCGAAAGGCCATCCGATGTCCGCTGTTCTCCAACCCTCCGCATCCGCACCGGCCGCAGCCAACGATGCAGTGCCCGGCCTGCCGCTGCCCGACGCGCCCGCGCATGTGATCCGCGACGACGCCGAAGCCATCGCCGTGGCGCATGCCCTGGCCGCGAAGCTGATCGTCGGCGCCTCCGAGCGCGACCGCCTGCGCCGCTGGCCCGTCGAGGAGATCGACGCCTATTCGCAGAGCGGCCTCTGGGCCATCAACGTGCCCAAGGCCTTCGGCGGCGCAGAGGTGTCGTATGCCACGCTGGCCGAGGTGATCGCGATCATCTCGGCGGCCGACCCTTCGCTCGGGCAGATCACGCAGAACCACCTGGGCTTCGTCGCCGCGGTGCGCACGGTGTCCGACGCGGCGCAGCAGAAGCTGTTCTTCGCCGACTTCCTGCGCGGCGTACGCTGGGGCAATGCGTTCTCGGAATCGGGCTCCAGGCGCGCGGCCGATTTCGAGACGCGCTTCACCGACGCGGGCGACCATGTGGTGGTGACCGGCAAGAAGTTCTATTCGACCGGCGCGCTGCTCGCGCACTACGTGCCCATCGTGGCCAACGACGAGCAGGGCAACACCTGGTACGTGGTGGCCGAGCGCAATGCGCCGGGCCTCACGGTGATCGACGACTGGTCGGCCTTCGGCCAGCGCACCACGCTCAGCGGCACGGTGGTCATCGACCACGTGAAGGTACCGAAGACGCACCTGATGCCGGCCTACAAGGGCTATGACACGCCCTCGGCCGACGGCGCCATCTTCCAGATCATCCAGGCGGCGGTCGACGTGGGCATTGCGCGCGGCACCATCGCGGAGACGGTCGATTTCATCCGCACCAAGACGCGCCCGTGGATCGACAGCCAGCGCGACCATGCGTGGGAAGACCCGTACTCGATCCAGGCGGTGGGCGACCTGCAGATCCGGCTGCATGCGAGCGAGGCCCTGCTGGAGCGTGCGGGCCGTGCGATCGACCGCGCGGTGGCCACGCCAGATGCCGACAGCGTGGCTGCGGCACAGATTGCGACGGCGGAAGCCAAGGTGCTGTCTACCGAGATCGCGATTCTTGCGACCAACAAGCTGTTCGAACTGGCGGGCACGCGATCGACGCTGGGGCAGTACAACCTCGACCGCCATTGGCGCAATGCACGCACGCACACGCTGCATGACCCCGTGCGCTGGAAGTACGCCATCGTGGGCAACTACTTCCTCAATGGCGTGAAGCCGCCGTTCCATGCCTGGAGCTGAGGTGACGGCCCCCTTGTTGCGCATCGAAGCCATCGAGGCCGCGTACCAACGCTCCATCGTCGCGCTGCACGGTGTGAGCCTGGACGTGCGCGCCGGCGAAATCCACGCGTTGCTCGGCGCCAACGGTGCAGGCAAGTCGACCACGCTCAAGGCGGTGTCGAACCTGCTGCCGGCCGAGCGCGGGCAGGTGACGGCCGGGCGCATCGTCTTCGACGGGCACGACACCGGCCGCACCAGCCCGGCAGATCTCGTGCGGCTCGGCCTGGTGCAGGTGCTGGAGGGCCGCCACTGCTTTCGCACGCTGACTGTGGAAGAAAACCTGCTGACCGGCGGGCTCGGCCGCAGCACGCGGCGCTCGGAAGTCGCCGAAGACCTCGCGCGGGTCTACGCGATCTTTCCGAAGCTGAAGGAAAGACGACGCACGCTCGCCGGCCTGAGCTCCGGCGGCGAACAGCAGATGACGGCCATCGGCCGCGCGCTGATGTCGCGGCCCCGGCTGCTGGTGCTCGACGAGCCGTCGATGGGGCTGGCACCGCTGGTGGTGCGCGACATCTTCGAGCAGCTGCGGCGGCTCAACCGCGAGCAGGGCCTGTCGATCCTCGTGGCCGAGCAGAACTCCACCGTCGCGCTTCAGTACGCCGACCGCGCAACGGTGCTCGAGGCGGGCGTCGCGGTACTTGGCGGCGATGCACAGGCCCTGCGCCAGCGTGCCGACATCCAGTCTTTCTATTTCGGCGAAGGCGTTCCCGAAGCCGTGGCCTGAAGACCGAACCTAGCGCCCGGCAACCTCGGCCAGCAGCGCCTGGCTGCTCATTCGCGGCGACGGGGGAAGGGCCTCCGGCGCGCCGGTCGTGCGAATCACGCGGTTGCTGCTCAGTACCCGGTTGCGCACCTGCTGCGCGCCTGCCGTGAGGTTGTAGTCGATGCGGTAGTCCCATGCCGCGACCGGCACCTTGCGATCACCAAGGCGCTCGATGCGCACTTCCGCCGCGCTGCGCTCGCCCGGCCTGATCTCGCTGGCCTGCGAGAAGCCCCGCCCGAAGCCGATGACCGTTCCGGCACTGTCGTACAGCGTGACCAGCACCTCGATGCCGACCAGTGCCATTTCATCCTTGCGCGTGTTGGCGAGGCGGCCATACAGCCATGTCTCGCCTTCCTGCTGCACCAGCCGCGCGCGCGCGAACTGCAGCGGCGGGCCCTCGATCTTCCAGTACGGTGCCGACAGCGCATCCACCTGCAGTTCCTGCCGCGCGGGGGTTCCGTCGCCCGGCAGATTGATCAGCATCGGCACCATCTCGCCGGGCATCAGCGTGCCGATGGGAACAGATTCGCTGTTCTCGCCGATGCGGCTGTCGCGGCCGAAGAAGATCGCCTTGACGTTCGGCCGCTCGAGGGCCGTGCCGGTTTCGTTGCGCGCAATCACCAGCAGCTGGGGTTTGGCCGAGCTGCCGTTGCCCACCAGCACCTGGCGCGCCTCGAGCTTGAGGCCTTCGCTCGGAATGGTGCGCTGCGCTGTCGAAGCCCCGCCGGGCCTGTACGTTCTTGGCGGCTGGTTGCGGTCGATGACGTAGGCCATGACACCGAAGAAGCCCGTGACCAGCACCACCACCGCCGCCGCGGCCAGGGCTATCGTCCGCGCCATGGTCTTGGCGCGTGCCGACTGCTCGACCGCCAGTCTCCGGCCGGCTTCGTCCTTGACCTGCTCGAGCACCCGCTCCAGCCGGTCGGAGACGTCGTCCTCGACGACCGACATCGACCCGCAATGCGCGCAGGTGTACTGGTTGAGACCGGAGCGTTGAAGCACGCTGCTGCCGCATTCACCGCACTTCAGCGTCTGCAGGTCGATGGTCAAAGGTGCTCCCTCGTGGCGATTGCGCCGCGGCGGCGATGCCGGGCGTTACCGTGCGCATCTTAGCGAGGAGCCGGATTGCCAACGGCGCTCAGATCGGCGTGCCAGTGTTCTCCGTCCATCCACCGCCCAGCGTCTTGTAGAAGGTCACGAGGTTCGTCAGGCGCGACAGGCGCGTGGTGATGAGGTTCTGCTGCGCCGTGTAAAGCGAGCGCTGCGAATCGAGCACGCTCAGATAGCTGTCGACGCCACGGCGGAATCGCGCGTCCGACAGCCGGTAGCTCTCCGCCGTTGCGTTCACCAGCGACTGTTGTGCATCGAGCTGGCGGCCCAGCGTGTTGCGTTGCGCCAGTGCGTCCGAAACCTCGCGGAACGCCGTCTGGATTGCCTTCTCGTACTGCGCCACCGAGATGTCGCGGCTCACGGTCGCGATCTTGAGGTTGGCGCGGTTGGCGCCGCCGTCGAAGATCGGCAGCGTGATCTGCGGTGCGAAGCTCCAACTGCCCGAGCCGCCCTTGAACAGGCCCGAGAGTTGGCTGCTCGACGTGCCGGCCGACGCGGTGAGGCTGATGCTCGGATAGAAAGCCGCGCGCGCCGCACCGATGTAGGCGTTGGCGGCTTTCAGGTCGCGCTCGGCCTGCAGGATGTCGGGCCGCCGTTGCAGCAGCTCCGAGGGCAGCCCGGGCGGAATGGTGGCCAGCGGGCTCGCTGCGGCTGCCGTGCCATCGGGCAGTGATTGCGGCAGCAGTTCGTCCGGCACGTCGGCGCCCACGAGCAGCACCAGCGCATTGCGGTCTTGCGCTACCTGCGAGGTATAGCGCTCGACGTCGACGCGCGCGGTGTCGACGCTGGTCTGCGCCTGGCTCAGCGTGAGCGCCGATGCCGCGCCCAATTCGAAGCTTCGCTGGTTGAGGCTGTAGGAATCGCTCTGGCTGCGCAGGGTGTCGCGCGCGAGCTTCAGCTGGTCCTGGTCGGCCGCGAGCGTGAGGTAGCTCGTCGCCACCTCGGCCACCAGCGTGATCTGCGTGCTGCGGCGCGCCTCGGCGGTGGAGAAGAACTGCTCCAGCGCCTGCGCACTCAGGCTTCGCACGCGACCGAACAGGTCGATTTCGTAGGAGCTGAACCCGACCGAAGCGCTGTACTGCCGCGCCGTGAGGGCTTCGCCGGTCGACGACAGGTCGGCCGGCGTGCGGCTGCCGCTGCCGCCGGCACTGGCGTTGACGGTGGGGAAGAGCGCTGCGTCCTGCACCCGGTACTGGGCGCGGGCCTTCTCGATGTTCAGCACCGCGACGCGCAAGTCGCGGTTGTTGGCGAGGCTCATCTCGATCACGCGCTGCAGCGACGGATCGGTGAAGACATCGCGCCAGCCGAGATCGGCGACCGGCGTGGAGGCCGGGGCGTTGCCTGTGTCGCCGGCGAATTTGCCGGCCACGGGCGCCGCGGGTTGCTGGTAGGTGGGAATCAGGCTGCAGCCGGCCATCAGGGCGGCGAGCGCGAGCGGAGCAAGGCGGAACGGTTTCATGGCAGACACCTCAGGAAGCGGCCGCAGCCGGTTGTGCATGCGAGTCCGGCAAGGCGGGCAAAGCAGGCGAGGGCGACCGTCCCTTGAAGAGGCCGCGCACCAGCACGAAGAAAAGAGGCACGAAGAAGATCGCGAGCAGCGTGCCCGACAACATGCCGCCGATCACCGCTGTGCCCAGCGCATGCTGCGCGCCGGCCCCCGCACCGGTGCCCAGCACCATCGGCAACACGCCGAGCACGAAGGCCAGCGAGGTCATGAGGATGGGCCGCAGCCGCATGCGAGCAGCCTCCATCGCCGACTCGACCAGGCTCTTGCCGTGCGCATGCAGGTCCTTCGCGAACTCGACGATCAGGATGGCGTTCTTCGACGCCAGCCCGATGGTCGTGAGCAGGCCGACCTGGAAGTACACGTCGTTCATCTTCCACGTCAGGATCGCGCCGACAAGCGCGCCCAGCACGCCGAGCGGCACCACCAGGATCACCGAGAACGGAATCGCCCAGCTTTCGTACAGCGCCGCAAGGCACAGGAACACGATCAGGATCGACAGCCCATAGAGCAGGCCGGTCTGGCCGCTCGATGCCTTCTCCTGGCGCGACAGGCCGGTCCATTCGTAGCCGATGCCCGGCGGCAGTTTGGCGACTGCGGCTTCGACGATGGCGAGTGCGTCACCGCTCGATGCGGCTCCCGGCATCGCCATGCCCAGGATTTCCACCGAGGGCACCCCGTTGTAGCGCTCCAGGCGGGGCGAGCCGGAACTCCAGCCCGCCTTGGCGAATGAGGTGAAGGGCACCATCGTTCCGGCGCTGTTGCGCACGTACCAGCGGTCGATGTCCTCCGGCAGCATCCGGTACTGTGCATCGGCCTGCAGCATCACCTTCTTCACGCGCCCCTTGTCGATGAAGTCGTTGACGTAGCTGCTGCCCCAGGCGGTGGAGAAGGTGTCGTTGATGTCGGACATCGAAAGGCCCTGGGCCTGTGCCTTGTGCGGATCGATCTCGAGCCTGAATTCGGGCGTGTCTTCCATCCCGTTGGGGCGCACGGCCACCAGGCGCTTGTCCTTGGCCAGCGTGCCGAGCAGTTGGTTGCGCGCCTGCATCAGGGCCTCGTGCCCGAGGTTGGCGCGGTCCTGCAGCATCAGGTCGAAGCCGGTCGCGTTGCCGAGCTCTGCCACGGCGGGCGGTGCGAAGGCGAACACCTTTGCGTCCCTGATCGTGTTGAAGAAGGCGCCGGCCTTTGCGGCCACTCCCGTCACGCTCAGTGCTTCGCCCTCGCGTTCATTCCAGGGCTTGAGCTTGATGAAGGCAAAGCCCGTGTTCTGCCCGCTGCCCGCGAAGCTGAAACCCGCCACCGTGAAGATGCCCGAGACAGCGTCTTTCTGATCGACCAGGAAGTGATGCTCCACCTGGCGGATGACTTCTTCCGTGCGCGTGTTCGTCGCGCCCGGTGGCAGCTGCACCAGCGCAAACATCGTGCCCTGGTCTTCGTCGGGCAGAAAGCCGACCGGCAGCTTCATGAAGCCGAACACCACCACGGCAAACAAGACCGCATACAGGGCCATGTAGCGCCAGCCCTTGCCCACCATGTGCCGCACGATGCCCTGGTAGCGGCGATTGCCGCGATCGAAGCTGCGGTTGAACCAGCCGAAGAAGCCGGTGGTGGCCATCGCATGATCCTTGTCGATCGGCTTGAGCAGGGTTGCGCAAAGAGCGGGCGTGAGCACCAGCGCCACGAGCACCGACAGCGTCATGGCCGAGACGATGGTGATGGAGAACTGCCGGTAGATCACGCCCGTGGAGCCGCCGAAGAAAGCCATCGGCACGAACACCGCCGCCAGCACCAGGGCCACGCCGACCAGCGCGCCGGTGATCTGGCCCATGGACTTGCGCGTGGCCTCCTTGGGCGGGAGGCCTTCATCGGCCATCACACGCTCGACGTTCTCGACCACCACGATTGCATCGTCCACCAGCAGCCCGATGGCGAGCACCATCGCGAACATCGTCAGTGTGTTGATGGTGAAGCCGAAGGCCGCGAGCACGCCGAAGGTGCCCAGCAGCACCACCGGAACCGCAATGGTCGGGATCAGCGTGGCGCGGAAATTCTGCAGGAAGAGATACATCACCAGGAACACCAGCACCACGGCCTCTACGAGCGTCTTGATGACCTCCTCGATGGAGATCCGCACGAAGGGCGTGGTGTCGTAGGGCTTCTGCACCTTCATGCCCTGCGGAAAGAACTTCTCGAGCTCGGCGAGGCGCGCATCGACGGCCTTGACCGTGTCGAGTGCATTGGCGCCGGTGGCCAGCTTGATGGCCAGGCCCGCGGCCGGCTTGCCGTTGTAGCGACCGACCGTGTTGTACGACTCGCTGCCGAGCTCGATTCGGGCGACGTCGCGCAGGCGGACCTGCGAGCCGTCGGTCTGCGTGCGCAGCAGGATGTCCTCGAACTCCTGCGCTGTCTTCAGGCGTGTCTGCGAGGTGATGGTGGCGTTGAGCTGCTGGTTGCTTGCCGCAGGCATGCCGCCGAGCTGGCCGGCCGAAACCTGCGCGTTCTGCACCGTGATCGCGTTCTTCACATCCAGCGGCGTGAGGCTGAAGCTGGAGAGCTTGTTCGGGTCGAGCCATACGCGCATGGCGTACTGCGAGCCGAAGAGCGTGGTGTCGCCCACGCCCTCGACGCGGCTGATTGCGTCCTGGACGTTGGCCGCGACGTAGTCGGACAGGTCCGACCCGTTCATGCTGCCGTCTTCGGAGGTGAAGGCCAACACGTTCAGAAAGTTGGTGGCCGACTTCGTGACGGTGACGCCCTGCTGCTGCACCTCTTGCGGCAGCAGCGGCGTGGCGAGCGAGAGCTTGTTCTGCACCTGCACCTGCGCGGTGTCGGGGTCGGTGCCGTTCTCGAAGGTGAGCGTGATGGTGACCGAGCCCGACGACTCGCTGGTCGAGGCCATGTAGCTCAGCCGGTCCAGCCCCTTCATCTTCTGCTCGATGACCTGGGTGACGGTGTCTTCGAGCGTCTTGGCGGAAGCACCGGGGTAGTTGGCGGTGATCGCGACGGCGGGCGGCGCGATGCTCGGGTACTGCGCGATCGGCAGGGTGGCGATGGACATGACGCCGCCCAGCATCACGATGATGGCGAGGACCCACGCGAAGATGGGGCGGTCGATGAAGAAGCGTGCCATGGTGGTCTTCCTGGATCAGTCCGCCGTGGCGCCGGGCGAGGAGAGGGCCGCCTTGGCCGTGGTTTCGGTGCCGGGCTTGGACTTGGACTTGGGGTTCCACTGCACCGTCTTCACCTCGACGCCCGGCGCCGCGCGCTGCAGGCCGTCCACCACGAGCTGGTCGCCGGCCTGCAGGCCGCTGCGCACCAGCCATTGGTCGCCGATGGCGCGTTCCGTTTCGAGCACGCGCCGCTGCAGCTTGTGCTGGGCATCCACCACATAGGCCGTCGGCTTGCCGGTGCTGTCGCGCGACACGGCCTGCTGCGGCACCATGAGCGCCTGTTCCTTCACGCCTTCCTGCAGCACGGCGCGCACGTACATGCCGGGCAGCAGGTCCGCCTTGGGGTTGGGAAACACCGCGCGCAGCGTGATGGCGCCGGTGTTCTGGTCTACGGTAACGTCAGAGAATTCGAGCTTGCCTTCGAGCGGATAGGCGCTTCCGTCTTCGAGCAGCAGCCGCACCTTCGCGGCGTTGGCGCCGCTCTTTTGCAGATCGCCGCGGGCCATGGCCTGCTTCAGCTGAAGCATCGCGGCGCTGGATTGCGTCACGTCGACATAGATCGGATCGAGCTGCTGGATGGTGGCCAGCGCGGTCGACTGGCTCGCCGTGACCAGCGCGCCGGGCGTGACTGTCGACTTGCCGATGCGCCCGGAGATTGGCGCATCGATGCGTGCATAGGCGAGGTTGATGCGGCTCGTCTCCACATTGGCCCGCGCCGAGGCGACATCGGCCTCGCCTTGGCCCAGCGAAGCAGCGGCGTCGTCATAGTCCTGCTGGCTCACGGCCTTGATGGCGACCAGTTCCTTGTAGCGCTCGGCCTTCAGCCGCGTGGTCGTGAGGCTGGCCTGCGCCTTGGCGAGCGCGGCGACGTTGCTGTCGTAGGTCGCCTTGTAGGTGGCGGGATCGATCTGGTAGAGCGTTTCGCCGGCCTTCACGTCGCTGCCCTCGCGGAACTGGCGGGCCTTCACGATGCCGCCGACCTGGGGCCGTACGTCGGCGATGAGAAAGGGCGTCGTGCGCCCGGGCAGCTCGGCCGTGATGGCCACGCGCTGCGGCTGCACCGACACCACCCCGACCTCGGGCATGCCCTGCGCGGCAGGCGGCCCGCCCGGTGGCTTGCCGCAGGCGACAAGCATGAAGGTGGACGCGAGGGCTGCCGTGAAGGTCAGGCCATAGGTGAGAGGTGGACGCATGGCGAATCTCCTGAAGAGCGACGGATTGGTGATGGGGTCGGCCTGCTGTTAAACAGACAGTAGTGTCTAGTAATGTATTTTGACTTCCAGGGGCTGTCAATTAATAATGAACACTGTTGTCTAGAAATGAGGAGACATTTAGATGCGAGTCAAAACAGAGGCCAAGCGCGACGCCATCGTTCAGGTGGCCGCCGAGGTCTTCCGGGAGCTGGGATTCGAAGGGGCCTCCATGGTGGAGATCGCTGCGCGCGTGGGCGGCTCGAGGGCCACGCTGTATGGCTACTTCAGCTCCAAGGAGGAGCTGTTCGTTGCCGTGACGCACGGCACGGCCAAGGTCCATTTCGCGCCAATTTTTGAGGCGCTCGGGCAGGAGAGCGACGACGACCTCGAGCAGGTGCTGCAGCGCTTCGGCGAAAAAATCCTGGCAGTGGTGTGTTCGCAGGAGGCCATCCAGGCGCGCAGGGCCGTGATCGCGGAGTCCGGCCGCAGCGACATCGGGCGGTTGTTCTACGAAGGTGGGCCCAAGAAGGGGCTGACCGAGCTGGCGGGGTTCCTGGAACTGCAGATGCAAAAGGGCCGGCTGCGCAAGGCCGATCCGCAGGTAGCGGCACGCCACCTGACGGCATTGCTGGATTCGGAGACCGTCATGCCGGCTCTTATCGGTATCGATGGACCGTTGTCCCGAAAGGATTTGCGGGAAGCGACGCGACGGGCTCTGCAGACCTTTCTCGGAGGCTATGCGCCCGAAGGAAGGAAGGCCAAGTGAGCCTGCGATATGCGCGCCGCGCGCACCCGGCTTGCGTTGGCACGGTCAATCCCGTACGCTGACCCGGCGTCTTTGCGCACCGCCCGAGCCCTTGCGGGCCGCCGGGCCAGCTTTGCGGACGCCAAGGAGTCCATGCCATGCCAAGCCGATCGAACGGCCTCGCGGCCGAAGTGGAAGCAGTGCGAACGCTGGCGCTCGTCGGCGCCGCGGCCGCCGGCAAGACCTCTCTTGCCGAGGCTTTGTTGTACAAGGCGGGTGCTATCGGGGCCTGCGGGAGCATCGAACGCGGCAGCACCGTCAGCGACCACGACCCGCTCGAGCGCCGCATGCAGCACTCGCTCAATGCATCGGTGATGCACCTCACGCATGCCGGCACGCGCATCCACTTCATCGACACGCCCGGCGGCCCCGACTTCCTTGGCCAGAGCCTGCCGGCGCTGGAGGCGGTCGAAACGGCGGCGGTGGTCATCAATGCCGCGACCGGCATCGAGCCGATGGCGGTGCGCATGATGGAGTACGCGGCCTCGCGCCACCTCGCCCGCATGATCATCGTCACCAAGATCGACTCGCAGGGCGTCTCGCTCGCGGGCCTGCTGGCCGACATCCAGGCCACCTTCGGCCGCGAATGCCTGCCGCTGAACCTGCCCGACGGGGTCGGCAGGCAGGTGGTGGACTGTTTTTTCAACCGCTTCGGGCGATCCGACTTCGGCCCTGTCGAAGCGGCGCACCGCGCGCTGGTGGAGCAGGTGGTCGAGGTCGACGCGGCCTTCGTCGACCGCTACCTCGAAGAAGGCGACGTGGATCCGGCCGAGCTGCATGCGCCGCTCGAGCAGGCGTTGCGCGAGGGCCACCTGATCCCGGTGTGCTTCGTCTCGTCGCGCAGCGGCGCCGGCGTGGCCGAGCTGTTGGATGTGATCGTCAAGCTCCTGCCAGACCCGACCGAGGCCAACCCGCCGGACTTCATCGTCGGCGAGGGCGCGCAGGCCAAGCCCATGGAGGCCAGGCCCGACCCGTCGCTGCACGTGCTGGCGCACGTGTTCAAGGTCACGATCGACCCCTATGTCGGCAAGATGGGCATCTTCCGTGTGCACCAGGGCACGCTCACACGCGACAGCCAGCTCTACATCGGCGACGGCCGCAAGCCCTTCAAGGTGGGGCACCTGTTCATGCTCCAGGGCAAGGACCATGTCGAGGTGTCGCACGCGGTGCCCGGCGACATCGTGGCGGTGGCCAAGGTCGAGGAGATCCATTTCGACGCTGTGCTGCACGATGTGGCCGAAGACAGCCACGTGCATCTCGCACCTCTGGCGTTCCCGGTGCCGGTGTACGGCCTGGCCGTGGAGCCCAAGCGCCATGGCGACGAGCAGCGCGCCTGGGAGATCCTCGGCAAGCTCACGGCCGAGGATCCGTGCCTGCGCATCGAGCATGTGGCCGCGACCAACGAGACAGTCCTCTACGGGCTCGGCGAACTGCACCTGCGCATCGTGCTCGAACGCCTGCGCGAGGTGTATCGCTTCGAGGTCCAGACGCGGCCGCCCCGCATTGCCTACCGCGAGAGCGTGACCGTGCCGGCCGAGGGCCACCACCGGCACAAGAAACAGACCGGCGGCGCTGGCCAGTTCGGCGAAGTCTTCCTGCGCATCGAGCCGTTGGCGCGCGGTGCGGGCTTCCAGTTCGCCGATGAGGTAAGGGGCGGGGCGATTCCGGGCCAGTTCATCCCCGCGGTCGAGAAGGGCGTGCGCGAGGTGCTGGTGTGCGGCGCGATCGCCGGCTACCCGGTGGTCGATGTGCGCGTTGTTGTGCACGATGGCAAGCACCACAGCGTCGACAGCAAGGACATCGCCTTTGCGACTGCCGGCCGCAAGGCCTTCATGGCCGCCATCCGCGAGGCCCGGCCGGTCGTGCTCGAGCCGATCGTCCAGATCGAGATCGACGTGCCGGAGCATTCCGTCGGCGATGTCACGAGCGACCTGTCGTCGCGGCGCGGCCTGGTTACCGGAACGTCGGCTCTGGGGGGCGGTGTTGTGACCGTCGGCGGGCAGGTGCCCATGGCCGAACTGGCCAACTACCAGTCGCGGCTCAATGCAATGACCAGCGGCCAGGGCCGCTACACCATCGCGTTGTCACACTACGAAGCCGTGCCGCCGGCCATCCAGCAGACGCTGACGGACCAGTACCGGGTGCATGAAGAGGACTAGGGGAATTGTGTTTGCGAGATATCGCAATGAACCCGGCTACCGAAGCACCAGCACAGGCAGCGCCGAATGCGCCAGCACGTGCTGCGTCTCGCTGCCAAGCAGCAGCCGCTTGATGCCCTTGCGGCCGTGCGAGGCCATCACGATCAGGTCGCTCTTGTGCTTTTTCGCCGCGGCGATGATCGACTCCGCCACAAGGTCCGAGTTGGCCGTTGCCGTCTTGACACGCACGCCGCTTTCCTTGGCGCGTGCGCTCACGGTGTCGAGCATTGCCTGTGCCTTCTCGGCCCATTGCTTCTCGACGCGGCCGATGTCCTCTGGCGAAAAGGTCATGGAGCCCTCGAAGTAGCTTCGGGGGTAGCGCGGAACCACGTTGATCGCCACCAGGTCGGCATCGTTCTGTGCGGCGAGAGCGATCGCGCTCGCGACAGCCTTCTTCGAGAGTGTGGAGCCGTCGGTGGCGACGAGGATGCGCTTGAACATGTGAGGTCTCCAGGGAAAGGTATGTCGCGAGCTTAGGCAGGCCACGGCTTCGGACGTTGATGCAGATCAAAGGGCACTGCGAGGCCCGCCCTTAGCCTCGCTCCGATGCAAGCTGCGCTCGCCCCGTTCTCTACGCATCCGTCGGCCGCTGCGGCCACCGCCGACACCTGGCAGGTGCTCGACGACCCGGCCGAATGGCCGGCGTTCGGCCAGCTGGAGGAGGGCGATGCAGCTACCGGCCAGTGGGCATCGCAGGTCGCGGTCGAAGGCATGCACTGCACCGCTTGCGCTTTCACCGTCGAGGCTGCGCTGCTGAAGGTGCCCGGAGTGCGCGAGGCACAGGTCAATGGGGCCAGCCGGCGGGCGCGCGTTGTGTGGTCGGCCGCGGTCACCCGGCCTTCACGCTGGTTCGAGGCTTCGGCCGCGGCCGGATACCCGCTGGTTCCCGCCGGCAGCCAGTTGGCAAGCGCGGGGCGCGCGCGCGAACTGCGCATGGCGCTGTGGCGCTGGCTGGTCTCGGGCTTCTGCATGATGCAGGTGATGATGTATGCCTACCCGGCTTACATCGCCAGGCCGGGCGACATGACGGACGACGCCGCGCAGTTGCTGCGCTGGGCCTCCTGGGTGCTCACGCTGCCCGTCGTGTTGTTCTCCTGCGGTCCCTTCTTCAGCAGCGCCTGGCGCGACCTGCGCGCGGGCCGTATCGGCATGGATCTTCCGGTGGCGTTCGGCGTGCTCGCGACTTTCGCGGTCAGCAGCGCCGCCACCTTCGACGCCAGCGGGCCGCTGGGCCACGAGGTCTACTTCGACTCGCTGACGATGTTCGTCTTCTTCCTGCTGACCGGCCGCTGGCTCGAGGCACGCCTGCGAGACCGTACCGCCGGCTCGCTCGAGGCCCTGATGAACCGCCTGCCCGACAGCATCGATCGACTCGCTCCCGATGGCAGCTGGACCCACGTGGCCGTGCGCAGGCTTGCAGCCGCAGACGTGGTGCGCGTGCGCCCCGGCGAGGCGTTTCCGGCCGACGGCGTGGTGATCGAAGGCGACACCAGCGCCGACGAGGCCCTGCTGACCGGCGAATCCCGCCCCGTGCCGCGCCCCCGCGGCGACCGCGTGCTGGCCGGCAGCCACAACCTCTCGGCGGTGGTCAGTGTGCGGATCGAATCGGTGGGCGAGGGCACGCGCTTCGCCCAGATCGTGCGGCTGATGGAAAGCGCCGCCTCGCGCAAGCCGCGCCTGGCGCTGCTGGCGGACCGGGTGGCGCGGCCTTTCCTCGTCGCGGTGCTCGCATCGGCGGCGGTGGCGGCAGTGTTCTGGTGGCACACGGACCCGGGCAAGGCGCTGATGGTGGCGGTCGCGGTGCTCATCGTGACCTGCCCCTGTGCGCTCTCGCTCGCGACCCCGGCTGCCATGCTCGCGAGCGCCGGCGCCCTGGCGCGCGGCGGCGTGCTGACTTCCAACCTGCAGGCGCTGGAGGCACTGGCATCGGTCGATACGGTCGTGTTCGACAAGACGGGCACGTTGACGGGCGACATCCCGCGGCTGGAGCGCATCTATTGCCGGCAGGGCCTGCGGCCCGGCGACGCACTTGAAATGGCGGCGGCGCTCGCTGCGCAGTCGCTGCATCCTGTTGCGCAGGCGCTGGTGAATGCGTGGAATGCTCAGTTCCGCTCGCCACCGGGCTGGACCGTGGAACAGGCCACCGAAGCGGCAGGGCTCGGGCTCGAAGGCCTGCTGCGCAGAGCGCATGCGCGCACCGGAACAGGCCAGCGTGCGCGTCTTGGCTCGTCGACCTTCTGCAGCGTGAATGCGCTGGAGGTTGACGCTGCGCAGGTCCACCTGGCCGACGAGCAGGGGTGGGTCGCCAGCTTCGTGCTGGCCGAAGAGCTTCGCGCCGATGCCGCCGTTGCGGTGGCTGCGCTGCGCGCGCAGGGCCTGACGGTGCGGCTGCTCTCGGGCGATCGCGACGGCGCCGCGAAGGAGATCGCCGCGCGCTGCGGCATCGACTTCGCGCAGGGTGGCTGCACGCCGGAGGACAAGCTCGACGTGCTCTGGCGGCTGCAGGCCGAGGGACGGCAGATTGCGATGGTGGGCGACGGCCTGAACGACGGTCCCTCGCTGGCGCGTGCGAACGCCTCGTTCGCCTTCGGCCGCAGCGTGCCGCTGTCGCGCGCGCACGCCGATTTCGTCGTGCTGGGCGACAGGCTCGCAACCATTCCAGATGCCATCGTACAAGCCCGCAAGACGCTGCACGTGGTGCGCCAGAACCTCTGGTGGGCCGCGGGCTACAACGCGCTGTGCGTGCCGCTCGCCGTGGCGGGCTGGTTGCCGGCGTGGCTCGCGGGCCTGGGCATGGCCGCGAGCTCCCTCGTGGTGGTCCTCAATGCGGCGCGGCTCGCGGCCGCCGGCAAGGCACGCCGCTGATGGACATCCTCTTCCTGCTCATCCCGCTGTCCGTGGTGCTGGTTCTCGCGATCCTCGGCGGGCTCTGGTGGGCGATCGAGCGCGGCCAGTTCGACGACGTCGAAACCGAAGGCGACCGCATCCTGCACGGCGATTGATTTGCATCAAGCCCGCGAGGCAGACGCCCACGGAAACTGCCCACAACTCATTCAAGGGCACGACGATGCAACAACCGAACCCACCCGCCGCGGTATACGACGACACCGTCGTGCGGCAGTTCGCGCTCATGTCCGTGGTCTGGGGCGTGGTCGGCATGCTGGTCGGCGTGATCATCGCCTCCCAGCTGACCTGGCCCGAGCTCAACCTCGGCATTCCATGGCTCAGCTACGGGCGACTGCGGCCGCTGCACACCAACGCGGTCATCTTCGCGTTCGGCGGCTGCGCGCTGATGGCCACGAGCTTCCACGTGGTTCAGCGCACCTGCCAGGTGGGCCTCTTCGCGCCGAAGCTCGCGTCCTTCGTGTTCTGGGGGTGGCAGGCCGTGATCGTCGCGGCCGCCATCAGCCTGCCGATGGGCTACACCAGCGGCAAGGAATACGCCGAGCTGGAGTGGCCCATCGACCTGCTGATCGCGGTGGTCTGGGTGGCCTACGCCATCGTGTTCTTCGGCACCATCGGCATGCGCCGCGTGCGCCACATCTACGTGGCGAACTGGTTCTTCGGAGCCTTCATCATCGCGGTGGCGCTGCTGCACATCGTCAACAGCGCAGAGGTTCCGGCGGGCTGGATGAAAAGCTACTCGGCCTACGCCGGCGTACAGGACGCGATGGTGCAGTGGTGGTACGGCCACAACGCCGTGGGCTTCTTCCTCACCGCGGGCTTCCTCGGGATGATGTATTACTACATCCCCAAGCAGGCCGGCCGGCCGGTGTATTCGTACCGGCTGTCCATCGTCCACTTCTGGGCGCTGATCTTCACCTACATGTGGGCCGGCCCGCACCACCTGCACTACACGGCGCTGCCGGACTGGACGCAATCGCTGGGCATGGTGTTCTCGCTGATCCTGCTGGCGCCGAGCTGGGGCGGCATGATCAACGGCGTGATGACGCTTTCGGGCGCCTGGCACAAGCTGCGCACCGACCCGATCCTGCGCTTCCTGATCGTCGCGCTGTCGTTCTACGGCATGTCGACCTTCGAGGGTCCGATGATGTCCATCAAGACCGTCAACGCCCTGAGCCACTACACCGACTGGACCATCGGCCACGTGCACTCCGGCGCGCTCGGCTGGGTGGGGTTCATCACCATGGGCTCGCTCTACTACCTGATCCCGCGCATGTATGGCCGCACCACCATGTACAGCGTGAAGGCCATCGAGGCGCACTTCTGGATCGCCACCATCGGCATCGTCCTGTACATCGCCGCCATGTGGATCGCCGGCGTGATGCAAGGGCTGATGTGGCGCGCCATCAACCCCGACGGCACGCTCACCTACACCTTCGTGGAGAGCGTGAAGGCCACTTTCCCGTTCTACGTGGTGCGCCTGATCGGCGGACTGCTCTATCTGTCCGGGATGCTGGTGATGGCCTGGAACGTCTGGATGACCGTCATCTCGGGCCGCTCGGTGCGCGTCGAGATCCCGCCCCCCGTCATGGCCCACGCCTGAGGACGCACGATGAACCCGAACACTCCCAAGTCCAGCGGCTTTACCCACGAGAAGATCGAGACCAACAACCTGCTGATGATCGTGCTTATCCTCGTGGTCGTGGCCGTCGGCGGCCTTGTCGAGATCGTGCCGCTCTTCTTCCAGAAGTCGACCACCGAGGCGGTGCAGGGCGTCAAGCCGCTCACGCCGCTGCAGCTCGCCGGCCGCGACGTCTACCTGCGCGAGGGTTGCTACAACTGCCACTCGCAGATGATCCGGCCCTTCCGCTCGGAGACGCTGCGCTACGGCCACTACTCGGTGGCTGGGGAGTTCGTCTACGACCACCCGTTCCAGTGGGGCAGCAAGCGCACCGGCCCCGACCTGCATCGCGTGGGCGGCAAGTACAGCGACGAGTGGCACCGCATCCACCTGAACAATCCGCGCGACCTGGTTCCCGAATCGAACATGCCGGCCTATTCATGGCTGGAAAAGGCCCTCGTCGACGCCGAAGCCTTGCCAACCCACATGCGCGCGCTGCGCCGTGTCGGCGTGCCCTACACCGACGAGGAAATCGCCAAGGCCACGGAAGAGGTCACGGGCAAGACCGAGATGGAGGCCACGGTGGCCTACCTGCAATCGCTGGGCCTGGCTCTCAAGTAAGCACAGCGGCAAAGGACCGAAACCATGATCGACGTCACCACCTTGCGCGTTGCAGCCACCGTCGTGTGCTTCGCGCTATTCATCGGCATCGTGATCTGGGCGTATTCGCGTCGCAACGCGCGCGACTTCCAGGAAGCGGCCCGCTTGCCGTTTGAGCAGGACTGAAGGGAGAACCACGATGAGCGATTTCATCAGCCATTTCTGGTCGAACTACGTGGCCGCGGCCTCGCTGCTGAGCATCCTCGGCTGCGTGCTGCTGCTGTGGTTCACAGCCCGCAAGCGGGTTGCGCCGAACGCCGACAACACCACGGGCCACGTCTGGGACGAGGACCTGCGCGAAGCCAACAACCCGTTGCCCATGTGGTGGATCGGCCTGTTCGTGCTGACCATCGTCTTCGGGCTGGGCTACCTGGCGATCTTTCCGGGCCTGGGGAGTTTTCGCGGCCAGTCCGACTGGAGTTCGCGCGGCGAATACGAGGCGGACATCGCCAAGGCCACGCAAGAGCTGGCACCCGTCTACGCGAAATACGCCGCCATGCCGGTCGAGGAGGTTGCAAGGGACCCGCAGGCCAGGGCCATCGGGGAGCGTCTCTTCATGAACAACTGCGCCCAGTGCCATGGTTCCGACGCGCGCGGCAGCAAGGGCTTTCCCAACCTGACCGACAAGGACTGGCTGCACGGCGGCACGCCCGAGAAGATCGTCGAGAGCATCACCAAGGGCCGAGTCGGCGTGATGCCGCCCATGGCGGCTGCCGTCGGCACACCGGACGAAGTGAAGAACGTTGCCAACTACGTGCTGAGCCTGGCGGGCGAGCCGCACGATTCGTTGCGTGCCGGCCTCGGAAAGTCGAAGTTCACGGTCTGCGCGGCCTGCCACGGCATCGGCGGCGTGGGCAACCAGGCCATCGGTGCGCCCAACCTGAGCGACAAGATCTGGCTCCACGGCTACGGCGAGGCCGCCATCGTCCAGATGATCAACGGGGGCAAGCACAACGAGATGCCCGCGCAGGAAGGCCGTCTTACCGAGGCGCAGATCCGGATGCTCGCGTCGTATGTCTGGGGGTTCTCCAACAACACCAACACGGCTGCGGCCACGCCGTGAAACCCGAGATCGGCGCAACGCCATGACCCGGAAGATCATTCCCATCGTCAGCGCGGGCAGCGAGGAGGTCGGCCTTTACGAAGCCACGAAGAAGATCTATCCCCGCACGGTGCGCGGCATGTTCGCGCGCTGGCGCTGGGCCATGGTCTTTCTTACGCAGCTGGTGTTCTACGGCCTGCCGTGGGTGGAGTGGGGCGAGCGGCAGATGGTGCTGTTCGACCTGGCCGCGCGCCGCTTCTACATCTTCGGGCTGGTGCTGTATCCGCAGGACCTGATCTATCTCTCGGGCCTGCTGGTCATCAGTGCGCTGTCGCTCTTTCTCTTCACCGCGGTGGCGGGGCGGCTGTGGTGCGGCTACGCCTGCCCGCAGACGGTCTACACCGAGATCTTCATGTGGGTGGAGCACAAGATCGAAGGCAACCGCACCGCGCGCATGCGGCTGGACGCCGAGCCGATGTCGCTCGAGAAGCTGGTCAAGAAATGGTTCAAGCACATCGTCTGGATCGGCATCGCGCTGTGGACCGGCTTCACCTTCGTGGGCTACTTCACGCCCATCCGCGAACTGGGCATGGCCTTCCTGCAGACGCAGATGGGCTCGTGGGAGGTGTTCTGGGTTTTCTTCTACGGCTTTGCCACCTACGGCAATGCCGGCTTCATGCGCGAGCAGGTCTGCAAGTACATGTGCCCCTATGCGCGCTTCCAGAGCGCCATGTTCGACCGCGACACGCTCATCGTCACCTACGACCCGCAGCGCGGCGAACCTCGCGCGCCGCGCCGCAAGGGCCCCGACCCACGCACGCTGGCGCTGGGCGACTGCATCGACTGCGGCCTGTGCGTGCAGGTGTGCCCGACCGGCATCGACATCCGCCAGGGCCTGCAGTACGAGTGCATCGGCTGCGGCCTTTGCGTGGATGCCTGCGACACCGTCATGCAGAAGATGGCCTACCCGCCGCGGCTGATCCGCTACGACACGCAAAACGGCATGGAAGCCGGCTGGTCGCGCCGCGAACTGCTGCGGCGCGTGCTGCGGCCGCGCGTGCTGCTCTACACGACGATCCTGGCACTGCTTGTGACCGGACTGCTGGCCAGCCTGATCGTGCGCACGCCGTTCAAGGTCGACGTGGTGCGCGACCGCGCCTCGCTGGCCCGCATTGCCGAGGGCGGGCGGCTGGAGAACGTCTATCGGCTCCAGATCATGAACGCCACTGAAAAACCGCAGCAGTACCGCATCGTCGCCGACGGACTGGAAGGCCTCAGCGTCTCGCCCGACGAGCCGGTGACGGTCGACGCCGCCCAGTCGCGCTGGGTCGCGGTGCGGCTGCAGGTGCCTTATGGGGCCGTGCCTGCCGGATCGCACACGGTGCACTTCGGCATCCGCGAGGAGGGCGGCGGTGCCCAGGTTTCGGAAAAAGCGGCCTTCCTTGTGCCGCGCTGAAAGGTCGAGATGAACGCAACAACAATGGCGACAACGAACGAACCGGCGGCCCAGGCCTGGTGGCGCTATCCGCTGCTCTGGATGGTGATCGGCGGTCCGGCGGTCGTGGTGGTCGCGAGCTTCGTGACCTTCTGGCTGGCCTGGCGCAGCCCCGATGCGCTGGTGTCCGAGGACTACTACCGCGAAGGCGTCGAGATCAACAAGACCCTGGCCGCGAAGAAGCTGCTGCCCGCGCTGACCGGTCGCAACCACGCGACCACGCCCGCGAGCGACATGCCGCCGCCGGCCCGGAAGGCCGCGCCATGAACGGAGTGCGCCAGCTCGCGGGCATCCTGTGGCCGTCCTTCCTGGTGGCCTGCGGCATGGAGGTACTGGTGTTCGCGCTCGTCGATCCCGTCAATGCGTTCTGCGGGGCAGATGCGTTGCGGATGTCGCGCCAGGGTATCTACACCGCCGCCTTCTTCGTCTTCTGGCTGATGGCGGCGTCGTCGAGCGCATGCACGGCATTGCTCGCCAGGCCATCGGCTTCGGAACCTTCTGGAGCACCTCTGCGGACACCCTCGCAATGATTCCTGCCGCCGTTGCTCCTGTGCCCGTACAGGCACCGCTACCCATCGATCTGCTGAGGGAGTTCGACGTTCCCGGGCCGCGCTACACCTCCTATCCCACAGCCGACCGTTTCGTCGAGGCCTTCGGCGCCGACGACTACGCCAGGGCGCTGAGCCGTCGGCGCGCGGCGGGCGCTGAGGCGCCGCCGCTGTCGCTGTACGTCCATATTCCGTTCTGCGAGTCGCTGTGCTACTACTGCGCCTGCAACAAGGTCGTCACTCGCCACCGCGAGCGGGGCCGGCAGTACCTGGCCTACCTCGCGCGCGAGGTGGAGCTGCAAGTCGCGCAACTGGGCCGCAGCGCCACCGCAGGCCAGCTGCACCTAGGGGGTGGCTCGCCGACCTTCCTCGACGACTCGGAGTTGGGCGAGCTCATGGCGCTGCTGCACCGGTCTTTCGCCTTCGTGCCCGGAGGCGAGCGCTCCATCGAGATCGATCCGCGCACGGTCGATGCGCAGCGGCTGGCGAACCTGGCCGCGCTGGGCTTCAATCGCCTGAGCTTCGGCGTGCAGGACTTCGACCCCGAGGTGCAGCAAGCGGTGCATCGCATCCAGCCGGCGTCGCAGGTCTTCTCGCTGATGGATGCGGCGCGCACGCTGGGTTTCGAATCGATCAACGTCGACCTGATCTACGGCCTGCCGCGGCAGAACGACGCCTCCTTCGAGCGCACGCTCGCGCAGATCAACGAGCTGCGACCCGACCGCATTGCGCTCTACGCCTATGCGCATCTGCCCGAGCGCTTCAAGCCGCAGCGGCGCATTGCGGCCGAAGAATTGCCTGATGCCGCCACGCGGGTGCGCATGCTCGCAAGCGCGATCACGCGGCTGACCGAAGCGGGTTACGTCTACATCGGCATGGACCACTTCGCGCTGCCCGACGATCCTCTCGCGGTTGCCAGGAGGCAAGGGCGCTTGCAGCGCGACTTCCAGGGCTATGGCACCAGGCCCGAGGGCGACCTGATCGCACTCGGCGTCTCCGGCATCGGCCGCGTGGGCGCCACTTACAGCCAGAACGCAAAGAGCCTCGACGAGTACTACGACCTCCTCGACCAGGGGCGCCTGCCCGTGGTTCGCGGCCTTGCGCTGTCGCGCGACGATCTGTTGCGGAGGGACGTGATCATGGCGCTGATGTGCCGCGGTCGGGTCGACTTCAACGTCATGGGGGACGCGTTTGCAGTCGACTTCCAGCGCTACTTCGCCACCGAGTTCGCGGCGCTCGGGCCGATGGTCGCTCACGGCCTGGTGCGGCTGAGCGACCACGATCTGGTGGTCACCGAGCAGGGCTGGTTCCTGGTGCGCGCGGTCGCCATGGTGTTCGACCGGTACTGCCGCGCGACCCGCACGCGCTTTTCCCGCGTGGTCTGACCATGCAACTCGCGCTCGCCAGTGCCGCGTTTCTCATGGGCCTGGCCGGTGGGCCGCATTGCGTGGCGATGTGCGGCGCTGCTTCATCGGCGGTGATACGGATCGTGCCGCTCGTGCCGGCGGGGCAGGGCGCCGCGTCGGCGCGAGCGGCGCCGGCCGCCTTCCATCTCGGCCGAATCGCGAGCTACGCGACGGCAGGCGCCATTGCAGCGGCCAGCGTCGACAGCCTGGCGCAGGCCAGCACGCAGGTTGCCGCGCTGCGGCCGCTGTGGGTGCTGCTGCACGTCTTCGTGTTCGCCTGGGGCGCGATGCTGGCAGCCACGGGGCGGCAGCCGCTGTGGGCGCAGCGCGTCGGCCGCTCGCTCGAGTCGCGTCTTCGCCCCCATGCCGGCGGCACGTGGCTGGGCGTGCTTGCGACCGGGCTGCTTTGGGTCGCGCTGCCTTGCGGGCTGCTCTATTCAGCCCTGATGCTGGCCAGCCTGGGCAACGGCCCATTGCAGGGCGCCGGACTGATGGCGTTGTTTGCGCTCGGGAGCAGTCTTTCGCTACTGATCGGGCCGTGGCTCTGGCAGCGCTTGCGGTGGGGCGGCGGCGGGGCACGCCAGACCTGGGGTGCGCGGGTGGCCGGCCTGCTGCTGGCGGCCGTGGCGGTACAGGCCTTGTGGTCGGACCTCATCCGCCAGATCGACGCTTGGTGCCGCTGAGGCAACGCTGCGATCTGGATGCAGATCAGAAAGCATCGCCGCTGGCAATCCGGAGGTCCGCCCACCGGATGCAGCGACCCAGGACCGCGTCGACGACTTCCAGGCGCGTGAGCTTCGTGTCCACGATCTGCAACACGGCCTTCAGGACCGAGTACTCGAAGATTTCCGCTCTGCACACGACTGTTTGGCCATCGGTGCTTTGCTCGACATGGAACACGAATTCAAACCGATCCCGGTACTGCGGCGGACCCATGTTTTCAATCCTTTCGCCGCAGCCCCCGTGCCTTGTTCGGGCAATTCAGGCCGTTGCTGCGTCAGGATGAAAAATGTATCTCTGCGTAGAAAATCTATCTACGCCATCGTGCGTTTTTCGCGACGGCTATCGAAAACGCTTGGTGAACTCGCGCACCACGCCGATGACCTGGGCATCGCCGAGCGGCTTGATGGGGTAACGGCTGTTCAACGGCTTGAGATACAGGTCTCCGCCGTCTTTCACGAGTTGCTTGAACGTGGTCTCGCTGGCCTCGTTCAGCGCGATGACATAGTCGCCGGGCACCGCCTCCATCTCCGGCTCCACGATCAGGATGGACCCGGCGGGAAACGAGTCGCCGGCCTCGCTGACCATGCTGTCGCCATGCACCCGCAGTGCGTAGGTGTGCTTCTTGACCGGCACGCTCACCGGGATGGTGTCGAATTGCGTCGTCGGCTTGAAGTTGTCGATGACGGTGTAGTTGCCTGCCTCGACCTCGGACACCAGGGGAACCTCAGCGCGCACGTCGACTCCCCGCGCACCCGCCGACACACCCGAGACAAGTTCCGCAACGGAAATTCCAAGCAGCTTGGCCACACGCGCCTGGTTGGCGCGCTTGGGAGCTGTGCCGCCTTGTTTTTCCCATTGCTGTACTGCGCCACGGCTCACCCCCAGCGCATCAGCAAATTGCTGCTCGCTCATCTGGAGGCGCTTGCGTCCTTCGCGAATTAGTTGACGGCTATTCACAGCCCTAGGGTAGGCGCTGTTTCAGATAGAAAGAAAATCGATGATAGCTCTTCCATCGTCAAGCCAGAGGGCATTCCGGCAGCTTGATAGTTTTGTACCTGTTCGACGAAATTTCTATCCTGGTTTTAAAGCTTTCGCAGTCTTAGGATGATCTAACTGTCAGCCCGCGTAACAATCAGTCCATCGCTGGCGGTTTTGGGGGGAGTCCCATGCCCATGCTGTTGCTGCATCGCCTGGTCGAAGGGGCATTGCCGGCGAGAACCTTCTCGCTCGATGAAATCGAGGAGATCAAGGTTCTGGTTCTTGGTGGTCTCGTGCGCGCGGATCTGCGTGTGGACTCGACGCCTTCCACCGGGGGCAAAGTGATCATGGCGACGATGTTCCAGATCACGGAGAACGGCCGTCGAATGGCTGCTGCATTCCCTTCCTGCGAGAGCAAGCCAACGCACATCCACTTGCACGCCGCTCTTTCCGCTGCATCGGCCAGTGCTTCATACGTGCTTGCGAAGATCGGCCCGCCATCGGCTGCCGCTGCGCGCAGGCCATGACGGCAATGTTCCACGATCTGCGTGTGACTCCGCCCAGTGAAGTCGCCGTGGGCACAACGCTCGGTGCGCGTATAAGGGCCGCCTGCCAGGCGCCGTTTGCGCCGAAACCGATCGAGTACACGATCGGCCGGGTTCAGGAGCGTATCGACCGTCAGTTCCAGTACTTCGAGGCGCTCGGAAAATTCAGCATGTTCGCCGATGGTGCGGTCTTCGTTGGAGCTCGCGTGACCTCCATCGATGACACGGGTGCGAGCATTCGCTGGAAGTCCGCTTTCTTCCCCGGGCCGCGTTATCGGCAAGCCGTCCTGCGGGAGCATGGTGAATTGCTCCCTCTCGGCTTTCATGGGCGCTTCGATCTGTACCTGCAGCAAGTGGTGGAGACGCCGGGTGGCGCGCAGGCTGCCGTCGTCGCGAGATCGGGTGCAGGCGAGGCAACCACCTTCGATTCAAGGAACGGCATGTCCGCCGATGTTGCCCGTGCCTTGCGCGAAGGCATGGTGCGCGCAAGGCTCCTGGCTGCCGGTCCTGCGTAGGGGAATGGTTCGACCGGATCTCCAGGAATACGCAAGGGAAGCGAATGACGAAAAGGCGGACCATCCACAGCGCGACCATCACCTTGAAACTGCCGCTCGGCATGAACGCGCGAGATGAAATCGAGGCTCTGCGAACCGCAGGCATTCCAGTCGACTGGCTGGGCAACGCGAAAACCGGCTTCCTCTTCGTGCGGACTGGAGGTAGCTCGGAGAGCCGGCAGAACATCTTTCGATGGTTCGCCTCCAGCATCCGATAGCTTCATCTACCCGCGACGCAACGGTGCTTCCTCTTCGGGCGCATCGGCGGCAAGCGCCTTCCATCCCCGGAGCGTGATCTCGAATACCGTGGCCGCGTCCTGGCGCAGGCAGTCGTCGCAGTCCACGTGGGCAGGAGGAATCCGCACCTTGACGTGCCCGGCGGCTTCGAGCACGCGCAGCCTGTCGATCGTCGCCAGGGCGGCCTCGGTGCAAGGCAGCTTCGCTGTGGCGAGTTTCCTGAGCAGGGTCATGCACATCGCAGCGCCTCCATGCAGTCATGTCCGTAGCTCAGCGCCCGGTCGAGGATTCCGACATTCTTCGACAGGAAAGGCACGCGACTGTCTCCTTGGGTGGCTGAAGAGGAATCTTGCGCGCCCGACCAGCGGTGGGTGTTGAGATGGATCAAGCTTCGCGCGTCAACCCATCAATGTGCGCAGGCTCGCGAGCGCCACCTTCGGATCGGCGATGCCGTGGTAGATGGGCGGCACCTCGAGGCCCAGGCCCGTGAGTCCGTACACCCCGTGCATCGCGCCGCGCACCGAGTACTCGACCGTGAAGACCACATCCTCCGGAATCTCCACGTACTGGCCCAGCAGGGCGAAGTTCTTCGCGCCGGCCGGTATGACGGGCGGGCGGTCCGATGCGCTGCGACATGCGAACTCGCTGGTGATGTAGGGCATCATCACCGGCACCACGGTCGTGGTGCGCCGCACTTCCTCGAGGATGTCCTCGAAGCCCAGGTGATGCATCAGTTCCGTGAGAATTTCCTGGCCACCAGCCTGTGCCATCGTCTTGTCGACGTGGTTGCCCTGGGTGTCGATAAGCAGCCCGTAGCCCCACAGCGTGTAGACCCCCTCGGGCTGGCCCTCGAAGTGCGGCGCGTGCGGCACCACGATCGACATCAGCCAGCTCGAATCCTTGAAGGTCATGAGCCCGCCGGTGCCGGGCGGATTGCCTGAGAGTGCCTGGATGCGCTGGATCAGCAAGGGGCTGCGCATCGTGAGCGTGAACGACTCCCACTTGCTCTCGTCCACGTTGCCGCAGAAGGTTTCCGGCTTGCCGAGGCCCTGTACCTTGCGCGCCATGTTGCGCCACAGGGTCCAGGCCCCGTCGCTCTGGTCACGCACCAGTTCCGGCGCCTGGTGGTCGTTGCCGTTGCGCGAGTCGGCAGTCATGGAGCCGATGGTGATGAAGGCACATTCCCCCATGCCGAGGCGGTATGCCAGGGGCCGGCCTTCCCTGACGCAATGCAGCGTCTCGAGCCGCAGGCCGTCTGCACCGGCGGCAAAGTCCGCGTCGACCACGCGCATGCCGTAGTCGAACCGGACCCCGCGATCCAGCAGCCACCTCACCATGGGGCGCACGATGGTGTCGTACTGGTTGAACTCGGTGCGTCGCACGCCGCCCAGCGTGTGGATGCGCGGCAGCTCCTGCAGGAAGCGCAGCATGTAGCGCTTCAGCTCGACGGCGCTGTGCCAGTTCTGGAATGCGAAGGTCGTGCGCCACATGGCCCAGAAATGAGTGTCGAGAAAGTGGGTGGAAAAGCATTCCTCGATGCGCTGCCTGCCCAGCACCCGCTCGGGCGTGGCCAGCAGGCGCATAAGCTCCACGCGGTCCTGGAAGTTGAAACCCAGGTCGCTGGCGTTCAGGATGCGGCGATGGCGGTCGATCAGCCGGGCGTGCGCATCGGAGCGCCACAGTGCATTGAAGGCCTGAATCTCGTCGCGCACCGTGCGGTTCGGCGCGCCGGGCGAGGGAATGCTCTGCAGCACGTTCCACAGGCAGGTATAGGTTTCGTCAGTGAACATGCGCCCGCCGCGCGTCACGTATCCCTGGATGGCATTGCCGCTGCCATCGAGAGCGCCACCGGGTGTCGGACCCTCCTCGAGGATGCGGATGTGCGATCCGGGCATGCCGGCGTCGCGGATCAGCAGCACGGCCGCGGAAAGCGCGCCGATGCCGCTGCCGACGATGCAGGCCTGTTGGAAAGAGTTCATGGAGTGGTGCCGTGATGCGAAGACGAGGTCCGAGGCTAGGCCTGCGCGCCCGGCCCGGCCTTGCGCTCGATCAAGCATCGGCGCTGTCGCGTGGAAGTTCGCGGGCGATTGATTCAGCGCAAGGCTGTGCGATTCGAGCAGGCCTAAGGTCGCCCCGTCCAAAGCCCGTCAGTCCAAGGAGCCCTCATGCAGACCCCCAAATCCATCCTGCTTCACCTCGACGGCTCGGCCCGTACGGTGGAGCGCATCAAGCTGGCGCGCCAGCTCGCAGAGACTTTCGATGCCGAGGTGACCGGCCAGCCGTGCACCCTGTCCGCGCTCATGCGCTACCCGTTCGCCATCGAGGCTGCCGCGGAGGCCGTCGCGATCATGCAGGAGATCGACAAGGACGCGCGCGGCGCGATGCACGCCACCTTCATGGAGCACAGCGCAGGCTCCCAGCGCCTGCACTGGGCCGAGCCGGAGAGCGACGGTCCGTGGGGATTCGCGCGGCGTGCGCTCTACACCGACCTGATGGTCCTCGGCCAACGCGACCGGAACGACCCGATGGACGGCGAGCTCCCCGGCGATTTCCTGCCCAGCGTGCTGGTGCAGAGCGGTCGGCCGGCGCTGGTGCTGCCGTATGCGGGACCGGTCGGTTCCGTCGGCCGCAACGTGCTGGTGGCGTGGAAGGAAACCCCCGAGTCCGCGCGCGCCGTGACCGCCGCGCTGCCATGGCTGCGAAAGGCAGCCCGGGTGCATGTCGTGGCCTACGGCGAGGATGCAGAGGCGTCGCTGCAGCGCCTGCAGAACTACCTGCGGATGCAGGACGTCCAGAACATCACGCTGCATCCCGGCGGCGACAAGGAAGACGATATCGGCAACAAGCTGCTGTCCTTCGCTGCCGACCTGGGCTCGGACCTGCTGGTGATGGGCTGCTACGGCCACAGCCGGGCGCGCGAATGGGTGATGGGCGGCGCCACGCTGTCCATGCTCCAGTGGATGACTCTGCCCGTGCTGATGTCGCACTGAGGCCACCGGGGCGTCAGTGCGCAGGGGAGGCTGTAATGCGCTTGACTGCCCGCAGCTACGCGAATTGCGCGCCTGCGCGATAGCCTGTTCCCCCGGAGCCGGGCCCGGGGATGTTGCGTTGCTCCAGTTCGAGTGGCGGCAGTGCGGCATTCACGGCAGGACTCGCTCAAAAGACAGCCCGGGCGTTGCCGCCTCAGGCGTCCACCAGCAGGTCGTTCACCACCACTGTGACGCCTGGCGTGGCCCATGCGGCACCCTGCACCGCATCGCGGTCGGTCCAGGAATGGACCGTGCCGCGCAGCGTGACCTGCGAGCCGTTGACCGTGATGGCAAGCTTGCGGGCTTCGCGGTCGGCCTGGCGCGAAAGCGCGTCGTGAATCTTCTTCTCGACGTCGGCAGGGCTCACCTTCGCCTTGACTTTCACGAGGTTCGACACGCCGGTCACCCCCATCAGGTCGCGCACTGCGCTTTCGGCGGCGCTGCGCTGATATCCCCACTCGACTTCGCCAGCCAGCGTGATCCAGCCGTTTTCCACCAGGGGCTGGATCTTGTCGTCGGGAACGAGCGCGTTCCAGTCGAGTGCGCATTCGACCGCCATGGCTATGTCGGCATCGGTGCGCTGGTTGTCGAAGGGCAGCTTCACGGTCAATTCGACGGCCAGCGCCTTGACGCCATGCACGCGTTGCACGGCGCGCTCGACGGCGTACTTCTCGGCGTGGCTGGCGAGGTGGCCTGTGAGGGTGACCACGCCGTCCTTGACAATCACGCCGACGTCGGAGGTCTTGACCTCGGGCGCCCAGGTCAGCTCGGCCTGGATGTCGTTGCGCAATTGGGTATCGGTCTTCATGAGGATTCCTTGCGGTGAATGAATGGAAGGGCAGTTGCCTCGGGCCCGGCAGCTCAGGCGATGGCGTCCAGCAGCAGGGCCTGGAGCACGAAGCACCGGTTGTCGGCCAGCGGGGTCTTGTCTCCGAGAAGCCCGGCCAGTTGCTCGGCCGGATGGCCTCGCATGGCGGCACCATCGAAGACCGGAATCCCGGCATGCTGGCCGATCTGTTGAACGAGCACGGGCTCTAGGCCCTGGCACTCCACGGCCTCGTAGAGGCGGCCGAGCATGCGGGCGGTGTGCTGCACTTCCTGCGGCGTACTCGCGGACGACAGGCTCGAGCGCATGACGGCTACGTGGGCGCCCAACGCCTCCGCGGCGCGACGGAACAGCGCCTGAGCCTCGTCGGGCTGCGTTTCGCACAGCAGCCCCAGGTTCTTGCCGCGCAGCAGCTGGCGGGTGGTCCCGTCCAGCGAGGCGCGCTGGAGGATGCGCGCGTGGCACAGCAGGCTCGCCACGTTCAGTGGAGAGAGCTGCGGCTCGGCCTCGGGACTGCGGGCGTTGTTGGAAAGGGGCATGGCAATGGTCAATGTGTGACTCGCCAAGGTTAGGGACGCCAACGGTCCCGGACTTGATGCAGGTCAAAGCACGGAGCGGGCCTCGTGCGACTTGCAGCACGCCGAATGCCGTTGCTACACGCCGGACACACTTCATTCACCGAGCGTTACCCACCGATTCCGACCGTTGTCATTGCGTTGCCGAGGGCTTCCTAGCATCCATCCATCGACACGCGACAGTTCACCAAGGAGTCCAGATGCTCAATACCGCCACTTCCTCGAAGACCACACCGGTCCTGCCGACCATCGGCCGGGAGTGCGCGGACCGGAGCACCGGCGATACGCTGAAGCTGCTTGCCGAGCAACTCAAGCCGCAGCGCCGTGTGGTGCACACGGGTGACACGATCTACCAGGCGGGCGAGCGCTTCGGCAATCTCTACATCCTGAATTCGGGCTTCTTCAAGATCGTGAATCTCTCGGCCGATGGGCGCGAGCAGGTGGTGGGTCTCAAGTTCCGCGGTGACTGGCTCGGCTTCGACGGCATCGCGGGCAGCCGCTATTCATGCGATGCGGTGGCCATGGATACCGGCGAGATCTGGGTTGTGTCGTACGAGGCCCTGCTGGCCGCCTGCGTCACGCATCCCGGCTTGCTGCAAGTTCTGCACACCGCCATGAGCCGGGAGATCTCGCACGACCGGGACTCGTTGATGTCCGTCTGCACACTGCCGGCCGACGCCCGCGTGGCCGACTTCCTGCGCTACTGGGCGGAGACGCTGGCCGAGCGCGGCATGCGCACCGACGAGATCACGCTGCGCATGACGCGCGCCGAGATCGGCAACTACCTGGGCATGACGCTCGAGAGCGTGAGCCGCGCGCTGTCGCGGCTGGCGCGCGACAACGTCATCGGGTTTGCCACCAAGGGGCGCCGCGATGTGCAGATTCCCGACGTCGGCGCGCTGTCGGCCTTCGTGCAGCGCTGCCTGGCACCTGCACCCGCAATGCTCCAGTAAGGGTCGCAGCCGCGCGTTCAGGCGTGGCCGGCCAGCACCTTTGCCATGGCCCGCGCAAGTTCGGAGCGCGAGTAGGGTTTGCGCAGCAGTTCCCAGCTCTGCGGCACTTCTCGGTCGGCATCCAGCAACTCGGACGAGAAGCCCGACATCAGCAACACCGCCAGCCGGGGAAAGCGCTGCTGCACCTCGATGGCCAGCCGCGTGCCTCGCATGCCGGCGCCCAGGGCGATGTCGCTCAGCAGCAGGTCGAAAGGCCCGGCGCCTGCGTCCAGCGCCGACAACGCCTGCTCGGCCGTGGCGGCCGTGACGACATCGCAGCCCAGCGTGGCAAGGAAGGTGTGCACCACCTTGCGCACCTCCGCGTCGTCCTCGACCAGCATCACACGCAGTCCGGGCGGAATCGTTTCGTCGGCACGTTCGTCCTCGGTGGCTGGCGGTCCGGCTTCTTCCTGTTGCGGCAGGTAGAGCGTCACGGTAGTGCCCCGGCCCGCCTTGCTGTCGATCGCGACCGCGCCCCGGGACTGGTTTACGAAGCCGTGCACCGTGCTCAGGCCAAGCCCGGTGCCGCGGCCGGCGTCCTTGGTGGTGAAGAAGGGCTCGAAGGCGCGCTCCTTCACCTCCTCGGACATGCCCGTGCCGCTGTCAGCGATGGAAATTGCGACGAAGCGCGCCGCGGCGTTGCTGTTCGGGTCGTTGCGTTCGCTGCGCAGCGCCTCCGGCAACGCACCGCACAGCTCGGTGCGAAACCGCAGCGTGCCGCCTTCGGGCATGGCGTCACGCGCATTGATCGCAATGTTGAGCAGCGCCGATTCCAGCTGCCCCGCGTCTGCCACCACAGGCGGACAACCAGGCGCGGTGTCGATTTCGATGCGAATGCGCTGGTCCAGCGTGCGCCGCAGCATGTCGGCCAGGGAGTGCAGCAGCGCATGCGTGTCGACGGCGATCGGCTGCAGCATCTGCCGGCGGGAAAACGCCAGCAGCTTGCCGGTGAGTTCGGCGCCCCGTCGCGTGGCGCGTGTGGCGGCGCCCAGCAACTGCTGGGCGTAACTGTCCTGAGCAAGTGCGGGCAGTTCTTCCAGAACCTGGAGGTTGCCCTGGATGACGGTCAGCAGGTTGTTGAAATCGTGCGCGATGCCGCCCGTGAGCTGGCCGACGCTTTCGAGCCGCTGCGCATGGTTGAGCGCCTCCTCGGTCTGCACGCGCTGCAGGCTGGTGGCAAGCAGGCTGGAAAGCGACTCGAGAAAGCGCACTTCTTCGTCGCCGAAGCGCTTGGACTCCTTCGAGCGCACCGACAGCATGCCGATTACCCGCCCCCGGTCGGACAGCGGCACCGCGAGTGCGCTGACCAGCCCGGCGTCGAGGTAAGCCTGGGGCACGGCGAAGCGATGTTCCTTGCCATAGTCCGGCACCACGACCGGCCGGCCTTGGGAGAGCACGAAACCCGGCGGGGTGTCGGGGCGGTTGGCAATGCGCGAACCTATCTCTTCACCGGCGATCAGGCCGATGCCGCTGACTACGCGAAACTCGAGGCCGTTGCTGTCGAGCAGCCACACCATCGCGACCTCGACTTGCAAGGCCGTTGTGATGATTTCCGGCACATGCTCGAGCACCACCTGCAGATCGCGCGTGTCGACTGCCAGGCGCCCCAGTTGGGCCAGGTGCTCGCTGTAGCGGGCGCGTTGCAGTGCCTGCTTCACGCGCGGGTAGGCGCCGATGTCACGGATGGCGGCCACGACGAAGGGCAGGCCATGGTTCTGCAGCGGGCTGAGCGCGATCTCGACCATGACCTCGCTGCCATCCTTTCGCTTGGCCACCAGCTCCATCTGCGTGCCCATGGGGCGCGGGCGGGGGGAGCGGCCATAGGCCTCGCGGTAGGAGGCATGGCGCGGGCGGATGCTGTCGGGCACCAGCACGTCGACGTTCAGGCCCACCAGTTCTTCCACCGCATAGCCCAGCAGCGCGGCTGCCGAGGGGTTGGCCAGCATGATGCTGCCGGACTGGTCCACCAGCAGCAGCGAATCGGGGTAGGCGATGAAGAGCGAGCGGAACACGCTGCCTTCCTCGATGCCCGACGGCAAGCCCTGGATGGGCACGTCGAGCAGGAAAGGCGGGTTGCGTGCAGCGTCAGCCATGGGAAACCGGCGGCACCAGGATGTAGCCTGCGCCTCGCACCGACTTGATGAGCTGCGGGTCGTCCGCATCCGCCTCGATCTTCTTGCGCAGCCGGCCGACCTGTACGTCGATCGTGCGGTCGAAGGGGGCGGCTTCGCGTCCGCGTGTCTGCTCGAGCAGGAAGTCGCGCGACAGCACGCGGCCGGGATGGCGGGCAAAGGCCTGCAGCAGGTCGAACTCGCCGCCGGTCAGCGGCACTTGCTCGCCTTGCGGGTTCCTGAGGCTGCGCGCGGCGGTGTCGAGCTGCCAGCCGGCGAAGCTCAGCTTGTCGGGAGAGGCTGCAACGGGCGCCGGGGACGCGGGTGTCTCGGGCGTGAGCCGGCGCAGCACCGCCTTCACGCGCGCCACCAGCTCGCGCAGGTCGAAGGGCTTGGTCACGTAGTCGTCGGCCCCAACCTCAAGTCCCACGACCTTGTCCACAGCATCGCCCCGGCCGGTGACGATGACGAGGCCGCAGCGCCAGCTCTCGCGCACGTGGCGCGCAATGGTGAAGCCGTCTTCGCCGGGCAGGCCGAGATCGAGCAGTACGAGGTCTGCGGGATCGGTGTCCATCAGCGCCATGAGGGCCCGGCCGTTGTGGACCTGGGTGACACGGAAACCGTGCCCCTGCAGGTAATTGGCCAGTAGCAGCGTGATGTCAACCTCGTCGTCGAGCACCGCGATGTGGGAGGCAGGTTTCATACAAGGGAAAGGAAATAGAGCACGAATGTTGTAAACATCCTGAATCGAAGGGGAGCGTAGCACGCAAGCCTCGTTTGCGGCTCTCTTTGCAGCCGTGCCGTCGGCCGTAGCGTCCAGCGATAAAGGATGTGCGATCTTGTGCGGCCTTTGATCCCGCGCAAGCCTGGCAGGGCGGTGCGGCGTCAGCATTCGTGTGAACGCCCCATCGGGGCAAGAGGACACACATGAACTCCGACTTCACTTTTCCGCTGGCGCTGTGCAAGGCGCAGTACGGCATCTGGCTGCACTCGCTCGAAATGTTCGAGACGATCGGATCGCGCATCCTGCAGGACGGCATCGCACTGACCCGCGCCGAGACGGATGCCGTCACGCGGGCCGAGGACTGGCGGGCGTTGGCCATGGCGCCGATGCATGCGTTCCGGCGCTCGGACACGAACGATGTTTCCCACACGCCACCGGTAGCCATCGAGGCCACACCATCCCGGCGGGCCGTGGTGAACGACGCCTTGCGCACCCTGCACGGGGCATTGGCCGCGGCACCGTCCGCACGCCGGCAGCATGCTGGTCGCAAGGCAGCCGCGACGCGAAGGAAAGCGTGACGCTCTCGACCATCTCCGTGCAAAGCGGCCGATGGGCCGATATGCTCGTGGAGCACTGACGCGCGCGGCTACAGCAGCCCCTGGTTGGCGGCCGCGATCACCGCATGCGCACGCGTGCGCACCTGCAGCTTGAGGCAGATATTTTTCATGTGGGCGCAGACCGTCCGCCCGCTGATCGAAAGATGGCGGGCGATGTCCCCTGTGACGTGGCCTTCGGCAACGAGCCGGAGCACCTCGCGTTCCCGCGCCGAGAGAACTCCGCGGGGGCCACCTTCGGCTTCCCGCAGTGCAAGGGGAGCATTTCCAAGTCGCATCAGCAGGTGCCGGATCACGCTCGGCGACACCGCCGCGCCGCCATTGACGACCTGCAGCACCGCTTGCGCGAAATCCTGGAACCAGGAGTTCTTGACGAGATAACCCCATGCACCCGCGGTGAACGCCCGGCGCACATGAACCTCGTCTTCCAGTGCCGAGTGCACGATGACTTCGACCGAACTGCAATGGCGTCGGGCGCTCTCGATAAGTTCGAATCCCTTGCCGCCGCCGAGCCGGACATCGATGATGAGCACGTCGAATTCATGCTGTGTCAGAAGGCGCTTGCCTTCCTGCAGGCTGCCCGCTTCGCCGACGATACGCACGCGCGCGTCTGTGGCCAGTTCGCGGGCGATTGCACGCCGCGCATCGGCGTCTTCGTCGATCACCAGCACCCGCACCGGCTTCCCAGGCTGGCCGGTCAGGAAGCCCGGCCATGAATTCGCCGGTACCCGATTCGTCTCCTGCGCAGGGGCGCTTTCGATCTTCGCGAGCCAGTGCGGGGCGCCACGCGTCAGCGGTGACGGCTCGGGTGGGACTGCATCCAAGGATGGCTCCATGCTGTTGCTGAAGTTCAGTTCAGGCTGAAGGAGTCCATGGCGTCAGAGCACTGCGGACCACGAGCCCGAGATGCGGCTTTCGAGTTCCGCGATGCCCACGTGGCACAGGTCGTTGTTCAGCGTGGCCTTGAGCCGCTGGGTGACCGCTTCGCTCAGCTGCGCCTTCAGTTCGCCCATGAAAGGGTTCGAGGCGAAAAGCGTGAGGGAGGCGTACTCGCCGACCTTCAGGCCCGCCTCCAGCCGCTGGGCGATTTCCTTCGCGAAGCGCTGGTGCTCCTTGCGCCGTGCGTCGCTGCGCGGCTCGAAATGGTTGAGGCCCCGGCTGTTGTCGGCGGCCTGGCTGCCGGGACGGTCCGGCTCGAGTTCCCTGGCGTGCAGCCGGCTTGCATCGTGTGCGAGGGTTTCGACTGGCACGAGCGGCGACTTGGCGGTGTCTCGGCGAAAGATGCGTGCCGATGCGGCATTGGCGATGACGATCAATTGGGTCTTCATGACGCTTCCCGGAGTAAGGGCGATGCCCAAGACTAGGACGCGAATTCGCGGCAGACTTTGCGCTGGATCAACTCCCGCCCCCTTGCCCGGGCTGCTTGCACGGCGCGCGAGGCGGGTCTTTGACCGCCCTGGACTCTGTCAGCGACCGAGCCGCTCGAAGAATTCGAAGATGCTCATGCCAGCCAGCATCGCGGCCACGAAGACGAGGGCCTTGACTTCGCCCATTCCGAGGGCGACCAGGCCCGGGCCGGGGCAGAAGCCTGCGATGCCCCAGCCGATGCCGAAGAGCAGGCTGCCCGCGATCAGGCGACGGTCGATGTGGCGCGCCGAGGGCAGGCGCATCTCGACCCCGAGGATGGATACCGTGCGACGCCTTGCCAGCATGAATGCGACCATGCCGACGGCAATGGCACCGGCCATGACGAAGGCCAGGGACGGGTCCCAGGCGCCGGAGAGGTCGAGGAAGCCGAGCACCTTGGCCGGATTGGCCATGCCGGAGACGATGAGGCCGAGCCCGAAGACCAGGCCGGCGAGCAGCGAAGCGAGAACGAGCATGAAATCCCCTCAGGCACCGAGCAGATGACGTGTCACGAACACCGTGGCAAAGCCGGCGCCCATGAATGCGGCCGTGGCCACGAGCGAGCGCGGCGACAGGCGGGAAAGGCCGCAGACCCCGTGGCCGCTGGTGCAGCCAGACCCGTAGCGAGTGCCCAGGCCGACGAGCAACCCCGCCAGGCTCAGCGTGCCGTAGTTCGCGTCGATCTGCGGCCTGGGCAGCGCCGCGAAGAGCAGATAGACCAGCGGTGCGCCGACAAGCCCGAGCGTGAAGGCGGCGCGCCAGGCTATGTCGCCCCTGATCGGCCTGAGGAGCCCGCCGAGTACGCCGCTGATGCCTGTGATGCGCCCGTTGAGCAACACGAACATCGCCGTGGCGATGCCGACGAGCACGCCGCCGGCCAGCGCTGCGAACGGGGTGAAGTGGTTCCAGTCGATGGCCATCATTCCTCCTTCGGGCAGTAGAGGCGGTAGAGAACCGCGAGGATTTCCAGCATCGCCGGGTCGGCCACGCTGTAGAAGATGTTCTTGCCGTCGCGACGGGTGTTGACCACGCCCTCGTTGCGCAGCACGCCCAGTTGCTGCGACAACGTGGGCTGGTGAATGCCCAGCTTCTGCTCCAGATCGCTCACGCACATCTCGCCCTGCGACAGCTGGCACAGGAGGAGGAGGCGGTCTTCGTTGGCCAGGAGCTTCAGCGCCACGACCGCCTTGCCGGCGGCTCCGCGCAGGAGTTCAGGGTCAATGGCCAGGGATGAGTGCTTCATGGGTTCCGGGCTTCGCTTTCGATTGACATATTATATTCAAATATATATTGTTATGACGGGCAACGGAACATCCATGGATGGAGCACTCATGACAGCACGCACGACGACCCAAGGCTTTTTCGATCCCGCGACATGGACGATTTCCTACGTCGTGTGGGAGCACGCCACCAGGCATGCCGCGGTCATCGACCCCGTGCTGGACTACGACTTCAAGTCAGGGCACACCGGCACTGCGTCGGCAGACAAGCTGCTTGCCTATGTCCGCGACCACGGCCTGAGCGTCGACTGGATCCTGGAGACCCATGCGCACGCCGATCATCTGTCCGGCGCCCGCCACGTCCAGGAGCAGGTCGGCGGAAAGATCGCCATCGGCGAGAACATCCGCGTCGTCCAGTCGACCTTCAAGAAGCTCTTCAATCTCGAACGCGGCTTCCTGCCGGACGGAAGCCAGTTCGATCACCTGTTCAAGGATGGCGAAGTCTTCAGGATCGGCGACGTCGAAGCCACCGCCTTGCTGGTGCCGGGCCACACCCCCGCAGACATGGCCTACCTGGTGGACGGCGCCGTCTTCGTCGGCGACACGCTCTTCATGCCCGACCTCGGCAGCGCACGCGCCGACTTTCCCGGCGGCGATGCGCGCCAGCTCTACGGGTCGATGCGCAGGCTGCTGGATCTGCCGCCCGACACCGCCGTGTACGTCTGCCACGACTACCCGCCGGCGTCGCGACAGGCACGCTGGCAGAGCACCGTGGCGGAACAGCGCGCACACAACATCCATGTGCGCGACGGCATCGGCGCCGACGAGTTCGTCGCGATGCGCACGGCCCGCGACGCGACGCTGGACGTGCCGACGCTCATCCTCCCGTCGATCCAGGTGAACGTGCGGGCGGGACGACTTCCTCCGGCCGACGACAACGGCGTTGCGTACTTGCGCATTCCGTTGAATGCGCTCCCGGTGCACCGCTCCCCGGCCCGGAGCTAGCCGGGCAGGGCGGGTTCAGTGCGCCTCGGTCAGCTGATCGAGGATCGCCGGGTTCTCCAGCGTCGACACATCCTGCGTGATCGCCTCGCCCTTGGCCACCGAGCGCAGCAGGCGGCGCATGATCTTTCCGCTGCGCGTCTTGGGCAGGTTGTCGGCGAAGCGGATCTCCTTGGGCTTGGCGATGGGGCCGATCTCCTTGCCGATCCAGGCGCGCAGCTCGGCCGCCAGGCGGTCGGCTTCCTTGCCCTCGGGGCGCGGCTGCTTGAGCACCACGAACGCGCAGATCGCCTCGCCGGTGGTGTCGTCTGGCCGGCCGACCACTGCGGCCTCGGCCACCAGCGCCGTGCAGGCCACGAGCGCCGATTCGATTTCCATGGTGCCCATGCGGTGGCCGCTGACGTTCAACACGTCGTCGATGCGCCCGCCGATGGTGAAGTAGCCCGTGAGCGCATCGCGAGCGGCGCCGTCGCCCGCCAGGTAGTAGCCGCGCAGCTCCGGCGGGTAGTAGCTCGAACGGTAGCGCGCGTCGTCGCCCCACACCGCGCGGATCATGCTCGGCCAGGGCTTCTTGATGACCAGCAGGCCGCTCTCGCCGTTGGGCACGTCGTTGCCCATCTCGTCGACGATGGCCGCGGCGATGCCCGGAAAGGGCAGGGTGCAGGAGCCCGGCACGAGGTCGGTGGCACCCGGCAGCGGCGTGATCATGTGGCCGCCGGTCTCGGTCTGCCACCAGGTGTCGAGCACCGGGCAGCGGCCGCCGCCCACGTGCTTGCGATACCACTCCCACGCGGCCGGGTTGATCGGCTCGCCGACCGAGCCCAGCACGCGCAGGCTGCGCAGGTCGTAGCGGTCGGGGTGAACGGCGGAGTTGCCTTCGGCAGCCTTGATGAGCGAGCGGATGGCGGTGGGTGCCGTGTAGAAGACCGTGACGCCGTGCCGCTCGATCATCTGCCAGAAGCGCCCCGCGTCGGGGAATGTGGGCACGCCCTCGAACACCACCTCCGTCGCGCCGATGGCCAGGGGGCCGTAGGCGATGTAGGTGTGGCCGGTGACCCAGCCGATGTCGGCCGTGCACCAGAACACGTCGTCGTCGTGCATGTCGAAGGTCCACTTCGTGGTGAGTGCCGCATGCAGCAGGTAGCCGCCGCTGCAGTGCTGCACGCCCTTCGGCTTGCCGGTGGAGCCCGATGTGTAGAGCAGGAACAGCGGATGCTCGGCGCCCACCCATTCGGGTTCGCAGCTGTCGCCCTGTGCTTCAGTGATCTCGTGCATCCACAGATCGCGCGGCGTCCATGCAATGGGCCCGCCGGTGCGGCGGTAGACGATGACCGACTCCACCGCCTCGCAGCCGCCCAGTGCGAGCGCCTCGTCGACCATTGCCTTGAGCGGCAGTTGCTTGCCCGCGCGCACCTGCTGGTCCGCCGTGATGACCACGGCGGCGCCGGTGTCCGCGATGCGGTCGCGCAGCGCGTGCGCCGAGAAGCCGCCGAACACCACCGAGTGCACCGCGCCCAGCCGCGCGCAGGCCTGCATCGCGACCACGCCTTCGACCGACATCGGCATGTAGATGACGACACGGTCGCCTTTCTTCACGCCGCGCGCTTTCAGCGCGTTGGCCATGCGGCAGGTCTGCGCGAGCAGTTGCGAATAGGTTGTGTGGGTGACCTTGCCGTCGTCCGACTCGAAGATGATCGCCACCTTGTTGCCCTTGCCGGCCTCCACCTGGCGGTCGAGGCAGTTCCACGAGACGTTGAGGGTGCCGTCCTCGAACCAGCGGTAGTAGGGCGCATCGCTGCTGTCGAGCGTCTTGGTGAACGGCGTTTTCCAGCCGATGAATTCGCGCGCAAGGCGAGCCCAGTAGCCCTCGTGGTCGGCATCGGCCTCGGCCACAAGGGCGTCGTATGCGGCGCGACCGGCGATATGCGCGGTGCGGGAGAGTGCTTCCGGGGGCGCATAGACCGGAAGACGGGACGGGAGATCGGGAGCGTTCATGTCTCGTGTCTTTCGTGGAGGTGGTGGCGCGATCTTGCCGACGGTGAAGGAGAAAACCTTGCGCCAGCGCAAGCTTCGATGCGGCGCGTGCACTCCTAATCGGGCCATCGCACACAAGGAGACTCCATGGAAGACGATCTGGTCGCGCGCATTGCCGCGAATCCGCAGTACAAGCAACTCAAGCGCCGGCGTGACCGCTTCGGCTGGACGCTGGCGGTGCTGATGCTCGCCGCCTACTACGGCTTCGTGCTGCTGGTGGCCTTCGACAAAGAGTTCCTGGCGCGACGCATGGGCGAAGGCGTCATGACCCTTGGCATGCCGATCGGCTTCGGCGTGATCGTCTTCACCGTGGCCATCACCGGCTACTACGTGCGCCGTGCGAACGCGGAGTTCGACACCCTGTCCGACGCCGTGGTCAAGGCCGTGCAGAAGGTGGCCAAGCCATGAACGCACATCTCCTGCGCATGCGGTCCGCCGCCGTCCTTCTTGCGCTGGGCGCCGTCTCGGCGGGCGCTCTTGCGGCTGGCGCCGACCTGGGCCAGCTCCAGCGGCAGCCCACCAACTGGACCGCCATCGGCATGTTCGCGCTGTTCGTGGTGGGAACGCTCTTCATCACCAAGTGGGCCGCGGCGCGCACCCGATCGGCATCCGACTTCTATACGGCCGGCGGCGGCATCACGGGCTTCCAGAACGGGCTTGCCATTGCGGGCGACTACATGTCGGCGGCGTCGTTCCTCGGCATTTCGGCCGCAGTGATGGCCACCGGCTATGACGGGTTGATCTATTCCATCGGTTTTCTCGTCGGCTGGCCTGTCATCACCTTTCTGATGGCCGAGCGGCTGCGCAACCTCGGCAAGTTCACCTTCGCCGACGTGGCGGCCTTCCGCTTCAAGCAGACCCCGGTGCGCATCTTCGCGGCCTCGGGCACGCTGGTGGTGGTGGCGTTCTACCTGATCGCGCAGATGGTGGGGGCAGGGCAACTCATCAAGCTGCTGTTCGGCCTCGAATACTGGATCGCGGTGGTCATCGTGGGCTCGCTCATGATGGTCTACGTGCTCTTCGGTGGCATGACGGCCACCACCTGGGTGCAAATCATCAAGGCCGGCCTGCTGTTGGGCGGCGCGAGCTTCATGGCGGTGTCGGTGCTGTGGCACTTCGGCTTCAGCCCGGAGGCGATGTTCGCCGGTGCGGTGAAGGTCAAGACCGACCTGGCACTCAAGGACGGCAAGACCGCCCAGGTGGCAGCGAGCATCGGACAGTCGATCATGGGCCCGGGCAACTTCGTGAAGGACCCGATCTCGGCCATCTCCTTCGGCATGGCGCTCATGTTCGGCACGGCCGGCCTGCCGCACATCCTGATGCGCTTCTTCACCGTGCCCAGTGCCAAGGAGGCGCGCAAGTCGGTCATGTGGGCCACAGGCTGGATCGGCTACTTCTACCTGCTGACCTTCATCATCGGCTTCGGCGCCATCACCTTCGTGCTGACCAACCCCGACTTCCTCGACGCCAAGGGCGTGCTCAAGGGCGGCGGCAACATGGCGGCGATCCACCTGGCCAATGCGGTGGGCGGCAACGTGTTCCTGGGCTTCATCTCGGCGGTGGCCTTCGCGACCATCCTCGCGGTGGTGGCGGGCCTCACGCTGTCGGGCGCGTCGGCGGTGTCGCACGACCTGTATGCCACCGTCATCAAGAAGGGCGACGCCGGCAGCGCGGCCGAGCTGCGCGTGTCCAAGATCACCACGCTGGCGCTCGGTGCGCTGGCGGTGCTGCTGGGCATCGTGTTCGAGAAGCAGAACATTGCCTTCATGGTGTCGCTGGCCTTCGCCATCGCGGCCTCGGCCAACTTCCCGGTGCTCTTCATGTCGGTGCTCTGGAAGGGCTGCACCACGCGCGGCGCGGTGATCGGCGGCTTCCTCGGGCTGGTCTCTTCGGTGGCGCTGACGGTGGTGTCGCCTTCGGTCTGGGAGGCCACCTTCGGCTACCCGGCGGGGTCGGCGCCGTTCCCGTACACCTCGCCGTGCCTGTTCTCGATGAGCATCGCGTTCGCGGGCATCTGGCTGTTCTCGGTGCTGGACCGCAGCGCGCGCTCCCAGGTGGACCGCGGCGGCTTCCTCGCCCAGCAGGTGCGTTCCGAGACCGGCATCGGCGCGCATGGCGCGAGCGGGCACTGAACGAGCCTGCACGCTGGCCACGGTCCGGCGCCGTGGTCAGTCAGCGCCTATCAGCACCTTGACATGCGCTGCGGCGCTGCGGGCGAGGGCGCTGAGCGCATAGCCGCCCTCAAGGCAAGAGATGACGCGCCCATGGCAATGGCGCTGCGCCACATCCATGATCTGCCGTGTGACCCAGGCGTAGTCGCGCTCCACCAGACCGAGGTTGCCCATGTCGTCCTCCCGATGCCCGTCGAAGCCCGCCGAGATGTAGACGAGCTGCGGCGCGAAGGCTTCGAGCGCCGGCAGCCAGCACCCGGTGACAGCCGCGCGGAACGCATCGCTGCCCGAACGCGCGGGCAAGCCAATATTCACCATGTGCGAGCCGTTGTCGTCTTCGCCCGAGAAGGGGTAGATGCCCTTCTCGAAGATGGAGCACATGAGCACGCGATCGTCGCAGCGGAAGATGTCGGCGCTGCCGTTGCCGTGGTGCACGTCGAAGTCGATCAGGGCCACGCGCTGCAGGCCGTGCACGTCCAGCGCATGCCGGATGCCCACTGCCACATTGTTGAAGAAGCAAAACCCCATGGCCGCTTCGCGCACTGCATGGTGCCCGGGCGGGCGCACGTTGCAGAAAGCCGTGGACGCCTTGCCCGCCAGCACCAGGTCGGTTGCCAGCACCGCGGCACCGGCGGCGCGCAGCGCGGCCTGCACGGTGTGCGGGTTCATGAGGGTGTCGGGGTCGACGAAGCGGTGGCCTTCGGTGGGAGCGGCGGCAATGAGTTCGCGCACGTACGACATCGTGTGTGCGCGCGCCAGCTGGGTGCGCGTGGCAAGGGGCGCATCGTACGGCGCCATGTAGTCGAGCAGGCCCGCGATCAGCAGTCGGTCATGAATGGAGGAAGACCGCTCGGGGCATTCCGGGTGGCCCGCGCCCATGTCGTGGTGCGCGCAGTCGGGGTGGGTGATGTAGGCGCTGAGCATGCGAGTTCCTTCGGAGTCCCGGGGGCGGTACGCGCGGAAGGCTCGCTGCCAGACAGCGACCCCGAAGTGGGTTGGGGAAGTTTCACTCTAGGCAAACAGGCGCATGTCGCTGTTGCGCTGTATCAAGCAAGCGGACGACAAGCGCCGCATTCGCTACGGCTGGAATGCCGGCACGGTGTTGACGTGCATCAAAGGCCGTGGGAGGTGCGGTCCGCAGAATCGCCCGCACTGTTCACGAGGTACGAATGCAATCCCTTCTTTATTCCGGTCTTCTCGATCTTCCATGGTGGGGCGCGGTGCTGTCCGCGCTGGCGCTCACGCACGTCACCATCGCTTCGGTCACCATCTTCCTGCACCGCCACCAGGCGCATCGCGCGCTCGAACTGCACCCGGCGGTAAGCCATTTCTTCCGCTTCTGGCTGTGGCTGACCACCGGCATGGTGACGAAGGAGTGGGCCGCGGTGCACCGCAAGCACCACGCCAAGTGCGAAACACCCGAAGACCCGCACAGCCCGCAGGTGTACGGGCTCAACAGGGTGCTGTGGGGCGGCGTGTTCCTCTACGTGCGCGAAGCGGGGCATGCGGAAACCCTCGAGCGCTACGGCCACGGCACGCCTGACGACTGGCTGGAGCGCAATCTCTATTCGAAGCACAAGATCCTCGGCATCGTGCTGATGGGCATCGTGGACATGACACTCTTCGGCGTGGTGCCGGGCGGCCTGGTCCTGCTCACGCAGATCGCGTGGATCCCGTTCTGGGCGGCCGGCGTGGTCAACGGCATCGGCCACTACTGGGGCTACCGCAACTGGCCCGCCCGTGACGCCAGCACGAACATCTCGCCGATCGGCATCCTGATCGGCGGGGAAGAGCTGCACAACAACCACCACGCCTTTCCCAGCTCGGCCAAGCTCTCGAGCAAGTGGTTCGAGTTCGACATCGGCTGGCTCTACATCCGCACGCTGCAGGCCCTGGGACTGGCGACGGTGAAACACGTGGCACCCACGCCGCGCCTCGTCGCGCCCAAGGCGAATGTCGATCTCGCCACGGTGCAGGCAGTCATCCGCTGCCACTACGACGTCCTGTCGAACTACTCGCGCTCGCTGAAGAAGGCCTGCGCAGTGGAGCTCGGTCGCCTGCGCCGCATGTCGCCTGAAGCCGCGCGTGCCCTCAAGGCCGTGAAGCCATTGCTGGGCAAGGACCAAGGCCTGCTCGGCCCGTCGCGGTACCAGCAGGTGATACAGGCGTTGAATGCATCGCAGGCACTGACTACTATGTATTCCATGCGCGGGGAGTTGACCGCCTTGTGGAGCCGTTCCGCCGCCACCGGCGAGCAGCTTGCCAGGCAGTTGCAGGACTGGTGCCAGCGCGCCGAGGCGAGCGGCATCGCACCGCTGGCGGACTTTTCCCGCCGCCTGCGTTCCTACGCCTGAACGGCCCTGCGCCGAGAGGATGCGATTGAGGCTTGCGTAATGGTTTGGCGATTCGATGTCTGCAACGGCGATGCCGACGGCCTCTGCGCCGTCGTGCAGTGGCGGCTGCACGAGCCCGGGCCGGCAGAGCTCGTGACGGGGCTCAAGCGCGACATCGCGCTGCTCGGCCGCGTCCAGGGACAAGCCGGCGACGAAGTCAACGTGTTCGACATCTCGATGCAGCGCAACCGCGGCGAACTGCAGCGCCTGCTCGACGACGGCCTGCGCGTGCGCTACTTCGACCATCACGCCGCCGGCGAGGTGCCGGTGCACCCGAACCTGGAGGCGCACATCGACGAGGCGAGCGATGTCTGCACCAGCCTGCTGGTCGACCGCCACCTGGGCGGAGCGCATCGCGCCTGGGCGCTGGTCGGCATCTATGGCGACAACCTGGGCCCAGTGGCCGACCGGCTGGCGCTCGAAGGCGGCTTCGAGCCCGGCGACTGCGCCGGGCTGCGCCGGCTGGGCGTGCTGATCAACTACAACGCCTACGGCGAGTTCGAGCACGACGTGCGCATCGCACCCCGCCTGCTGTTTCCGCTGATGGCGCGCTACCCGGACCCGCGCGACATGCTGGCGCACGAGAGCGTCGTCGACGAGATCGATGCAATGCGCCACAGCGACCTGCGGCTGGGTGCGGACGCCGCCGTGCTCTGGCAGGGGCCTCAGGGCAGCGTGCGCGTGCTGCCCGATGCGCAGTGGAGCCGGCGCGTGCAGGGCTGTCTTGCCAACGAGCTGGCAAACGGCGAGCCCGGCTGTGCGCATGCGGTACTGAAGGTGCAGGGCGACGGCTATGTCGTCAGCGTGCGCGCGCCGCTGGCACTTCCGCGCGGCGCCCATGCGCTGTGCAGCCGCTTCGGCGGTGCTGGCCGCTCGCGCGCGGCCGGCATTGACCGGCTGCCGCGTGGTGACTTGTCGCGCTTTGTCGAGGCTTTCGCCGAGGTGTCCTGGAGTTAGCGCGCCAGACGACGTCGCAGACGCGAGGATTCCTTGCGCTATCGCAAGGGGAGGGCGGGCAGGGACGCATAACGTTGCGGCATGAAAGCACTCGTATACCGGGGCCCCGGCCTCAAATCGCTCGAAGACCATCCCAAGCCGGAGATCCAGGCGCCGGGCGACGCCATCGTCAAGATACTCAAGACGACCATCTGTGGCACCGACCTGCACATCCTCAAGGGCGATGTGCCGACCTGCACGCCGGGCCGCATCCTCGGGCACGAGGGTGTGGGCGTGGTCGAGAGCGTCGGAGCCGGCGTCACGGCCTTCCGGGCTGGCGACCATGTGCTGATCTCGTGCATCTCGTCGTGCGGCAAGTGCGAGAACTGCCGCCGCGGCATGTATTCGCACTGCGCCACCGGCGGCTGGATTCTCGGCAACACCATCGACGGCACGCAGGCCGAGTACGTGCGCATTCCGCATGCGGACACCAGCCTGTATCCCGTTCCGCCCGGCGCGGACGAAGAGGCTCTGGTGATGCTCAGCGACATCTTGCCGACCGGCTTCGAGTGCGGCGTGCTCAACGGCAAGGTCGCGCCCGGCAGCACGGTGGCCATCGTGGGCGCCGGGCCGATCGGCCTGGCCACGCTGCTCACGGCCCAGTTCTATTCGCCGTCGCAGATCATCCTGATCGACCTGGACGACGGCCGGCTCGAGGTTGCGCGCCGCTTCGGCGCGACGCACACGATCAACAGCACCGACGGCAAGGCGGCCGAGGCGGTGCTCGCGCTGACAGGCGGGCGCGGCGTCGACGTGTCGATCGAGGCGGTCGGCATACCGGCCACCTTCGTGCTGTGCCAGGACATCGTGGCGCCCGGCGGCACCATCGCGAACATCGGCGTTCACGGGCACCCGGCCGAGCTTCACCTGGAGCGGCTGTGGTCGCAGAACATCGCGATCACCACCCGGCTGGTCGACACCGTGTCCACGCCGATGCTGCTGAAGACGGTGCAGTCCCACAAGGTGGACCCGGCCCGGTTGATCACGCACCGCTTCACGCTGGATCAGGTGCTGGACGCCTACGACACCTTCGGGCGCGCAGCCGAGACGCATGCGCTCAAGGTGATCATCGAAGCGTAGGCAGTGGATTTTCCGGTCCATTTCCTGCGCCAGGACGCGGCGCACCACCTTGCGGGAGCATCCATGAACTTCAAGACCATATTCGTTCACCTGGACCACTCGGTCCGCAGCCCCGTGCGGGCCGCGATGGCGGCCCAGTGGTCTCGAGCGCACGAGAGCCACCTGGTCGGGCTGGTGCCCACCGGCCTGTATGACGGCGTGATTCCCGCCGACGCCATCGCCACCGGCATGACCGACTACATCGCCGAGTCCGCCGACTACCTGCATCGGCGAGCCGAAGCCATCGCGCGCGAGTTCAGGGAAGGCATCGCCGGATCAGGGCCCCTGTCGTACGAGGTGCGGCTGGTCGATGGCGCCACGGTGGACGCCGTTGTGCGGTACGGGCGTGCGAGCGATCTCGTGGTGCTCGGACAGGAAGACGACTCGAACAGGAAGGACACCACGGTGCGCGGGCTTGCCGAGCAGGTGCTGATGGAAGTGGGGCGACCGGTGCTGGTCGTGCCTTCGGCCGGTATGTTCGGGGGAATCCCGAAGAACATCGTCGCGGCCTGGGACGGCTCGCGTGAAGCCGCCGTGGCCCTTCAGGCAGCATTGCCGGCGCTGCGGCGCGGAGCACGCGTCACGCTCCTGTCGCTGCGCCACCCGCGCGACGAAGACAACACGCAGCAGCTGCTGGCATCGGACATGATCCAGTTCCTGCTGAGGCACGGCGTGCAGGCGCGTGCCGAGTCCGAAGTGACCGAAATCGACATCGCGGACGCGTTGCTGTCGCGGGTTTCGGACCTGAGCGCCGACCTGCTGGTGATGGGCGGCTACAGCCATTCGCGCCTGCGCGAGCGGATCCTGGGCGGCGTGACGCGGCAGATACTTGAGCGGATGACGGTGCCGGTCTTGATGGCGCACTGAGGCGGCAGGGCGCCTTGGCGTCTTTTCGCTATTCTTTGACGTCGTTGAATCGCAAATCCGCCACATGGACACCACACTGGTCAACGCACTGCGAGAGCAACTCCAGCGGGAGACCGGGCAACCCGTGGCCTTGGTCGAGACGCACATTTCCTGGGTGCTGCTGACGCAGACGCAGGCCTTCAAGCTCAAGAAGCCGGTGCGCCTGCCGTTCCTGGACTTTGGCAGCGTCGAGGCCCGAAAGCACTTCTGCGAGGAGGAGCTGCGCCTCAACCGACGTTTTGCTCCTTCGCTCTACATCGACGTGGCACCGGTCTGCGGCACGCGCGAGTCGCCGCGCATCGGCGGCGCCGGCACGGTGATCGACCATGTGGTGCGCATGCTGCGTTTCCCCGATTCGTCGCTGCTGCGCAATCTGCTGGTGGAAGACCGGCTGCAGCCCGCGCTGCTCGACGGCTTCGCGCAGCGGCTGGCCGCCTTGCACGCGGCTGCGGAGCAAGCGACGCCGGTGTCAGGCTTCGGCAGCCCCGACTCGATCGTTCGAGCGGCTACGGATGTGCTGGCCGCGTTGCGGGCGCAGGGCGACGACAGCCGCCTCGCCACCCTTGCAGCACTGGACACGTGGATTCGGGAGCAGGGTCAGGTGCTGCGCATCGCATGGATCGCCCGCCAACAGGGCGGCTCGATACGTGAATGCCACGGCGACCTGCACACGGCCAACGTGGTCCTGGTCGACGGTGCGCTCATGCCCTTCGACTGCATCGAGTTCGACCCGGCGCTGCGCTGGATCGACGTGATGAGCGACCTTGCATTCCTCACCATGGACCTGAAGGCCCACGGCCGCGACGATCTTGCGTTCCGCTTCCTGGATGCCTCGATGCAGCACAGCGGTGACTACCCGGGCCTGCAGGTGTGGCGCTTCTACGAGGTTTATCGGGCGCTGGTGCGGGCCATGGCCACGGGGCTGGGTCCAAGGCCCCCGGATGGCGAGGCCCGCCCCGACTACCTTGCCTGCGCGACGCGGCTGACGACGCAGCCGGAGGAGGGCGCCCGCCTGATGATCACGCACGGCTTGTCGGGCTCGGGAAAATCCAGCGTTGCCTTGCAACTGTTGTGCGCCGCGGGCGCTGTCCGCGTGCGGTCGGACGTGGAGCGCAAGCGCCTGTATGGCCTCGATCCGCTGGCGCGTTCTGCCGCCCTTGGGCTCGACATCTACGGCGCGCAGGCAACCCTGCGGACTTTCGAGAGACTGCGCGCCTGTGCCCGCGATGCGCTGCTGGCGGGCTATCCGGTGATCGTGGACGCGGCCTTCCTGCGCGGCGCCGAGCGACGCAGCTTCGAAGCCCTGGCAGCAGAGCTCCGCGTGCCTTTCACGATCCTGGATTGCCGCGCAGCCCCGGCCACGTTGCGCCGCCGCGTGGCCGAGCGCAACGCGGCAGGCACGGATGCCTCGGAAGCCGGCCTCGCAGTGCTGGAGCGTCAGTTTGAATGGCAAGACCCGCTGGAGGCCGACGAGCGCGCGCTGGCCATCGAGGTCTCCACGGAAGACCCCGTAGACATCGCGCTGGTCGCAGCGCGCTGGCGCGCTGCGACCGCGAACCGCTGAACCCTCACTGGCTGGCGAGCGTCCCGCTCGGCAGTGTGAAACGCTCGTGTTCGGTCTTCGCGCTTTCGGGAGCACGCACCAGCAACACCGGTACGGGTGACAGGCGCAGGATGTGCTCCGCGCTGCTGCCCATGACCCAGCGGCCGATTCCTCGACGGCCGTGAGTGCCGATCACGATCAGTTCGGCCTTCGATGCTTCCGCCTCGGCGATGACGTGGTCGTGCACGGTGCCCTTGAAGCTGTCGAGCAGCACTGTGTCGGCTTCGACGCCTGCTCCCGCAGCCGTGGCCCGCGCGGCTTGGAGCAGCTTCGTGGCGTTGCCGCGCAGCTCTTCGAGCCAGTTGCCGGCATGGCCCGCGTAGGCATCCATGGCCAGCGCGAAGGACAGCTCGTCGATGACGTGCGCCAGGCGCAGGCGTCCGCCCGTGAGCTTTGCCAGCTTGATGGCTTCGGCCAGGCCATGGCTGGATGTGGAACTGCCGTCGATGGGAACAAGAATTCGCTGGTACATGGCACGACTCCGGTTTGTTGAATGGATCGGTCCAGTATCCGCACGGGCGCTCCGCGCGGCTTGACATTGATCAAGTGCGAAGCTGCGACTGGACGGGACTTGATCTGGAACAAACCCGCGCGTGAATGAAAGCGCGACCCTTGAGGCATGCACAGGACAACCCTCATGACCCACGCCACCGTTCGCATCATTCGCCAGGAGCACGCCGCGCTCGCCGCCGTGCTCCGTTCCATCGTCATGCTGCTCGAGCAACACCGAAGGAAGGGCACCTTGCCCGATTTCGCGACGCTGCGAGCCATGCTTTTCTACGTGGACGAGTTTCCGGAGAAGCGCCACCACCGCAAGGAGACCGAACTGCTGTTTCCCAAGCTGCGCGCCAGGACGCCGATCTCGCGGGATCTGCTCGACAAGCTCGACGGCGACCATGCCAAGGGTGAACGCAGGATCCGCAACGTCGAGCACGCCTTGCTCGCGTTCGAGATGCTGGGCGAGTCGCGGCGCGAAGAATTCGAGAAAACGGTCGGCGAGTATGTCGACTTCTACCTGAGCCACATGGCGCTGGAGGAGCGAGAGATCCTGCCGCTGGCCGAGCGGGTGCTGACCGAGAACGACTGGCGCGACCTGGACGAGGCCTTCGCGCAGAACCGCGACCCCATGACCGGGCACGTGCCCGACCTCGAATACAACGCGCTCTTCACGCGCATCGTGAATATCGTTCCCGCGCCCATCGGCCTGGGCCCGGCCCTCTAGGCCGGTAGCCGCAGGCCGACCGAAAAGAGAAGGGCGGTCATCAATTGGATGCCGCCCCTCAGATCGATTGCGGCGACAGCGTGACCGGGCGCACCACGTCTCGCGAATCTTCCGCGCTTCTGACGGCGGTGCCGAAGGCCTGAAGACGCGCTGCACAGCCGCCGTCATCGACCTCGCGCATCGTGACCGAAGAGCTCAGGATCGGCGCTCGGCCCATGAAGTCGCTGATTTCTGCTGCCGCGTTCGGTGCCCCCTGGCCACCCATGACCGAGAGCACGGCGACGTCGGGCAGCCGATAGCGTTGGCGCGCGACGAAGCTGCGCATGGGGCCGGCGAGCTGCAGCATCCAGATCGGCGACACCAGCACGACGGCATCGAAGTCGCCGGGCGGCGGACCGTCGTAGTGAATGGCGGGCTGTCGCCGGAAGAACGAATCGAGCACGCAACGCAAGCTGCCGAGGGCGCCGCTGCGAGGATGCGCCTCGGTGACGCTCGCGAGTTGCCAGGTCTGCTGGCTGCACAGGAGCTCCGCGACCTGGCGGGAAGTGCCCGTGTAGGAATAGACGATCACCAGGACGTTGTTCATGCTTGCCTCTGCTGCTTTCATGGACGGTCAATGTAGGCAGCGTCGGCAGCCACGGCCTTGCGCTGCATCAAGGCGAGGCGCCGGGTGCGCGAGGACCATCCTTGCACCGGGGAACGTCTCCGCCGAAGGAACCATCATGAAAATCCTGCTTGCCGTCGATGGCAGCGACTACACGAATCGCATGCTGTCCTACCTGACCACGCACAAGGAATGGGCGAATGCGGGCCACGCCTTCACGGTCTTTCATGCGGTGCTGCCGGTACCGCACCGAGCCGCGGCCTTCGCAGGGCCGGACATCGTGCACGGGTACTACGAAGACGATGCGCGGGTGGTGCTCGAGCCCGTGCGCGCTTTACTGGCCAGGAACGGCATTGAAGCCCGCTTCGAGCACCGCATCGGTCATCCCGCCGAAGAGATAGCTTCGTTCGCGCAGAAGGGGCAGTTCGACCTCGTGATGATGGGTTCGCGGGGCCATGGCACCTTGACCAACCTGGTACTGGGGTCGGTTGCCACCAAGGTACTGGCTGCGTGCACGGTGCCGGTCTTGCTGGTGCGTTGAATGAGTGCCGCAACCCTGGCACGGGGCGTGATCGTGGCCGCCTTCGGTGCATTCGCGCTGGCAGGCGGAACGAGCGCCTGGTCGCAGACGCGATCGGCGTGCCTTGAGCGCACGTCGTCGGGATTGCAAGGCTCTGATTTCGTGGCGGCCGCAGCGCGTCAGTCGCCTGCGGTGGTGAGCGTGACAGTCGCCGGCACGGGCAACGACTGGGTTGCCAACAGCGATCAGCGCGCGCCGGCGCAATGGGGCCGCGGCGTTGAGCGCGGTTTCGCGTCGGGGTTCATCTTCCGCCGCGACGGCTACATCCTGACCAGTGCGCACGCGGTGACCGGCGCCCAGGCGATCTCCATCGTCACCGAGGACCAGCGCCGCTTCGACGCCGAAGTGATTGGCATCGACCGCCGCACCGACGTGGCGCTGCTGCGGGTCGCGGCGTCCGATTTGCCGGTCGTCACCGTGGGCCGCAGCAGCGAGCTCTGCCCGGGCGAATGGGTCGCCGCGATGGGCGCCCCCTTCGGCTTCGAGCGCAGCGTGACCGCCGGCGTGGTGAGCGCCAATCCGCGTTACGTGCCAGGTGGGAGCGGCGTGCCGCTGATCCAGACCGACGTCGTGCTCAACCCGGGCAACTCGGGCGGGCCGTTGTTCGACGAACGGGGCAGGGTGGTCGGCATGAACTCGATGGCCTACTCGCCCGGCGGTGGGTACTCCGGCATGTCGTTCAGCCTGCCGATCGACACGGCGATGCACATTGCGGACGAGCTTCGTATCACCGGGCGGGTGATGCGGGGGCATATCGGTGCCCGCATCCAGCCCCTGACCGTCGAACTCGCGCCGGCCTTCGGGCTCGATACCGCATTGGGAGCGCTGGTGGTGCGCGTCGACCCGGACAGCCCCGCCGAGCAGGCTGGGCTTCGCAGCGGCGACGTCGTGCTGGCGGTCGATGGCGCTGCCGCAATGCCCTATGCCGACATACAGGATCGTGTAGCTGGAGCCCGCAAGGGTAGCCTGCTCGCACTGAAAGTCTGGCGCCACAGGACGCCGTTGACGATGCAGGTAGGCGTGGCAGAAATCCCACCGGACCTCGCGCCTCGGCTGGCCGCGCGTGCCTTGCCGCAAGAGACGCGCTTCGGGCTCGAACTCTCGGAGCGAAAGGGTGTGCTGGGCATCAGCCTTCTGGATCCCGGCCTCTTTGTGCAGTCGGCCTCGGGTTCGGCCCAGCGGGCGGGGTTGCGCTACGGCGACATGCTGATCGCGGTCAACGACGTGCAAGTGGCCGGCCTGGCGGATTTCGATGCAGCGATCCAGTCCATCAAAGAGAGCGACACGGTCGCTTTGCTGGTCATGCGCGGCTCGACCCGCAGCTATGTGCCGATTCTTCCGCGCGGTCCGCAACGTGCCCCTGTGGCGCGAGGCGCGGGCGATGCCACCGCGCGGACGCCGTGAGATTGATCCTGCGCAAGGTCGCGCGTGGCCGCCCGCCCAAGAATGACCGCAGGCAATGCCAATCACCCATAACGAGGTCGTCCCATGAACAACATCACATTGAGCGGAGCCCTGCAAACCCTGGGGTTCTGCATCGCCACGCTCCTGGCCACGGGTGTTCTCGTGCTTGCGGGTCTGAGCGAGCGCAACTCTGCGTCGGGCAACCTGATTTCCGTCTCCAACACAACGAAAGACTCACGATGAACTCCAGCCGCCGCACCTTCATGCTCACGCTTGCCGCGACGGGCGCTGCCATTTCCGCCCCCAGCTCGTTCGCGCAGGCCCGACTTGAAGAAAAGGATCCGCAGGCCGCGGCTCTAGGCTACGTCGCCGATTCGTCGAAGGCCGACGCGAAGAAATTTCCCAAGCACGACAACGCCCAGTTATGCAGCGGTTGCGCGCTCTGGCAATCCAAGCCGACGGACGCGCAAGGTAACTGCGCGTTGTTTGCTGGAAAACAGGTCAGTGCCAAAGGCTGGTGCAGCGCTTGGGCCAAGAAGGCCTAGCAGCGCAACTTGAGTGTTGCTGTCGAAGGGTACCTTCGCTTCCGTGTCGAGCGCGTCCGCGCACACGTCATGGACCGGCCGCGCGAGGCGGCGGCCGGACACACGGGAAAGTAGGGCTACCTCAGCAAATGAAGACGCTCAAGAACTTTGGCAGCTGTAGCTGTCCGCCGAATTCACGTCGCCGCTGCCCTTGTATTTCGGAAAGGTCGGGTACTTGCACAAGGGGCGCGCAAGTACCGGAGCTTTGGTCGTCGAATCCAGCTTCGTCGCCACGATGTTTTGCGTGGAGGGCTTTGTGCCACCCTCTCGCCACTTCGCGACTGCGTCCACAAGGTCGACGGTGTCAGGACCGACACCGCCGGCGCAATGCTGAACGCCCGGCTGGAGGAAGAACTCCATCGAGGCATCCCGCGTGGATGCGCCGCCGACCGTGGTCGCTACATCGTTGAAGTACTTGATCGAGCCCTTGTAGCTGATCGCCCAGTCGTTCGTTCCATGGGCAAGGATCATCTTGCCGCCCTGCCCGAAGAAGGAGCGAAGGTCCGGCGTCGCATCGAGCGTGGTGGCCGCGAGCCGCAGTCCCGCGGAGTAGAACTCCGGATCAAAGCCAAGCACGTTGAAGGCCGGATCGCCCGTGACCCAGTACTTGACGAGGCCGCTCCCGAACTGGAACTGGAGGCCGGTTCCGCCGATGGCGGAGCCTGTCACCCACAGGGGCCAGCCCTGGTCTTCGCCGCCAGGTCCCCAGCCGGGGTAAACGGTTGTCCCGTCCTTACGCTTGAGCTCGGAGTAGATCGTGTTGGCAGTCGCGATCTGTGGATCGGTCAGGCATGTGTCGGCGTCGCCTGCCGTGCAGCGCAACACCGCCGGGTTGAACGTGCAGGCGTCCTGGTTGCTCACGATGCCATCGGCAATACCATCCAGAGCGTCGCACTGGGCGGTGATGGTCTTCCCGATAAGCGAGACCTTCGCATCGCTGAGTTGCCCGCCCGGCGCGGCGAGCGCCTTTCCGTTCGCGACGAAGGCCTGGAACAGTTCGGTAAAAGAGTAGGCCGGCGCCCGCACGACGATGCCGTCGAAGTCGTTCGGGAAGCGCGTGGCCTGGATCAATGCCTCCCTGCCGCCATTGGAGCAGCCCTCGAAATAGCTGAACGCGGCATCCGAGCCATAGCGCTTGCGAACGATCTCCTTGGTGACCTCATTGACCGAATGGATCGAGAGATAGCCGAAGTCCGCCTGAGCCGTGGGATTGTTCAGGAAGGCCGAAGCGTCCAAGGCGTCTCCCTGGCGCCCGCCATCCGAGGCCACGAGTACGTAGCCGGCAGTTGCACCGCTTGGCGAGACGGGCGTGATGTTGATGCTGCCGTCCCAACCGCCGCCGCCGGCATACAGGAGCTTGTTGTTCCACACAGTGGGGAGATGCACTTCGAAGTTGAGCGTGCCGTGCAGGATGCCCGTGACCTTGCAGTACTCCGCAGCTCCTGCTGCCGCCGGGACGAGCGTCGCCTCTTTGAGCGCTGCACCGGCAAGCGAAGCGCCGGCGAAGATCGAGCACTTCTCCTGCGCCGTCGCAACCGGTGTCGGCGGCGGTGTTTGCGTTGGCGCCGGTGTCGGGAACAGCACCGGCCAGTTGCCTGCGCCGTCACCTCCGCCGCCGCAGGCGGTCAGCAGGATGGGAATGCTCAGCAGCGCGTAGCCTGCCATCGAGAGAGGGTTTCTCATGATTTGTCTCCTGTTCGTACTGCCACATAAACTCAGACGACTCAGGCCGTCGCCTGCGCAGCGCATGCTAGGCACTAAGACCGAGGAAGAAAGTCTTTCCGATGACAAATCACGCGCAGACCATTTCGATGTTGCGAGCGGCTGCTTGGGCTGGCGGACTGACGCGCGACCAACTTCAGCGCGTCGAACTGGAAACGCAGGACCGCTTCTATTCGGCTGGTGAGATCGTCTGCCACAAATCAAGCGCGGCGACGCACTGGATCGGAATCGTCGAAGGGATGGTCAAAGTGGACGTCCTGTCGGCGGACGGCCGAAGCACCACATTGACCGGGGTCACCAATGGCGGTTGGCTCGGGGAAGGTTCCGTTCTCAAGGGGGAGTTGCGTCCCTATGGCGTTGTCGCGCTGCGCGACACCCGCATTGCGTTGATGCCGAGCCAGACCTTTCACTACTTGGTCGCCAACAGCTTGAGCTTTTGCCATTTCATGATCGATCAGCTCAACGCAAGACTCGGCCAGTTCATTGCGCTGGCCGAGAGCTATCGGATGCACGACATCAGTTCGCGTGTGGCGGGCTGCCTAGCTGAACTCTTCAATCCTCAACTCAACCCCCAGACCCATCCAGTCCTGCATATTTCGCAGGAGGAGATTGGCCGGCTGGCCGGAATTTCCCGCCAGGTCGCCCATCGCGCCCTGCACGAGTTGGAGGAAGCGGGCCTGCTTCACATCCGCTACGGAAGCATCGACGTCCTGAACGTCGATGGCTTGCGGGTGTACGCGCGCGAGCACTCGGAGTAGGGGCCTCGTGCCATTCGATGGCAGCGTAAGACCTCGTGCCTTCGGGTCAGGATGTCATCGAGCCGGAGGCTTCAGAAGCATTCCAGGTAGCGCAGTGCGGCGAGGAGTTGCCACGCTTTCTTTCGAGTTCACCAAGTCGAGCGACCTCGACTTCGAGCATGCGAATGCGCGATTCCAAGTCCGCTACATAGGACTCGTCCATACCTTCAAGCGCCAGTATCAATTTCCGCCAGAAGCCTGGCGCAGGTTTTTCCGTAGCACCGCGGTCATCACTCATTTTGATTTCCCCAGTTCAAGTGCTTGCAAAGGGTCGTACACGGACGGCACCTATCGGGTTGCAACCGCGTCGGTTCCGCTTGGTTGCCAGCCACCCCCCAATGCCTTGAAGGCGGTGACCGCGGCGCGTGCCGATTCGGTTTGCGCTTGTGCTCGCGCGTCGGAAGCGCGCAGCAGGTTCTCGTCTGCCTGAAGCACTTCGATCAGGCTGACAACGCCTTTCTGGTAGGCCGCGAATGAAGCGCCTCGCGCTCGGTCGAGCGAGTCCACGCCCTGAGCAAGCACGCTGGCTTGTTCCTCGCGCTTGACCAGGGCCGAGAAGGCGTTTTCCACATCCTCGGTGGCACGCAGCACGGCCAGCCGGTAAGCCGCGAGCAGTTCGGCATCCTGGCCCTTGGCCAGATCGATCTGCGCGTTGATGCGGCCAAAGTCGAACAGGCGCCAGCGCAGGCCCAGCACGCCAGCGGCCTGGCTTGCGCCGCTGGTGAACAGGTTGCCGCCGGACACCGATGTCGCGCTGCCGATCAGGCCGCTCAGGGAGAGCTTGGGGTAGTACTCGGCAATGGCGACGCCGATGCGTGCGTTCGATGCGGCGAGGCGGCGCTCGGCCGCGATCAGATCGGGCCGCCGCCTGAGCAAGTCGCCCGGCGTTCCCGCGTCCGTGATCTGCGGGGCGACCGGGATGACGCCCAAGTTGGCCAGTTCCGCCCGGTGCGTGCCCGGGGGCGAGCCCAGCATCACATCCAGCGCATTCATGGCCGCGTCCAGCCCCGCCTCGAGCGCCGGGACGGATGCCCGAACCTGTGCCAGCGCGCCTTCGGCCTGCCGCACCTGAAGTTCGGCCGTCAACCCCTTGCCGTACAGAAGATTGACCTTGGACAGCAACTCTTGCTGCGTGAGCACCTGCCGGCGCGCCACGTCGAGCCGAGTCTGCAGTCCGCGGATGCTGATGTAGATGTCGGCGGTCTGCGCCGCCACGGTCAACCTTGTTGCGGCCGCGCCTGCTTCCGAAGCCTGGTACTCGGCAAGTGCCGCTTCGCGTCCACGGCGCAGGCCGCCGAAAACATCCACTTCCCAGCTTGCACCGAGATTCGCTTCGTAGGCATTGCCGTAGCGGTCGAAGCCGGGCCTCGAGTTCAAGACTTGTCCCAGCGGCGTTTCAACGGACTGATAAGCCCGGGCAGCTTGTCCACTGATGTTTCCCGAAGGCAGCAAGGCAGCATTCGCCGCCCCCAGTCCCGCACGCGCTTGAGCGACGCGCGCGGACGCCTGCACAAGATCGAGGTTCTGCGCCAGTGCAAGCGTGACGAACCGAGCCAGTTGCGGGTCGCCGAAACCTGTCCACCATGCGAGTCGGTCGACGCTGGTTGAGGCAGGTCGTGCATCGACGGCCGCCTGGCCGAGGTACTGCTGCGGCAGCGGCGTATCGGGCCGGACATAGTTGGGGCCGACCGCGCAACCTGCGACGAGGCTGGCAGCGAAGAGCGGGACAAAAACGCGCTGGAGCATGGAATTCTTCCGGAAAGAGGGCGGGAAAGAGGCGTCGAATTGATGTGACTATAATTCAATATGGTCACTCGTTGTTGATTTCCCCTGCTCGCTGTAAGCTGTCGGCCATGAGCAATGCAACTCTTTCTCCGGCTGTGGCGCGCGGCCCTGCCGACCACGATGTGCGGGACCAGATCGTTGCCGCGGCGACCGAGCACTTCAGCCGGTATGGCTACGAGAAGACGACCGTCTCCGACCTCGCCAAGGCCATCGGGTTTTCCAAGGCCTACATCTACAAGTTCTTCGAGTCCAAGCAGGCGATCGGCGAAATGATCTGCGCGAACTGCCTGCGCGAGATCGAAGCCGAGGTCCGGGCGGCCGTCGACGGCGCCGATCGCCCTCCCGAGAAGTTGCGTCGGATGTTCAAGTCGGTGGTCGAAGCAAGCCTTCGGCTGTTCTCCGAGGATCGCAAGCTCTACGAAATTGCGATCTCGGCGGCCACCGAGCGGTGGCAGGCGGTAGTCGTCTATGAAGAGCGCATTCGGCAACTGCTCCAGGACATCCTGCGCGAAGGGCGGGAAATGGGCGAGTTCGAGCGCAAGACGCCGCTGGACGAGGCGGTGGGGGCCATCCACCTTGTCATGCGCCCCTACATCAATCCGCTTCTCCTGCAGCACAGCTTCGACCACACGGCTGAAGCGCCGGCGCAACTGTCTGGGCTGGTGCTGCGCAGTCTTTCGCCATGAGGCAGAGATTGATGTGACTATTGACTGAATTGGTCACAAGTATCAAAATGCGGGTCCTGATCACTTCGTCACCGGGACTCTCATGCTTTGGCGCCGCCTTGCTACCTCTGCAGTCATCTGCGCATTGCCGTTCGCGCTGGTCGCTTGCGGCGAAAAATCGCCGTCCGATCCGCGCACTCAAGCGCCGCAGGTGCGCACCGCCACCGTCCAGGGGGCCGGTGCCACATCGCGCGCCTTCACCGGCACCGTAGCCGCCCGGGTCCAGAGCGACTTGGGATTCCGGATTTCCGGCAAGGTGCTGGAGCGGCTGGTGGACGCGGGGCAGGCCGTCAAGCGCGGTCAGTTGCTCATGCGCATCGACCCTGCCGACCTGAAGCTCGCGGCCCATGCGCAGCTGGAGGCGGTTGCCGCCGCGCGGGCGCGCTCGCAGCAGACGGCGGAGGATGAAGCCCGCTACCGCGATCTGCGCGGCACCGGTGCGATCTCGGCATCGGCCTACGACCAGATCAAGGCGGCCGCGGACGCCGCCAAAGCCCAGCTCAGCGCGGCCGAGGCCCAGGCCGACGTGGCCCGCAACGCGAGCCGCTATGCCGAGCTTGTGGCGGACGGCGATGGCGTCGTCATGGAAACGCTGGCCGAACCCGGCCAGGTCGTGAGCGCTGGGCAGGCCGTGGTGCGCGTGGCCCGCGCCGGTCCGCGCGAAGCCGTTGTCCAGCTGCCGGAGACCCTGCGCCCGGCGGTCGGTTCCGCCGGACAGGCCACGCTTTTCGGCAAAGAGGATGTGACGGTGCCGACCACGCTGCGGCAGCTCTCGGAGGCCGCGGATCGGCAGACCCGCACCTTCGAGGCGCGCTATGTGCTCAAGGGCGACCTTGCCAACGCGCCGCTGGGCGCCACGGTCACCATCCGGATTCCGGACGGGCTTTCCTCTGCGCAAGGTGGCTTGCAGGTGCCGATCGGCGCCCTGTTCGATGCTGGCAAGGGGCCAGGCGTGTGGGTCATCGGCGGCGAGCCGGCCAAGGTCAACTGGCGGCCGGTCGTGGTCGAGCACCTGGAAGACGACGGCGCACGCATCCTCGCTGGCCAACTCAAGCAAGGCGACCGCATCGTCGCGCTCGGCGCCCACCTGTTGCACGAGGGCGAGCAGGTGCGGGTGGCGGGCCAGGCTGCTGCTGACGGAGTCCGCCCGTGAGCGAAGGCCGATTCAACCTGTCGGCGCTCGCGGTCCGCGAGCGCTCCATCACCCTGTTCCTGATTTTCCTGATCTCGCTGGCGGGTCTTGTTTCGTTCTTCACGCTGGGCCGGGCGGAAGACCCCGCCTTCACCGTCAAGGTGATGACCATCATCACCGCCTGGCCTGGCGCCACCGCGCAAGAGATGCAGGACCAGGTCACCGAGAAGATCGAGAAGCGCCTGCAGGAGCTGCGCTACTACGACCGTTCCGAAACCTACACCAGGCCCGGCCTGGCCTTCACGACACTGACCCTGCTCGACAGCACGCCACCTTCGCAGGTCCAGGAACAGTTCTACCAGGCCCGCAAGAAAGTCGGCGACGAGGCGGGCAACCTACCGGCCGGTGTGATCGGGCCGATGATCAACGACGAATACGCGGACGTCACTTTTGCGCTGTACGCGCTCAAGGCCAAGGGCGAGGCGCAGCGCCTGCTGGTGCGCGACGCGGAGACGCTGCGCCAGCGCCTCCTGCATGTGGCGGGCGTGAAGAAGGTCAACATCGCCGGCGAGCAATCCGAACGCATCTATGTCGAGTTCTCGCACGAGCGCCTGGCAACCTTGGGTATCGGTCCGCAGGACGTGTTCGGCGCGCTCAATGGCCAGAATGCCCTGACGCCGGCGGGCTCTGTCGAAACCAAGGGGCCCCAGGTGTTCATCCGCCTGGACGGCTCCTTCGACGAGCTGCAGAAGATCCGCGATACGCCGGTCGTGGCACAGGGCCGCACCCTGAAGCTGTCCGACATCGCCACCGTCAAGCGTGGCTATGAAGATCCGGCGACCTTCATGATCCGCAACGGCGGCGAGCCAGCCCTGCTGCTGGGCGTTGTCATGCGCGAAGGCTGGAACGGGCTCGACCTGGGCAAGGCGCTGGATCACGAAGTCAGCGCCATCAACGCCGAGCAGCCGCTGGGCATGAGCCTGAGCAAGGTCACGGACCAGGCCGTCAACATCAGCGCCTCGGTCGACGAATTCATGGTCAAGTTCTTTGCCGCACTGCTGGTGGTCATGCTCGTGAGCTTCCTGAGCATGGGCTGGCGTGCGGGCCTCGTGGTCGCTGCCGCCGTGCCGCTGACATTGGCGATCGTCTTCGTGGTGATGGCTGCGACCGGAAAGAACTTCGACCGCATCACGCTCGGGTCGCTGATCCTGGGATTGGGCCTCCTGGTGGACGACGCGATCATCGCGATCGAGATGATGGTGGTGAAGATGGAGGAGGGCTACAGCCGCGTCGCCGCCTCCGCCTATGCCTGGAGCCACACTGCGGCGCCGATGCTCTCGGGCACGCTGGTCACGGCTGTGGGCTTCATGCCCAACGGCTTCGCGCCATCGACCGCGGGCGAATACACCAGCAACATGTTCTGGATCGTCGGCATTGCGCTGATCGCGTCCTGGGTCGTCGCTGTGGTCTTCACCCCCTACCTCGGCGTCAAGCTGCTGCCCGACTTCAAGAAGGTCGAGGGCGGCCATGCCGCGATCTACGACACGCCGCGCTACAACCGTCTGCGTCAGGTGTTGGGGCGTGTGATCGCGCGCAAGTGGCTGGTCGCCGGTGCGGTGGTCGGCCTTTTCGTGGCGGCCATTCTTGGCATGAGTCTGGTCAAGAAACAGTTCTTCCCGATCTCCGATCGCCCCGAGGTGCTGGTCGAGGTGCAGATGCCCTATGGCACGTCGATCACCCAGACGAGCGACGCCGCGGCGAAGGTGGAGGCGTGGCTGGCCAAGCAGAAGGAAGCCCATATCGTCACGGCCTACATCGGGCAGGGCGCGCCGCGCTTCTACTTTGCGATGGGGCCGGAGCTGCCCGATCCGTCGTTCGCCAAGATCGTGGTCCGCACCGCCAGCCAGGAAGAGCGTGATGCCTTGAAGCACCGGCTGCGCCAGGCGATCGCCGACGGTCTTGCCTCCGAGGCGCGCGTGCGCGTCACCCAGCTCGTGTTCGGCCCGTATTCGCCGTTCCCCGTTGCCTACCGGGTCACGGGCCCGGACCCCGACAAGCTGCGCAATATTGCGGCCGAGGTGCAGCGGGTCATGGATGCGAGTCCGATGATGCGCACGGTCAACACCGACTGGGGCACGCGCACGCCCACGCTGCACTTCACCTTGCACCAGGACCGGTTGCAGGCCGTGGGGCTGACCTCCGCCGCGGTGGCGCAGCAGCTGCAGTTCTTCCTGAGTGGCGTGCCTGTCACCGCCGTGCGCGAGGACATTCGAACGGTGCAGGTCGTGGCCCGTTCGGCCGGCGCCATCCGCCTCGACCCGGCGCGAATTGCGGACTTCACGCTGTCCGGCGCCAACGGGCAACGCATCCCGCTGTCGCAGGTGGGCGAGGTCGACGTACGCATGGAAGAACCGGTCATGCGCCGGCGCGACCGCATGCCGACGATCAACGTTCATGGCGACATCGCCGATGGCCTGCAGCCGCCGGACGTATCGACGGCCATCACCCATCAGCTTCAGCCCCTCATGGACAAGCTGCCGCCCGGCTATCGCATCGATCAGGCCGGCTCCATCGAGGAGTCGGAAAAGGCAACCAAGGCCATGCTGCCGTTGTTCCCGATCATGCTGGCGATCACGCTGCTCATCATCATCTTCCAGGTGCGCTCCATCTCGGCGATGGTCATGGTCTTCCTGACGAGTCCGCTGGGCCTGATCGGCGTGGTGCCGATGCTGATTCTTTTCCGGGCGCCGTTCGGCATCAATGCGCTCGTCGGACTTGTCGCGTTGTCGGGCATCCTGATGCGCAACACGCTGATCCTGATCGGGCAGATTCACCACAATGAGCAGGAGGGGCTGGACCCGTTCCATGCGGTGGTCGAAGCCACCGTGCAGCGTGCGCGGCCGGTGATCCTGACGGCGCTGGCGGCGATCCTGGCCTTCATTCCATTGACCCACTCGGTGTTCTGGGGAGCGCTCGCCTACACGCTGATCGGCGGCACCTTGGCGGGGACGGTTCTGACCTTGGTGTTCTTGCCGGCCATGTACTCTATTTGGTTCAGGATCAGGCCGGGCAGCGGCAACGCGGCGACGCACTGACGGCGCGTTTCATCACTCATTCCGATCGAAGGAAAACACCATGTCGGTTTCATCGGTTGTTGTTGTGACCGGCGCGTCATCGGGCATCGGACGCGTCGCTGCGGAGATCTTTGCCGCGCGAGGTTGCCGGGTCTTCGGCACAACGCGCGACCTGCGCAAGGTGCCCGCGCTGCCCGATGTCGAGTTCGTCGAGATGGATGTCCGGGAAGAGGAATCGGTGCAGGCCGGCATCGAATCCATCATTGCCAGGGCCCTGCGCATCGATGTGCTGGTCAATAACGCGGGGATGATGATGATCGGCGCGGTCGAGGAGACCGCGACGGCAGAGGCCGCGGCGCTGTTCGACACCAACGTCTTGGGCATGCTTCGCACCACGCGCGCCGTGCTCCCGTATATGCGCAAGCAGCGTCGCGGGCGAATCGTCAATGTCAGTTCGGTGTTCGGTGTATTGCCGGCACCGTACATGGGAATGTATGCGGCCACCAAGCATGCAGTCGAAGGGCTGTCGGAGTCGCTGGACCACGAGGTGCGACAGTTCGGCATTCGCGCGACGCTGGTGCAGCCGGCGTTCACCCGGACCAACCTTGACGCCAACGCCCCCCGTGCGAACGCGCCGATCGGGGACTACGACCGCGAACGCGACCTGGTCGAGCGTTCTGTGACCGACAGCGTCGGCAGCGCGCCCGGGCCGCAGAGCGTGGCAAATACCATCGTTGAGGCGGCACTCGGTCCCTGGCGCATGCGTTGCACGCCACCGGGGCAGGCGTCCATCCTGACGAAACTGCGCCGCTTCATGCCCGCAGGGATCGTCGATGCGAGCCTCAGAAAAAAACTCGGTCTCGCCTGAAGAGTTCGTCCTGCGGCTCGCACAGCCGGGAGAAGCCCTTGGATAGCCTGGATCTCTTGAGAACCTTCAGCGAAGTCGCGGGCTCCGGCAGCTTCTCCCGCGCCGCGAGTCAGCTGAAGCTGTCCAGAGGAACCGTCAGCAAGTACATCGCGACGCTGGAAAGTCGCTTCGGTGTCCGCTTACTGAACCGCACCAGCCACGCTGTAAGCCTGACGGACGCCGGGGTATTGCTGCTCGAAAGAAGCAAACCCATGCTGGAACTGGTGGAAGAAACTCAGGCAGAACTCCAGGATCGGGCGTTGACTCCCCGCGGACGCCTGCGCATTTCCGCGCCGCATGGCATAGACCAGACGCAGCTTCCAGCGCTTATCAATACCTTCCTGGGCCACTATCCGGAAGTCAGCATCAACTTGGTCCTCACCAACCGGATCGTAGATCTGGCGGAGGACGGCATTGACATCGCACTGCGGTTTGCGCCGACGGCCAACGAGAATCTCATTGTTCGAAAATTGATTGCGATGGACCTGAGCGTTTGTGCTGCACCGATGTATTGGGCGGCGCACGGCATGCCGGCTCACCCCAATGATCTCGCCAACCACAACGCGCTGGTCAGCACACATCTGAACCCTCAACCGAAGTGGCGTTTCGAGGTTGACGGTGCTCCATTGGAAGTCCCCGTGAGCGGACGCCTGAATGCAACGGAGGCGGCGCCGCTGATCCAGGCCGCGTTATTGGGAGCAGGGGTTCTCTACTTGCCTACGGCAATGCTGGCGCCTTACATCGAAAGCGGACGGCTGGTGCCGGCGTTGTCGAAGTTCGTTCGCGGCGACATGTGGCTGTCGGCTGTTTACTTGCAGAGGCGACACAGTACGGCTGTACAGCGTGCGTTCCTGAACTTTCTTGAGGACCGGATCAAACCTCTCAAGCCTGCACGCGGTGCTTGAGCCAGAGCGGTCGACTTGCTCGACCTCCTAGGCGAAGAGGGATGAGGTTTCCGCTTTGAAGACGCGGCGTTGCTACGTACCCGTACTTCGACGGTAATAACGCACCAGAAAATTGCGTTCTCTGGCCGACAACTTTCAGATCGATGAAAGTTTGAGCCGAGAAAGTACCAGCCGACAATTTTCAAGGACCGATATGAAGAAGATTCAAATTGCTCAGGGCGCTTTTCTTGCGCTTCTTTTCGCTTCGAACGCCCAGGCAGAAATCTACGATGGCGTACTCCAAAGCTCCAGCGTTCGCTCTCGGGCGGACGTCGACGCAGAGGCCGCAACCGTGGCGAAAAAGGAAGACCCCTATCGGGATTCCGCATCGAGTGGAGTCGCTGCTCCACTCGGGTACTCGAAGTCCCGGGATGCCGTCCATGCCGAGGCAGTCAAGGAGGCGCATTCGGCAAATCAGAACCTCACTGGAAAGGCCTACTACAGAGACGCTATTCCGTCCCAGTACCTGAATCAGCCGCAGCAGGTTAACGCTGCGAAGTAGAAGCCCCGGACCTGTTGATGCCAGAAGTCGATGCGCAGGGCGTTCATCTTGAGTGGTACAGGGAGCAGAGTTGACGCGCCAAGCCGAGACGCTTGTGCAAGTCTGTAGAGTCGCAACTCACGCCGCAACAGCTAGCTGCCCATCAGGCGATCGTTCTCCGCGAATATCCGGCATGACTGCCCCGTCTTCTGGCGACAGTAGGAAAGGGCGGAGTTTCGTGCCTTGTCCGGGGAGTGGGCGTCCTGAGCCCAGTAGACACGCCCGCCTTCTGCCGACATCGCCATGGCCTTTTCATTGGGGACACCGTGGAAATAGAGCATCGCCTGTTGGCGCGATTCCGGCGGCAAGCCATCGAGAAACGCCGTCAGGTCCACGCGATCTCCCGCGGGGAGATGGTTGCTTCGAAGAAACCTGTCTATTTCCGGCCGCGTCAGCGCGCTGGCTTGCCAGCGAAAGAGCGTATGCCCGTCCTTCTCAAACGGCGGGAGCAGGACAGAGTCGGCAATGCCGCCGCCTGAGCGATAGGCGACAAGCATGCGTTCCATAAGCTTCGGGCCGAAGAACGGATCGTTTTCCGCGTATAGCCACAGCGTTGGTACCCGCGACGTTTTCCCGAACCCGTTCATGGTGCGGACGAGGTCCGCATCGAAGAGATCGCAGCCCGAGGCGCGCACACCAGGAGTGGCATTGTGGTGGTAGACGCCGCCCGATATGTTCACCACGGCCGTCAACGGATGATCCGCGCGGGCCGCCAGGTCCAGCATGGAGGCGCCGCCGATCGAAAAGCCGACACCCAGCGTCGTCGCCGGGTCGACGTCCGGTCGGCTGTGCAGTGCATTCAGCACCTGGCCCAGGTCGTCGGCATGCGCATCGAAGTAATGCGCAACGTCAGGCGCCTTGCAAGTGCCGGCCTCGTCCTGAACGGCGCCGGTCGAGTTGCCATAGCCGCGCCAGACGACCGACGCGGCCAACCAGCCGCGATGCGCAAAATCATGGGCAAGATGGGACAACCAATCGGCATGCATGTCCGAAGGTTCGAGTTTTCCGTTGGAGCCGTTCACGATGAGCGCAACCGGAAATTTCCCGTCGCCGACAGGTCGAACCACGAACGCCTCGAGCAGCTCGACCTTGTCGGGCGCAACACGGACAGGCAGCATGAGCCGCTCTTCACGCACTTCGGTTTCAGCAAGGCATTGGGAAGCGAAGAGGGCGATCCCGCAGCCGATCGTCAGCAGACGCGCAGTTCTGTGCAGCAATTCAATTAGTTTCATGAGAGGCGCGTGGCTTTTATCAAATCGAAGATGTGGTCGTGCGGCTGCCAACCTTTGCAGGCCTGCAGTTCCCGCACGATGCCGCGTTTATGGCAGCGCTCCATGACCTTCGCCTGACCACACGTGCCTGCAAACACATACGCGTGCGGAGGATGCGCAAGCGAAGTCTCCGGGCGCTATCTGAACCTTCTGCCCACTGCCTTGAAGAACATGCGGCGTTCCGCAGGCCGCGCAGGCTGATTCGATGGTTTCACGGACGATGCTTTCGTCTTCTTCTCTTGCTTGGCCCGTTACCGAAGGACGTGTTCTGGCACAGGCGGAGCACCCTCGACGATGTACACGCGCGACTTCGCCGATTTGAAGCGAATGGGCCGGATCGCCCGATACGCTGGCGAGTCGTACCAGGCCTGTGCCTGCTCGAGGCTGGGGAAGGCAATCATGACGATGCGTTTGCCAGGCTCGCCTTCGAGTGAGTTGACCTGCCCGCCCCGCACGAAGTAGTAGCCGCCGAAGGGCTTGAAGGTCGAGTCCACTTGCGCGCTGTAGGGCTTGATGCCCTCCGGATCCGTGACCTCGAATTCCGAGACGTAGTAGGCCGGTGCCTTGGTGGCAGAAGCCTGCGTGTGCACGGCATCCGCTGCGCAGCCGCTCAGGACGACGGCGGCAAGAGCGGCAATCTGCAGGCTCTTGATATGGGTGAACGAGATCATGGATGCAAGCGTGGTGTGGTGAATTCAGCGTGAGGGAAGGCCGAGGGCGATGGGCTGCGCCTCCATGAGCTTGCGCGAAACGATCATGGACTTGGTGGTCTCGACGTACTTCTTGAAATGCGGCGAGTCGATATGCAATCGATACGCCGCGTCATCCGCGTAGATCTCGAAGAAGCGCAATTGAGCGGGCTGCGCCTTCAGTGCAACTGCATAGATTGCCAGCACGCCCGGCTCGATGCGGATCGACGTGTCGATTTCTTCCGTCACGGCGTCCTTGTAGGCCTGGAGCTGGGCTGGATCGATCGTGAGTTCCGCCACGCGCACGAGCGGCTGGCCGCTCAGGCTTGCCTTGGCTCCAAGACGCACGGGTACGACTTCATGCAGTTCACGGCGCAGCATCATGGCGTCGGTCACCGCGCGAAATTTCTGGAAGTGGGGCGTCTGCACGTGAGCCCTGTAGGCCTGCGCGTCGACGTACATCTCAAACACACGGACGCGACCGGGGTTGTCTTTCTCCGCCGCGGCGTGGAAGGCGAGGACTCCCGGCTCCAGCATGCTGGCCTCGGCGTTTTCGCGCGCGGCCTTGCGAAAGTCGTCGAGCCGGGTCTTGTCGACATCGAGTTCTGCAAATCGCACGAGCGGTGTCGAGGCCGGTTGGGCGAGCGCTGTCTCGCTCAGCGCCAGCGTCAGCAGCGACGTGCCGAAGAGTGCGAGCTTCCAGAAATGCCTGGGCGCGCGAATGGTCGGAAATGGCATGTGTCATTCTTGGCGCAAACACGACAGCCTCGATAGACAGATCCGCGCGAGTTCTTGCCTGATCCGACCGTCGCCGCAGGTAATGGACAAGCGACCGGCAAGTACGCCCTACCATGCACCGATTCAGCCGTGGAGAAAGAGAAGTGAAGCAAGAGCGGCCCAGTTCCGGCGTGCAGCCGGATACGTTCGAAGCCCTGCGAGCCGCGCTGGCACACCGCATCGCGCGCTGGACGGACGGCGTCGAGCAAGTCGCCACCGCCGTTCCGGGATTGACGCTCTATCGTCACGACGAGCCGACAGAGCCGATGAACTGCATGGTGGGCCCCAGCATTGCGCTGACCGTGCAGGGCGCCAAGCGCGCGCTGCTGGGCGAGCATGCCTACAGCTATCACAGTGGCCGCTTCCTCCTCGCCGCGCTCAACTTGCCGGTGGTGTTGCAGGCAGTGGAGGCGCACCCAGACCGGCCATACCTGAGCCTGGTGCTGACGCTGGATGCACGCAGCATCGCGGAGCTCGTCCTGCAGGCCGAACCGCCGGCGCTGGAGGGACAGGCGAGCTTGCTGCCGGGCCTGGTTCTGGGCGAAACGACGGAGAAATTCCTCGAACTCTTCTTGCGGCTCGTCGACCTGCTGGACGATCCGGCGGCCGTTCCGGTGCTTGCGCCAATGATGTGCAAGGAGATCTTCTATCGCTTGTTGATGAGCGAGCAGGGCGCGCGGCTGTGGCAGATGGCGTCGGCAGGAAGCCACAACCAGCGCATCGCGCGTGCCATCGAATGGTTGAAGCTGAATTTCGCGCAGCCGCTGCGCGTAGAGACGCTTGCGGCCGACGTGCAGATGAGTCCGTCGCGTTTCCGTCGGCATTTCCGTGCCCTGACGGCCATGAGCCCGCTGCAGTTCCAGAAGTGGCTGCGCCTGAACGAAGCGCGCAGGCTGATGCTGTCCGAAGGCATCGATGCTTCGAGCGCATCGTTCCAGGTGGGGTATCAGAGCCCGTCGCAGTTCAGCCGCGAATACGGCCGTCTGTTCGGCGCGCCGCCGCGGCGCGATGTCCAGGATCTGCGGCAGAAAACCAGAACCGACGCGGCTCGCTAACTGCGCCCGGCCCATCGCCGGTTCTGGCGTCATTCAGGAACTGGTGGCGATCACCGGCGCCCCCTCGCGGGTCTTGTCGATCGCGGACTTGTCTGCACCTCAATACGGCGCAAAGACATCGTTCGAGCCGACGGACTCGACCGAGGCACTGGCAGGCGCTGCAGCGCTGTTCACCGCTGGATCGTTCACCTTGCCCGTAGAGAAGGCCTTTCCGTTGGACCGCATTGCCGCCGCGCATGAACTGAGCGCGCAAGGTCGTGTCACCGGGCGGCTCATCGTCACGATGGGTTGATTGCGAAACAAGCAGGAGTGGGGGAGTGCTCCTGCTTGCGCCTCGCTACCCGACCTCGCCCTGCACACCCAATGCCTTGGGCAGTTGTTCCACCAGCGCATCCACCGCCAGCCGCAGGCGCAGCGGCATGTGCGGCGCAGCGGGCCAGAGGGCATAGCAATCCATCGCGGCGCCGGGCTGGTCGTCCAGCACGCTGACCAGCGCCCCTGTGCGCAGGCGTTCCCTCACCAGCCATTCGGGCAACCACGCGAGGCCGAGGCCGGCCGTCGCTGCGTCTGCTATGGCCTCCAGGTCATCGAGCTGCAGGCGTGAGCTGAGTGGCATCTCCGTGATGCGACCCGTCGCATCGGGCAGCTGCCACGTGTTGATGCGGTCGGCACGCCGGTAGATGAGGATGCTGTGCGAGGCCAGCTCGCCCGTGTTCTGCGGTCGTCCGTGCGCGGCCAGGTAGGCCGGCGAGGCGCACACGCGCTTGCGCTGCACCACCAGCTTGCGCGCGCGCAGGCCTTCGCTTTCGTGGCCGAGGAAACCGCTGCGAACGGCGAGGTCGAAGCCTTCGGCCAGCACATCGACTGGCCGGTCGCTGAAGCTCAGGAGCAATTCGAGCGATGGATGCTCGCGTGCGAGTTCGAGCAGGATCGGCGCGATGCAATGGCGGCCGAACAAGACCGGCATGGAGACGCGCAAACGGCCCGCCACCTGGTGCCGGCCGGACTCCATCTGCGCCTCGGCAGCCTGCAGCTCCGCGAGCGCGCGCAGGCAGTGTTCGTAATAGATCTGGCCGTCCTCGGTGAGGCTTTGCACGCGCGTCGTGCGATGAAACAAGCGCACGTCCAGGCGCGCCTCCAGGCGCGCGATCGCCTTGCCCACGGCCGAGCGGGTGAGGCTCAGATGCTCGGCTGCGCGGGTGAAGCCGCCGAGGCGCACGACGTCCACGAACAAGGTCACGCCGTCGAGCCGCTCCTGGCGTTCCGGCGGTGCCTTTGCCAAATACATTGGTGAATTCAGATCATCCGGCATGGGAATTCGTTTCTACATTGGATAGTATTTTTCTACTTAGTATGCCTGCCGAAAGCTCCTGTGGGAATGCGGGGCAACAAGGATCGGTTTGAGAGCACGCGCCACGAAAAGACTGGTGCCAAAACCTGGCACCAGCGCTGCCTAGACTGAAATTTCTCAGGCAACACAAGGAAATATCGTGACTCAAGCCAATGGCGCCGCAGCGGAAATTGCGCGCGCGGTGATCCGGGACTGCACTGAATCGTTCGCGAGGAGCAGCCGGCCATGAAACGCATTCAGTACGGCATGTACGGTGGTCCGGAGTTGATGCGGCTCGACGAGTTCGAGTTGGCGACGCCCGGCCAGGGACAGGTGGCCGTGAAGGTCAAGTTCGCAGCCATCAACCCCATCGACTGGAAGCTGCGCAACGGCCAGATGAAGATCGTGACGGGCAGGGCGTTTCCCCGTGCCATGGGGTTCGACTTCTCCGGCGCGGTCATCTCCGCCGGACCTGGCGTGACGCGCTTTGTGCCTGGCGATGCCGTCTTCGGGCTTGCGCGCTTCAAGGAAAGCGGCGCGTTGGGAGAAGCCGTGATCGCGAACGAGACCGCCTTGGCGGTAAAGCCCGGCAACGTCTCCTTCGAAGATGCGGCTTGCCTTGGAACCCCCGGCGTCACGGCGTGGAACGGGCTGGTCGACAAGGCGAAGCTGGCAGCCGGCCAGCATGTCTTCATCAACGGCTGCACCGGGGCGGTTGGCGAAGCGGCTGTCCAGATTGCGCGAATGCACGGGGCCATTGTCTCGGGCAGCTGCAGCGCCGGAGCAATGGAACGAGCGCGGGCCCTCGGTCTGCAGAACATCTTCGACTATCGGACAACGGATCTGTCCAAGCTGCACGAGCGTTTCGACGTCGTCTACGACACGGCCGCCACGATGACGACCGCCCAAGGCTTGGGCCTGCTGCGCGAGGACGGCGTGTTCCTGGACCTCGATCCCACGCCGGGCAAGTTCATCCGTTCGGTCTTCAACCGGCGGCTGAAACCGATCGTCTGCACGCCGCGGCCCGACATTCTCGACAGCCTCGCCCGTGCCGCGGGGGAGGGCAGGTTCCGGATGCCGATCGCCGAGATCGTTCCCCTGAACGAGGCGATCGGCCTCGTCACCGCGCTCGAAGCGGGCCGCAAGCTCGGCGGCAAGGGCCTCGTGGCGATGGCCTGACATGTCGCGAAGCCACCGCTTGTTCGATCTCATGCAGGTGCTTCGCCGGCATCGCGGAACCGTGTCCGGCGAGGTGCTGGCGCGCGAGACAGGCGTGTCGCTGCGGACCATCCGCCGCGACATCGCCACGCTGCAATCCATCGGGGCGCACATCGAGGGCGAGGCCGGCGTCGGCTACATCCTTCGGCCCGATTTTTTGCTGCCGCCGCTGTCTTTCACGGAAGAAGAGGTCCAGGCGCTCGTGGTCGGTGCGCAGTGGGTCAGCCGCCACGCCGACGAAGCCCTGGCGCTTGCCGTGCAGAACGCGCTCGCAAAAATCAATGGTGTGCTCCCGGCCGAGATGAGGGCGGAATTGGACGACAACGCGCTCTACATCTTTCGCAAGAGAAAAGAAGCCTCGGTCTTCGATCTGGCGCAGGTACGGCGGGCCATGCGCGAGCAGCGAAAGATGCACATCGGGTACGCGGACGACAGCGGGGCCATTTCGCAGCGGACCATCTGGCCGATCATGCTCGGCTTCGTCGAATCGCAGCGGCTGATTGCCGCGTGGTGCGAGTCGAGCGGCGACTTCTGCCGTATTCGCACAGACCGCATCGTGACGGTCGATTTTCTGGACGAACGCTACCCGCGTGCGCGCCGGCAGCTTGTCAAGGAATGGCGAGACGGGCTTCCTTGCAACCAGCCCGACAGCGCCTAGCGCGGTCCACGGCCGCGTTCGACGAGTCCATTGGTGAATTCGAACTTTCTCGCAGGGGAATGCTTTTCTACATTGGATAGTATTTTTCTACCTTAGCATCACATTTTCTCTAAAACAGAGAATTCTGGGCGACAAAGCGAGCTTTGCAACTCGATCGCCCTGAACCTTCCTCTCACCCTACAGCGTAGGAAATCTTGAAATGGAAAAGACCCCAATGCTGATTTCGATCGTCCATGACAGCGGCTGGGGCCACACAGCCAGGCAGGCCCAGAGCGTCGCCGAAGGCGCGCGCGAGGTGGCCGGCGTGCAGGTGCAGCTGATCGCCGTTTCCGAAGGCGCCATCCCCTGGGACGTGCTCGAGGCGAGCGACGCCATCGTCTTCGGCTCGCCCACCTACAACGGCTCGCCGAGCGCGCGCTTCAAGCAGTTCTGCGAGGCCTCCACCAAGCCCGTCTGGAACGACATGAAGTGGCGCAACAAGGTGGCCGCCGGCTTCACGAATTCGGGTGCGCAGAACGGCGACAAGCTGCACTCGCTGATCTCGATGGCGCTGTTTGCGGCGCAGCACGGCATGTTGTGGGTAGGCCTGGACTTGAAGCCGGGCAACGACAGCAGCCGCGGCAGCGTGCATGACCTCAATCGCCTGGGCAGTTGGCTGGGCGCGATGGCGCAGTCCAACGGCGACCAGGGGCCGGACGACGCCCCCATCACGAGCGACCTGGAAACCGCCGCCCACCTGGGCAGGCGCGTGGCCGAGACCGTTCGCCGACTTCAACCCGCTTGATGCGTTTTCACCAAGGAGCCTCTTCATGAAATTTCTTTGCCTCGACATCCCCGCGCCCGGCGCCACCCTGGAAAAGTACCAGCCGCACATGCAGGACGAAGCCCGCCACGCCTGGCAGCTCTACAAGGGCGGCGTCGTGCGCGACATCTACTTCCGCCAGGACCGCCCCGGCGTGGCCATCATTGCCGAGTGCGAATCGGCCGATGCCGCGCTGAAAGCGCTGCGCGAATTTCCGCTCGCCAAGGCCGGTCTTCTCGATTGGGACGTCATCCCGCTGGGCCCCTTCCTGAACTGGGAATCGCTCTTTGCGCCAGGCAACGCCTGAGGCGCCGAACACAGGAACGTACGACCATGACCAAGCAAGCTTCCGAACTCAAGCCCATCCTCTTCGTCGTCAGCAGCAATGCCGTGAAGGGCGCAACGGGCATTCCCACCGGCTACAACCTGGCCGAAGTCACCCATCCGCTGGAAAAGCTGCAGGCAGCCGGCATCCAGGTGGAGTTCGCCTCCATCCTCGGTGGCGATGCGCCGCTGGATGGGCTGGAGGACATGAAAGACCCGGTCATTGCCCGCTACTGGGCCGATGCCGATTTCCGCCATGCCATCTCCCACACGCTGTGCATCGACGACGTGGACCCCTCGCGTTACTCGGCCATCTTCTTTGCGGGCGGCCACGGCACGATGTGGGACTTCCCCGACAACGCGGCCGCGCAGAAGGCCATCCGCGAGATCGATGCGGCCGGCGGCATCGTCTCGGCCGTGTGCCACGGCCCGGCGGCCCTGATCAACGCGCGCCGTGCCGATGGCAGCCTGCTGGTGGCGGGCAAGCGGGTGGCGGCCTTTACCAACGGCGAGGAAGAGGAGGTGGAGTCCACGCACGTCGTGCCCTTCCTGCTCGCATCCACGCTCAACGAACGCGGCGCGCAGCATCAGAACGCAGCCAACTGGGCCGACAACGTGGTCGTCGACGGACGGCTCATCACCGGCCAGAACCCGCAGTCCGCGGCGAGCCTGGGCATCGCGCTGCGCGACGCCCTGTTGGCATAAGCCCGCTGAAGCTTTCAAGGGGATAGCGTGAAACTGATCTGTGTCGAAGAGCACGTGCTCGACCGTGCCATCGGCGGAGCCACCCAGGCGCTGGTGCGCGCCGAGGCGCCTTACTTTGCCGACTGGGGCAGCCGCGTGGTGGACGGCCAGAACGTGGCCGATCCGAGCCGCCCGCATGTCATTGCGCCCAGCGAGTCCGCTCGCAAAGCGCTGGAGATGGGCGCTGCGCGCCTGGCCGACATGGATGCCGCCGGCATCGACATGCAGGTGCTCTCCTATGGCGGGTTCCCGCAATTGCTGCCCGCCGCGGAGGCCATTGCGCTGAACCGCGCGGCCAACGACAAGCTGGCCGAAACGGCGCGGGCGCATCCCGCGCGTTTCTCGGGCTTTGCCACGCTGCCGTGGCAGGCGCCCGAGGCGGCTGCGCGCGAACTGGAGCGGGCGGTGAAAGAGCTCGGACTCAAGGGCGCGCTCATCAACGGCCGCCCCGGAGACACGTTCCTGGACGATGTGCGTTACGAGCCGATCCTTGCGGCCTTCAGCGAATTGAAGGTGCCGCTGTACGTGCACCCCGGCCTGCCTCTGCCCGCCGTGCAGGCGCCGTACTACGGCGGCCTCGAGCGCGAACTCAGCGCGCGCCTGGCCATGTTCGCCTGGGGCTGGCACAACGAATCGGGCATCCAGGTCGTGCGCATGCTGCTCGCGGGCGCTTTCGACCGGCACCCCGGGCTGCAGGTCATCAGCGGCCATTGGGGCGAGATGGTGCCGTTCTTCCTGCAGCGGCTGGAAGACTCCATCCCGCAGGAAGCTTCGGGCCTCAGGCGTCCCATCGTGCAGACCTACCGCGAGCATGTGTACGTCTCGCCCAGCGGCATGCTCACGCTGCCGCACTTCCAGTTCATCCATGCGCTGATGGGCGCCGAGCGCATTCTTTATTCCATTGACTACCCGTATCAAAGCCTGGACGGCGCGCGAGCCTTCATCGAGCGCCTGCCCGTGAGCGACGCGGACAAGGCACTCATTGCTCACGGCAACGCCGAGCGCCTGCTGGGCCTGTGACCCCAACTTCAAGTGAGAAAAACATGACCCAAGGAATCGAAAACAAGGTGGTCGTCATCACCGGCGGCAGCAGCGGCCTGGGCGCGGAAACGGCACGCCATCTCGTATGGGCCGGCGCCAAGGTTGTCTTGGGCGCACGGCGGCTCGATCGCCTGCAGGCCCTGGCAGAAGAACTCGGCCTCGGTGCCGAGAGCGTCGTGCAGACTGACGTCGCGCACCTCGATCAGGTCCAGGCGCTGGTCGCCCGTGCCATCGAATCCCACGGCCGGATCGACGTGATGCTCAACAACGCAGGGGTGATGCCGCTCTCGCCGCTGGAGATGCTGCGCGTGGACGAGTGGAGCCAGACCATCGACGTGAACATCAAGGGCGTGCTTCATGGCATCGCTGCGGCACTGCCTCCCATGAAGACGCAAAAGAGCGGGCAGATCATCAACGTCTCGTCGGTGGCTGGCCACATCGTGAGTGCGGGGGGCGTGGTCTACAGCGCGAGCAAGTTCGCCGTGCGCGCGATTTCCGAAGGGTTGCGCAAGGAGGTGAAGCCCTACAACATCCGCTCCACCATCCTCTCGCCGGGCGCGGTGGACACGGAACTGCCCGCCTCCACCAAGGAAGAGGGCATGACGCAGGCCATGCAGGCGTTCTACGAGCACAACGCGATTCCCGCGAGCAGCTTTGCGCGCTGCGTGCTTTTCGCCATGAGCCAGCCTGAAGACGTCGACATCAACGAAATCCTGTTCCGACCGACACGGCAGGAGTTCTGAACTGGTGCCAGAAACTGGCACGAGCGCATGTCCAAATCAAGCTTCCTCATCGACACCAGGAGTTGGTGCCGAAGGGAAACATGTCGCCCCGCCGACCCGGCTGTCCGACAGAACTCTGATTTTTTCCAAGGAACTGAAAACATGCCCGATATCGAGCCGCTCGACCCGTCATTCCCGGTAAGTCGCCAGATGGACATCGATGCGGCCCCCATCGTGCTGGTCAATCTCTGCACCATGGCGCCTGAAGACGAAGCGGCGTTCCTTGAGGCATGGGCCGCCGATGCCGCCTTCATGAAGAGCCAGCCGGGCTTTATCTCGACACAGCTTCACCGCGCGCTGGGAGACAGCCCGACGTATCTCAACTATGCCGTCTTCGAATCTGCGGCGGCATGGCGCAAGGCCTTCAAGCACCCCGGCTTCCGGGAGAAGGCCAAGGCACATCCGGCGTCGATGGTCGCCCGGCCTCATCTCTTTCAGAAGGTCGCTGTGCCGAACCTGTGCACCGCGTAACTGGAAAACGATGCCGTTCCAAGCCGAAGCGTCCTCCACTTCAAAGAGAAATAAATGATCAATAAAAGATATGCGTTGTTGCTGTCGTTCCCGCTTGTCCTGCTCGGGACGGGTTGCTCGAACATCCCTAAAAGCGGCACGCCGGAATCGCAGTTTTCCTCGCTCGATTGCCGGGCCATCGCAGACCAGCTGGCGCAAGAGCAGGTGACGCAGGAGCGTGCGGCGCAAGCCAAGAGCAACTCCTGGAAGGTCGTCATACCTTTTGCCATTGCCGCTCGCTACATCGATGCATCGAGCCACATGAACGAATCGGAGCGCAGAGCCACCTTGCTGGCGCAAGAGCGGCAATCAAAGAGCTGCAACCAGGTTTCAGGCTGACGCTGTCGCGCTGAGCGATACAACGCACGTTAAGCGCCGCACCGCGGCAGCCATGGCCGCCGCTATGGCCTCGGGGCTGACGGCTTCCGTCGGCCATGCATCCCGGAACCAGGAACCGACCCGCATGACAAATACATCCCCCTCCGAAACCTTGTCGGCCGCACAGCAGGCCATTGTGCCGATCGCGGCTTTCGCAGCCTCCGGCGACATTGCCAAATTGAACGCAGCACTGAACGAGGGGCTGGACGCCGGCCTCGCGGTCAGCGATGCCAGGGAAGTGCTGGTGCAGCTCTATGCCTATGCCGGCTTTCCGCGCAGCCTCAATGCGCTCACGGAACTGATGAAGGTCGTGGAGGCGCGCAAGCAGCGCGGCGTGAAGGATGCGCCGGGCCACGCGCCTGGCCGCCCGATTCCGAAGGGCGATGCCCTGCTGGCCGCGGGAACCGCGAACCAGACCAAGCTGTCGGGTGCGCCGGTGCAGGGGCCGCTGTTCGACTTCGCGCCCGTGGCGAACGAATACCTCCGCACCCATCTGTTCGGCGACATCTTCGAGCGCGACAACCTCGACTGGCAAAGCCGCGAGGTGGCCACGGTCAGCATGCTGGCCGCGCTCGCGGGCGTCGAGTCGCAGTTGCAGGCGCACATCCGCATCAGCATGAACGTCGGCCTGTCGGCGCAGCAACTGCAGCAACTCGGGCAGCTGCTGGCCGATCGCGTGGATGCCGCCAGCGCCCGGCGTGCGCGCGAGGCGCTGGCGCGGCACCTGGCGACGCAACCCGCGGGTTGAAGTGATTGGAAGGAGTCCACACATGGCCGACCCCCGCGATGTCCCGATCAATCCGCTGACCACAGTCAGCTTGGCTCGTCCTCCTCCGTGTCTTGCTCCAGCTTCTGCCGCAGCGACGCCATGATCGTTTGCATCGTCTTGAGGTCGCCCACGGCAATCCCGTCCGAGAGGCTGTTGATCCATGGAGCCTGCAATGCCATTGCGTCAGCGTAGACCTGCCTTCCCTTGTCGGTCAGGACCACGAGCTGCGCCCGCCGGTGGTGAGGGTTGGCCTCGAATGCGACGAGCGCTTCCTTCTCGAGGTCGTTGACGATCCGCTGCACGTTTTGCCGATTGGCGCCCAGGTTACGGGCGAGCCATGCCACCGGCTGCGGGTGTTCGCCCTTGAAGATGGTGCCGAGGATCTGCCAGCGGGCGCTCGTGAGGCCGAGCGGCGCGACAAGCCGGTCGCCGGCTGTCAGCAGGCGGCTGTTGAGCCTGAACAGCTCGAGCATCAAGCTGCTCATCGCTTCGCCTGCAGGGGTTCGCTTCGTTTTTGCCATACGTCTCCATCAAGCCAAATTGACAACATGATGTCATGTTGGCATCATTCGATCGTATCAGAGCGGCACCGAGAGCCATCGAGGGCGATGGACCCGGCGTTCTCGTTTCAAAGGACCAGAGCATGACATTGCGCGACCACACGATCCTCGTTACCGGGGGCTCCAGCGGCATCGGATTCGCGCTTGCGCAAGGGCTTCTTGCGCGCGGCAATCGCGTCATCGTCTGCGGCCGGGGCGAAGAGGCACTGGCTCGCGCGCAGGCGATCGGGCCGGCGCTGATCACGCGAGTCTGCGATGTCACAAACGCCGAAAGCAGAAGGGCGTTGGTCGAGTGGATTGCTGCCGAGCATCCGGACCTCAGCGTCGTCTTCAACAATGCCGGCGTTCAATCGCGCCGCAGCTTCACCGACGATCACGCGCTGGACGGCCTGGAGCAGGAAGTCGCGATCAACTTCACCGCGCCGGTGCAGCTCATCGGAGAGCTCCTGCCGCTGTTGCGCAGGCAAGAGCGGGCTGTCATCGTCAACGTCACGTCGGGATTGGCTTTCGTACCGATGGCCGATGTGCCCGTGTACTGCGCCACCAAGGCTGCGCTTCATTCGTTCACGCTCAGCCTGCGGCATCAACTTCGGCACACCGCGGTCAAGGTCGTGGAGTTAGCGCCTCCCATCGTCGACACCGCTCTGGGCGGCGATACGCGCAGCGACGGCACGAAGAGCGCCGGAATGATGAGCCCGGAAGCGTTTGCGGTCGAAGCGCTGAAGCTTCTTGACGAAGACCGCGACGAAGTGCTGATCGGGCAGGCGATCGGTACGCGCCAGCATGGCGAGGCGCTGTTCCAGCGCATGAATGGCAGCTGAGCCTATCCGGCTTTCCGCATCGCTGCCGATGAATCGCATTCTCCTGGTCGAGGACCATGAACGGCTGGCGATGGGATCTTGATTGAAGAGTAAAAAGTCACGCGGAATTGGCCCCCAAAAGAGTGGGACATGAGGGCAGGACATCAATTCTGGGCTGTAGACATCAATGATGGGATACGACACTTCCGTCAGTGACTGCCATGTAATTTAACATAATGCACATTGTGTGCAGAATGAATAACTCAACAAGCGACCACCAACCGCTGTCTTAGCGCTTCGGCGCCCCCCCAGCGCCTCTGCCTTCGTAATTCACACCCTTCGTCTGCTTGATTTCGATCTTCTTTGCATCCGGACAAGGCTCATTCGAATAAACGACCTTGCCACCCTGAACGCACTTGTAGATCGCGTGCTGTGCCATCGCGCCGGATGCAAGGCCCATCATCGTCAAGCCGACCGCCAACTTGGCGCCTGCCCGTCTCACCATTTGCCGTCCTTGGGTATTGCCTTGGGCGCATTGGCCCGTGCCGCCGCAGCCGCGGTGATCATCGCCGCGGTGTCCGATCGGTTCACCTTGTTCGCGAAGTCGACGGCTGTCATGCCCAGCTGGTTCTTCATCGTCGTATCGGCGCCCTCGGCCAGCAGCAGCTTCACCGCTTCGCTCGAACCGTACATCGCCGCCATCATCAGCGGCGTGGTGCCATTGGGCGATTGCGCGTCTATGAAAGCGTAGTTGTCGAGCAGCACCTTCATGATGGTCAACTGGCCGCTGGTGGCTGCGTAATGCAGCGGCGTCCAGCCCGTCTTGTTGACCGCGGCATCGCGCTTCAGCAGTTGCGTGACCAGGTCCTGCTGGCCCTTGATCGCGGCCAGCATCAACGGGGTTTCATCCTTGGCGTTGGCCAGATCCACGTTGGTCTGCGGCGACTCGATCAGCACCTGGATGACCTTCGGCGACGGCTCGCGCAGTGCGATCAGCAAGCCAGTCTGGCCGTGTTCGTCACGCGTGTTCGGGTCGAACCCGCGCTGCAGCAGGCTGCGCACGCTGCTGGCGTTGTCGCCGCGCACGGCCCGGAAGAAATCCTCGAACGAGCCTGCCTGCGCTGCAAAAGATGTAGCAATGACAATGAGATAAATCGACTTCTTAATGTAGTTTTTCATGATTTGACGTCCCTGAACAATGTTTCGAAGTTGTCGCTCGTCGCCTTGGCGATGGCCTCTACGGGCATTTTTCGCAGCTCGGCGATCTGTTGCGCCACGAATGGCACATACGACGGATTGTTGGTCTTGCCGCGGTACGGCACGGGCGCGAGATAAGGGCTGTCCGTCTCGATCAGCATGCGATCCAGCGGTACGAAAGCGGCCACGTCGCGCAAGTCCTGGGCCTTCTTGAAGGTCAGGATGCCGGAGAACGAGATGTAGAAACCGAGGTCGAGCGCCGCGCGTGCCACCTCAGCGGTTTCGGTGAAGCAATGGAACACGCCGCCGGCCGCGTTGCCGCCGCCGTCCTCGCCCTCCTCCTTCAGGATCGCCACCGTGTCGGCCGAGGCCTCGCGGGTGTGGATCACCAAGGGCTTGCGGGTCTGCTGCGCGGCGCGGATGTGCACACGAAAACGGTCGCGCTGCCATTCCATGTCGGCAATGCTGCGGCCGCCCTTGCGTTCTTCCATCTGGTAGTAGTCGAGGCCGGTCTCGCCGATGGCAACCACGCGCGGCCGGGCTGAAAGCCGTACCAGGTCTTCGACGCTGGGTTCGGCGATGTCCTCGTTGTCGGGGTGCACGCCCACGCTGGCCCAGAAGTTGTCGTAGCTGGCAGCAAGGGCCTGCACTTCATCGAACTCTTCGAGCTTGGTGCAGATGCAAAGCGCCCGGTCAACCTGCGCAGCGGCCATGGCGGCGCGGATCTGCGGCATCTGGCCCGCGAATTCGGGAAACGTGAGGTGGCAGTGAGAGTCTGTAAACATGGCGCTGATTGTCGGGCCCATGCCAGAAATACCGCGAACACCGGCTTTGCCGGGTCGCAATGGGGGAAGCCGATCAGATAGTTTGCGTGGGGCGGTCGGACGCCATCGAGCCACCCAATGCTGCCTCGATGCGCGCCTTCAGTTGGCGCGACTTTTCGTCGGACGGAAAACGAATGCCCACGCCAGGCGCCCGGTTGCCAGCCGCACGCGACGGCGTGATCCAGGCGACCTTGCCGGCCACCGGATAGCGCTGCGGGTCTTCCGGCAGTGTCAAAAGCACGTAGACGTCGTCGCCGAGCCGATATTCGCGGGTGGTCGGAATGAAGATGCCGCCCTCCGCGAACAGCGGAATGTAGGCCGCGTACAGCGCACCCTTTTCCTTGATGGCGAGCTGGATGACGCTCGGCCGGGCGGGCGTGGCGTTGGCGGCGGGGGCTGTGGGTTGATTCATGGGCGACGAGCGGCAGAGTTTAGGGTGGTTCGCGCTTCGCTCACAAGCGCTTCCAGCATGAGGCCCGCATTGAACGGGTGTTCCGCGGTTCTCGCGGCGCTTGCAAGCGACTTCGACCAGCGCGCCAGCGCCAGCCGGGACGGGGCCGCAGGCAAATCGGCAGCATCGAAAAACCGGGGTTCGGCACCGTTGCCGATAGCCATCAGGTCGTGGCAAAGCTTCTGCAGCGCACCGACGGCCTGCGCTGGCGCGTGATCGGCCAGAGCACCCACGTCGCCGCGCGTCATCGCCTTGGGAAGCAAGGCCCATGCCTTGGGTGACTGGCCCGAGCGCGCAAGCCGCAAGGCGTCGCTCGGCCGGCCGCCGGCAGCGCGCAGCAGGGCGGCCGCATCGGCGGCGGGCACGTCCTGCGCGGCCAGCCAGGCTTCGGCCTCGGCAGTCTCGGGCCATGGCAGCGTGAAGCCCAGGCAGCGGCTGCGGATAGTCGGCAGCAGTTGCCACGCAGCCTCGCTGGCGAGCACGAAGCGCACATCGCCGACCGGCTCCTCGAGCGTCTTCAGCAGCGCATTCGCGGTGATCGTATTCATGCGCTCGGCCGGATACACCAGCACCACCTTGCCTCGGCCGCGCGCGCTGGTGCGCTGGGCGAAGCCGACCGCATCGCGCATCGCCTCGACGCGGATTTCGCGGCTGGCCTTGCGCTTCTTGTCGTCGATGTCGGCCTGAGCCTTCTCGTCGAGCGGCCAGTTCAGCTCCTGCATGGCGACTTCGGGCATCAGCACGCACAGGTCGGCGTGGGTGCGGACCTCGATGGCATGGCAGCTGGCACAGTGGCCGCAGGCGGTGCCCTCCTCGGTCGGCTGCTCGCACAGCCACGCGGACGCGAGCGCCAGCGCCAGTTCGTACTGGCCGATGCCGGAGGGGCCTTGCAGCAGCCAGGCATGGCCGCGCTGGCGCAGCAGTTCCGCGAGCGGCCAGCGCAGCCAGGGAGTCAGTGCCGGAGCGCTCATCGAGTGACACCACCGCTCAGCACACCACGCGCCACCAACGCCGTTTCAACCTGCTGCCAGACCTGGTCGCGAGACTGGCTGGCGTCGATGCGCACGAAGCGCTTCGTATCGGCGGCCGCACGGGCCGCGTAGCCCTGGGCGACGCGGCTGAAAAACTCGACAGGCTGAGCTTCGAACTTGTCGGGCACGCGGGCCCCGGCCAATCGTTGTGCAGCAATCTCGGGCGCAAGGTCGAACCACAGCGTGATGTGCGGCTGCAGCAGCGTCGCCCTGCCCGCCTCCGCCTGCACCCACCGCTCGAGCGTCGACAGCACGGCTTCATCGAAGCCACGTCCCGCGCCCTGATAGGCGAAGGTCGCATCGGTGAACCGGTCGCACAGCACCACATCGCCACGCACCAGTGCCGGCTCGATGACCTGCACGATGTGATCGCGCCGCGCCGCGAACACCAGCAGCGATTCGGTCAGCGGGTCCATCGGCTTTTCGAGGATCAGCCCACGCAGCGTCTCGGCCAGGGGCGTGCCGCCGGGCTCGCGCGTACGCACGACTTCACGGCCCTGCGCCCTGAACAGCGCTTCCAGCGCATCGAGATGGCTCGACTTGCCGGCGCCATCGATGCCTTCCAGCGTCAGAAACAGACCGTTGTCACTCATTGGGTCGCCTTCGGTTTGTTGGGACTGCCGCCGCGCTGATATTGATTGACTGCGCGGTTGTGGTCGTCGAGCGAACTGCTGAACTGGCTGGTGCCGTCGCCGCGCGACACGAAGTACAGCGACTTGCTCTGCGCCGGCTGCACCGCCGCCAGCAGCGCGGCCTTGCCAGGCATGGCAATCGGCGTGGGCGGCAGCCCACCGCGGGTGTAGGTGTTCCAGGGCGTATCGGTCTGCAGGTCTTTCTTGCGCAGGTTGCCTTCAAAGGCCGTGCCCATGCCGTAGATCACCGTCGGGTCGGTCTGCAGCGGCATGCCGATGCGCAAACGGTTGGTGAAGACGGCCGCGATTTCCGCGCGGTCATTGGCCTTGCCTGTCTCCTTTTCGACAATACTGGCCAGAATAAGCGCTTCATCGGCCGATTTCAGCGGCAGATCGGAGGCGCGGGCGGCCCAGGCGGCTTCGAGCTTCTTGTCCATGGCCCGCATTGCGCGCTGCAGCAGGGCGATGTCAGTCGAGCCTTTCGAGTAGGTGTACGTGTCCGGGAAGAAGCGCCCTTCCGGGTGCATGCCCGGCTTGCCGAGCTTGGCCATCAGCGCCTCGTCGGTCAGGCCCACGCTGTCGGGCTTGAGCTGGTCGGCCTTGGCGAGCGCGGCGCGCACCTGGCGGATGTTCCAGCCCTCGACCAGCACCAGGCTACGAGTGGCCTCCTCGCCGCGCACCAGGATATTGAGCAGCAGCTTAGGCGTAATGCCGCGCTCCAGCTCGTAGCTGCCGGCGCGCATCTGGCGGTCTTGCCCCGAAACGCGGAACCACAGGTAGAGCAGTTGCGGCTGCACGTCGACGCCCGTGTCGGCAACGGCCTGCGCAATGCCGCGCGGCGTGGTGCCGGGCTCGACCGACAGATCGACGGTGGGCGCGGGCAGCTTGAGCGGCTGGTGCACCCACCAGAGGCCAGCGCCGCCGAGCGCAAGCGCAATCAGGGCGGCGAGCAGGAAAAGCGTGAGGAAGAAGCTGCGCACGGATCCGATGTGGGGGTGACGGGAAAAAGCCGGAGGAGGAGATGAAAAAACCGGTGGCCTTGCAGGTTGCAGGGCGGGAGCCCCTGCCGACCCGAAGGAACAGGCACGGCCATGATAATTCAGCGATGACCACTGTCGTTCTCAATGGCGTGACCGCCCTCTCCCACCTTGGTGTGATCCGTGCAGAGGGCCCCGGTGCCGCCAGCTTCCTGCACGGCCAGCTGACACAAGACTTCTCGCTGCAAGGCGCCTCCGACGCCCGCCTGGCCGCGCTGTGCACTGCCAAGGGCCGTGTGATCGCAAGTTTCATCGGCATCAAGCCGCAACCCGAACTGATCTTGCTGGTGTGCAGCCGCGACATCCTGGCCGCCACGCTCAAGCGCCTGTCGATGTTCGTGCTGCGCGCCAAGGTCAAGCTGACCGACGCCACCGAACAATTTGCGCTGTACGGCCTGGCCGGCACGGCATTGACTGGCAACGGCCTCGACGCCACCGCGCTGCCCGGCAAGCGCACGGCAGTCGGCGACGAGGTCAGCGCCGTGTCGCTGTACCCCGCCGACGGCGTTCCGCGCGCGCTCTGGATCGCGCCGGCCGGCCATGCCGCCCCCGTGGGTCCGGCGGTCGACGCCAGCCTGTGGCAATGGAGCGAAGTCCGCAGCGGCATCGTGACGTTGACCACGCCGGTCATCGAAGCCTTCGTGCCGCAGATGATCAACTACGAATCGGTCGGCGGCGTGAACTTCAAGAAGGGCTGCTACCCCGGCCAGGAAGTGGTCGCGCGCAGCCAGTTCCGCGGCACGCTGAAGCGCCGCACCTACCTCGTGCAGGCCGATGCCCCCGTGTCCGCCGGGCAGGAAGTGTTCGCCGCCGGCGACGCCGATCAGCCCGTGGGTACCGTGGCGCAAGCTGCGCCGGCTCCCGATGGCGGCTGGTCCGCGCTGATCTCCATGCAGATCGCCGCGCTCGAAGCCGGTGGCTTGCATGTGGGCGCAGCCGATGGTCCGGCGCTCACGGTCGAGCCGCTGCCCTACCCCTTGCTCGAAGACATCTGAGCCAACTTACCCCCAACGCCCTTGAAGAATGGGGGCGTTTGGCGCTATCGAACAGATAGCGCCATTTTTTTGCGCGTCGTTTAACCCTGCCGCCGATGCTGCGCCGTAGAAGCCTGCACCGATCAACTCCTGGCAAGGAAGACACACCATGAAGCGCAGATTCTTCTCCACCGCCCTGGCCCTGAGCGCCGTGGCCTCGTTCTCGGCCTGCGCGCAGAGCCCCGAGCGGTCTTACGCTCCGCCAACGCCATCCAGCCGCATCGGCTCACTGATGCAGATCAGCGTGGTCGACCGCGGTACCGGCGCGGAACTGCCGATCTACCGCCACCGCGGCGAATACTGGGTGGCCGGCCGTCCCGGCGCGCGCTATGCCATCCGGGCGCGCAACGCGATGGGCGAACGCATCATGGCCGTGATGTCGGTGGACGGCGTCAACGTCGTCACCGGCGAAACCGCGGGCGTCGGGCAGAACGGCTATGTGTTCAGCGCAAGCGAGCGCAGCGACATCACAGGCTGGCGCAAGAGCGACTCGCAGATCGCGGCCTTCGAATTCGCCGCGGCCGGCAACTCCTACGCAAGCCGCACCGGCCGGCCCGACGACGTGGGCGTGATCGGCGTCGCAATGTTCCGCGAGCGCATGCCCGAGCCGCTTCCGCCTCCCATCACGCCATACCCGCGCCGCGACGAATACGGCGAACGCGAGCGCCGCAGCGAGTCATCGTCGTCGTACCAAGGCGATGCGCGTGCGAAGGCCGGCTCGGCAGACAGCGCACCCGCTGCGGAGGCATCCGCCTCGGGCAGCATGGCTCGCCAGGCAGCCCCAAGCCCGAGCCTGGGCACCGCCCACGGCCGCCGCGAGACCTCGTACGTAGGCAAGACCACCTTCGAGCGTGCGCAGTCCTCTCCCGACGAGGTAGTCCGCATCCGCTACGACAGCCGCGAGAACCTCGTCGCCGCAGGCGTGATTCCGGTGCCGCCTCCGCCGCGCTGGCCGCGTCCGGCCGGCCCGTCGCCGTTCCCGGGTTCGGACCCGGGCTACGTGCCGGACCCGCCCAGCCGCTATTGACGCTATTGAGAAGAAGAAAGAAGAGACCGACGCATCTCGATATGCGGGATGCCGGCCTCCTCGAAGCCATCGCCATGCGGCACATAGCCCAGCCGCGCATAGAAGCGCTCGGCGTTGCGCTGCGCGTTCAGCGCCACCACGCCGTCGCCGCGGGCCCTGGCGGCCTCTTCGAGCACCTGCATCACGGCAGCGCCATGCCCGCCGCTGCGCAGGTTGCGATGCACCGCCATGCGCCCGATGTGCGAGACGCCGTTCTCGGCCGGCAGCAACCGGCCCGTAGCAATGACCTGCCCGATGCGGTTGCGCGCCACCGCGTGCAGCACCACGGCATCGTGCTCGTCCCACTCCATCGCTTCGGGAATGTTCTGCTCCTCGATGAACACCGCGCGCCGCAAAGCGCTCGCGCCTTCGCCCAGCGTGGCCCAGTCGCCCGTCTCGACGGTGCTCATGCGCTCGCCGGCCTCATAACCGGTCAGCACCTCGCGCAGCAGCGCCGGCACCGGCTTCGAGGTCTGCGTGGCCGGGTCGGCAAACACGTAGACCAGTTCGCAGCCCACCAGGAACTGGTCCTGCCGGAACAGCCCGCCCTCGAACACCATCGACGAATTGCCGATGCGCGTGCAGCGCATGCCCACGTCGAGCACGTCGTCCATGCGGGCCGAGGCCCGAAAGTCGATCGTGGCCTTGCGCACGTAGAGGTCCCCTCCCAGCGCGTGCATCGCCTCTTCGTACGGCAGCGCCAGCGCGCGCCAATAGTCCGCGATGGCGGTGTCGAAGTACATCAGGTAGTGCGCGTTGAAGACGATCTTCTGCATGTCGACTTCGGCCCAGCGCACGCGCAGGCGGTGGAAGAAACGGAAATCGCTACGCTGCATTCATGTCTCCGGAAAGGGTTGAAATTGTAGGAATGGGGCGAGGCTTCAGGCTGGCGCGCCCGCGCGCAAGCCCAACAGGCTCTTCTGTACTGCGCGCCCCTTGCCGCCCAGAGACAGGCGGGCCAGAACCTCCAGCGTCGGCGCGGGCAGCGTGCGTTGCGAACTCAGTGCAATCTCGAGCAGAAGCTCCATCAACGCGGTCAGGTTCTTGGGCGGGTTTTCGACATCGGCTGCCAGCATCTCGCAGAGCATGTCGAAGACTGGTGCGGCCAACCGTCCATCGGCGCGCACCGCGGCCTGCAGGCTCTTGGCGTAGCGCTTGGCCATGACGATCGGCGTCGACAGCAGCGCGCGCAACTGCGCTCCGAGCGCAGGGACCTCCAGCCTCCCGTCGATAAATGACTGCACCAGCGCGTCGACCGCGAGCGCGGTCTGGCCGGGCTCCTTGCCGGCCAGCGCCAACGCCAGTAGCAGCACGGCCATTGGCTGCACGGCGGTCAGGGGTACCGTGGGGTCGAGCAGCAGCGTCAGGTAGGCGTGGTCTTGCCATCGCGCCTCCCACCAGTCGAGGTTGTTGCCGACCTGCCGGCAGCCGTCGACAAAGAAAGATTCAAGAGATGACGGCACCACCGCGGCCATGTAGCGCAGCAGGGCCTCGTCATGGGTGTCATCGACACCGGCACGGCGCACCGCCATCAGCACATGCGGTGTGCTCGCGGGCACCTCCGCCGCGCTCAGCGTTAGGTGGTGATGCACGTAGGTCTTGCCTGCATAGGTCGAGCTCCTGGCATCCACCGACCACGCGTAGCGGGCGGCGTTCGCGCCGTCTGGCCCGAAATCACCGAGGGCGTCCAGCACGAGAGGATCGTCACCGCCTGGGTGGCGAATGCGAGCAGCCGCAGCGAAAAGCGCCTGCTCTTCATCGCCTTTGGCAGTGATCGGAACGCCGTCTTCACCAAGCGCGTGGCGCAGTGCACGCGCCAGCGGCGCATCGGCCAGTTGCCGTGCCTGGTTGCGCAATGCCGCCGAGCGATCGCCCGCGGGGGCGAGCCGCAAAAGGCCGCGCACCTGTTCGCCCGAAGGCGCCTGGACGCCACGTGCCTGGTACACCGCGATGCGTTCGATGAAGACGGCCGCGTCGATGAAGCCGCGTGCATGCGTGGCCGATGCCAGCGGTGCCAGGCCCCAGCCCTGTGCGGCCTGATCGATCAGGTCTTCCACTCGCGACGCCAGGAACTCCTCGGCCTTCGGCTTCTGTGACTTTTCGCTATGGCCTTGCGGGCGCTTGCCGCCGCCGACGAAGGCCAGCAGGCGAGCGAGCCGGTTCTGCACCTCTCGGTCTATCAGCTTGAGTGCACGCTTCATCACCGGCGCGAACTGCTTCAGAAGCGGCTGCGGCAACGGCGCCATACGCACTAGCGCCTCGAGCACGCGCTCCAGCGCGTCGATGTCCTTAGGGTTCTCCAGCACAAAGGCGATGCAATCGACCAGTTCGGTCACATCGCCGATCGGCACGAGCATCCGACTCGTATCAAGCGGATCGAGCGGTCCGTGCCCCACCGGTGGTTGTTCTGCGACCGGAATTTCCACAGACGCTGCGGGCCCAACGTTTCCGATCAGGGACAGCAGCGCTGGCCTGTTGACGGTGGCCACGCTTTGCACATGCGCCTCCAGTTCCGCACGTGCCGCATCGTTCATGCCCCAGGCCTTGAGCCGCTCGATGAGCTTCTTCTGCAAGTCGGCCGCTTCGTGCGCCAACCCGTGCAGCGCCACCGCCGACGCGTCCTGCGCCAGCGCGGGCTCGCGCTTGACTGCAGCTTCCGCCAGCTTCAGCGCCGCATCGACCTGCGATTTGGCGCTGGCATAGAACACCGGCTGCACCGCGCCCAACAGCGATGCCCCGTCGACATGCCCCGCCACGTGAAGCGTCTTCAGCGCACCGAGCGCCATCGTGACGGTCGGCGGAATGCGACTCTGGCACAGGCCGAGATAGCGCGGAGCAAAGGGCGCCATCTCGTCCGCGGTGGGCGCCAGCGTCTCGTGGAAGCGCGAGAACCAGCCCGCGCGAAACTGCGGCCAGTCGCGCTCCAGCGTGCCGAGAGTCTTGTCGAGCAACTGGGGGCGAGTGAATTCGCCTCTGGCGACCCCCTCCATGAAGATGTACGACCAGTAGTTCTTGGGCGAATAGTTGTATTTATCGACCGCCGACAGGTTGTGCTCGCTCGTTCCCTCCACGTCGAACAGGCGAAGCACAGCTTGGTACAGGCCGGGATCACGGTCGAACTTCTCGTCCATGGTCGAGCGATTCAAGGCACGCGGCAAGGCAATCAGTCCAATGGCGTAGTCATCGTTTTGTGGCCGATCGATCAACCCCGCAGCCACCAGGTTCTGCACCGGAAGGATGCGCCAGGCGAAGGCGCGGAGTTCCGCTTCAGCCACTTGCTGTAGTGCGGCGCGCCAGCCGGCCGCATCGATGCCGAACTGCTTGCACAGCGCAGCGACGGTCTCCGGGTCGAGTACTACCTGCGGATTGGCGTGGTCGAGCAAGGCTTTTGGCGCCATGCACACGACGATGGCAGCTTGCAGGGCGCGGTATTGCGCCGTCTGCGCCTCGCCGCTCCACTGCCGCGCATAGGGGCTGGCCGGCCAGTGGCTGCAGGTCGCCATTTGCCCCATCTTCTCGAGCGATTCGGCGCAGGCCTTGCGTTCAGCCGTCGACATAGCCTGCAAGCTGGCGAGCGTCGCGTCGAAGTCGCCCTGGTGCACTGCATGCTCCAACGCGTCGGCCGGCACGAACACCGGCAGCTCCTCTTCATTTCTCATCTAGCGCCTTCTGTCGGGAAGATGGTTGCGACTGTGGCTTCCACCGCCAACACATGTTTGCAGGGGCCGCGTTCGCCCTGGTGCTTGGCGTACCAGGGGCAAGTGCACCGCAATTCACCGTCGATCTCCAGCACGCTGTGCACCGTGCCGCCGCTGGCCACCTGCGCCTCTAGGGGGCTGGACTTGGCGATGCTCACGGCGCCACGGGCCAGCAGCTCGCGCGCATCGGCCAGGCGCGGGTGCATGTCTTCGACCGATGACAGGTCGAAGGGCAGTACGCGGTGAAAGTATCGACCCTCGGCTACATCGAAGCCGACCAGGCCAGAAGCGCCGAGGATGCGCAGGCTATCGTCCACGCTCGATACGGCCGCACCCAGCATTTGGGCCAGCGCCGGCGTGTCGATCAATGGTTGCCAGTTCAGCTGCGCACGCACCTGCGCCACCGCACGCTCGTCGTTCATGCGCATCAGCGCGCGCAGCGCCTGCCCTTCACCCGAGAAGCCACGCCAGGGTTCGGCACTGAGCGCCAGCGTGAGCCGTGCGCCCGGAAAACCGAGCACCCAGGCGCTGGCCTGTTGTGCTTCGTCGGCGTGCACTACGAGGCCCTGGGCCTTGGGCAGCAATGCTTCGAGCACGCGCAGCCGGCTTGTGTCTGTCACGCGTACGCCTTGCGGATGCGGTCGCGTCGTGGTGAAAGGCCCCTTGGGCGACGGCACCATCCACAATGGCGTGCGGCTGGTCGAGGCCTTGGGCAGCGTTCGAAAGAAGCGCAGCGCCTCCAGCCCCTTGAGCTCGAAGCGACGCCGCATGCCAGCCAGGTAAGACTGCACCTCGACCATGCCGCGCAGCCATCGAAGGGGCAATGCCACCTTGCGCTCAACCACCTCGCTGCCGCCCGATTCCAGCGTCAACGCATCTCGGCCGACCGACAGCGACAGCCCGTCGGCGTCGCGCAAACGGGCCAGTGCAGCGCGCATCGGGGCATTGAAGTCGACATTGGTCGTGCCCTTGCCCACGACCTGCCCGTCATAGGACTCCGGCAGCAGGTCGACGCGCACATAGCAACTGCAGCAGGCCGAAAATCCTTCGAAGCGCAGCAGCTCGCCGCCCGCCGTGACCACCGGATCGGCCAGCGCAATCGCACGCGCCACGCTGTTGGCAGGCGTGAAGAAGCGCGAGCCGACGACCAGATGCACGGCGCTGAGCAGTTCGGCGCACAGCCGGGGCTGCAGCAAACGTCCTTCGAAGAAATGCGGATGCGCCGCGCTGCCGTCGGTCTGCGGGCTTGATGTGGCAAGGCTGAGCCGGGGCCCCGCCGGTTCGGCCACCGTGGCCGAAGCGTGCGCGTAGCGGTAGGCGTGCGCGACGGCGCTCAAGGCTGCAAGGCCTCGCGCAGCGCCCGGGCCGCATCGTCCTGCGCCTGCAGCGCCTCCGGTATCGCCCGGCCCATCTTGATGAATTCGTGGATCACGCCCCGATAGATTTCCAGGTCGACCGCCACGCCCGCAGCGCGCAGCTTGTCGGCATAGGCAATGCCGTCATCAACCACCGGGTCGCATTCGGCCAGACCGATCCAGGCCGGCGCCACGCCATCGACGTCGTCGGCCAGCAGCGGTGCAAAGCGCCAGTCGTCGCGGTCGGCCGGCGTGCGCACGTATTGCGCAAAGAAGAAATCGATCATCGCCTTGGTCAGCAGCGGGCCGTTGACGTGGCGAAGGTGCGAGGCCGTGTCCTGATGGGCTGTCATGCCGGGGTAGATCAGCATCTGCAGCGCGAGCGGCAGGCCGGCATCTCGCGCAAGGATCGCGCAGACGGCCGCGAGCGTGCCGCCGGCGCTGTCACCGCCTACCGCCAGGCGCCGCGTGTCGACACCGACGCGTCTACCCTCGTGGGCCAGGAAGGCGAAGGCGTCCCATGCATCGTTCGACGCCGTCGGAAACTTGTGCACGGGCGCGAGGCGGTAGTCCACCGACACCACCGCGCAGCCGCTCTTGGCGCTCAGCACGCGGCACAGCGTGTCATGCGTGCGGATATTGCCGACGGTGAAGCCACCGCCATGAAAGTACATCAGCGCGGGCAGCACATCGGTGGACGGCGCATACAACCGTGCCGGGATCGCGAAGTCGTCGCGTGCGGGAATGGTGAAGTCTTCCACCCGCGCCAGTTCGGGCTTGGGCACTTCGAGCACGCCCGCGCCCTTTTCGTAGGAGGCCTTGGCCTCCTCGGGCGTGAGCTGGTCGAGCGTGGGGTGGCCGGCGCGCGCCATGCGCTCGACAACGCTGGCCATCTTCGGGGTAAGTCGTATGGCGGGAGGTGTTCCCGGCGCGACAGCGGCAAGGGTTTCTTTCGTGTGCAAGACTGATCGCTCTTGTTAGATTTGGCTGGTCGGCAATCGTACTGCCCCGGACTCCCGGAGGCCTTCATCCCCATGGCACTCATCCAATACCTCACCCAGATCCAGTTCGAGTTCGGCGCGATCAAGCTGTTGTCCAGCGAATGCGCGCGCATCGGCATCAACCGCCCGCTGATCGTGACCGATGCAGGCGTACGCGCAGCCGGCGTGCTGCAGAAGGCGCTCGACGCCATCGCTGATCTCGAGGTTTCGGTTTTCGACCAGACGCCTTCCAACCCCACCGAAGCCGCAGTGCGCGCGGCCGTCGAGCTGTACCGAAGCGGCCGTTGCGACGGCCTGATCGCCGTGGGCGGCGGCTCCGCCATCGACTGTGCCAAGGGCGTCGCCATTGCGGCCACGCATGAGGGCCCGCTCAAGACCTACGCGACCATCGAGGGCGGCTCACCGAAGATCACCGATCGCGCGGTGCCGCTGATTGCGGTGCCCACCACCAGCGGCACCGGCAGCGAGGTGGCTCGCGGTGCCATCGTCATCGTCGACGACCATCGCAAGCTCGGCTTTCACAGCTGGTTCCTGATGCCCAAGGCCGCGATCTGCGACCCCGAGCTCACGCTGGGCCTGCCGCCCAGGCTCACGGCCGCCACCGGCATGGATGCCATTGCGCACTGCATGGAGACCTTCATGTCGGCCGCATTCAATCCGCCGGCCGACGGCATCGGCCTCGACGGGCTCGAGCGCGCCTGGGGCCACATCGAGCGCGCAACAAAAGACGGCAGCGACCGCGAGGCGCGCCTGAATCTCATGAGCGCCTCGATGCAGGGCGCCATGGCCTTCCAGAAGGGCCTGGGCTGCGTGCATTCGCTGAGCCACAGCCTGGGCGGCGTCGATCCGCGCCTGCACCATGGCACGCTCAACGCCCTCTTCCTGCCTGCCGTGATCCACTTCAATTCGGGCGCGGAATCGGTGCAGAAAGAGCAGCGCCTGCAGCGCATGGCACAGGCCATGCACCTCGATTCGGCCGGTGATCTCGGCGACGCGATCCGCGACATGAACGCACGCCTCGGCCTGCCCAAGGGCCTGGCTGAGGTGGGCGTAACGCCCGCGCTGTTCGAGAAGATCATCGACGGCGCCATGGCCGACCACTGCCACAAGACCAACCCGCGCCTGGCCACGCGCGACGACTACAAGGCCATGCTCGAAGCCTCGATGTAAGGGCTTCTTCTACGCGTTGTTTCAGAGGAGAAAGGCGCCCTTCTGCGCCCCTCGCGTCATTTATGTGACATAAGGAATTTCTAGACTGTCACCGAAGGTTTCTCAGCCGCAGAAGCCCAAGGGTCAGGGAAGTTCCGAATGCCGCGTACCGTCCAAGTCCACACCGTCCTGAGCGCCGAGCAGCTCAAGTTCCGCTCCATGCGGGGACAGGAAGGCCTCTCGCAACTCTTCGAGTTCGAAGTGGACATGGTCAGCACCAGCTTCAGCCTCGACCTGAAGCAACTGCTCGGCACTTCGCTCACGCTGGAACTCGCCGACGAAGGCGCGCCGCGTTTTCTCAACGGCACCGTGGTGCGCTTCGAGCTGGTGGGCCGCGCCAACGAAACCGGCCGCCACTACATCTACCGCGCGCTCGTGCAGCCCTGGCTGTGGTACCTCACGCGCACTACCGACTGCCGCATCTTCCAGAACAAGAGCGTGCCCGAGGTGCTCGACGAGGTGCTGGGCAAGTACGGCTTCCAGTTCGAGAAGCGCCTCACAGGCAGCTACTCCGCCCAGGAGTACTGCGTGCAGTACCAGGAAAGCGACTTCGCCTTCGTGAGCCGCCTCATGGAGCACGAAGGCATCGCCTACCACTTCGAGCACAGCAACGGATCGCACCTGCTGGTGCTGGCCGACGATGCAGGCAGCTACAAGCCGCTGCCCGGCCACGCCAGCATTACCTACCGCCCGCGCGACCGCGTGCTCAATGCGATGGAGCCCTGCATCGACCAGTGGCGCGTGTCCGAGCAGATCACCTCCGGCCGCGTAATGCTCGACGACTTCGACTTCCAGAAGTCACGCGCCTCGCTGCAAAGCGTGCAGCAGGACCCGAAGGCCCACGAGCATTCGACCTACGAGGTCTATGAATGGCTCGGCGGCTACAGCGAGCATCAGCAGGGCGATGCCTACGCAAAGATCCGCCTGCAGGAGCTGCAGTGCGCGCACGAGCTGGCATCGGGTCACACCAACGTGGTCGGCATGGCGCCGGGCTACCTGTTCGAGATGACGCACTGCCCGCGCGAATCGGACAACCGCGAATACCTCGTCACCGAAACCCGCTACGACCTGCAAGAGCCCGAATACTCCACGGGCGGCAGCACCGAATCGGTGTGCGAATTCGACTTCACCGTGCTGCCCTCGACCGTGGCCTATCGCCCCGCGCGCAACACGCCGCGCCCACGCACCAACGGCCCGCAGACCGCCACCGTGGTCGGCCCCGAAGAAATCTGGACCGACCGCTTCGGCCGCGTGAAGCTGCAGTTCCGCTGGGACCGCTATGGCCAGTCCGACGAAAACAGCTCCTGCTGGGTGCGGGTGTCGAGCAACTGGGCCGGCGCCAACTACGGCACCATGCACATGCCGCGCGTGGGCCAGGAAGTGATCGTCGATTTCATCGGTGGCGAGCCCGACCGCCCCATCATCACCGGCCGCGTCTACAACAGCGACCAGATGCCGCCATGGGAGTTGCCCGCCAACGCCACCGCCAGCGGCATCCTCACGCGCTCCAGCACCGGCGGCGCGGCCAACCAGGCCAACATGCTGCGCTTCGAAGACCGCACGGGCGCCGAGCAGATCCTGCTGCATGCCGAGCGCAATCTCGATGTGGAAGTGGAAGCCGACGAAACGCGCGACGTGGGCGGCAACCGCACCTCCGTCATTCACGTCAACGAAAAGCTCGACGTCATCGGCACACGCACCACCACCATCACCGACAAGGAAACCGCCACCTACAACGGCGGCGAAGAACGGCTCGTGAACCGTGGCGGCGTCGAGACCATCAACGGCGGGCAGACCCGCACGGTCAACGGCGGCGAAACCGAGACCATTCACAGCGGCGAAACGCGCACTGTGACGGGTGGCCGCACCGAGACGATTTCCGGCGGAGAAACCCGCAGCATCACCGGCGGCCAGAGCGAAACCATTGCGGGCGGCGAAACCCGCACCACCACCGGCGGCGCAACGTGGACCATCACCGGCGGCCTCACGGCCACGGTGGACGGCGCGGAGATGCTCACCACCAAGGGGCCACGCACGGAGAACATCACAGCAGGCGAGACCCGCAACATCACCGGCACGGTGACCGAGAACGTCAGCGTCGAGATCATCGTGAACGCGCCGAAGGTCACCTTCAACGTGCCCCAACACACCATCAGCTCCTCCCAGGAGAACAACTGGCGGATCGCGCGCGCAAGCGGCTGCGTCTTCCGCTTCGGCGCGGTGGCGACCTCCTTCGACGTCTGGGGCGCAAGAGCGCAGATCTACGCTGCCCTCAACCTGCAGCTGGCAACCGTGAAGATCGACATCTCGGCCTTCAAGAACAAGGACAACGGGCTCAGCCTCGAAGCCTCGGGCGCCAACGTGAAGGCCGCGGGCGCCAAGATCCGCAGCGGTGGGCTCGCGATCCAGGCCAAGGTCATGAGCATCTTCAGCTAGCGCACATGCAATTCTGGTTGCCCCTGATTTCTGGTGTTCTGATCGTTGTCTTCCTGGTGTTCGTGGTCGTGCACACCGTGCGCAACAACAGGCCGTACCGCGAGGAAGCGCGGCGCTATGAGCGCCTGGTGAAACAAGGCCAGCCCGCCAGCGCCCAGGTGCTTGCCCTGCGGGAGCTCGCACAGGGCACCTACGACAACGACGTCGAACTGCGCGTGCGCACCGCCGAGCTGGCTGGGCGCCCACCGCTCGAGCAGATGTTCAAGACCCGCATCGCGCGCGAGCTGGTGGTCAATTTCATGCCCGGCCAGACGATTCATGTGCTGATCGATCCGGCCGATTCGACGGCCGTGGCCATCGACCGCCGCAAGTCGACCACGACCATTTCCCGCTGATCCCGCGCGCATTCCCTGTTTCATGAAAGTCATCAAGCCTCTCCGGCTCAGCGTATTGAGCCGCCCGTTTCCATGGCAGCGACGCCAGCGCCTGGGGCTGACAGTGGTCGCCATGACAGGCATGGATGGCGTGCCCATGCTCTACCCGGACGCCGAGCTCTGGCCCTTGGTGGCCGAAGAAATCGGCGAACAGGGTGTGCTCGATCTCGGCATGCCCAAGCGCAGCGCAGAGTTTTTGGCTACCGGCCATGCCTATACCGCGCACCAGCAGATCCGCAACCAGTGCCTGGTGAAGATGCGCGTCGGCACGCTCGAAAAAACCCTGCGCGTCTCGGGCGCCCGCTACTGGCTCGACAAGCGCGCCACGCCGCCGCAAGACTTCGAGCGCATGCCGCTCGACTGGCAGCACGCCTACGGCGGCGCCTCGTTTGCGGACAACCCGCTCGGCATCGGCGCCGCGGAAGAGATGGTCAACGGCGTGCGCACGCGCCGGCTGCCGAACGTCGAGTCTGCAGATGCACCTATCCAGCGTGTCGACCAGCAGCCCTCCCCCGCCGGCTTCGGCGCCATCGACGTGATGTGGCCCCGGCGCTTTGCCCGCATCGGCAAGGAATACGACGCCCAATGGGCCAAGGAAGACTTTCCGGCCTTCTCCGGCGACATGGACTGGCACCTCTTCAACGCGGCGCCCGAAGACCAGTGGTGGCGCGATGCCGATCGCATTCCCGATGCCGCGCCTTACGAAATCTGGAACATGCACCCGCACAAGCCCTATCAGGCAGGCCGCCTGCCGGACTGGCGCGCACGCTGCTTCCTGACGCTGGCTTCCGAGGCCGGCGAGACCACCTTCACCGACGTGCCGATGCGGATGACGACCGCCTGGTTCTTCCCGCACCGCGAGCGCATCGTGCTGATCTACCACGGTGTGGCGGACATCCGCGAAGACGACGCAGCCGACGTCGTCCACCTGATGCCAGCGCTTGAAGAGGCCGGCGCCGAAGCCCTTCCGGCCAGCTATTACCAGGGCATCCTGCATCGACGACTGGATCCGGAAAGCGGCGCGCTCTACAGCTTTCGCGATCGGGAACTGGTTCCCGCAGCGGCCATTGCCCCCTGGCTCGACACCGTATCGCTGAAAGACCGGCCACTCGGCCCATTGGCCCGTAATGCGCACAAGCACGGCGAGTGGATGCGCGAGCAAATGCGCCAGCAGATGATCGGCGACGGCCAGGACCCCGCGCGCTACTTTCCGCCCCAAGACCCGGCCGACGACCTGCCCACGCTGGACGCCCTGCCCGAGTTCGTCGCGCGCACCAAGCGCATGCAGGAAGAAGCCAAGCAGAAGCTGCATACGCAGCAGCAGGAGCTGAGCGAGACACTTCGCACGCGCGCCGCCGAAGCCGGCCCGACGGAGCCGGACCTGAGTCCATTGCTGGCGCTGACCGAAGGCCGCGAGCGCTCCGGGCTCAAGGGGCCTCCCGCCGCGGCGATGGCGCCGCATCTCCAGAGCATGGCCGCGGCCATGTCGGAAATGCCGGGCTCGCGTGCAGCGGACATGGCCCCCGTCGCCGACCTCCTGGGCCGCGGCGAATTGATTGCCGCGGCGCAACGCAAGATGTACCTGAGCAGCGCCCACCACCAAGACGCCGCCGACCCGATGACGCCGGCACGCGCCGCCGAAGTGCGCGAGCAGGTAACGGCGCTGCTCGCCGGCAGCCGCGATTTTTCGGACATGGACCTGACCGGCGCCGACCTCTCGGGCATGGACCTGCGTGGCGCCCGCTTCTGCGGGGCACAGCTGGAAAGCGCCAACCTGCGCGGCGCGCAACTCGACAACGCCGACTTCTCCCGCGCCGTGCTCGCCCGTGCCTGCCTCGACGGTGCTTCGCTGCGCGGCACGCGGCTGGACAACGCCAACCTGGGTTTCGCTCAATGCAGGCAGACCGTGTTCACGGGCGCCCATCTGCACAACACGGTGCTGGAAAACATCCTCTGCGAAGACTGCGACTTCAGCGCTTCGCAATGGGAAGACAACACGGTCATCGAGGCCGCGTTCGTGCGCTGCCGCTTTCACGGAGCCAGCCTCAAGGTGGTCATGTTTCTCGAGAAGGTGCGGCTGGAACAGCTCGACTTCGAAGAGGCCATGTTGTTCAAGCTGCATCTCGTGAGCTGCAAGCCCGGCGCAATCGGCTTCGTGGGCGCCCGACTCGAGAGCAGCGTGTTCGTCGACGTGCAGGCCGATGGGCAGATGGATTTCACGCGTGCGAGCCTGCGCACCACCTGCGTCGTCGGTACCAGCAGTTTTCGCGAGGCGAAGTTCCAGGGCGCGCACCTGCGCGAATGCAGCCTGCGCGAGGTCGCCTTGTCGCAAGCCGATTTCAGCGACGCGCGGCTCGAGAACAGCGACTTCTCCGCATGCGACCTGTCCCGAGCCGATCTCTCGCGCGCCAACGCACGCGATTCACGCTTCGTGCGCACCGACCTGCGGCATGCCAGCCTGCTGAACGCCGACCTGATCGACGCGAGCTTCCAGAAGGCCGACCTGCGCGGCAGCGACCTGCGCGGCGCCAACCTCTTTCGCGCCGACGTGTCCCAGAGCCTCATGGACGACACCACGCTGCTCGACGGCGCCTACACGCACCTGGCCAAGGTCTACCCTGTGCGCCAGGAAGCCGCGGCCGCATGACGCCGCACCGAATGCAATCCATGGTGCAGCGCGGCGAACCGATCAGGGAGCGAAGCTGCAGAGGCTGGCGCCTTGACGGAATGGATTTCTCCGGAGGCGTGTTCCTGGAAGTCGACTTCGACGGCGTGAGCTGCATCGGCACGCACTTCGAAGAAGCCCAATTCGACCGCTGCACGCTCAACGGCGTGCAGCTGAATGATGCACAGCTCAAGAAAGCCGCCTTCTCGCTATGCACGCTTCCGTCGGCGAACCTGACGGGCGCCGTGCTGGACGATGCGGTGTTCCATCGTTGCCAGTTGCCAGGCAGCGACTTTTCGCAGGCCAGCGTGGCAGACACCAAGTTCATGGAAAGCGCCCTCTCGCGCAGCCGCTTTGCGGCGGGCCTGCTGGACCGGACCTTGTTCTTCAAGTCGCCGCTGGATGGTGCCGACCTGTCGCAGGCACAGCTCGACCGGGCCGTGTTCTATCAGGTCGACCTGCGCGAGACCGCGCTGGCGGGGGCACGCTTCGAGCGCGTCGTCTTCGTCGAGTCGCGCCTTGCCGGGCACGACTTTTCGAACCACCACTTCCAGCTGTGCCAGTTCACCGACGCTGATCTCGAAGGCTGCAACTTCGAGGGCGCCCACATGGCGCAGTGCAACTTCAAGGGCGCCGTGCTGCGCGATGCGGTGCTGCGCAACGTTCATGCACCGCAGGCGTTGTTTCCCGAAGCCGACCTGAGCCGGGTCGTTGCACGCGGCGCGCATTTCGACCAGAGCCTGTGGATTGACGCGAAGCTCGCGGCTGCCGATTTCGGCGAGGCCAGCATGCAGCAGTGCATCTTCCATCGGGCCGATTGCACCGGCACCAGCTTTGCCGGCGCGGACCTCACCTACGCGGATTTTTCCGGGGCTGCACTGGAAGGCGCGAACTTCGATGCCCGGCTCTTCCGCACCCAGTTGCATGGCGCACGCGACGTTCCCTCTGCCCTGCGCGGCCATGCCGGCGTGCTGCCCAACGACCCCGACCTGTTCGAGGCGGAACGCTGGTCCGCGCAGCGGAATGCATCTTCCATCCCATCCACGAAAGGCGAAACCCCATGAACATCGCAGCATTGCGCAGTCCCCAGGCCGGCACGGACGACGCGCCCGTGCAGCGCCTGGGCAAGGTGGTCGAGCACCTGCCCGAAGGATCGCTGTACCGCGTGGAATGCGACGACGGTGCCTGGCAATGCCGCCGCGCTGCCAGCTGCCTCCTGCGCCCCGAACTCGGCGACACGGTGCTGATTGCCGGGCCCGACCGCTACCACGTGTACCTGATCGCCGTGATCGACCAGGCCGACGACACCACCGCGCACATCGAGACGAAGGGCCGCCTCACGCTGGCCACGCCCGCGGGCGGCGTGCACATCGAGAGCAGCGAAGCCATAAGGCTGCAATCCGCCAAGGCGGTGGAAGTCAGCAGCGAGCGTTTCGCCCTGACCGCGACCGAAGCCGACTGCAAGGTAGACCGGCTGAACTACGTCGGCAACGCCGTCAAGGCCATGGCCGCAAGTATTCATGTCGTCGGCCGGCTGTGCGAGACCGTGATGGACCGCCTGGTGCACATCAGCCGCACGGCCTTCCGCATGACCGAGCAGACGGAGCAGGTGCGTTGCGGCCAGCTCGACTACGAAGCCACCGACCTCGCCCGCATTCACGCAACGCAGACGGTGCTCACGGCGCAGGCGGTCGTGAAGGTCGACGCCAATCAGATCCACATGGGCTGAGCCCGGAAACACAAGGAGTCGACAGCATGTTTGCAAACTGCCAGATGATGGGCATGGACCTGGCCTTTCCCGACGTGTGCAAGACGCCGCCGGCCATTCCCATCCCCTACCCCAACTTCGCGCTCGGCCCGACCGCAATTCCCAATGCGTGGAACATCCTCTTCATGTTCGCGCCGGCGCACAACCTGGCGACCGTCACGCCGCTCACCAACGGCGACAACCCCGGCGTGACGCTGGGAGTGATCTCGCCTTCGGTGATGGGGCCTTCGCGCCACATTACCGGCTCGTTCACCGTGCTGCTGAAGGGCAGTCCGGCCACGCGCATGACGAGCCTCTCGGTACAGAACCGCAGCAACGCGCTGGGCATGCGCATCGTGCCGAGCCAGTGCAAGGTGCTGATGCTCGCGGCCTGAGGCCGTTCGTTATTCCGCCTTCACCCCCGCAGTGCGGATGACCTTGCCCCACTTGGCGGTTTCCGCGGTGATGAAGGCGTCGAATTCCTCGGGCGTGCTGCCCGCCGGAATGGTGCCCATCGCGTCGAGCTTCGCGCGCGTCTCGTCGCTCCTGATGATGCGCGCCACCTCCTCCGACATGCGTTTGACGACATCGCGGGGCGTAGCCGCTGGCGCCAACATGCCGGCCCAGGTGCTGCCGGTGAAGCCCGCGAAGCCCTGCTCGATGAAGGTGGGCACCTCGGGCGCCGCCGCCAGTCGCTTGTCGCCCGCCACACCAATCAGACGCACCTTGCCTGCCTTGGCCTGGTTGATGAGCCCCGTGGGCGCATCGAAGAAAAGCTGGATCTGCCCGCCCATCAGGTCGGTCAGCGCCGGCACCGCGCCCCGGTACGGGATGTGGATCATGAAAGTCTGCGTCAGCGACTTCCACAGCTCGGTGGTGAGGTGCGCGGCCGAGCCGTTGCCCGATGAGCCGAAGCTCACCTTGCCCGGGTTGGCGCGCGCATAGTCGATGAGCTCGCGCGCGGTCTTGAAAGGCGCATCGACATTCACCGCGGCCAGCAGCGGCGACACCCCCATCAGCGACACGCCCGTCAGATCCTTTCGCGGGTCGTAGGGCAGCTTGGGGTACAGCGTGGTGTTGGCCGCGTAGGCGGCGATGACGACGCCGAAGGTCGTGCCGTCGGGCGCCGCCTTGGCGATGGCATCGACGCCGATCAGGCTGTTGGCGCCGGGCTTGTTGTCGATCAGCACCGGCTGACCGAGCTTCGTCTGCAGCCCTATCTGCACCAGCCGCGCCATCTGGTCGGTGAATCCGCCGGGCGTATAGGGCACGATGATGCGGATCGGCTTGGTCGGCCATGCGCTCTGCGCGAACGATGGCAAGGCTAGGCTTGCGGCGGCGGCGGTAGCGAGCGTGAACTGGCGGCGAGACAGCGTGGCGTGGGGCATGGTGGCGGCGTTGCTTTGGAATGAATGGACCGGGCCATTCTCGAAGCGCCGCACGCTGCCACGGTCAGGGTTTGCCCGGCGGGTCAGCCTCACCGCGCCAACGGCAACCGCATATCGAAGCGCGCCCCGCCGCCCGCTTCGTTCGCCGCCTCGATCCGCCCGCCATGCGCATGCACCACGGCCTGCGACAAGGCCAGCCCCAGCCCAAGCCCAGGCGTCTTCTCGTCCGACCGCGCCGTGGCACCGCGATAGAAGCGCTCGAACAGATGCGGCAGTTCGTCTCCGCGAATGCCCGGCCCACTGTCCGCCACACTCAGGACGGCTTCATTCGCCTCCACGTCCGCACGCAGGCTCACGCGCACCGTCGTGCCGGCCGGCGAAAACTTGAGCGCGTTGTCGAGCAGATTGGCCAGAGCCAGGCTCGCCGCGCCGCGCGCCACCCGCGCAGCCACGGGCAGTGCGGGTACCAATGAAATCTCCAGCCGCCTTTCGCGCGCCATCGGCTCCAACCGGCGCACGGCCTCTTCCGCCAGCACGTTCAGCGACACCGTCTCGGCCGCGTCGCGTTCCTGCCCTGCGTCGAGCCGGGCCAGCACCAGCAGCTCTTCGACCAGCAGCGTGAGTGATTCGACTTCTTCGAGCGAGGAATGCAGCGTCTCCACATAGGCCGCCGGTTCGCGCGGCCTGCGCAAAGCGAGTTCAAGCTCGGTGCGCAGCCGCGACAGCGGCGAGCGCAGCTCGTGCGACGCATCCGCCGTGAATCGCCGCTGCGCCTCCATGCCCTGCTCAATGCGCGCCAGCATGGCGTTGAGCGTGTCGACCAGCCGGCCGATCTCGTCGTTCGTTCCGGGGTGCGGCAGGCGCTCGCCCAGGTTCGCGTCACCGATGCGATGCGCCTGCTGCACCACGTCGTCGATGGCACCGAAGGCGCGCCGGGTGATCAATGCGCCCGCCGCCCCCAGCGCCAGCAGCAGCGCGCCGCCGAGGATCAGGAACAGCACGCTGGCCATCGCCACCGTGCGGTTCACGTCGTCCAGCGAGCCGGCCACCTGCACCGCCAGCAGCGATGAGGCACCGCGCCCCGGCACGGGCACCGAGACCATGCGCGTCGGCTCCTCGCCGAAGCCGTCGAGCGTTTCGAACACGGTCTCGCCCGCCGCGAGCCGCTCGCGCAGTGCGGGCGGAATGGGCAGTTGCGCCTCGCCGAGGTTGCTGCTGCGCGCCAGCACGCGGCCCTCGGCGTCGACGATCTGCACCAGCCGGTCGAGCCGCACGAACGAAGGCGCACCAGGGCCAGGCGGGGCCTCGTGCACGATCACGGTGTCCCCCTCGCCCGCGGACAGCAGCATGCCCATTTCGGTCTCGGCCAGCGCGAGCAGCGCGGCATCGAGCTCGCGGTGCACGTTGCGCGCGAACACGAGATACGAGCCGAAGGCGGCGATCGCCATCACCACCACGATCACGCTGACGTGTGCCAGCGCCAGCCGCTTGCGGAAACTAAGCATGTCCAACCACGCCGTCGTCGGCCAGTGCCAGCCTGAAGCCGCGCCCGCGCACGGTCTGTATCAACGGTGCGGCCGGCGGCGCGTCGACCTTGCGGCGCAGGTTGCTGATGTGCACGTCGATCAGGTTGTCGATGGCGATCAGGTCGTCCTTCCACACCTGCTCGGCCAGGCGCGACCGGCTCACCACCTCGCCGGCATGGCGCAGCAATATCTGCAGGATCGCGAATTCCTTGTGCGTCAGGTCCAGCACCATGCCGCCGCGCAGCACGCGCTGGCTCTGCGGGTCGAGGCTCAGGTCGGCCAGCGCGAGCACCACGGGCCGCATGATCTCGGAGCGGCGCAGCAAGGCGCGCACGCGGGCCAGCAACTCGTCGAAGGCAAAGGGCTTGGTCAGGTAGTCGTCGGCGCCGGTGTTGAGGCCGGCCACGCGGTCGCTCAGCGCGTCGCGGGCGGTGAGCATGAGCACGGGCGTCTTGCAGCCGCGCTGGCGCAGATCGCGGCACAGCGTGAGGCCGTCCTTACCGGGCAGCATCCAGTCGAGCACGATCAGGTCGTAGGCGACGACGAAGGCTTCCTCGTCACCCTCCTCCGCCGTGTGCACGACGTCGACGACAAAGCCCTCTTCCTGCAGGCCGCGGGCCAACAGCCGGGCGGCCTTGCGGTCGTCTTCGATCAACAGAATTCTCATGGCGCGAATCATGCCCCGGCTTCCTGACTGCAGGCCGCAGGGGTGCGCAAGGGCCAATCCTTAAGACATCTTCAGGATTTCTTGAGAACTTCTTAAGTCGCCCTTTCGTACCCTCGCCGAGAGGAGACGGGAGCGGATCGAGGGCATGGGGAAAGCACCCCGTGCGCAGCGCGCCCGTCCTCGCAACGGACGCATTGCGACGATGAAGATGAAAAAGAAATCCCTGTACCAGATGACGCCGGCACGCATCGTGTTCGGCGTACTGACCTGCGCGGCGCTGTGCGTCGACTCCTTCGACAACACCGCCCATGCCGCCACCGCCGTGGCCGCCGCACCCGCGCCGATGCTCGTGCGCCAGGGCAACCGCCTGAGCGTGCCCGCCGGCTCGCCGCTGCGCGAGCGCCTGCTGGTCGCCACGGTCGGCCAGGATGCCCTGCCGCACGAAGTGAGCCTGCCCGCCACGGTGGAGGCCAACCCGGCCGGCACCGTCAATATTCTTCCCCCGCTGACCGGCAAGCTGCTCGAACTGAAGGTGCGCCTGGGCGACACGGTCAAGCGCGGCCAGGTGCTCGCCACGATGGCCTCGCCCGATCTCGCGCAGGCCGTGGCCGACGCGCAGAAGGCCCGCGACGCGCTCGACCTGGCGCAGCGCGCGCTGGTGCGGGCGCGCGGCGTGAACGAGGCCGGTTCCAACGCCGCGAAAGACGTGGAGGCGGCCCAGAGCAGCGTCGCGCAGCAGACAGCGGAGCTGCACCGCAGCGAAACGCGCCTGCGCAGCCTGGGCGCTGAAGGCAGCGGCGGGCAAGCCGGCCAGGTGCTGAAGATCGTCGCGCCCATGGCCGGCACGGTCACGGCGCTGAACGCGGCCGCGGGCGCCAACCTGAACGACGCCAATGCGGCGCTGATGACGGTGTCGAACCTCGACTCGGTCTGGGTCACGGTCAACGTGCCCGAGAACGTCGTGGGTGCGGTCACCCCGGGGCAGAACGCGGTCATCACGCTGGCGGCCTATCCGGGCCGCAGCTTCAGCGGCAAGGTCGGTTTCGTGAGCGCGGTGCTCGACGCGGACACGCGCCGCGCCCGCGCGCGCATCGTGTTCGCCAACCCCGAGGGCATCTTCAAGCCCAACATGTACGCAACGGCCGTGCTGGGCGTGCCGCAGGGCGCACAGCCGCAGGTGCCGGCCTCTGCCCTGCTGATGAACAACGACAGCGTGAGCGTGTTCGTCGAGGCCGAGCCCTGGACCTTCGTGCGGCGCATGGTCGAGCTGGGCCGCGAGGACGGCGACAAGGTCCGCATCCGCAGCGGCCTGTCCGCGGGCGAGCGCGTTGTGGTGCGTGGCGGTGTGTTGCTGAATGATTAATCTCATCATCACCCAGTTCTTTCGCCGCAGGCACCTGGCCTGGGCGATGTCGGTGGCGCTGGTGCTGTTCGGCGCCTGGTCGTGGACGCAGATGACGGTCGAGGCCTACCCCGACCTCGGCGACGTGACCGTGCAGGTAACAACGCAGGTCAACGGCCTGGCCGCCGAGGAAATCGAGCAGCAGATCACCACGCCGCTGGAACGCGCGTTGAGCAACACGCCGGGGCTGGCCTCGATCCGCTCGAGCAGCACCTTCGGGCTGTCGCTCATCAACCTGAGCTTCAAGGACGGCACCGACGACTACTTCGCTCGCCAGCGCGTCACCGAGCGCATCGGGCAGGTCAGCTTGCCTTCCGGGGCGCAGCCAGGCCTGGGGCCCGTTGCAGGGCCGGCCGGTGAGATCTACCGCTACACGCTCGAATCGGACACGAAGAACCTGATGGAGCTGTCGGAGCTGCAGCGCTGGAAGGTGATTCCCGCACTCAAGCAGGTGGCGGGCGTGGTGGACATCAACAACTTCGGCGGTTTCACGCGCGAATTTCAGCTCGAACTCGACCCGGCGCGCATGCAGAAGTACGGGCTGGTGCTGAATGACGTGGTCACGGCCATCAACAACAACAGCGCCAACGCGGGCGGCGGGCGCATCGCGCGCGGTGACCAGAGCTATGTGGTGCGCGGCATCGGCCAGATCCACACGCTGGACGACCTGGGCACCGTGGTTGTGGCGCAGAACGGTGGCTCGCCGGTGCTGGTGCGCGACCTGGGGCGGCTGCAGTTCGGCCACCAGGAGCGCGGCGGCATCCTCGGCAAGGACACCAACCCCGACACCATCGAGGGCATCGTGCTGATGCTCAAGTACGAGAACCCGTCTCGCGTGCTCGAAGGCGTGCACGCCAAGATCGACGAACTGCAGGCCGAACTCGCGCCCATGGGCGTGAAGATCGTGCCCTACATCGACCGCGACGACCTGGTGAAGCTCACCGTCGACAAGGTGACGCACACGGTGCTCGAAGGCATGGCGCTGGTGTGCTTCGTGCTCATTCTTTTCCTGGGCAGCCCGCGCAGCGCGGTGGTTGCTGCGGTGGCCATTCCGATGTCGCTGGTCACGGTGTTCATCGTGATGCACTTCACCCGCATGCCGGCCAACCTGTTCTCGCTGGGCGCGATCGACTTCGGCATCATCGTGGACGGGGCCATCGTGGTGATGGAAGCGATATTGCGGCGGCGCGAGGAAGAACCCGAAGCCACGCTCACCGAGGGAAACATCCTCGAAACCGTAAGTCACGTGTCGGGGCCGATCTTCTTCGCCACGCTGATCATCATCACCGCGTACTTTCCGCTGTTCGCCTTCGAGCGGGCCGAGGGCAAGCTGTTCAAGCCAATGGCGTTCACGGTCGGCTACGCGCTGGTGGGCGCCCTGCTCTGCGCGCTCACGCTCATTCCCAGCCTGGCCTACGTGGCGCTGCGCAAGCCGAGCAAGCCCTTCGTCAACAAGCCGCTGGAGTGGCTCACGCGCGCATACCGCCGCGTGCTGGCGAAGCTGCTGGACGTGCCCGCCATCGCCTACGGCCTGAGCGCGCTGGCGCTGGCCGCGGTGATGGTGCTGGGCACCACGGCCGGACGCGAGTTTTTGCCAGACATCGACGAAGGCGCGCTGTGGCTGCAGGTGCAGCTGCCATCGGGCCTGTCGCTCGACAAGGCCAGCGAGATGGCCACCGAACTGCGGCATGTGCTGCTCGAATACCCGGAAGTGTCGTACGTGGTGACGCAGCTGGGCCGCAACGACGACGGCACCGATCCGTGGACGCCTTCGCACATGGAGGTGCCCGTGGGCCTCAAGCCCTACAGCGAGTGGCCGGCCGGGGTGAACAAGGCCGCCTTCGTGCGCACGCTGACCGAGCGCTTCGCGCGCATGCCGGGCTTCGACGTGGGCATCAGCCAGCCGATCATCGACGGCGTGAACGATTCGGTGGGCGGCGCGCACAGCCCGCTGGTGCTGCGCATCTACGGCGACGACCTGAAGGAAAGCCGGCGCATCGGCAACCAGATCGTCGATCTGCTCGAGACGGTGCGCGGCACGGCCTCGGCCTCGCTGTTCCAGGAGCCACCGATTCCGCAGGTGGTGATCGAGCTGAACCGCGAGGCGGCGGCGCGCTTCGGCGTCAACGCGAACGACGTGGCCAGCCTGATCCAGACCGGCATCGGCGGCGCGCCCGTTATCACGGTGTATGCGGAGAACCGCACCTACAACGTGGCAGTGAAGATGCCCAAGAGCGCCAAGGGCAACACCGAGGCCATCGGTGCGCTGCTGCTCAACAGCTCCAGCGGCGCGAAGGTGCCGCTGTCGCAGGTGGCCGACATCCGGCTGCAGACCGGCGAAAGCACCATCTCGCACGAGATGAACGAGCGGCAGATCACCGTGCGCGTGGACAACCGCGACCGCGACCTGGCTTCGTATCTCGATGAGGCACGGGCCCGCATCGCGAAGGAAGTGAAGTTCGACCCGGCCAAATTCAGGCTGCAATGGGCCGGCCAGTTCGAGAACCAGCAGCGTGCGCAGGCCCGCCTGGGCGTGTCGCTGGCCATCGTGGTCTGCATCATGGCGGTGCTGCTGTTCTTCCAGTTCGGCAAGATCCGGCAGGTGGCGCTGATTCTCGGTGTGGTGCCCATGGCCACGCTGGGCGGGTTGATCGCGGTGCACGTGGCGGGCGAAACGCTCAACGTGGCCACTGCCGTGGGCTTCATCGCGCTGTTCGGCGTGTCCATACAGAACGGGATCATCATGGTCGCGAACTTCCGGCGCGTGCGCGGCGAAGGGCTTGCCCTGCAAGCCTCGGTGCTCGAAGGCGCGGCCGAGCGGCTGCGCCCGGTGCTGATGACGGCCACGGTGGCATCGGTCGGCATGCTGCCGGCAGCGCTGGCCACCGGCGTGGGCACCGACGTGCAGCGCGGGCTGGCAACGGTGGTGGTCGGCGGGCTGGTGGTGTCGACGCTGCTCACGCTGTTCATCCTGCCGACGCTGTATTTCGCGATGGAGCGCGTTTTCGAGCGCAAGGGCTGGGGCACGCGCTCGCGCCGCGACCGTTAGGAAGGCTGGAGACACAACACATGAAGAAGACAACAAGCCTTGCGGCGCCCTTGGCGGCTGGCATCGTGCTGCTGCTGGGTGGCTGCGCGGTCGGGCCAGACTATGTGCGACCGCCGCTGAACCTGCCCACGCAGTACACAGCCTCGCCACCCACCAGCAAGGAGGCCGAAGGCGTGCCACTGGCGCACCTGTCGCCCGAGCTCGACGTGCCGGCGCAGTGGTGGCAAGCCTTTCGCTCCGAGCCGCTGAACGCGCTGGTAACGCAGAGCCTGGCGGGCAACCCGACCATCGAGGCCGCAGATGCCGCCCTGCGCGCGGCGCAGGAGAACGAAGCCGCCGATCGCGCCGCGTTCTGGCCCAGCGTGGCGCTGGGCTACTCGCCCACTCGGCAGCGCGTGGCCAGCGCGGTCGCGAGTCCGGTTTCTTCCAACGCGAACCTGTACACGCTGCACACCGCACAGGTAACGGTGTCGTACACGCCCGACGCGTTCGGCGCCACGCGCCGGCAGGTCGAGGGCGCGCAGGCGCAGACCGAGCTGCAGCGCTTCCAGAGCCTGGCCGCGAAGCTCACGCTGAGCAGCAACGTGGTGGCCGCCGCGATCACCGAAGCCTCTCTGCACGCGCAGCAACGCGCCACGCTGGAAATCGTCGCGGGGCAGAAAGAAGTGCTGCAGGCCTATCGCAAGCAGCAGGCGCTGGGGCAGGTGGCGCTGGCCGATGTCGATGCGCAAGAAGCATCGCTGGCCGCCACCGAGGCCACGCTGCCGCCGCTCGACAAGCAGCTTGCGCAGCAGCGCAACCTGCTGGCCACGCTGGCAGGCCGCTACCCGAGCGAGGGCGTGGCGGCGCATTTCGATCTCGATGCCTTGCAACTGCCTGCGGAGTTGCCGCTGACCCTGCCGTCCAGCCTGGTCGAGCACCGGCCTGACGTGCGTGCGGCCGAGGCGCAGCTGCAGGCGGCCAGCGCCGCCATCGGTGTGGCAGTCGCCGCGCGGCTGCCGAACGTGACGCTGGGTGTGAATTCGTATGGTTCGTCGGCCTACACGCTGTCGGAGCTGTTCAAGTCGTCATCGCTGTTCTGGACCGTCGCGGCCAGCGTGACTCAGCCCATCTTCGACGGCGGCGCTCTCAAGCACCGCGAAGCCGCCGCGCGGGCCTCGTTCGACCAGGCAGCCGCGCAGTACCGAGCGACGGTGCTCGCCGCCTTCCAGGACGTAGCCAACACGCTCGAGGCCATCGACGCCGACACCCGCACGCTGCAGGCGGCCCTGAAGGCCGAGCGCACGGCCTCGCAGAGCCTAGCGCGCACGCGGGCGCAGGTGCGGCTTGGTGACGCCAGCGCGTTGTCTCTGCGCATTGCGCAGCAGGCTCAGCAGCAGGCGCTGCTCAATCTCGTGCAGGCCCGCGCGCTGCGGCTGACCGATGCGGCCGCCCTCTTCCAGGCGCTCGGCGGCGGCTGGTGGAATACTGCTGCTCCACCGGCGCAGCTAGCCGCCTCGTCTTCTTCCCATTCCCCCGCATCGCCATGAACATCATCCGCCACGAGATGGGCCCCCGCTTCAGCGAGATGGTGACCGTCGACCTGGGCGCCGCGCGCCTGCTCTACCTCTCCGGCCAGGTGGCCGAGAACCCGTCGCTCGACATCACCGGGCAGATGCGCGAGATCCTGTACCACATCGACGACATGCTCGCCACGCAGGGCGCAACGAAGAAAGACCTGGTCAGCGTGACGATCTACCTGCGCACCGTGGGCGACTACGCCGCGATGAACTCTGTGTGGGACGAATGGGTGCCTGCCGGCCACACGCCGGCGCGCGCCACGGTGGGGGCGAAGCTGATCGACTCGGAATACCGCGTCGAGATCCAGGCCACGGCGGCCATCGGGCCAGTACCATGAAAGGTATGCGTCGCATGGTCGCTCTGTGGGCATTGACGCTCGGTGGCTGCACCGCCTTCGATGCGCACTCGTTCGATCACTCGGCCGGCTGGCGGACCGCGCAGGTCGTCAGCGTGGGCCGCGCGGGCGATCTGGCCAAAACGGCCGACCATGATTGCGGCGTCGAGGGCGGCGCCGCAGCGCCCTACGCCATCGTGCGCTACCGCAACGGCGGCGTGCACACGCGTTCGATCGGCACAGGGCATTGGCCCGCGGGCGCCTCGCTCAAGGTCGGCGATGAGGTGGAAGTGAACATCCTCGACTGCGCCGCGCCGCTGGCGCTTCTCGGTCAGAGCGGCAGCGTCTCGGGCACGCCGTCGCGCTGAAGCCAGCCTTCGAACTCATCCGACAGCCGCCGTGCCTCCCGCGTGGCCCGGCCCCAGGCGGAGATGCGTGCCTGCGCGTCGTTGGCGAAGTGGATGAAGTCCTTGCGGTCGGGCAGCTTGCCGTTGGGCAGCGACCGCACCCATTCGGGGTCGGGCGCGAGCACCACCATGCGGTCGAGGAAGCCGCTGGCCTTGTGGCGCCAGCGCAGGCCCTTGTCGAGCCAGCCCGGCACCACCGCCTGCTGGAAGTGCGGGTACAGCACGATGCCCTCATCGGCCGGCTGGTAGTCGAGGTGCAGGTGGTAGTCGGTGATGCCGCCGTCCCAGTAGGCGCCGCGCGGTGCGCCCGGAATGTCATGCACCGCCGCCAGCAGGAACGGGATGGAGCACGAGGCCTGCAGCACCATGTTGAAGTTGGCCTCGCTCAACGCATGCTGGCGCGTGCGGAAGTCGCGCGTGCCGAAAGGCAAGGCCGCGCCGGGCGTGGAAAACACGCAGCGCTCCAGCCATGCACCCAGGCTCTTGCGGTGCAGGCTGTTGGTGGCAAAGGCGCCCAGGTAGCCGACCGGCGTGCGCGCCCTGCCCTCGCGCCCAAGGATGTGGCGCCCGCGCGATGTCACCACGTGCAAGCGATAGCGCGGGTGGCTCAGCACCTCGCCGATGCGCCCGCCGTAGAAAGATTCAAGGCTTTCGGCGAAACGCTCGCTGAGCTGACTCGGGCTGAGCCGCTTCTGCCCCGGCGGCACTTCGAACTGCTGGTGCACGTAGTCGTGCTCGAAGCGTTCGAAAGCGGCGTCAGGGTCGGCCAGGCAGGCCGTCGACAGCCGCCATGCGCCGATGGAGGCGCCCACCAGATGCACCTGCTGGCTCGACTGCGTGAGCCAGCGGCCGAAGATGAAGCGGTCGAGCGCACCGAGGATCAACCCCTTGGGGCCGCCGGCCGCGCCGGGGATGGTGCGCACGTCCTGCGGACGCAGGCCGTGCTGTTCGATGTGCTTGCGGGCCGCGGGGCCGGCGTAGATGCGCAGGGCTTTCATGCCTGTGTGTGCTCGAAGGGGTTGAGCACCTCGACGCCAAACCCTGCGAAATCGCTCACGTTGCGGGTCACTACGGTCAGCGCATGCTGCTTTGCAGTGGCGGCAATCATCGCGTCTTCATACAGCGTGTTCGAACTGCGATGCATCAGCTTCGCCCAGAGCCTGAAGGTTTCTGCATCCATGGGGAGAACGTTGTAGGAAGCTGCAACCAATGCGGCCCATTGCTCGATCTCGCCGGCCTTGGCGGCGTCTTGCTCGCGTGTGAGTTCGATGCCGGCCTGGATCTCTCCTAGCGTCACCGCCGAGAGATGAAGATCGCTGTCCACAATGGGCGTGAGCCACGCGACGACCGCGCCGTGCGGACGAGGCCTGCGAAGTTCGGAAATGACGTTCGTGTCCAGCAGATACATACCGGCCTCAGCGCATTGGCGTGATGCGGCGCCTGCGTGCGGCACCCCGCTGCGGAACCAGGAATTCGGTGCGTGCTTCCGTCGAGAGCAGCAGGTCCTTGAGCGATGGCTTTGCCGTGGCGTGCAAGCGCCGCCATTCAGCTGCAGGAACAAGCACGGCCACCTCGGCTCCACGCTTCGTCACCATTTGCGGCCCTTCGACGAGAGAGGCCTCGAGAAACTCACTGAAACGCGCCTTGGCGTCCTGCACAGGCCAGGTTTTCATTGCAACCACCCATCAAACTAGTTATCTGACTAGTTTAACAGGTGAGGAATCCGCTTACTTGCGCAGCCCCTGCAGCTTGGCAAAAGCACTCGCCATCTGCCCCGCCGGCTGCGGCGAGTTGTCGCGCCGGCCTTGTTGCTGCTGGCCGCGCCCCGCTCCTTCGAAGCGGTTGTCGCGCGGGCCGTCGCGGCGCGCGGGCGCCGCATCGAGCTTCATCGACAGGCCGATGCGCTTGCGCGCCACATCCACTTCCATCACCTTGACCTTGACGATGTCGCCGGTCTTGACGACTTCGCGTGCGTCGTTGACGAACTTGTGGCTCAGCTGGCTCACGTGAACCAGGCCGTCCTGGTGCACGCCGAGGTCGACGAAGGCGCCGAACTGGGCCACGTTGCTCACGGTGCCTTCGAGGATCATGCCCTCGACCAGGTCCTTGATGTCGTCCACGCCGTCGTTGAAGCGAGCCACCTTGAAGTCGGGGCGCGGGTCGCGGCCCGGCTTTTCAAGTTCGCCCAGGATGTCCTTGACCGTGATGACGCCGAACTTCTCGTTGGCGAACAGTTCGGGCTTCAGCGTCTTGAGCATGTCGGCGCGGCCCATGAGTTCGGCGATGGGCTTGCCGGTCTTCACGATGATCTGCTCGACCAGCGGATAGGTTTCGGGGTGCACGCCGGTGATGTCCAGCGGGTCGGCGCCGTCGCGGATGCGCAGGAAGCCTGCGCTCTGCTCGAAGGCCTTGGGGCCGAAGCCGGTCACGTCTAGCAGCTGCTTGCGGGTGGAAAACGCGCCGTTGGCTTCACGCCAGCGCACCACCGCCTTGGCCACGCTGGCCGACAGGCCCGAGACGCGGCTGAGCAGCGGCACGCTGGCGGTATTCAGGTCGACGCCCACCGAGTTCACGCAGTCTTCGACCACAGCCTGCAGCGTGCGCGCAAGTTCGCTCTGGTTCACGTCGTGCTGGTACTGGCCCACGCCGATGCTCTTGGGGTCGATCTTCACGAGTTCGGCCAGTGGATCTTGCAGTCGGCGTGCAATGGAGGCGGCGCCGCGCAGGCTCACGTCGACATCGGGCATTTCCTGCGAGGCGAATTCGCTGGCCGAGTACACGGAAGCGCCGGCTTCGCTGACGACGACCTTGTCGACCTTCATTTCGGGCGCGCCGGCTTGGGCGGCCATCTTGGCCAGCAGCTTGATGAGGTCGGCAGCCAGCTTGTCGGTTTCGCGGCTTGCTGTGCCGTTGCCGATGGCGATGAGGTTCACGCCGTGCTTGGCGCACAGCTTGCCCAGCGTGTGCAGCGAGCCTTCCCAGTCCTTGCGCGGCTCGTGGGGGAACACAGTGGCGGTTTCGACCAGCTTGCCGGTGGAGTCGACCACGGCCACCTTCACGCCGGTGCGGATGCCCGGGTCCAGGCCCATCACGACGCGCGGGCCGGCGGGCGCGGCCAGCAGCAGGTCGCGCAGGTTGTCGGCGAACACCTTGATCGCGACCTTCTCGGCGTCTTCGCGCAGGCGGGTGAACAGGTCGCGCTCGGTCGACAGCGCCAGCTTGACGCGCCAGGTCCAGGCCACGCACTTGCGGATCAGGTCGTCCGACGGACGAGCCGCATGGCTCCAGCCCAGGTGCAGCGCGATGCGGCCTTCGGCGATGCTGGGCTTGCCCGGTTCGGGCTCCACGGGCAGCACCAGCTTGGCATCGAGGATGTCGAGCGCGCGGCCGCGGAACACAGCCAGGGCACGGTGCGAGGGCACGCGGCCGATGGGCTCGTCGTACTCGAAGTAGTCGCGGAACTTGGCGATGTCGGCGTTGTTCTCGTCCTTGCCGGCCATCAGGCTGGACTTGAGCAGACCCTCGGCCCAGAGCCATTCGCGCAGCCCCTGCACCAGTGCAGCGTCTTCGGCCCAGCGCTCGGAAAGAATGTCGCGCACACCGTCGAGAACGAGCGGTACGGTGGAGAAATCGGGGCCCGGCTTGCCGTCGTCCAGCGTGGTGGCGGGCTGCAGGAAGGCCTTGGCTTCGACGGCCGGGTCGAGCGTCGGGTCGGCCAGCAGCTTGTCGGCCAGCGGCTCGATGCCGAATTCGCGAGCGATCTGGCCCTTGGTGCGGCGCTTTTGCTTGAACGGCAGGTACAGGTCTTCGAGTTCCTGCTTGGTCGGCGCGAATTCGATCGCGGCGCGCAGCTCGGGGGTCAGCTTGCCCTGCTCGTCGATGGCCTTGAGCACCGCCACGCGGCGGTCTTCGAGTTCGCGCAGGTAGGAAAGACGCGCTTCCAGTTCACGCAGCTGGGTGTCGTCGAGGCCGTCGGTGGCTTCCTTGCGGTAGCGGGCGATGAATGGAACCGTGGCGCCTCCGTCGAGCAGTTCGACGGCGGCCTTCACCTGGTTCTCGCCGACCTTGATTTCGGCGGCGAGCTGGCGAATGATTTTCTGCATGTCTTGAGCGCGTCCCTGGCAAAGCGCGGGAGTTTGCCATAGGCGCGGATGGCGTCCGTCCGGGCGGCCCGGCGGGCGTGTTACAGCATGCTTTCCGCTTCGGCCCGGGTGCCGGCTGGCGCCTGCGCCTGGCTTGGAACCACCAGCAGCACGCTCAGCCCGCGCGGCGCGGCATTTTCGATTGTCAGCTCGCCGCCGATGGCGTCGGCCCGGGAGCGCATGCTGCGCAGGCCCTTGCCCGCATCGGTGAAAGACGCGCTTCGCGAACCCAGCCCGCGGCCGTCGTCGCGCACCTCCAGCATCAGCAATCCCCGGTCGCGAAGGCCCAAGCGCAGTTCGACGCGGGTCGCCTGCGCATGCCGCAGCGCATTGGACATGGCTTCCTGCGCCACCCGGCAGATCTGCATCGCGGTTTCCGGCGGCACCCAGCGGGTGTGGGCCTCGCTGGCGATGTGCCATTCGAGCCCGATGCCGAGCCGGTCGAACGCGGGCTGCAGCCGGTAGCGCACGTGGGCCAGTCGCTCGACGACGGTGGCGGAAGTCTGGTCGTCGAGGTCGTCGACCGTCATCTGGAGTTCGAGCAGGCAGTCCTGCAGGGCCATCGACAGGCTACCGGGCCCGGCGGACCGGGGGTCCTGGCTGGCCAGCAGCGCCACCAGCCGGGAGCCCACGCCGTCATGCAGATCGTTGGCGATGCGCCGTCGCTCGGCGACCACCGCCTGCGACGGCCGATGGTCTGCGGCACGGCGCCGGAAGGCAAGAAAACAGACGCTCGCGATGAGCGCGGCAAGCACCGCCACGTTCAGCGCCTGCAGCGCCCAGAAGGCGAACGGCATGCCATCCGCCGTCACGCCGATGGCCGAAGTGGCCCGAATGACCTGCGCGGTCACGGGCGTCAGGTGCAGCGCACCCGCCAGGCCGGCCCACATCAGCAGCCTCCGGCGCGAGACGCGCGTGCGCAGCCACGTCAACAGCACGCACCACGAGCCGATCGACAGCCACACGAACTGGTCTTCCAGGAAGTGCGGTAAAGAAAGGGCCTGCGGCGCCAGCATGGCATGGGCTACAGAAGCCCCCGGTGGGAGGCAAAGCTCACGGCCTGCGCGCGGGTGTGGGCGTGCAGCTTGCGGTAGATGTTCTTGACGTGCGCGTTAACCGTCTGGGCGCTGATGGTGAGCTGCAGCGCGATTTCCTCGGTAACGTAGCCCGTCGCTACAAGTCGTAACACTTCGCGCTCCCGCGCGGATAACGTCGCCTTGGTGTCCGGCGGACGCACCGGATTGACGTTGGAGCGCTTGTGATCGAGGTGCACGAGCAGCCGGCGCGCCAGCCGCGGGGTGATGGCGGCCCCACCGTTCACCACCTGCAGCACGGCCTGGGCATAGCTCTGGAACCAGGCGTTCTTGACCAGGTAGCCGGAAGCGCCGAGTTCGAAGGCATGCAGCACCTGGGGTTCGTCCTCGAGCGCCGAGATGACGATGATTTCCGCCGCGCTGCGATGCCGCTTGGCCTCTTCGATGAGCTCGAATCCGCTGCCGTCGCCCAGGCGGATGTCGACCATGAGCACGTCGAACTCATGCTGCAGCAGCAATCGTCGGCCTTCGCGCAGCGTGCCGGCTTGCCCTTCGAGTTGAATGCGCAGGTCTCCCAGCAATTCCTGGGCTATGACGCGACGCACGAAGGGGTCGTCGTCCACCAGCAGGACGCGCACGGGTTTGGTCTGTTGCCCGGTTAGGAAATCAGGCCACGGGAGAGTGTCGGCGGACGGCGAGAGAAGCCCGCCGAACTGGCCGGGATTGGCGTATTGCTTACCCCCGCTGCCCACATCTGTCAATGAAATGTCGAGATCGCTTTCCATTCCAGCCCCTTTGTGACACATAGCACATCTTGTTCGTGACCAAAAGTTAATTCATTTCTACTCAAATTTTTGGTTTCAGTTTTTTTGATTACTTTGGTTGCATTTTGTTTCCATTAGTCAACAATGTCCATCGAAAGTTGTAGTTTTTCTCTCGGACATTGCATCGGGGGGCCCTCCACCCGCGGCCCCCGAAACGGTGCAAAACACACCTTTCGCCATAGCCTTGCTCTACCCAGCACAGGGCATTTTTCGCTGGTTCCTCGACGCAGAAACTGCACCTCGGTCGTGACGGAAGCATTTCAAGCAGTGCCACTGACCGTTAGCTGATGGCCGGATCGATCCGGCAATCGGGTTCGTTTCAACAACTTTCGAGGAAGCATCATGAAGAAGACACTCATCGCGATCGCAGTGGTTCTGGTTGGAAGCGTTGCCTCGGCAACCAGCACCACGGCCCTCGCCGCCACCAGTACGACGACCGGCTCTTCCAGTTCCGCCGGATCCGTTGCAGCCAGCTCGGGCACGGGCAGTGCACTGAGCTACAACGCGGCCAATTCCAGCTCGTCGGCCAGCGCCAACGCTGCCGGCGGCGCAGTCAGCTTTCCGGGTCTGCGCATCGGTGGCGCAACGGCAGGCGGCTCGGCGACCACGCAAGGCCGCGTGACCAGCGTGGCTGCAACGACAGGCAATGGCGCCGCAGCGGGCGCTGCCAATGCCTCGGCCAATGCAGGCGCGACCGCCAATGCCAACTACAGCGCGGGCGGCCCCAACTCCGTGAGCGGCAGCGCAGGCGGAACCGCTGGCTCCACGACCAACAACACGGCCGCAACGGCCGCGGGTCCTGGCGGCGGTCTGGCCGTGGTAACGCGCACCTCCGGCACGACGTCGAGCTTCAATGCCTCGTCGGGCGCCGTCAACGGCTTCGTCAACGGCACGACCACCTCGGCGACGGCGGGCTCGACCGGCGGCTCCTTCGGCGTGACCAACCTCAGCTTCGGCAATGCCGCCGGCTTCAGCAATGGTGGCGGTACCGGCGGCCTGGCTGGCTCCGGCGCAACTGCATCGGCTCCCTGAGCCGTTCTCGCACCGGTTGTTGCACTCAGAAATGGGGAGGGGCTAGCCCCTCCCCGGCTTCCAAAGGAGTTGAGAACATGAAAAAACTTATTGTCCTGACCTTGCTGGGCTTGTCCGCGGGCGCCATGGCGCAGACCACGGCGGGCGGTGCCAACAACCAGTCATCGAGCTCAGCCACCACCTCGGCCCAGGGCAACACCCAGGCCGTGAACTTCAACACCAACACCCCTGCAGACACCCGGGCGACGCTGAACCAGAACGTCAACAACACGGGCGCCACGACGAGCACCGTCGACTACCGGGGCAGCTACACGATCAAGAACGTGCCGTCGGTCAACGGCCCGAACCTGACGACGAGCAACGACACCTGCATGGGCAGCACGAGCGCAAGCGCGAACGGACCGGGCGTCGGACTCAGCTTCGGCACCACCTGGACGGACGAGCACTGCAAGCGCCTGAAGATGAGCCGCGAACTCTGGAACAAGGGCATGAAGGCAGCCTCGCTCGCCATGGACTGCATGGACCCCGCGGCCCTGGCTGCGCTGGAGATGACGGGCACGAAATGCCCGCAGTCGATGACAGCGGACGAGCGCGTGACCGCCTACGGTCCGCAGGCGTCGGCAAGCGGCGCGCTCCCGGCACCGGCGCGCCCGGTGGCTGCGGCTGCGCCAGTGGCGCCCGTCGCAGTGGTACCGGCGGCGACGCCACCAGTGCCCATCGCCGAAGTCACGCCCCCCGCGCAGCCGGTGGCCACGGCCCAGGACGAGCCTCCGGCGGCGGTGTCGATGCCCGTTGCCAGCGCTACGGTGACGGCAATGGATCCGGGCGAAGTGGCTGCCATCCGCGCGGCACGGCCGACCGGCGACGTTGCATCCGCATCGATGGCAGTCCGGCAATGACCGCGCGGAGCCTGACATGACCAGGACCGTAATCCTCTGGCTGGCGGCCTGCTGCACGGCGACAGTCGCGGCTGCAGCGGCCGCGCCCTCGCCGCCGGTGCTGCGCATCGAGCGGATGAACATGGGCAGCGGCTTGCAGAACGCACGGGGCACCGAGAACGCCGAGCCGGTCGGCACTCTGGGCGTGTGGCACGTGCCGCAATACCTGCCGGGCTTTCCGACAGCCGCGACGATCTGGCCGCGCGTGATCATCCTGCAGTGCGCGAGCGACCTGTGCTCCGGCTACGAGATCACTCCCGAAATGGGACGCGGCGAATACCTCTTCTTCGTACCGGAGAAGAAATAAACAGCGCAGGCCCGCGCGGCCGGGCGGCCGCGGGCTTGCGCTGCCTTACCCTTCGCGGATGACATTCCTCGCGCGCGTCCTGCGCGTCCTGCGCGTCTTGCGTGCCCTGCTCCGCGCCGTTGGCACCGCGCTCATCGTTCCCCTGCTGCTCTTCGAGGAGTGGGGCTGGGAGCCACTGGCTGCGCTGGCGGCACGGCTGTCCCGCCTTCCCTTCTGGGCCGCGCTTGAAGACCGGCTGCGCCGGCTGCCGCCCTGGGGCGCGGTGCTGGCCTTCTTCGTGCCCGTATTGCTGCTGCTTCCGGTGAAGGTGCTGGCTCTCTTTCTCTTCAGCCGCGGCCATGCAGCCACGGGCCTCACCGTGCTCGTGCTGGCCAAGCTGGCGGGCACGGCCGTCGTCGCGCGGATCTTCCAGCTGGTCGAAGGGCCGCTGATGCGCATTCCGTGGTTCGCCCGCTGGTATCCCAGGTGGAAGGCCTGGAAGGACCATGTGCTCACCATCGTTCGCCAGAGCCGCCCGTGGCGCCTGGTGCGGGCGCTGAACCGGCGCATTTCGCGGGGCTGGCGGCGGTTCAGGGAAGGTTGAGTTGGTTCATTTTTACCCGGGTATATTGTCATTTCAATTTAACCCGGGTAATATTTGATGCATGAACCTCTCTGAAGAAACCCGGCGCGCCCTCACCCGCCATTACAAGGAAACCCCGCGCCCGGCCGGCGTCTTCGTCATCCGAAACAAGCTGAGCGGCCGCGTCTATGTGGCCGGCAGCCTCGACGTCGAAGGCGCGATGAACCGCGCGCGCTTCGAGCTGAACATGCCCGCTCACCGCAACAAGGCGCTCCAGCAAGACTGGAACGCGCACGGCGCCGGTCATTTCACCTTCGAAGTGATCGACCGGATCAAGGAACGCGAAGACCCCGATTTCGATCGCAAGGCCGAACTCGGCAGGCTCCTGCCGCTCTGGCAAGAAGAGCTTCAATGCTTCGGCCCGAACGGCTACAACACGGCATGAGCGCCCACGCAACGTACGGCGGCGAGATGCCGCACGCCGAAGCGCTTCAGCGAGTAGATTACGCACCTCGTTTCGCTTGGCACCCCCAGGAACAAAACACCCGAATGTCATCTGACACCCCACCCACCACCCTGACCGTGTTCTTCGGCTTCCAGCGCATCGCACAGGGCAGCAAGGCCGAAGTGCTCGACCAGCTGCGCCGCCGCGACGACCCCGGGCCGTACCTTGTTTTCGACGACCAGACCGGCACGCAACTCGACCTCGACCTGCGCGAGTTGCTGCCTGAATTGCGCGATCACGAAGCCGAGCACCGCGACGATGCCCCGCGCGGCGTTGGCCGGCCCAAGCTCGGCGTGGTCGCACGCGAAGTCACGCTGCTGCCGCGCCACTGGGACTGGCTCGGACGCCAGCCCGGCGGCGCCTCGGTCGCGCTGCGCAAGCTGGTCGACGACGCCCGCCGCGTGAACGCCGAGCGCGACACCGTGCGCGCCGCGCACGAAGCCACCTACCGCTTCATGACCGCCATCGCGGGCAACCTGCCCGGCTTCGAGGAAGCCACCCGCGCACTGTTCGCCGGCGAGGAGCAACGCTTCGGCAACCTGATCGAGCCCTGGCCCGCCGACGTGCGCGCCCATTTGCAGAAACTGTCGGCCGCAGGCTGGCCTCCCCAATGAGAACAACCCCCGAGACAACCGGCGCCGGCAGCGGCGCCGACGCTAGCGGCCTGCAAGGCGTGCCCGTGGCGCCAGTCAATGCGCCGCGTCCGCTGTGGAAGGTCTTTCTCTTCTTCCTCGCGCCGATGTTGCTCAGCAACATCCTCCAATCGCTCTCGGGCACGCTCAACAACGTGTACGTGGGGCAGATGCTTGGCGTGGGCGCGCTGGCCGCCGTGTCGAGCTTCTTTCCGGTGATGTTCTTCTTCATCGCCTTCATCATCGGCCTGGGCGCCGGCGCTTCGGTGTTGATCGGCCAAGCCTGGGGCGCGCGCGACGTTGCCAAGGCCAAGGCCGTGGCCGGCACCACGCTCACCGTCGGCGTGCTGATGGGCCTGGTGATCGCGGTGTTCGGCGGCGCGTTCACCACGCCGATGCTGGCCGCGCTGGGCACGCCGCCCGACGTGCTGGCCGACTCCACGCGCTACGCCCGCATCATGCTGATCGCAATGCCTGGCGTGTTCGTGTTCCTGCTGGCCACCGCAATGCTGCGCGGCGTAGGCGACACCGTCACGCCGCTTCTCACGTTGGTGATCTCGACGCTCATCGGGCTGGTGGTTACCCCCGCGCTCATTCGCGGCTGGGGCGGTCTTCCGCAGCTTGGCGTGGCGAGCGGCGCGTGGGCGTCGGTGCTGTCCTTCATCGTGGCGACCACGTGGCTCGGCTTCCGGCTGCGCCAGAAAAAGAGCCCGCTCGCGCCTGACGCGGCGTTCATGCGCAACCTGCGTATCCAGCCGCAATTGCTGAAGGCCGTACTGCGCATCGGCGTGCCCACGGGCGTGCAGATGATCGTCGTGGCGCTGGCCGAGGTGGTGCTGCTTTCTATGGTCAACGGCTACGGCTCGAATGCCACGGCCGCCTACGGCGCGGTGAACCAGGTGGTGGCGTACGTGCAGTTCCCGGCAATCTCCATTGCCATCACCGCGTCGATCCTCGGCGCGCAGGCCATCGGTGCGGGCCGCGCCAACCGGCTCGGCGCGATCGCGAAGACGGCGCTGCTGATGAACCTGGTGCTGACCGGCGGGCTCGTGCTGCTGGGCTACCTGTTCTCGCGGCCGCTCATGGGCTTTTTCATTACCAGCGCGCCGGTGATCGAAATCGCCCAGACGCTGCTGCACATCATGCTGTGGAGCCTGGTGATCTTCGGCATGGCCGCTGCGCTGTCGGGGATCATGCGCGCCAGCGGCTCGGTGCTGGTGCCCACGCTGATTTCCATCGTCTGCATCCTCGGCGTGGAAGTGCCGGTGGCCTGGGTCATGAGCCACCGCATCGGGCTCGACGGGATCTGGATCGCCTACCCCGTGACCTTCGGCGCGATGCTGCTGCTGCAGACCGCGTACTACCAGCTGGTGTGGCGCAAGAAGGCAATCCACCGGCTGGTGTAGCCGCTACACCTTGGCCGGGGCGACGGCAGATCACTCCCCGTCGAAGGCTTTCTGCGCCGCGGCGAGATCGAGCTTGACCATCTTCATCATCGCCTCCATCGCGCGGGCGGCCTTGGCCGGGTCCTTGTCCTGGAACATGCGGATCATGGCCGTGGGCGCAATTTGCCACGACACGCCGTAGCGGTCGGTGAGCCAGCCGCACTGCACCGGCTCGCCGCCGCCTTCGAGCAGCTTGTCCCAGTAGTTGTCGACCTCGGCCTGCGTCTCGCACTTCACGAACATCGAGATGGCCGGGTTGAACTTGTACTGAGGCCCGCCGTTGAGCACCATGAACTCCTGCCCTTCGAGCTCGAAGGTCGCGGTGAGCAGCGAGCCCTTCTTGGCTGGGTTGACGTCGCCCCAGAGCAGCTTGTCGGTCACGCGCGAGTTCGGAAAGATGGAGGTGTAGAACTTCAGCGCGTCTTCGCCGTTGCCGTCGAACCAGAGGCAGGGAACGATCTTCTGCATGGGATCTCCTTTGCTTTGATGATGAACCTTGAGGTTCAGTATCAAAGCGGCAGGAGGCTCTTGTCAACCCGTGCAACGCCTGTCAGTGAGAAGTTGACAGGCTCGTCCTTCCCGGCCGTCAGGCGATGCGGTAGAAGCCCTGGTCGCTGCGCACGCCCGCATTCTTCGTGAACGCAACCGGATCGAAGCCTTCCTCGGCGAACTTCTTCTTCACGAACTCGGCGGCCGAGGCCACGGCCTGCTCGCTCGCCCACTCGACGAGCGTCACCACGTTGAATTCGCCGCTGCCGCCGGTCTGGTCCAGCACGTAGGTGCGCTGGCAGCCCGGCCAGGTGCGCAGCGTCTGCTGGATGCGGTGCATCTGGGCGATGAACTCGGGGCGAGCTTCGGCGGGCACGACAAACTTGTCGATGCGGAAGACGGGACCGGATTGGAGGGGGATGGCATCGTTCGACATGAAGCGGGTTCCTTGATGAGAAAAATGCGCACAGGACCTGCGCGCTGAAAGTTATTCTCAAACCTCAAGCAAAGTTGAGGTCAAGAGTTTTTTCTCCACATGAACGACGCACTGCAAAAGGCCGGCATCTCACCCACGCTCACCGTCGGCGAAGTCGCGCGCCGCAGCGGCGTCACGGTGTCCACCCTGCATTTCTACGAGGCACAGGGCCTGATCGACAGCACCCGCACTGCAGGCAACCAGCGGCGCTATCCGCGCACGGTGCTGCGGCGCGTGGCCTTCGTGCGGGTAGCGCAAAGGGTAGGCATTTCGCTTGCCGACATCGGCACGGCGCTGGCTACCCTCCCCGCATCCGCTGCGCCCAGCCGCGAAGACTGGGCCCGTCTGTCGGCCGCGTGGCGCACCGAGCTGGACGAGCGCATGGCGCAGCTGCAAAAACTGCGCGACACGCTCGACGACTGCATCGGCTGTGGCTGCCTGTCGATCGACCGGTGCAAGCTGCGCAATCCGCTGGACCGGCTGGGCGCCGAGGGCCAGGGGCCGCAACGCCTGCTGGTGAGGCGCGGCGCCTAGAAGCCGTAGAGCGCCGCCGGGTTGTCCACGAGGATGCGCCGCCGCGTGTCATCGCTGGTCGCCCAGGAAAACAGCAGGTCGTACAGCGGCGCGCTTTCGGGCCTGGGGTTGCGCCCCGGGTGCGGCCAGTTGCTGGCCCAGAGGCAGCGCTCGGGAAACTTTTCGGCCAGCGTGCGGGCCAGCAGGCTCACGTCGTCATAGCCGGGTGCGCCGGTCTTCGAGGTTTCGTAGGGCGCCGAAAGCTTGATCCACACGCGCCCCGAATCGAGCACGCGCAGCAGCGACTGGAACGACGGGTGGTCCGGCGCCACCGGCTCCAGGAACTTGCCGTTGTGGTCCAGCACCAGCCGGCACGGCAGGCGCTTGAGCACCGCCTCGTGCTCGGGCATCGTGCGGCCGTCGAGCTGCAGGTTGACCATCCAGTCGGCATTGGCCAGCCGCGCGGCCATTGGTTCGAGCGATGCCCAGCTCAGCACGCCGCCGATCATCATGTAGCGCACGCCGCGCATGCCGCCGGCGTGCAGGCGCGCGATCTCGGCATCGGCCACGTCGGGCGCTACCAGCGCGATGCCGCGCGCTGTATTGCCGAACTGGGCCAGCGCATCGAGCGTGCAGCTGTTGTCGAAGCCATAGCCCGTGGGCTGCACGACCACGGCGCGGTCGATGCCCAGCGGCTGCTGCACCTGCTCGCGGTAAGCCGACACCGGCGAATGCGGCGGCACCCATGCGACGTTCGGAATCAACGGGAAGCGGTCTTCGTAAATGTGGACGTGGCAGTCGCAGGCGCCGGCATAGCGCGCATTCCGGGTTGGTTCCATGGGGCTCTCTTTGCGGGATGTGTGAGTCGGACGTTCAGGCGCGCGCGCCAAAGGCCTGCGCCCAGCGATAGGCCTCGGCCGCGTTCACCGCGCCCTTCGGTGCCCTGCCCTGGAAGATTTCGGCCAGCTGCGACACGGTCTCCATCGCCTGATGCTCGACAGCCGCCGGCGTGAGTCCGCCGATGTGCGGCGTGGCGATCACGCGCGGATGCGCTGCCACGCGCGGCGACGGCATCTGGTCAGGCGCGCGGCCCACGTCCACAGCGCACCCTGCGATCGTGCCGGCATCGAGCGCGGCGAGCAGTGCGTCTTCATCCACCAGATTGCCGCGCGAGGCATTGATGAAGTAGGCATGCGGCCGCATCGCGGCGAAGGTGGTGGCATTCATCATGTCTTCGGTCGCCTCGGTGGCCGCCGCAAGGCAGACAACGAAGTCCGACTGGGCCAGCAACGCGTCGAGCTCCACCTGCGCGAACTCGGCCCGGCCTGTCGCGGTGTACGGATCGTGCACAACGATGCGCATGCCGAGCGCCAGCGCCACGTCGCAGAGGTAGCGGCTGATCTGCCCATAGCCGATGACGCCCAGCGTGCTCCCGCGCAACTCGCGCCCCATCGCCGGCACCACGGGCCGGCCCGCGTGGTAGCCCTCAGCCGAGGCGCTGATGTGCCGACCCAGGTCGATCATCACGCCCACGATCCACTCCGACACCGAGGGAATGAACCCCGCGCTCGCCTGCGTCACCAGCACGCCATGCCGGCTGGCGGACGCCACGTCGATGTTGCGGATGTCGATGGCGCAGCGCACGAAGGCCGTGAGCTGCGGCAACGCGGCGAACAGCGCCTCGTCGCCCACCGTCTGGCGGTAGGAAATGATGGCGTCGCAGTCCCGTGCCAGTTCGGCCAGTTCGCGCGACGAGAGATCGGTGTCCGTAGGGTTGAAGCGCACCTGCGCAATGGCCCGCAAGGCGGCCGTGGCGCGGTCGCCGAAGTAGTGGGCGAGCTTGCTTTGCGGGTGGCTGACGAAAACCGTGGTCATGAAAAAAGACTTCTGCTCAGGGGAAGAAAAAGACTAGCCGCGCGGCGGCGCTACCGATTCGCGCGCCACCAGCGTGGGCGCAAAAACGAACTCCTGCGTCGAGATCGACGGATCCGACAGCCGGCTCATCACCCGCTCGACCATCACCTGTGCCATCTCGGGCACCGGCACGCGCACCGAGGTCATCGCGGGGTGCATCAGCGTCGAGAGAAACACGTTGTCGATGCCGATGACCGACACGTCCTGCGGCACCGCCAGGCCCGCATCGCGAAAGCCCGCCATCAGGCCGAAGGCCAGCAGGTCGTTCACGCCGATCACGCCGGTCGGGCGATTCTTCGACTTCGCGATGAGTCCGGCCTGCATGCGGCCGAGTTCGCTCATCATCGAATCGCCGTATTCGTCGACCGGCATGCCTTCGACGACCTGCGCGCTGCCCTCGAGGCCCGCGCTCTTCGCGGCAGCCAGGAAGCCGTTGATCTTCTCACTGCGGCTCATGGTGCGGCCCGACGGGGTGACGAAAGCCAGCCGGCGATGCCCCTGGTCGATCAGGTGCTGCGTGGCGATACGCGACGACTCGAAGCTGTCGACCGTCACGTGGTCGATCACCGAGGCCCCACCCGATGCGGCGGGCGTGGCGCGCCGGTCGTAGCTCACCACTACCAGCCCACGCTCGGCGGCAGCCTCCACGTGCTGCTCGTCGACCAGCGACGAGATGATGATCACGCCACGCACGCCATGCGCCATCAGGTCTTCGAAGAAATGCGCTTCCTTGGCGGCGTCGCGGTAGGTGTTGCCGATCATGATGCGAAAGCCGTAGCGCTCCTGCGCCAGCGTCTCGATCTCTCGGGCAATGAAGCCGTACATCGGGTTGGCCATCGACGGCACCAGCAGGCCGATCAGCGGCGTGTACCCCGTCTTGAGCTGCCGCGCCGAGGTGTTGGGCCGGTACTTGAGCTCGCGGATGGCGGTCTCGACGCGCGCCAGCGTCTCCTTGGCCATGCGGTCGCTGCGCCCGTTCAACACGTTCGACACGGTGCTGGTCGACACCCCCGCCCGCTGGGCGACATCGCTGATTCTGCTCACGGCATCCTTCCTGTTGTCTCTGGTCTTCGTCTTGTTGCGGTCCGCTCACATCCCCATGCGCAGCGGCAGCCACGTGGAGAAGGCCGGCACCAACACCAGCACCACGAGGGTAACGAACAAGACGGCCAGGTATTTCATCATCGGCCGCGCCACGTCCTTCACCTGCGTGCCGGTGATCGCGCAGGTGGCGAACAGGCCCAGCCCGACCGGCGGCGCGAACAGCCCGAAGCCCATGGCAATGACCATCACCGTGCCGAAGTGCAATGGGTTCACACCCAGCTGCGAAGCAATGGGCGTGAGCAGCGGCCCGAAGATGATGAGCGCCGGCGCGCCCTCGAGGATGGCGCCGAACACGATCATGATGAGCACCGACAGCATCACGAACATCGTGCTGCCGTACGAGTGCGCAAAGCCGATCATGTACTCCGACAGGTACTGCGGAATCTGCTGGATCGTGAGCGCGAACGACAAGCTCGACGCCGCCGCCACGATGAACAAAATGCCACCCGCCATCGACGCCGAGCGCACGAACAGCCGCGCCACCGACTTCACCGTGAGCTCGCGAAAAGCCAGCCACCCCACCACCAGCGCATAGACCACCGCGAACGAGGACACCTCGGTCGAGGTGGCAATGCCCGAGGTCACGCCCTTGCCGATCATCGCCACCATGACCAGCGCCACCAGCGCGCCGCCCAGCAGGCGGAACATGGGCGTGCGCACGTCGAAGGCCTCGTCGGGGTTGATCTTCGTGCCCACGTAGATGGTCACCGCCGCCAGCGACACCGCCAGCACCACGGCCGGAATCAGCCCCGCCATGAACAGCCCGGCAATCGAGATGTTGGCCACGAAGCCCATGATGATCATGTTGATGCACGGCGGAATGGTCTCGGCCATCACCGCTGTGCACGCCAGCAGGCCGGCGGTTTCGTTCGGGTCCTGCTTCGTCCTGCGTACGGCCGGCATGATGATGCCGCCCACTGCCGCGATGTCGGCCAGCTTGGAGCCCGATACGCCCGAGAAGAACGCAGTGGCCGTGATGGTGATGAGCCCCAGCCCGCCGCGCAGCCGCCCGAACATGCGCAGCAGCAGCTCGATGAGCCGCGACGACATGCCGTTGGCCTCCATCAGCAGGCCTGCCAACACGAAGAACGGAATGGCCAGCAGCACATAGTGGTCGGTGCCCGCCATCACCTGCTGCGAATACACCAGCATGGGCAGCGACGGATCGGCCATGAAGAACACCAGCGACGACAGCGCGAGCACGAAGGCAATCGGCATGCCCAGCGCCATGCCGCCGAGAAAGCCCGCCACGAGCAGCGCCCAGGGCGGAATGGCGTGCTCGCTCATCAGCGTGTTCCAGCCCACCACCGCCGCCGTCAGCGCCAGCCCCACGCCCAGCGTGGACCACACCATGCGCGAAGGCCCGTTCACCGCATTGGCAAGCCCGAACAGCGTCATGAAAAGGCTGCCGATGGCCACCGGGTACACGTAGATCCACTGCGGCAGGCCGATGGAGGTCGTCATGTTGTACGAATCGAGCAGCAGCTCGCACGACGAGGCGAAGAGGCTCGCCGACACGCCCACGATGATCCAGCTGCCGAACTGGATCAGCGCCGGCTGCCAGCGCGCCGGCAGCATGCCGCGAAACAGGTCCACGCCCACGTGCTGGCTGCGCGCCAGCACCGTGGCCGCGCCGAAGAACACCTGGATCACCATCAGCGCGCGCGCCACCTCCTCCGCCCAGTCGAAGGGGTCGTGCAGGAAGTAGCGGAAGACGACCGAGACGAAGACGACCACCACGTCGATGGCCAGCACCGCGCCGGCCACGTACTCGGTCATGCGCATCAGCCAGGCCAGCCAGCTGCCCGCGGCGTGGCTGGCATCGAAGCCAAGCGCGGGTTGCAACGGAAGCGACATGCTCGACATGGCGCTTCAGGCCCGGGCGCCGTTGATGGCGGCAAACAGCGGCCCGGTCTCCGGGTACTGCTTGGCGAAGCCGGCCCAGAGCTTCGTTTCCATTTCCTTGCGGACCTGGTCGCGCTCGTTCTTTGCCATGGGCGTGAAGGTGATGCCGAGCTTCTTCAGCTCTTCCATCACCTGCTGCGTGCGCTCGTTGCCGATCTGGCGCTGCTGCAGCGTGGAGTCGGCCGCGGCCTTCAGGAAGGCCGGGCGCAGCGTCGCGGGTACGCGGTCCATCGCGCGCTTGCCGGCCACGCAGACCATCGGGCTGAACAGGTGCTCGGTCATCCAGCAGTGCTTGACCACCTCGTTGAGCTTGTTTGCCAGCACCGTGCCCGCGTCGTGCTCGAAGCCGTCGACCACGCCGGTCTGCGCCGCCATGTAGAGCTCGCCAAAGGAAATGGGCGTGGGGATCGCGCCCATGATCTTGAAAGTCTCGATGAAGGCCGGCGTGGGCAGCACCCGCAGCTTCACGTTCTTGATGTCGGCCAGCCCCTTCACCGGCTGCTTGGTGTAGACGTTGCGCGCGCCGTAGTGCGCACCCCAGGTGATGATCTGGCAGCCCGTACTCTTGACCAGCATGTCGTTGAGCTTCGGCCCCACGCCCGCCTCCACGGCGCGCGCCACGTGCTCGTAGCTGTCGAACAGGTAGCCCAGGTCGAGCATGCCCAGCTGCGGCGTTACCGTGGCCCAGATCGAAGAGCCCGTGAGCATCATGTCGATGGAGCCCACCTTCACCTGCTGCACCACGTCGCTTTCCTTGCCGAGCTGGTTGTTCGGAAAGTAGTCGATGCGGATCTGCTCGCCCACCGCCTTCTTCAGGTTGGCCTGCATCAGCTGCACCCACGCGAAGTGCGACGAATTGAGGTCAGCCACGTGGGACGACGACAGCCGCAGCGCCACGGTTTTTTCCTGCGCGAAGGCGTGCTGCGAGAAACCCGCCGTCGCCGCGGCAAGCGACAAGGCGGACGATGACTGGACGAACCGGCGGCGTGAAAGCGAGGTCATTTTCTTGTCTCCTGGAGGGTTGTCGGGTCGTGCGCCCGTTTTGGTGGAACGATTTACTGTATCGATACACAAGAATGCCGGCAACGCTCTCCCGATAGGTGTTTTCCTCCGTAAACGAGGTAAAGACCGCCACAAAGGCAGAATGGAAAAACCACAGGACGCCGCATGACCACCATCACTTCATCGACACCCGACGCCGCCCGCGCCTATGCCGTCGAAATGCATGGCGACCAGAAGTACGGCCCGCATCCGTACGTGCACCACCTGGACGCCGTGGTCGCCCTGCTCCGGCCTTACGGCGACAAAGCGCGCGTCATCGGCTACCTGCACGACGTGGTCGAGGACACAGAGGCCACGGTGGCCGATGTGCGATCACGCTTCGGCGAACTGGTGGCGGCCTGCGTCGCGCTGCTGACCGACGCGCCCGGCGCCAACCGCAAGGAGCGCAAGGCCAAGACCTATGCGGCACTGGCGAAGGTAACGGGCGACGAAGAACTGGCGCTGGTGGTGAAGGCAGCCGACAGGCTGGCCAATGTGCGGGCATGCGTGGCGGACGGCCATCGCACGCTCTGGGACACGTACCACGGCGAGCATCCGACCTTCAGGGCCGCCGCGTTCAGGGCGGGGCAATGCGATCCGCTGTGGACGGAGCTCGACAGCCTGCTCTCCCCTGCGCACGCGCCCTAGCCAGGTTCGCACCAGACTCGCGCGGCATACTCATCAGGCGCCGCAATCGCTGCCCAGGTCCGTCTTGCTGCGCGACAGCGGCCGGATGGCATTGCTCCCAGTGGTCAAGGGCTCGACCACCTCTCGGCGGAACGCTTTCAGCGCCTTCGGCGTGTCGGGGCCCGTGCGCGAGGCCTCGATGGCAACGCGCCCTCCCGGCAGGCGCCATTCCTCGACCCTGAGATTCCCCCGCCGCTTGAGCCCGAGTCGTCTCGTTGTGCTTTCGCAAGCCGCGAAGCGGGCTTGCAGTGCCTCGGGAACCGGCGGCGGCGCGCTCGTCGATTGCACGGTGCAACTGCGCGAAAACGCGCGCACCGGATCTGCCGCGCCGGTGAACGACACGTCGATTTCGTCTTTCGTCTCGTCCTTCGGCCCGACCAGCGGACCCGCCGGGCACTGGGCGCCTGCAAAGCTGGGCACCGAAGGCAGCGGCGAGTTGCTGCGCAGCTTGTAGGTCAGCTCGTGGCGCGCCTTGCTCGTGCGCTCCCGCTCGCGAAGGATGGCCCTTGCGCCGACAACGTCCGTGGGCGCCTTCACCTCGCTGGCGTAGCGCACCCTGAAGAGGTCCGTTTCGATGTCGTTGTCGCCCGGCGCCAACCGAGCGAGTGCCTCTGCCGCGGTCTTGGGGCCGCCCTGAGACGGTTCCCAGCGAATCGCATACTCCGCCTGCGCTGCTGCCGCGCCCGATGCAAAGACTCCGATGCCGCACGCCAGGACCATGACCCATCCGGTTCGTTGCTTCATGACGGTTCCCTCTCCTTGGTGTGTTTCATTCTAGAAAGCAGGTTTTTTCGCCGCATTCCCTGGAAAGAGGATTGCTTGCGCACGCAATCCTCTAGGCGCGGCGAGGGTTCGAGAACTCCATCACCCCATCGTCCACCGCCCCAAAGCGCAGGCTGACAAGGTCGCGCGCGTAGTTCTGATACACCCGCCACGGCGCGCGCGAACCCTGCTTCGGAAACCTGCCCACCGCGCGCTGCACGTAGCCCGACGAGAAATCGAGCCAGGGCTCGGGTGCCAGCGTGGGGTCAGCGTTGCGCGGCGTGCATTGGGTGCAGCCCTGCTTCTCCATGTGATTGAGCAGCCGGCAAACATACGCGCAGGTCAGGTCGCTCTTGAGCGTCCATGATGCATTCGTGTAGCCGAACGACGAGGCCAGGTTGGGCACGTCGCTGAACATCATTCCCTTGTAGTTGAAGGTCGCGGCCGGGTCCACGCGATGGCCGTCCACGTCGAGCTGCACGCCGCCGAGCACCTGCAGTTCGAGGCCGGTGGCTGTGACGACCACATCGGCCTCCAGTTCAGCGCCCGACTTCAGCCGGATGCCGCGCGGCGTGAAGGTGTCGATCTGGTCCGTGACCATCGAGGCACGCCCTACGTTGAGGGCCGCGAACAGGTCGCCGTCGGGCACGAGGCAGATGCGCTGGTCCCACGGGTTGTAGCGCGGCGTGAAGTGCGTGGCAATGTCGTAGTCCGTGCCGAGAGCCTGCCGCACGCCGCCGAGGATCATCCGCTTCGCGCGCTCCGGCTTGCGCCGCGCGAGGCTGAAGAAGTACATGGCCAGCAGCACGTTCTTCCAGCGCGTGAGGCCATAGGCCAGCCTGTCCGGCAGAAAGCGCCGCAGCCCGTGCGCGATGGGGTCCTGTGCCGGTCGCGCTACAACATAGGTAGGCGAGCGCTGCAGCAGCACGACATGCGCAGCCGTCTTTGCCAAGGCCGGCACCAGCGTCATCGCGGTTGCGCCGCTGCCGATCACGACCACCCGCTTGCCGCTGCAGTCGAGGTCTTCGGGCCAGTGCTGCGGATGGACGACGCGGCCCGTGTAGTCGCCGATGCCCGCGAATTCGGGCGTGTAGCCGGCTTCGTACCTGTAGTAGCCGCTGCACAGGAACAAGAAGTTGCAGCGCACCCGTAGCGGAAGGCGCTCGGGGCCATGCTCGACATCGACACTCCAGCACGCATCGGCCGTCGACCAGGAGGCGCGCACCACGCGATGGTTGAAGCGGACCTTTCGGTCGATGCCATGCTGCGCCGCCGTCTCACGCAGGTAGTTCAGGATCGTGGGCCCATCGGCAATGGACTTCGCGTTCGTCCACGGCCGGAACGAATAGCCCAGCGTGTACATGTCGGAATCCGAACGCACGCCCGGATAGCGGAACAGGTCCCACGTGCCACCGCTGCGCTCCCGCCCTTCGAGGATGGCGTAGCTTCGACTCGGGCAGTTCGCCTGCAGGTGGTAGCCGGCGCCAATGCCCGAGAGGCCGGCGCCGACGATCAGGACATCGACGTGCTGCACCTGCTGTCGCTCTTCTTCCTGCATCGACTTGTCTCCTTAGCTCTTGCTGTCCGAACCTCCTGCGGCGGGAGTGCCCCGGATCATCAGCCACGCGCTCACCGCACTCAGCACGGCCAGCCCGGCGCTCAACAGCATCACCCAGCGAAAGCCCGCCACGAAAGATTCGGCCACGGCCCGCTTGACGGCTGCCGCCGTGGCGGCATCCACGCCCGGCGGCAGCGCCGCGCCGGCCAGCTTGCTGCGCTCGCCTTCCAGAAAAGCCGACACCTGCGCCGAGGCGCCCATCTCGCGCAGGTTGTTCGCCAGCGCCGCGTCGAAGGCCCAGGCCATGATCGCGCCGAACACGGCAATCGCCAACACCGCCGCCGCGCGCGACACGGCGTTGTTCACGCCAGAGGCCACGCCCGCCAGGTCGGGCCCGACCGCATTCATGACCGTGGTCGTCAGCGGCGCCACCGTCACCGTCATGCCGAAGCCCAGCACCACCACGGCCGGCAGAAAGCCGCTCCAGTAACTCGCCCCCACGCCCGGTAGCGCGAACAACGCAAAGCCCACCGCCGCAATCGAGGGCCCGATGACGAGCGGCATGCGCGGCCCGAAGCGGTCGACCAGTTGCCCGGCCCAGCCGGAAAGCGCGAACATGATGAAGATGAACGGCAGCAGCGCCGCGCCTGCCACGGTGGCCGAGTAGCCCTGCACCTGGATCAGGTTGAGCGGAAAGAAATAGAGCCCGCCGCCCAGTGCCGCATAGAGCAGCAGCGTCAGCAGATTGGCTCCGCTGAAGTTGCCGATGCGCAGCAGCCCCAGCGGCAGCATCGGCGTTCGCACCTTGCGCTCGACTGCGATGAAACCCACGCTGCCCAGCACGCCGATGACCAGCGCCGCGATCACGGCCCGCGAACCCCAGCCCTGCGTCGGCGCCTCGATGAAGGCGTAGACGATGCCGCCGAGACCGGCCGTTGCCAGCAGCGCGCCCCACACGTCGAGCCCGCCGCTGGCCGATGCGCCTCGGCTCTCGGGCACGTGGCGCCAGACGATCCACAGCACCAGCAGTGCCATCGGCACGTTGATGAGAAAAGCCCAGGTCCACGAGAAGTGATCGACCAGGAAACCGCCCAGCACCGGCCCCACGGCCGCGGTGATGCCGCTGAAGCCCGACCACGTGCCGATGGCCTTGCCACGCTCTTTCTCGGGAAAGGCCGCGCTGATGAGCGCGAGGCTGCCCGGCACCAGCAGCGCACCGCCGATGCCCTGCACCGCGCGCGCGGCAATGAGCTGCTGCACGTTGGCCGCAAGCCCGCAGGCCACCGACGACAAGGCGAAGATGCCGACGCCGATCGCGAAGATGCGCCGCCGGCCATAGTGATCGCCGAGCGCGCCGCCTACGAGCAACAGCGCCGCCAGCAGCAAGGCATAAGACTCGACCACCCATTGCGCCTGGAAGGCCGTGGCGAGCAGGTCGGCCTGGATGGCCGGCAGTGCCACGTTGACCACCGTGCCGTCGATGAAGGCCATGCTCGAACCCACGACGGCCGCGGCCAGCACCCATGGCTTGGAGGCCTCGGGACAGGCCCCCTCTTCCGCACGGGCGCCATGCAGGATCAGCGTGTGGTCGCTGGGCGCCTTGCCGATCTGTGCCATGGGGGTCTCCTTCTTATGGGATTCCGTCTTGCTCCTTCCCCACCGGGGGAAGATTGATCAGGTCGTCGTGCAGGCGGTCGCGGCGGGATTCGCGCGCGCCGCACTCACGCTGCGCGCCATCGCCGCGGCGGCCGCCGAGGTCACGCGCTGCGCCCCTTGCGCCACCGCGTCCATCCCGCTGCCCACGGCCTCGCCGAGGTTCAGCTGGCACACCACCGTGCGCGCCTCGTCCGAGCGCCGCAGCGTCCAGTTGAAGCTCGCATCGACACGCCCGCCATCGACCGCGTCGAACTGCTGCAGCTGCACCGCGATGCGCCACACCGGCTGCGAGCTCTGCCGGCCGCCCTTGGTCACGTCGAGCGCACCCAGCCGCCCGGCGATGCCGCTGGCCAGCGCATCGCGCAACTCGTTCTCGAACGACGCCGCCCAGCGGTGCTGCTCCAGCACCTCGACCTGCACGCTGCCGTTGGGCTGGCGCACCACCATCTGCGGCCGCGCGAAGCGCTCGGGCACGGCCACGGGCGCGAGCTCGATGTACAGCGGCGCGGCACTGCCGAGCGTCGAGGGCGCGGCTTCGGCGGCCGCCACCGGACTCGCCAGCGTGTAGTAGTTGTCGGGCTTGCTCGCGCAGCCTGCTGCAAGCACGGACAGCGCTGCCGCCGCCACGAATGCGAGGTGGTGGTTCTTCTTCATTTCTTGTCGTCCGGTTTGCCGCGCAGCAGCGACTCGGGGTGGCGTTCGAGGTAGTCGGTCAGCACGCGCACCGAACCCGCGGCGCGCGTCAGCTCCCGCAGCGTCTGGCGCATGTCCTGCTGCAGCGGCGAATCGTCGGCCAGCGTTCGCTCGGCACTGTTCACGGTCTTGCGCACGTCCTTCATGGCCGCGGCCAGCTCGGGGGTGACGTCGCTGTTGATGCGGGTCACCGTCTGCTCGGTGGCCGTCAGCGTCTTGTTGAGCGTGGCGAGCGTGGTGCGCAGGTCGCCTGCAATCTGCTCGTACGGCACCTTGTTGAGCTTGGTCGCGATTTCCTGCACCTGCGACTGGATCTCGTCGAGGCTGTTGGCCACTGTGGGCAGCTCGATCGGGCTCTTGTTCAGGTCGATCTTTGCCGGCGGCGCCTTCGGGAAGAAGTCGAGCGCCACATACACCTGGCCGGTCAGCAGGTTGCCGTTGCGCAACTGGGCGCGCAGGCCCTTCTCGGCCAGGAAGCGCAGCCGCTCCTGCTGCGTAGCACGAGATTCAACGCCGCTTTCACCGGCGCGGCGGCGCAGGCGATCGGGGTAGACCTGCACCAGCACCGGCATGCGGAACTCGCGCTCGGCGCGGTCGAACTCGACGCCGATCGACTTGACCTCGCCGATCACCACGCCGCGGAAGTCCACCGGCGCGCCCGGTGTGAGGCCGCGCAGCGACTGGTTGAAGTACATCAGTAGGGTTTGCGAAGGCCCGTCGGGCTCCTTCATGGCGGCGGCTTCGTCCTGTGCCAGCGTGAAGGCAGCGTTCTCCTTGGCGACCGGGCCCATCGCATCGTCGGGCGCCTGGAAGGCGATGCCGCCGAGCAGGATGGTTGCCAGCGACTGCGTGCGCAGCGTGAAGCCGCTGGCGCTCAACTGCGCGTCGATGCCGCTGGCCTGCCAGAAGCGCGTGTTCATGCCCACGAACTTGTCGTAGGGCGAATTGACGAAGACGCGCATGGTCACGCCGCGCCCGTCGCCGTCGAGTTCGTAGGCGGCCACCTGCCCGACCTTGACGCGCCGGAAGTACACCGGCGAGCCAACGTCGAGCGAGCCCACGTCGTTGGCGCGCAGCAGAAACTGCTTGCCGGAGTCGTCGCGCGTGACGATGGGCGGGGTTTCGAGCCCGGTGAACTCGCCCGCGGTGTCCTTCGACACGCCCGCGTCGGCGCCGATGTAGGCGCCCGACAGCAAGGTGTTGAGGCCCGAGATGCCCGATGTGTCGAGCCGTGGCCGAACCACCCAGAAGCGCGAGTCCGAGGCAGTGAAGCTCTCGGCCTCCTTGTTGAACTGCACCAGCACGCGCACGTGCGAGCGGTCGCGCGCCAGCCGAAGATGGGTGACGAGGCCGATCTGCACGTCCTTGTACTTGACGGCGGTCTTGCCTGCCTCCAGGCCTTCGGCGGTCTTGAAGGTCAGCACCACTTCGGGGCCGCGCTCCAGCAGGATGCGGGCCACGAGCGTAATGCCGACCAGCGCTGCCACGATGGGAATCAGCCAGATCAGCGAGGGCAGCCATTCGCGCCGGCGCACCACGCGCGGCTTCGGCAGCGGGGGCTGTGCGGACGGCGCCGGTTTGTCCTGGGGTTGGTCTTCTTCACTCATGCTGGTTTCTCGCCCCTGTTTTCATGTCCCTGCGCAACTTCGTTCTCCTGCAGGGTGGCCTGCGCCTCCCTGCTGTCCCACGTGAGCTTCGGGTCGAAGCTCAGCGAAGCCAGCATGGTCAGCACCACCACCGACCCGAAGGCCGCGATGCCCACGCCCGCGGTGATGACCGCGAAGCCCTGGATCTGCACCAGCCCGGTCAGCAGCGACACCACGAACACGTCGAGCATCGACCAGCGGCCGATCACTTCGATGATGTGATACAGCTTGGCCCGCTCCCGCCGGCGCCAGGTGCTGCCGCGCTGCGCCAGCACCACGAGCAAGAAAAGCACCGCCAGCTTGAACAGCGGCACCAGAAAGCTCGCAATGAAGACGATGGCCGCCAGCCCGTAGGCGCCCGACACCCAGAAATAGATCACCCCGCTCAGGATGGTGTCGTACTGCGCGCCGAACAGCGTGCGCGTGATCATCACCGGCAGCAGGTTGGCCGGTATATACATCATGCAGGCCGCTATGAGGAAGGCCCATGTGCGGTTCAGGCTCTGCCGCTTGCGGGTGTGCAGGTGCGTGCCACAGCGGCCGCAGGCGTCGCCTTCCCCGGCGTCTTTCCAGACGGCGGCGCAATGCGGGCAGGCCATGAGGCCAAGCGAGGCGGCGGTGGGAACCGGCGCGTCTTCGTCGTGATGTTCGTGCCGCTCGAGGAAGGCAGGCAGCTTCATGCCGACGCCCCGTCTTCTTCAGTCTTGGGTTCGTCCTTCGGGCGGAAGGTCATTTCCCAGAACGCGCCCGGGTTGAACGACAGCACAGCCGTCAGCATGACCGTCAGCGCCATGAAGGCCCACAGCGCCGGCCCCGGCACCACACTTGCCATGCTGGACAGCTTGACGATGGCCACCAGCACCCCGAGCAGGAACACTTCGATCATTCCCCAGGGCCGCAGCGACTGCATGGCCCGCACCAGCAGCGCGAAGCCCACGGGCCGGTGCTCGCGGCTCAGCGGAATCAGCAGGTACGCGAGGATGCACAGCTGCAGAAAGGGAAAAAGAATGGTCGTGGCCAGCACCAGCAGCGCCACCACCGACATGCCCTCGGCGCTGAGCGCTATCACCGCGCCGGCCAGCGTGGTCTGGCTGCGCAGGCCCTGGAGCTCGATCTCGACGATGGGAAACAGGTTCGCAATGGCGAACATGATCAGGCAGGCCACCGTCAGCGGAAGGATGCGGCGCTCCTGCTGGCCGGGGTGCCGGCCGAGCTCTGTGCCGCAGCGCGGACAGTGCGCCACGTCGCGGGGATGCAGGGGCGCACGGCTGTAGACCGCATCGCAACCCGGGCAGACCACGGTGTCAGGTACTTCCTTCATAGGTGAGTACCCTAACTCATTCAGCCGCCAGGACTTGTCGTCTTGAGCCGCAGCGTGCTGAAAACCGCTGCCACCGCGGCACAGCTGGCCGCCAGCACCAGCGCCACCACGGGGCCGTGGCCTCCGTGCGGGCTCCAGACACTGAAAACGCCCGCCAGCACCACGGCGCCCAGCGTCTGGCCGGTCAGCCGCGCCGTGCCGAGCATGCCGCTGGCCGCACCGCTGCGGTGCGCCGGCGGCGAAGTCACGATGGTGTGGTTGTTGGGCGACTGGAACAGCCCGAAGCCCAGCCCGCACAGCGCCATGCGCCACGCGATGTCGGCATTGCCCGGATTTGCCGGCAGCGCCGCCAGCAGCGCCAGGCCCGTGGCCAGCAGGCCCAGCCCGATGCCGCCCAGCAGCCCGTCGGGGTAGCGGCCGATCAGCCGGCCGGCGATGGGCGCCATCACCACGATGGCCAGCGGCCACGCCGTGATCAGCAACCCGGCCTCGATGTGGCTGCGGCCGTACACGTCGAGCAGCAGGAACGGCAGCGCGATGTAGGCCAGCATCTGCGCGCAGAACGCGGCGACCGAAGTACCCATCGACAGTGCGAACACCGGAATGCGCAGCAGGTCGATGGGGAACAACGGCACCGCCTGCTTGCGCTGGCGCTGCAGGTAGATAAAGCCGACGACCAAGCCCGCCAGCAGGATGCCCCACGCCGAAGCGTGTGAACCAGTGGCGCCCTGCACCGCTCCTTCGCGCACGCCGAGCCGGTCGACGCCCAGGAACACCAGCGAGAACATCAGCACGTTGAGCGCCACGTCGATCGGCGAGAAGCGCAGTCCGGCCGCCGGTGCCACGCGATTGAACGGCAGCGCCTTCATGCCCAGCGCGAAGGTGACAAGGCCCAGCGGCACGTTGATGGCGAAGAGCCAGGGCCACGATGCCACCGACAAAATGGCCGCCGCCACCGAAGGCCCGGCCACCGACGATGTGGCCACCACCAGCGAGTTGATGGCCATGCCCTTGCCCAGCTGAGCCGACGGATACGTCAGCCGCACCAGCGCCGCGTTCACGCTCATGATGCCGGCCGCGCCCAGCCCCTGGAAGGCGCGCGCCGCGATCAGCGTGCCGAGCGAATTCGCAAAGGTGGCGGCCAGCGACGACAACGTGAACACCGCCATCCCGACCAAGTACACGCGCCGGTAGCCCACGAGATCGCCCAGCGAAGCCAGCGGCAGCAGCATCACCAGCGTGGCGATCTGGTACGCATTGACCACCCAGATCGCCTGCGACGGGCTGGCCTGCAGCTCACGGGCGATGCCCGGCAGCGCCAGGTTGACGATGGTGCCGTCGAGCACCGCCACGATCAGCCCGAGGATGATGACCAGCATCGCCCAGCCGCGCTCCGGCTGGGCCAGCCCGTCGATGGGCTTGCGGGCTGCGTTGTTGCTGTCTTCTTCGGCCACCGGGAGCCCGGTGCCTGCGTGTACCGTGTTCATCAGGCTTGCTGCGCCCTTCCTGTTTTTTCAGTGGGCCCGGAACGCACGCCGCCCAGCGTGAGCCAGGTCAGCACCAGCGCAATGAGTGCGCCGCCGGCCATGCCGGCCACCATTGGCAGCGGCCGGCCGTCGGTGAAGAGACCCACCACCGCCATTGCCAGTGCGCCCGTCAGCATCTGCAGCGTGCCCAGCAGCGCCGAGGCCGTACCCGCGATGGCGCCGTGCATTTCGAGCGCCAGCACGCCGGTGGTCGGAATCACCAGTCCCATGAAGCCCGAGGCGATGAAGTACAGGACGATGAGCACCCAGATGTTGTCGCCGCCCATCGCGAAGTAGACGAACATCGCGACCATTGCCACGCCGCAGCACACCACGCCGAACTTGACGAGGGTGACCAGCCCGTAACGTTCGCCCAGCGAGCCGGTGAACTGCGAGGCCGCGATGAAGGCCGCCGCGTTCACTCCGAAGGCCACGCTGTAGAGCGCGGGCGACAGGCCATAGTGGTCGATCATCACGAACGACGAATTCGCCAGGTAGGTGAAAAAGCCCGCCATTGCGAAGCTGCCGATGAACACCAGCCCGAGGTAATGCTTGTCGCGCAACAGCAGCCAGTAGGCCGACAGCGCGCTGCCGAGGCTGCTTTCGACGCGTTCCGAGGCTGGACGCGTTTCATCGAGCAGCTTGACCATCATCGCCAGGCCCGCCACGGCCGCGATGGTCACCGCCCAGAACACGCCGCGCCATCCGGCAACCGCGATTACCGCACTGCCCGCAAGCGGCGCAAGGATCGGCGACACGCTGAACACCAACATCAGCAGCGACATCAGCCGCGCGGCATCGGTGCCGGTGTGCAGGTCGCGCACCACGGCGCGCGGAATCGCCATGCCGGCCGCTGCGCCCAGGCCCTGGACGAAGCGCAGCACGATCAGCGTCTGGATGTCGGTAGCCATCGCGCAGCCCACGCTGGCGAGCGCGAACAGCAGCAGTCCCGCATACAGCGGCGGCTTGCGGCCCACCATGTCGGAGATCGGCCCATAGAGCAGCTGACCCGCACCGAGCGACAGGAAGAACGCCGTGAGGCTCATCTGCACCGCGCCAATGTCGGCGTGCAGGCTCTGTCCGATGGCCGGCAGCGCCGGCAGGTACATGTCGATGGCGAAAGGCCCGATGGCCGAAAGCAGGCCCAGCAGCAGGGCCATCTTGAAGAAGGGGGAAGAACGCATTGAACCGATTGTCGCCAAGGGCGGTGATCGGTGCAGGCGTGGGGTCAGCGCCCGGCTGGTGCTAATTCAGGGCAAAGAATCGCGCGGGCGAGAGGTTGTAGAACTTTGTTCGGAAGAACAGTTTCAACTTATTTGCCGGCGGGCCAGAACACCAGCGCGCGCAGTTCGATGCTGCGCCGTGGCGGCGCCTCGCGCGAACCTGTCGGGTCTTCGAACGCGGTATGCGCGGTGTAGCGCGCCACACCGTCTTCGCGCGAGTCGTAGATCTTCAGCAGCAGGGCCTCGTCGGGCCGCATCCGCGGGAACCAGTACCAGCGGTGCTCCGGGTTCCAGGTGAACGAATAGGTCTCGCCCACCTTGTCGGGGTAGACCAGGTCGCTGGGCACGAGGTCCTTGGGCGAGATGGAACGCGCATCGCACAGTGCGAGCGGCAGGCGCTCCACGGTGGCCAGCGGGCGCCACAGGTTGATGATCGCGAAGCGGTGCTTCAAGCGTTCCTCGGCTTCTTCGGGCGGCAGGTGGGCGTGCACCCGGCGCGGCGCGGAGACGAAAGTCTGGTCGTTGTGCACGCGGCGCACCGGCTCGCGCAGCTCGGCCGTGCGGCGCGAACCCTGCGCGCTGTCGCGCAGCGTGTGGTCGAACACCACGATCTTCTCGGCGCCCGTGACGTCGCGCAGCAGGGCTTCGGCTTCACGGTAGTAGATGTCGCGGATCGTGGCGTCCTGCGAAAAATCGGCGAGCACGCTGCGATGCGAAATCTGCGTGAAGCCGCTGCGGTCGAGCGTCAGTTCGTTCAGCGCCACCAGCGGGCGGCCGTCGCGGATCGTCACGCGGCGCGACTCCAGTTCGCCGGTTACCCACGGCGTGCCGGGCGGCGGCTCGAAGGTGTAGCTCACGGGCCGGCCCTGGCCCGCCTTCAGGTAGTTGAGTTCTGCTTCCACCGAGGGCAGCGTGGCGGCAAGCATCTGTCCATTCGATCCGACGCTCATGTGGCGTGACTCCTCAAAACGGTTCCTTGAACGGCCGCAGGTCGAGTTCCTGCGTCCATGCGCTGCGGTGCTGCACATGCAGCTGCCAGTAACTTTCGGCGATGGCTTCGAGCTGCAACAGGCCGTCGTCGCCGGCTTGTTCCACGCGCTGCGGCGCGTTGTTGCGCAGGCGCTCGCCGTCGATGCCGCCATCGATCACCACATGCGCCACATGAATGCCCTGCGGGCCGAATTCGCGCGCCAGGCTCTGGCTCAGAGAACGCAACGCAGCCTTGGCCGCAGCGAAGGCCGCGAACGGCGGCTTGCCGCGCAGCGCCGCGGTGGCGCCGGTGAACAGCAAGGTGCCGCGTGCGTGCGCCCCGGCTGCCTCGAAGGAATTGGCCAGCAGGCCGCGCAGCGCCTCATGCCCGAAGATGAAGCCGCCCAGCGCGCTGGTGCGCCAGGCCTGCGTGAACTGGTCGACCGACAGCTCCAGCGTTGGCGCGCGCACCCCGCTCGCGGCATTGAAGACGGCCACGGTGAGCGGGCCCAGCGCCCTCGCCTTCTGCGCAATACCGTGCATCTCGGCCTCGCTCGCCACGTCGCCCGCAAAGGCATGAGCCCGACCGCCGGCCGCAACGATTTCGCCGGCCACCGCATCGAGCTGGGCCTGCGTGCGGCCGGTCAGCGCAACGATGAAGCCTTCGGCCGCGAAACGCCGCGCAAGTGCCGCACCCAGGCCCGCGCTGGCGCCGACACCGGCGATCCATGCAACGGGCGATGGCCCTGAACCAGACGACGACGGAGATGGAGTGACGGAGGTGACAGTCATGAATGAGCACGAAGGCTATACCTGCACCCCGGGCCTCGGAACGATGCAAAAGGGATAACCTTATTCGGCAGCAGGTCGGTGCGCGGCTCTGCTTGACGTTGCACCGGGCTTCACTGCACGCGCCGCGCCCGCTACCCTATCGCCTTCCCGGACCGTCTACAACAACTCACAGCAATCGCTATCCAGGAGCAGCACCCATGGCCCTCGCACGCACGATCCATGCCGACCTCTTGCGCGTGTTTCTTCTCACGCTCGTGTCGCTGTTCGCCATTCCGGCGGCGACACTGGTCTTCACCGAATACGCACTGCGTTCGCAGGATGCGGAATTCCTGCAGGCCATAGAAAAGCGCATCGCCGGCGACGCCCGCCTGTCGTCCGCGGACAAGACCGAGGCCACCGAGTTCTACCGCAGCCATCCGCTCTCCAAGGCCTGCGACGCCACTGCGCCGGAAGACAAGAACTTCCACGACAAGGTGTGCAGCCCCTACTCCATGCAGTGGCAGTTCCACTGGGCCGACCGCGCCGCCATCTGGACCATCGTGCTCGGCGCCGCTCTGCTCGCGGCGGCACTGGTGCTGGGCGCGCTGGCCTTTGCCAACCGCGGCATGCGCTATGCCAGCTTCGTCGCCGGCTGGCGGCTCATGACGGTGTCGAGCGCGGTCGAGGTCGTGCTGCAAAGCGCGATGCTGGTGTGGCTGTCGTTCTGGCTCACGGCGTACTTCTGGCAGAGCTACTACGTCAAGCTGATCGCGCTGGCGGGCATCGCGGCCGGGGCCGCGGTGTTCTATGCGATCTACACGCTGTTCAAGAAGCTGCCCTGGGGCAACGAGATCGAGGGCGAGCTGATCTCGCAGGCCGACGCGCCGCGCCTGTGGGAGCGCATCCGGCAGTTGGCTGGCCGCGTGAAGACCACGCCGCCAGACCAGATCGTGGCCGGCATCGACACCAACTTCTTCGTGACCGAAGCACCGTGCGAGGTCAAGGGCCGTACCTTTCAAGGTCGCACGCTGTTCGTCAGCCTTCCGCTGCTGCGCGTGCTCGACCAGACCGAAGCTGATGCAGTGCTCGCGCACGAACTGGCCCACCTGGGCGGCGGCGACACCCGCAGCAGCGCGGCGCTCGGCCCCAAGCTGCTGCAGTTCGACCAGTACACCTGGAAGATGCGCAGTGGCGGCCTCACCATCGTTGCGCACTACCTGCTACGGCTGTACCGCATGATCTTCTCGTTCGCCCTGGCGCGCGACAGCCGCGAGCGCGAATACAAGGCCGACCGCGTGGCCGCCGGCCTCACTGCGCCGCACGCCATCGTGCAATCGCTCATCAAGATCTCGGCCTACGCGAGCTACCGCAACGACGTCGAGCGCAAGCTGTTCGCGCAGAACCGCGAGCATGACGGCGCGCTGGGCATCGCCCGCTTCGTCGCGGATGGCCTGCCGCCCTATGCAAGCTCAGACGTGTTCATCGAGGCGATGAAAACGGCCGACGTGCCGCATCCCTACGATAGTCATCCGCCGCTGCTGGAGCGCATGCGCAACGTCGGCCATCACGTGCCCGAGAGCGCCTACGGCGCCATCGTCGCGACCGCACCTGAGGCTTCATGGGCCGACGACATCGAAACCGCCTCCGCCATCGAGCAGCGCCTGTGGAGCGAGTACGAGCAGCGCTTCGTGCAGAACCACGAGCTGAGCCTGGCCTACCGCTACGAGCCGGCCACCGAGGAAGAGCGCGCAGTGGTGCTGCGGCACTTTCCGCCGGTGAGCTTCGCGCTGAAGAACGGCGAGCGCATCGACATCACTTACGCCGGCTTGCACCCCGGTGCCGATGGAGGCTCGACGATCGGGTGGGACGAAGTCAAGGGCCTGACCTACAAGGACAGCAGCTTCGGCGACACCCTCATCGTCACCCACCACGACAAGGGCATGCTGGGCGCGCGCACCACCAAGGTGAAGCTCGCGGGCCTTGGCAAGCAGAAAGAAAACTTCAAGGCCGCCGTCGGGCACTACTGGCAACGGCACCAGATCATGAGGGCACAACAACAACGGCAACAACAACAGTCATGACACCCGGCGGCACCGCCGCCCCTCCCCTTTCCCGACAAGCTCCATAAAACCATCCAACACCGGAGACAACCAACCGTGAACCCCATCGAACAAAGAACCATCTCCAAGATCAGCTGGCGGCTCCTGCCGCTGCTCATGGTCAGCTACTTCATCGCCTACCTCGACCGCGTGAACCTCGGCTTTGCCGGCGCGGCCATGTCCAAGGACCTGGGCTTCACCGCCGCCGTGTTCGGCAGCGCCGCCGGCATCTTCTTTCTTGCCTACTTCCTGTTCGAGGTGCCGAGCAACATGGCGCTGGAGCGCTTCGGTGCGCGCCGCTGGATCGCCCGCATCATGTTCAGCTGGGGCATCCTCTCGGCGGCCCAGGCCTGGGTGGGCGGCTCGACCAGCTTCAACATAGTGCGGTTCCTCTTGGGCATTGCCGAGGCGGGGTTCTTCCCGGGCGTGATCTTCTACATCACGCTGTGGTTTCCGGCGGCGTACCGCGCGCGCATCGTGGGCTGGTTCATGTTCGCCATTCCCATCTCGACCGTCATCGGCTCGCCTATCTCGGGCTACATCCTCAACATGGACGGCGTCGGCGGCATGCACGGCTGGCAGTGGCTGTTCATCCTCGAGGCGATTCCCTCGCTGATCCTTACCTTCTTCGTGCTGATGTACCTGCCCGACGGCCCGAAGGACGCCAAGTGGCTCACCACCGAAGAGCGCAGCTGGCTGGAGCAGACGCTCGACTCGGAGCGCCGCAACCGCGAGTCGATCAACAAGATCTCGTGGAAGCAGTCGCTGCTGAACCCGCGCGTGATCGGGCTGGGCTTTGTCTACATGGGCATCACCGTGCCGCTGTACGGCCTGAGCTTCTTCCTGCCGCAGATCATCAAGGGCTTCGGCGGGCTGAGCAACGTGGAGATCGGCTTCATCAACGCCTTTCCTTACCTGGTGGGCGCCATCGCGATGCTGTTCTGGACGCGAGCGTCGGACGCGCGCAAGGAGCGCAAGTGGTTCCTGCTGATTCCGCTGGCTTGCATCTTCATCGGCCTGGTGCTGGCCGCCCAGACCAGCGCGCCCATCCCGAAGATGGCCGCCGTGACGCTGGCCGCCTTCGGTATCTTCAGCGCACTGCCCACCTTCTGGACGCTGCCCACCGCCATCCTGAGCGGCACCGCGGCCGCGGCGGGCATTGCGTGGATCAACTCCATCGGCAACCTGGGCGGCTACATCGGCCCGACGATCTTCGGCGCGCTGAAGGACCGGATGGGCAACGACATCTACGCCGTGATCTTCCTGGCGCTGCTGTCGGCGGTGGCGTTCGGGCTGGTGCTGATCATCGGGCACGACTCGCGCACCGAGCAGGCGGCGCCTGGGCGGGCCTGATTCGGGTTAGCCCCAACGCCCCCGGCCCTGCTCCCCGTGCAATTTTTCACGCCACAACCGCTACCAAATGTCATCTAAATGTGGCGCCAGGGCGTTCTGCAAGGGCGCCCGTTGAACGACGCATTCCTTTGATCGATGTCTTTGCTTAGAAAGAACCCCATGAAGACCAAGCAGCTCATCCTCTCCAGCATCCTCGCGTTCGCCGGCCTTGCCATGCTGGCACCGAGCATCGCCTCGGCCGCGCCGTACCACCCCAAGAAGCACAAGGTGTGCAAGTGGGACGCGCGTCATCACCACCGTGTTTGCCACTGGGTGCGTTGATTCCCCCGGTGCAAACCGCTTGAAAAAGCCCGCTGATGCGGGCTTTTTTCATGGGCGACTGAAACAGGCTTTCAAGTCAATACAGCGTCGCCCGCTGCCGCGCCGGCAGCTCCCGGTCATACGCCTCCCCATCGAACTCCGACGCGGTCAGCGCCGAAAGAATCGCCCCCGGCGTCGGCACCTCGCGCTTCGCATCCGGCGGCACCGGCGCCCACAGCTTCGAGCGCTGGATAGCCCGGGCGCACTGGAAGAACACCGTGTCGACGGTGATCCGGATCACGCATTGCGGCGGCTTGCCGTCCATTGCGAGGCGTTCGAGCAGCGCTGGCTCGACCGTGATGTGCGCCCTGCCGTTCACCCTCAGCGTCTCGCCCACCCCGGGAATGAGGAACAGCAGCGCCACGCGCGGGTCGGCCACGATGTTGCGCAGGCTGTCGATGCGGTTGTTGCCGCGGCGCTCGGGCATGAGCAGCGTCTTCTCGTCCTGCACAACGACAAAGCCCGGCGGATCGCCGCGCGGCGAGGCGTCGAGGCCGCCGGGGCCGGTGGTGGCGAGCACGGCAAAGGGCGACGCGGCAATCAGCGCCTGGTAGGCCGGGTGCAGGTACGGAACCTCTTTCTTGAGCGAGGCCTCGCCGGCTTCGCCGAACAGGGCTTCGAGCTTCGTCACGGTGTCGATGGCGTGCGGTGTCGTGGTCATGGCGATGATTCCTGAGTAAAGAGTGTGACGGTTCAGCCGGCCGTGCGCGCAGCATCGGCCGCGGGCGATGACGCGCTCCAGCCGCAGGCCAGCGCCGCCAGCGCAAGAAGCGCTGCAGCCACGCCGTAGATCCAAGGCGGTGACGCAACCGGCAGCAGCAGGCCCGCGATCAGCGGCCCGGTGCCGGCGCCGATGTCGCGCCACACCGAGCGCGCGGCCAGCGCCTGCACGCGCTCCGGACCGGGCGTGCGCCGGGCCACGATGGGCGGCAGCAAGGGCAGTTGCAAGGCGCGCAGCACCACGATCAGCGCCGCGCAGCTCCACAGCCAGCCAAGGCCGAAGCCCACGAGCGCAATGGCCGTGACGAGCGACAGGCCCACCAGCAAACGCTCGGCGCCGAAGCGCTCGGCCATGTGGCCGCCGACCGGGCTCAGCAAAATCTCCGCCAGGTAGCGCAGCGCCATCAGCACGCCGGCCACGATCACCGCGCCACCCGGCAGCAGGTCCTTGCCGAGGTACGAGAGGCCGACGATGAAGAGCCCGTCGAGCGTCAGCCCTTCCATGAACGACCAGCTGTCCAGGCTGTTGGGCCGGCTGAAGCGCCGCTTCGGCTTGGCCACGGGGTGCGGCGCCGCCGGCAGCCGCCGAGTAACGAACCACGCAAGCAGCGAAAACACCGCGAGGATGCCGAAGATCGTGCGCGGTCCGCTCCAGTGCGCCAGCAGCGCACCCAGCGGCAGCGCCAGCACCGGCCCCACCGCGATGAAGGCCCGCGAGCGCCCGTTGCGCCGAGCCGCACCCACCGGGTCGACCGTGGCCAGCGCCTGTGTCGACAGGTTCAGCGCCGCGAAGCACAGGCCCCACATCAGCCGCAGCGGCAGCAGCGCCCAGAAGCCCGAGAGCGTGGCGTAGCCGAGTCCGCACACTGCCGCTGCCAGGACGGCGATGGTGCAGGTCAGCCGGTCGCCGTTGCGGGCGTAGAAGCGTGCAACGAATCCATAGCCGGCAATGCGCACCAGCCGGTTGGCCGCGAGCAGCATGCCGGCCTCGGCCAGCGTCACGCCGAACTCGCTGGCATACATCGGCAGCAGCAGGTAGAGCACGACGTCGGCCGGCAGCGAAAGACCGAGCGCCATCGCCGCGTGGCGGGAATTCAGGTCAGTGGGGATGGGGTTGGAAGCGAGGGGTATGCGTGACATCGAGCCCTGATGGTGCGCCGCCACATGCCACCCCGACAAACGACATTAACGCCCGCCATGCGTGAGAAAATCGCACGCATGCCGCTTCGAGAGCCTCCCCTCAACGCCGTGCGGGCCTTTGCCGCCGCGGCGCGCCACCTCAGCTTCACTCGCGCAGCGCTCGAACTGCATGTCACGCACAGCGCGGTGAGCCGGCAGATCAAGAGCCTGGAAGAGTTCCTTGGCGTCGCGCTGTTCGAACGGCGCATCCGCCAGGTCGTGCTGACTGCCGAGGGACAGCAGTTCTTCGCGGAGGTGGAGCCGGCGCTTGCGCAGATCGGCGCGGCGGCGCGCTCGCTGCAATTGCAGGGGCCCGCCCGGGCGGTGCGGATCAACGTGCGCCCTTCTTTCGCGGTGCGCTGGCTCATTCCGCGCCTGCCTTCCTTCGTCGAGCGCTATCCCGACATCGAGCCGCAGGTTGTCACCAGTACCGTCATGCCTGAACAGGCCATCGACAGCTTCGACATCGCGGTGCGCCGCGGGCTAGACGGCTGGCCGCCTTCGATCGAAGTGCAGCCCTTTCTCGAAGACGAGGTGCTGGTGGTCGGCGCGCCCGCGTTGTTCGAGACGCATCCGTTGCCCGACCTGCGCGCCCTCGCCTCGCACGTGCTGCTGTCGGCCAAGACGCGCAAGGACGACTGGGACGCCTGGAAGAAGCAGGTCGGCGCCCCGCGCACCCGTCCGGCGGGCCGGCTGCAGTTCGACCACCTGCATTTCGTACTCCAGGCCGCGGTCGACGGACTGGGCGTTGCGCTGGCGCCGACCTCGCTGGTGTCGCACGACCTGGCCTCGGGCCGCCTGCAATCGCCGCTGCCTGCGCTACGCATGACGCTGGAGCGCTATTACTACGGCCTGGCGCCCGACGCCGCACCGGAGGCGGCGTACGTGGCCGAGTGGTTCGAGGAAATGCAGGCCGGGAGCGCCTAGGGCCTGTTCACACTATTTCCGGGGTCGCGAAGGTCAGCCAGCGAGGGCCAATCAAGGCGCGTGACGCCGCGCGTGCATGCGCACGCGCAAGGAACGCAACGCCGAGTGGCCCTCGCTGGCTGACCTTCCCGCAGGGTTGGCGGGCCAAGGAGCTGTCTGCGGCGTTGCCCGCGCTTGCAAGGCTTCAGCCTTGCTGCGCCCGTGCGCCTTGCATCCAGCCCCTTGGCCCACCAACGCGACCCCGGAAATAGTGTGAACAGGCCCTAGCCAATCAGCCGACGAGCGAGCGAATCACCTCCGACACGCCCACCTTGCCCCTGCGCACGCTCGCATCGCTTCCCTCGAAGCGAATCCATCCTTCGTTGAAGCCGTCGAGCATCTGGATGCGCGGTACCGGGTCGCGCATGCCCTGTGCGCGGAAGATCGCGCCCCAGGTCTCACGCGGCACCACCTCCGCATGCACCGGACGTCCCAGCACCTGCGAGAGCGCAGCTGCAATCGCGTGCTGCGTCAGCCGCTCGGGGCCTTCGAGTTCGACGATGCGCGGCGCCTCGCCTTCTTGCACAAGGAGTTCGGCGGCAACGCTGCCCACATCGGCCGTGGCCACCATCGGCACGGCCCGCTCCAGCGGCTGCAGGTAGCTCGACAGCACACCCTGCTCGCGGGCCCGAGTAATGTCCCAGCGCAGGTTCTCAAGGAACCACGCCGGCCGCAGGAACGTGACCGGAAACGGCAGCGTGCGAAGCGCTTCTTCCATCAACGTGCGCTGGCTCAGCAGATTGGGTTGCGCGGCCTGTGCGCCGACGGTCGACAGGCACACCACGCGCGGCGGCCGGGCGGTGTCGAGCGCCTGGCGCACCGCGGCGTTCTCGGCCCTAGCCTCAGGAAAACCCGGCTCGGGGTCGAAGTTCGGCGGCGGCAGCACGAAGACGCCGGCCGTACCCGCGAAGGCCCGCGCCAATGCCGCGGCATCGTCCATCGCTGCGATGGCGACCTCGCAGCCGAGCTCCGCCCAGGCACGGCCCTTGGCTTCGTCGCGGACGACCGCGCGAACGGGCTTGCCCTCGGCCAGCAAAGCGCGCGCGACGGCGCCGCCCACTTGACCCGTGATTCCGGTAATTGCGTACATGAGACTTTCTTTCTTCACTTGATTGCGATGGAGCGAATCGTAGAAACGCTCCATCTTTGAGTAAAGCGACCTCAAGGCATATCATTCATGACAACTGATCACGAATAAGAAAATGACTCTCGACGGACGCCTTCTCTCCAACGTCAGCGTGCTGGCCGCCGTGGTCGAAGGCGGCAGCTTCGCCAGCGCCGCCAACGCACTCGGCCTCACGCCCTCCGGTGTGAGCCGCGCCATTGCCCGGCTCGAGGGCCGCATCGGCGTGCGGCTGTTCGACCGCACGACCCGCTCGCTGAACCTCACCGACGAGGGCCGGCTGCTCTACGCCAACATCAATCCGCTGGTGCTCGGCATCGAGGACGCGGTGACGATCGCTTCGGGCGCATCCGGCGCGGTGCGCGGGCGCCTGCGCGTCAACACCGACGCATTCACCTCTCGCCTGCTGCTGGCGCGGCACCTGCCGCGCTTTCTTGCGCTGTACCCCGAGCTCACGCTGGAGCTGATCGCCCGCGACCAGCTCGGCGACCTGGTGGCCGAGGGCTTCGACATCGCCGTGCGCTTCGGCGAGCCGCCGTCGTCGTCACTGGTGGCCCGCAAGCTGATGGACTCGCGCGTGGTCACCGTGGCCACGCCGGCCTACCTGGCGCGGCACGGCCACCCTGCCAAGCCGGCAGACCTCGTCGGCCATGCCTGCCTGCAGGTGCGCAACCCGGCCACGGGGCAGCCCTATACGTGGGAGTTCCAGCGCGGCCGCAAACTCGTGAAGGTGCCAGCCACCGGACGACTGCTGCTCACCGACCCGGGCACCGTGCTGGAGACGGTGCTCGCCGGCATCTGTGTGGCGCAGATCAAGGCCGTGGGCATTCAGCCGCAGCTCGACGGCGGCGAGCTGGTCGATCTGTTTCCTGATTGGCCCGATGAGCGGCTTCCGCTCTATGCGCTCTATCCGTCGCGCCACCTGCCGGCCGCGAAGGTACGTGCGTTCATCGATTTCGTGATGGAGGTCGTCGCGCCCGCGCCTTCGCCTGCATCGAAGCCGAAGCCGCGGCGCTGATGCTCGCGCGTCCGGAAACGGCCAGCGACATGAGCCCTCCGATCGCACGATGAGGGCATGACCCATACAACACTCACAACACCGCTCCCCCGTTCCTTCCTGAACCTCGCGTGGTCCAACCTCGCCGCGCAGTCCGCCGAGCAACTGAGCCTTGCGGCCGTGCCGCTGGTCGCCGTGCTGGCACTCGGCGCAGGGCCTGGCGAAATCGGTTTTCTCGCGGCGGTGCAGACGCTGCCCTTCCTGCTGGTCTCGATGCCCATGGGCCTGCTCGCGGACCGCATGTCGCGGCGACAGCTGATGGTTTGGGCCGAGGGGCTGCGAGCGGTCTCGCTGCTGGTGCTGCTGGCGATGGTGTTCGCGTCGAAGCTCAGCGTCGGCTGGTTGGCGGTACTCGGTTTCCTGGGTGCTGTCGGCACCGTGGGCTTCAGCGTCGCGGCGCCCGCGCTGGTGCCGGCGCTCGTGCCTCGCGAAGCGCTGGCAACGGCCAACGGGCGACTCGAACTGGCGCGCAGTGCCGCGTTCACCGCCGGTCCCGCACTCGCGGGTGCACTGGTGGCGTGGGCCGGCGCTCCTGCTGCGTTCGTGCTGGCAGCAGTGCTGTCGGTGGCGGCCGTGGGCCTGCTGCTGCGATTGACCGAAGCACCGCGCGCCCCCGCTTCCGGACGGCATCCACTGCTCGAAGTGCGCGACGGCGCGCGCTTTGTCTGGCAGCACGACATGCTGCGCCCGATGCTGATGACCGGCGCGGTGTTCAACATCTCATGGTTCGTGCTGCAGGCCGGGTATGTGCCCTATGCAGTGCGGGTGCTCGGCCTCGGCGCGCAGGCGGTCGGCTTCACGCTGGCGATGTACGGCGCGGGCATGGTCGTTGGCGCGCTGCTCACGCCGCGCGTTGTGGCGCGCCTGCCCTTCGGCCGCGCGATCCAGGTCGGTCCCGCGGTCGCAGTTGTTGCAGCAGCGACGATGGCAGCCACGCTCCTGGTGCCGACCGCCGCGCTGGCCGCGCTCTCGTTCTTCCTGTTCGGCGCAGGGCCGATGGTCTGGGTCATCACCTCGACCACGCTACGCCAGAGCGTGACGGCTTCGACCATGCTGGGCCGGGTGTCGGCCGTGTTCCTCACGATCAATGCGGGAGCGCGGCCCATCGGCGCGGCGCTCGGCGGCCTGGTTGGTGGGGCCTGGGGCGAGCCGGCGTGCCTGCTGCTGGCGCTGGCCGGGTTCGTTCTGCAGGCCGCGATCATCTTCGCGTCGCGCATCGCGGGGCTGCACCGGTTGCCTGTGCCGGCCACCTGAGCTTCGTTTATTCCAGGTCGGGAAGCACCATCGACTCCAGAGAATCGAGCGGCAGCCAGCCATCCGGTACGTCAACCAGAGCGGACTCCTGCGCACGAACTCTGGTGGGCTTTCTTACAGGCTTCTTGGCGAGCGGATCGACAGTGGAAAGCGAGAACACCCTCCTGACCGGACCGCCCGTGAAGCTGAGCCCGGTGAGCCGCTCGACTTCATTGATCTGGACCTGGAAGGTCTTGTAGGCGTCGAAAGGAATCTCGCGTGCAGCCTCGATGCCAAATTCCTCGATCACACCGGACTGATCGAGGATGTAGGCCGTGGCAAACAGCTTGCCGCTAGCCGTGATCGCCGCGACGACTTTCCAGAAGCGAACCGGATACTGGATCTTCGGGTACTTGTCCCAGACCGGGTCGCTTTCTTCGAGGATGGGGCCCGTGATGACCTGCGCCCTGAACTTGTCGAGCTTGATCGCGTCCTCGAAGATGTGGCGTTCGATGCCCTGCCAGAGCTCCTTGTTCTGATTGAACTTGGAATGCTGTGGCGTGCAGTTGCTCCAATGGCAGGTATCTGCCGCAGTGGTGAGCGCGGCCAGCCGGGTTGCTCCGTATTCCATGTCCTCGCGGCGCGTCAGATGGCCACGGTCGAACTGGTTGTTCTCGTAGTAGAAGTTGGTCAGCTGTGCGCTTGCGGGAATCCGCGGGTCCTGCCTCCACACGTCCGCCGGCCGGGCCAGTTCGAACCGGCCGCTGAAGTCGACGTTGGCTGCCGAGTAGAGAGCCAGCCGCCTCGCCTTGTGCATCACGAGGCTGTAGCCGTGATAGTTCAGCACGTTCTCGCCCGGGGGGCCGTCGACCAGTTCTACCGTCTCCTTCGCAAGAGCCTTGCCAAGCAGCGGCAGATGCACCGACATCTCGGGCTTGCCCGGCGCGAGGAACCCGGCTTCGAAGCCTTTGCGATCATCGTACTTCGCATTGAAGGGCACGTCGATGGCGGGGGCTGGTTTCTTCGCCTTGGCACGTGCGGCTTCTTCGAAAACGCTCTGCGACTCGCGGGCGGCGGGACCGGATCGGAGGACGGAGACGCTTCCATCCGATTCGATGCCGAGCGTCACCGTGAGGGTCCTTCTTCCACCAGATTGCATGTCGTTCATGGTCGTCTTCCGGGTTGGGGTTTGTTGAATGAGTGGACCGGGAAGCGGCAAGCTCCCGGCAGCATGGGTCGCCGTTGACTGCAGCAGGTCGACGGAAGGAAGCATCAGCCGCGAGTTTTCCGGCGTGGCACCGAAGACCGGCTGGAGCAACGGATGCGCGGGAAGGGCTGCATGAAGCGTCTCGACGATGCGGGAAACGCGGATGCCCTCGTTGGCAATCCACTTGATGTCCTGCTCGCCGTCTTTTGCGGGGTCGTAGTCGCGGCCTGAGATGGTTTGCGTACGGCCATCTCTTTCATCCGGTACGCCGCTGTGGTGGAGCGCTACGACATACCAGTCGTTGCTGAAAACCGGGGAGCCTGAAGATCCCCCGAGCGTGTCGGTCGAATACCAGAGCACGTCGTCCGTGCGCTTGAGAAGCTTGTTCTCGCGCACGCACACCTGTTTGCGGTCGCCGTTGGGGTGCTGGATGATGGTGAGCCACTCACCGTCCGATGCCTTGCCGGTGGCACCTACGAGCGGCAGGAACCCATAGTGTTCGAGCTGGCCATCTCCCACTGTCGAACTGGAGGTGACGGCCACGACGGTGAAGTCGAGGTCTTTCGAAGTGAAGAAGAGTTCCTGCGCCTGAAGGCTGTAGGTAGTGGGGTTGAGTACGGCGCCGTCGATGTCGAGTTCGAATTCGAACTGGGCTTCCGAGCGGCGACAGGACTCGATGGATGGCAGAACGTGGTTGTTCGTGATGAGCACGTTCGGCGCTATCAGGAATCCGGTGCCGTAAGCCACAAGCCGCCCTGCCGTGTCCCTGATCAGGATGCGACTGACCGCCTTTGCGGCTCGCGCGCCACGAGCCAGGTAGTTGACGTCCTGTATCTCGCTGCCGGAGATGATTCGCTCATACGCGACGGCAGATTTTTCATCGTCGCCCAGGCTTTCACGCAAGAAGCTCCTGCGGTCATCGAGCTGCTTCGGCGTGCTCAGTTCGCGCGGGGTCTTGTCTCTCGCATAGTCGGCAAGAGATCGCAGGTCGATGCCTTCGCTTCGCTCCCGCGCCTTCTCGATTTGCTCAAGCCAGAGTTGCACGCCGCGCCTCCCTCGTCCCGTGAGGGTTGCAACTGTGCGTGTTTGCCGACGCTTCTACATCCCCCATTCGAGGGATGCCGTACGTACTAGAAAAGCGACGCCATCCCGTTGGGCCGCGCGTCCTCGATGTCGAGCATGCGCAGCTTGGTCAACGCCCCGCCGCCGGCCGAGAAGCCGCCGGGCTTGTTGCCCGCGGCCAGCACGCGGTGGCAAGGCACTACGGGCGCGAACGGGTTGTGGCCCATGGCCTGACCCACGGCGCGCGACAGGCCCTTGTCGCCCAGCTCTTCGGCGATCTCGCCGTAGGTGCGCGTCTGCCCCGGCGGAATGCGGCGCGCGATCGCGTAGATGCGCTGGTGAAATTCCGACACGCCACGCATGTCGAGCTCGATGTGGCTCAGGTCGTCGTGCACGCCTTGCAGCAGGCCCTGGATGGCGGTGATGGCGCGTTGCGCTGCTTCGCTCGGCGGGCTTTCATTCAGGTCCGGAAAGCGTTGCTTCATGCGCGCACGCGTGGCTGCCTCGCCGTTGTCGGCGGGCAGTTGCACGCCGACCAATCCGCGCGGTCCCCATGCCAGGGCGCACATGCCAATGGAAGTTTCGAACAAGGCAAAGCCCGTCATGGCGTCTCCTGTGACAGCGAATGCTGGCGCGACGCAAGCACAGCGCCGAGCCAAAGGGCCATTGCCGAAGCCACCAGGCCCCGCGCCAGCCCACCAGGGCCGTCGGAAATCCATCCAGTGACAGTCGGCCCGACGATCTGCCCCAGCGCAAAAATGATGGTGAACATGCTGATGCCCTGCGCCCAGCGCGACGGCGGCAGGTTGTGGCGCACCAGCGCAGTGGTCGAAGCCACCACCGACAGGAACACCCCACCGAACAGCACGCCCGAAACCAGCGCCACCGGCGCCGACGCACTCAGCACCGGCAGCAGCGTCGCCACGCCGAGCAGCCCGTTCAGCAGTGCCTGCGGCTGCCCGCCGCGGTAGCGGTCGAGCAGCCCGGCCCACAGCCGCGACGACGCCACGCAGGCAATGCCCAGCAAGGAATAGAACAGCGTGACGAAAGAAGCGCTCGCCCCCTGCTCGCGCAGCAGCGCGATCACGAAAGTCATGTAGCCGATGTAGCCCATGCCGAACAAGGCATACCCGGCGAGCGCCCAGCCGAAGCGATGCAGTGCGACCGGCGGCGCAGCGTCCGTCGAAGCGGCGGCTGCCGTTGGCGCTGGCCTGTCAGGCATCGCGCGGCCAGCCCAGGCCAACAGGCAGGTGGCCGCTGCACTTGCCAACGCCAGCGCCCACCACGCCCAGGCCCATCCGTGCGGCACGCCTGATGCCGCCCGCAGCACCTGCGGCACGAGCAGCGCCGACAACAAGATGCCGAAGCCGGTGCCGCCGTAATAGATGCCAAGCAGCAGTCCGCCACGTGATGAGCCTGCCTCGCCAAGCCGCGCTGCAAGCAACCCGCCCGCCACGAACACCCATGCGCTGGCCACCCCGGCCAGCAGGCGCTGAAGCAGCAAGGCCGGCGCGTCGGTCACGAAACCGCTGCCCGCCATGAACACGCTGGCCAGCACAGCCCCGACCACCAGCAGCCGCGTCGTGCCGAAGCGCCGCATCAGCATCGGCGTGATCAGCGCACCGACCAGGTAGCCGACCGCATTCGCCGTGTTCATGCCGCCGGCCAGCGCATAGCTCCAGCCAAGGTCCGCGCGCATGGGCGGCAGCAGCAATGCGTATGCGAAGCGGGTGATGCCGAGCGAAACCGCCGCGCCCATCGACAGCGCGAATGCAAGACGCAGCGTGGGCTGCGCAGGGGCGGCAGAAGAAGTGAGCGTTATCGACATGGGAGCGGGCGGCTGGCCATTTTGCGGCAGGCGCCGCCGCCCTGCCCGCGCCGCCCGGTCAACCCGCGTCAGGCATTGGGTCGGCGTGCAGCAGATGCCGCTCCAGCAGCACCGCCACATGCACCGCTTCGCGCTGCGCGCCGTCCTCGATCTGATGGCGGCAGCTGGTGCCGTCGGCCACCACGATGGCGCCGGGCTTCGCGCGGATGGCCGGCAGCAGGCTGGCTTCGGCCATCTTCATCGACACCTCGAAATGGCTGGCCTCGTAGCCGAAGCTGCCGGCCATGCCGCAGCACGAGCTTTCGATGAGTTCGGGCTGTGCGCCGGGAATGAGCTTCAGCACCTCCATCACCGGGCTCACCGCGCCGAAGGCTTTCTGGTGGCAGTGTCCGTGCAGCAGGATAGGCGCCTCGGCCGGCTTCAGTGCCAGCTCGAAGCGGCCCAGCTTGATCTCGCGCGCAATGAACTCCTCGAACAGCAACGCGTGCTTCGCCACCATCTCGGCCTTTTCGCCGAAACCCATCACCAGCGTTTCGTCGCGCAGCGTGAGCAGGCACGATGGCTCCAGCCCGACGATGGGCACGCCGGCGCGCGCCAACGGCACGAGCGCATCGACCAATGCCTCGGCCTTTTCCTTGGCCTGTGCGACCATGCCGCTCGCCAGGAAGGTGCGTCCGCAGCAATGATGCCCTCCGCGCTTCTCGACCGTGTGCAGCACATAGCCCGCAGCCTGCAGCACGCGCGCTGCCGCAAAGGCGTTCTCGCTCTCGAAGGTGCCGTTGAAGGTGTCGACGAACAGCACCGCCGCCTTGCCACCGCGCCGCGCAATCGACAGCGCCACGTCGCGTTCGACGAACAGGCCGGGTTCGTTGGCCTTGCCGCGCCAGAAGGTGTCGCTGCGCCATTCGGGCAGCGAGCGCTTGGCTGAGAAGCCCAGCAGCTTTTCTCCCAGCCATGCAGCGCCGGGCACGCTGTTGCGCAGATTCAGCAGCCACGGCATGCGGCTGGCCTTGTGCGCGTAGTCGGGCAGGTTTGCTACCAGCCTGTCTTTCAGCGTGTGGCCGTGGCGCTTCTTGTAGTGGTCCAGAAACTCGACCTTCATCTTCGCCATGTCCACGCCCGTGGGGCAATCGCGCTTGCAGCCCTTGCAGCCGACGCACAGGTCCATGGTGTCGTGCATGGCCTCGCTGGTGAAGGCATCGGGGCCGAGTTGGCCCGAGAGCGCCAGTCGCAGCGTATTGGCGCGGCCGCGCGTCAGGTGCTGCTCGTCACGGGTCACGCGATAGCTGGGGCACATGGTGCCGGCGTCGAACTTTCTGCAGTGGCCGTTGTTGTTGCACATCTCCACGGCCTTGGCGAGGCCGCCGGTGCTGTCGCCGCCGGTGCCGGGCGCGGTCGTCACCTCGGTCACCGGGTCGGCGTTGACGTTCCAGCCCGACCAGTCGAGCACGGGCTTCAGTTCGATGCGGCGGTAGGGCTTGGGCGCGGTCGGCGGCGCGAAACGGAACAGCGCGCCATCGTCCATGCGCGGTGGGTCGATGATCTTGCCGGGGTTGAACAGGCCGATCGGGTCGAGCTTGCGCTTGATGGCACGGAAGGCCTCGTTGATGGCCGGGCCGAACTGCCATTCGATCCACTCGCCGCGGCACAGGCCGTCGCCGTGCTCGCCGCTGAACGCACCCTTGTACTTGCGCACCAGCGCGCTCGCCTCTTCGGCAATGGAGCGCATCTTGGCGGCGCCGTCCGCACGCATGTCGAGAATCGGCCGCACATGCAGCGTGCCGACCGAGGCATGCGCGTACCAGGTGCCACGGCTGCCGTGCCGGGCGAACACCTCGGTCAGCGCGTCGGTGTATTCGGCCAGGTGTTCGAGCGGCACGGCGCAGTCTTCGATGAAGCTCACGGGTTTGCCGTCGCCCTTGAGGCTCATCATGATGTTGAGGCCGGCCTTGCGCACTTCCCACAGGTTCTTCTGCCGCGCGTCGTCGGGCATCTCGACCACGCTGCCGGGCAGGCCGAGGTCGCCCATCAGCTCGACGAGCTGCTTGAGTTGCGGCAGCAACGCGGCCTTGTCCGAACCGGAAAACTCCACCAGCAGGATGGCCGCCGGCTTGCCGATCAACGCAGTCTCGACCGTCGGCTTGAAGGCCGGGTTGGCAAGGCTCAGCTCGATCATCGTGCGGTCGACCAACTCCACCGCCGTCGGCCCCAGCTTCACGATGTGCTGCGCCGCGTCCATCGCCGCGTGGAAGGTGGGGAAGTTGACGATGCCCAGCACCTTGGCGCGCGGCAGCGGCGCGAGCTTGAGCTTCAGGTTCTTCGTGTAGGCCAGCGTGCCTTCGGAGCCGATCAGCAGGTGCGCGAGGTTCACGCTGCCGTCTGCCGTGTAGGGCCGCTCGCTCTGGTTGTCGAAGATGTCGAGGTTGTAGCCCGCCACGCGACGCATCACCTTGGGCCAGTGCTCGGCGATCTGCTCGCGGTGCTGGCGTGCCAGCCCGCGCAAGAACTGCGCGATGCCGGCCGCGCGCACGCCCATCGTGCCGACCGTTCCGAACTCCACCAGTTCGCCACTCGACAACCATGCACTCGCACCCAGCACATTGTGCACCATGTTGCCGTAGGCGATGGAGCGCGAGCCGCAGGAGTTGTTGCCCGCCATGCCACCCAGCGTGGCCTGCGCGCTGGTCGACACATCCACCGGATACCACAGGCCGTGCGGCTTGAGCTGTGCGTTCAGGTGGTCGAGCACGAGGCCGGGCTCGACCGTGGCCGTGCCCTCTTCCACGTTCACGTCGAGCACGCGGCGAAAGTGCTTGCTGTTGTCGATCACCAGCGCCGCGCCGGTCGTCTGCCCGCACTGGCTGGTGCCGCCTCCGCGCGCGAGCACCGGCACCTTCAGGTCGCGGGCGATGTCGATGGCGGTGGCAATGTCGCTCTCGTTCGTCGGCACGAAGGCGCCGACGGGCGTGATCTGGTAGATCGACGCGTCGGTGGCGTAGCGCCCGCGCGAACCGTCGTCGAACAGCACTTCGCCCTGCGTGTCGGAGCGCAGGCGGCGCGCGAGCAGTTCGCAGGTGTCGTTAGGCGGAAGAACGGTTCCGGCTGGCTGCATGTGGCTGGCGGGATCGATGCGCATGGTGGGTCGTTTTTCTTTGGCAGGTCAGAAGCTCAGCTCGACTTGGCCGAGGGATAGATTTCGCCGGCGCGCAGCAGCTCCAGCACGGTGTCGCGCTTGCGCAGCACGTGCGCCACGAGCACCTTGCGCATGGCCGCTGAGTCGCGTTTGGCCAGCGCATCGATCATCTGTTCGTGCTCTTCGACGGCGTGCTTCCACTTCGTCTCGTTCTGGTTGGTGCGAAAGCGCAGCGACTGCACGCGGGCGTTGATGGAGCGGTAGGTGTTCGACAGCACCGGGTTCGCGGCCGCCTCGTTGATGGCGGTGTGGATGCGTGCATTCAGGCGGTAGTAGCCCGAGAGATCGCGCCGCGAGAAGCAGGCCAGCATTTCGTAGTGCAGCGCGCGCACTTCGGCCAGCTCTTCGTCAGTGATGCGCTTGGCGGCCAGTTCGCCCGACATGCCTTCGAGCATCGCCAGCACCTCGAAGGTGTCGAGCACGTCGGCCTCGGTGAGCTTCACCGCCACCGCGCCTCGGTTGGGCAACAGGTCGACCAGCCCTTCGGCCGCGAGCAGCTTGATGGCCTCGCGCAGCGGCGTGCGCGACACGCGCAATTGCAGGCACAGCTCGCGCTCGTTGAGCTTGGCGCCAGGTGCGATGAGCCCTTCGACCAGCATGGTGCGCAGGCGCGCGGCCACCTGGTCGTGCAGGGAGAGTCTGGAGATTTCGATGATGTCGGCTGTCATGGCTTTGCCTCTTGATTGCATTTTGAATGCAAAAAAGAAGGCTCACAACCCAAGTGAATAAGGGTAAACCATCAAACAAAAAAGCATTTTGAATGCAAAACTGAATGCGAAAGGACAGTCCATGCTGCAACTCGACATCCATCCCACCGGCCGCCACTTCCTCCAGATTCCCGGCCCCAGCCCGGTGCCCGACCGCATCCTGCGGGCCATGAGCCTGCCCACCATCGACCACCGCGGGCCCGAATTCGGCACGCTGGGCCTGAAGGTGCTCGGCGGCATCAAGCAGATCTTCAAGACGAAGCACCCGGTCGCTATCTACCCCGCCTCGGGCACTGGCGCCTGGGAGGCCGCGCTCGCCAACACGCTCAGCCCCGGCGACCACGTGCTCATGTACGAGACCGGCCATTTCGCCTCGCTGTGGCAGAAGATGGCCACGCGCCTCGGCCTCTCGACCGAGTTCCTCTCGTGGTCGGGCACCGATGCGCAATTGCCCAACGCCCCCAGCTGGCGCCGCGGCGTGCAGGCCGAACCCATCGAAGCCCGCCTGCGCAAGGACACCGAAAAGAAGATCAAGGCCGTGTGCGTGGTGCACAACGAGACTTCCACCGGCGTCACCTCCGACATCGCCTCGGTGCGCAAGGCCATCGACGCTGCGGGCCACCCCGCCCTGCTGATGGTCGACAGCATCTCGGGCCTGGCCAGCGCCGATTTCCGTCATGACGAATGGGGCGTGGACGTGACCATCAGCGGCTCGCAGAAGGGCCTGATGCTGCCGCCGGGCATCAGCTTCAACGCGCTCTCGCCGCGTGCTCTCGAAGCCGCGAAGAGCGCGAAGCTGCCGCGCGCCTTCTGGGCCTGGGACGAGATCGTCGAGATGAACAGGGACGGCTATTGGCCCTATACGCCCAACACCAACCTGCTTTATGGCCTCTCGGAATCGCTGGACATGCTGCTCGGCGAAGGGCTCGACAACGTGTTCGCGCGCCACCAGCGCTGGGCCGCCGGCGTGCGTGCAGCGGTCAATGCGTGGGGCCTGCCGATCCAGTGCGCAGACCCGGCCGTGTATTCGCCCGTGCTCACCGGCGTGATCACGCCCGAGGGCATCGATGCCGACGCGCTGCGCCGCCTGATCCACCAGCGCTTCGATCTTTCGCTGGGCACCGGCCTGGGCAAGCTCAAGGGCCGCATGTTCCGCATGGGCCATCTGGGCGACAGCAATGACCTGACGCTGGTAGCGATGGTCGCGGGCGTCGAGATGGGCATGAAGCTCTCGGGCATCAAGCTGGCCGGCAGCGGCGTGCATGCGGCGATGGACCATTTCGCGAACCACACGGCACCGGCCGCGCTGCAAAAAGCCTCATAGGCACGCGGGGCCGCCCCGGCGCGCATCGGACCATTCCCACCCACGACGGAGACCAAGAAGATGCAGAGACGTTCGTTGATCCAGGCCGCGGGCGCCGCGGCCGCCACACTGGGCGTGCCCCGGCTCTTCGCGCAGGAATGGCCATCGGGGCCGGTGCGCATCGTGGTCGGCTTTCCGCCGGGCGGCGGCACCGATGCGCTGGCCCGCGTGGTCGCGCAGAAGCTCACCATCATGTGGGGCCAGCAGGTCATCGTCGAGAACAAGGGCGGCGTGGCCGGCGTGCTCGCGGCCGACTACGTGGCGCAGCAGCCGAGCGACGGCAGCACGCTGCTGATGGCCCACATCAACAGCCATGCGCTCGCGCCCAGCCTGCAGCCCAAGCTGCGCTACAACGTGGAGCGCGACTTCGTGCCGATCGTGCTGGTGGGCGTCACGCCCAACCTGCTGATCGCCAACCCGGGCCAGAAGGCGCTCACGGTGAAAGACATCGTGTCCGCCTGCAAGGCCGCTCCCGGCACCATCAGCTTCGGCTCGGCCGGCGCGGGCTCGGCGCAGCACCTGGCGCTGGAGATGTTCAAGTTGCAGGGCGGCGTCGATGCGCTGCACGTGCCCTACAAGGGCAGCGGCCCGCTGCTGGCCGACCTCATGGGCGGGCAGATCCAGTACAGCTTCGAGACCATGACGGCCGCCACGCCGCACGTGAAGAACGGCCGCGTCATCGCCGTGGCGCAGACGCGCACCAAGCGCGCCAAGGGCCATCCCAGCGTGCCAACGATGCAGGAGCAAGGCTTTGCCGGCTTCGAGGCAACCACGTGGTACGGGCTCGCCGGGCCGGGCAAGCTGCCGGCGTCGATTGCGCAGAAGGTGAATCGCGACGTGAATACGGTGCTGGCAATGCCTGATGTGCAGGAGCGGATGGACACCTATGGCGCGGAAGACGGCGGTGGTTCGCAGGACAAGTTCAGGCAGTTCATCAGCACCGAGATTGCGAAGTGGGCGAAGGTGGTGAAGGACGGCAACGTTCACGTCGAAAGCTGAAGAACCAGTCTCACCCCCAGGCTTCGCGCACTTCGTGTCGCTGCGCCAACCCCCTTCCGGGGGCAACACCGGAGGCCCGGCAAAGCCGGTTCCTCGGTGTTCCACGAAAGGACGCCGACACCAGCCAGGTTTTGCTGAGAAGATCCGAAAAATGACCCCATCCCAAACCGCCCTCACCGATGCACTCGTAGCCGCACGCCGCGGCAATCGCACCCTCGACGCCACGCCCTGGCTCGGCACGCTCGAAACCGACACGCAAGCCTATGAGGTGCAAGACGCCGTCGCGGCTGCACTCGGCTGGTTCGACGGTCGCCCAGTACCGGGCGCGTGGAAGTCCGGTGGCGGCTCCCGCAGCGCGACGCTCACGCATGCGCCGCTGCCGCCTTCCGGCGTGCGCCAGAGCCCCGCGAACTTCAGCGACCTCGTGTTCAACACGCCCGGCATCGAGGCCGAAATCGCCTTGCGTCTCGGCCAGGACGTCACGCCCGCGCAGGCAGCGAAGCTCGATCACGCAAGCGCCGTCTCACTCGTCGATGCCATGACCGTCTCCGTCGAGGTAGTCGACACGCGCTGGCAAGACCTCGCCTTGACACCTGCCCTGCTCCGCCTGGCCGATTCGCAAGTGCACGGCGCGCTGGTGCTCGGCGAGTGGAAGCCCTACGCCGCCATCGACTGGGCCTCGCAGCACTGCGAAGCGAAGATCGGCGACGCTGAGACGGTGGTGCGCGAAGGCACGCATCCGCTGGCCGACCCCACCTGGCTGCTGCCGATCTGGCTGCGCCACCTCACGCGCCACGGGCAGACCGTGCCCGCCGGCACGGTGGTCACCACCGGTTCGTGGGTCGGCATCCTGCCCTGCCGGCGCGGAGATCAGGTGACGGCGGAATTCCCCGGCATCGGCGCTGTCCGCTTGAGCGTGTAGCGCCCGCCGCCCACGCCCGAGCAAGCCACCAGAAAGTCGAGCACCGCCCGCACCCGCGCGGGCAGCGTGCCGGCCTTGCCGATGTACACCGCGTGAATCGGCTCGATCTCACCGGCGTTGAATTCATCGAGCAGCGGCACCAGCCGGCCAGCGTCGATGTCATGCTGTATGTGATACAGCGACAGCCGCGCCACCCCCGCCCCCGCGATGGCCAACTGCCGCAGCGTTTCGCCATCGCCCGCGCGCACCGGGCCGGCCACGGGCAGCCACACCATGCGGCCGTCCACACGCAGCGGCCAGTCGGGCGAATTGCGCCGGTAACTCCAGCCAAGGCGGTTGTGCGCCTCCAGTTCCTGCGGCGTGCGCGGCGTACCGTACTTCGCAAGGTAGTCCGGCGCGGCGACGATGGCCTGGCTGGTTTCGCCCAGCCGCCGCGCCACGAGGTCGGACGATGGCAGCTGGCCCCAGCGGATCGCGATGTCGGCGCGTTCGTCCATCAGGTCGACGATCCGGTCGGTCAGTGCAATGTCGAGCGTGATCTGCGGATGCAGTTCGAGCAGGCGCGGCACCAGAGGCACCAGCTTGTGGTGGCCGAACGAGACGCTGGCGTTGATGCTCACCCGCCCACGTGGCGCCGCGCCGGCTGCGGCGCAACGCTCGGCCTCGTCCATGTCGGCCAGCACGCGCAGGCTGCGTTCGTAGAACTCCGTGCCTTCGGGCGTGAGCTGCAGCTTGCGCGTGGAGCGGTGCACCAGCTGGATGCCCAGGCGCAATTCGAGCCGCGCCACCAGCTTGCTCACAGCCGAGGGCGTCATGCCCAGCAGACGCGCGGCCGCCGAGAAGCCGCCTGACTCGACCACCTGCACGAAGGCCTCCATTTCGCCGGAGCGGTTGACGTCGATGCGCGGCATGGCTCTTCTTCCAATCTGTGAGTTCAACTCACAAGTATGTGTACCGGCGGCATTCTAGTCATCGAAGGCTTTCGTCCGCACAGTACAGGGCATCATGCCAATCGCTCTACTCGCCCTCACCGCCGGTGCCTTCGGTATAGGCACCACCGAGTTCGTCATCATGGGCCTGCTGCTGCAGGTATCGACGGATCTTCATGTCTCCATCACGGCCGCCGGCCTGCTGATCTCGGGCTATGCGCTCGGGGTCGCGGTCGGCGCGCCGGTGCTCACCATCGCCACCCGCAAGCTGCCGCGCAAGACCGTGCTGCTGGCGCTCATGGCGATCTTCACGCTCGGCAACCTCGCCTGTGCCGTGGCGCCCAACTACGAAATGCTGATGGCCGCGCGCGTCATCACCTCGCTGGCGCACGGCACTTTCTTCGGCGTCGGCTCGGTGGTGGCCACCGGCCTGGTGGCGCCCGAACGCCGCGCCTCGGCCATCGCGATCATGTTCACCGGCCTGACCGCCGCAACGCTGCTCGGCGTGCCGGCCGGCGCGTGGCTGGGCCTGCAGTTCGGCTGGCGCTCGGCCTTCTGGGCCGTAACGCTGATCGGCGTGCTGGCCTTCACGGTGCTCGCGGTGTTCGTGCCGCGCGTCAAGGGCGAGGCAAAACCTGCGCCGCTGCGCGAAGAACTGGCTGTGCTGGCGCGCCCGCAGGTGCTGCTCGGCCTGGCGATGACGGTGCTCGGCTTTGCCGGCGTGTTCGTGGTGTTCACCTACATCCAGCCGCTGCTCACGCAGGTCACCGGTCTTTCGGAGTCGGCTGTGTCGCCGATCCTGCTGGTGTTCGGCGGCGGCCTTGCGGTCGGCAACATCCTCGGCGGCAAGCTGGCCGACCGTGCGCCGATGGCAGCCGTGCTCGGCACGCTGGTGGCTCTGGCGGTGGTGCTCGGCGCGATGCAGTTCACCATCGGCACGCCGTTCACCGCGGTGGTCTTCGTCGGCCTGCTCGGCGTGGCCTCGTTCGCCACGGTGGCGCCCATGCAGTTGCGGGTGCTGGAGAAGGCCTCGGGCGCGGGCCAGAACCTCGCGTCGAGCCTGAACATCGCAGCCTTCAACCTTGGCAACGCGCTCGGCGCCTGGGTTGGCGGTGTGGTGATCGACCATGGCCCGGGGCTGCGCGCACTGGGTTGGGTGGCGGCGCTGCTCACGCTGGTGGGGCTGGCCATCGCGCTGTGGAGCCGCTCGCTCGACCGGCGCGAACCGCGCAATGCGCTGGGGGATTGCGCTTCGGCGCGGGTCTGATCCTCTTCCAGGGAGTGAAGGGATTGGGGATTGCAGAATCCCGCATGCGCAACGCTCCCCTCATCACCCGCCCCGCCAACGCCGCCGACGCTCCTGCGCTGGCGGCGTTGTCGATCCAGGTCTGGCTCGCCACCTACGCGACCGCGGGCGTGAACGACCTGCTCGCGCGCTACGTGCTCGACCAGTTCACGCCGGCCGCGTTCATCGCGTGGACGAACGACGCAGACACCGCCTTGATCGTCGCCGAGGCCGATGCCCATCTCGTCGGCTACGCGCGCCTGCGCTTCGGTGCGCGGCAGGCCCTCGTTCCCTCAGCCAGCACCGAGCTCTGCACGCTCTACGTGCAGGAGCCGTTCACCCGATCGGGCGTGGGCTCCGCGCTACTCGACAAGGCTCGCGCCACGGTCCGCGACCGGACAGGCAACGATGCGCTGTGGCTGACGGTCAACGTCCAGAACCAGCGGGCGTGCCGCTTCTACGAGAAGCACGGGTTCGCCAGAAAAGGCACGACCTGGTTCGCACTGGGCGAAGGCCGCCACGAGAACCACGTGCTGGGCCGGCCATGAGCGGCCGCCGGAATGATCAGTGCTGCCGCGTAGGCGAATCGCTGCGCGCCTCTTCCATCGGCATGAAGAACTCGAACCGGTTGCGCCCCGCCGCCTTGGCGTTGTAGAGCGCGACGTCGGCCCGCGCCAGCAGTTCTTCGGCGGTAACGGAGGAATCGGCTGCGCGGTGATACGCGATGCCGATGCTGGTCGTCACCTCGATGCGCTGGCCGTCCACCACGAAGGGCGGCGTGCGGATGCTTTCCACAACCTTGGCCGCTACCGTGGCCGCAGTGCCCGGCGCGTTCAGGCCTTCGAGCACCAGCACGAACTCGTCGCCGGCCAGCCGGGCCACCATGTCGGTGCCGCGCACGCAACCCAGCAGCCGCCGCGCGTATTCGGCCAGCACCGCATCGCCCACCGCGTGGCCCATGGTGTCGTTGATGGCCTTGAAGTGGTCGATGTCCAGGAACATCAGCGCCATTGCATGGCCGGTGAGCCGCCCGCGCAACACGGCTTCGGGCAGGTACTCGTTGAAAGCCAGCCGGTTGGGCAGGCCGGTGAGCGTGTCGAGCCGCGCCAGCTCGATGAGCTTGTGCTCCACCACCTTCAGCGCCGTGATGTCGAGCGCCAGCGAGAAGATGCCGTGCGTCGCCCCGTCGGCGCGCACGTCGGGCACGTAGATCACCTGCGTGACGCGGTCGAACCCCGCGCGCTGCGTGCTGGTCTCGAACTCCACACGCTCGCCGGACAGCGCCCGGGCGAGCATCGGCTGGCGCGACAGGTACACATCGCGGCCCGACACCTCCTGCACGTGGCGCCCCAGCACCTGGACCGGATCGAGCCCGAGCCACTCGCGGCTGGTGGCGTTGGCGAAGGTGATCTTCTCCTCGCGGTCGATGTAGGTGATCAGCGCCGGCATGTTGTCGGTGATGGCGCGCAGGCGCAGTTCGCTCTCGGCCTGGCGCAGCTCCGCCTCTTTCAGCGCCGTGATGTTGAAGGACATCAGGTAGAAGCCCACGACCTCGCCGCGCAGGTTCTTGTCCGGTATCAGGTTGACCTGGAAGTACCCCTCCCTGCCGTGGATGGGTGCACGTACCGGAAAGCGCACTTTCTTGCCGGAGAACAGCACGGGAAGGTAGGGCTTGTGCTGCGCGTACACCGCCCTGCCGAGGGCAGAGCGCATGGTCGTGCCCTGCAGCGGTGCACCTTCGCTCAGGCCCGCCATCTGCCGCGCCCGGATGTTGGCGAACAGGCAGTTCTGCTCGCGGTCGAAATAGCCGACCAGCGCCGGAATGCTGTCGGTCACGTCGCGCAGCAGCTTTTCCTGCTCGGTCAGGGCCCGGCGGATGTTCACTTCTTCGGTGATGTCGAAGGTCATCGAGAACACGCCGCACACCACGCCGTCGGCATCGACGTCGGGAATGTAGTGGGCCTTGAAAGTGCGGTTGCCGATGCCCAGGGCCGGGTCGCCCGACTTCTCGAGGATCACCGTCTCGCCGGCCAGCGCGCGCATGAAGTGCGGCTCCACGAGCGCAAAGTCTGCGGCGCCGCGCACCTCGGGCATCAGGCGCCCCACCAGCGCTGAGTTGTTGTGCAGGGCCCGCACGTGCGCGTTGACGAAGGTGTAGCGCAGCGATGCGTCTACATGCGAAACCATCGCCGGGATGTTGTCGGCAATGGTGCGCACCTGCGCCTCGCTGCGCGCGAGGCTGAGCTCGATGGCACGCCGCTGCGCCATCAGCTCGTCGAAGGTGCGCGAAAGGTCGCCGATCTCGTCGGGGGCGTAACTGCTGCGCGGCTCGGCGGCGGCTGCGGGTGCCTCCTTCGTGGACTGCATGTGCCGATGCAGCTCCGACAGCGGCTTCAGCTGCCGGCGCGCCACGCCCAGGGCCAGTGCGCCCGCGAACAGCGCGAGCGCCATCGCCCCGAACAATGCACCGCGCTCGATGGCGTCGATGCTCGCGAAGGCCTCGCTGCGCGGATACATGGCGCCGACGATCCAGTTGGTCTGCTCGGTGCGGTCGAAGGCATAGAGGGCAGGCACGCCGGCATCGTTGATGCCCTCGCTCGAGCCCTGGAAACCGGCCATCGCGCGCAGGATTTCGGCATTGCCGCGGCCATCCGCCTGGACCTGGTTCAGGATGCGCGAAGTCTGCGGATGGTCGACCACGATGCCGTCCACGGTCGTCACGAACAGGTAGCCGGTCTTGCCGAACCTGACGTCGCCGAGCGTGCCCAGGATGTTCCGGTCCTTCAGGTTGATGGCGCCGGAGATCACGAACCTCACCTGCCCCGCGTTGTCGAGCACCGGCTCGGTGATGGCCACCTGCGCCAGTCCGTTGAGGCGGTTGCGGTAAGGCTCGGACACGAGGCCGGCCTTGGAAGCGACCGTCTGCTGGAAGTAGGGGCGATCCTTCACGTTCACCTTGCCGATCGCCTGCACGCCGTTCAGGTTGGCGACCAGGTTGCCGTCCATGTCGACGAACGCAACGTTGTCGAAAGCCTTGCGCAGCGAGCCATGCTTCTCTAGAAAGGCCTGCAGCGCGGCGCCCTGGAGGTCCTGCGCTTCCACGCTGCCGCCAAAGGTTTGCAGCAGGATCCGGCGGCTGCCGAATTTCTGGTCGATCGCATCCGCGATGGCACCCACGCGGGCGACCTCCTCGGTCGCGATCGAGGCGCGCATGTTGCTCTTGACCAGATGCAGGGCGAAGGTGGCGATTGCGAAAGTGGTCAGCAGAACCACTGCTGCCACACCGAGGCTCAGGCGCGTGTGCAAACCGAAGCGGATTTTCGAGAAGCCTGTTGGAGTCATTGAACTTGTTCGGAGCCGGTACGTTGCCGGCGGGGAGTTTCCGGGCAGAGTATCGGTGCGTTCCGCGTGCGGAGAAAGACTCAGGGACACAGGCTCCGGTGAACCGCGTGGCACGGCGGAAAAATGAATTCCTTTGCCGTACTTTTCGCCTTCCGGGAAGGAAAAAGCGCGGGGCGCTGCGTCAGGTGCCCGAGGAATCCGCCGAGCGCTTGCTGGCCAGGGCGCGGCTTTCTTTCTTCAGCGCCTTCGACACCGGGCAGACCGCCTGTACGAAGCCGGTCAGCGTGTTGGCCAGGCTCTCGCGCTGCAGGCTGTAGAACACGAACTGGCCGCGCTTCTCGGCCTTTACCAGCCCCGCGCCTTCGAGGATCTTCAGGTGCTTGGAGAGCGAAGGCTTGGTCATGTCGAAGCGCGAGGCGATGTCGCCGGCCGACAGTTCGGTCTCCGACAGGTACGCCAGGATCTTGCGCCGCGGCGTGGAGGCAAGCGCTTCGAAAACTTTTTCCATCGGTTCAGTTTAGCTCGCGAGTAGGCAATTCTCTAATTAGTTATTTAGCCATTTAGCTAAATGAATGGCACAATGGCCCGAACAGGAGCCGATGACATGCAAGCACCCACCGCCCCTTCCCCGCGCACGGTTGTCTACTACAACAGCGCCTGTCCCGTCTGTGATGCCGGCGTTTGCGCCATGCGCGAGAAAACACCGGACGCAAGCGTCGAGTGGATCGACGTGCACACTCGCCCGGAAGTGCTCGAACCGCTGGGCCTGCAACTGGAGGACGTGCGCGAACGCCTGCACCTCGTCGACACCTCGGGCGCCACGCACATCGGCGCCGACGCCATCGCCAGCGTGCTGGCCCTTGCTCCGCGATGGCGCTGGCTGGCAAGGCCGCTTCAGTGGCCCGGGCTGCGAACGCTCGGCGCCTGGCTCTACAACCTCTTCGCGCATCAGCTCTACCGCTGGAACCGGTCGCGGGGTCATTGGTAAACCAAGGAGAAGAACCATGAGCGCAGCATCCAACTTCGACCCCGCCGAACTGGCCAGATTCCAGGCCCTGGCCGACCGCTGGTGGGACCCGCAGTCTGAATTCCGCCCCCTGCACGAAATCAATCCGCTGCGGCTGGACTGGATCGACAAGCTCGCCGCGCTGAACGGCCGCAAGGTGCTCGACGTCGGTTGCGGCGGCGGCATCCTGGCCGAGTCGATGGCGCACCGCGGCGCGGACGTGCTCGGCATCGACCTCGCCGACAAGCCGCTGAAGGTCGCAACGCTTCATGCACGCAGCAGCGCGGCAAGCGTGACCTACCAGGCCATTTCCGCCGAAGACCTGGCCGCTGACAACGAGGCGAAGTTCGATGTCGTCACATGCATGGAGATGCTCGAGCACGTGCCGTCGCCAGCAGCCGTGATCGACGCCTGCGCCCGCATGGCGAAGCCCGGAGGCTGGGTCTTTTTCTCCACCATCAACCGCACGCCGTGGGCATGGCTGATCGCGATCTTCGGCGCGGAGCAGGTGCTGCGCATCCTGCCGCGCGGCACGCACGACTACCGCAAGCTCATCCGCCCTGACGAACTCAAGAGCGCGGCCGCCAATGCCGGCCTCGTGCTGCGGGACCAGCGCGGCCTGGGCTACAACCTGCTCACCCGCAACTTCAGGCTCCACCGTTCGCTGCGCGTGGGCTACCTGCTTGCCATGCAGAAGAAGGATTGAGCCGTCAGGCCTTCACGACCCGCGCGCTGGCCGTGGAGCGCGCCACGACGCGGCCGTCCGGATCGCTCAGTTGCGCCTCGAGAAAAGCGATGGTCTTGCCGCGCTGCACGACCCTGCCTTCGCCATACAACAGGCCGGGCTTCGCGGCCGCCAGAAAAGACACGCTGAGGTCGATGGTGACGGAGTAGGTCTCTTCGCCATTCATGACCCACAACGCCGGCCCCATCGTGTCGTCGAGCATCGCGACGAGGATGCCGCCCTGCACCGCGCCCGCGGGGTTGAGAAACGCATCGGTGGCCACGAAGCTCAGGCGGATCGATCCTTTGGCCTTGTCGAAATCGAGCACGCGCTGATTGAAAAGCTCGGCGGTGGGCGGGCGGGGAAAGCGCTCAAGCAAAACGTCGGGCTTCATTTTTTCGCTCAGGAAGTGGAGCGAAAAATCCTATGCCGCAGCTACTGACAGCGTAGTGTCAGTAGCTGTCAACACATCGACGAGCTCGTCCACGCGCTGCTCCGCACGCCGCATCGACTGCGCGAGCTGCTCCCCGCCGAACTCGTCGGACTCCACTGCGGCCTCGAACACATCGGTGATGCCGATGTAGCCGAGCACCGAACGTACGCTGCCCTCGGTGTGGTTGAGATGCGCGATGCGCCCGCCCGCGTCGTAGCCGTGGTCGCCGCGCGCGCCGAGCAGCACCACGCGCTTGCCCGCTTCCGCCAGCAGCGGCCAGTACGGCACCGCGCCGCGCGAACGGTCGAAGCCGAAGGTGCGGCCCACGCGCACGATGTTGTCGATCCAGGCCTTGAACTGCGCGGGCACGCTGAAGTTGTACATCGGCAGGCCGATCACGACCACGTCGGCCGCAATGAGCTGATCGACCAGCCGGTCGCTCTCGGCAAGCACGTCGGCCATCCACGGCTCGCGCGCGGCCGGCGGTGTGAAGGCCGCATGGATCCAGCGGCCGTCGACGTGCGCGGGCGGCCGCTGTCCCACGTCGAGGTAGTCGATGCGGTCGTCGGGCCGCGCCTTGCGCCAGCGCTCGACAAAACGCGCGGAGAGACGGCGCGTGTGCGAGCCGTGGAGATCGGTGTCGGAACGGCCCGGACGGGCGCTGGCGTCGATGTGAAGGAGGTTCATGGTCATGGCCTTTATGGATGAATTGATGTCTTTCATTTCGCGCTGCCAGAATGGCGCGCAGGCCTTGAATCTATGGATGCAGGCCTGCCATCACAAACGACGATTTCTCTGCCTATGAACGAGATTGGCTCATCTATCAGATATCCCCGCCGGCTGCCTCCGCTGCTGTCGCTGCGTGCCTTCGAGGCAGCGGCCGCACACCTGAGCTTTCAGCGCGCGGCGCTCGAACTCTCGGTTACGCCCTCGGCCATCAGCCACCAGGTGCGTGCGCTCGAAGACACGCTCGGCCTGCCACTGTTCCGCAGGCTCACGCGACAGCTCGCGTTGACGCCTGCGGGCCAGCGACTGTTCGACGACCTGCGCATGGGCTTCGACGTGCTCGAAGCCGGTGTGGACAAGCTGCGCCGGCCGGCCGCATCGCAGGCCGTCACCCTCACCACCAACACCGCCTTCGCCGCGCGCTGGGTGCTGCCGCGCATGGAGGCGTTCCGCAAGGCCAGCCCCGGGGTGGAGCTGCGGCTGCATGCAAGCGATACCGTGGTCGATCTGGCGCGCGGCGATGCCGACATCGCTGTGCGCTCAGGCCGTGGCAACTGGCCGGGGCTGGTGTCGCGCGAACTGATGCCCGAGCGCTATGCGCCGTTGTGCAGCCCGATGCTGGGTCTCAAGCGCGCGGCAGACCTGCCGAAGCATCAGCTGATCCATTGCGACTGGCAGCCACAGGCGCTCGCACCCGCCGTGTGGCCGCGCTGGTTTCGTGAAGCCGGCATCGCACCGCCGAGGGGGCGTGCGATGAAGGCCTCGGGCCTGTCGTTTTCCGACGAGACGCACGCGATGCTGGCCGCCCTCGCCGGCCATGGCGTGGCGTTGCTGAGCCTCACGCTGTCGGCTGAAGAGCTTCGCAGCGGCGCGCTGGTGCAGCCCTTCGGGCCCGCGCTCGAAACCGGCAGCTACTTTCTTGCGGCTGCGAACGGGAGGGAGAACGAGCCGGCCATCCGCGCCGTGTGGGAGTGGATCGCGTCGCAGGCCACCACAGGCTGAGAAAAAGCTGAACGCCAGGCTTGCAGGTCGTTACGTTTCTCATGGAGACTCCGGCACCAACAATAAAGTGAGGAGAGTTCATGACGAGGTTTGCCCGCGCCCCTCTTGCCATCGCAACAGGCGCGCTTCTTGTAGTAGCTTTGACTTCATGTGGAGGCGGCGGTGGAGGTGGAGGTGGTGGAGGCGGGGGCATCGGCATACTCCCCAGCGCGGGCGGAACCACGCCGACCACAAACACCCCCGAGCTGCCGGCACGCGAAGCCCTCATCGCCCGCGCCAGAAGCTACGAACTCGACACGCCCTACGTCCCGCCGCCCGGCGATCCCCTGGAGCACAACACCTCGGGCTACGCCAAGACGATGTGCTCCGCCGCGTTCATCACCGGCCTTGACCCCGACGTTGCCGCCGAGAGCGTCGGCTACTTCACCGGCCCTTACGACCAGCGCAAGAAAGTGGGCAAGCCGGTGGTCGACCGCGTCAAGAAGGAAGTCCGCATCGCCATCCCGAACGGTCCGACGCTGGTGGCGCGCTACTACGGCTCGCAGGGCTGCATCACGCTGCCACCCGGCAGGGACGATGTGTTCTTCACGCCTGTGGCCGTGACAAGCACCCTCCCCGATCCCTCTACGCAGGCATGGCCCATGGGCGACGTGATGCCCGCCGGCCCCGCGCCCGGCATCGATACGGCAAAGGTAAGCCAGGCAGTCGATGCAGCCTTCGAGTTGCCGGAGGCCTACACCGCCGCCTTCGTCGTCACGCACAAGGGGCGCATCGTTGGCGAGCGCTACATGAACGGCATCACGGCGAACACGCCGCTCGAATCGTGGTCGATGGGCAAGAGCGTGACCGCGACGATGCTGGGCGTGCTGATGAAACAGGGCGAGTACCGGCTCGACCAGCCGGCGCCCATTCCGGAATGGCAGGGAGCGGACGACAAGCGCAAGGAAATCAAGATCCAGGACATCCTGCATATGTCGAGCGGGCTGCGCATCAAGGCGCCGGACGATCCGGACTTCGACCCCAACGGCACTTACCCCGACCACATCTATCTCTACACCGGCCGCATAAACTCGTTCAACTACGCAGCCACGCGTCCGCAGCAATGGCCGCCCAACACCATCGGCCGCTATCGCAACACCGACCCGGTGCTCGCAAACTACCTGATCCGCCTTGCCGTGGAAAAGCGCGGTGAGGAGTACCTGTCGTTCCCGCAGAGAAACCTGTTCGACAAGATCGGTATCCGCACGATGACGCTGGAGACCGACCCGTACGGCAACTTCCTGGCACAGGGCTACGACTTCATGTCGGGGCGCGACTGGGCGCGTCTGGCCAACCTGTATCTGCAGGACGGCGTCTGGAACGGCGAGCGCATCCTGCCCGAAGGGTTCGTCAAGTTCGTGAGCACCCTGGCGCCGGCCTGGGCGGCCGACAAGCGCCCGATCTACGGCGGCTTCTTCTGGCTCAACGGCGCGATCAACGGTGCGAGCACCTGGCCGGTGCCGACCACGGCGTACTACATGCTGGGTGCGGGCGGGCAGACGGTGCTGATCGTTCCTTCGCACGACCTGGTGGTGGTGCGGCTTGGCTATGACAAGGGAGAACGCGCCTCGGCCACGAGCCTGCGAAAGGCGCTGACGCTGCTGATGCAGGCTGTGCCCAGCTCGTCGTGAACGTGAAAAGGCCTCCCGAAGGAGGCCTGCGCCGACCGGGTTCCGGGCGGGGCCCGGACTTTCTCTTCATTCGACGCGCTTGCTCAGGAGAGTCGGCACGACATAACCGTCGCGGTACACGGCCTCGATGCTTCCCTGCACGCGGTCAGCGGCATGCGCAGCCACGAATTTTTCCTCTGTCACGCGGTAGACCACCATGGTGCACGACGAGTGCTTGCTGAGGGTGCGGGCCACGCCGGTGGCCTGTCTTAGGGTTGGGTACGTTTCCATGGGATCCTCCTTGTCTGCCTGACAGCCCAAATGTTAACTCTTTGGTACTCAAATATGCCTCAGGGTATTTTCTGAGCGTCAACGGTCGCCATTCTTGTCCGCCCCTCCCTTTTGCAGGAATCGGATGATCTGGCCATTGACATCCTCAGGCTGCGACATGGCCGCGATGTGGTCTGCGCCCGGCACGATCGCAGCCTCCAAGCCCGGCATCCGGCGCTGCGCCAGCTTCAGCATCGCCTGGGGTTCGTAAAGCTTTTCCGCGTCTTGTACCGCGCCCTGGCTTCCTCGCTCCTGAACTCGGGCGGCCCTGTCATGCGCCAAGGCCTTGGGCGAGCTGACTCAACTGGGGTTCGGACAGCCGGTAGCTGAGCCTGTCGAGAACCCTCCCGGCACCAAGGCCTTCGTAGAACGAGATGCCCCTGTCGTTCGATGCCTTGACGGGCCAGTCGATGCGACAGCAGCCGTTCTCGACAGCGTACCGAGCCACCCAGGCCATGAGCGCCCTGCCGGCTCCATTGCTCCTGCCAGAAGCCTTCACATACAGTTCCTTGAGCTGGCAGTGCTTGCACCTGTCAGGAGCAAATTCGACGAGCGAATACACCAGCGAGATGGCCGCCAGACCAACCACCGCGCCGTCATCGCCTGAAGCCACGACCAGACGATGGGGCGACCCAGCCGCCAGGAGGTTGCCGAGGAGGTGCTCTCTCACGGCCTCCCGAGAGACTGTGGCGCCATCGTTGTAGAAGGCATGCAACTCGCACAGCAGGTCTGTCAGCGACTCATGCTGGGCTTCAGAGACAAGTTCAACGTGCATACGGTGTCCTTGGAGGCTCCCGGCTAAACGCGGCGATGCTACCAAGCTCACTACACTGCCCTCCGATGAACCACCCTCCTCGACCGCAACGCGCGCGAGACATCCTGACTTCCTACTTCTGGAGCGGCGACGTCATCCGCAGCCGAAGCGTGAGCAATGTCGTGTTGTCTGCCACGGTCGACGTGCCTGTGCCCCCTGCGCGCCTGCTTGCAGATTGGGAGAGTGAGATTTCTTCGCGCCTGTTCCTGGAACCCGGAGACGTCGAACCATTGCCCCTGGCCCGGGCGCGTACGCGCTGGCCTGACTACAAACACTGCGTGCAGGCGGTGTCCGACTGGATGCGCACGCTTGGGCTGTCCGATGTGCTTGCCTCCAGCGACGTGGCCCTCATGGCCTGCCGCGGCGCGAAGTACCACCACGACGGTGCGCAGTACGGCGGCGCGGCCTTCTGCAATCTCTTCATGAGCGAGGACAAGGGGCTGGACCTGCACTTTCCCTTTGCAGATCACAGGATCCCGCTGACCCGGGGCACGGTGGTGATCTTCGATACCGGCCAGCCTCACGCCGTCATTCAACGCGGCAGCGGCGGCTTCGATGCGGCCGACTTCGCGCCCGAGCGGGATTGCAGCCAAGTGTTCCTGACCTGGGAACTGCCCATCGAGGATGTCCATGTCGGGCACGCACTGGGAGTCGCCTTCGACATCGATCTTTCGACCCCACCGCAGCTGGATGAAGAGCAAGTCTGGCTGAACGGCGCACGGGCCATCGTGTGCCCGGAGTCCGGACGATGGCGCAGTGCCGACTGACTGATCGTCAGCGATTGGATGGAAGAGCCCTGGCAGCAGCCAGTTCGCCCAGACAGGCGTTGACCGCCTGGAGCGGTGCCTTCTCGTGGCAACGCGCTACCGCCTCGCGCGCAACGGCTTCGCTCAAGCGCCGCTCCCGCGCGGCCTCGACCTGGAATTCGACGATCCACTTCATGAGCCCAGCCAGCACGATCAGCAAGCCGATCAAGGCTGCGACCAGGGTCACCCGCCAGCCCTGAACGCGAAAGATGGATGCCGCGGATTTTCCCGCCATGGGTTCCTGCGAAGCCATCTAGCGGGGAAGGTCCGGAAAGACCCACATGCTCAAGCCGAGGATCAGGCCAGCACCCAGGAACATGATGGCTGCCGTCGTGAACATCGATGCCGCAATGATGTTCGGAACAAGGATGGCCACGACCACAAAGGCCACGGCTGCCACGATGCACAGGAGCACGGACAACCATGCCATGTACGCTGGCCCGCGCCCGGCCGCCAAAGGCTCGTCCGGGCTGGTTTCGGGTTGGAACGGTGTGCGCATGAATAGCCTCCCTCTTCGCAGATGTCGCGTGTAATTCGGTAGCCGGTGCAGGCAGGTGCGAGGCAGCATGGACTGCGCGCAACCTTTCCTGACCTTCGTCAAAAAAGTACAGGAAGGTTAAGAAGAACAGCCGATCGGGCTAAGGGATTAATTCGCGCGCACCGCACATGAGAGCAGGTTCGGTGCAGAAAGCCAGTGAACCTGCGCAATATTTGACAAATGTCAAACATTGCGCAGCGCGGGCACCTCTCAGCCGCAGAGGTCGAAGATCGCTTCCATGATCAGCTGATAGCCACTCCAGAACAGCCAGTGGTCGCTGCACTGGGTGAACGGCCCTGCGACAGCCGGGGCAGCCAGAGCCAGCGACGACAAGATCGCGGCCACGGCGCCAGCCTTGATTGCGGTTGCACGTTTCATGATTTCTTCCCTCCATTGGTACTTCTGAACGCAGGACATCTCGCTCCTGCAACCCGAGATGAGCCGCGCAAGCGACTCACGGTCGGACTCTAGGACTGCGAACGAGCGACCACCAGTGTCGAAAGTCACGCGCTCAGGCACCCAGCGGCTGAAGCCCCCTCACCCACTCGAACACCGCAGCGACGGCCGGCTCCGAACGCCGCGACTCGAGGCACACCAGATAGAACGGCAGCCCAGGCAACTCCGGACCGAAGGGCTGCACCAGATTGCCCGCGCGCAATTCGTCGGCAATCAGCGCAAGGCCCATCAACGCCACGCCTTGCCCCTGCAGCGCGGCAGACACGGTGTGCGTTTCGTCCGAGAACACCGGCCCGGCCGATACGTCGAGGCCGGGCACCTGCGCCTGCTGCTGCCACTCGGCCCAGGTGCCGGGCTGGCTCTTGTTGCCGGGGACCGCGAAGTGCAGCAGCGTGTGCCGCGTCAGGTCACTGCGCCGGCGCAGCTTGAGCGCGGGGCTGCAGGCCGGCGCGAAGACGTTGTCGAACAGCTTCTCGGCCACCATGCCCGGCCACTGTCCCTTGCCGTAGCGGATGGCGATGTCAGCCGTGACACCGTCGAGCGCAACCGCTTCGTGCGACGCATGAATGCGCAGGTCGAGCCTCGGGTGCAGCGCGCGCAAAGTGCTCACGCGCGGCAGCAGCCAGCGCGCCGCGACGGCCGGCGTGGCCGACAAGGTGATGGCGCTGCGCTCGGGCGGTGCACGCAGCCGCGCCACCGCATTCGCCATGGCATTGAACGATTCGCTCAGCACCGCCTGCAGTTCCCTGCCCTGCGGCGTGAGCACCAGTTGCCGCGGCTGGCGGATGAACAGCGGCACGCCGAGTGAGTCTTCGAGCTGCCGCACCTGATGGCTGATGGCGGTAGGCGTGACCGAAAGCTCATTGGCCGCGAGCTTGGCGCTGCAGTGCCGCGCGGCCGCTTCGAAGGCGCGCAGCGCCGCCAGCGGAGGGAGTTGGCGAAGGTTGGCCATGGATGAATTAATTTTTCAGTAATGCAAAGAAATCGTCGTTTGTCGCGCTGGGAATGCCTGGATAAATTGAGAACCATGTCAAGCAGACAGCTGAATTCTCTTCATCCCACCCTTCACGTCAACGAGGACCACGCCATGACCACACTGCTCCACATCGACGCCAGCGCCCGCCCCGGCCGTTCCGGCACCCACGTTCACGGCTCGCATTCGCGCCGGCTGAGCCATCACTTCGTGTCGAGCTGGCTCGCGACGCAGCCGGGCACCGAGGTGATCTATCGCGACATCGGCGCCGCGCCGCCGAGCAACGTCACTGGCGAATGGATTGCGTCGGGCTATACGCCCGCCGCGGAACGCGAACCGTGGATGCACGCCGTACTGGCCGAAAGCGATGCGCTGATTGCCGAGATCCACCGCGCCGACGTGCTGGTGATCGGCGTGCCGATGTACAACTTCAGCATGCCGGCACCGCTCAAGTCATGGATCGACAACATCGTGCGCGTCGGAGCCACCTTCGACTTCGACCGCAGCCGCGAGAACCCGTATGTGCCGCTGCTGGCCGAGCGCAACCGCCGCACGGTGCTGCTGACCTCGTGCGGCAGCAGCGGCTACGGGCCGGGCGGGTTCCAGGCGCATCTGGACCTGCTCACGCCCGGCATCACGAGCCCGCTGGCCCTGCTCGGTCTCAACGAAGTGCACAGCGTGGCCATCGAGCACGCCGAAGACCATGGGGACCTGCTGGACCGCTCCATCGCTAGTGCGCTCGCCCGCGCCGAGGCGCTGGTAGGCGAGCTGCAGGCCTCCTGATGACTGGGAAAAAACTGCTCAGGCCGAGCGCAGCTGCTCGCGCAGCTTCTGCCCGATCTCTGGTCGCTCCAGGAAGGGGTCGGCCGGGTTGGTGATGGAGGCGATGTTCTCCATGCGGCTGCGCACGTTGCCCAGCGCCTTCGGGTGGCTGAACACGTAGAACTGGTTGGCGGTGATGGCGTCGAACACCTTGGCCGCGACTTCTGCGGCCGTGATCTTGCCGCTGCTCACAGCCTTGTTGCTCATGGCCTGGCCGATGAGCTGGCTCCTGGTGAGCTCGGTTTCCTTCGGCGCATTCGGTCGGTTGCGCTCGCTGCTGGTGATGCCGGTGGGCACGAAGTACGGGCACAGCAGGCTCGCACCGATCTGGTCGGTGACGAGGTTCAGGTCCTGGTACATCGTCTCGGTGAGGCTCACGACCGCTGCCTTCGCGGCGTTGTAGATGCCCATGTTGGGCGGCGTGAGCAGGCCCGCCATGCTGGCGGTGTTGGTGATGTGGCCGCGATAGCCCGGGTCTTTCGCGGCGGCCTCGAGCATCATCGGCGTGAACAGGCGCACGCCGTGAATCACGCCCCACAGGTCTACGCCCAGCACCCACTCCCAGTCAGCCACGGTGTTCTCCCACACTAGGCCACCAGCGCCCACGCCCGCGTTGTTGAACACGAAGTGCGGCGCGCCGAAGCGTTCCTTCACGGCAGCGGCCAGCGCTTCCATCTGCGCCGCGTTCGACACGTCGACCTTGCGCGCCAGCACCTGAGCACCGGCTGCTTCCATTTCTGCCTGGGCCTTGTCGAGCGCGTCCTGCTGCACGTCGACCAGCACGAGGTTCATGCCACGGGCGGCGCCGATGCGCGCGCACTCCAGGCCGAAGCCCGAGCCCGCGCCGGTGAGTACGGCGGTCTTGCCCTTGAAGTCCTGAATCATTTGCCGGTGTCCTTCTGCTTTGTTGAATGTCTCTGGGGTGGAGACGCTATTGAAATACGGAAAGCGCGCCGGCGCAGTCACGAAGGTGCCCGTCTGCTTGTCTCGGCAGGTTTCAGGCCTCAGCCTTCTTCAGCACATACCCGATCCGCGGAAAGTGCACATGCACCGTGCCAGTCCGCTCGCTGCTGCGCTCCAGCGTGTAGTGCGTGCGCGTAGCCGCGACCAGCGTGCCGGGCGTCTCTTCGAGGCCGAAGCTCTCGGCGCGCACGGTGACGGCGCTACCCAGCGGAATGCCGTGGTCGTCCTGGAAGGTGCTGTCGGTCAGCAGCGTGTGCGGCGTCGCGGCCTTGGCTACTGCAATGGCCTCGTCGCTCGTGAACTTCTCGGGAACGCCGTGGCCGATGGCGGCCATGCGGTCGAGCCAGTCGATCACCGCGGGCGTCAGGTCGAGGATGGTGCGAACCGACTCGATGCGCCGCGTGTACCAGAGCGGGTGGTAGGCCGAGAAGTCGGCAATGCTGGGCACCTCGCCGAGCAGGAAGGGTTTCTCGTCGAGCATGTCCGACAGGCGGCGCAGGTACGACTTGTAGGCGCTGGTGGCGTCGGCGGGGCGCAGGCGGGTCATGTTGCCGGCGCTCATCTTGCCGCGGTCTTCGCCGAAGGCTTTTGCGGCTTCTGGCGGGGCCTTGGCGAACACCTCGGCCGCGCCCCTGGGCTGCAGGTTCCAGGCCATGGCAGCCCAGAAGAGCGTGGTGTCGGCCCACTGGGCGAGGATGCGCGACATGCCCTTTTCAGGCTCGGGGTAGAGCGTGGGTTCGGGCTGCAGGTGTTCGAGCACGTCGGCGATGAGTGCGCTGTCGCAATACATGTCGGCGCCGATCTGCAGGAACGGCGTCTTGCGGTAGCCGCCGGTGAGCACCTCCACGTCGGGCTTGGGCATGATCGGCGGGATGAAGACCGACTTCCACGGCAGCTTCTTGGCACCGAGGATCAGGCGCACCTTCTCCGAGAATGGGGAGGTCAGGTAGTGGTGAAGGATCAGGTCGGCCATGGGTGGGGTCTTTCTTCTGTGGTGGGTTCGGCGCGTTTCAACGGGGTTGCGCGCGCTGGATGATCGAATCGAAATCGGTGCCCGCGGCCAGCGTGCCAAAGGCATTGCCCCAGTCGCCACCCAGGCGCGAGGCGCAGAACGCGCCAGCAATGGCAGGTGGCGCGGTCTGTACGAGCAGTGCAGCCTGCACGGCGAGCGCAACGTCTTGCGCGAGGCGACGGGCCTCAGCTTCGGAGGCCATCGCCTCGATGCGAGCCGGCAGCGCGTCGGCCAGCCGGTCGAGCGCTGCGTGCTGACCACGCGCAGGCGCCAGCTCCTTCGTCAGCGCGGCCACCGCGTCGCCCTTGCGCAGGCCGCGCAGCAGGTCGAGCGCCATGATGTTGCCCGCGCCTTCCCAGATGGAGTTGAGCGGCATCTCGCGGTAGATGCGGGCCATGACGCCCTCGCCACCCTCTTCCACGTAGCCGTTGCCGCCGAGGCATTCCATGGCCTCCTGCGCGAAGGCGCTGCCGCGCTTGCAGATCCAGAACTTGGCGACCGGCGTGAGCAGGCGGGCCATCAGGCGCTCGTGCTCGTCGGCCTGATTGTCGAAGGCACGGGCCAGGCGAATGGCGAGCGCGGTGGCGGCTTCACTTTCTAGCGCGAGATCGGCCAGCACGTTCTTCATCAAGGGCTGTTCGATCAGCGGCTTGCCGAAGGCCTTGCGCTGCATCGCATGATTGAGCGCGATGCCCAGCGACTGGCGCATCAGCCCGCTGGTGCCCAGCGCGCAGTCGAGCCGCGTCATCGTGCCCATCTCGAGGATCTGCGGGATGCCGCGGCCCTCTTCTCCCACGAGCCACGCGCTGGCGCCCTGGAACTCGACCTCGGAACTTGCGTTGGCCTTGTTGCCGAGCTTGTCCTTCAGCCGCTGGATCTGGATGGCGTTGCGCGAGCCGTCGGGCAGCACGCGCGGCAGGAAGAAGCACGAAAGCCCCGCGGGCGCCTGCGCCAGCACCAGGAAGGCATCGCACATCGGCGCCGAGAAGAACCACTTGTGGCCGGTGATGGCATAGCGCTCGCCCCAGGCATCGCTGCCGTCGCGCACGGCTTGCGTGGTGTTGGCCCGCACGTCGGAACCGCCCTGCTTCTCGGTCATGCCCATGCCCATAGTCACGCCGGGCTTGTCGCTGAAAAGCTTCAGGGCCGGGTCGTACCAGAGGCTGCCGAGCTTCGGGCCCCAGTCGGCGTATACGGCCGCATTGCCGCGCAACGCGGGCGTGACCGCGTAGGTCATGGAGATGGGGCAAAGAATCGATGGCTCCAGCTCGGTGAAGAGCATGAAGCCCGCTGCGCGCAGCACATGCGGCGAGGCCGAAGTGCCCGTCCAGGGCGTGCCGTGCAGCCCGGCACCCACGGCGGCGGTCATCAGCGCGTGGTAGCTCGGATGGAACTCCACCTCGTCGATGCGCCGCCCGAAGCGGTCGTGCGTATGCAGCTCGGGCGTGTGGATGTTGGCGAGCCGCGCATGCGCCTGCATGCCGGCCGTGCCGAGGGTGGCGCCAAGCTCGTGCAGCTGCGTCGTCTGCAACGCGGGCGCGTTGAACTTCAGCGCATCGCGCAAGGGCCGGTTGGTGTCGAAGAGGTTGTAGTCCACCAGCGGCGTGGGCTGGTTGAACACCTCGTGCGTGGTTTCCATGACCGGCCTCCTTGCCGTGCGTTCAGTTCATCCAGTGCATCAGATCAGCTTGACGAGTTGCTTGCCGAAGTTCCTGCCCTTGAGCAGGCCCAGGAAGGCTTCAGGCGCCGCTTCGATGCCTTGCGCAATCGACTCGCGCGGCTTCAGCTTGCCCGTGGCCACCAGCGTGCCCAGCTCGGTCAGCGCCTCGGGCCACACTTCCATGTGCTCGCTGACGATGAAGCCTTCGATCTTCATGCGGTTGATGAGGATCAGCGCCGGGTTGGCCAGCGGCAGCGGCTGGCCGTCGTAGCCCGCGATCATTCCGCACAGCGCCACGCGGGCGAAGGCGTTGGCGCGCAGCAGCACCGCGTCGAAGATGTAGCCGCCGACGTTCTCGAAGTAGCCGTCGATGCCGTTCGGGCAGGCTTCCTTGAGCGCCGCGCTCATCGACTTGACGTCGGCGTGCACGCGATAGTCGATGCAGGCATCGAAGCCCAGCTCGTCGGTCACGTACTTGCACTTGTCGGGGCCACCGGCAATGCCGACCACACGGCAGCCGCGCGCCTTGGCCAGCGCACCGAAGGCGCTGCCCACGGCGCCGCTGGCGGCGGTGATGACCACCGTTTCACCGGCCTTGGGCGCAATGATCTTCACCAGCCCGTACCAGGCCGTGACGCCGGGCATGCCGACCGCGCCGAGGTAGTGCGACAGCGGCACATGCGTGGTGTCGACCTTCTTCAGCGCTCCGGGCTGGGAGGCATCGACCACGCTGTATTCCTGCCAGCCGCCGAAGCCGACCACCTTGTCGCCCACGGCGTACTTGGGGTGCTTGCTCTCGACCACTTCGCCGACCGTGCCGCCCTGCATCGTCTGGCCCAGCGGCTGGGGCTGCGCGTAGCTCTTGGCGTCGTTCATGCGGCCGCGCATGTACGGGTCGAGGCTCATGTAGTGGTGGCGCACGAGCACCTGGTTGTCCTTGAGCGCGGGGGTCTCGGCGGACACGAGCTTGAAGTTGCTGGCCACGGCCTCGCCGTCGGGGCGGTTGTCGAGGTGGATCTGCTTGTTGATCGGCATGAATGTCTCCGGGAAAGTGTCAGTCAGTCAGTCAGTCAGTCGGTCGACGGCGGCCGCATCTCGTTGGCGCTGGCGGGGCCGGTCGGCAGCCGGCGCTTCACGTACTTGAAGGTGCCGGTGGCGTGGGCGCACACGCGTTCCTGTTCGTCGTAGATTTTGGCCTCAGTGAAAGCCAGCGTCGCCGTCCTGTGAATGAGCGTGCCGCGTGCGTGCAACGGGCCGACCGAAGGCTGCATGAAGCTGGTCTTCATCTCGATGGTGACCACACCCGTCTCGGGCGCCACGCTGCGCGCGGCTGCTGCCATGGTGATGTCGAGCAGCGTCATGCAGGCGCCGCCGTGCGTCACGTCGAAGGTGTTCAGGTGCTCGGGCTTCGCCGTGTAGATGATCTCCGACTCGCCGCCCTCGAACTTCGTCAGCTCGAAGCCCAGGTGGCGCGCGAACGGGATCTGGCTCGTGTACGAGCGGATGTTGATGTCGCTGGAATCTGAAGAAGACATGTCAGGCCGCACCCAGCACCACGCTGACGCCGCCGTCCACAGCCAGCCACTGGCCGGTGATGTGCTTGCCTGCATCGCTCGCGAAGAGCAGCGTCAGGCCCTTCAGGTCTTCCTCGTCGCCCAGGCGGCCGAGCGGGGCCTGCGCGGCCATCTTTTCCTCGCCCAGCGACTTGATGAGACCGGCGGCCATCTTCGTCATGAAGAAGCCGGGGCAGATCGCGTTCACATTGATGCCGTAGCGGCCCCATTCGGCGGCCAGCGTGCGGGTGAAGCCGATGACCGCGGTCTTGGAGGTGTTGTAGGCCAGCGTCTGCATTTCAGGCGGGTTGCCGTTCAGCCCGGCGATCGAGGCGATGTTGATGATGCGGCCGGTCTTCTTCGGAATCATGTAGCCGTTGGCGATCTGCTGCGACAAGATGAAATAGCCGCGCACGTTGAGGTTCATCACCTTGTCCCAGGCCTCGACCGGGTGGCTCTCGGCCGGCGAACCCCAGCTGGCACCCGCGTTGTTGATGAGGATGTCGACTGCGCCCATGCGCTGCAGCGTCTCGTCGGCCAGGCGGCGGGTGTCTTCTTCCTTCGAGCAGTCGGCGGCGATCCAGCGCGCGTCGATGCCGGCGGCTTGCAGCTCGGCGGCGGCCTGCTCCAGGTCGTCGGCCTTGCGCGAGCTCAGCATGATCTTCGCGCCGGCTTCGCCGAGCGCATGGGCCATCTGCAGGCCCAGGCCGCGCGAGCCGCCGGTGATGAGTGCGGTCTTGCCGGTGAGGTCGAACAGCTGCTTGATGTTGCGGGGCGTCATGAGGTGTCTCCGGTTTTGAATGTCAGGCTCAGATCTCGTAGTCCATGCACTGGCGGGCTTCACGCACGGCGCCGATGAAAGGCTTCAGGGCCACGTGCTGCGGATGGTCCGAATAGGCCGCGAGCGCGGCGGAGTCGGTGAATTCCGAGTACAGGACCAGGTCGTAGGTGGCTTCCAGCCCGGGCTGGGCAATGGCCACCTCGAAGCGCAGCGTGCCGGGCGACAGCTTGGCGCAGGCGTCGAGCAATGCCTTGGCTTTCAGCAGGTTGGTCGCCTTGTCGGTGCCCTCGGCGTGTTCCTTGAACTTCCACATCACGATGTGCTTGAGCATGGCGGGCCTCTTTACTTGGTAGGGGTGTTGGGCAGCCGCGAGCGCACGTAGATCAGCACGAAGCCGACCAGCGCCACGATGCCGCCGGGCACGGCGAGGGACCAGCCCAGCGCGGCGTCGGTGCGGCCGGTGGCAATGCCCAGGATCACGACGAACAGGCCGCCGTAGATCAGGATCCAGATCCACTTCTCGAGCCGCGCGTGCGGCTTGGGAGGTTTGACGGCGGGGGTGTTGTTGTTGGGGTTGGCGTTCGGCGAATCGGTAGTGGCCATCAGAAGGCGTCCTCGGGCAAAGCTGTACAGGTCGGGTCACGGGTTTCGACCACGTTGAGCCATGCGCCGATTTTCGGCAGCTCGTAGTGGAAGAAATAGTCCGTGGCGCCGATCTTGCCAGCTGTTACCGCCCTCGCCTTTTCACCGTCGGTCTGCAGGGCCCTTTGGGCCACGTCGAGCCAGATCCAGGCCAGCACCGTGTGGCCGAAGGCCTGCATGTACGGCACGGCGTTGGCCAGCGCGTCGGCCGGGTCGCCGGTGGACCATGCGGCCTCGGTGGCACTGCCGATGCGCTGCAGCGCGACGCCCAGCGCCTTGGCATGAGCGGCCAATGCCGGCACCTTGGCGGCGCGCCCGATGGTGTCGGTCATGCGCCCAGCCAGCAGCTGCAGGCCGCGGCCCTTTTCCATCAGCACCTTGCGACCCAGCAGGTCGGCTGCCTGGATGCCGTGGGTGCCCTCGTGAATCATGTTCAGGCGGTTGTCGCGCCAGTACTGCTCCACCGGAAAGTCGCGCGTGTAGCCGTAGCCGCCATGCACCTGGATGGCCAGCGAATTGGCCTCCAGGCACCACTCGCTGGGCCAGCTCTTGGCGATGGGCGTGAGCACTTCGAGCAACAGGCGCGCGTCGTCGGCGGCCTGCGCGTCGCCGGTCTTCTGCTCGTCGACCAGCCGGGCGCAGTACAGCTCCAGCGCCAGCGCGCCTTCGCAGTACGCCTTCTGGGCCAGCAGCATGCGCCGCACATCGGCGTGCTCGATGATGCGCACCTGCGGCGCGGCCGAGTCCTTGGCGACTGCGGCCCCTGCTGCATCCGGCTTCTTCACCAGCCGCCCCTGCGGACGGCTCTTGGCATATTCGAGCGAGGCGTGGTAGCCGGCCATGCCGAGCATGGTGGCGGCCGTGCCGACGCCGATGCGCGCCTCGTTCATCATGTGGAACATGCAGTGCAGGCCCTTGCCGGGGGCGCCGACCAAGTAGCCCACGGCACCGGCCTTGCCATCGACCGGGTACTTGCCCTCGCCGAAGTTCAGCAGCGTATTGGTGGTGCCGCGCCAGCCCAGCTTGTGGTTCAGGCCCGCGAGCGCAACGTCGTTGCGCTGGCCCGTCAGCTCGCCCTTGGTATCGACCATGCGTTTGGGCACGATGAACAGCGAAATGCCGCGCGTGCCCGGCACCAGCTTGCCGTTCTCGTCGGGGATCTTGGCGAGCACGATGTGCACGATGTTCTCGGTCAGCTCGTGGTCGCCCGACGAGATCCACATCTTGTTGCCCGTGAGGCGATAGCGCGGGCCCAGCGGGTCATTTTGAAAGCCGGCGCCGTCGGGCACTGCGCGCGTGGCCACGTCGCTCAGCGACGAACCGGCCTGCGGCTCCGACAGGCACATGGTGCCGGCCCAGCGGCCCGAGAACTCGTTCTTGGCGAACACCTCTTTCTGCATCTCGGTGCCGTGCACCATCAGCAGGTTGGCGTTGCCGCTCGTGAGCATGTTGGAGCCGATGCTCACGGAGGCCATCGCGAAGAAGCTGTTGGCCGCGGCAGAGAGCGTGTACGGCAGCTGCATACCGCCGATGTCGTAGTCTTGCGCCGCGCTCATCATTCCCGACTCGACGAAAGCCTTGTGCGCGTCATGCGTGGCCTGCGGCAGGATGACTTTTTCGCCATCGAAATGCGGCTCCTGCGTGTCGACCGTGCGGTTGAACGGCGCGTACTTTTCGCGCGCGATGCGCTCGCAGGTATCGAGCACCGCGTCGAAGGTTTCGCGCGAGTGGTCGGCAAAGCGTTCGCGCTGGTTGAGCGACTCGGCGTCGAGCCAGTCGTAGAGCAGGAAGTCGAGGGTGGAACGCAGGCTCATGAGGGTGTCTCTTCTTGCTACTTTTTCGGAGAGTCAGGCAGTTTCGCGATGGTGCCCTGCGCCAGCGCGCAGAGCTTCTCTGCACCGTCGTTCACCACGAACACTTCGCAGGTGCAGACGGCCTGCGAGCTGCCGCAATGGGCTGTGGTGGCCCGTGCGATCAAGCGGTCGCCAAGAGCCGGCCGCACATAGTTGATCTTGAATTCGGAAGTCACCACCGGCACACGCAACGCGCTGCCACCGGCAAAGGTGAGCGCGTTGTCGGCCATGTAGCTCACGATGCCGCCGTGGGCAAAGCCGTTCTGCTGCTTCAGCTGCGCCGTGAGCGGCAGCTGAAGCTCGGCAAGGCCCGGCGCCAGCGCGTGCAACTCCGCGCCGATCAGCACGCTGAACGGCTGCGATGCAAGCATGCGGCGCCCGTAGGCCAGAACGGCTTCGGGCGAGACCTCGTGGTCGTGGCCCAAGCCGGACATGATTACAAGACCTCGAACACGCCCGCGGCACCCATGCCGCCGCCGATGCACATCGTGACCACGACTTTCTTGGCACCGCGGCGCTTGCCTTCGATGAGCGCGTGGCCCGTGAGGCGCTGGCCGCTCACGCCGTAGGGGTGGCCCACAGCAATGGCGCCGCCGTCCACGTTCAGGCGGTCGGCCGGAATGCCGAGCTTGTCGCGGCAGTAGATCACCTGCACGGCGAAAGCTTCGTTCAGCTCCCACAGGTCGATGTCGTTGACCGTGAGGCCCAGGCGCTTGAGCACCTTCGGAATGGCGAACACGGGGCCGATGCCCATTTCGTCGGGCTCGCAGCCGGCCACGGCAAAACCGAGGAAGCGGCCCAGGGGCTTCAGGCCCTTCTGCTCGGCGTACTTCTCGTCGACCACCACGCAGGCGCCGCCGCCGTCGGAGAACTGGCTGGCATTGCCGGCCGAGATCAGGCCGCCGGGAATGGCCGAGCGGATGCCGCTGATGCCTTCCTTGGTGGTGCCGGCGCGGATGCCTTCGTCGTTCTCGATGGTGACTTCCTTGGTGCGCAGGCCCAGCACGGGGTCGGCCACGCCGGCCAGCACGGTGATGGGGGCGATCTCGTCCTTGAAGCGGCCGGCTTCCAGCGCGGCGGTGGCCTTCTGCTGGCTGGCGGCGCCGTATTCGTCCATGGCGTCGCGGCCGATGTTGTAGCGCTTGGCGACCTGCTCGGCCGTCTGCAGCATGTTCCAGTAGATCTCGGGCTTGTGCTTCACGAGCCACGGGTCGGCCAGCATGTGCTTGTTGGCTTCGTTCTGCACGCACGAGATGCTCTCGACGCCGCCGGCCACGTACACCTCGCCCTCGCCCGCGATGATGCGCTGGGCGGCGGTGGCGATGGTCTGCAGGCCCGACGAGCAGAAACGGTTGATGGTCATGCCCGAAGTGGTGATCGGCAGGCCGGCGCGCAGCGCGATCTGGCGTGCGATGTTGGAGCCGGTCGCGCCTTCGGGCGTGGCGCAGCCCATGATGACGTCGTCCACCGAAGCAGGGTCGATGCCGGCGCGCTGCACCGCGTGCTGCACGGCGTGGCCGCCGAGCGTGGCGCCGTGCGTCATGTTGAAGGCACCCTTCCAGCTCTTCGCGAGCGGCGTGCGGGCGGTGGAAACAATGACGGCGCTGGTCATGGTGAGGTCCTTTGAAGCAGATGGAAGGGAAAAGAGGTTGTCGTCATTGCGCCGGAGCAGCGTTGGTGTTGCTCAGGAGCTGGTGATAGAAGCCGATCATCTCGCCGTAGTTCGAGATGGCCAGCCGCTCGTTGTTGCCGTGAAAGCGCGCCAGGTCTTCGCCCTTCACGCGGAACGGCGAGAAGCGGAAGACGGCATCGCTCACGAGGCTGAAGTGGCGCGAGTCGGTAGCGGCGGTCATGAGGCCGGGGGCCACCACCGCATCGGGGAAGGTCTGACGCACGGCCTGCTGGATCGCGCGGTAGCCGGTGCTGTCGGTCGCCGACACGGGCGACGGCTCGGCGTTGCCGGGGTACTGCTTGATCTTGATGTCGTCGTTGGCCAGCGTCTTGCGCAAGTGTGCCTCGACGCTGGCGAGCGTGTCACCCGGCAGGATGCGGAAGTTGACGGCGGCTTCGGCGCGGCCGGGCAGCACGTTGTCTTTGTTGCCGGCGCGAACGATGGTCAGCGCGGTGGTCGTGCGCAGCATGGCATTGCTGCTCGGGCTCTTCTCGAGCTGGCCGCGCACCAGCGGCTCGGTGAGCCACAGGTTGGACAGCATCACGCGGTTGACGCCGCTCATCTCTGGCGCAAGCGCGCCGAACATCTGGCCGGCCACGCCCTTGATGCCACCAGGCATCGGATTGGCTTCGAGCCGTGCCAGCGCCGCACTCATGCTGCCGATGGCGCTGTGCTGCGGCGGCATCGACGAGTGGCCGGGGGAGGTGTCGAGCGAGAGGAAGAAGGTGCCATAGCCCTTTTCAGCCAGGCCGATGAGCGCCGCGGGCTTGCTCAGGCCCGGCAGCACGCCGTCGAGCACCAGCAGGCCTTCGTCAAGCACCCAGTCGAGGCGCACGTTGCGCGACTTGAGCAGTTCGGCAATAGGCAGCGCACCGCGCAGGCCGCTCACCTCTTCGTCGTCGCCCATCACGAGATAGACGGTCTGCCTGGGCTTGAAGCCGGCGCCGATGAGCAGCTCGATGCCTTCCATCTGCGCGAGAAGATTGCTCTTGTTGTCGAGCGTGCCGCGGCCCCAGATGAAGCCGTCCTTGATCTCGCCCGCGAAGGGGTCGACCGTCCACGCCTTCTCGGTGCCCGGGGCAATGGGCACCATGTCCTGATGCGCCATCAATGCGATGGGCTTGGCAGAGGGATCGGTGCCGGTCCATGTATAGAACAGCGCCTTGTTGCCGACCACTTCCTTCTTGAGAGTGGCATGCACCTTCGGGAACTGCTGTGCAAGGAATGCATGCAGCTTGTCGAACTCGGCCGCATTCGCAGCCGGATCGTCCATGCCCGACACCGTGCGGAACGTGATCGCTGTAGAGAGCCGCTTGGCTGCTGCCTGCAGATCGATGTCCAGCTTCGGCGCGGGCGCCACCGCCAGTTGCTGCGACGGTGTGGTCCAGGTCTTGACCGCCACGGCGGCCACCAGCAAGACGATTGCCAGCAGCAGCCCGAGGAAGATGCGTTTCAACATTGGCGGTCGGTCCCTTTGCCTTAGTGGATCAGCTGAACTGCTTGCCTTCGGCCACGAGCTTCTGGATCAGCGGTGCGGGCTGCCAGAACGCGCCGTCATCACGCGGGTTCTTGGCAAAGCGCTTCATCGTCTCGGCCACGTTGTACAGGCCGACCTGCGACGCGTAGTGCATCGGGCCGCCGCGCCAGATCGGGAAGCCGTAGCCGGTGAGGTACACCATGTCGATGTCGCCAGACTTCGAGGCAATGCCGTCTTCCAGGATGTGCGCACCTTCATTGACCAGTGCGTACACCAGGCGCTGCACGATCTCTTCATCGGAGATCTTGCGCGGCGTGATGCCAAGCTCTTTGCGGTGGTCCTCGATCATCTTGTTGACGAGTTCCGACGGAATCGCATCGCGCTTGCCGGCCTGGTAGTCGTACCACCCTGCCCCGGTCTTCTGGCCGAAGCGGCCCAGTTCGCAGAGCTTGTCGGCCGTACGGCTGTACTTCATGTCGGCGCGCTCGGTGGCGCGGCGCTTGCGAATGGCCCAGCCGATGTCGTTGCCGGCCAGGTCGCCCATGCGGAACGGGCCCATGGCAAAGCCGAACTTCTCGACGGCCTTGTCGACCTGCTGCGGCGTGGCGCCTTCGTCCAGCAGGAAGCCTGCCTGGCGCGAGTACTGCTCGATCATGCGGTTGCCGATGAAGCCGTCGCACACGCCCGAGACCACCGAGGTCTTCTTGATCTTCTTGCCGATGTCCATGACCGTGGCGAGCACGTCCTTGGCGGTGGCCTTGCCGCGCACCACTTCGAGCAGCTTCATCACGTTGGCGGGGCTGAAGAAGTGCATGCCGACCACGTCCTGCGGACGGTCGGTGAACGAGGCGATCTTGTCGACGTCGAGCGTCGAGGTGTTCGAGGCCAGGATCGCGCCCTTCTTGGCCACGCGGTCGAGTTCCTTGAAGACCTTTTCCTTCACGCCGATTTCTTCGAACACGGCCTCGATGATGAGGTCGGCGTCCTTCAGGTCGTCGTAGCTCAGCGTGGTGCTCAGGAGCGCCATGCGCTGCTCGTACTTGTCCTGCTTGAGCTTGCCCTTCTTGACCTGGGCTTCGTAGTTCTTCTTGATGGTGGCAACGCCGCGGTCGAGCGCTTCCTGCTTCATCTCGAGGATCTTGACGGGGATGCCCGCGTTCAGGAAGTTCATCGAGATGCCGCCACCCATGGTGCCGGCGCCGATCACGCCAACGGCCTTGATCTCGCGCTTGGGCGTGTCTTCGGGCACGTCGGGAATCTTGCTCGCGGCGCGCTCGGCCATGAACAGGTGGCGCAGGGCCAGCGATTCGGGCGTGAACATCAGCGCCGTGAACAGGCGGCGTTCTTCGGCCATGCCTTCGTCGAACTTCAGTTTCGTTGCGGCCTGCACGGCGTCGACACACTTCAGCGGCGCCGGGTAGTTCTTCGACATGCCGCCGACCATGTTCTTGGCGAACTGGAAGTAGGCGTCGCCCTGCGGGTGCTTGCACGGCAGGTTGCGCACCAGCGGCAGCGCTTCACCAGTCTTGCCGGCCACGCTCTTGGCGAAGGCCACGGCTTCTTCGAACACCGATTCGGCCGAGGCAGCCAGCTTGTCGAACAGCTTCTGGCCGGGCAGGCTCGCGAGCAGTTCGCTCTTCACGGGCTCGCCGCTGACGATCATGTTCAGTGCGGTTTCCACGCCGAGCACGCGCGGCAGGCGCTGCGTGCCACCAGCGCCGGGCAGCAGGCCCAGCTTGACTTCAGGCAGTGCCACGCTGGTGCCGGGAGCAGCCACGCGGTAGTGGCAGCCCAGGGCCAGTTCAAGGCCGCCGCCCATGCACACCGAGTGGATGGATGCGACGATGGGCTTGGGAGAGGCTTCGAGCGCGAGGATCACGCTCAGCAGGTTGGGCTCTTGCAGCGCCTTGGGCGTGCCGAACTCCTTGATGTCCGCGCCGCCCGAGAAAGCCTTGCCGGCGCCGGTGATGACGATGGCCTTGACGGCGTCGTCGGCATTGGCCTTCGACAGGCCATCGGTGATGCCGATGCGTGTCGAGAAACCGAGACCGTTGACCGGAGGGTTGGTCAGTGTGATCACGGCGATATCGCCGAGCACTTTGTATTCAGCCGTCATGCTGCGTTCCTTGGTGTGTGAAGAAAAAGAAGAAAAAGCACGAGTGTTCTTTTTCGGGGATTCTAGGCGTTTCGCGTGGCCCAACAATGGCACGCAGTCGCTGGAGAGACAAGGGGATCCGGGGCGTAGCCCGAATCCCCTGGGGGTATCAAACCTCCAACCACTCTTTGCGAGTGGTGGCGTCGGCGCGGAGGCTGTCCGGCGTGCCGTCGAACACGATGCTGCCGTGGCCCATGACGAGCGCGCGGTCTGAAATCTGCATCGCGATGGTGAGCTTCTGTTCGATCAGCAGCACCGAGATGCCCTTGTCCTTCAGCGTGCGCAGGTACTGCCCCACCAGCTCGACGATCTTGGGCGCGAGGCCTTCGGTGGGCTCATCGATGATGATGAGATCGGGGTCGCCCATCAGCGTGCGGCACAGCGTGAGCATCTGCTGCTCGCCGCCCGAGAGCACGCCCGCTTCGGTGTGCTGCCGCTCCTTCAGGCGCGGGAACATGCCGTACATGTCGTCGAACGACCAGCGGCTGCCCTTGCCCGAGCCCTTCTGCCCCAGCAGCAGGTTCTGGTGCACCGTGAGCTTGGGGAAGATGTCGCGGTTCTCTGGCACGTAGCCGATGCCGAAATGGGCGATCTCGTAGGCTTTGCGACGCAGGATGTCCTGCCCCTTCCAGTGCAGGCCGCCCTCGGCATGCACCAGGCCCATGATGGCCTTGGCCGTGGTCGAGCGGCCGGAGCCGTTGCGGCCCAGCAGCGCGACGATTTCGCCGGGGTTCACGTCGAACGAAACGCCGTGCAGCACATGGCTCTTGCCGTAGTAGGCGTGGATGTCTTTGAGCTTCAGCATGTCAGTGTCCCGCCCCTTGTGCATCCGCGACCGACGAGCCGAGGTAGGCCTCCTGCACGCGCGCATTCGCACGAACGGCAGCAGGCGTGTCGAAGGCAATGACTTCGCCATACACCACCACCGCGATCTTGTCGGCCAGCCCGAAGACCACGCCCATGTCGTGCTCCACCGTCAGCAGTGTCTTGCCGACCGTGACGTGCTTGATGAGCGAGATGAAGTGCGAGGTTTCGGTCTTGCTCATGCCCGCCGTGGGCTCATCCAGCAGGATGACGCTGGCGCCGCCCGCAATGGTCACGCCGATTTCCAGCGCGCGCTGCTCGGCGTAAGTGAGGTTCACCGCGTGCACGTCGCGCTTCTTCTCCAGGCCGATCTGCCTGATGAGCTCTTCGGTGCGCTCGTTGGCGTCGTCGAGGTTCGAGAGAAAGCGCAGGAAGGTGTACTTGTAGCCCAGGCTCCACAGCACGCCGCAGCGCAGGTTCTCGAAGACGGTGAGCTTCGGGAAGATGTTGGTGATCTGGAAGCTGCGCGACAGCCCCATGCGGTTGATCTCGTACGGCTTCATGCCGTCGATGCGCTGGCCGTTGAGCAGCACCTCGCCGCTGGTGGGCGTGAGCCGCCCGCTGATCAGGTTGAACAGCGTGGACTTGCCCGCGCCGTTCGGCCCGATGATGGCGATGCGCTCGCCGGCCGTCACGGCCAGATCGACGCCGCGGATGATGTCGGTCTTGCCGAAGCTCTTGCGCAGGTTCTTGAGTTCAAGTGAATAGGTCATGCCGTCTCCCGCCGCTTGATCTCGGCTTCGATTTCTTCCTGTGCATGGCCCCAGACCTTCGCGAAGCGCCGGCGCACCACCTCGAACACGCCCAGGCCCACCGCCAGCAGCGCCACCGCGATGATCCAGCTAGTGGCCGATGAGGTATCGAGCTGCAGGCCCGCGAGCGGCACCACGGGCCCGAGCGCCGCATTCAGCTGCATGTGATAGATCATCTCGACGATGGCGGCAGCGCCCGCGAGCATGATGGCCGCACCGATGAAGAGGCCCACGTAGAGTGCGTAGAAGCGCTTGATCTTGCCGAACAGCGCCACGCGCACGTTCATCATGATCAGGCTGGCCACGCCGCCGGGCGCGAACATCACCATCAGCAGGAACACCAGGCCCACGTACAGCAGCCAGGCCTTGCTGAGCTCGGACAGCAGCACCAGCGCGAACACCAGCAACGCCGCGCCGATGATCGGCCCGAAGAAGAAGGTCGCGCCGCCCAGGAAGGTGAACAGCAGGTAGCTGCCCGAGCGCAGCCCGTTCAGGCTGTCGGCCGCGTTCACGATCTCGAAGTTGATGGCCGCCAGTCCGCCGCCGATGCCCGCGAAGAAGCCCGCGATGATGAAGGCGTAGTAGCGCACGCGCTGCGTGTTGTAGCCGATGAACTCCACGCGCTCCGGGTTGTCGCGCACCGCGTTCAGCATGCGCCCGAGGGGCGTGCCGGTGAAGGCGAACATCAGCCCGGTGCAGATGAAGCAGTACACGGCGATCAGGTAATACACCTGGTTCTGCGGCCCGAAGTTGATGCCGAAGACCGAGGCGCCGTACACGCGGTTGGTGGTGATGCCGCCCTCGCCGCCGAAGAAGCTCGGGAACATCAGCGCCATGGCGGCCACCAGCTCGCCGAGGCCGAGCGTGATCATCGCGAAGGTGGTGCCCGACTTCTTGGTCGACACGTAGCCGAACACCACGGCGAAGAACATGCCGCCCAGGCCACCCACGAGCGGGATGAGCACCAGCGGAATCGGCAGCTTGCCGGCGCTGGCCAGGTTCATCGCGTGGATGGCGATGAACGAGCCCAGGCCCACGTACACCGCATGCCCGAAGCTGAGCATGCCGCCCTGCCCCAGCAGCATGTTGTAGCTCAGGCAGATGATGATGAGGTAGCCGATCTGCGACAGCATGGTGAGAGCCAGGCTGCTGGTGAAGATCATCGGCGCCACGATCAGCAACAGCGCGAAGAAAGACCAGATCAGGATGCGGCCGATGTTCAGCGGCTTGAAGCGGTAGTACTGCGTCGGCGCCTTGTTGGCCGAAGCGGCTGGCGTGGTTGTGGTGGTTGCAGTGTTCATGGCGTCAGTCCTCCCGCGTTCCGAGAAGACCCTTGGGCCTGAAGATGAGAATCAGCACCAGGAACAGATACGGCAGGATCGGTGCCACCTGCGAAATGGTGAGCTTCAGCAGTTCATAGCCGAAGGTCTGGTCGCTCACCGCCACGCCGAGCGCCTGCAGGCCGGTGGCGAGCGACTGGTCCATGGCCACGGCGAAAGTCTGCACCACGCCGATGATCAGCGAGGCCAGGAAGGCGCCTGCCAGCGAGCCCATGCCGCCGACCACCACCACCACGAAGATGATGGAGCCGACCGAACCCGCCATGGCCGGCTCGGTGACGTAGGTGTTGCCGCCGACCACGCCCGCGAGGCCAGCCAGCGCTGCGCCGCCGCCGAACACCAGCATGAACACGCGCGGCACGTTGTGGCCCAGCGCCTCGACCATGTCGGGGTGCTTCAACGCCGCCTGGATGACCAGGCCGATGCGCGTGCGCGTGAGCAGCAGCCACACCGACACCAGCATCAGCACCGCCACCAGCATGATGAACGAGCGCGACTTGGGAAACTGCGTGCCGTAGAGCGAGAAGAGCGGGCCCTGCAGCGCCGACGGCAGGCCGTACGGCACCGTGGAGCGGCCCCACACCAGTTGCACGAGTTCGAGGATCAGGTACGAAAGACCGAAGGTCACCAGCAGCTCGGGCACGTGGCCGAACTTGTGGACCCGGCGCAGGCAGTAGCGCTCGAAGGCCGCGCCCAGCGCGAACACCAAGAGCGGCGCGATGAAGAGCGCCGGCCAGAAACCGACGACGCCCGACAGCGTGTAGGCGAAATAGGCGCCCAGCATGTAGAAGCTGGCGTGCGCGAAATTGAGCACGCCCATCATGCTGAAGATCAGCGTGAGGCCAGAGCTCAGCATGAACAACAGCAAGCCGTAGCTCACGCCGTTGAGCAGCGAGATGACGAAGAATTCGACGTTCATCGGTCTTTCGTGTCAGGTAAAAAAGAAAAAGGCCCGAGTGTTGAAGTCGGGCCTCGACCTGTCAGGTGGCGATCAGACAGCGATCAGGAGGCGCCGCCGGGCCGCTTCATCTGGCAGGAGGTGGGCGTGCTGGCCACGTAGGCGTCGTAGTACTTCACCGGGGCCAGCGTGTAGCCGGTGTTCTCCGGGCTGTACGGGTACTTGGCGCTGGCCTTCTCCCACTTGGCGATGTACAGGCCCTGCTGTGCCTGGTGGTCGGTCTTGCGCAGTTCGATCTCGCCGTTGAAGCTCTTGAACTTCATGCCTTCCATGGCGGCGGCAACCTTGACGGGGTCGGTCGACTTGGTCTTCACGAAGGCTTCGGTCAGCGCCTGGAACACGGTGTAGACGTCGGTGGTGTAGAGGTCGTCGTTGAACTTCTTCTTGAACTCTTCGGCGTACTTCTGCATGTCGCCGCCCATGTTGTAGTGGGCATAGCCGACCTGGTACACCTTGCCGTCGGACGCAGCGCCCATGGCGGTCGGCGTGCCGCTGGTCACGGCGTAGTAGGTGTAGAACTTGACGTTCAGGCCCGAGTCGTTGGCCGACTTGATAAGCAGCGCGAGGTCGGAGCCCCAGTTGCCGGTGATGACGGTGTCGGCGCCCGAGGCCTTGATCTTGGCGATGTACGGCGCGAAGTCGCGCACCTGGGCCAGCGGATGCAGGTCGTCGCCGACGATCTGCACGTCGGGGCGCTTGTTCTTGAGGTTTTCCTTGGCGAACTTGGAGACCTGCTGGCCGTGCGCGTAGTTCTGGTTGAGCAGGTAGACCTTCTTGATTTCCGGCTGGTCCTTCATGTAGGTGGTCAGCGCTTCCATCTTCATCGACGTGTCGGCGTCGAAGCGGTACTGCCAGTAGCTGCACTTGCTGTTGGTCAGGTCGGGGTCGACGGCGGCGTAGTTCAGGTACAGCGCTTCCTTGCCGGGATTGCGCGCGTTGTTCTTCTCGAGCGCGTCGATGATGGCCAGCGCAGGGCCGGAGCCGTTGCCCTGCACGATGTAGCGCGCGCCCTGGTCGAGGGCAGAACGCAGTGCGCTGGTGGTCTCTTGCGGGCTGAGCTTGTTGTCGATGCCGATGATCTCGAACTTCACGCCTGCCGCATTCTTCTTGTTGAACTCTTCGGCAAAGAACTGGAAGGTCTTGAGCTGGTTCGTCCCGACCGCGGCCATGAGGCCCGACAACGGGTCGAGCCATGCGATCTTGACGGTTTCACCCTTCTGGGCAAGGGCGCCGGTGGCGGTTGCCGCGATGACGGCCGCGGTAGCGATTTTCAGAGCGAACTTCAATCTATATCTCCTGGTCAAACCGATTCAAAACGCCGCACGAGAGTACAAGCGTTTGCAGCCCCACTCCTCAGGGAATGCCCGTAAGAGGGGTGCTGCAAAGGCCCGTTTCTATCGCGCATGCGACACCGCGTTTCTCCAATTTGCTACCCGTTGGTAGACAGCTGCTACCAATGGGTAGGAAACGCGTTCACAAAGACGCCTAGGGGCGCTTCATCTGGCACGACGTGGGCGTGCTCGCCACGTACGATTCGTAGTACTTCACGGGAACGTTCGTGTAGCCGGTGTTCTCCGCGTCGTAGGGGTACTTGGCGCTGGCCTTTTCCCAGCGCGAGATGTACAGGCCCTGCTGCAGCTGGTGGTCGGCCTTGCGCATCTCGACCTCGCCGTTGAAGCTCTTGATCTTCATGCCCTCCAGCGCCGCGGCCACCTTGACCGGGTCGGTCGACTTGGTCTTGGCGAAGGCGGCATCGAGCAGTGCGAACACGTGATAGATCGACGACTGCGTGAGGTCGTCATTCATGCGCTTCTTGTAGCCGGCGAGCAGCTGCTGGATTTCTCCGCCCATGTTGTAGTGGGCGTAGGCGACGGTGTAGACCTTGCCGTCGGAAGTGGCGCCCATGGCCGTGGGCGTGCCCGCACCCGGCGCGTAGTAGGTCAGGAACTTGACGTTCAGCCCCGAGTCGTTGGCCGCCTTGATGAGCAGCGACAGGTCGGAGCCCCAGTTGCCGGTGATGACGGTGTCGGCGCCCGAAGCCTTGATCTTTGCGATGTACGGAGAGAAGTCGCGCACCTGCGCGAGCGGATGCAGGTCGTCGCCCACGATCTGGATGTCGGGGCGCTTCACCTTCAGGTCTTCCTTGGCGAACTTGGACACCTGCACGCCGTGGGCGTAGTTCTGGCCGAGGATGTAGACCTTCTTGATGTCAGGCTGGTCCTTCATCCAGGTGGTCAGCGCCTCCATCTTCATGGAGGTGTCGGCGTCCAGCCGGAAGTGCCAGTAGCTGCACTTGCTGTTGGTCAGGTCGGGGTCGACCGCAGCGTAGTTCATGTAGAGCAGCTCCTTGCCCGGATTGCGCGCGTTGTTCTTCTCGACGGCGTCGATGATGGCTAGCGCGGGGCCGGAGCCGTTGCCCTGCATGATGTAGCGCGCGCCCTGGTCTTGCGCGGAACGCAGCGCGGCGGTGGTCTCTTGCGGGCTGAGCTTGTTGTCGAGCGCGATGATCTCGAACTTCACGCCCGACTGGTTCTTCTTGTTGAACTCTTCAGCAAGGAATTGCGTGGTCTTGAGCTGGTTGGTGCCGACCGCGGCCATGAGGCCCGACAGCGGGTCGAGCCAGGCGATCTTGACGGTCTCGCCCTTCTGAGCGAATGCAGCGGCAGCGCTCACCAACATTGCACAGGCAGCTACTGACTTGATAGCAAATTGCATGAAGAGTCTCCAGTGTGAAAGGCGGAATGCCAGCGTACAAGCGCCCTTTTCTTCGCCGCACAGGGAATGCCCGGAAGGAAGGCCGCCGGGGCGGCTTTCCTATCGCGTAGGCGACAGTGCGGGTGGGCTTGGCTCGTGTCCTTGTCTTCAGAGGGTCGGCAGCTTGTAGTCCTTCAGCAGCTCGCGCAGCTTGGTCTTGAGGATCTTTCCGGTGGCGCCGATCGGAATGGCCTCGACGAACACCACGTCGTCCGGGATCTGCCACTTGGCAGTCTTGCCCTCGTAGAACTTCAACAGCTCTTCGCGCGTGACTTCGGCGCCGGGCTTCTTCACGACCGCGATGATCGGCCGCTCGTCCCACTTCGGATGGAACACGCCGATGCACGCGGCCATGGCGATGGCCGGGTGCGCGACGGCGATGTTCTCGATCTCGATGGAGCTGATCCACTCGCCGCCTGACTTGATCACGTCCTTGCTGCGGTCGGTGATCTGCAGATAGCCCTCGGCGTCGATGGTGGCCACGTCGCCGGTGGGGAACCAGCCGCGGTTCTGCTCGTCGGGAATCAGCGGATTGCCGCCCTCGCCCTTGAAGTATTCCTTGACGATCCACGGGCCCTTGACCAGCAGGTCGCCATAGGCCTTGCCGTCCCACGGCAGTTCCTTGCCGTCGCCGTCGATGATCTTCATGTCGACGCCGAAGATGGCGCGGCCCTGCTTCATGCGGATCTGCAGCTGCGCATCGGCCGGCAGCGACAGGTGCTTGTTCTTCAGCGTGCACAGCGTGCCCAGCGGGCTCATCTCGGTCATGCCCCAGGCGTGCAGCACCTCGACGTTGTAGTTCTCCTGGAACGCCTTGATCATGGCCGGCGGGCAGGCCGAACCGCCGATGACGGTGCGGTTGAGCTTGCTGAACTTCAGCCCGTTCGCCTGCATGTGGCCGAGCATCATCTGCCACACGGTGGGCACGCCCGCCGCGAAGGTCACGCCCTCGCCTTCGATCAGCTCGAACACCGACTTGCCGTCCAGCGCCGGGCCGGGGAACACGAGCTTGCAGCCCACCAGCGCCGCCGAGTACGGAATGCCCCAGGCGTTGACGTGGAACATCGGCACCACCGGCAGCACCGAGTCGCGTGCCGACAGGCGCATGACGTCGGGCAAGGCCGCGGCGTAGGCATGCAGCATGGTCGAGCGGTGGCTGTAGAGCGCGGCCTTCGGGTTGCCCGTGGTGCCGCTCGTGTAGCACATGCTCGAGGCGGAGTTCTCGTCGAAGCTGGGCCACTCGTAGTCGGTGGACTGCGCGCCCATCCAGCTTTCGTAGCTCACGAGGTTGGGCACGCCGCTGTCGGCGGGGAGCTTGTCCGCATCACACAGTGCAACCCATTTCCGGATCGTGGGACAGCGCGCATGCACGGCCTGCACCAGCGGCAGGAACGTGAGGTCGAAGCACAGGATCTGGTCTTCGGCATGGTTGGCGATCCACGCGATCTGGTCGGGGTGCAGGCGCGGGTTGATGGTGTGCAGCACGCGGCCGCTGCCGCTCGCACCGTAATACAGCTCCAGGTGGCGATAGCCGTTCCAGGCCAGGGTGGCGATGCGGTCGCTGAACAGCAACTGCTCGCCGTCCAGTGCGTTGGCCACCTGCCTGGCGCGCGATGCGATGTCGCTCCAGGTGCAGCGGTGGATGTCGCCTTCGACACGGCGCGAGACGATCTCGCCGTCGCCGTTGTGGCGCTCGACGAACTCGATCAGCGACGAGATCAAAAGCGGTTGGTCTTGCATCAAACCCAGCATCTACGAACTCCTATGTGAAATGACTTCATGAAAACCTGCGGACAACGGATTCACGCAAGCTTCGGCCACTTCCACAATGACACAAACCCGCACTGCACGATTGAACGAAGCGGCTCATTGCACCGGCGTGATCTTGGCCGCCAGCGGCGTGGCGTCGAGCAGCAATTGCGCGGGCCACGGCGCCCAGGTCGCACCAAGTTCGGGCGTGTTCGGATCTCCCTTGCGCATGAAGGCGCCGATGCTGGCCATGACGGCGTTCGACAGCGCCAGCCGCCCCTTCTCGTTGGCCTTGCCGCCCATGACGTTCGACAGCACCGAGGGACCGAAATTGCCGAACACGAACGGCAGGTCGAAGGCGTGCGAGGCGCCATACACGTCATTCCACGGCGCCGCTTCCTGCGACCAGTCGAGACGGTAGTGCCAGATGTTCGACTGGCGCGTCTTCATCGTGTCGAGCAGGTTGCTGCGGTTGGCCTCGAACAGCCCCTTCGTGACGAGCGCGGTGGCTGCGTTGTAGCCGGTGCCGGGCTTGTCTACCGGAAGGTAGAACGGGTCGATGATGTCGTTCACGGTGAGCGTGGGTGCGGCATCGGGGTCGAAGTTGAACATCAGCGAGAAGCGCTGGGCGTCGTTGACGATCCAGCCCGAGGTCGGAAAGCCGATGGTCCCCAGCAGCGAGGCAAAGAGCTTGCCCTCGTCGCGCGTGTTGCCGGCGAGCATGGGCACCTTCACGTACTGGTCGGCCGCGATGGCGCCGATGGGGTCGGTCGGGATCACGGTGCCATCTGGAATGGGCCCGACCGAGCCCAGCCCCGCGGCGACCACGGTGCCCAGCATCTTGCCGCCGTCCTGCGCGCGCAGGTACTCGGCGATCTGGGCCGGTGTGCGGGTGGCGATGTAGGCCTTGGCAGCGGTCGCGTCGGCGGCGGTGCCGTCTGCTACGAGCAGCTTCTCCAGGATGGCCGCGCCCTGCGCGAGCGAGGTCGAGGCCGGCGACAGCGAAGGCAGCGTACCGGGCGGCAGGTTGCTCGCGAGCGAAATGCCGCCGCTCATCTCGAAGGCCTTGTGGAACAGGCCCTTGGCCATCGGCGAGGTCATGACCGACAGCAGGTTGGTGGCGCCGGCCGACTCGCCCGACAGCGTGACGTTGCCCGGATCGCCGCCGAAGTTGGCAACGTTGTTCTGGATGAACCGTAGCGCCGCCATGTTGTCGAGCAGCGCGAAGTTGCCGGAGTCGTCGCCCGCGGTGCCGCCCGGCTTCAGCTGCGGCATGTTGAGAAAGCCCAGGATGCCGAGGCGGTAGCTGGCGGTGATGACCACCGCGTTGGCGGCCTTCGCCAGTTTTGCGCCGTCGTACAGCGGGTCGGCCGTGTAGCCCGAGATATTGCTGCCGCCATGCACGAACAGCAGCACGGGCAGGTTCTTCTCGTCCGTCGCCGGTCGCCAGATGTTGACGAACAGGCAGTCTTCGCTGCCGACCGGCTTGCCGAGGTTGGTGCCGATGGTGGCGTCGTATGTGTTGTTGAGGCCGGGGCTGAAGATGCGGCCGATCTGCAGGCAGGCATTGCCGAACTTGGTTGTCTGGCGAATATCGCTCCAGGCTTCGGGCGCGACCGGTGCGCGCCAGCGCAGCGCGCCTACGGGCGGCTGGGCGAACGGGACGCCCTTCCAGTAGTAGGTGCCCGAGCTGGCGCCGTCGTCCACGCCTTCGATCTTGCCGGCCGTGGTCTGGCGCACCATCGGGCCGTCGGCTGGAGGCGGAGCCGGGGGCGCTGGCGCCGGTGGGGGCGCACTCGGCAGGAAGGTGAAGCCGGACGAACCGGATGAACCGCCTCCGCAGGCCGAGAGGGCCGCAAGGGCCGCCGCTGCCGCCATGGTGGCGATGGCCTTGCCCACCGCCGTTTTTCTTGCTGCACCCTGGTTTTGTGCCGTTGTCTCTGTCTTCATGTTTTTGTCTCCACACCGGGTTAATCGGAATTCCTGGCCTGGTGCGCGGCACCCATACTCCGGGCCGCCGAGCACGCAAAAAATTCTAGAAACCGGCATCGTTTTCACCGCTATCGCAAGGAAGCCAAACGAATGACTTCAGGAGCCTCCCTGTCGCACCGCCAACGCGGGCCGCAGCGACGGGCCGGCAGCATGCCGCAGCCGGAGCTGCGCACCAGCTCGGCCGCGTGGCTAGAGGGCGTGCTGTCGATGTTCGAGGCCGAGGGGCTGGACGTGCCTTCGCTGTTGCGCGATGCCGGCTTCGACCCCGATTCACTGCACCGCCAGAACACGCGCATCCCGGTCGACGAGATCTCGGTCCTTTGGCAGCTCGCGGTAGCGCGCGCCGGCAAGCCCACGCTGGGCCTTCACCGCGACCTGGCCGCCACGCACAGCAAGCTGGGCACGGTCGGTCACGCGATGGCCTGCAGCCCAGACCTGGGCGCTGCGCTCACACGGCTGACGCGCTACATGGCGGTGATCTCGGACGCGACCGCCTTCTCGATGCACCCCGAGCCGCGCGGCTGCTGGATGGTGATGGAGCACACCGGCGGCAGCCTGCCGATTCCGCGCCAGCGCGTCGAATACGCCCTGCTGACCGTGTTCATGCAGTGCCAGTGGCTCACGCGGCGCGAGCTGCAGCCGCTGGCCATGGAGTTCGTGTACCCCGCGCCGGCCAACGACCGGCTGCACCGCGAGGCCTTCGGCTGCGAAGTGCGCTTCAACGCCGTCGCCAACCGGCTGCTGCTGTCGACGGCCGATATGACGATGCCGCTGCCCACCTTCCACCCGGTGCTCGGCGAGATGCAGGAGCACCTGCTCGACGATCAACTCAATCTGCTGGGCCAGACCACCACCAGCAGCCTGGTGTGCGCCGAAATCGCACGCCGGCTCCAGCACGGCGAGCCGCGCCGCCAGGACGTGGCCTCGGGCCTGGGACTGGCCGAGCGCACGCTGCAGCGGCGGCTGCAGGAAGAGTCTGTGTCGTTCCAGGGTTTGCTAGACCGCACCCGCCGAGAGCTCGCGCAGCAGTACCTGGCGGAAGACCGCCACACGCTGACCGACGTGGCTGACATGCTGGGCTTCGTGGACACCAGCAACTTCTTTCGCGCCTGCAAGCGCTGGTTCGGCGTGCCGCCGGCGCAGTACCGGGCTCGCATCTGGGACAGCCCCGCGCCGCTAGCCGCCTGAACTCGTGCAACGGGCCTCGATGGCCCGCTTGGCAAGGGGTTACGCGCTGTGCCGGACAATCCGCCCATGAGCTTGCTTGCTGAAGACACCGAGGTCGCGGACCTTGGGCTGCGCTGGAAACCCGGTTTCGCCACCCTTGGCCCGGCCTTTCTCACCGAATTGCGGCCGACGCCGCTGCCCGATCCGTACTGGGTGGGCCGCAGCGAAGCCGTCGCCCGCGAGCTGGGCCTGCCGCCTGATTGGCATTCGTCGGATGCAACGCTGGCGGCCCTGACAGGCAGCCTGCCCATCGCCGGCACACGCCCCTTTGCCACGGTCTACAGCGGCCATCAGTTCGGCGTGTGGGCCGGCCAGCTGGGCGACGGGCGCGCCATCATGATCGGCGAGACCGAAAGCGGGCTCGAAGTGCAGTTGAAGGGCGCGGGCCGCACGCCTTACTCGCGTGGCGGCGACGGCCGCGCGGTGCTGCGCTCCAGCATCCGCGAGTTTCTCTGCAGCGAGGCCATGCACGGCCTCGGCATCCCGACCACCCGCGCACTCTGCGTGACCGGCTCCGACGCCCGCGTGTACCGCGAGGAGCCCGAAAGCTCGGCCGTCGTGACCCGCGTGGCGCCCAGCTTCATCCGATTCGGCCACTTCGAGCACTTCGCGGCCAACCAGCGTGAAGACGAGTTGCGCGCGCTGGCCGACTACGTCATCGACCGCTACTACCCGGCGTGCCGCACCACCGACCGCTTCAACGGCAACGCGTACGCAGCCTTCCTCGAAGCCGTGAGCGAGCGCACCGCCGCCCTGCTCGCCCGATGGCAGGCCGTGGGCTTCTGCCACGGGGTAATGAACACCGACAACATGAGCATCCTCGGGCTCACCATCGACTACGGCCCGTTCCAGTTCCTCGACGGCTTCGATCCGCGCCACATCTGCAACCACAGCGACACCAACGGGCGCTATGCCTTCAACCAGCAGCCCAACGTCGCCTACTGGAACCTGTTCTGCCTGGCGCAGGCGCTGCTGCCGCTGATCGGCGACCAGGAAGTGGCGGTGGCCGCGCTTGAGTCTTACAAGACGGTGTTCCCGAACGAGTTCGAAGGCCGCATGCGCGCCAAGCTGGGCCTTGCCGAGGCGGCCGAAGGCGACCGCGCGCTCATCGAGGGTGTGCTCAAGCTGCTGGCCGCGGGCAAGGTCGACTACACGATCTTCTGGCGACGGCTCTCGAACTACATGGCCGACGGCAACGTCGAGCCGGTGCGCGACCTGTTCCTGGACCGCGAGGGTTTCGATGCATGGGCGCTAGCGTTTTCGGAGCGCCATACGCCCGCTGGGCGCGCGCAAGCTGCCGATCTGATGCTCAAATCGAATCCCGGATTCGTGCTGCGGAACCACCTGGGACAGCAAGCCATCGAAGCAAGTCAGCAAAAGGACCACTCGGCTGTGGCAACCTTGCTGGCTGTGCTCCAGTCCCCATTTGAAGAACATCCCGACGCCGACGCACTGGCCGGCTTCCCGCCCGACTGGGCCTCCACGATCGAAATCAGCTGCTCATCATGACCACTCCCGTACAGAGAACCGACGCCGAATGGAAAGCCCTGCTCGCTGAAAAAGGCGCCGAGCCCGCTGCCTTCGAGGTAACGCGCCACGCCGCCACCGAACGCCCCTTCACCGGCAAGTACGAAGCGCACTGGGACGACGGCACGTATCACTGCGTGTGCTGCGGCGCCAAGCTGTTCGAGTCGACGACCAAGTTCGACGCGGGCTGCGGCTGGCCCAGCTTCTCGGAAGAAGCCGTGCCCGGTGCCATCCGCAACATCGTCGACCGCTCGCACGGCATGGTGCGCACCGAGAACGTCTGCGCCAATTGCGGCGCCCACCTGGGCCACGTGTTCCCCGACGGACCCACCGAAACCGGCCTGCGCTACTGCATGAACTCGGCGTCGCTCGACTTCCAGAAAAAATGAAACTGCTCCTCGACTTCTTCCCGATCCTGCTGTTCTTCGGCGCCTACAAGCTCGGCGACATCTACACCGCCACCGGCGTGCTGATGGCCGCCACTGTCGTGCAGATGGCGATCATCTACGCCACCGAGCGCAAGCTGCAGGCCATGCAGAAAGCCACGCTGGTGCTGATCCTGCTGTTCGGCACGCTCACGCTGGCTCTGCACGACGACCGCTTCATCAAGTGGAAGCCGACGGTGCTGTACGGCGCAATGGCCATTGCGCTGGCCGTGGCGCTCTGGGCGCTGAAGAAGAACTTTTTGAAGATGCTGCTGGGCTCGCAGCTCGAGTTGCCCGACCGCATCTGGGGCCGGCTCAATGTGGCGTGGATCGGTTACTGCCTGTTCATGGCCATCATCAACGGCTACGTGGCGGCGTACTTCACGACCGAGGCCTGGGTCAACTTCAAGCTCTGGGGCTATGTGTTCCCCATCGTCTTCCTGGTGGCGCAGGGCCTGTACATCGCGCCGCACCTGAAGAACGAAGACAAGCCGACGGCATGACGACGAGCACCACACTGCTGCCCACAGCCGCCGACATCGAAGCCGCGCTGCGCGAGGCGCTTAGCCCCACGCAGCTCGAAGTGATCGACGAGAGCGCCGCCCACGCAGGCCATTCGGGCGCCAACGCGGAGGGCCGCGGCACCCATTTCCGCGTGCGCATCGCCTCCCCTCTGTTCGAAGGGAAGCCCCGCGTGGCGCGACATCGGCTTGTGTATGATGCCCTCCAGGTTTTTATCGCACAGGGTCTGCACGCCATCGCCATCGAGGTGCTCTGAGTCGTCCACCGGATCGCACGCCGCGTTTGCACCGGCCGTTGCTCCCCTTCTTTTCTTCCCTATCCCTGCTTTCTTTCCCGCGCCTTTTCCTACACGCGCATTTCCTTTCCAGCTCGATATTCATTCCATGAAAAAACAAATCTTGCAGGCCGTCGCGGCCGCAGTGCTGCTCGGTGCCACGTCCATGGCGGCTCTGGCGCAGAACGCAGCCATCGTGAACGGCAAGCCGGTGCCCAAGGCCCGCATGGACGTTCTGGCCCAGCAACTGGCAGCCGCAGGCCGCCCGGTGACGCCTGAAATGCAGAGCCAGCTGCGCGAGGAAATCGTGGCGCGCGAAGTGTTCATGCAGGAAGCGCAAAAGCAGGGCCTGGACGCCAGCGACGACTACAAGAACCAGCTCGAACTCGCCCGCCAGGCCATCCTGATCCGCGCACTGTTCGAGAACTACCGCAAGACCAACCCGGTCTCGGACGCCGACGTAAAGGCCGAGTACGACAAGTTCGTGGCGGCCAATGGCGGCAAGGAATACAAGGCCCGCCACATCCTGGTCGAGACCGAGGACCAGGCCAAGAAGATCATGGCCGACCTGAAGAAGGGCGCCAAGTTCGAAGACATCGCCAAGAAGCAGAGCAAGGACCCGGGTTCGGGCGCCAACGGCGGCGACCTCGACTGGGCCAACCCCGCGAGCTTCGTGCCCGAGTTCTCGGAAGCGATGATCAAGCTCAAGAAGGGCGAGACCACCCCCGCTCCGGTCAAGACCCAGTTCGGTTATCACATCATCCGCGTCGACGACATCCGCCAGGCCCAACTGCCGAAGCTGGAAGAAGTGAAGCCGCAGATCACGCAGCAACTGCAGCAGCAGCGCCTGCAGAAGTACCAGGAAGACCTGCGCGCCAAGGCCAAGGTCGAGTAACTCGATCCAGGCAAAAGAAAAGCGGCCTACGGGCCGCTTTTTTGTGGGTGTCTCTATTCAGATCGCCCAGGTGCCGAAGTTGTCGCCCGGTCCGTCGAGCGCTGCGAACGCCCGCCATGCCTTCCCGGCATCCGCGCCCTGCACCGCGCGGCCCAGCGCGTCGAGCGTGCGGTAGATTTTCTTCGATGCGCCGAAGTGCGCGGCGTTGAGCGCCTCCAGCTGCGGAAGCAGCGTCTGCAGGATCTCAGTGCGCGCGGACGAAGCTGCCGCCTCGTCTTCACGCCATGCGAGCAACAGCTTGCGGATCAGATCCTCGACACGCGACGCTTCCAGCACGTGCCGGCTTCGCGGGTGATCGAGGTCGAGCATCGGCTTCGGCTTCAGCCCACCCAGCGGCGGGCATTGCGCCAGATCTGCATCCACGGGCTCAGATCGCTTTTGTCACCCGAGGTCCAGCTCATCTGGATGTTGCGGAACACACGCTCGGGGTGCGGCATCACCGCGGTGAAGCGGCCGTCACGCGTGGTCACCGAAGTCAGGCCGTTGGCGCTGCCGTTCGGGTTGAACGGGTACTGCTCAGTGGGCTGGCCATGGTTGTCCACGAAACGCATCGCGCCGATGGCCTTGGCGGCGTCGCCACGATGCTTGAAGTTGGCATAGCCCTCGCCATGCGCCACCGCGATCGGCAGGCGGCTGCCGGCCATGCCCGCGAAGAAGATGCTGGGCGACTCGAGCACTTCGACCATCGACAGGCGCGCCTCGAAGCGCTCGCTCTGGTTGGTGGTGAAGCGCGGCCAGGCCTCGGCGCCGGGAATGATGTCGGCCAGCTCGGCGAACATCTGGCAGCCGTTGCACACGCCCAGGCCGAAGGTGTCGGTGCGGCCGAAGAAGGTCTTGAACTGCTCGGCCAGCTTCGGGTTGAAGGTGATGCTGCGCGCCCAGCCGATGCCAGCGCCCAGTGTGTCGCCGTAGCTGAAGCCGCCACAGGCGACCACGCCCTTGAAGTTGGCGAGGTCCGCCCTGCCCGTCTGCAGGTCGGTCATGTGGACGTCGAAGGCTTCGAAGCCGGCCTCGGTGAAGGCGTAGGCCATCTCGACGTGCGAGTTGACGCCCTGCTCGCGCAGGATCGCGACCTTGGGGCGCGACTGCAGGATGGCCGGAGCGGCAGGCTGCGCATTCGGCAGGAACACGTGCATACCCGGATCGCTCGGCACGCCGGCTGCGGCGTGCTCAGCATCGGCACAGGCTGGGTTGTCGCGCTCGCGGGCGATCTTCCAGCTGACCGAGTCCCACACCTGTTGCAGGTCGTGCAGGCTGGCACTGAACACCGACTTGGCGTCGCGCCAGACTTCGACCTTGCCCTTGCCCGCATCCATGGTGGAGCTGGCGGGGCGCGTCTTGCCGATGAAGTGGCTGTGCGTGCTGAGGCCGTGAGCGCGCAGCACTTGCATGACGTCGTTGCGCTCGGCGGTGCGCACCTGCAGCACCATGCCCAGCTCTTCGTTGAACAGCGCCTTGAGCGTGAGTTCTTCGCGCCGCGCGCTGACCTGCTGCGCCCAGTTCTTGGCGTCGCCGGTTTCCATGCGGCTGTCGGAAATGCCGTCGCCTTCGGTGACCAGCATGTCGACGTTCAGCGCCACGCCAACGTGGCCCGCAAAGGCCATTTCGCAGGCTGTGGCGAACAGGCCGCCGTCGCTGCGGTCGTGCATCGCGAGGATCTTGCCGTCGGCGCGCAGCGCGTTCACGGCGTTGACCAGCGCCACGAGCTGCGCCGGGTCGTCGAGGTCAGGCACGGTGTCACCGCTCTGGCCCAACGTTTGCGCCAGGATGCTGCCGGCCATGCGGTGCTTGCCCTGGCCCAGGTCGATCAGCACCAGCGTGGTGTCGGCTTCTTCGGCGTCGAGCTGCGGCGTGAGCGTGCCGCGCACGTCGGCCAGCGAGGCGAAGGCGGTGATGATCAGGCTCACGGGCGACGTGACCTTCTTGGCCTCGGCGCCGTCCTTCCATTGCGTGCGCATCGACAGCGAATCCTTGCCGACCGGAATCGACACGCCGAGCGCCGGGCACAGCTCCAGGCCAACGGCCTTGACGGTCTCGTACAGCGCGGCGTCTTCGCCGGGCTCGCCACAGGCGGCCATCCAGTTGGCCGACAGCTTGACGCGCGAGAGTTCGATCGGCGCGGCCAGCAGGTTGGTGATGGCCTCGGCCACGGCCATGCGGCCCGAGGCCGGTGCGTCGAGCGCGGCCAGCGGCGTGCGCTCGCCCATGCTCATGGCTTCGCCGGCAAAGCCCTTGTAGTCGGCCAGCGTCACGGCGCAGTCGGCCACGGGCACCTGCCACGGGCCGACCATCTGGTCGCGGTGGCTCAGGCCGCCCACGGTGCGATCGCCGATGGTGATGAGGAAGCGCTTCGAAGCCACGGTCGGATTCGCGAGCACGTCGATGGCGGCCTTCTGCAGGTCGACGCCCGTGAGGTCGAGCGGCTTGAAGCTGCGGGCCACTGTCTTGACGTCGCGGTGCATCTTCGGCGGCTTGCCGAGCAGCACGTCCATCGGCATGTCGACCGGCTGCACCTGTGCGCCCTCGTCGGCCACCAGCAGCTGGCGTTCTTCGGTCGCCACGCCGACCACCGAGAACGGGCAGCGCTCGCGCTCGCAGAAGGACTTGAACTGGTCGAGCGATTCCGGCGCGATGGCCAGCACGTAGCGCTCCTGGCTTTCGTTGCACCAGATTTCCTTCGGCGCCATGCCCGACTCTTCGAGCGGCACGGCGCGCAGGTCGAAGCGCGCGCCGCGGCCGGCGTCGTTGGTCAGTTCGGGGAAGGCGTTGCTCAGGCCGCCGGCGCCCACGTCGTGGATCGCCAGGATCGGGTTGGCCGCGCCCTGCTGCCAGCAGTGGTTGATGACCTCTTGCGCACGGCGCTCGATTTCGGGATTGCCACGCTGCACCGAGTCGAAGTCGAGCTCGGCCGCATTGGCGCCGGTTGCCATCGAGCTGGCGGCGCTGCCGCCCATGCCGATGCGCATGCCGGGGCCGCCGAGCTGGATCAGCAGCGAGCCGGCCGGGAAGCGGATCTTCTTGGTCTGCGCGGCGTCGATTTGCCCCAAGCCGCCCGCGATCATGATGGGCTTGTGGTAGCCGCGCTGCACGGTGTCGAGGTCGCTCGCCACGGTCTGCTCGTATTCGCGGAAGTAGCCCAGCAAGTTGGGACGGCCGAATTCGTTGTTGAACGCGGCGCCACCCAGCGGGCCCTCGGTCATGATCTGCAGCGGGCTGGCGATGTGCTCGGGCTTGCCGTAGTGGCCTTCTTCGGGCCAGAGCTTCGACACGGTAAAGCCGGTCAGGCCGGCCTTGGGCTTGGAACCACGGCCGGTGGCGCCTTCGTCGCGAATTTCGCCGCCTGCGCCGGTCGATGCGCCCGGGAACGGCGAAATGGCGGTCGGGTGGTTGTGCGTTTCGACCTTCATCAGCACATGGCTCAGGGCGCTATCTTTTTGATAGCTCTGCGAGCCGGTCGCGGGAATGAAGCGCTCGATGGTCGCGCCTTCCATGACCGAGGCGTTGTCCGCATAGGCGATCACCGTGTGCTGCGGGTTCTGCTTCTCGGTGTGGCGGATCATCGAGAACAGGCTTTGCGGCTGCGCCTTGCCGTCGATGGTGAAGTCGGCGTTGAAGATCTTGTGGCGGCAGTGCTCGCTGTTGGCCTGCGCGAACATCATCAGTTCGACGTCGCTGGGGTTGCGGCCCAGGCGGGTGAAGGCATCGACCAGGTAGTCGATCTCGTCCTCGGCCAGCGCCAGGCCGAAACCGGTGTTGGCTGCCACCAGCGCCGTACGGCCGCCGGCCAGCACGTCGACCTGCGCCATCGGCTGGGCAGGCAGCTCGCTGAACAGGCTTGCGGCCTGATCGACGGTGGCCAGCACCGATTCGGTCATGCGGTCGTGCAGCGGGCCGGCCACGGCGGCCAGCGTGTCGCCTTCGATCACGGGGGCCTTGCCAATCAGCGGGGCCTTGAGCTTCAGGTGGTACTGGGTAACGCGCTCGACCCGGCGCAAGGCCAGGCCGCAGTTATGGGCAATGTCGGTGGCCTTGGAGGCCCAGGGCGACACCGTGCCCAGGCGGGGCGTGACCACCACCGAGGTGCCAGCCTTGGCCGGCGCCTCGAAGGGCTCGCCGTAGGTCAGCAGCGCCGCAAAGCGCTCGCGGCCGGCTGAATCCAGCGCCGCATCGGTGACCACGAGGTGCACGAAACGGGCCGAAATGCCCTCGATGCGCGGTTCGATGGCCTGGAGCTTCGGCAGCAGCTGGCGTGCGCGGAAGTCGCTGAGCGCGCTGCCGCCCTCGAACATGGTTACGACGGGAAGGGCTTGAGGTGCGGGCTGCGTCACGGTCGATGGGGCCTCGGGGGCCGCGTTGGAAATCAAGGAATCGAGGCAGATGGCCGCTGACTGGGGCCATCCGCGTTAGCCCGGAATTTTAGCTTGCCGAATGGGATAATTCGGGGATGAGCATTAACTACAAAGACGCTGCGGGCATCGAAGCCATGCGGGTCGCCTGCCGCCTGGCTTCCGAGGTGCTGGATTACCTCACGCCCCTCATCAAGCCCGGCATCACGACCAACGATGTCGACCGGCTCGCCGCCGAGTACATGGTCAAGCAGGGCACCACCTCGGCCACGGTGGGATACATGGGCGCAAGCAGCGTCCCGTACCCGAAGTCGCTGTGCACCTCGGTGAACCACGTGGTGTGCCACGGCATTCCCAATGACAAGCCCCTGAAGAAGGGCGACATCATGAACGTCGACGTGACCGTCATCAAGGACGGCTGGTTCGGCGACAACAGCCGCATGTACGTGATCGGCGACGCCTCCATCGCAGCCAAGCGCCTGTGCAGTATCACCTTCGAAGCCATGTGGCACGGCATCCTGCAGGTGCGCCCCGGCGCGCACCTGGGCGACGTGGGCCACGCGATCCAGAAGTTCGCCGAAGGCCAGGGCTTCTCGGTGGTGCGCGAGTTCTGCGGCCACGGCGTGGGCCAGCGCTTCCACGAAGAACCCCAGGTGCTGCACTACGGCCGCCCGGGCACCATGGAAGAACTCAAGCCCGGCATGATCTTCACCATCGAGCCGATGATCAACGCCGGCAAGCGCGACGTGAAGGAAGACTTCAAGGGCGGCCAGTACGACGGCTGGACCATCGTCACGCGCGACCATTCGCTGTCGGCCCAGTGGGAGCACACGGTGCTCGTCACCGAGACCGGCTACGAAGTGCTGACGCTCTCCGCAGGCAGCCCGCCGCTGCCCTCCTTCGTCACTTCGACCAAGACCTGACGCGGCAACGCGTCTCCCCGCCGTGATCGAAGCAGCCAACATCGACGTGGCGACGCTGCGCGAAGCCTATCGCGCGAAAAAGCTCGCGCTGTTCGACACCCTGCGCTTCGCGCGCGCCCCTACCCGCAGCGTGCACACGGTGCTGCGCCAGCTCTCGGCACTGGCCGACGAAACGCTCTGCACGCTGTGGCGCGACGCCGGCTTCGGTGACTCGCTCTCCCTGGCCGCCGTGGGCGGCTTCGGGCGCGGCGAGCTGTTTCCGTATTCCGACGTCGACGTGCTGCTGCTGTTGCCGCCCGAAGACCACGAAAACGCCATCGACCCCGCCCGCATCGAGGCTTTCATCGGCCATTGCTGGGACGCGGGCCTGGAAATCGGCTCCAGCGTGCGCACGGTCGACGAATGCCTGGCCGAGGCCGAGAAAGACGTCACCGTCCAGACCTCGCTGCTCGAAGCGCGGCTGATCGCAGGCGACAAGAAGCTCTTCACGGCCTTTCGCCGCCGCTTCACCCGCGCGATCGACCCGCAGGCCTTCTTCGTAGCCAAGTCGCAGGAAATGCGGCACCGCCACCAGAAGTACGACAACACGCCCTACGCGCTGGAGCCCAACTGCAAAGAGTCACCGGGCGGCCTGCGCGATCTGCAGACCATCCTCTGGATGACCAAGGCCGCCGGCTACGGCAGCCGCTGGGACGACCTCGCCAAGAACGGCCTGGCCACCTCCTTCGAGGCGCAGCAGATCAAGCGCAACGAAGCGCTGCTCTCGCTCATCCGCGCGCGGCTTCACGTGATTGCCAACCGCCGCGAAGACCGCCTGGTGTTCGACCTGCAGACCGCCGTGGCAGCCAGCTTCGGCTACGAAAGCGAATCGCAGCGCAAGTCGAGCGAGGCGCTGATGCGGCGCTACTACTGGGCCGCCAAGGCGGTCTCGCAGCTCAACCAGATCCTGCTGCTCAACATTTCCGAGCGCCTGCAGCCGAGCGACGAGCAGCACACGCCCGTCAACGAGCGCTTTTACGAGCGCGCCGGCCTGATCGAGATTGCGAGCGACGACCTCTACGAGCGCGAGCCGCACGCGGTGCTCGAAACCTTCCTGCTGTACCAGAAGACCATTGGCGTGAAGGGCCTGTCGGCGCGCACGCTGCGCGCGCTCTACAACGCGCGCCACATCATGGACAGCAAGTTCCGCAACGACCCGGTCAACCACGAGACCTTCATGCGGATCCTGCTACAGCCCTACGGCATCACGCATGCCTTCAGGCTGATGAACCAGACCTCGGTGCTGGGGCGCTACCTGCGGGTGTTCCGTAGCATCGTGGGGCAGATGCAGCACGACCTGTTCCACGTGTACACGGTGGACCAGCACATCCTGATGGTGCTGCGCAACGTGCGGCGCTTCTTCATCGCCGAGCATGCACACGAGTACCCGTTCTGCTCGCAGCTGGCAGCCGGCTGGGACAAGCCCTGGATCCTGTACGTAGCCGCCCTCTTCCACGACATTGCCAAGGGCCGCGGCGGCGACCATTCGACGCTGGGCGCACGCGACGTGCAGCGCTTCTGCAAGCAGCACGCCGTTGCCCGCGAAGACGCGAAGCTCATCGAATTCCTGGTGGCCGAGCACCTGGTGATGAGCCAGGTCGCCCAGAAGCAGGACCTGAGCGATCCCGAAGTCATCGGCGCATTCGCCAAGCGCGTGGGCAACGAGCGCTACCTGACCGCGCTCTACCTGCTGACCATCGCCGACATCCGCGGCACCTCGCCGCGCGTGTGGAATGCCTGGAAGGGCAAGCTGCTCGAAGATCTGTACCGCTACACCCTGCGCGCGCTGGGCGGCCGCATGCCCGACCCGGACGCCGAAGTCGAGTCGCGCAAGCGCGAGGCGCTGGTGCAGCTGGCCCTGCACGCCCAGCGCTTCGAAGCGCACAAGGCCCTGTGGGACACGCTCGACGTCGGCTACTTCATGCGCCACGACGCCACCGAGATCGCCTGGCACGCCAAGCAGCTCTCGCGCTTCGTACCGCCGCCCAACGTGCCGATCGACCCGAAGGCACCGCCCATCGTGCGCGCGCACCTGTCGCCGGTGGGCGAAGGCCTGCAGGTGGTCGTCTACACGCCCGACCAACCCGACCTTTTCGCGCGCATCTGCGGCTACTTCGACCAGTCGTCCTTCAGCATCCTCGACGCCAAGGTGCACACCACGAGCAACGGCTACGCGCTCGACACCTTCCAGGTGGTGACCACCTTCCTGCCGGACCACTACCGCGACCTGATCAGCATGGTCGAGTCGGGCCTGGCGCAAACGCTCACCGAAGCCGGCGCCCTGCCCCCGCCCAGCATGGGCCGGGTGTCCCGCCGGGTGCGCAGCTTTCCGATCAAGCCGCGCATCAGCCTGCTGCCCGACGACAAGGCGCAGCGCTGGCTGCTCAACATCTCGGCGAGCGACCGCGCCGGCCTGCTGTATTCGGTGGCCCGGGTGCTGGCGCGCCATCACCTGAATCTGCAGCTCGCCAAGGTCACGACGCTGGGCGAGCGGGTGGAAGACACCTTCCTGATCAGCGGCCCCGAACTCCAGGGCCAGAAGACCCAGCTGGCCATCGAGACCGAACTCATGGAAGCCCTGGCCTCCTGAAAACAACCTATCCCCTCAGAATGTCGGCCATGGAATCCCTGATCGAACAGCTATCCGACTGCGTCTCCTCCGCCAAGACGCTGGAAGACCTCGCCCGCCCGATGCTCGAAATGCTCGAGGCGGCCACGGGGCTGGAGTCGGCCTACCTCGTGAGCGTCGACCCGGACAAGGGCCGCCAGCACATCCTCTTCGCCCACAACACCGGCGAGCTGCTGACCATTCCCGAGGGAACCTTCGTGCCCTGGGCCAACACGCTCTGCCGGCACGCCCTCGAAGAAGACCGCACCTACACCGACGACGCCGGCGGCTGCTGGGGCGACGCCGATGCCGCCCACGAGCTCGGCATCCAGACCTGCGTGAGTGCCCCGGTAAAAACCGACAGCGGCGAGCTCTTCGGCGCCCTGTGCGCCGCCAGCGCACAGCAAATGCCCTTGCCGCCACAAGCGGAGCCAGTGCTGCGGCTGTTCGCGCGGCTGATCGGGCAGCAGGTAGAGCGCGAACTGCTGGTCGAGAAGCTCAGGAAGGCCAATGCCGAACTCGCCACGCACGCCGCCATCGACGCCCTCACCGGCCTGCCCAACCGCCGCGTGCTCGTCGACGCGCTGCAGCGCATGCTGGCGCAAGGTGCGCGCAGCGGCCAGAGCGTGCTGGTCGGTTTCGTCGACCTGGACGACTTCAAGAAGATCAACGACGCGCACGGCCACGCTATCGGCGACGAATTCCTCGCGGCCATGGCAAAACAGCTCGCGAACTCGGTGCGCGCAAGCGACATGCTGGCGCGCTTCGGCTCCGACGAGTTCGTGGTGATCGGCCTGGGGCCCGCGCTGGGCGAATCGCCGCGCACCGGGGCGCGGGCGCTGGCCGACCGCCTGGCGGAAAACACCATCGGCGAGCTGCGGCTGAAGCGCATGACGATCGACTACGCAGGCGCCAGCGTCGGCGTGGTGGCGGTCGACCCGCGCACCACCTCCGCCGAGGAGGCCCTGCGGCAGGCAGATGCCGCCATGTACGCCGTCAAGCACAGCCGCCGCGGCATGGTCCGCGACGCCGGGGAAGCCCTGTCTGACTGAACGCGACTAAACGGACGAGGTGGCAGGCAGCGCCGCCGTATCGGCGCCCCACAGGGGAGCCTGCTCATACTGCGCCACCCATTGCACGACGTCCTTGGCCGCCATCGGCATCGCGATGCCGTAGCCCTGGCCCAGCGTGCAGCCCAGCGCAAGCAGCGCTTCGCCCTGCTTCACCGTTTCAACCCCCTCGGCCACGGCCGTGAGGCCAAGCGCGTGGAGCAGCGCGACGATGCCCTGCACGATGGCTCGGTCCTGGTCGTTGTCGAGCATGCCGCGCACGAAGGACTGGTCGATCTTCACGGTCGACACCGGCAATTGCCGCAGGTAGGTGAGCGATGAATACCCGGTGCCGAAGTCGTCGATGGTGACGCCCACGCCCAGCATCTTGCAGGCCTCGACGAACAACGCGACGTTCGCAAACTGGCTGATCGCCGTGGTCTCGAGGATTTCGAGCTCGAGCATGCCCACGCCCATCTTCGGAAACTGCGCCAGGTGCCGCGCGAGCCGTTCGACGAAGTCCCAGCGCATCATGTGGCGCGGCGCCACGTTCACGCTCACCGAAATCTGCAGGCCCGCCAGGCGCCACTGATGCGCCTGCCACAGGGCCGTGGCAATGGCCCAGTCGCCCACCTGCTCGACCAGCTGGTCGTCTTCGATCAGCGGCACGAACTGCGCCGGCGGCAACAGGCCGCGCTCGGGGTGCTGCCAGCGGATCAGCGCCTCGACACCGGCCACCACGCCGCGCCGCATGTCGACCTTGGGCTGGTAGACCAGGAAGAACTCGCCCTGCAGCAGGCCTTCCTGGATGCGCTGGCGCTCGCGCACCACCTGCTCGTCGGCGCGCGCCTGGGGCGCGTCGAAGTAATGCACCTTGCCGTCGGCCGCGCGCTTGGCGAAGAAGGCCGCGTGCTGCGCCTGGCGCAGGGCTGTCTCTGGTGGCGGGCCGTTGCTGTCGAGCAGCATGGCGCCGATGCTCGCGTCGATGCTGGCCGTCTGGTCGCGCCAGCTCCAGGGCTCGCCGAGCGAGGCCTGGATGCGCTCGAGCACCTGGGTGCATTGCGAGGTTCCGATGCCGGCGAACAGGGCTGCGAACTCGTCGCCGCCCACGCGGGCCATCACGCTCTCGCGCGGCAGCTGGGCCTTGATACGGCGGGCCACCTCTTCAAGGGCGGCGTTGCCCGCGACCATGCCGAGGTGATCGTTCAGCTCGGCAAAGCGGTCGACGTCGATGTAGCAGACGGCAGCCAGGCGTTTGCCGGCGCGGGCCCAGTCGGCCATCAACGGGCGCAGCACTTCATCCGGCGGAAGACGTGCCGACCCGTCGTAGTACGACGGCAAGGAGACTGTGGGTTGCTGGTTCGACAAAAGACTGGGGCTCCGAAAGTCGCGGGCTATTGTTCTCCCAATCCGGGCCGTTCCACACCTTGCAGTGAGATTTTGTTACAGACGAGGTGTACGAACAACACTCGTGCATACAGTGTGGCTAGCCGCAATAGGCACCTACCACGCGCCCGGTGGGCTCGACCTGCACGTTGAGCCGTGTCATGTCTTGCGCCGGGTCGGCGGTTTCGGTGGCCAGCACGGTGCGTGCCACGCGGGCGCCGGAGCGCTGGCGCATTTCTTCCAGCAGTTGCTGGCTGATGCGCAACCCCAGGCCGAAGCGCACGGCCGTGGCCTGGCAGGTTTCCGGCGGCGTGACGAAGCTCGGGGGTTCAGGCACTTCCGATGTCAGGGGCCGGTCGGCCGGAGGTGTCTGGCAGCCAGCCAGCAAGAGGCCCAGGGCCGCAGCCGGCAAGCCGGCCCGGAGTCGACCGTTCGTGATGCGCATCTGTCTTGCTCCTTCTTCTTCAATCTGGGCGGAAGCTTATTCGACTCCGGGGACAGTCCCGCGGCAGGGATTAAGTCGATGGTCCGCAAAGTGGCGACCAATTCACGCGACGGCTGTCTGGCGTCGCATTCAGGGCCATTCAAGGCGTATGCTGGCCGCGACACGCGCAGTTCGGGCCCCCAAGTTCAGGCACTTTGGCCGCACATCCATGACACCTCCTCCTGCCACCGTTTTCCTGATCGACGTCGACAACACCCTGCTCGACAACGACCGCGTCGTGGCCGATCTTCGCGCCCATCTCGAACAGGCCTTCGGCGCCGAAAGCGCCGGCCGCTACTGGGTGGCCTTCGAGCAATTGCGCAGCGAGCTCGGCTACGTCGACTACCTCGGCGCCCTGCAGCGCTACCGCGCCGAAGAGAGCCGCCGCGGCATGAGCGATTCGCGGCTGCTGCTGATGTCGAGCTTTCTCATCGACTACCCCTTTGCCGAACGGCTCTACCCCGGCGCGCTGGAAGCACTGAAGCATCTGCGCCGGCACGGGCCCACGGTGATCCTGTCTGATGGCGACGTGGTGTTCCAGCCGCGCAAGGTGCAGCGCTCGGGCCTGTGGGAGGCCACCGAGGGCCGCGTGCTGATCTACGTGCACAAGGAACAGATGCTCGACACCATCGAGCAGTGCCACCCCGCCCAGCACTACGTGATGGTGGACGACAAGCTGCGCATTCTTTCGGCCATGAAGGCCATCTGGGGGCCTCGTCTGACGACGGTCTTCGTGCGGCAAGGGCACTATGCACTTGATGAGCAGGCCATTGCCGCCTACGCCCCTGCCGACATCACCGTCGAACGCATCGGCGACCTGATCAACTTTGACTTTCCATCGACATGAGCCAAGCAACCAACCCTCTCGCGGGAAAGCCCGCCCCTCTCGAACTGCTGGTCAACGTGCCGCGCCTGATCTCGGCTTACTACACCGGCCGGCCAGACCCGTCGGTGCCGAGCCAACGCGTGGCCTTCGGCACCTCGGGGCATCGCGGCTCCTCCTTCGACGATGCATTCAACGAATGGCACGTGCTGGCAATCAGCCAGGCCATCTGCGACTACCGCAAGCAGAAAGGCATCGACGGTCCGCTCTTCCTCGGCATCGACACGCATGCGCTGTCCACGCCGGCCTTCAGCAGCGCGGTGGAAGTGCTCGCAGCCAACGGCGTCGAGCTGATGATCTCGAAGGACGACGAATACACGCCGACGCCGGCCGTGTCGCACGCCATCCTGGTCTACAACCGTGGACGCACAAGCGGGCTGGCCGATGGCATCGTCATCACGCCCTCGCACAACCCGCCCGAGAGCGGCGGCTTCAAGTACAACCCGCCGAACGGCGGACCGGCCGGCACCGACATCACCTCGGCCGTCGAGGCCGCGGCCAACAAGATGCTGGCCAACAAGCTCGAAGGCGTGAAGCGCATGCCGCTCGCGCAGGCGCTGCGCGCATCGACCACGCACCGGCACGACTATCTGAACACCTACGTCGAAGACCTGGCGCAGGTGCTCGACATGGACGCGATCCGCGACGTGAACCTCGACCTGGGTGTCGACCCGCTGGGCGGCGCGGGCGTGCGCTACTGGCCCGCGATTGCCGAGCGCTACAAGCTCACGCGCCTGAACGTGCTGAGCCAGGAAGTCGACCCGACCTTCCGCTTCATGTCGCTCGACTGGGACGGCCGCATCCGCATGGACCCGTCTTCGCCCGACGCCATGCACAAGCTGATCGAACTGAAGGACCGCTTCGGCATCGCCTTCGCCTGCGACACCGACCACGACCGCCACGGCATCGTCTCGGGCAGCACCGGGTTGATGCAACCCAACAGCTACCTCGCAGTGATGATCGACTACCTCTACACGCACCGCCCGCAATGGCCGGCGCAGGCGGCTGTCGGCAAGACGGTGGTGAGCAGCCAGATGATCGACCGCGTCACCGCACGGCTCGGCCGCAGGCTGTACGAGGTGCCGGTGGGCTTCAAGTGGTTCGTAGACGGGCTGGTCGATGCCTCGCTGGCCTTCGGCGGCGAGGAAAGCGCGGGCGCGACCTTTCTGCGCAAGGACGGCTCGGTGTGGACCACCGACAAGGACGGCCTGGTGCCCGCCCTGCTCTCGGCCGAGATCGCTGCGCGCACCGGGCGTGACCCGGGCGAGCGCTACACCGAGCTGACGCGGGCGCTGGGCCAGCCGGTGTCAGACCGCGTGGATGCGGCCGCCACCGTCGAGCAGAAGAAGCGGCTGTCGAGTCTCTCGCCGGAACAGATCCGTTCGACCGAGCTGGCGGGCGACAAAATCGTCAATGTGCTGAGCCATGCGCCGGGCAACGGCGCGGCCATCGGCGGCGTGAAGGTAGTGACCGACAACGGCTGGTTCGCCGCGCGGCCCTCGGGCACGGAGAACATCTACAAGATCTACGGCGAGAGCTTCAAGGGCAAGGAACACCTCGCGCGCATCCTCGAAGAGGCGCAGCAGGTGGTGGATGGGGCGCTCTCGGGAGCCTGAACGCATGCAGACGCTGGTGCTGCGACTGAACCCCGGCGACGATCTGCGCGCGTCGCTCGATTCAGCATTGAAGCGAGGCGGTGCCGACGCGGCGTTCGTGGTCTCAGGCATCGGCAGCCTGAGCGGGGCGAGCATCCGGTTTGCAGGCGCAGAGAACGCGGCGCGCATCGAAGGCGACCTGGAAATCCTCACGCTGGCGGGCAGCCTGTCGCCGGACGGCTCGCATCTTCACATCAGCGTGTCGGATGCCGAGGGCCGAGTTTTCGGCGGCCATGCCGCACCCGGATGCACAGTGCGCACCACGGCGGAAATCCTCGTCGCCGTGCTGCCCGACTGGCAGTTCGCGCGCACGCACGACCCGCTCACCGGCTACGCCGAACTCAATGCGGTTTGTCGTTCAGGTCGTACTTCATGATCCGGCCATGGCGGCCTTCGAGGTCGCGCTCTACGGCGTAGACGTCGCCGCTCGGCGCGCTGCGCTGCGAGAGCACTGCATCCAGCGCCGCGAGGTCGGCCGCGTCGAGTTGCAGGTCAAGCACCTTCAGGTGATCCGCCAGGTGGTCGCCGCGCCGCACGCCGACGATCACTGCCGCGACGGACGGCTGCTGCAGCACCCAGCGCATCGCCACGGTCGAAATCGACACGCCATGCCGCAGCGCGATCTGCTTCAGCTGCACCAGCAGTTGCTGGAACAGGTCCCAGCCGCCGAAGTCGTCGATGATGAGCTTGTACTTGACCAGCGAGCGGTTCTCGAACGACTGGCCCGGATCGCTCACGCCGAGCCAGCGCTCCGAGAGGAAGCCGCCGGCCACGCTGCCGTAGCACAGCAGCTTCATGCCTGATTGCTCGCAGTACGGCGTCATCAGCGGCAAGGGCCGCTGGTCGAGCAGCGAATACTGCACCTGCATGCTGAACAGCGGCACGCCGGCGTCGGCCAGTTCGCGCACGTGCGCCGTGTCGAAATTGGTGCCGCCCACGCGGTCGATCTTGCCGGCGCGCTGCAGTTCCAGGAGCCAGTGCGCAACCTCGAGATAGCGCGGCACGCCGTAGTCCCACCAGTGGAACTGCACGAGGTCGAGCCGCTCCATGCGCAGGCGCTTCAGCGAGCGATCGATGATCTGCTCGACCTGGCGCTTGTCGATGGTCGGCAGGATGGCGAGGTCGGGCACGAACTTGGTGTGCACGCGCAGCTGCGAGAGGCTGTCGCGGCCGTGGCGCTGCAGGTAGTCGGCGCGGAACTCGCCGATCATTTCTTCCACGCCGGTGTAGATGTCGGCGCAATCGAAGGTGGTGATGCCGGCGTCGTAGTAGGCCGCCATGTCGGCGATGGCACCTGCGTGATCCACGTCGCCGTGGCCGCCGGCCAGTTGCCATCCGCCCTTCAGCAGGCGGGAAATTTCATAGCCGGGCGCGAGCTCGATGCGATGGTGCGAATGCTGCGAGGGATTCATGAAGACTCGTTCGATGGATGGACAACCGCCGTGGTGTCGGCGTGGCGAAAAGTGCGCAGCCCCATGCGGGTGATGCGAAAGCGCGAGGGGCAGTTCGGATCAGGGCAGGCCACCTCGGCGTCGGTGCTCATCCAGTCGTTCGCGTCGGTGGGCCGCTGCTTGGCGGCCAGCAGCGGCAACAAGGCGCCCAGCGAATAGATCGAGAAGCCCTGCCCCTCGGGCAGATGCAGCATCTCGCCGCGCAGCTCGAAATAGTCGCCCACCTTGGCGCCGCAATAGATGCGGGCGCCTTCCGGTGCGACGACTTCGACGCGCAGGTCGTGGAGCGTGAAACTGGGGTCGGGGTTCATCATGTGCCTCGGGTGCTCAGGGGTTGGGCGGCGTCACCGACAGGATGATTTCGGTCGGGGCCTGCGACTGGTTCAGGTAGCGATGCGGCAGGCGCGAGTCGAACGAGATGCTCTCGCCCGCCAGCACCGGATAGTCGACGCCCGCGATCTGCGCCACCAGCGCGCCCGCGACCACATACACGCACTCAGTCGATGCATGGCCGCGCGGTTCGTCCGCCGACACCTGGCCCGGCTGCAGCACGGCACGCAGCACTTCGAGCTGGCCATTGCCGGCTGTCAGGCGCTCGTACCCGACCTGCCCCTTGGGCGCGGTGAGCAGCGAGCGTTCGCCCGGACGGCTGATCCACACCGAGGGCGGCGCGGGCTCGGAGAACAACGACGAGACCGATTCGCCGAACACGCCGGCCAGGCGGCGCATGGTTTCGAGGCTCGGGTCGGTGACCGAGCGCTCGATCTGGCTGAGCAGCGTGGCCGACACACCGGCCTGGGCCGCGAGCTCGCGCAAGGACAGGCCGCGCACGGTCCGCAGCTCTTTCAATCGCTCGCCGATCATCCGGTCGCTCCGTTATCTGTGCAGTGTGGCTTCATTTGGTGGCGATGGTATGTGCTGTGTGACTGCACGTCAATGGTGCACTCGCGTCACATTCGTGCATTGGCATTTCTTCGGGCAATGGCTGAAATCCAGCTTGCGCTTTTTGACAATCCGATTGCACACTCCAGCCAGTTTTTGTGCAGTATCACTTTACAGGAGCAGAGAGATGGTCGATACCCCTCCCGCGCGCAGCAGCGATTCACCCCGCCTCGGCCATCGATGGTTGCTGGTCTTCCCCTTCGTCTGGCAGGCCTGCCTCGCGCCGGCGGTGAACGACATCGCGGCCAGGCCTTTCGGCATGCCCTTTCCCATGTTCTGGCAGATGGCGGGCATCGTGCTCACGAGCGTGGTGATCGCGATCGTCTTCAGGCTCGACGCCCGGGCCGGCGTGGAAGCCGAAGAGGCCGACTTCCTCGACAACAGCCTGAAAGCCGACAACGCTGGTAAGGACGGCGCGGTATGAAGCTCGCAATCGTCCTCGCCATCCTGCTCGCCACCGTGGCAGGCGCCATGGCCTACGGCCGCCGTACGCGCCACGGCAAGAGCTTTGCGGACTGGGCCGTCGGCGGCCGCAGCCTCGGCACGCTCGTGTTCTGGTTCATGAATGCGGGCGAGGTCTACACCACCTTCGCGGTGCTCGGCATCTCGGGCTACGCCTGGGCGCTGGGAGCTCCCGCGTACCTCGCGTTCTGTTCCGTCTCGATGAGCTACGCGGTCGGCTACTGGCTGATGCCGAAGATCTGGCGCGCGGGACGACTGCGCGGGCTGCTCACGCAATCGGACTTCTTCGCCACGCGCTACGACGCGCCCTGGCTCGGCGTGCTGACCGGCGTTGTGGGCATCGCGTCTCTGGTCGTGTATGTGCAGATCCAGCTCGTGAGCCTCGGGCTGATCGTGCAGCTCACACTGGGCAACAGCATCTCGAGCGAAGCCGCAACCATCGGCGCGGGCGCGCTGATGATCGCCTTCGTGTTCGCGGCCGGCGTGCGCTCCGCCGCCTTCGCAGCCGGCGTGAAAGACATCCTCATGGTCGTCGTCGTGGTGTTGCTGAGCGTGACGGTGGCCAGCAAGGTTGGCGCAGCCTCGCTGATGGATCTGTTCTCGATGGCGGAAGCCAAGCACCCGGGCATCGGCAAGTTCCCGGGGCTGGACGCCACCTCCCCCACCACGGCGATCTGGCTCATGACCTCGGCCATCAACATCGCGCTGGGCAACTGGGTCTTTCCGCACCTGTTCCAGATGTCGTACACGGCGCACAGCGCCACCGCCATCCGGCGCAACGCGATCTGGCAGCCGCTGTATTCGCTGGCCTACTTCTTCATCATCCTGCTCGGCTTCGCGGCCCTGCTGGCGAACACGCAACCGCCGGGCGGCAACCTGAACGCGGCGCTGCTGCAGTTCGTGTCGGACCGCTACCCGGCCTGGACGGTCGGGCTGCTGGCGGGCACGGGTTTTTTGCTGGCGCTGGCGCCGGGTTCGCTGCTGCTGCTGACGGCGGGCTCGATCTTCACGCGCAACGTGGTGCGGCCGTTTCGCCCGGGGCTGGGCGAGCGCGGGTCGCTGGCCCTCTCGCGCGGCTCGCTGGTGGTGTTCGCGGCGATTGCGGTATGGCTGTCGATCAGCCAGAAGGGCTCGCTGGTGAAGATTTTGCTCGACGCCTATTCGGCCATCGGCATGCTCGCGCCGGGTGTGTTCCTCGGGTTCCTGTGGAAGCGCACGAGCGCCATCGGCGTGCTGGCCGGCCTGGTCGCGGGCTTCGTCGCGCTGCTGGCGCCGTTCGCGGCGAAGTTCTGGGCGACCGCGGTGCCGCAGTGGGAAGCTGGGCTGATCGCGATGGCGATCAATGCGGCCGTGGTCGTGGTGGTGAGCCTGGCCACCCGGACGCCGCAGCGCGATGCGGTCGCGCTGGGGTTGCAGATCCGGGCGGCTTGATCAGCCTTCCAACGCTTCCACGCGCAGCGTGACCACCGGGCCGGCCACTTCGTTCCGCGCCTGGAGCGCATGCACCGCGAGATCGAGCGTGCCCTGCACTACAGGCCCGGTCAGCACCAGCACCTGCGGCCCGGTGCCGGAGCATTCGGCCGCCAGTGCTACCTGCCGCACGGGCACCTTCTGCGCGGCGAGACAGGCGGCGACCGCCTGGATCTGGCCGACCGCGTGCACCGGCACACGCAGGTAGTGCGAGGTATCGACGGCCGCGCGCGGCAGCACCGACAAGGCATTCGTCGCATGCGCGTGAACGCCCAGGTGCGGCACATGCTGCGAGGCGTCGACGCCATCGAGCCGCGCCACGTCCACGAGGTCGGCGATCACGGCCGAAGCCGTTTGCTCCGAGCCGGCGCCCGCGCCGTAGTACATCGTGAGGCCAGCCGCGTCGCTCTTGACCATGACGGCGTTCATCGAGCCCTTCACGTGCGCCATCAGGTGGTCTGCGGGTACTAGCGCGGGCTGCACGCGCAGTTCGACGCCAGATGCTTGCCGCCGCGCCACGCCCAGCAGCTTGATGCGGTAGCCGAGCTGTTCGGCACACGCCACGTCCAGCCCTTGCAGGGCGGTGATGCCTTCCACCTGCGCGTCGGCAAAGCGCAGCGGCATGCCGAAAGCGTTGGCGGCGAGCAGGGTCAGCTTGTGGGCGGCGTCGATGCCTTCGATGTCGAAAGTCGGGTCGGCTTCCGCGTAGCCCAGCGCCTGTGCTTGCGCGAGCGCGGCGACGAAGTCGAGACCCTCGTCGCGCATCTTGCTCAGGATGAAGTTGGTGGTGCCGTTGATGATGCCCGCCACCCATTCGATGCGGTTGGCCGCAAGGCCCTCGCGCAGCGCCTTGATGATGGGGATGCTCACTGCCACCGCCCCTTCGTAGGCCACGACCACGCCTTTCTCCCGCGCGGCCGCGAAGATCTCGGTGCCGTGCACTGCCAGCAGGGCCTTGTTGGCCGTCACCACGTGCTTGCCGTGCGCGATGGCGGCCAGCACCCAGTCGCGCGCCGGGCCTGTGCCGCCTGCCACTTCCACCACCACGTCGACATCGGGGTGCGTGGCCACATGCATCGCGTCGGCCGTGAGCGGAACGCCCTCTCCCACGATGCCGGCGGCCCGCTCCAGGTTGCGCGCGGCGACGATCACAAGCTCGATCGAACGGCCGGCACGCGCCGCGATGTCGGCCCGGTTGCGCGCCAGCACGCGGAAGGTGCCGGAGCCCACGGTGCCGATGCCAATCATCCCCACGCGCAGGGTACGAATGGCCGCGGCGCGACTGTGCAGGGGCTCGAGGGATTCAACGGGATCGCGGTACATGGACATCTCCAGACGAAAAAACAAAACCCAGCTGCCAGAGCTGGGTTCATTCGTTCGGGGAGAGAGCGATACACCAGGTGGCTGCCGGAACGGCCACCTGCGCGTGTCAGGTGACCGCGGTGGTAATGGTGGTAATCATTCGAGCAACAACCATCGCCTGCGCGGAGGCAGGCGGCATCATGCGAGCCATCAGGGCTGCGTTGGATGCGGAGTGGGAGTTGTGGCTCGACATGAAGGCCCGGAGTGTACAGGAGCCCGGCGGCGTCCGGCTCAGGGCGCAGCCGAGAGCCGTTTTTCGAGCCACACGCTGTAGCGCGAGAGCCCGAAGCACAGCACCCAGTACACGGCCGCGATGAAGAGATAGCCCTCGAGGTAGAACGGCCGCCACGTCGGATCGCCGCCGAGCGCCAGCCCCAGCGCGCCGGTCAGCTCGAACAGGCCGACCACGGTGACGAGCGAGGTGTCTTTCAACGTGCCGACCACGCTGTTGGTGAGCGCGGGCACGACGAGGCGCAGCGCCTGCGGCAGCACGATGTCGCGCTGCACCGGCCAGCGGCCGAAGCCCAGCGCCATGGCCACTTCGGTCTGTCCGCGCGGTACGGCCTGCAGGCCACCGCGGATGATTTCCGCCAGATAGGCAGCCACGAACAGCACGAGGCCCGCGAGCACCCGCACCAGCACGTCGGGCTGCCATCTGGCCGGCCACAGCAGCGGCAGCAGGAACGAGGCCATGAACAGCACCGAGATCAGCGGCACGCCGCGCACCAGCTCGATGTAGCTCGCGCTCAGCGTGCGCACCACGGGCCAGCCCGAGCGGCGCCCCAGCGCCAGCAGCAAGGCCAGCGGAAAGGCCAGCGCCAGCCCCACCACCGCCAGCCCGATCGTCAGCGGCAGGCCGCCCCAGCGGCTCGTCGGCACCTGGGCCAGGCCGAGCACGCCGCCGCGCATCAACAGTACGAACAGCAGCAATGCGACGGCCCAGAGCGGCACCAGCCACCAGCGCCAGCTGCGCGGCCACGCACTGAGCATCGTGACGGCGGACAGCACGACCACCGCGATAGCAGGCCGCCACTGCTCCTCATACGGAAAGCGCCCGAACAACATCGGCCGCCATTTCTCGGCCACCACGCCCCAGCAGGCGCCATGTTGAACAGCACGGCAGGCCTCGGCGTCGGCCCGGAACACCGCATGCACGATGCCCCATTCAATGACGTGGAAGCCGCCCCACGCCAGCAGCGCCAGCAGCAGCACCGTGGCAAGCGAGCGCAGCGGCGAACCCCAGAGTTCGCTGCGCCATGCGATGGGGCCTTGTGCAACGTTCCTCATCGCCAGCCCCGCAGCGCGACGCGCGCGTTGTAGCGATTCATGCCGAAGGAGATCAGCAGCGACAGCAGCAGGTAGACCGCCATGATGATCGCGATGCACTCGAAGGCGCGGCCGTTCGAGCCGATGGTGGTGTTGGCCACCGACACCAGTTCCGGATAGCCCACCGCCACCGCCAGCGACGAATTCTTGGTAAGGCTCAACAGCTGGTTGGTGAGCGAAGGCACGATCACCCGCAACGCCTGCGGCAGCACGACGATGCGCAGTTGCTGCACCGGCGACAGCCCCAGCGCCTGCCCTGCGAGCACCTGTCCCTGCGACACCGACAGGATGCCCGCCCGCACGATTTCCGCCACGAAGGCGGCCGAATAGAAGCTCAGGCCTGCGACGATGGTCACGTACTCGGGGCTCAGCGCCGCGCCGCCGCTCACGCCGAAGTCACCGCGCTCGGGAAACTCGAAGTGCAGACCGCCCTCGCCCACCATGGGCCACGGCACGCTGAGCCCGCCCTTGCTGAGCCACACACCCGGCAGCAGCCGAACCGGCTCGGTCGGGTCGGGCAGCAGGTTGGCCATGGCAAAGGCCAGCATCAGCAGTTGCACCAGCAGCGGTACGTTGCGCAGCAGTTCGACGTACGCGGTGCAGATGCCGCGCAGCAGCACGTGCGGCGCGAGCCGTCCGATGCCGATCAGCGTGCCGAGCACTACCGAGAAGATCGCCGCCGGCACGGCCGCGCGCACCGTGTTGATCAGGCCCGCGAGAAAGGCGCGCCAGAACGGCTGGCTCGCATCGAAGTCGAGCCAACCTTCGCTGATCGAAAAGCCCGCGGGCTCGGTAAGAAAGTCGAAGCCCGAGCGAACCCCGCGCGCGCGAAGCACCTCGAGCGCATGGTGCACCACCCAGACTGCGCCGGCCACCACGGCCAGCACCAGCAGTGTCTGGACGGCCCACGCCAGCCAGACCCCGCGGCGCGAGGCCCCGCCGTTCATCGAACCGGGGGTGCGTAGATCAGACCGCCCTTGCTCCAGAGGTTGTTGGAGCCGCGTGGCAGCTTCAGCACCGACTTGGGACCGACGTTGCGCTCGAACATCTCGCCGTAGTTACCTACGGCCTTGATCGCGCGGAACGACCAGTCCTTGTCCAGGCCCAGCAGCTTGCCGAGGTCTTCACCGGTGCCGACCAGGCGCTGCTGCGCCGGATCCTTGCTGCTGGCCTTGAGCTCGTCGGCATTGGCCTGGGTAACGCCGAATTCCTCGGCCTCGATGAGCGCGTTGGGCACCCACTTGGCAATGGCGAACCACTCGTCGTCGCCACGACGCACCAGGGGCGCGAGCGGCTCCTTGGAGATCAGCTCGGGCAGGATGATGTAGTCGTCGGGGTTCGGCGCTTCCTTGTTGCGCAGGCCGGCCAGCGCCGAGGCGTCGGTCGTGAAGGCCTGGCAGCGGCCCGAGAAGAAGGCCTTGAACGAAGCCTCGAAGCTCTCGAAGACGACCGTCTTCACCGGGATGTTCTGGGCACGGAAGTAGTCGGAAACGTTCTTCTCGTTGGTGGTGCCCGACTGCGTGCAGATGGTCGCGTTCTTGAGCTGCTTGGCGCTCGTCACCTTGAGCTTCTTCGGCACCAGGAAGCCCTGGCCGTCGTAGTAGGTGATGGTGGTGAAGTTGAAGCCCAGCGAGGCGTCGCGCGTGAGCGTCCAGGTGGTGTTGCGCGCGAGGATGTCGATCTCGCCGGCCTGCAGGGCCGAGAAGCGCTGCTGCGAGTTGAGCGGCACGAAGTCGACCTTCTTGCCGTCGCCGAGCACGGCGGCCGCGATGGCGCGGCAGGTGTCGACGTCGAGGCCCGACCAGTTGCCCTGCGTGTCTGGCGCGGAAAAGCCCGCCACGCCGTTGGTCACGCCGCACTTGACGGTGCCGCGCTGCTTGACCGCGTCGAGTGTCTTGCCGGCGAAGGCCGGTGCGGCCGCAGTCAAGGCGATGACAGAGGCGGCTGCGAGCAGGGCCGGGCGGAATCGATTGTTCATTGGTGTGTTCTCCTCAACAGTAGGCAAAAGGCAGTGTACGGGCCGACACCAGACTCTGCCAAAGAACTCCGGGTTGGATGCATATGCGCCGCAAAAGCTGGCTCGAAGCGTCGCAGGTTCACTACCATACGGCCCTCCAATCAACCACTCCAATGGAATCCACACAAATGGTCAAATCCGACGACACCGGCAAGTTCATCCTGCGCGTTTCGCTTGGCGTCCTGATCCTGCTGCACGGCATCGCCAAGCTGCAAGGCGGCGTCGGCTTCATCTCCGGCATGCTGGCCCAGCACGGGCTGCCGGGCGCGCTGGCCTATCTGGTCTACATCGGCGAGGTGGTGGCGCCCGTGCTGCTGATCATCGGCCTCTACACGCGTCCCGCCGCGTGGATCGTGGTCATCAACATGCTGGTGGCATTCGCGCTGGTCCATATGAAGGACCTGACCTCACTCGGCAAGCAAGGCGGCTGGGCGTTGGAACTGCAAGGCATGTTCCTGTTCGCGGCGCTGGCTCTCGCCTTCATGGGCGGTGGCCGCTTCGCACTCAGCAGCAAATACAACTGATCAGGTTCGATCAGTCGTCGTCGGCTGCATCGAGGCCCGGAAACAGAACCTCGGTGTAGCCGAAGCGCGAGAAATCGCGCACCCGCATCGGGTAGAGCTTGCCCAGCAAGTGATCGACTTCATGCTGCACCACGCGCGCATGAAAGCCGGTGGCGACCCGGTCGATCGGGTCGCCGTACGGGTCGAACCCGGTATAGCGGATGTTGGCAAAGCGCGGCACCACGCCGCGCAGGCCCGGCACCGACAGGCACCCTTCCCAGCCCTCTTCTTCCTCGTCGTCCAGCGGCGTGATGACGGGATTGAGCAGCACGGTGCGCGGCACCGGCGGCGCATCGGGATAACGGGGGTTCACGACATCAGTGCCGAAGATCACGAGCTGCTGGTCCACGCCGATCTGCGGCGCGGCTAGGCCGGCGCCATTGACCGCATGCATGGTTTCGAACATGTCGCGCACCAGCAGGTGCAGCTCGTCGGTGTCGAAGGCGGCGACCGGCTGCGCGATGCGCAGCAGCCGGGGGTCGCCCATCTTGAGGATTTCGCGGATGGCCATGGCGGGATTATCGCGACAGCCCCGCGTCTTCGCCCCCTGGCAGGATCAGGGAGGAGTTTGCGTCTTGGAGTCCGGCGAGGTCCACAGGCGCGCGTTGCCGCGCGGCTGCGTCGGGATGGAGCCGGGACCGCCACCTGCAATCGGCGGTCGCACCACGGCCGGAGGCCGGCCACCGCCCCAGTTCGGCGGACGCGCCGCCGGATAGCCCGGACGCACGGCCGGATAAGCCGGGCGGCCGTAATAAGGACGACCACCGTCGTAATACGGACGGCGCTCGTAGTAGCCGCCACCGTTGATGTAGACCGGCGCAGGCGCCACGACCACGGGCGCAGGCTCGCTGTAGTAAGGCCCCGACGAATAGCCCCCGCCGTAGTAGGGATCGGCAGGCACGCCCACGCAGCCGCTCAGCAGCGCAACGCCGCCGAGTGCAACACAGGCACCGAGAACTCGAATTTTTTGCATGAGGGACTCTCCTTGTGGCCTTCAATTAGCTTTCAACGCCAGGTTGTAGACCCTGTTGACTGCGCTGCGATGAAGTCGCGTAACGGCCGGTAAAGAGGATCTGCCGTCACGTTTCCCCGCTCACTCGCCCGCGTCTTCTGCCGGGACACCGTTGGCGAGTATCTCCAGCATACGCGCCTCGTCGATGATCTCGACTCCGTTCTCACGTGCCTTGTCGAGCTTGCTCCCGGCCTCTTCCCCGGCCACGAGGTAATGGGTTTTCTTGCTGACGGAGCCGGAAACCTTGGCACCGGCCGCCTCCAATTTATCCTTCGCTTCGTCGCGGCTCAGCGTAGGAAGGGTACCGGTGATGACGAAGGTCAGGCCCGCCAAAGGCTTCGGGGCACGCGCGGCCGGCTCGCCCTCTTCCCACGTCAATCCGCAGGCGCGCAGCTGCTCGACCACTTCGCGGTTGTGCGGCTGGTCGAAGAAGGTGCGCAGGCTTTGCGCCACCACCGGGCCAACGTCGTTCACTTCGAGCAATTGCTCTTCGGTCGCGTCCATGATCGCGTCGAGCTTGCCGAAGTGCTTGGCCAGGTCTTTCGCGGTGGTCTCGCCCACGTGGCGAATGCCAAGGCCGAACAGGAAGCGCGGCAGCGTGGTCTTCTTCGAGGCTTCGAGCGCATCGACGAGGTTCTTCGCCGACTTCTCGGCCATGCGCTCCAGCCCGGCCAGCGTGGTGAAGCCCAGCTTGTAGAGATCAGGCAAGGTGCGGATCAGGTTGGCATCGACCAGTTGCTCGACCAGCTTGTCGCCAAGGCCGTCGACGTCGACCGCACGCCGCGCCGAGAAGTGCAGGATGGCTTCCTTGCGCTGCGCCGCACAGAACAGGCCGCCAGTGCAGCGGTAGTCGACCTCGCCCTCTTCGCGCACGGCCTCCGAATCGCACACAGGACATTTGTGCGGCATGGTGAACTGCGCAGCGCGCTCGCCCTCGGGTTTTGCGAGGCTTTCGGGCACCACGCCGACCACCTCGGGAATCACGTCGCCGGCGCGACGCACGATCACCGTGTCGCCCACACGCACATCCTTGCGGCGCGCTTCGTCTTCGTTGTGCAGCGTGGCGTTCGTCACGGTCACGCCGCCGACGAATACCGGCGCGAGCTTGGCCACCGGCGTAAGCTTGCCGGTGCGCCCGACCTGGATCTCGATGCCGACCACTTCGGTCAGCTGCTCCTGGGCCGGGTACTTGTGGGCCACGGCCCAGCGCGGCTCGCGTGAGACAAAGCCCAGTTGCCGCTGCAACTCGATGCTGTCGACCTTGTAGACCACGCCATCGATGTCGTAGGGCAAGGCATCGCGCTGGCGGCCGATGTTTTCGTGGAATGCTATGAGTTCGATAGCGCCCGTAGCTCGCGCCGTCTGCGTCGCCACAGGGAAGCCCCATGCGTGGAACTGCTGCAGCCAGTCGAACTGCGTCGGACAGTCTGGCCCGCCTTCGGCCGCCGGCGTGACCTCGCCCAGCCCGTAGGCAAAGAAGCTCAGGGGCCGCGCCGCGGCAATCGCCGGATCGAGCTGACGCACCGCGCCAGCCGCGGCGTTGCGTGGATTGACGAACACCTTCTCGTTCTTTTGTCCGTCCGCAATCTTCTGGCGCTGGCGCTCGTTGAGCGCGTCGAAATCGGCGCGCTTCATGTAGACCTCGCCGCGCACTTCGACCACGGGCGGTGCCGTGCCGTTGAGCCGCAGAGGGATCTCGCGCACGGTGCGGATGTTCTGCGTGACCTCTTCGCCCACCTCGCCGTCGCCGCGCGTGGCAGCCTGCACCAGCACGCCGTTCTCGTAGCGCAGGTTCATGGCGAGGCCATCGAACTTCAGCTCGCAGACATAGCTGACCTGCGGCCCGTCCTCGGGCAAGCCCAGTTCCTTGCGCACGCGCGCATCGAAGGCGCTCGCGCCGCCGGGCGTGATGTCGGTCTCGGTGCGGATCGACAGCATCGGCACCTTGTGGCGCACCTTGACGAAACCGTCGAGCACCTTGCCGCCCACGCGCTGCGTCGGCGAATCGGGCGTGCGCAGATCGGGAAACTCTGCCTCGATGGCCTGCAGGCGCTGGAAGAGCTTGTCGTATTCCGCGTCCGGCAGTTCGGGCGTGTCGAGCACGTAGTAGAGATGGGCGTGCCGGTGGAGCTGTTCGCTCAGTGCGGCGGCTTCGCGTGCCGCTTCGTCGCGCGTCGTCATGGGGTGTCTCCCGAAGGTCGGAGTTGTTAGCTGAAGAGGCGTCGCGCCAGCGGAGAACCCGCAGCGAGGTCGCGCGCATCGAGCGTGTCGTAGAGCTGCTCGAGGTCGGCGCCGATCACGTCCATCGTCTCGTCGCGCAGCAGCTGGCCGTCGCTGTCGGTAACCACGCCGTCCATTTCGCGCGCCAGCGTTGCGGCGGCTTCGCGCATGCGGCGGAACGGCTCTTCGCCGCGGTCGACCTGCGGCACATCGAGGCTCAGGCTGAGTTCGCGAATGGCCGACTGGGCCGGGTCGTCGGCCAGCGCGGCCTGCGTGTCGAAGGCCAGCCCGAGGATCGGCGGCAAGCCGACTTCGCTGGTCGGCAGCACCATGCGCCCCGGGATGATGCCGGCCACGAAGCCGAGCCGCGCCGCGTTCTGCTGCACATAGCCCGGGCTCCAGGCCGCATGCAATGCGCGCAGGACAAAGCCCAGCTGCGCGTCGTGCGCGCTGGCGAACTGGTCGAGCTCGCGGGCGCGTGCCACTTCGTCGAGCATCTCGGGGAACTCCGGCGCGCCGTTGACCGCATCGGCAAATGCCTGCGCCTTGACCACGAATTCGGAGTACTCGATTTCGTTGAGCGCGCCCGTGCGGTTGGCCAGCTGCACACCGACCTGGAAGGCGCTGTAGCGCTGACCGGGCACGGGCGGCTCCCATTGGCCGTTGTGTTCGTTCAGGCCCTCGATGGCCACTGGCTTGCTACCGGCGCGCCGCGTCGACGGCATGGCGGCAATGGCGGCGTCACCGGACGCGAGCCCGTCGAGCGAGATTGGCGCGATCACGTCGATCAGCGGATCGAGCCCGCCGCGGCGCTCGCCGGTCGGCACGGGCACGCCGCTGGGCGCCGGCAGGTCGGGGTCAAACAGGGGCTCGTGGCGGTCGGCGCCCTGCTGCACCTGGTACGGGTCGACGTGCAGCATCGGCTCCGCGCCGTCGGGCGAGCCCGACATTGCGCGCTCCGCATCGGCCAACGCAAGGTCGACTGCATCGGGCTGGCGCGGCGCATTGCGGCGCGACATCAGCGTGTTGTAGGCAACGACGGCCGCGAGAACGAGACCGCCGAGGATGGCCAGGGCGAGAGTGAGATTGGTCATGGGTGCCGCTCGGCTTACGCGGCTTCGACCATCGAGACCGCCGACTCCATGTCGACCGCGACGATGCGCGACACGCCCTGCTCCTGCATCGTCACGCCGATCAGTTGCTCGGCCATTTCCATGGCGATCTTGTTGTGGCTGATGAAGAGGAACTGGGTTTCACGGCTCATGGCGGTGACGAGTTTGGCATAGCGCTCGGTGTTCGCGTCGTCCAGCGGCGCGTCCACTTCGTCGAGCAGACAGAACGGCGCCGGGTTCAGCTGGAAGATGGCGAACACGAGCGCAATGGCCGTGAGCGCCTTCTCGCCGCCCGAGAGCAGGTGGATGGTCTGGTTCTTCTTGCCCGGAGGCTGGGCCATCACCTGCACGCCGGAGTCGAGGATCTCGTCGCCGGTCATCATGAGCTTGGCATTGCCGCCGCCGAATAGCTCGGGGAACATGCGGCTGAAGTGCTCGTTGACGATCTTGAAGGTGCCGCCGAGCAGGTCGCGCGTTTCGGCGTCGATCTTGCGGATGGCGTCTTCGAGCGTGCCGATGGCTTCGTTCAGGTCGGCCGACTGGGCGTCGAGGAAGGTCTTGCGTTCGCTGGCAATGGCCAGTTCGTCGAGCGCGGCCAGGTTCACCGCACCGAGCGCGACCACTTCGCGGTTGAGGCGGTCGATTTCGCTCTGCAGGCCGGTGAGCTTGACCTTGTCGGTTTCGATCGACTGCTCGATGGCTTCGAGGTCGGCGCCGGCGTCGTCCAGCAGTTGCTGGTATTGCTCGACGCCCAGGCGCGCGGCCTGCTCCTTCAGCTGGAACTCGGTGATGCGCTGGCGCAGCGGGTCGAGTTCGCGTTCGAGCTGCAGGCGGCGCTCGTCGCTGGCGCGCAGCTTGAGAGTGAGGTCGTCGTACTGGCTGCGCGCCGAACCGAGCGCAGCTTCGCGCTCGAGCTTGAGGGCCAGCGCATCCTGCAGGCCGGCTTGCGCGGCGGCGTCTGACAGGCGGCTCAACTCGGCGCGGGCGCGCTCGTCTTCGTCGGTCAGCGCCACGGTCTGCTGCGCAGCGGTTTCGATGGAGCGGTTGAGCTCCGCACGGCGGGCTTCGAGCGTGCGTTGCGAGAAGGTCGCTTCCTGTGCCTGGCGTTCAAGGCTGCGATGCTGCTCGCGGCTCGCGGCCAGCGCGCGGCCGGCCTCGATCACGCGTTCGTCGAGTTCGGCATGGCGCTCCTGGCTGTCTGCCAGTTGCATGTCGAGCTCTTCGAAGCGGCCTTCGGCAGCGATGCGTTTTTCTTGCAGTTCTTCGAGCTGCGCATCGACTTCGCCGAGGTCAGCCGCCAGCTGCTGGCTGCGGGCGCGGGTCTGCTCGGCGAGCTGCGTCATACGCAGGGTCTCGACCTGCAATTCGTGCGCGCGCGACTGGGTTTCGGCGGCTTCGCGCCGCGCAGTCACGAGGCGCTGCGCAGCGTCGGCATAGGCCGCTTCGGCGCGGACCAGCGCAGTGCGCGCTTCTTCGTTGATGAGCGTCTGGGCGCGCAGCTGGCGCTCCAGGTTTTCCATTTCCTGCTGGCGGGCCAGCAAGCCAGCCTGCTCGGAATCAGGTGCGTAGAAATTGACGCTGTGCGAGGACACGGCATGGCCGCTCTGCACGTAGATGACCTCACCCGGCTGCAGCGCGGCGCGCTGGGCCAGCGCTTCCTCGAAGCTCGCGGCGGTGTAGCAGCCGTGCAGCCAGTCGTTCAGCAAGGCCTGTTGCCCCGCATCGTTCAGGCGCAGCAGGCTCGACAGGCGCGGCAGCGCGGCCGTGCCTTCGGGTGCTCCGGCGGCCGGCGGACTGTAGAAGGCGAGCTTGGCGGGCGGCGCGTCGTTGCCGAAGGCGCGCACCATCTCCAGGCGGCTGACTTCGAGCGCGCCCAGTCGCTCGCGCAGTGCGGCTTCGAGCGCGCTTTCCCAGCCCTGTTCGATGTGGATGCGGCTCCACAGGCCCTGCAAGCCGTCGAGGCCATGCTTGGCGAGCCAGGGGGCCAGCTTGCCGTCGGTCTTGACCTTTTCCTGCAGCGCGCGCAGCGCTTCGAGGCGGGCCGAGTACTCGGCGTGGCGGGCGCCCTCGGTGTTGACGGCCTGCTGCTTGGCGCGGCGGTCGTCGTCGAGCTGCGGCACGGCTTCCTGCAGCTCGTGCAGGCGCGCTTCGGCTTCGCTGGCGGCTTCCTGCGCCATGGCGTGCTGCTCCTGCATGTCGAGCAGGCGGGCTTCGTCGGGCGCGGCCAGCGCGTTCTGGTCGGCGCGCAGGCGTTCGCTGCGCTGCGTGAGCTGGCGGCTTTGTTCTTCGATGTTGCGCTGGTCGGCGGCCAGCACCTGGATCTGCTGCTGCACCTGCGACACGGTCGTGCGCTGGGTGTTGGCCTCGTCCTGGGCGCGTTGCACGGCCTCTTCGAGGTCGGGCATGCGCGCGTCGTGCTCTTCGAGCTGGGCGGCCAGCATGATGGCCTGCTCTTCAGCGTCTACACCCGCGCCGGCCAGGGTTTCGATCTCGGTTTCGGCTTCTTCGCGGCGACGGCCCCACTGGCCCATTTGCTCGCGCAGTTGCACAAGACGCTGCTCGACGCGCTGGCGGCCTTCGACCACGAAGCGAATCTCGCCTTCGAGCCGGCCGACTTCGGCGCTGGCCTCGTAGAGCTTGCCCTGCGCCTGGTTGACCTGGTCACCGGCCCCGTAGTGGGCCTGGCGCACGGTTTCGAGCTCGGCCTCGATGTGGCGCAGGTCTGCCGTACGCGATTCGAGATCGTTGATGGCCTTTTCGGAATCGGCCTTGATCTTGGACTGGTCGGCGTTGCTTTCGCTGCGCTTCAGGAACCACAGCTGGTGCTGCTTCTTCGTGGCGTCGCCCTGCAGCGTGTTGTAGCGCGCGGCCACCTCGGCCTGCTTTTCGAGCTTTTCGAGGTTGGCGTTGAGTTCGCGAAGAATGTCTTCGACCCGCGTGAGGTTCTCGCGCGTGTCGCCCAGGCGGTTTTCGGTTTCGCGGCGGCGCTCCTTGTACTTGGAAACGCCCGCGGCTTCTTCGAGGAACAGGCGCAGTTCCTCGGGCTTCGATTCGATGATCCGGCTGATCGTGCCCTGGCCGATGATGGCGTAGGCGCGGGGGCCGAGGCCCGTGCCCAGGAACACGTCCTGCACGTCGCGGCGACGCACCGGCTGGTTGTTGATGTAGTAACTGCTGGTGCCGTCGCGGGTGAGCACGCGGCGCACGGCGATTTCGCCGAACTGGTTCCACTGGCCGCCGGCGCGGTGATCGGCGTTGTCGAACACCAGTTCCACGCTCGAGCGGCTGGCCTGCTTGCGGGTGGTTGTGCCGTTGAAGATCACGTCCTGCATCGATTCGCCGCGCAACTCCGACGCGCGCGACTCGCCGAGCACCCAGCGCACCGCGTCCATGATGTTCGACTTGCCGCAACCGTTGGGCCCGACGACGCCGACCAGTTGGCCCGGCAGCAGGAAGTTGGTGGGTTCGGCGAACGACTTGAAGCCCGAAAGCTTGATGGAATTAAGACGCACGACTTGTCGGCCTGCCTTGGCTGTAGCGCCAAGGTATTGATTTGTAAGGAAAATTGCACGGGCCCGCAGCTTGATGCAGGCCGCCGCCCCAGCCGTGGATGATAACGTCAGGGCATGAGCGATTCCCCGGTTTCACCCCTTGCCGTAAGACGAACCTGGCTGCTGGCGGGCACGGCCGCCCTGCTCGGTCTTGCCGGCTGCTCGTCGGTACGCGACACCCAGCGCGCCGAACCCTACAACAACCAGGAGTGGCTGCAGTCCGGCGCCAACCGCATCGCCAACCTGTCATTGCGCGACAACCTGCAATCAGTGCGACGGGTTCAGAGCACCCTGTACAAGCGCAACCCCCGCGAATGGCGCAAGTCGGCAGCCAGCATGGACGAGGCCACCCAGCGCGCCTGGGACGCCGTGCTCAAAGGCCCGCCCCTGCCCGAGTTGAAGGGCGCCACCGGCATCGACGCGATCCGCATGGCCTTCGACACCGGGCCGCAGGGCTACCAGGGCGACCGCGTCGCGGCACTGGTGGTTGGCTGGGCCACCATGCTCAAGCAGGCCAACGGCGACACCTGGGACCAGACCATGATCGACGGCGTCAACGCCGAAAACAGCTTCCGGGCCGCACGCAACTTCGAGATCTCGCTCTGGCTCATTTCCTCCAAGACCGGCCCCGACGGCCAGCCGCTGCTGCTGGCCACCGAAATCAGCGACCGTGGCCGCAACCTCGTGGCCGACCGCGAACTGTCGAAGGTGGTGGCGCGGCTCGATCTGCTGGCCGCCCAGGCCGACGAGAAATACCGCCGGGCGGCACTCGACTTCGGCCAGAACTGGGTGATGGGCGTGGTCATGCCCTTCTTCACGCTGCTGCCCAAGTAAGGTCGCGGGGAATGCAGCATAGGAAAGATATTTCCCAAATCTGCATTTACGGTAATATGTTTCCGTGAACAAGCAGGAACTCATCACCGCCCTGACTGCCCGCCGCGAGGCCGCCGGCATCTCGAATGCCGAGATCGCGCTGCGCTCTGGGCTCACCGAGCGCTCCGTGCGCAACGCGTTGAGCCTGCGGGGCAACCCTCAGTTGTCGTCCCTGCTTGCGCTGGTCGATGCGCTGGGGCTCGAGTTGCAGCTTGCGCCCAAGGGCTTCGGTGAAACGACGGCAACCGATGCCGGCTACCGCCCCGTGACCACGCGCGTCGGCCATGCCGTGACGCAGGCGCCCGCCCCGCGCTACGTCAAGCGCCGCTCACCGCCATGAACGTCAAGATCCTGGAGATTTCGCTCGGCGCACGCCGCTTCGGCAAGCTGTTCCAGTACGCCGACCTGTGCCGCTTCGTGGCGGAACCCGAGCTAGTCGCCAGCCCACCGCCCGAAGTGCTGTCGCTCTCGATGGTGGCGAGCGATCCGCCCACTCAGTCGGCGCTGTGGAGCGACGTCAAGAACCCGTTGTTCAACGCCCAGAGCGGCCTGCTGCCCAGCTTTTTCCAGAACCTGCTGCCCGAGGGCGTGCTGCGCAGCCACATCGCGCAGCTTCGCGGCTGCCGCGAGAACGATTATTTCGAGCTGCTCGCGGCCTGTGGCGGCGACCTGCCCGGCGCCGTGAGCGCCAGGCCAGTGTCGGTGGACCGCGGCACGCTGCAGCGGCTCATCACGCAGGACCAGGACGCGCTGGAGATGTCGGTGGTCGAGCTGCCGATGCCGCAGGGCATTTCGGTCTCCGGCGTGCAGCCCAAGCTGGGCCTGCGCCGCCAGGGCGGACGGTATGTTGCCCGCACACGGGCCGGTGCGAGCACCCGGGTCATCGCCAAGCTGCCGGTGGCCGGCCGGCCGCACATGCCGCAGCTCGAAATGCTGTCGCTGCAGATGGCGAGCGCGGCGGGCGTCGAGGTTTGCCATGCCGAACTCGCACCGCTCTCAGCCATTGCCGCAGAGCACAGCTATGCGCTGCCCGACGAACCCGAGTTTCTGGCAGTGACGCGTTTCGACCGCGACGGCGCGCGCCGCATCCACTTCGAAGATTTCGCGCAGGTGCTGGCAATCGACCCGATGCGCAAGTACAGCGGGAGCTACCTCGACATGGCGCTCGCAATGCGCGCCTTTCCGTCGCTGGGCGACGAAGCGGTGCTCGAGCTCGTGCGGCGCCTTGCGGTGAACGATCTCCTCGGCAACCCCGATGCGCATCTGAAGAACTTCGGCGTGCTGTACCCCGATGGCATCGCGCCGCGCTTTGCCCCGGCCTACGACATCGTCGCCTACGCAGCGCTGCAAGGTGTCGACGGCCACGCCTTGCCATTGCTGCCCGCAGCCGCCGGCACGGCCAGGCGCACGGCCCTGTTCACGCCCGCCAGCGTGCGCGCCTTCTGCTTCTCGACCGGGCTGCACGAGCCGCTGGTGCGCCGTGTGATCGCCGACACCGCGCGGCTCGCCCGCGACAAGTGGCCCGCAATGATCGAAGCCTCGACGCTGCCGGCCCCGTGGAAGAAACGGCTGCAGCAGCGATTGCAGGCACATCCCTTGCTGCAAGCCATTTCAAAAGGTGGCAAACAAAAAGAAAAAGCAGCCCCCTAGAATGAATCCGCCCTCCACCCCTCCTCAACCCATTCGAGGCAGCATCAACTCATGAGCTCCATCAATTTCATCGGCGGCGAAAAAGGCGGTGTCGGCAAGTCGGTCACCGCGCGCGTGCTGGCGCAGTACTTCATCGACCACAGCCGCCCCTTCACCGGCTTCGACACCGACCGCTCGCACAGCTCGTTCACCCGTTTCTACGAAGGCTTTGCCTCGCCCGTGGTGGTCGACAGCTTCGAAGGGCTCGACACGGTCGTCAACGGCTTCGAGACCAACCCGCAGCAAAGCGTGATCGTCGACCTCGCGGCCCAGACGCTGGCGCCACTGTCGCGCTGGATCAAGGAGTCGGACCTGTTCGACGTGTTCGCCGAGATTGGCGTCACAGTCAATTTCTGGCACGTGCTGGACGACGGCAAGGACTCGACCGACCTGCTCGGCTCGCTGATCGACACCTTCGGCAACCGGCCCAACTACATCGTGGTGCAGAACTACGGGCGTGGCAGCGACTTCGGGATGCTGCTGGGTTCGCAATCGCTTTCGAAGGCCACGGCCAATGGCGCTCGCGTGATTGCGCTGCCGCGTTTGCATGACGCGAGCATGCGCAAGATCGATGCGCAGAACACCAGTTTCTGGAAGGCCGTGAATGACCGCGAAGGGCCGCATGCGCTGGGGCTGCTGGAGCGCCAGCGCGTGAAGTCTTGGCTGGCTACCGTTTACGCCGCGTTCGACACGCTGCCGTTGTAGGTTTTATTGGGGCCGCCCAAGGACACAGCACCCACCGCCGTGCCCCATGGCGACCAGCGCCCCTAGATCATCCCGCCATTGATCGAGATCACCTGCCCCGTGATGTAGGCCGCCTCGTCGCTGGCCAGGAACGCCGCCAGCGACGCCACTTCCTGCGGCGTTCCCGCCCGCTTCACCGGCACCATCTGGTTGATCACCGCCTGGTCGAACACTGCATCCGCCATCGGCGAGGCGATGATCCCGGGCGCGATCGCATTCACCGTCACGCCGCGCGACGCCACTTCGAGCGACAGCGCCTTGGTCGCACTGTTCAGCGCGCCCTTGGCAGCGGCGTAGTTGACCTGCCCCCGGTTGCCCGCAATCGCGGCCACCGACGAGATGTTCAAAATGCGGCCCCACCGCGTGCGCATCATCGGCAGCAGCAAGGGCTGCGTGACGCGGAAGAAGCCGTTGAGCGACACGTCGATCACCTTGTGCCACTGCTCGGCGCGCATGCCCGGCAGCACGGCGTCGTCGTGCACGCCCGCGTTGTTGACGAGGATCTGCACCGCCCCGCCCTCCAGGATGCGCGCGCAAGCTGCTGCCGAGGCCTCGTCGCTGCGCAGGTCGAACACATGGCATTCCGCCTTGCCGCCTGCAGCCGTGATCGATGCCGCCAGTTGCTCGACCGCCTCGGGCCGCGAATTGGCATGCAGCAGCACCGTGGCGCCGTCCCGTGCCAGGCGTTCGGCCATGGCAGCGCCGAGTGCGCCGCTTGCGCCTGTGATGAGTGCGCGTTTTCCTTCGAGGCTCATGGCGATGTCGTGCTTTCTTGTTGTTCTGCTGCGAGCGGCGTGTTCAGGACCACGACGGCACGGCCTTCGGCCAGCATGCGGCCGTCGTCGGCCTTGACGGTGAATTCATAGAGGATCTGGCGATCGTCACCCGACAGGCGCCGGGCGCCCACCTGCAAGGCGCCGGGCACGTCGTCGAGACGTGCCACCGCCAGCTTCACATTGCGCGCGCTTGCCAGGAAACCGGCCGATGGCCTGCTGCCCTCGGTGGCCAGCAAGCCACCATGCAGCGCCATGGCCTGCGCCGCGTATTCGATTGCGTTCGGTGCGAGCAGGCCGCCTTCCGTGCGCAGAGGGTTGCCCGCTTGCGCATGGGTCGTGGTGCTGCAGTGGATCGCGTCGGCGTCCCAGCTTTCGAGCCGCTCGAGCAGGCACATGCTGCCGCTGTGCGGAATGCGCTGCGCAATGCCTGCGCGGTCGAGCGTCTGCGGTGCGGTCAAGCTGCGGCCTCCAGGTCGGCGACCAGCAGTACGTTGGCAAACGGGGTGCCTTCGCTCATCGGGATGCTCTGCACCCGGAAGCCCAGGCGCTGCAGCAGCGCGGTCCAGTCGGCCAGCGGACGGCCCCAGGTCGGCGAGACCTTGTGGCCGCGGATGCGTGTCACGGTGCGGTCGACCCACTGGCTGATTGCGAAGCCACGGCGGCTCGACGCATCGCCCACGCGCAGCAGCAGCCGTGCGTGCGGATTGCCGCCACGGCGCAGCGCGTCGTGCACGCGCTGGAGCACACCTTCCTGCGCTTCGAGGTTCACGTAATGCAGCACGTCGAGGATCACGACGAGGTCGCAGTCCGGCAAGGCAGCCGAGCACATGTCGGCGCAGACAAGCCTGGGCGTGGGCTCCAGATGGCCAATGGAGGCCTCGGCGCGCGCCACGTCCTTCGGCATCAGCTCGATGCCGGTGTAGTCGGCGCTGTGCGGCGTGGCAAGCCACGCTGATGGCCAGCGGCCCTGCTTCTGCATCGCGCTCATCGATGCCAGCAGGCTCGCGAAGAGGCCCTGCCCGCAGCCGATGTCGACCACGCGGTGGTGCGGCGCGCCAAACAGCCCGCGCTCGAGCAGCCCGCGAAACACCGGGTCGCGCCCCAGCTTGCCGCGTGCGAAGTGCCAGGCGAAGCTGCCGCCTTTTTTGTAGGGAATGGTCGCGGCTTCATGCAGCTCGCGCCACGCCTTATCGGTCGACAACATCACCGCGCTCATTCGGAAACCTCCGCGCTTCGCGCTGCGGTGCGAGCGCCTTCGGGCGGCCGGGCGGCGCTCATGACTTCAATCCTTCAGGCAGGGTCACGGAGCGCAATCCATCGGCGCGCAGGCGTTCGAGCAACAAGGGCAGTACCTCCAGCAAAACAGGTTGTCCAGCAACGGTGCGCGCGGCATTGCCGTCGTGCAGCAACAGGATGTCGCGCGCCTGCAGGTTGTGGCTCAAGCGCGCCATCACCTTGGCGGCGTCGCCTTCGCGCGTGTCGAAGCCGCGCCGTGTCCAGCTCACGAGCGAGAGGCCGAGGCGGTGCAGCACGGGTTCGAGAAACGGGTTGCGCAGGCCAGCGGGCGCGCGGAAACAGGTCGGGCGCTGGCCGGTGACGTCGCTCAGGATGTCCTGCGCCCGCGCGATCTCGGCGGCGAAACCGCGCGGCCCGAGAAAGGAAAAATTGTGCCGGTGCCGCGCCGTGTGGTTCTGGATGCTGTGGCCGCGCGCCACGATCTCGCGTGCCAGTTCGGGATGCGCCAGCACGCGCTCGGCAATGCAGAAGAAGGTGGCGCGCTGGCCGTGCGCGTCGAGCAGTTCGAGCACACGCGGCGTTACCTCGGGCTCCGGCCCGTCGTCGATGGTGATCGCCACTTCGCGCCGCGCCGCGGCCGCTTCGGGCAGCCGCGTGACATTAGGGCCCAGCAGGCTGCTGCGCGGCGTCAGGCCGGCACCGGTGATCAACGCATGGTTCAGCACGATCGCGCCGACGGCCCACGGCAACGCGCCCGGCACCAGCACGCCCGCACCGATGGCCGCGACGTGCCACGCCGCGCTGGCGCGAATGGCCGGCGGCCAGGGCCAGGATTCGGTAGGTGCGGGAGCGATGGACATGAGGCCGGATTTTCCCCCGTCAGCCACGCGAAGCCTGCGAAGGCCCCACGCTGCGTGCGAATGCTGCCGAAAGCAACAGCGCCAGCAGCGCCCCAGGCGCAACCACGCGGCCGATGGACGACAGCGCCGGAATGTCCGAAATCGCGATCAGCCCGAACGACACCACGGTCGTCAGGTTGGCCAGCATCAGCGACGCCAGCGTGTCCTCGTCGGCCCGCCCGGTGGTGCGCAGCTGGTCGAAGAACAGCGCGTAGTTGGATCCCACCGCCACGATCAGCAGCAGCCCCACCAGATGCAGGATGCCCAGCGCCGCCTGCAGCACGGCCATGCCCCCAAGCGTGAGCACCACCGCGAACACCAGGGGTTGGCACACGGCCAGCAGCCGGCGCCACGAACGCAGGTAGATGCCGAGCAACAGCACCACCGCCAGCGCGCCGAGCAGCACCTGCACGAAGGCCTCGTGCAGGTAGCGCTGGTACAGGCTCGCAAGTTCGCGGCCGACGTCGACCACCTGCACTTCAGGCAGGCCGGCCAGCGCCGCTTCCAGGCGGCCCTGGTCGAACTTGGCGCCCGGATGCAGCACGACCAGCGTGCCCCAGCCGCCGCCCGGACGCTGGTACATCAGCGTGTTCAGGACCGAGCCGAGCGGCCCGGCGGCCAGTTCGGCGCGCTGCACCAGTGGCAGCTTGCGCGCAGCCTCGATGTCGGCCAGGAACGGTCCGAGCCGCGAAGCCGGCAGCGGCATGCCCTTGGTTGCTTCTGCCAGGTTGGCGCGCAGCGTTTCGGCGTCCGGCAGGGCTGCGATGCGCGCGGTCTGCACTTCCACGCTGGGCAGCACGCGGGTGACCGTTTCGTAGCCGACGAGTTCGCCCTGATCCACCAGCGCATCGAGCCGCTGCGCCGCCGCCTCGGTGTTGCGCAGCGCGGCCTGCTCGTCGTCGCCATAGGCGACCACCAGCACGCCACCGTCGCTCGCGCCGATGTCGTTGCGCAGCATTTCGTCCAGCTGCTGGGCTGCCTTGGGCACCGGGCTCATCGCGCCAAGATCGGCGCGCCACAGATGGCCGCCCTGCCACAGCACCAATGCCAGTGCCGCCACCCCCAGCGCGGCCAGAGGCCAGCGCAGGCGCGGCAGGCCGCGCACCAGCGCGCCGGCCATTTGCGCCATGTACTTGCGCATGCCCATGCCGGTGGCACCGTCGGGCGCGAGCATCGGCAGCACATAGCGCGTAGCCAGCGCCGCCGCAACAAGGCCGGCGATGGAGAACACACCCAGCTGCGCCAGCCCCGGAAAGCCCGAAAACACCAGCGCCGCAAAGCCGCACACCGAGGTCAGCAGCCCGAGCCGAACGGTCGGCCAGTTCAGGTCGCGCCAACGCTGCCAGCCGGTGCCGGCCACGGTGGCGCCACGCGCCTGGATGAGGTAGTAGATGGCGTAGTCGACCGTTTCTCCGATCAGCGTGCTGCCGAAGCCCAGCGTGAGGCCATGCACCGAGCCGAACACCAGGCTCACGCTCGCGGTGCCGATCACCACGCCCGTGGCCACGGGCAGGAAGGCGATGACCAGCGCGCGCGGCGATGCAAACGCCAGCAACAGCAGCCCGCCCATCACGATGCCGCCCACCACCGCGAGGTGGATCGCTTCGGTCTTGATCTTGTCGCGGCTCATCACCGAGAACACGGGCGGACCGCTCAGCAGCAGCTTGGGCGCGGTTGCGCCCATGTCGCGCGTCGCGGCCGCGTAGGCGGCGTGCACGCGCGCAATGGCGATGGCCTGCGCGTCGAGGTCGCTGCCGGCAGCGCGCGTGGTGGCGACCATCAGCGCGCGCGGCGCGGTGCGCGACATCCATACGCCGTCCTCGCTGCGCGGCGCGCTGGCGGGCGTCAGCTCCATGGCAATGCGCTGCGTCTCCCCGGTCGGGTCGCGATCAAGGAGGGGCTTGATCACGTTGCCGGCAGGCGTGCCCAGCATCGACAGCGTTTCGTTGATCGCGTCGCGCAAGCCCTCGACAGTGAACTGCCCGGGCGTGACGCCGGGCGACAGCTGGTAGCGGTGTTGGAGTACCCAGTTTCCCGCCTCGCTCCAGTCGCCGACGTCGCCGTTCTGGATCAGGTCGAAGAGCTTGCTCTCGCGCATGTCCTTTGCGACCGCGCGCGACACCGCGGCGCGCTGCTCGGCACTGCCGCCTTCGATGCCCAGCATCAGCGTGCGCGAGGCGACGCCGCTTTGCAGCTGCTCGATCAGCACGCGCTGGCGCACATCCGGGCTCTTGGGCAGAAAGGCCGAGAGGTCGGCGCCGATCTGCGTGCGCGCGATGACCACGGCTCCGCACACCAGCACCAGCAGCCACGCCAGCAGCACGACCGCCCTGCGCCGCCAGCCCGGCGGGCCGCCCGCCTGCTGCTGTGGCGTCACGGCGTGGTGCGTCCGGTGGCGCCGGACGGAGCCGCGTTGGCTGGCGCGGGTGCTGTCGCGCCCGGCGTGATGTTCATGGCCGATCGGTCACCGCCGACGAACTCCATCTCGAGCCCCAGCACGTCGCTCGCGCGGCCGCTGATGCGGATGCTGCGCACCTGCGCGGCCAGCCGGCTGTCCATCGGCACGAGGTCGAGCGTCCACTTGGCAGCGGAGCCCGACACGGTGCTGCGGAAATAGCGCTGCAGCGTGGCGCCGTCGCCGGTCAGCGTGCCTCGCATGGCTTCGACCAGGCCGAGCAGCTCGGGCATGCTGTCGAGCGCCAGCGTGCGGTTGCGGCCGCCGCGCGACAACGTCAGCGTGTTGCCCTCGACCGCCATGGTCTCGACGCGCGGCGACAGCGTGCGGCGCACCAGCTTGTCGGGCGCATCGAAGCTCAGCGTGCCGCTGGCGTCGAGCGGGCCTTCCAGGCCGTGCACGAAGCGCTGTTCGGTGAAGCGGGCCTCCCCGCTCTTCTGCTTGGCCAGCAGCGTCATCAGTTCGGGCAGGTCGAACGCCGCCCAGGCCGGCACGGCGCAAAAGGCCAGTGCGAGCACGCATGCCCTGCAAAGCCAGTCAAGCCGCATCTTCGAGCCAGAAATCATGGAAATTGAACCAGTTGTAGGGATACGCGCGGCACAGCGCTTCGAGGCGTGCCACATAGGCTTCGACGGCAGCACGAATGCGCGCTTCGCGCTCCGCGGGGCTGCAAACCGGCTCGCCGAAGTCGGCCAGCGGGTCGAATCGCACGTCATAGCGGGCACCGCCGCCGTAGAGCCCGGCCATGAAGAACACCTTGCGACGCAGCAAGGCGGCCAGGCGGAAAGGACCATCGTTGAAAACTGCGGGCTGCCCGAGGAACGGCAGCACGATGTTGTTGCCACGCTGGTGCGCGGGCTGCTCTTCGCTGCCCGGCAGCGTGCGGTCGGCCAGCATGCCGCCCAGGCCGCCGCCGTCGAGCCAGTCGCGCAGGGCCAGCATCGAATGCGGCCGGCCCAACGCGATGACGTGCGGCCGCAGCTCGGGCACGGCAATGGTGTTGAGGACGGCCGTGATGCGCTGCGCGTTGTCTGGGTACATCAGCATCGCCAGGCGCAGGTTGCACTGGTGCGTCTGCTGCTTGCAGGCGCCGAGCACCTCGAAGCTGCCGATGTGGGCGCCGAGCAGAAAGGCGCCCCGCCCTCGCGCGATCTCGGCATCGATCGGTGCATTGCCCTCGATGCTGACCTTGAACAGGTCCAGGCGCCCACGCAGGAAATACACGCGATCGAGCACCGTCGAGGCAAAGGCGTGCAGCAGGCGGAAGCCGTCGACCCAACCCGCCTGCGGACCGATGGCCCGGAACAGGTAGCGCTTGATGTGCCGGCGCTGCGCCGGCGCGAACAGCAGGAAGTACAGGGCAATCGGCGGCAGCAGGAGGCGCGTGACGTGGCGTCCGCACACCAGCGCCATGAAAACGATGAACCGCAGCGCCAGCATGTTGCTGCGCTCGGGCGCACGGGCCCAGTCGCCGCTTTCGCCACGCTCGCCTTTCGGTGCCGCCTGCCCTGCCCTGGTTGCCTCTTTCACGGCGCGCGCCTCGACATCGGTGTGCTTCATCACGCGGACTCTTGCACGGCCGTCCAGCGGCCCGTGACAGCCACCACGCCGTCGCAACGCACGTCGAAACGCACGCCGCGACCAGGCCCGGCTTCCGGATGCAGCTCGATGGACAGCGCGGCGCCGGGCCGCACGGGCGCCAGGAACTTGGCCGCGGCGAGCGTGGGATGGGCGCCCAGCCGAGCCACCAGGGCCGGCACGCGGCGAATGGCCTCCATGACCTCGGCCAGCACCAGCGCGCCCGGCAGCAGCGGCTGCCCCGGGAAATGACCGGCAAACACGGGGTGGTCAGCTGGCACCACGTGGGCCATCTGCACCGATGTGTCGTCTTCCGCTAGCTGCGCCAGCGCAAATTCGCGCAGCGCCCGCACGGTGAGCTTGCCCGTGCCTTCGCGCGGGAAGGCCTTGACCTGCACCACGCGGCGCGGCACGAACACGGGTTCGAGCCGCTGCCGCAGGGCCGCGATGATGTCGCCCGCCGACAGCGTGGGCGCGACCACAAAGGCCACCGGCCGTACGACACCGTCGGCCACCTCGTCGGGCAGCCAGAAGGCGCCGTCGTCCACGCCGGGAATGCTGTTCAGGTGAAAGTTCAGGTGCGCGAGCGAACTGCGCCGGCCTGCCACGTGGATCAGGTCGTTGGCCCGGCCGAACAGGCGAAAGCGGCGCTCGTCCAGCAGTTCGAGCACGTCGGCCATGGGCGTGGGCTCGGGAATGAAGTCGCCGCTGAAGATGAAGCGCTCGGGGCTACCGTCCGCCGAAGGCTCGGCGTGCACGCGGATCTCGCCGAATGTCTCCCAGATCTCGTTGTCGGTGGTGCGGCGCGTGGCGACCTGCCCCGACTCGGTACTGCCGTAGATTTCGAGCAGCACGCCGCCCATCGCCTGCTCTGCCTGCTGCGCGAGCTGCGGCGAAAGCGGCGCGGTGGCCGACAGGATCAGGTCGACCGGCGGCAGCTCGATGCCCGAGAGCAGCAATGTCTTGAGATGGAACGGCGTGGTCACCAGCGCGCGGGGGCGCGGCACCGAGGCCAGCGTCTTCGCCACATCGGCCGGAAAGAATGGCCGGCCGCTTTCGAAGGCCGCGCCGCCGAGCATTGCCAGCAGCACTGACGACTCGAGCCCGTAGCTGTGCTGCACGGGCACGGTCGCGACCAGCGTCAGGCCTTCCAGCGTGGGACGTTCGAGCACACGGCACAGCCGTTTCACGGCCACCGCGACGTCGCCCACCAGCGTGCCCCAGGTCTTGGCGTGGGGCTGCGGCACGCCGGTCGAACCGGAGGTCAGCAGGCTGGCGGCGTGCATGGCTGCGTCGATCTGCGGCACGGGGGCCTCAGAGCTCGCGCGGTTCTGGCTGTTCTCGATCAGCACGCGCTGCATGCCGGGCGTTTGCTGCTTCAGATCGTCGGTGAGCGCAAAAAGACGTGGGCCGCCGGACTCGAGCAGGCGAGCGAGCGTGTCGGGCCGCGCGTCGGGCGGCAGCAGGCTGGCATGGCCGCGCACCAGCGCCGCGCCCAGGCTCACGGCAAAGGCATAGCGGTCGACGCAGAGATTGACGGCGGAGCCCTCGCCCGGAAGCTCGGGCGCGAAGCGGGCCACGTCGGCCAGGAACTGCCGCGTGCTCACGGGCACGCCGGCGCGCCAGGCCAGGATGGAATCTGGGTCTCGGTCGGTGAGAAGTGGCAGGAAACGGGTATCTGTCGTCACGCGGGCGGCGCCTGTGTCATTGGCCGCCGGGGCTGGTGTCCACCGACGATGTGCCATAGAACGCGCGCACCGCATCCACGAGGCGCGTGCGTTCGAATTCGGGATGCAGCCGATAGCGTACAAAGTGCTCGCCCACGAAGAGCAGCGTCACCATCACGGGCGACAGCACATTGGCGAACAGCGACCAGTCGGAGAACGGCCTTGTCAGGTAGATGAGGATCGACGCCAGCACCGTCAGCGCGAAGAAGCCGGTCCAGATGCGCGTGAGCTGCGTGGTGTAGGACAGCATGTGCCCCTTGAGCGGGTGCACCCGCTGCGCGAACTGCGTGATCAGCGGCAGGCCCCGGCCGCGCAGCGTGGAGCCGAACCAGCCGCACAGCGCGGCGTTGATGGCCACGTGCTGCAGCACGTACAAGCGGTTGGGATCGCCTGCCTCACCCAGGAAGACGAGCGAGAAGCCGCCCACGCCCAGAACGGCCACGGCGGCAAGGCCCCAGCGACCGAACCAGCTGGCGGCAAGGCCCATGGCAGCGAGCCAGAGCGGCCCGAGCAACACCACGACCGCCCACGGTTCCGTGGCATGGAACAGCGTCATCCAGTGGGACAGGCCGGCATACGCCACGCCTGCCACCAGAAGGAGTGCTATTCGCCATCGCGACATGGGATCAGGAAACCACGCGATGCTGGGCGACGTGGGTCGCGAGCGTACGCAGCGACTGGAAAATCTGCTGGTTGCGTTCGTCGTCAGAACGCAGCTGGAAACCATAGCGGCGCGAGACTTCGAGCGCTACTTCGAGGATGTCGATCGAGTCGAGTCCGAGGCCTTCGCCATAGAGCGGGTCGGTCGGCACGATGTCCTCGGGGGCCACTTCGAGATTCAGCGCGTTCACGAGCAGCACGGCCAGCTCTTTTTCGATCGGCGACTGTTCGGAGGCATCGCCAGTGGCGGGAATGGGGGGCTGAGCAGTCGATGACAAAAAAACCTCCTAAAACTTTTTCCTGAACTACCGTGCGGGCCGTGGATTATAGGAGTGCCGCTTGATTAGACTGCCCGCTTCGATACGACCGGAGCGCCCCATGGCCGACCCACTTCTGATCGCACGGCACGACGCCATCGAGTGCAGCCTTCTCCCCAGCCTGGCCAATCGCCATGGCCTTATCACCGGCGCCACCGGCACCGGCAAGACAGTCACCCTGCAGACCATCGCCGAAAAGCTCTCCGCCATCGGCGTGCCGGTGTTCATGGCCGACGTCAAGGGCGACCTGACCGGTATCAGTCAAAAGGGTGCCATCGGCGGCAAGCTGGCTGCCACCCTCAAGGAACGGGGCATCGAGGTGCCCGAGCCCTCCGCCTGCCCCGTTACGGTGTGGGACGTGTTCGGCGAACAGGGCCACCCGGTGCGCGCCACCGTCTCCGACATGGGCCCGCTGCTGCTGGGCCGCATGCTCGACGTGAACGAAACACAGGCCGGCGTGCTGAACCTCGTGTTCAAGATCGCCGACGACAACGGCCTGCTGCTGCTCGACCTGAAAGACCTGCGCGCCATGCTGCAGTACGTGGGCGAAAACAGCAGCCAGTTCACCACCCAGTACGGCAACATCAGCGCCGCCAGCGTGGGCGCCATCCAGCGCGGCCTGTTGCAGATCGAAACCCAGGGCGGCGACAAGTTCTTCGGCGAGCCGATGCTCAACATCGCCGACTTCATGCAGACCGTGGGCGGCAAGGGGGTCGTCAACATCCTCGCGGCCGACAAGCTCATGAACTCGCCGCGCCTGTACGCCACCTTCCTGCTGTGGATGCTGTCCGAGCTGTTCGAGCAGCTGCCCGAAATCGGCGACCCCGAGCAGCCCAAGCTGGCCTTTTTCTTCGACGAGGCCCACCTGCTGTTCAACGAGGCGCCCAAGGCGTTGGTGGAACGCATCGAGCTGGTGGTGCGGCTGGTGCGCTCCAAGGGCGTGGGCGTGTATTTCGTTACGCAGAACCCGCTGGACATCCCTGACACGGTGCTGGCCCAGCTGGGCAACCGCGTGCAGCACGCGCTGCGCGCCTTCACACCGCGCGACCAGAAGGCCGTGAAGGCGGCCGCCAGCACCATGCGCCAGAAGCCGGGCCTCGACATCGAGACGGCCATCACCGAACTCGCGGTCGGCGAGGCGCTGGTGAGCTTCCTCGACGAAAAGGGCCGCCCGAGCGTGACCGAGCGCGTGTTCGTGCTGCCGCCCGGCAGCCAGCTCGGCCCCATCACGCCCGACCAGCGCAAGGCACTGATCGCCGGCTCGCTCGTCGCCGGTGTCTACGAGAAAACGGTAGACCGCGAATCGGCCTACGAAAAGCTCAAGGGCCGCGCCGACAGCGCACCCGACGCACCGGCAGCAACGCTGCCCGGCGGCAAGGATGCGGCGGCATCGTCCGGTTCCGGCATGGGCGGCATGCTCAACGACATGCTCTTCGGCACCACCGGCCCGCGCGGCGCGAAGCACGACGGGCTGGTGCAGACCATGGCCAAGTCGGCGGTGCGCACCATGGGTACGTCTGTTGGCAAGGAAATCCTGCGAGGCGTGCTCGGCGGGATCTTCGGCTCGAAGAAGCGTTGACTTGACCGGCCCAGGGCCTCTGCCGGCGCGCTACCAGCGCAGCAGGCGTGGCCCGAGCACGGCACCAACCAGCACCGGCACAGCGATCCCGCTCACATACCAGACCGCAAGGAACGGCGCGGTCAGCTCCATGCAGTGCAGCGCGTAGACCGCCGCGCCAATGCCCCCGGCAAGCGCCCCTGCCGCAGCCCCGGCCAGCGCCGGCCGCGTGGGCGCCATTCCCTTGAGCGCCACCATCGTGGCCGCGAACACCGGCAGCGCCATCAGCCCGATGCTCAGTGCGCAGACGCGCCATGACTGCCCCATCAGCGAGGGCATGCGCTCCTCTGCCGGCACGGTGAACCAGGCGATCACCGCCAGCACCCACACCGCGAGCACGGGCAGCACCGCGCCCACCCAGGTGCGCCGCGGCTCGACGCCCGGCCGCGCAAGCCGCTCCACGGCCACGAAGCCAGCCGCTGCGATGCACAAGGGAAACAGCACCTTGACCCAGAACATCGGCCAGAACATGGCCTGCACGATGTCGCGCCGCATGCCGTACTCGCCGAACAGGATCAAGAACGAGAACGGCAGACCCAGCAGCACCGCCAGCCAGATGCGTCGGCTGGCACGGCGGCGCGGCACGGCCACCTCGCCGCTCGCCAGCATCGCGACCAGATCGTCGGTCTTCATGCCGCACCTCCCCAGCTGTTGCCGAACCGGGCCGCCAGCGCCTTGAGCCCCCTGTGAATGCCGACCTTGACCGCCGACTCCGACATTCCTGTCAGGCTCGCGGTCTCGGCAACCGACAGGCCTTCGATCTTCACGTGCACGATCGGCAGCCGCTGGCGCTCGGGCAGGGTTTCGAGCAGGCCGCCGAGGTCGCGCTTCGCATCGCTGGCCTCTTCGGCTGATTCGGCGAACACGGCCAGGTCGTCGTCCAGCGGGTCATGCAGGTCTTCGCGGACCGACTTGGCGCGCAGCAGATCGATCATCTTGTAGCGCGCAATCGCATGCACCCAGGCCGTCAGCGGCTGGTCGCTCTGGTAGGTGTGGCGCTGGTTGTGCATGGCGAGCAGGCATTCCTGGACGAGGTCTTCCACTTCATCGGGCCAGCCAAAGAGGCGCTTGCCCAGAAAGGCGCGCAGGTGCGCGCTGAGTCGCTGCAGGAAGTCGCGGTAGGCCTTCGCGTCGCCGTCGAGGCCGCGAAGGAACAGGCTGCGCAGCGCCGCTTCCGCGTCGCTCGGGTTCGTCCTGCTGCCTACGGTGTTTCGTTCCATCGGGCTGGCTGGTTACAGCCTTGTCGAAAAAAGTTCCGGTGGATTGTGCCGCGAGCGGCGGCCGGCCCCGGGCCGGAGCCTCAAGACACCCGCGCCGGCGTATCCACCACGAGGCCGACGGCCTCCTTCACGCACTGCTCAATGATCGGGCCGCTCTTGCTCCTGATCTTGTCCACGTCCTGCAGATCCGACACAGTAGCGTCCTTCATGACGCCATCGGCCGCGCAGGTGCACAGCTTGGTGAGCTCCTCCTGCGATTTGTTCCCGCGCGATCCGGCGCTCTTGACGCAGCTGTCGATGAAGCTCGTCCTGAAGTTGGTCTTGAAGGCGGAATCGAAACCTTGCGAGAAGCCTTCGGTGGCCTTGTCGCAGGCAGACAGGCTCAAGGCGAGAAATACACAGAGAAGCGTGCGCATTGATTTCCTCCAGCAAAAGATGTTGTGAGTGCGGTCCGTCCACGCGCATTGTTGTTCAACATCCGCGGACCGCCGAAGCGCGCTGCAACCAAGGGCGCGCCCTCGCTTGCCAGCCGCACAAGTGATCGGTACATTGCATTTTTTGAGGGCTACCAATGTCTGCAGACAGCACAACGATCCCTTCCACCCCGGGCGGTGTCACGCCCCTCCCCCCACTTCATCCCTCGTCGTCGACCGGCCACATCCGGCTGACTTCGCACGCCGGCGGCTTCGGCGCGCTGCCCATTCACTGGGGCGCGGCCACTGCAACCGAGCGCGGACCGGTAGTCGGCACCACCACCAAGCGGGCACATCGCAACGTGATCGGCACGCACAGCGGCTCCTACAGCGTGTACCGCGCGCTGGCAGTGGCGGCCGGGGCGCTCAAGCGCGAGCACAAGGCCGACCTGACCAACACCGCGCCCACCGACGTGATCGGGCCCTATCCGCAGTGGAGCGAGCCGGGGCGCATCGTGTCGCTGGACCCATGGGGCGCGCTGGTGGCAGACGTGTTCTCCACCGAGCTGGCAGCGGGCTACGACATCCGCCCGACCATCGCGATCACCAAGGCGCATGTGATCCTGCCCGAGGTCATCGAGGCGCTGCAAAGCGGCCGCCTCAAGGCCGACGGCCATTTCCTCACCACCGGCGGCGCCGCGATGGTGACCAAGGCCGCCATCGAACCCGTGTGGTACCTGCCCGAGGTGGCGCGCCGCTTCGGCTGCTCCGAGACCGACCTGCGCCGCACGCTCTTCGAGGAAACCGGCGGCATGTACCCCGAGCTGGTCACGCGCTCCGACCTCGAAGTGTTCCTGCCGCCCATCGGCGGGCAAACGCTCTACATCTTCGGCAACCCGCGCGACCTGGCCAACCCCGAAGTCGAGCTCACCGCGCGCATCCACGACGAGTGCAACGGCTCGGACGTGTTCGGCTCCGACATCTGCACCTGCCGGCCCTACCTGACGCATGCCATCGAGGAGTGCATCCAGGGCGCGCAGCGCGGCGGCGTCGGCCTCATCGCCTATTCGCGCAAGGAAGGCCGCGCGCTCGGCGAAGTCACCAAGTTCCTGGTCTACAACGCGCGCAAGCGTCAGGTGGGCGGCGACACGGCCGACCAGTATTTCGCGCGCACCGAATGCGTGGCCGGCGTGCAGGACATGCGCTTCCAGGAGCTGATGCCCGACGTCTTCCACTGGCTGGGCATCAAGAAGATCCATCGGCTCGTGTCGATGAGCAACATGAAGTTCGACGCGATCACCGGCTCGGGCATCGAGATCGGCGAACGCGTGAACATTCCCGACGCGCTGATTCCGGCCGACGCCCGCGTCGAGATGGACGCCAAGATGGCCGCCGGCTATTTCACGCCCGGCCCGGTGCCGGACGCCGAGGAACTGAAGAAGGCCAAGGGCCGGGGATTGAGCGAATGAGCAACCGCAACAGCGACGACAAGAACATGCCAGTCGACGGCTCCGGCAGCCTGCCGCCGGGGGGCGCGGGCAAGGTCGATCCGTCCATCGAATTCACTGCCGACAGCGCGCATCCGGCCGGCGCGGCCAGCCTGCTGCGCACCACCGCCGCCATCCGCCAGCGCGCGGGCGCCCTGCTGGCACGCGCGCGCCGGGGCGAATCGCAGTGGTTCCGCATCGGAAGCGACAACACGCTCGAAGACGCGGCGCGCACCGTCGCCGAGGTCACGCGCGAGCGCTATCCGTGGGACACCATCCCGTACCACAGCCGCTGGCGCCATTTCGAGGCCGGCGGCGTCAATCGCCTTGAAGAACTCGACGCATTGCTGGGCGAATGCGACGCCCGCCAGCGCGCCCGGGCCCACATCGACCTGGTGCTGGTGAGCGTGCTGCTCGACGCCGGCGCCGGACCCGACTGGCACTACACCGAATCGGCCACCGGCGAGCGCTTCACGCGTTCCGAGGGGCTGGGCGTGGCGAGCTACCACGCGTTCATGAGCGGGCTTTTCTCGTCCGACCCAAACCATCCCTACCAGGCCGATGCGGCCGGCCTGCGCGGCCTGGTCACCGACCGGCTCGGCGACGCCTTCCAGGTCAGCGAGGTGAATCCGCTGGTCGGCCTGGCGGGCCGCACCACACTGCTGCGCCGGCTCGGCGAGGCCATGGGCGAGCAGCCCGAGACCTTCGGCGACGACGGCCGGCCCGGCGGCCTGTTCGACGCGCTGGTCGGCCCCTACGGCCCGGCCGCGCCGCCCACTGCGGAGATCACCGCGCACCAGATCCTCTCGCTGCTGCTCGAAACACTGTCGCGCATCTGGCCCTCGGCCAATGCCGTCGACAGCATCGCGGCCGACGGCAGCGACAGCGCAGGCGGCATCGGCTCCGGCGACCCGGCGCTGGCGCTGGGCGACTGCTGGCGCCACAGCGCGGTGCGCGGCCCCGGCCTCACCAACGGCTGGATGCCGTTTCACAAGCTCTCGCAGTGGCTCACGTATTCGCTGCTCGAACCCTTCGAATGGGCCGGCGTGAAGGTGCGCCACCTCGACGCGCTCACCGCCCTGCCCGAGTACCGCAACGGCGGCCTGCTGATCGACAGCGGGGTGATCGTGCCGAAGGACCCGGCGTTTCTCACCCGCCGCTGGAAGGCCAGTGACGAATTCATCGTCGAATGGCGCGCGCTCACCGTGGCGCTGCTCGACGAAGTGGCGCCGCGCGTGCGCAAGGTTCTCGACCGCACCGAGGAAGAGCTCCCGCTGGCCTGCGTGCTCGAAGGCGGCACCTGGGCCGCGGGCCGGGCGCTGGCACAACGCTTGCGTGACGGTGCTCCGCCTCTGCTGATCGAGAGCGACGGCACCGTCTTTTAGACTCCCGGGTTCAGCAGCAACGATAGAAAAAATCCAATGAGCAACGTCCACCTCGTCAACCACCCCCTCGTCCAGCACAAGCTCACGCTGATGCGCCGCAAGGATGCGTCCACCAACAGCTTCCGCCGGCTCCTCAACGAAATCAGCATGCTGATGGCCTATGAGGTCACGCGCGACATGCCGATGCAGGACATCGAGGTCGAAACCCCGCTCGAGACCATGCAGGCCAAGGTCATCGACGGCAAGAAGCTGGTGCTGGTTTCCATTCTTCGCGCCGGCACCGGCATCCTCGACGGCATGCTGACAGTGGTGCCCGGCGCCCGCGTCGGCCACATCGGCCTGTACCGCGACCCGAAGACGCTGACGGCCGTCGAGTACTACTTCAAGATGCCCGGCGAGATGGAGAACCGCGACGTGATCGTGGTCGACCCGATGCTGGCCACCGGCAACTCGGCCGTGGCCGCGGTCGAGCGCCTGAAGGAGCTCAACCCCAAGTCGATCAAGTTCGTCTGCCTGCTGACCTGCCCCGAAGGCGTGGCGACGATGCAGAAGGCCCACCCGGATGTGCCGATCTACACCGCTGCGATCGACCGCGAGTTGAACAGCCACGGCTACATCCTGCCGGGTCTGGGCGACGCAGGCGACCGCATCTTCGGCACCAAGTAACGCCCCGGCGTCCGATTGAAGGGCGCCGCGCTGCTCCCCGGCAGCGACAAGAAGATTTCCATACCTCGAGGAGAAGCACCGTGACAGCACGCCGCCAGTTGATCATCCGTTCCGTCGCCATTGCCGCAGCACTTGCGGCCGGCGCGCCCGGCCTTGCGCTCGCGCAGGCCAAGCTGAAGGTGGCGGCGGTGTACACCGTGCCGTTCGAGCAGCAATGGGTGGGCCGCATCCACAAGGCATTGAAAGCGGCCGAGGCTCGCGGCGAGATCGAATACAAGGCCACCGAGAACGTCAGCAACGCCGACTACGAACGCGTGATGCGCGAGTACGCCACGGCCGGCAACCAGCTGATCCTGGGCGAGGTGTTCGGCGTGGAGGCAGCGGCGCGCAAGGTCGCGAAAGACTTCCCGAAGGTCGCCTTCCTGATGGGCTCGTCGCTCAAGCCGCAGGCGCCCAACTTCAGCGTGTTCGACAACTACATCCAGGAGCCGGCCTACCTGAGCGGCATGGTGGCCGGCGGCATGACGAAGAGCAATCGCATCGGCATGGTCGGCGGCTTCCCGATTCCGGAGGTCAACCGGCTGATGAACGCGTTCATGGCCGGCGCGAAGGAAACGAATCCGAAGGTCGAGTTCAGCGTGAGCTTCATCAACAGCTGGTTCGACCCGCCGAAGGCCAAGGAAGCGGCCTTCGCCATGATCGACAAGGGCGCGGACGTGATGTACGCCGAGCGCTTCGGCGTCTCTGACGCAGCCAAGGAAAAGGGCAAGCTCGCCATCGGCAACGTGATCGACACCCAAAGCCAGTACCCCGACACGGTGGTCGCCTCGGCCCTGTGGAATTTCGAGCCCGCGGCCGACCGCGCGATCAAGCTCGTGAAGGAAGGCAAGTTCGCGGCCGAAGACTACGGCGTGTACGCGCAGATGAAGCACAAGGGCTCCGAGCTGGCGCCGCTGGGCACCTTCGAGAAGAAGGTGCCTGCCGACATCGTCGCCAAGGTGAAGGCCAAGCAGGCTGACATCCTCTCGGGCAAGTTCACGGTGAAGGTGGACGACGCGCAACCGAAGTCCACCGCAAAGTGAGCGCGCCGATGAAGATCCGCTGGGTTTCCCTTCTCGCGGCCGGCGTGCTGGCCCTTGGCCTCGCGGGCTGCGTCGGCGTCTACAAGGGCACTGGCGTCAGCATCAACAGCAGCACGCGCCTCGACGACACCCCGCGCATCGCGGTGCTGTCGGCCTTCGAGCCCGAGCTCAAGCTGCTGCTCACGCGCCTGCAAACCCCGGCGAAGCACAGCGTGAACGGCGTGGAGTTCACCACCGGCACGCTCGAAGGCAAGCCCGTGGTGCTGTTCCTGTCGGGCATCAGCATGACGAACGCGACGATGAACACGCAGCTCGTGCTCAATCGCTTCCGCGTGACGAACATCGTGTTCAGCGGCATCGCGGGTGGCGTGAATCCGTCTCTGCATGTGGGCGACGTCACGGTGCCGGCGCAATGGGGCCAGTACCTCGAAGTGCTGATGGCGCGCGAAACCGCGCCCGGCAAGTACGCAGCGCCACCCTTCATCACCGACGCCACGCTGCCCAACTTCGGCATGATGTTCCCGCGCCCGGTGGAGGTGCGCTCGGCCGCGCGTCCGGAGATCCAGCGCAAATTCTGGTTCGAGACCGATCCGAAGATGCTCGAGGTGGCACGCAGCATCCGCAACGTCGACCTGGCCAACTGCAGCGCCGGCAAGTGCCTGCCGCGCAAGCCCCAGCTGGTAGTTGGCGGCAACGGTGTCTCTGGCCAGGCCTTCATGGACAACAAGGCCTACCGCGAATACACCTACAAGACCTTCCAGGCCAACGTGCTCGACATGGAAACCGCGGCCGTGGGCATGGTCGCCTACAGCAACGGCGTGCCGTACATCGCCTTCCGCTCGCTCAGCGACCTCGCGGGCGGTGGCGACGGCGAGAACGAGATGGGCACCTTCATGGGCATCGCGGCGGACAACTCCGCCAAGGTCATGCTGGCTTTCCTGGCTGCGTGGAAGTGACCCCGCCTTCCCTCTCTCCCACGGAGGGAGGAAGCGACGCCACCGTCCTGCGCCTCCAGGGCATCACCAAGCGCTTCGGCAGCCTCGTCGCCAACGACGGCATTTCCCTCGACCTGCAGGCCGGCGAAGTGCTGGCGCTGCTCGGCGAGAACGGCGCGGGCAAGTCGACGCTGATGTCGATTCTGTTCGGCCACTACGTCGCCGACGAAGGCAGCATCGAAGTCTTCGGCGCACCGCTGCCGCCAGGCAACCCCAAGGCCGCGCTCACTGCCGGCGTGGGCATGGTGCACCAGCACTTCACGCTGGCCGACAACCTCAGCGTGCTCGACAACGTGATGATGGGCACCGAGCCGCTGTGGCGCCCGGTGTCGCGCCGCGCGGCCGCACGTGCCCGGTTGCTCGACGTGGCCCAGCGCTTCGGGCTGCCGGTGCAGCCTGACGCGCAGATCGGCAATCTGTCGGTGGGCGAACGACAGCGCGTGGAAATTCTCAAGGCGCTGTATCGCGGCGCACGCATCCTGATCCTCGACGAGCCGACCGCCGTGCTGACGCCACAGGAAAGCGAGGCACTGTTCGCCACGCTCGCGCAGATGGTGGCACAAGGGCTGTCGGTGATCTTCATCAGCCACAAGCTCGGCGAGGTGCTGCGCGTGTCGCACCGCATCGCCGTGCTGCGCGGCGGCAAGCTCGTGGCAGAGGCGCGCACGGCCGACACCACGCAGGCACAGCTGGCACTGTGGATGGTCGGGCATGCGGTCGATGCGCCGCAGCGGCGGCCAGCCAAGTCGGTGGGCGATGCCGTCTGCGTTCTCGACCACGTGAGCACCGCATCAGACAAGAACGGCGGGCAAGACCGGCTGCGCGAGGTGTCGCTGACGCTGCGCGCCGGCGAGATCACCGCCATCGCCGGTGTTTCCGGCAACGGGCAGGTGGCGCTGGCCGAGCTGCTGTGCGGCACGCGCCGCGCCACATCTGGCACGGCTCAACTGATGGGCCGCGCCTTGCCGCCCTCGCCCGCCCGGCTGGTGCAGCGCGGTGTCGCGCGCATTCCGGAAGACCGGCATGCCGTCGGCGTGGTCGGCGACCTGCCGGTGTGGGAGAACGCGGTGTCGGAGCGCCTGCGCAGCCCGGTGTTCTCGCGCTGGTCGTGGATCGTGAAGCGCGCGGCCGCCCGCCTGCATGCGCGGCGCATCGAAAAGGCATTCGACGTGCGCGGCGCCGGCCTGATGGCGCCGGCCCGTTCGCTCTCCGGCGGGAACATGCAGAAACTGATTCTGGGCCGCGCCCTGCTGGCGCCCGAGCCGCCCGAAATGGCCAAGGGCGACGACAACAAGAAGTACCCGAACCGCGCGCCGCGCCTGATCGTCGCGCACCAGCCGACCTGGGGCCTCGACATCGGCGCCGTGGCCTATGTGCAGCAGCAGCTGATTGCCGCGCGCGACGCTGGCGCGGCGGTGCTGGTGATTTCCGACGACCTCGACGAAGTGCTCGCGCTCGGCGACCGCGTGGCCGTGATGCACGGCGGCCATCTGGGCGAGGCACGCCCGGCCGCGGCCTGGACACGCGAAGCCATCGGGCTGGCCATGGCCGGCGCGACGGCTGCGCACGCCAAGGGAGCCACGCCATGATGCGGCTCGAACGGCGCCACGAAACCTCGCGCACGGCGCTGGTGCTTGCCCCCATCGGCGCGGTCGTCTTCACCATGGCAGTCAGCGCGCTGCTGGTGCTGTGGGCCGGTGCGCCGGTCGGCCGCACCTACGCGCTGCTGCTGCAGGGCGGCTTCGGCTCGGTGTTCGCGTGGAGCGAGACGCTGACCCGCGCGATCCCGCTGATCCTCACCGGGCTGGCGGCCACAGTCGCTTTCAAGGCGCGGCTCTTCAACATCGGCGCCGAGGGCCAGCTCTATGCCGGCGCGCTGGCGGCCGTCGCCGTGGGCGGCATGCATGGCGGCACGGGCTTCGAGCTGTCGCCGTGGGTACTGTTTCCGCTGATGATGCTGGCCGCCGCCGTGGCGGGTGCGCTGATGCTGCTGGGCCCGGCGCTGATGAAGAACAAGCTCGGCGTGGACGAAGTCGTCACCACGCTGCTGATCAACTTCATCGTGCTGCTGGGCGTGTCGGCGCTGCTCGACGGGCCGATGAAAGACCCCAGCGCCATGGGCTGGCCACAGAGCGTGTCGCTGCAGTCCGATCTCGAACTCGGCAAGCTCATCGCGCAGACGCGCGTGCACACCGGGCTGCTATGGGCCGTATCGCTCGCGGTGATGGTGTGGGCGGTCTTCAAGTACACGGTGCTGGGCTTCGACATCCGTGCCGTGGGTGCGAATGCGCGTGCCGCGGCCTTCGCTGGCGTGCCGGTGACGCGCACCGTGGTGATGGTGGCGCTGCTCTCGGGTGCGCTGGCCGGGCTGGCGGGCGCGATCGAGGTGGCGGGCCGCACGAGCTACGTCACGCTCGACATGTCGCCGGGCTATGGCTACACGGGCATCGTGATTGCGATGCTGGCGGGGCTGCATCCGCTGGGCGTGATCGCGGCTGCCGTGTTCGTTGCGGGCGTGCTGGTCGGTGCCGACACCATGAGCCGCGCGGTCGGCGTGCCCACGTACATCGCCGACGTGATCGTTGCCGCATCGCTGATCGCGGTGCTGGTGGCGACATTGCTGACGCAATACCGGGTGCGGATGAAGAAATGACGGACTTCCTCGACATCCTCGCCAACCCCGCCTTCTGGGTCGCGGTGCTGCGCATCGCCACGCCGCTGATTCTGGGCACGCTCGGCGTGCTGCTGTGCGAGCGCGCGGGCGTGCTCAACCTCGGCATCGAAGGGATCATGGTCGCGGGCGCCTTCACCGGCTGGCTCGCGGTGTATGCGGGCGCGCCGCTGTGGGTGGGCGTGGGCGTGGCTGCGCTCACGGGCATGGTGTTCGGGCTGCTGCATGCCTTTCTGACCGTCGGGCTTGCGCTGTCGCAGCATGTGTCGGGGCTGGGCATCACGCTGCTTGCCACCGCGCTCAGCTACTTCGGCTACCGCGTGAGCTTTCCGAAAGTGAACACGCCGCCGACCATCACGCCGTTTGCACCGATGGACTGGCTGCCGGTGCCGATCCTGAATGCGCAGACCGCGCTCACGCTGTTCGCGCTGCTGCTGGTGCCCGTGGTGGGCTGGGTGCTGTACCGCACGCCGCTCGGCCTCGCGCTGCGCATGGTCGGCGAGAACCCGCAGGCGGCCGAGAGCCAGGGCGTGTCGGTCGCGGCAACGCGCACCGGCGCCATCGTCGCGGGCTCCGCGCTGATGGGCGTGGCGGGCTCGTTCCTCACGCTGTCGGCCTTCAACGCCTTCTTCTTCAACATGGTGAACGGCCGCGGCTGGATCTGCGTGGCGCTGGTGGTGTTCGCTTCGTGGCGGCCGGGCAAGGCGCTGATCGGCGCGCTGCTGTTCGCATTCTTCGACGCGCTGCAGCTGCGGCTGCAACAATCGGGCGATGCAGTGCTGCCTTACCAGCTGTACCTGATGCTGCCGTACCTGCTGTCGATCCTGGCGCTGGTGCTGGTGGCGCGCAAGGCGAGCTATCCGCAGGCGCTGATGAAACCGTATCGCAAGGGGGAACGCTGATGATGACCACCCGGACCGCCACCGCCGCGCGAGGCGCCCTGCTCGCGGCGCTGCTGGCGCTGGGCGGCAACGGTGCTCATGCACTTGGCATGAACTACGGCTACGAGGCCTTCAGCACCGCCGACGCCGTGACCTGGGTGCAGATGTGCGGCACCTGGGGCAAGGACCACCAGGGCACCTACCGGGTGGTGCACGCCGAGCAGTACGCCCAGTCCTTCCTCTACGTGCAATGGATGACGCGCGACGCCAACGGCAGCCTGCATGCCGAGCACACGGTGGCGATCGCCGAGCTCGACAACGACCATGCGGAAATCTCGCTGTCCGACCTCACCTGCCGCGCCACGCCGCGCGGCATCGTTGTGACGGCCAAGGCCGACTCGGGGCACGACGAGAAGCTGCGCCGCGTGACCATCGAGGTCGGGCCTGCGCCGGGGCAATACCGGTACCGGGCGCAGAACACGCGCTGAGCGGCTCTCCGGCGGCGCTCAAAGCGGCCGAAAATACCGTTCAACCGATCACAGGGTCCCACGATGCTCGACCTCCTCATCACCAACGCCACCCTCCCTGACGGCCGCACCGGCATGTCGATTGCCGTCGAGGGCGGCCGTATCGCCGAAGTGACCGAAGGCCTCGTCGCCCCGGCGCACGAAAAGCTCGATGCGCAAGGCCTGCTGCTCGCGCCCCACTTCGTCGACCCGCATTTCCACATGGACGCCACGCTCAGCTATGGCCTGCCGCGCGTCAACGAAAGCGGCACGCTGCTCGAAGGCATTGCGCTGTGGGGCGAGCTGAAGCCGCTGCTCACGGCCGACGCGCTGATCGAACGTGCGCTGGCCTACTGCGACTGGGCCGTGGCAAAGGGAATGCTGGCCGTTCGCTCTCATGTGGACACCAGCGACCCGAGCCTGCTGGCGGTCGACGCGCTGCTCGAGGTCAAGCGCCGGGTGGCGCCCTACCTCGATCTGCAACTGGTCGCCTTCCCGCAGGACGGCGTGTTGCGCTCCCCGGGCGGCGTCGAGAACCTGGAGCGCGCGCTCGACAAGGGCGTGGACGTGGTCGGCGGCATTCCGCATTTCGAGCGCACCATGGCCGATGGCGCGGCCAGCGTGAAGCTGCTGTGCGAAATCGCGGCCGGGCGGGGCAAGCTGGTCGACATGCATTGCGACGAGTCCGACGACCCGCTCTCGCGCCACATCGAGACGCTGGCCTTCGAGGCGCAGCGCCTCGGCATGCAAGGCCGGGTGACGGGCTCGCACTGCACATCGATGCACTCGATGGACAACTACTACGTGAGCAAGCTGCTGCCGCTGATCGCGCAGAGCGGCGTGGCCGTCATCGCAAACCCGCTCATCAACATCACGCTGCAGGGCCGCCACGACACCTACCCCAAGCGCCGCGGCATGACGCGCGTGCCCGAGCTGATGGCTGCCGGCGTCAACGTTGCCTTCGGCCACGACTGCGTGATGGACCCGTGGTACGGCATGGGCTCGGGCGACATGCTCGAAGTGGCGCACATGGGCCTGCACGTGGCGCAGATGACCAGCCAGGCCGGCATTCGCCAGTGCTTCGAGGCGGTGACGACGAATGCGGCGCGCGTGATGCACCTGCAGGGTTACGGCATCGAGGCGGGCTGCGACGCGAGCTTCGTGCTTCTGCAGGCGCGCGATCCGGTCGAGGCGATCCGCCTGCGCGCCACGCGACTCAAGGTGTTCCGCAAGGGGCGCTTGGTGGCCGAAACGCCTGCTGCCACTGCGAGCCTGCACCTCACGGGACGCGACGCCGCAACGAGCTGGATGGCACCGAAGCGCGCCGGCTGAACGAGGCCGTCAGCCCGCCGGCAACGGCAGCCGCAGGCGTGCATGCAGGCCCTCGCCCGGGGGTGTCTCCAGTTCGAGCCGACCGCCATGCGCCTGCGCGATGCGCTGCACGATGGCCAGGCCGAGCCCCGCACCTGCCGTCCCGCCGCGATCCGCATTGCCACGGCGGAACGCCTGCTTGAGAGCATCCGCCTCGGCCGGGTCGATGCCGTCGCCGTGGTCGGCGACTTCGACAATCGCCTCCTGCCCTACCACGCGCGTCGACAGCGTGACCGGCGCCCGGCCGTGGCGCCAGGCGTTCTCGATCAGGTTGCCGATGGCGCGCTGCATGGCCTGCTGGCGCAGCGGCAGCGTGGGCGCGCCGCCCAGCTGCAGCGCCATGGGCCGGCCATGGTCGGCGCTGGCCGCGCCCAGCGCCCGGGCCATGTCGTCGAGCGATGTCGGCACCGGCAGCTCGTCACCGTCGCCGCGCGCAAAGTCGAGGAACTGGCCGACGATGGCGTCCATTTCTTCCACGCTGCGCGTCATGCTGCTCACGAGCTCGGGCTCCATGCGGTCGCGCAATATTTCCACGCCCAGGCGCAGCTTGGTGAGCGGCGTGCGCAGGTCGTGCGAGATGCCGGCCAGCATCAGGGCGCGCTCGCGCTCGGTCTGGCGCAGGCTGCCGACCAGTTGATTGAAGCTGCGGCTCACGGTCGCGACTTCGGTGGGACCGTCTTCGGGCAGCGGCATGGGCTCGCGGCCCGCCGCCAGCGTGTGCGCGGCCTCCACCACGCGCACCAGCGGCCGGTTGAGCCGGCGCTGGAACCAAAGCGCACCCGCCAGCGCGAGCAACGCGCTGCCTACAGATACCGCCACCAGCGCACCCGTGAATTCGCGCGCGGGCAAGAGGCCGGGCATCACGACCCAGTGATCGCTTCCATCGAGCGTGAGCCGCAGCGCCAGGCCGCCGTCGGGCTCGCGGCGCCACACGGCCTCCACGCCCTTGCTCGCGATGCGCGCCGACACCGAGCGCACGAAGCCGCGCTCCAGCGGCGTGAGCAGCACGCGCGGGCCGCGCGCCTTGTCGGCGCGGCCAGCCGTCGCCTGCTGGTTGAACCCGTCCACGAATGCCGGCCGCTGGGCCGGCGGCAGCGCCAGCATGCCCGCGCGGATGGCTGCCACGTTGCGCGCCACGCTCTCGGCAATCTGGTCGAGCCGTGGCTTGATGACCATCTCGCGCAACAGCAACCCGCCGCCGATCTGGCCCAGCGCGATGAGCAGCACGAGCAGCAGCGCGTTGCGCCCGAACAGGCTGCGTGGAAAGAGCTTCATGGCACGAACAGGTAACCCACGCCCCAGACCGTGCGGATGTGGCGCGGTTGCGCGGAATCGGCCTCGATGAGCTTGCGCAGGCGCATGACCTGCACGTCGATGCTGCGGTCGGTGGCCTCGTGCTCGCGGCCGTGGGCCAGTTCGATCAGGCGCTCGCGGCCCAACGGCCGGTTGGCGTTGAGCGCCAGCGCCTGGAGCAGCGAAAACTCACCGGTGGTCAGGGGGATATCTTCTTTCGCGCCCTCCACCTCGCGCTCGAGGCGTCGCTCGCCGAGGTGCAGCGTGAAGGCGCCGAAGCGCACGCTTTCCTGCACCGGCGCCGGCCCGGTGTGCGCGCCCAGCATGCGCTGGCGCCGCACCAGCGCCTGGATGCGCGCCAGCAACTCACGCGGGTTGAAGGGCTTCGGCAGGTAGTCGTCGGCGCCCATCTCGAGACCGACGATGCGGTCGACCGGATCGCCGCGCGCAGTCAGCATCAGGATGGGAATGGTCTCACCCTGTGCGCGCAGCCGGCGGCACACAGCCAGGCCGTCTTCGCCGGGCATCATGACGTCGAGCACCAGCACGTCGAAGCGCTCGCGTGCGAGCAGCTTGTCGAGCGGCTGGGCGCTCTCGACGGTGCGCACGGCATAGCCCTGGTCGCCGAGGTAGCGCTGCAGCAGCGCGCGCAGGTCGGCTTCGTCGTCGGCAATCAGGATGCGGGCCAGCGCTTCGGTCATGCGGCGAATCGTAACGGCGGCTGCCTTGCCCGGTCGCGCGGGAATTCATGACAAACGATGACAGAGCCCCGGACGGGCGCTCACGGATTGTCATGAACGCACCGCGCTGCGCCATGGCTGGCTCACATCTCGCGGCCACAGTCGCTTTCACGGCTTCGCGAGGTGCGCAGCCGGCACCGCAAGGAGTCTTGAACATGAAGCGCGTTCTTTCCCTGTCCACTTCCGCCGCGCTGGCCGGCGTGCTGCTGGCGGCGGCCTTCACGGCCACTCAAGCTGGCGCGGCCAGCCGGCATGTCGTGCGGCCCAACGCCGCGGGTGGCACCACCGCCACGAACATGCGCGCGCTACGCGGGCCCGGCGGAGGCTATGCAGCCCGCGCCGGCACGACCTCGGTCAACCCCGACGGCTCGGCCAGCCACCGCAGTGGCTTCGCTACAGCCGGCACGCGCGGCAGCGCAGAAAGCAGCGGCAGCGCGAGCCGCGACGCATCGGGCAACGTAACCCAGAGCCGCAGCACCACTGCCACCAGCGCCGCCACCGGCAACAGCGTGCAGAGCAGCACGAGCTACAACAGCGCCACCGGCCTGACGCACAGCGCCACCTGCTACAGCGCGGCCGGCGCAGTCATTTCCTGCCGTTGATGCAAGGGAGCGTGCCCATGACAACCCGCCACGTCCTGCCGCTGCTGCTCGCAGCCGTGTCCTTTGCCGCCTGCGCCCAGGCGCCCGATGCCGGATGCGCCGAACAGATGCGCGCCGAGCTGCACAAGCGCTTCGGCGCCGCCGACACCAACGTCGATGGCCGTCTCACACGCGACGAAGCACGCGGCAAGATGCCGTGGGTCTACCGCAACTTCGACGCCATCGACAGCGCTCACGCAGGCTCGGTGACGATGGCGCAGATCGAGGCCTATGCCGTGACCCAGCAACGCAGCAGCCGGCAGAAATAGCATGTCCTTCGACCTGATCCGCGAATCGATGGGGCCGGGCATCGCGCTGTGGCTGACCGGCCTGCTCGTCTTCGTGCTGGCCGCAGCCACGCTCGAAGGCCTGGTGCAGAGTTTTGTGCGGCGCCAGGCCTACGACTGGCGCGCCTACGGCGCCTCGCTGGCCGACGCGGTAGGCCGGCGCGCGGTCGATGCGCTGGGCCTGTCGATTGCCGCGCCGGTGCTGGCCTGGGCGCACGCGCACCGGGTCGACACCATTTCACTGTCGACGCCCGCGGCCTTCGCACTGCTCTTCGTAGGGCAGGAGTTCTGCTACTACTGGTATCACCGCGCGGCGCACCGCGTGCGCTGGTTCTGGGCCACGCACGCGGTGCACCACTCGCCCAACGAACTCACGCTGGCTGCCGCGCTGCGCCTGGGCTGGACGGGCAAGCTCACCGGCACGGCCCTGTTCTTCGCGCCGCTGGTGTGGCTGGGCTTTCCGCCGCTGGCGGTGGTGGCCACGCTGGCGGCCAACCTGCTCTACCAGTTCTGGCTGCACGCGCCGTGGATGCCGCGCCTGGGGCCGCTCGAATGGGTACTGAACACGCCGACGCACCACAAGGTGCATCACGCGTCGAACCCGGAATACCTCGACCGCAACTACGGCGGCGTGCTGATCGTGTTCGACCGGATGTTCGGCACCTTCGCTGCCGAGCGCAAGGACGTGACGCTGCGCTACGGCCTCACCACGCCGCTGCGCACCCACAACCCGTTGCGCATCGCCTTCCACGAGTGGGTGAACCTGGGCCGCGACCTCTGGAAGGCCGACGGCTGGCGCGCGAAAATCTCGACCCTCTTCGGTCCTCCGGGAGCTTCGTCATGACACATTTGCTGCGGATTTGCGCGGCCTGGCTGGGCATGCTGCTCTTCTTTCCGGCGATGGCACAGCAAGTTGGCGCGCCGGTCGCCCCCACCGGCGTGCAACGGCTTGCCGACGTGCCCTACGGCCCCGATGCACGCCAGCGCATGGACGTCTATCTGCCACCGAACGCACGCAACGCCCCGGTGCTCGTGATGGTCCACGGCGGCGCGTGGATGTTCGGCAACAAGGCAGCCGCCTCGGTGGTCGACGTGAAGATCGAGCACTGGGTGCGCGACCAGGGCTTCATCCTGGTGTCGGTGGGATACCGCTTCGTGCCGCAGGTCGACGTGATGCAGCAGGCTCAGGACGTGGCGCGCGCGGTGGCCACTGCGCAGGCAAGCGCGCCTTCGTGGGGCGGCGATGCGGGCCGCTTCGTGCTCATGGGCCATTCGGCCGGCGCGCACCTTGTTGCGCTGATCAGTGCATCGCCCGGCATCGCACGGCAGCAAGGCGCACGCCCGTGGCTCGGCACCGTGGCACTCGACAGCGCGGCGCTGGACACTGCGGCACTGATGCGACGTCGCCACATGCCTTTCTATGACCGCGTGTTCGGCGACGACCCCGCCTACTGGCGCACCGTATCGCCCACCGACACTCTTGCGCCTGGTGCACCACCGATGCTGCTGGTGTGCTCGACCCAGCGGCGCGACGGCTCGTGCACGCAGGCGAATCAGTTCGCGACTCGGGCCGCGGCAATTGGTGGCCGCGCGGAGGTAGTGCCTGAAGACCTCACGCACGCGCAGATCGACGGTGAACTGGGCCTGCCCGGTGCCTACACGGCGTCGGTGGACGCGTTCATCCGGTCACTGCGCAAGGCGCCGGGCGAACGCTAGGCCACGCGATCCGGTTGCGGCTCGGGCGCCAGTTGCTGCGCAAGCGCCTCCAGCGCCTCGCCCACCGGCCGTTCGACCTTCAGCGAGAGCAGCGCATCGGCCCGTGTGCGCCCCAGGTTCACCGCCGCCACGGGTTTGCCCGCCGCGGCGGCCGCTTGCACGAAGCGAAAGCCCGAATACACCATCAGCGACGAACCGGCCACGAGCACCGCGTCGGCTTCTTCCAGCGCCGCGAAGGCGGCCGTGACGCGCTCCTTCGGCACGCTTTCGCCGAAGAACACGACGTCGGGCTTGAGCAGGCCACCGCAGTGCGTGCACGCGGGCACGTCGAAGGCGGAGAAATCATGGCCCTGGAGATCGGCGTCGCCGTCTGGCGCGGCACGGGCTTCGAGTGCGGCCCAACTCGGATTGCGCTGCCGCAGTTCGAGCTGCAGCGCCGCGCGCGGCGTGCGCCGCTCGCAGGCCATGCAGCGCACGGTGTCGATGCGCCCGTGCAGGTCGATGGCGCCGCGGCTACCGGCCGCCTCATGCAAGCCATCGACGTTCTGCGTGAGCAGCAAGCCCACGCGGCCCGCCGCCTCCAGCCGCGCCAGCGCGCGGTGCGCCGCACCCGGACGGGCGCCGGCCATCGTCGGCCAGCCGATCAGGCTGCGCGCCCAGTAGCGCTGTCGCGTGGACTCCTCGCCCATGAAGGCCTGGTAGGTGACGGGCAACGGGCGCTTCCATTCGCCCTCGACGTCCCGGTAGTCGGGAATGCCCGATTCGGTGCTGCACCCCGCGCCGGTGAGCACGAAGAGCTTGCGGTGGCGGGTGGCGAAGTCGGCGAGCGCGGTGGAATTGGCGTCCATCCGGGGAGCATACGTGGCCGCGCCAGAGGCTGCGCGGCCGGGGAAATAGCCAGCCATTGCGCCCGCAGGCCGCTCTTCCTACGATGCCCACTTCCCCCGAAAAAAGGAATTCGCATGCAAGTACAAGGCGCCTGTCACTGCGGCCAGATCACCTTCGAAGCCGACCTCGATCCGGAGAAGGTTTCGCTGTGCAATTGCAGCGACTGCCAGGTGCTGTCGGGCTCCGCCTACCGCGTGTCGGTGCCTGTGCCGGCCTCCAGCTACCGGCTGCTGACCGGCACGCCGAAGACCTACGTGAAGACGGCAGACAGCGGCGCGCGGCGACGACACGGCTTCTGCGCGAACTGCGGCTCGCCAATCTGGGCCGCCGCGGACAGCGACACACCGCCAAGCTATGCGCTGCGCGTGGGAGCACTGGCGCAGCGCGCATTGCTGCCCCCGCGTCGCCGTATCTGGTGCCGCTCCGCGCTGGCGTGGTCGGAAGACCTGAGCGGGCTGCCGGCCATCGACGGACAACCCTCCTGAGCGCGGCAGCCTCAGAAGCGGACGCAGACGGATTGCCGCTCCTGCAGCACCGCCTCTTGCGCGAAGCGCTGGCGGTAAGTGCCGATGATGCTGGCGATGGCGGCGTCGTCCTTGTCGCTGCGCGGATGCAGCAGCACCACCAGCTTGGAGCGCTCGCGCACCACGTCGCCCGACACGCCGCGCCACTGGCCGGCGGCATCGATCACCGTCAGGCCCTGCGGAAAAGCCGGCGTCATGGTGGTGTCGAGAAAGCCCGTCCACTCGGCATCCGACACCTGGCCGCCCGAGGGAATGGCCCGGCCGAAATAGAGCGTGTCGCGCTCGAAGGTCTCGAAGCTGCTCCCGCAGGCTTTCGCCGCACCAGGCGCCGATGGCAATGCGCTGCATCCGGCGAGCGCCGCGGCCATCGCGACGGCTGCCAGCGCGGTGCGGACAAGGGGCGAAATACCTGTAGTCATGCGAAATACCTCCATGCGTGATCAACCCGGCAGAAAGACCAGCGGCGCAGGCTGGCCCTCGGCGGGCGGCGTACCGTGGTCGAGCAGGCGCCAGCCGGGATTCCAGCGCGACAGACGACCTTCTGCAACGGCGGCCTCCAGTGTCGACTGGGCTTTTTCAGGATGCTGCCAATCGAGCGCCAACGTGCGCGAGTCCCAGTCCCACCAGGGGCAGGCCTGGATACGTTCGATGAGCGCATCGGGAAAACGCTGGCGGATCGCCCTGGCCGGCACGCCGCCAACGACGGTGAAAGGCGCCACGTCGCGGGTCACCACAGCGCCCGCTCCGATCACTGCGCCGTCGCCGATGGTGATGCCGCTCTTGAGGCTGACCCTGGAGCCAATCCACACGTCATTGCCGATCACGACTGGAGAGTGCGACGGAAACTGACCTACTGACTGGTGCCGGTAGGGCTCAGGAAAATTCGGCGCATAGGCCAGCATGTGCGTCGTGAGCCAGCCGGCGGGATGGTCCGACAGGGTCTGCACACCGTCGCCGATCGAGCAATAGCGCCCCATGCGCACGTCGACGAGCAATGCGCCCGGCGAGATGCTCGAATACGCGCCCACCGAACACCCGCCGTGCATCTGCACGGCATGCCACACGCGCACCGGTGTCTCGAAGCGGAATGGCGTTGGCAGCAGCGAGCCTTCCGACAGGAACAGCCCGTAGCTTTCGAGCCCCTTCGACAGTTCGGCGTTGATCGAGAGGCTCATGGGCGACGCGGATCAAGCCTCGGGCGCGATGGCCTCGGCGTATTCGTAGAGCGCGCCGAGGATTTCCTCGCCACGCTCGTCGGCGTTCTCGGACAGCGCATCGACCTCGCTGAACAGCATCTCGATGGTGCGAGCCCCGCCCTCGCCCTTGAAGAGCTTCGCCACGCGCAAGGCTTCCCAGCGTTCGGCCTCGTCCTCATTGAGCAGTTCTGGCCAGTTGCGTGCGCGGTAGCGGAACAGGATCTCGTCGAGCCGTCCGTCGTCGAAGCCGGTGCGGTCTTTGGCCAGCTCCTCGGGCGACAGGCCGCGCAACTGGTTGAGGCGCCGGCGGTCGGCGTTGCCGACGAAGCCGCCGTAGAGGTCTTCGTCGACGTCGGGCGTTGCCTCCTTTGGCCGGGCATACACCTGCGACCAGATGGCGCTCATGTCGGGCAGGTCGCGTGCGATGGCGGCGTGGCGCATGGCCGTGTCGAGGTCGACGCCCCAGCGCTCGGCCATGGCCGGCGCCAGCGTGCGCAGGTTGCCGACCACCATCGGCGACTTGTTCAGGTGCACGCCCTTCACGGGCAGGCGCACCACGCCTTCAGGCAGGTCGGCCGTGCGGGTGAACAGGCGCAGCCGCAGCGTATCGACGTCGATGTCGCGCAGCTCGCTCGGGTCATACGCAAGGTCCCAGGCAAGCAGTTCGTTCTTGTTGGTCGGATGGCTGGCCAGCGGCCACATCACGGCCAGGCAGCCGCGCTCGACCGGGAACATGCCCGAGACGTGCAGGAAGGGCTTCGCGGTTTCACGCATCGCGGGCAGGCCGAGTTCGCTGGCAACGCGGTCCTTCTTGTGCAGGCCGAATGCGAAGTCGAACAGCTTGGGCTGCTTGTCGCGGATCAGGCGTGCCAGTGCGATGGTGGCGCGCACGTCGGAAAGCGCATCGTGCGCCGACTCGTGCAGCAGGCCGTTGGCGCGCGCCAGGTCTTCGAGCTTGAAGCTGGGCTTGCCGTCTTCCTTCTTCGGCCACTCGATGCCGTCGGGGCGCAGCGCGTACGTCAGGCGCACCACGTCGAGCAGGTCCCAGCGGCCGCAGTCGTTCTGCCACTCGCGCGCATAGGGGTCGATCAGGTTGCGCCAGAACAGGAAGCGCGTGACCTCGTCATCGAAGCGGATGGTGTTGTAGCCGACGCCGATGGTGCCGGGCTGCGAGAAGGCGCGCTCGATGTGCGCGGCGAATTCATGCTCGGGGATGCCGCGCTCCAGGCACACCTGCGGCGTGATGCCGGTGATCAGGCAGGCCTCGGGGCTGGGCAGGTAGTCCGGCGCGGGCTTGCAATAAATCATCAGCGGCTCGCCGACTTCGTTGAGCTCGGCGTCGGTGCGGATGGCGGCGAACTGCGAGGGACGATCGCGACGCGGCACTGCGCCGAAGGTTTCGTAGTCGTGCCAGAGAAAGGTGTGGTTCATTCAGAGCAAGGGTGAAAACAAGCGCGCAATGGCGTCGCCGAGGCGGCGCCAGAAACTCTGGTGCCGGTTGCCGCGCACCGCGCCGGAACTCTGCAGGTCGGTCTCGAACTGCGCCGCCAGCGGCCGGGTCAGTTCCGGACCATAAACCACCGCGCACACCTCGAAGTTGAGGCGGAAGCTGCGGTTGTCGAAATTCGCGGTGCCGATCATCGCGCAATGGTCGTCGACCACCAAGGTCTTGGAGTGCAGCATGCGCGCCTTGTACTCCCAGACCTTCACGCCGGCGGCGATGAGCTCGTCGAAGTACGAGCGCGCGGCGGCGCTCACGATGGCCGAATCGCTGCGGCGCGGCACGAGCAGACGCACGTCGACGCCACGCAGCGCGGCACTGGTGAGCGCCATCAGCGCCGGCTCGCCGGGCACGAAGTACGGTGTGGTGAGCCAGGCGCGGTGCGTGGCCGAGTGAATGGCCTCGACGTGCATTCGGTGGATGGCTTCCATCGCGTTGTCGGGGCCGCTGGTGATGATCTGCACGGGAATGTCGCCGGCTTCCAGCTGCGGCAGCATGGCGTTCAGGGTGTCGTCCATGCCGCGCGGGTCTTCGCCGGTGGCGTAGGTCCAGTCTTCGAGGAAGGTGGTCTGCAGCCAGCGCACCGCGCTGCCTTCGATGCGCAGGTGCACGTCGTGGTAGGCGTCGGGGTTGGTGCGCTTGTCCTCCTCGTCGGTGATGTTCACGCCGCCCGTGAAGCCGATGCGACCATCGCACACAACGATCTTGCGGTGGGTGCGGTAGTTGGTCACCGGGCGCAGGCGGCGGCCGATCTTGGTGTCGTGGAACAGCGCGACCTTCACGCCCGCCTCGAGCATCGGCGCCATGAAATTGCGGCCGATGCGCTTGGAGCCCAGTGCGTCGATCAGCAGCCGCACCGTCACGCCCTGCTTCGCGCGCTCGATCAGCAGGTCGCGCAAGGCCGTGCCGATCTTGTCGGGCTCGAAGATGTAGTACTCGAGGTGGATGTGGTTCTGCGCGGCGCGCACGGCCTCGAAGATCGCGTCGAAAGTGCGCGCGCCGCCTGAAAGCAGCTCGACGTCGACGGCGCTCGACACCGGTAGCCCGCAGGTCGCGGTGCCCAGTTTGGCCATCTGTTGCAGCGCCGGCGGGGCGTTCTGCGCCGCATCGCGCAGCCGCGCCACGTCGGCCTGGGCGGAGGCGCCGGCGCGGCTGCGCAGGCGCTTGAGCCGCTGCTTTCGCAGGCGCTGCGGCCCGAGGAAGTAGTAGATGACGAAGCCCGCGAACGGCAGCAGCGCCAGCGACAGGATCCAGCTCATCGTGGACACCGGCGCGCGCTTCTGCATCACGATCCAGATCGACAACACCGCGATGTAGCCGCTCCACGCCAGGGAGAGGCCGGTTTTCCATTCGTGGCTGAGTTCGGGGAGGATCAAGGCGAGGAGGCTTCGTGATTTCGGCGGCCCAAAGAAAAAGGCCGGCAGCGTGATGCTACCGGCCTTTGGAGGCGGTTCCGCGACCTCATCGGCCGCGGACTGCCCGGTTCTTTCAACCTGTCGCAGCTTCTTCAGCTTCGGGCTTCGACTTGCCTTCCTTCTTCGAAAGCGGCTGGATGTCGAGCAGCACTTCGTCCTTGTCGTCGAGGTCGACTTCGAGGCGGCCGCCGTCGGTCAGGCGACCGAACAGCAGCTCGTCGGCCAGCGCACGACGGATCGTGTCCTGGATCAGGCGCTGCATCGGGCGTGCACCCATCAACGGATCGAAGCCCTTCTTCGCCAGGTGCTTGCGCAGCTTGTCGCTGAAGGTGACTTCCACCTTCTTCTCGCTGAGTTGCGTTTCCAGCTGGAGCAGGAACTTGTCGACCACGCGCAGGATGATGTTTTCATCGAGCGCCTTGAAGTTGACGATGGCATCCAGCCGGTTGCGGAACTCGGGCGAGAACAGGCGCTTGATGTCGCCCATTTCGTCGCCCGCCTGGCGCGGGTTGGTGAAGCCGATGGTCGCCTTGTTCATGGTCTCGGCACCCGCATTCGTCGTCATGATGATGATGACGTTGCGGAAGTCGGCCTTGCGCCCATTGTTGTCCGTCAGCGTGCCATGGTCCATGACCTGCAGCAGCACGTTGAAGATGTCCGGGTGTGCCTTCTCGATTTCGTCGAGCAGCAGCACCGCGTGCGGCTTCTTCGTGACGGCTTCGGTCAGCAGGCCGCCCTGGTCGAAACCGACGTAGCCCGGAGGCGCGCCGATCAGGCGACTCACCGCGTGACGCTCCATGTACTCCGACATGTCGAAGCGGATCAGCTCGATGCCCATGATATAGGCCAGCTGCTTCGCCGCTTCGGTCTTGCCGACGCCCGTGGGGCCGGAGAACAGGAACGAGCCGATCGGCTTGTCGCCCTTGCCCAGGCCCGAGCGTGCCATCTTGACCGCGGAGGCGAGCACTTCGAGCGCCTTGTCCTGGCCGAACACCACGCTCTTGAGGTCGCGCTCGATGGTCTGCAGCTTGCTGCGGTCGTCGTTGCTGACGTTGGCCGGGGGAATGCGCGCGATCTTCGCCACGATTTCCTCGACTTCCGTCTTGCTGATGGTCTTCTTGCGCTTGCTCGGCGGCAGGATGCGCTGGGCGGCGCCCGCTTCGTCGATGACGTCGATGGCCTTGTCGGGCAGGTGACGGTCATTGATGTATTTGGCGCTGAGCTCGGCCGCGGCCTGCAGGGCCGCCACGGCGTACTTCACGCCATGGTGTTCCTCGAAGCGCGACTTCAGGCCCTTCAGGATGTCGACGGTTTCCTGCACCGACGGCTCGACCACGTCGACCTTCTGGAAGCGACGCGAGAGGGCCGCATCCTTTTCGAAGATGCCGCGGTATTCCGTGAAGGTGGTCGCGCCGATGCACTTGAGCTGTCCGCTCGAGAGCGCCGGCTTGAGCAGGTTCGACGCGTCGAGCGTGCCGCCCGAGGCTGCGCCCGCACCGATCAGGGTGTGGATTTCGTCGATGAACAGGATGGCGTTCGGCTTGTCCTTGAGCGACTTGAGAACGCCCTTCAGGCGCTGTTCGAAGTCGCCGCGGTACTTGGTGCCGGCCAGCAGCGCGCCCATGTCGAGCGAGAACACGTTCGACTCGGCCAGGATTTCCGGCACGTCGCCCTGCGTGATGCGCCATGCGAGGCCCTCGGCGATGGCGGTCTTGCCCACGCCAGCTTCACCCACCAGCAGCGGGTTGTTCTTGCGCCGGCGGCACAGGATCTGGATGACGCGCTCGACCTCGTACTCACGGCCGATCAGCGGATCGATCTTGCCGTCCTTGGCCATCTGGTTGAGGTTTTGCGTGAACTGCTCGAGCGGCGACGCCTTCTCGTTGCGCTCGCCGCCACCGTCTTCGCCTTCGCCCGAAGGCGCTTCGCCGCTGCCCTTGACGGCTTCCGGCGGATCGCTCTTCTTGATGCCGTGGGCAATGAAGTTGACCACGTCGAGGCGGGTGACGCCCTGCTGGTGCAGGTAGTACACGGCGTGCGAGTCCTTCTCGCCGAAGATCGCGACCAGCACGTTGGCGCCGGTGACTTCCTTCTTGCCGTTGCCGGTGGACTGCACATGCATGATGGCGCGCTGGATGACGCGCTGGAAACCCAGGGTCGGCTGGGTGTCTACATCGTCGGTACCCGCCACCTGAGGCGTGTTGTCCTTGATGAAGTTGGTGAGCGACGCCCGAAGGTCGTCGACGTTCGCCGAGCAGGCGCGCAGAACTTCTGCGGCGCTCGGGTTGTCCAGCAAAGCGAGCAGCAGATGCTCCACGGTGATGAACTCGTGGCGCTGCTGCCGGGCCTCGACAAAGGCCATGTGCAAGCTGACTTCCAGTTCCTGGGCAATCATGTGATTTCCTTTTGCCTTGCTGTAAATAAGTTCTCAGATGGGTTGGAGCTTGCGCAATTCAACAGGTTCACGCAACTGGCTCACTGACACATTGCAGCGGGTGCCCAGCCTGCTGCGCCGCTTCCATGACCTGATTGACCTTGGTGGCCGCCATGTCGCGGGAATAGACCCCACAGACGCCGCGGCCATCGAGGTGGATCTTCAACATGATCTGGGTCGCGGTTTCTCGGTCCTTGCTGAAATATTCCTGCAGCACGACGATCACGAACTCCATAGGGGTGTAGTCGTCGTTCAGCATGACCACCTGGTACATCTGGGGCGGCGCGGTTTTCTGCGGCCGGCGCTCCAGGACGACCGAATCTCCGTCATCCCCGGCCGGCTTCTGGGCCGGCGGAGTGCTGGGAGTTTTGGGAATTCTCGTTGCCATGAAAAAGATTCTATAGAGCGTGCAAGCACCGTGCCGGCGAAAAAAACTTGGTGGCGCGTATCCGACAATTCAAGGGCATTGCGGCGGTTGCGACAGCTTTTTTGATGAAGCGCACCTGCGGAGAGTTTTAGGCAAAAAGGGATGGCCGCGGCCCGATCGAAGAGCCAATAAAAAGCCCTTGAATTCCTTCTGGAAGTTCAAGGGCCCATTGCATTGCAACGACGTCGCAAGACGTCGAAGCACGCGGCAATTACATGTGGTCGATCATCACCTGGCCGAAGCCCGAGCAGCTTACCTGCGTGGCGCCGTCCATCAGGCGGGCGAAGTCGTAGGTGACCTTCTTGCTGGCAATAGATTTTTCCATCGAGCTGATGATCAGGTCGGCAGCCTCCTTCCAGCCCATGTGGCGCAGCATCATTTCAGCCGAGAGGATTTCGGAGCCTGGGTTCACGTAGTCTTTGCCGGCGTACTTGGGTGCCGTGCCGTGGGTGGCTTCGAACATGGCGACGGTGTCGCTCAGATTCGCGCCCGGGGCGATGCCGATGCCACCGACCTGCGCGGCCAACGCGTCGGACACGTAGTCGCCGTTGAGGTTGAGCGTGGCAATCACGCTGTACTCGGCGGGACGCAGCAGGATCTGCTGGAGGAATGCATCGGCGATGCTGTCCTTGACGGTGATTTCCTTGCCCGTCTTCGGGTTCTTGAACTTCATCCACGGGCCACCGTCGATCAGTTCAGCGCCGAACTCCTTGGCTGCGAGGCCGTAACCCCAGTCACGGAAGCCACCTTCGGTGAACTTCATGATGTTGCCCTTGTGCACCAAGGTGACGCTGGGCTTGTCGTTGTCGATGGCGTACTGGAATGCCTTGCGCACGAGGCGCTCGGTGCCTTCCCTCGACACGGGCTTGACGCCAATGCCCGAGGTGTTGGGGAAACGGATCTTCTTGACACCCATCTCGTCCTGCAGGAACTTGATGAGCTTCTTGGCCTTGTCGCTCTCGGCTTCGAACTCGATGCCCGCGTAGATGTCTTCCGAGTTCTCGCGGAAGATCACCATGTTGGTCTTGTGCGGCTCGCGCACCGGGCTCGGCACGCCTTCGAAATACTGGATGGGGCGCAGGCAGACATAAAGGTCGAGTTCCTGGCGCAGCGCAACGTTCAGCGAGCGGATGCCACCGCCGACGGGCGTGGTCAGCGGGCCCTTGATGGAGACCACGTAGTCGCGCACAGCGTGCAGGGTTTCCTCGGGGAGCCAGACGTCGGGACCATAGACCTTGGTCGACTTTTCGCCGGCATAGACCTCCATCCAGTGGATCTTCTTCTTGCCGCCATAGGCCTTGGCCACCGCTGCGTCCACCACCTTCAGCATCACTGGCGTGATGTCCAGGCCGGTCCCGTCGCCTTCGATGAAGGGAATGATCGGTTGGTCAGGCACATTCAGCGAGTTGTCGGCGTTGACCGTGATCTTCTGACCTTCGGTCGGGACTTTGATGTGCTGATAACTGGTCATGAGGGGGGATGGCTCCGGGATTGACGTAATTTTGACGACTGTCAGCGAATTCAGACACGGGGTGGATTCGCTGTACAGCCCGCGAACAAATCGCTGTACATTTTAGACGCAACCCATCAGCAAGCGTTTGTCAACCGGCGAGCCAATGGGCTCGTTAGTGGCTGACCTTCTGCTCGCCGGGAGGCGTTTCCAACCAATTCTCGATAGAGGAATCATCAATGAGCAAAATTCTCGCAGTCATGATCGCTGGCCTGTTCGCCGCTGGCGCCTACGCCCAAAACCCGGCCGGTACGACGCCTGAGCAAGGTAACGCCACCAACAGCAAGTCGCAGCAACGTGCCGAAGCCAAGAAGGCTGCCAAGCCCGCTGGCCAAGTCAAGGCTGCCGCTGGCGACGAAGCCAAGACGCCCGAAGGCGGCGCCATCGGTGCCGACAAGGCTGCTGCCTCTGGCGAGAAGCGCGCAAGCACCCGCGACCAGCGTCGTCGCAACAAGGACGGCAGCGTGAAGCGCAAGTCGACCCAAGGCGGTACGCCTGACATGGCAGGCGCCAAGTAAGTCGGCCCAGCCCCAGAAAAGAGCGCTCTTCGGAGCGCTTTTTTTTCGCCTGCCGCAAGCGTTCTGCTGTCAACCGCAGGAATCGGCCTCCGTTGAATGTCTACCTTCCGCAGGGAGGGCAATCCAAATCAACGAATTTCAAAGGATATGTTCATGAACAAGCTGCTCGCAGCCCTGGTCGCTGGTCTCTTCGCTGCCGGTGCTTTCGCTCAACAAGCCGAACCCACCACCGCTGCTCCCGCAGCCGCTCCCAAGGCCGCCAAGCACGCGCCTGCCAAGAAGCACGCTGCTGCCAAGAAGCACAAGGTCAGCCACGTGGCCAAGGCCCACACGGCCGCTGCCAAGAAGGTGTAAGCTTTCACGCTCACCGGCAATGCCCGCATCAGCGGGCATTTTTATTGGCGTTTTTTTGATTTAGGCCGGGCCCTGACCCCGCCCTGAAAGAGTTGCCCGATGTTCCAGCGTCTAGCCGCCCTGCTCCTCGCGTCCGCGTCCTTAATGATGCCTGCGCACGCCCAGCAGCAACCCCAGACTGACCTGCCGCGCACGCAGTTGTCGGTCGGCCTGTACAAGATCGATGCGCAGATTGCGCAAACACCCCTGCAACGCGAAATCGGCCTGATGTTCCGCAAGGAAATGCCGCAGGCCGAAGGCATGATCTTCGTGTTCGAGCAGCCCGCCACTCAGTGCTTCTGGATGCGCAACACGATCCTTCCGCTGACTGCCGCTTTCGTGGCCGACGATGGCCGCATCGTGAATCTGGTCGACATGCAACCCATGACCGAGAACTCGCACTGCTCCCTGGAGCCGGTGCGCTACGTGCTCGAAATGAACCAGGGCTGGTTCGCCAAGAAGAACATCAAGAAGGGCGCAAAGCTCGGCGGCGAACTGTTCGCAGCCACCAAGCGCTGAGCTTCTGCTGCCTGAAGCCCACAAAAAAGCCGACCCTTGGGTCGGCTTTTTTGATGGGGAGCCCCGGGCTCAGCCGAAGTTCTTGGCGACGAAGTCCCAGTTCACCAGCTTGGCCAGGAAGGTCTCGACGAACTTCGGGCGCAGGTTGCGGTAGTCGATGTAGTAGGCGTGTTCCCAGACGTCCACGGTCAGCAGCGCGGTGTCTGCAGTGGTCAGCGGCGTGCCGGCGGCGCCGGTGTTCACGATGTCCACCGAACCGTCGGCCTTCTTCACCAGCCACGTCCAGCCCGAACCGAAGTTGCCCACGGCCGACTTCACGAAGGCTTCCTTGAAGGCGTCGTAGCTGCCCCACTTGGCTTCGATGGCCTTGGCCAGCGCGCCGGTGGGAGCGCCGCCGCCTTGGGGCTTCATGCAGTTCCAGAAGAAGGTGTGGTTCCAGATCTGGGCAGCGTTGTTGTAGATGCCGCCGCTGGACTTCTTGATGATCTCTTCAAGCGAGAGCGACTCGAACTCGGTGCCCTTTTGCAGGTTGTTGAGGTTCACCACGTAGGCGTTGTGGTGCTTGCCGTAGTGGTACTCGAGGGTTTCCTTCGAATACTCGGGTGCCAGCGCGTCGAGGGCGTACGGCAGGGGTGGGAGCACATGTTCCATGGTTTTTTCTCGTGGGTTGGTTGTGGGAATCAGGGATTCTAGGAAGTAATTATTGAGGCAGCGTCGGACGCGTTCCCGTCGCGTCGCCCGGCGTGACGGTCAGGTCGACTTCGCCATCGGCGAGCCGCGCCTTGACGGCGTCGCCCGCCGCCAGTTGCGTTGCGCTGACGATCGCATGACCGTCTGTATCGGTCAGCCACGCATAGCCGCGCTGCAAGACCAGTGCCGGATCGAGCAGTCGCATGCGCAAGGCCACGCGTTCCAGGCGCTCGCGACGCTGCACCAGCGCTCGCCCCAGCTTCAAGGGAAAGTCGGCGGCGATTGACCGGGGCGCCTGCGACAGGCGCACCCGTCTCGACAGCACCGCATATCGAAGGCGCTGCACATGGTGCGCCAGGCGCAGTTGCTGGCGCGTCACTAGGTTCGAGGGTCGGCCGAGACGCCCCGCCGCCTGGTCGACGCGCTGCCCGAGGGCGTCGAGGCGCCCGCCCAGCGCATCGCCGAGACGCTCGTCGAGCAGATCGAGCGCACCGAGCCACATGTCGCGCGGCGCACTCACCAATTCCGCCGCGGCCGTTGGCGTGGGCGCGCGCAGATCGGCGCAGAAATCGGCGATGGTGAAGTCGGTTTCGTGCCCCACGCCACTGACCAACGGCACCGGACTTTGCACGATGGTGCGCGCCAGAGCCTCGTCGTTGAAGGCCCAGAGGTCTTCGATGGAGCCACCACCACGCACCAGCAGGATCACGTCGACCGCAGGCGCGAGGTCATAGAGCGATTGCAGCGCCCGCACCAGTTCGGCCGGCGCATTGGCTCCTTGCACTGCCGCCGGCGCAAGCACGACCGGAATGTGTGGAACGCGCCTTCGCAGCGCCGTAACCACATCGTGCAAGGCGGCCGCGCCCAGCGACGTGACGACGCCGACCGCGCGCGGCATGGCCGGGAGCGCTCGCTTGCGCGCCGGATCGAAGAGTCCTTCGGCTTCCAGGCGTGCCTTGCGTTGCATGAACTGCTCGAACAAGGCGCCCTGCCCGGCTCGCCGCAGACTCTCTACAACCAGTTGAAGATCGCCGCGTGGCTCGTACACCGCAAGACGCCCGCGCACCTCGACCTGATCGCCATCGCGGGGCGAAAAGTCGAGCAACCCGGCAGCCCGGCGGAACATCGCGCAGCGCAGCTGGCCCGACTCGTCCTTGAGCGCGAAGTAACAATGTCCACTTGACGCGCGCGAAAAACCCGAGATCTCGCCGCGCACGGTCACCGGATTGAAGCGCGCATCGAGCGCGTCGGCCACCGCGTGGCACAACGCGCCGACTGCCCAGACGCGTGGCCCGGGCGCGGAATTCGATTCACGCAAGTTCACAAAATGCACGCTCGGCCAAATGCCACTCTTCCACAACGGGCCGCACGCCCCCTGTCTTCAGACCCCGGTGCGGGGCAGGCGCACGGTTTCTCGTGCAAGCCGTTGATTTCATTGAAAAAAGTGCTGCTCAAAATTCAGTCGATCTAGCAGAAAGGCCGCCCCATGCGGGTCCGGATGAGTTGCGCAGCAGGTTAATCACAAAGTTATCCACAGAATCTGTGCGTCCTTGCCGACACAAAAACAAGGCGCGTGCTGACGGTGGGCTCAGTGGATAATCGCCGCGCATTTGCAGTCTACGGGCCGGAGGATTTTCTTGTTTTCCATCATAGTTGCCGCGGGTTGGCCAATCTGGCCCTTGCTCGCTTGTTCAGTCATTGCGCTCGCGCTGGTTATAGAACGTTTCACGAGTCTCAAGACCGTGAGGGTACTGCCGCCGAAGCTGCTCGACGAAACCATCACCGTGTCGCACGGCGCCATTCCCGGCCCGGACATCGTGACCAAACTTGAACGCAACTCGATGCTCGGCCAGGTGCTGGCCGCGGGCCTGCGCGCACTGAATGCCAATCCGCGCTGCACTGAAGACGACCTGCGCGCCGCCATGGAAGCTTCCGGCCGCACCGTGGCGCACAAGCTCGAGCGCTACCTGCCTGCCCTGGCCACCATCGCCTCGGCAGCCCCGCTGCTGGGGCTGCTGGGCACGGTGATCGGCATGATCGAGATCTTCGGCTCGCAGTCGCCGGGCAGCGGCGCAGTGGGCTCGGGCAATCCGGCGCAACTGGCGCACGGCATCTCGATCGCGCTCTACAACACCGCCTTCGGCCTGATCGTCGCCATTCCGACGCTGATCTTCTGGCGCTACTTCCGCAGCCGGGTCGACGAGTACCTGCTGAATCTCGAACTCTCGGGCGAGCGCTTCGCCCGCCATCTGAACGCCCTGCGCAAATGATGACCCCCACGCTTGCCACTGCGTGTGCTGCGCTGCCCCCCGAGGGGGCCGCCGCCTCCTTGGGGCGGCCCGGCGGAGGCTTGTCATGACCCGCGCCCGCATGCAGTTCCGCCACGGCGCGCGCGACGAGCCGGAGATCAACCTGATCCCGTTCATCGACGTGCTGCTGGTGATCCTGATCTTCCTGATGCTGTCGACCACCTACAGCAAATTCACCGAGATGCAGCTGCGGCTGCCCACGGCGGACGTCGACGCGCAGCGCGACTACCCGAAGGAAGTGATCGTGGCGGTATCGGCCGACGGCCGCTACTCGATCAACAAGACTCCGGTGGCCGACCGCAGCGTTGAGACCGTGACGGCCGCCCTCGCCGCCGCGGCCACCGGCGGCAAGGACAGCGTGGTGATCATCAGCGCCGACGCGACCAGCCCGCACCAGGCGGTGGTGACGGTGATGGAGGCCGCGCGCCGCGCCGGCCTGATGCAGATCACCTTCGCCGCACAGTCGACGGCGCAAGCCGGGCACTGAGTGCCTTCCGACAGCAGCAGCGGCAACACGGGTTCGCCGTCGGCTTCGCGGCTGCAGAACGCCTGGTTGCGTCGCGGCCCTCTGGCTTGCCTGCTGTGGCCGCTGTCGCTCATCTACGCTGCGCTTTTCGCTGTGCGTGGCTGGCTCTATCGCGTGGGGTGGCTGCGGACTGAGCGTGTGCGCGTCCCGGTGATCGTGGTCGGCAATGTGATTGCGGGCGGGGCCGGCAAGACTCCGGTCGTCATGGCTGTTGTCCGGCATCTGCAAGCTCGGGGATTTCGGGTCGGCGTGGTGTCGCGCGGCTACGGCCGCCGCACCGATGACTGCCGCGAAGTGCTCGGCGACAGCGATCCGCAGGATGTCGGCGACGAGCCTGCGCTGATTCACCATGCCACAAGGGCGCCGGTGTTCGTGGCACGCCAGCGCATCGATGCTGCGCGGGCGCTGCTCGAACGGCATCCGGCCACGCAGGTCATCGTCAGCGACGACGGGCTGCAGCACCTGGCGCTCGCGCGCGACATCGAGATCTGCGTGTTCGACGACCGGGGCATCGGCAACGGCTGGCGGCTGCCCGCGGGTCCGTTGCGCGAAGCCTGGCCACGCCGATGCGATCTGGTGCTGCACAGCGGGGCACAGCCGGCCTTTGCTGGGGGCCATACGGCCACCCGGGCTCTCGCGCACGATGCGTTGGGCAGTGACGGGAAGCGTGTGCCATTGGCTGCCCTTGCGGGCCAGCCCATGACCGCACTGGCGGCGATCGCACGGCCCGAGGCCTTCTTCGACATGCTGCGCGCGCGCGGCCTGACGCTCGCCGACACCATTGCATTGCCCGATCACTTCGATTTCGAAGATTGGCAGCGCCCTGCTGGCACTGCGCATACCCTCATCTGCACCGAAAAAGACGCCATCAAACTGTGGCGCAAGGCGCCCGATGCGCTGGCCGTGCCGCTGGAGTTCGCGCCCTCCGCGGATTTCTTCGCCGCGCTCGACGCAAAGCTATCATCGCTCGATGGATATCAAGCTGCTTGAACTGCTCGTCTGCCCCGTCACCAAGGGGCCACTGACCTGGAACCCCGAGAAGCAGGAGCTCTGCTCGCGCAGCGCGCGCCTTGCCTATCCGGTGCGCGACGGCATTCCGGTGCTGCTCGAAAACGAAGCACGCACGCTCTCCGACGAAGAGCTCGGGTTGTGAGCTTCACCGTTCTGGTGCCGGCGCGCCTGGCGTCGACACGGCTTCCCAACAAACCCCTGGCCGACATCGCCGGCGTGCCCATGGTGGTGCGCGTGGCGCAGCGCGCCAGCGAATCCGGCGCGGCGCGCGTGGTGGTCGCCGGCGACGATCCTTCCATCATTGCGGCATGCCAGGCGCACGGTGTCGAGGCCATCCTCACTCGTCAAGACCATCCCAGCGGCACCGATCGACTGGCCGAAGCCTGCGAACTGCTGGGCCTTGACGGCGACGACATCGTCGTCAACGTTCAAGGCGACGAGCCGCTGATCGACCCCGCGCTGATCGACGCCGTGGCATCCACGCTGGCCACCCATGCGGAAGCCGCGATGAGCACGGCCGCCCACGAGATCGACTCTGTCGGCGACTTCATGAACCCCAACGTGGTGAAGACCGTGCTCGATGCACAGGGCAACGCCATGTACTTCAGCCGCGCACCAATCCCGTGGTGGCGCGACGGCTCCGCCAACGGCTCGGCGCCTGCGGTACTGCCCACCCCTGCCCCACTGCGCCACATCGGCATCTACGGCTATCGCGCGGGCTTCGTGCGGCAGTTTCCGTTGCTGCCACCGGCTCCCGTCGAGGCGACCGAGGCACTCGAACAGCTGCGCGCGCTGTGGCACGGCCATCGCATCGCGGTACACGTGAGCCATGTCGCGCCCGGGCCGGGCATCGACACGCCCGAAGACCTGGCGCGCGTACGCGCCGTCTTCGCCGCCGCGCCCCCCGCCTGAGGCGCTCCCATGCCTGCGCGAGCGGCCGGAATTCTTCGAGGGCACGCGTGCTATCCTCGACGCAACTCCGCCTTGCCCAGCCCTCGGGCCGACGCTCGGCGCGACACAAAATCTAAGAACCGTCCGAGGACACCATGAGACTAATTTTGCTGGGCGCGCCCGGGGCGGGCAAAGGCACGCAAGCGGCCTTCATTTGCCAGAAATACAGCATCCCCCAGATTTCGACCGGCGACATGCTGCGCGCCGCCGTCAAGGCCGGCACGCCGCTCGGGCTACAGGCCAAGGCCGTCATGGACGCAGGCGCCCTCGTCAGTGACGACCTGATCATCAATCTCGTCAAGGAACGCATTGCGCAGCCCGATTGCGCAGCCGGCTTCCTGTTCGACGGTTTCCCGCGCACCATCCCCCAGGCCGACGCCATGAAGGCAGCCGGCGTCAAGCTCGACTACGTGCTCGAAATCGACGTGCCCTTCGGAGACATCATCGAACGCATGAGCGGCCGCCGCTCGCACCCGGCCTCGGGCCGCACCTACCACGTCAAGTTCAATCCGCCCAAGGTGGAAGGCAAGGACGACGTGACCGGTGAAGACCTGATCCAGCGCGAAGACGACAAGGAAGAAACCGTACGCAAGCGGCTCGACGTGTACAGCCAGCAGACACGCCCGCTGGTCGACTACTACTCCGCCTGGGCCAAGACCGACCCGGCCGCCGCGCCGAAGTACCGTGCCATCAAGGGCGTGGGCACGGTTGACGAGATCACGCAGCGTGCGCTGGCTGCACTGAGCAGCTGATCCTGATCTGATTTCCGAAACCGCCCCTTCAATGGGGCGGTTTTGTTTTCACCCCAGCAGTTCCAGCATCAGCGCGATGCGCGCCTTCACGGGCGTCAGCGCACCCGCATCGCGGAGCTGATCCCCGGCCTTCGGCAGGATGCGTCCATTCGCGCAGCGAGTAGCTCGAACCACCGCAACGCCCGCGTCCTGCGCCTTGAGCGCTGACGCTTCCAACGCATGGTGCAGGGTGCCGTTGCCGGTGGCGGCGAGCACCAGCCCGCGCACGGGCCCGGCAGCGCCGTGCTGCAGCAGGGCTTCGATCACAGCTCCGCTGGCGCCGGCATGGCTCATGACGATCTCGACGCGGGGCCACTGCACGCTGGTCGCCTCGAAGAGCTTCGACGCCTGCGACGCCGATCCCTCAGGCCACTCCCGGACACGGCGTACCTCTCCTTCCTCGACGTAGCCGACCGGCCCCGCATCACCTGAAGCAAAAGCATCGAGTCGGTAGGTGTGCACTTTCTGGATGTCGATGCCGCTGTGGATTGCGCCGGCGCACACCACGGTCACGCCCCGTGCGCCTTCCGTCGCGGCAACGCTGATGGCGTCGCGCACGTTCTGCGGTCCATCGGGCGCCAGTGCGGTGGCCGGGCGCATCGCGCAGGTGAGCACCACGGGCTTGGACGGAGCCAGCACCGAGTGCAGGAAGAACGCCGTCTCTTCGAGCGTGTCGGTGCCATGCGTGATCACCACACCCGCCACGTCGGCCTGCGCCAACCAGTGCGCACAGCGTCGGGCCAACTGCTGCCAGATGTCGAACGACATGTCCTTGCTGTCGACCTGCGCCACCTGCTCTGCCTCCAGAGCGACGCCCTCGGGCGCCTCGATCCCGCCCAGCAGGTCGGCCACGCCCACCTGCCCGGCGGTGTAGCCGATGTTGTCGCCGCTGCTGGCGGCCCGGCCGGCAATGGTGCCGCCGGTGCCCAAAACCACCACACGACGGCGCACTTCAGGCGAAGAGGAATTGACCATGGCTTGTCAACTTTTAAAAACTGGTTAAAAATACAGGTACTGGATATCTAGCCAGTGCCGCAAGGAACCACATATGCAGTTCGCCGTGAAGCTTACAGCCCGCCAGCAGCAGATCCTGGATCTCATCCAGAGCGCCATCGCACGCACCGGTGCGCCACCCACGCGCGCCGAAATCGCCAATGAGCTCGGGTTCAAGTCGGCCAACGCCGCCGAAGAGCACCTGCAGGCACTAGCCCGCAAGGGCGTCATCGAGCTGGTCAGCGGCACCTCCCGCGGCATCCGCCTCAAGGGCGACGCCCTGCGCTCTCTCAATGAAACGCGCCACCGCGAGGGCGGCCAGTTCTCGCTCTCGCTGCCCGGCATGGCCCAACTGGCGTTGCCGCTCATCGGTCGCGTCGCAGCCGGCTCCCCCATCCTCGCGCAAGAGCACGTCGACCAGACCTACTACGTCGAGAACACGTTGTTCCAGCGCCAGCCCGACTACCTGCTCAAGGTGCGCGGCATGTCGATGCGCGACGCCGGCATCATGGATGGCGACCTTCTCGCGGTGCAAGCCACCAAGGAAGCGCGCAACGGCCAGATCGTGGTCGCGCGCCTGGGTGACGAAGTGACCGTCAAGCGCCTGAAGCGCAACAAGCAGGTCATCGAGCTGCACGCCGAGAACCCCGACTACCCGACCATCATCGTCCAGCCCGGCGAGCCGTTCGAAATCGAAGGCCTCGCAGTGGGGCTCATCCGCAACACCATGCTGATGTAGGCCTCACGGCCTGCTTTCCGCAGCACCCCATCCGGCAGCAACAGGTGGCGGGCGTATGGCGAAGAGTCGCCATCACCCTGTCGCGGCCGATTCAAGAAATCCTGCCTGTGTTCAACCTCATACTTTTTTGGAGTTCACATGGGAATCGCCCTCCTCGCCATCGCTGATTTCTGGATGCCGCTGCAATCGCTGGCCAACCGCCTGATGCCGGCACGCCGCCCTCACCGCAGGGATCACCTCGACGCAGCTGAAACCTCGGCCGGATTGCGCTATGTGGCAGTACGCCCCGCCTGCACTGCCCGCTCCAGCGGCACTGCAACGCCCACAGCACCGGCGCGCCCGTTGCGCGTGGTCCGCGTGGTCGACGGCAAGGGCCAGCAGCACAGCAACCGCGTCGTGATCTCTGGCCGCATGGCCGACGTCTGCGCCGAACTCGACCGGCTGGCAGCACTCGAAACCGCCGAAACCATGGCCACGGCCCCGCGCTCGACACGCCTGCATTGAGCCCGAACACCCCTGCGAGCGGCTGTGGGGGCGGGTATCCAAACGTTCACGGGCACGACATTCCAATGCTGCGAGGCACAATGGCACGCCATGAACATTGTGATCCTCGACGATTACCAGGACGCCGTGCGCAAATTGCGCTGCGCCGCCAAGCTGGACGCGTACGCGGCCAAGGTCTACACCAACACGGTGAAGGGCATCGGGCAACTATCGGTCCGCCTCAAGGATGCCGACGTGATCGTGCTGATCCGCGAGCGCACCCATATCTCGCGCCAGCTGATCGAGAAGCTACCCAAGCTCAAGCTCATCTCGCAGACCGGGCGCGTCGCCGGGCATATCGACGTCGCAGCCTGCACCGAGCGCGGCGTGGCGGTGGCGGAAGGCTCGGGCTCTCCGCAGGCGCCTGCGGAGCTCACCTGGGCGCTCATCATGGCTGCCATGCGCCGGCTGCCCCAGTACATCAGCAACCTCAAGCACGGTGCTTGGCAACAGTCAGGCCTCAAGTCGGCCTCGATGCCGCCCAACTTCGGGCTCGGCTCGGTACTCAAGGGCAAGACGCTGTGCATCTGGGGCTATGGCCGCATCGGCCAGCTGGTCGCGCGCTATGGGCAGGCCTTCGGAATGCAGGTCGTGATCTGGGGCCGTGAAGCCAGCTGCGCCAAGGCCCGTTCCGACGGCTTCCAGGTCGCGCAGAACCGCCACGAGTTCTTCGCCGCTGCAGACGTGCTGTCGGTGCATCTGCGGCTCAACGAAGAAACCAACGGCCTCATCACGCTGGAAGACCTCTCGCGCATGAAGCCGACGGCGCTTTTCGTCAACACCTCGCGCGCCGAACTGGTCGAAGCCGACGCCCTGCTCGCCGCACTCAACCGCGGCCGCCCCGGGCTGGCCGCCATCGACGTGTTCGAGAGCGAACCGCCGTTGCAAGGCCACGCGCTGCTGCGCCTCGAGAACTGCATCTGCACGCCGCACATCGGCTACGTCGAGCAGGAAAGCTACGAGAGCTATTTCGGGCAGGCCTTCGACAACGTCGTGAGCTACATCAACGGCAACCCCACGAACATCGTGAATCCCGGCGCGCTGCAGGTCCGCCGGTGAGGCGGCCAGCGCCACAGGGTGCGCTCTGGGCGTTGCTCGTTGGCAATTTCGTGATCGGCACGGGCGTGATGGTGGTGCCCGGCACGCTCAATGAAATCAGCGCATCGCTCTCGGTCACGGTCGCCACCGCGGGGCAACTGATCACTGCCGCCGCCGCGGTGATGTGCATCGGCGCTCCGTTGCTGGCCGCCGCGGTCGCGGGCTGGGACCGTCGGCAGCTGCTGGCCATCACCCTGCTCTGGTACGCCGCCGGCCACGTTCTCTGTGCGCTGATGCCGAGCTTCGGTGCCCTGCTGCCGGTGCGCATGCTCACGGTGATCGCGCCGGCCATCTTCACGCCCCAGGCTGCGGCCTGCGCCGGCATGCTGGTGCCGCCCGAGCATCGCGGACGCGCCGTCACCTTCGTCTTCCTCGGCTGGTCGATGGCATCGGTGCTGGGCCTGCCCATCGGCGCGCTGATCGGTGGACATCTGGGCTGGCGCATGGCATTCATGGCAATCGCAGCGCTCAGTGTCGCGAGCGCGACATCGATCTGGCTCACCTTGCCGAGCGGCATCCGCCCTGCCGCACTGACCGCCGAAGCATGGTTGCGTGTGCTGCGCAGCCCAGTGCTGATGGGCATCGTGTCGGTCACGGCGCTGCAGGGCGCCGGCCAGTTCGTGCTGTTCAGCTATTTTGGGCCGATCCTCAAGCAGAGCTTCGGCGCCGACGCCACCACGCTGAGCGTGATGTGGGCGCTGTTCGGCGTTTGCGGGCTGATCGGCAACATGGTGGTCAGCCGGTACATCGACCGCGTGGGCGCCGGCCGCATGGTGCTGATCACGACCGTGCTGATCGCCTCGAGCCTTCTGGTGTGGCCACTGGCCTCCACGCTCGCCTGGCTGGCCGTTGTGCTCGTTCCCTGGGGCCTGGGTTGCTTCGCCACCAATTCGGCCCAGCAGGCCCGTCTGGTGGGCCTGGCGCCCGCGCTCGCGCCTGGCTCGGTGGCGCTCAACAGTTCCGGCATCTATACCGGCCAGGCCGTGGGCGCTGCGCTCGGCGGCTGGCTGCTCGCCAATGACGCCGGCGCCTGGATGAGCTGGGCCGGCCTGGGCCTGGTGCTGATCGCCATTTCGCTGAGCGTGGCCATCGACCGCAGCCGCCGCGCGGCCTGAAAACGCCTCCGCGTAAAACCCGTCACGCCCCGTCCGCGCGGGACTGCAAAATCGAAGCCTTCGACAGCAGCATCTGCTCGGCACCTGCGTCGACACCTACATTGGCGCCTGCACGGCAGGCCCGGAACCACCCAACCAGTGAAAATCTCCAGCAAATGACAGTGAACTACTCCCGAATCGGCGTCATCGGCGCCGGCGCCATGGGTCGCGGCATCGCGCAGATCGCCGCCCAGGCGGGCAGCGAAGTGCTGCTGCTCGACAGCTTCGCGGGTGCCGCAGAACGCGGCCGCGAAGCCCTCGTCGCCCAATGGAACAAGCTGCACGAGAAGAACAAGATCGACGCCGCCACGCGCGATACCCAGATCGCGCGCGTCAAGGCCGTCGATTCCATCCAGGCACTGGCAGGCTGCGACCTGGTGATCGAAGCCGTGGTCGAAGACCTGGAAATCAAGCGCAAGCTGTTCCGCGAACTCGAAGGCGTGGTGGCCGAGACCGCGACGCTGGTCACCAACACTTCTTCGCTCTCGGTGACGGCCATCGCGGCCGGCCTCAAGCGGCCCGAGCGCATCGCGGGCTTCCACTTCTTCAACCCCGTGCCGCTGATGAAGGTGGTCGAGGTGGTCGCTGGCTTCAAGACCGCGCCCGAGGTCTGCAAGCAACTGGCCGACTACGCAGTGCAGATGGGCCACAGCGCCGTGCAGGCGCAGGACACGCCCGGCTTCATCGTCAACCACGCGGGCCGCGGCTACGGCACCGAGGCGCTGCGCATCGTCGGCGAAGGCGTGACCGACTTCGTGACGGTCGACCGCATCCTCAAGGACCAGGCCGGCTTTCGCCTCGGCCCGTTCGAGCTGCTGGACCTGACGGCGCTCGACGTGTCGCACCCGGTGATGGAATCGATCTACCACCAGTACTTCGAGGAGCCGCGCTTCCGCCCGAGCGTGATCACCGCGCAGCGCCTGGCAGCCGGCGCGCTGGGTCGCAAGACCAACGAGGGCTTCTACCGCTACAACGATGGCGTGATGCAGCAGACGCCCGAGGCGCCGCCGCCGGTGGTCGAGGGCACACCCTCGGTCTGGGTGTCGCCGCGCGCAGCACGCCGCGCCGAGTTGCTGCGCCTGGTGAACACGCTGGGCGCGCAGATCGACAGCGGCGCCACGGCCGCGCCGCATTCGCTGATCCTGGTCGCACCGCTGGGCTTCGACGTGACCACGGTCGCCGCGGTCGAACGCCTGGACGCCACGCGCACCGTCGGCATCGACATGCTGATCGATGACGCCGCCACCAAGCGCCGCGTGCTCGCCACCAACCCCGCCACCCGCCGCGACATCCGCGACGCCGCGCACGCCCTCTTCGCGCGCGACGGCAAAGCCGTGAGCGTGATCCGCGACAGCGGCGGCTTCGTCACGCAGCGCGTGATCGGCACCATCGTCAACATCGCCACCGACATGTGCCAGCAGCGCGTGTGCACGCCGGCCGACCTCGAAACCGCGGTGCAGCTGGGTCTCGGCTATCCGCGCGGGCCGCTCGCCATGGGCAACCTCTACGGTCCGACCAACATGCTCGAAGTGCTGTTCAACCTGCAGACGGTCTACGGCGACCCGCGCTATCGCCCGAGCCCGTGGCTGCGCCGCCGCGGCGCGCTGGGCCTGAGCCTGCTGCACGAAGAAGAATAAAAAGCCATGACCGCCGAACTAAAAAGCACGAGCGAAGGCAGCACCATGGTGCTGACGATCGCCAACCCCACCCAGCGCAATGCACTGGGCCCCGAAATCTACGCCGCGGGCATCGAGGCGCTCAACGGCGCCGAGAACAGCGCCGAGATCCGCAGCGTCGTCATCGTGGGCGAAGGCTCATGGTTCTGCGCCGGCGGCTCGCTGCAGCGGCTTCTGGCCAACCGGCAGCTCGACCGCTCGGTGCAGGCCGAAAGCATCGAGGGCCTGCACAACTGGATCGATTCGATCCGCACCTTTCCCAAGCCGATCATCGCGGCGGTCGAAGGTGCTGCCGCGGGCGCCGGCTTCTCGCTCGCGCTGGCCTGCGACTTCGTGGTTGCGGCGCGCGACGCCGTGTTCGCGGCCTCATACAGCAACGTGGCGCTGTCGCCCGACGGCGGCCTGAGCTGGCACCTGGGGCAGCAGCTGCCTCGCCAGCTGGCAAGCGAATGGCTGATGAACGGCGAGCGCATCGGCGCGCCGCGCCTGCATGCGCTGGGCCTCGTCAACGAACTCACCGAAAACGGCCAGGCGCTCGCGGGTGCGCTGGCGCTGGCCGCCAAGCTCAACGCGCGCGCGCCGAATTCGCTGGCCAGCATCAAGGAACTGCTCAGCGAGGCACGGGGCGCCACGCTGGCTTCGCAGCTGTCGCAGGAGCGCGACCACTTCGTGCGCAACCTGCACCATGCGAACGCGGGCATCGGCATCGCCGCGTTCCTCGAGAAGAAGCCGCCGCAGTACGAGTAACGCCAAACGGCGTCGCTCCCGTGACACCCCCCAGCTTTTCAGTCGCCGAGAGGACAGACCAATGGACGACCCCATTCTTACCATCGAAGAACGTGAAGCGATCAACAGTGGTCGCTGGTTTTCTTCTCTTTCTCCATCGCTACGGCACGACATCCTCCGATGCGCCTTTGTCAAACGCTACAAGGACGGCGACCTGATCGCTGCCCGCGGCGACCCGCCCGACCACTGGATTGCCTGCGCCAAGGGCGCGGTGCGCGTGAGTTCGACGGCCGTCTCGGGCAAGCAGGTGACGCTGACCTACGTGGAGCCGGGCATCTGGTTCGGCGACGTGGCGATGTTCGACGGGGACCGGCGCACGCACGACACCTACTCGCATGGCGACAGCACCATCCTGTGCGTGGCGCGCGCCGACTTCCAGAAGATTCTGGCGTCGCACGTGGAGCTGTACGAAGCGCTGATGCGGCTGCAGGCGCGCCGCATCCGCACGCTGTTCGGGCTGGTGGAAGACCTCAACACCCTGCCCCTGCGAGCACGGCTGGCCAAGCAGCTCATTCACCTCGTGCGCAGCTACGGCGTGCCGAACCTGGAAGACGGCAGCCAGATGCGTATCGGCCTGCAACTGGCGCAGGAAGAACTGGCGCAGTTGCTGGGCGCGTCGCGCCAGCGGGTCAACCAGGAACTGAAGACCATGGAGCGCGAGGGCACCATCCGGATCGAGCCGGGCGGCCTTGTGGTTCTGGACCGAGCAGCCTTGATGCGCGTCTCCGAAGCAGAGCACTGACAAACCAAAAAGCAGACATGAGCCAGGACTTCTCCAACTTCATCGGCACCCGTGCCGTCTCGCAACAGCACGCTTTCGATGTCGATGCGCTCGCGGCCTGGCTCGAGAAGAACCTCGACGGTTTCAAGGGCCCGCTGACGGTCGAGATGTTCAAGGGCGGCCAGTCGAACCCGACCTACAAGCTCGTCACGCCCTCGCAGAGCTATGTGATGCGCGCCAAGCCGGGCCCGGTCGCCAAGCTGCTGCCCTCGGCCCATGCGGTGGAGCGCGAATTCAAGGTCATGAGCGGCCTGGCCGGCACAGACGTGCCCGTGCCCCGCATGTACTGCCTGTGCGAAGACGAGGCCATCATCGGCCGCGCCTTCTACGTCATGGAGTTCATGCAGGGCCGCGTGTTGTGGGACCAGTCGCTGCCCGGCTTCAGCAACGCCGAGCGCGCGGCCTATTACGACGAGATGAACCGCGTGATCGCGGCGCTGCACACGGTCGACTTCGCCGCCCGCGGCCTGGCCGACTACGGCAAGCCCGGCAACTACTTCGAGCGCCAGATCGGCCGCTGGAGCAAGCAGTACAAGGCCTCGGCCGATGGTGCCGGCGAGCTCTCGCAGCCCATCGAGGCCATGGAGCGGCTGATCGACTGGCTGCCCGCCCACATGCCGGCGAGCGCACGCGACGAAAGCAAGGTGTCGATCGTCCACGGCGACTACCGCCTCGACAACGTGATGTTCCACGCCACCGAGCCGCGCATCATCGCGGTGCTCGACTGGGAGCTCTCCACGCTGGGTCATCCGCTGGCCGACTTCAGCTACCACTGCATGTCCTGGCACATGCCGCCCAGCACGGGGCGCGGCATCGGTGGTGTAGATCTCGTCTCGCTGGGCATTCCCACCGAGAGCGAATACATCCGCCGCTATTGCGAACGCACCCGCATCAGCACGCCCGAAGCGCTGGCGCCCGACTGGAACTTCTACCAGGCCTACAACCTGTTCCGCATGGCCGCGATCCTGCAAGGCATTGCCAAGCGGGTCGAGGCCGGCACCGCGTCGAGCGAACAAGCCGTGGCCTCGGCCCGCGGCGCCCGCCCCATGGCCGAAATGGCCTGGCAGTTTGCCCAAAAGGCATAAGCCGCCCCACACCCACCAGGAGACGAAGATGGATTTCGAATACTCGGCCAAGACCAAAGACCTGCAGAAACGCGTCCAGGCGTTCATGGACGACCACATCTATCCGGCCGAAGCCGAGTACCACGCCGAACTGGCCGCCAACACGGTGGCCGGCAAGCGCTGGTCGGCCCTCAAGACGGTCGAGAAGCTGAAGGACAAGGCCAAGGCCCAGGGCCTGTGGAACCTGTTCCTGCCGGTCGACAGCGCCGCCGCCTCGGGCTATGAAGGCGCGGGCCTGACCAACCAGGAATACGCCCCGCTGGCCGAAATCATGGGCGCAGTGCCGTGGGCAAGCGAAGCCTTCAACTGCTCGGCGCCCGACACCGGCAACATGGAGACCATTGCGCGCTACGGCTCGGACGAGATCAAGGCACGCTGGCTCAAGCCGCTGCTCGAAGGCCAGATCCGCTCGGCCTTCGCGATGACCGAGCCCGAAGTTGCATCGAGCGACGCCACCAACATCTCCACGCGCATCGAACGCCAGGGCGACGAGTACGTGATCAACGGCCACAAGTGGTGGATTTCCGGCGCGGCCGATCCGCGCTGCGCGGTCTTCATCACCATGGGCAAGAGCGACCCCGACGCGCCCCGCCACTCGCAGCAAAGCATGATCGTGGTGCCGGCCGATGCCAAGGGCATCCGCATCGTGCGCCCGCTGAACGTGATGGGCTACGACGACGCGCCGCACGGCCACGTCGAGATGTACTTCGAGAACGTGCGCGTACCGGCCGGCAATATGCTGCTCGGCGAAGGCCGCGGCTTCGAAATCGCCCAAGGCCGCCTTGGCCCGGGACGCATCCATCACTGCATGCGCCTGATCGGCCTGGCCGAGCGCGCGCTCGAACTGATGTGCAAGCGCGCCTCGTCGCGCGTGGCCTTCGGCAAGACCGTGGCCTCGCAGACCGTGACGCAGGAGCGCATCGCCGAAGCCCGCTGCAAGATCGACATGGCCCGCCTGCTCACGCTCAAGGCCGCCTGGCTGATGGACGTGGCTGGCAACAAGGTCGCCAAGAACGAGATCGCGATGATCAAGGTCGTCGCACCGTCGATGGCCTGCCAGGTGATCGACTGGGCCATGCAGGTCCACGGCGGCGGCGGCATGTGCGACGACTTTCCGCTGGCAGCAGCCTATGCCGGCGCGCGCACGCTGCGCTTTGCAGACGGTCCGGACGAAGTGCACCGCAACGCGATCGCCAAGTGGGAGCTGGGCAAGTACGCGCCGAACAAGGCCGACGCCGAAATGCCGGTGACGCGCTTCTGATTTGACTTGCTCCCTCTCCCCTTGGGAAGAGGGCTGGGGTGAGGGCCGACGGCGATTAATTCGTCTCGGCCCTTTTTCTTTTCAGAGCTTCTTCTGCAGGAAGACGGCGCTCCCGAACGCCGGATCGAGCTGATAGCCCATGAACCCTTCCCGCTCGTAGGCGCGCAGCGCGGGCGCGTTGCCCGACAGCACCTCGAGCGTGAGCTTGCAGGCACCGCGCCTGCGCGCCTCCTGCTCCACCTGCGCGAACATCTTCTGCGCCACGCGCTGCCCGCGGTGGCTGGGCAGCACGACCACGTCGTGCACGTTCACCAGCGGTTTGCAGGCGAAGGTCGAGAAGCCCTCGATGCAGTTGACCAGGCCCACGGGCTGCCCACCGTCGTAGGCCAGCACGCTGAAGGCCTGGGGACGTGCCGCCAGTGCCGCGGGCAGGCTCTTGCGCACATCGGCATCGAGCGGTGTGCCGCCGCCGGCCGGGTCGCTGGCATAGGCATCGAGAAGGTCCACCAGAGCGGCAGCCTGCGCGGCGTCGCGGTAGTCCACCACGAAGGTTTCGATGCTCATTTCGCCGGCTCCAGCGTGGCGGCGAGGCGCCTGGCACACGACTCGGACTGCTTCGCATCGCGCGCCTCGACCATCACTCGCACCAGCGGCTCGGTGCCGCTCGCACGGATCAGCACGCGGCCGCTGTCGCCGAGTTCGGCCTCGATGCGCTGCGTTTCGCTTGCGAGCGCCTTGTTGGCTTTCCAGTCCTGGTCGGGCGCGAGGCGCACGTTGATCAGCGTCTGCGGGAACAGCGTGACGCCTTCGAGCAGCTGCGCCACGGTCTTGCCGCTGCGCACGCAGGCCTGCAGCACCTGCAGTGCGCTCACGATGCCGTCACCCGTGGTGTGGCGGTCGAGTGCCAGCAGGTGGCCGGAGCCCTCGCCGCCCAGCAGCCAGCCGCGCTTGTCGAGCTCTTCGAGCACATAGCGGTCGCCGACCTTGGCGCGCACGAACTCGATGCCATGCCCGCGCAACGCGACTTCGACGGCCTTGTTGGTCATGAGCGTGCCGACCACGCCCACCGGCTTCTCGCCGCGCGCGATGCGCTCTGTCACCATGAGGTAGAGCAGTTCGTCGCCGTTGAAGAGCCGCCCGCTGGCATCGACCAGCTGAAGGCGGTCGGCGTCGCCGTCGAGGGCAATGCCGTAGTCCGCCCGCTGCGTCGTCACCGCGGCTACCAGGGCCTCGGGATGCGTGGCGCCGAAGCCCTTGTTGATGTTGAGCCCGTCGGGCGAGACACCGATGCTGGTCACTTCCGCGCCCAACTCGTGGAACACGTTGGGCGCCACCTGGTAGGCCGCGCCGTGCGCCGCATCGACCACCAGCTTCATGTCGCGCAGGGTCAGGTCGTTGGCGAAGGTGCTCTTGCAGAACTCGATGTAGCGGCCCGGTGCGTCGTTGAGGCGGCGGGCCTTGCCAAGATTGGCGGAGTCCACCCACACCGGCGCTTCTTCCAGTACGGCTTCGACGGCCAGTTCCCAGGCGTCGTCGAGCTTGGTGCCCTGCGCGCTGAAGAACTTGATGCCGTTGTCGGGGTAGGCGTTGTGGCTCGCACTGATCACCACGCCGAGGCTCGCGCGCTGGGCGCGCGTGAGGTACGCAACGCCAGGTGTGGGCAGCGGGCCGAGCAGGACCACGTCGACACCGGCCGAATTGAAGCCCGACTCTAGTGCCGACTCGAGCATGTAGCCCGAGATGCGCGTGTCCTTGCCGATCAGCACCGTAGGGCGTGACTGGGTCTTCTTGAGCACGCGGCCAACGGCGTGCGCTAGGCGCAGTACGAAGTCTGGCGTGATGGGCGCCTGGCCGACAGTGCCACGGATGCCGTCTGTGCCGAAATATTTGCGAGTCATGGTGTTGATGTCTGCTCTTGTGTTTGTTGTTGTGACTCTTGCGCCTTCATGGCGCGCCATACCGCGAGCGCAGCGACCGTGTCGCGCACGTCATGCACGCGCACCACAGCCGCGCCCCGGTCCACAGCCAGCACGGCAGCAGCGACGCTGGGCACGATGCGCTCCCCCGCCGCCTCGATGCCGGTGACCGCGCCGATCGACGACTTGCGCGACCAGCCCAGCAACAGCGGATAGCCGGCGGCAAGCAGCTCGCGCTGGCGTGCCAGCAAGGCGAAATTCTGCGCCACCGTCTTGCCGAAGCCCACGCCGGGATCGAGCGTGATGCGCGAATGGTCGACCCCCTGCGCGCGCAGAAGTTGCACCTGCGCCGTGAGGAAAGACAGTACCTCGGGGATCACGTCGCCCGCCATGGGCACAGCCTGCATGGTCTGCGGGTCGCGGTGCATATGCATCAGGCAGACGCCGCACGAAGGGTGTGCCGCAACGGCTTCACGCGCGCCCGGCTGGCGCAGCGCCCAGATGTCGTTGACGATGTCCGCGCCCAGGTCGAGCACCGCGCGCATCACCTCCGGCTTGTAGGTGTCGATGGAGATCGGCACGTTGAGCTTCACCGCCTCGCGCACCACGGGCAGCACACGCGCCAGTTCGGCGTCGAGCGGCACCGCGGGGCTGCCAGGGCGGGTCGATTCGCCGCCGATGTCGAGGATGTCGGCGCCCTCTTTCAGCAACTGCTCGCAGTGCTGCAGCGCGGCCTGGGTAGAAGCGTGGGCACCACCGTCCGAGAACGAATCGGGCGTGACGTTGACGATGCCCATCACGCGCGGCTGCGCGAGGTCGATGCGAAATCGCGAGGTCTGCCACAGCCCGCCGGATGGCGCCCCATGGAAAACGGGGCCAGAGGCCCCGTTGTTGCTTGATGCCAAGTCCACCTCAGGCCGCAGTGGGCGCCGGGTCAGGGTTGACTGCCGGCGTGCCGCCGCTGCCACCACTGCCCGAAGGCGGGATGCGCGGCGTCCAGTCCTTGGGCGGGCGCGGTGCGCGGCCGGCCATGATGTCGTCGAGTTGTTCGCTGTCGATGGTTTCCCATTCGAGCAGCGCCTTGGCCATGGCGTGCATCTTGTCGCTGTTCTCCTCGATCAGGCGGCGCGCCAGGGCGTACTGCTCGTCAATGATGCGGCGCACTTCGGAGTCGACCTTTTCCATGGTCTGCTCGCTCATGTTCGTGGTCTTGGTGACCGAACGGCCCAGGAACACTTCGCCTTCGTTCTCGGCGTAGACCATCGGGCCCAGCGCGTCGGTCATGCCGTAGCGCGTGACCATGTCGCGGGCGATGGAGGTCGCGCGCTCGAAGTCGTTGCTCGCGCCGGTGGTCATCTGGTGCATGAACACTTCTTCGGCAATGCGGCCACCGAACAGCATGCTGATCTGGTTCAGCATGTATTCGCGGTCGTAGCTGTAGCGGTCTTGCGCAGGCAGGCTCATGGTCACGCCGAGGGCGCGGCCACGCGGAATGATCGTGACCTTGTGGACAGGGTCGCACTTGGGCAGCAGCTTGCCGATGAGGGCGTGGCCGGACTCGTGGTAGGCCGTGTTGCGGCGCTCTTCCTCGGGCATGACCATGCTCTTGCGCTCGGGGCCCATGAAGATCTTGTCCTTGGCCTTCTCGAAGTCCTGCATCTCGACCACGCGCGCATTGCGGCGGGCGGCCATCAGGGCGGCTTCGTTGCAGAGATTGGCCAGATCGGCGCCGGACATGCCGGGCGTGCCACGAGCGATCACGCTCGGATTCACGTCCTGGCCCAGCGGGACCTTGCGCATGTGCACGCCGAGAATCTGTTCGCGGCCGCGAATGTCGGGCAGCGTGACGTACACCTGACGGTCGAAGCGACCGGGGCGCAGCAGAGCGGCGTCCAGGATGTCGGGGCGGTTGGTGGCTGCCACCACGATCACGCCGAGGTTGGTTTCGAAGCCATCCATCTCGACCAGCATCTGGTTGAGCGTTTGTTCGCGTTCGTCGTTGCCGCCGCCGAGACCGGCGCCGCGCTGACGGCCCACAGCATCGATTTCGTCGATGAAGATGATGCAAGGAGCGTTTTTCTTGGCGTTCTCGAACATGTCGCGAACACGGGCCGCGCCCACGCCGACGAACATTTCAACGAAGTCGGAACCCGAAATCGAGAAGAAAGGTACCTTGGCTTCGCCGGCGATCGACTTGGCCAGCAGCGTCTTGCCGGTGCCGGGAGGGCCAACAAGCAGCAAACCGCGGGGAATGCGGCCGCCGAGCTTCTGGAAGCGCTGTGGGTCTTTCAGGAAGTCGACCACTTCACGGACTTCTTCCTTGGCCTCGTCGCAGCCCGCGACGTCCGCAAAAGTGACCGTGTTGTTGTTCTCGTCCATCATGCGGGCCTTGCTCTTGCCGAAGCTGAACGCCCCGCCCTTGCCGCCGCCCTGCATCTGCCGCATGAAGTAGATCCAGACGCCGATCAGCAGCAGCATCGGGCCCCAGCTGACCAGCAGCGTCATGAGCAGCGAGCTCTCTTCGCGCGGCTTGACGTCGAACTTGACGTTGTGGTCGATCAAGTCGCCCACGAGGCCACGGTCGAGCACCGTGGCGGTCGTGCGGATCTTGCGATCGTCATTGGTGACTGCGACGATCTCGCCGCCGGCAGCGCCCTCAGGAATGACGGCACTCTTGACCTGGTTGTTGCGGACCTGGTCCAGAAACTCGGAGTAGCTGACTGTCCCCGAGCCGACGCCACCGCGGGTGTCGAACTGCTTGAACACAGTGAACAACACCATGGCAATGACGAGCCATACGGCAACTTTGGAAAACCACTGATTGTTCAAACGAAGCTCCAGGCTAAAGCGCGTGACAGTTAAATGAAAAAACGCGCTGTGGGTACGCAATTGCGCCCCATTTTAGGCTTTTCAAGCTACGAAAAGCGGGCATTTCCCTAATGCAGCCATAGCCTGACAAGGGTTTGCGCCACAAACGCACTCTCAGCGGCAAGGTATCAAGGCGTATCCGGGGCCTTCAGGCTCATGCCGACCAGGAAAGTCTCGGCTGATTTATCCCGCGACGCCTTGGGCTTGAAGGGCTTCACGATGCGGAAATTCGCCTTGAAGAGCTTCACCAGCTCGTCGTAGCCGCTCCCGTGGAACAGCTTTGCCACCAGCGCCCCCTCGGGCTTCAAGTGGTGCTGCGCAAAATCGATTGCAAGCTCGATCAGGTGCGCCACCCGGGCGGCGTCGGCCGAATGGATGCCCGACAGGTTGGGTGCCATGTCCGACACCACCAGGTCGGCCTTGCGGCCTGCCAGGACACCCAGCAACTGTTGCAGCAGCGCATCTTCGCGGAAATCCCCCTGCAGGAAGGTCACGCCCTCGATGGGCTCCATCGGCAGGATGTCGAGCGAAACGATGGTGCCATTCAACTCGCCGGCCGCAGCGCCGCCGGGCGACATGCGCCGGCGCAGGTACTGGCTCCAGGCGCCGGGAGTGGAGCCGAGGTCCACCACCAGCTGGCCCGGCTTGACGAGACCGAGCGACTCGTCGATTTCCTTGAGCTTGTAGGCGGCGCGTGCGCGATAACCCTCCTTGGTGGCGAGCTTCACGTAGGGGTCGTTGATATGGTCGTGAAGCCACGCTTTATTGACTTTTTTGCTTTTGGCTTTGGTGCTCATGAGGGTCTTCGTGTACGCGTCGATAATACGGGGATGCCCGCCATTCAACTTACCCCTGCCGAGCGCAAGGTGCACCGCGCCGAAGCTCACCACCTGGATCCGATCGTCATGGTCGGTGGAGACGGGCTTACCCCTGCCGTGAAAAAAGAAGCCGACGCGGCGCTCAAGGCCCATGGCCTGATCAAGATCCGCGTCTTCTCCGACGACCGCCTCGCCCGCGACGCCATGCTGCGCGAACTGTCCGACGAGCTCGATGCCGCTCCCATTCAACACATCGGCAAGCTGCTGGTGCTGTGGCGCCCGAAGCCCGAAAAGGAGCGCGTGGTCGATGAAGACCGCATGCCCGGCCCGCGCGACGTGAAGATCGTCAAGTACAGCAAGCGCGGCGGCCAACGGCCTGAAATCAAGACCCTGCGCGTGCTCGGCAACCAGCGCCTCACGCCCGGCGGCACCATCAAGCGCGCCAAGGCCAAGCGGCCCCTGTCGGCCAAGAAGCGTAACCAGGCGGACTGAGCTTGGTGGCAGCGCAAGGCGCCCAGCGCCATATTCTCTGCATGAAGTGGGGCACGAAATACGGCCCCGAATACGTCAACCGGCTCTACGCGATGGTCCGCCGCAACCTCAGCGGCGACTTCAAGTTCGTGTGCCTGACCGACGATGGCAACGGCGTTCGCCCAGAGGTGACCTGCCTGCCGATTCCGCCGCTCAACCTGCACCTGGCCCCTGGCCAGCGCGATGGTGCCTGGAAGAAGCTCACGACCTTCGAGCAGGACCTGCACGGCCTGCGCGGTCCCGCCCTCTTCCTCGACCTCGACGTGGTCGTGGTGGGCAGCCTGGACGCCTTCTTCGAGCAACCCGGTGAATTCCTGATCATTCACGACTACGCCCGCCCCTGGCGGCGCGAGCGAATCACGGGCAATTCGTCGGTCTACCGCTTCGAGCTGGACGCCCACGCCGACGTGCTGGCGTATTTCCGCGCCAACATGGACAAGGTCCAGGCCGAATACCGCAACGAGCAGGCCTACCTGTCGGACGTGCTCCACAACCAGGGCAAGCTGGCTTACTGGCCCGACGGCTGGTGCCCGAGCTTCAAGTACCACGGCATCCCGACCTGGCCGACCAACTACTGGGAAGAGCCTTTCGTGCCCGAGGGCGCACGCATCATGGTGTTCCATGGCGAGTGCAATCCGCCGGACGCACTTGCGGGCCGCCGTAACCGGGCCTTCCGGTTCATCCGGCCGGCGCGCTGGGTCGCGAAGTACTGGAAAGAGTAAGCACGGAGGCGGCTGCTGCCGCCTCTGCCATTCAGTCTGGCTTGCGGGCGCCCATGCGCCAGAGCAGCACGCCGACGCACACCCACTGCACAAGGTACATGCCGCTGCCCACGGCGTGCCACAGCTTGAGGTTCTCGCGCGCCAGGATGCGAGGCGCCACGGCGTACTGCTGAAGCAGCGCCAGCAGCAGTGCTCCCAGAATGAAAAAGATGGCGGTCATCGCTGGCCCGCTCATGCGATCGTCGGCCTTGGCCCTGAAGTGAATCAGCAGGATCAGCCCACAGCCGATCGCGATCCAACTCTGCGCCTCGAACAACTGGCCGGCAAAGTTGCCCGCCACCGATGGGTTGCCAAGCCTTGCGAACAGCAGCGGCACCACCAGGAAACCGATCGTGGTGAGGCTGCCCCACCAGAAGGCGGCCAGCATCAGCGCAACGCGGTCTTTCATGGGTCGAAGAATCAGAGGTAGCGAACGGCCACGATCTCGTAGCGCTTGAGGCCGCCAGGAGCCTGCACTTCGGCGGTGTCGCCCTCTTCCTTGCCGATGAGCGCGCGCGCGATCGGGCTGGAAATGTTGATGAGGCCGAGCTTCAGGTCGGCTTCGTCTTCGCCGACGATCTGGTACTTCACGGCTTCGCCGCTTTCCTCTTCCTCGAGCTCGACGGTCGAGCCGAACACCACCTTGCCGCCGGCATCGAGCTCGCTCGGGTCGATGATCTGCGCGGCCGACAGCTTGCCTTCGACTTCCTGGATGCGGCCTTCGATGAAGCCCTGGCGGTCCTTGGCGACTTCGTATTCGGCGTTTTCGCTCAGGTCGCCCTGGGCGCGTGCTTCGGAAATTGCATTGATGACCCAGGGACGGTCCACCGTCTTGAGCTGATGCAGTTCGGCGCGCAGTTTTTCAGCGCCGCGCTTGGTGATGGGGATGGTTGCCATGTTGTTGGTTCTCCATAAAGCGAAACCGCCGAACGCTGCCGTTCGGCGGTCGATTGAGGGAATTGATCAGACGAGTGTGCGTCCGGTCAGCCGGCTCAGGATGGCGAGCGGGCTCGATTCGGGATTGTATTGCTTCGAAGCGGCCAGATGAAGGGTCTGCTCGAGCATGTATTGGCCCGCCATCACGGCGTGCGAGGTCTGGTCCGAGAAGCACACCCACACCGAGCCGGGCGGGAACCTGGCGGTTTCCTGCGGCGAGTTTTCCTGGTACGCCATGTCCGACTTCATGCCGTCGTGCAGCTGCAGCATCAGGTGGTCGTACTCGCTGCGGAACGACTTGGTCACGCGCAAGGCGCGCAGCAGCTTTGCCTGCCAGCGCACATAGGGCTTGGCGCGCGGCAGGAAGCGCTTGGCAACGTCCTCGAACGGCTCGCCCACGCGCCACACCCGCGGCGCGCCTTCAGGGTTGACATTGGTGAAGACGCGCAGGATGCGCTCGCCGTAGTTCGGCCGCGACGGGAATGAATCGACGTGCAAACGCCTGTCGTCGGCGCGCCATGACTGCACCCGCGTCTCGACCTTCGCCGGTCGGTAGCTGGTAGGTGCGAGCCGCAAGGCGGGCGTGTAGTGCGGCAGCAGCCCGTGAATCAGCTGCGTGGCCTGCGCCCGAAAGCGCCCCACCATTGCAGCCGCCATGCGCTGCACCGCCTCGTCGCCAACCGCGCCCTTGAGCTTGCCGCTGGCGTCGAGGCTGATGTTGCGCACGTCGGGCGACAGCAGGCTGGGCGTGAGCAGGCTGCGCTCTTCGGGCAGCAGCTCGAAGCCCAGGCGCGGAAAGTACAGCACCTTGCCCGCTTCCAGTTCCGCGATCCACGCCTCGTTGGGCGTGGCTGCGTTCCAGTCCGTCAGGTCCAGTTCGACGAGCTGCGTTTCCATGATGACGCTCAGGCCGAGGCCAGTTGCGCGTGCATCTCCTGCACCGAGATCACGCCGAGTTCGTCCATGAAGCCCATGCCCTCGACCGCGGCTTCGGCACCGAAGATCGTGGTGAAGGTAGTCACACGCGCCAGCAGTGCCGAGGTGCGGATCTGCCGCGAGTCGGTAATCGCGTTGCGGCGCTCTTCCACCGTGTTGATGACCAGAGCAATCTCGTTGTTCTTGATCATGTCCACGATGTGCGGGCGACCTTCGGTCACCTTGTTCACCGTTGCGCACTCGATGCCGGCGGCGCTGATGGCGGCGGCCGTGCCCTTGGTGGCAATCAGCTCGAAGCCCAGCTTCGCCAGGCCGCGCGCCACTTCGACCGCGCGCGCCTTGTCGTTGTTCTTCACCGAGATGAAGACCTTGCCCGACTTCGGCAGGTGCGTGCCGGCGCCCAGTTGCGACTTCACAAAGGCTTCGCCGAAGGTCTTGCCCACGCCCATCACTTCGCCGGTCGACTTCATCTCGGGGCCGAGGATGGTGTCCACGCCCGGGAACTTGACGAACGGGAACACGGCTTCCTTCACGCTGAAGTACGGCGGCGTCACTTCCTTCGTGATGCCTTGCGACTTCAGCGACTGGCCTGCCATGCAGCGTGCCGCCACCTTGGCGAGCTGGATGCCGGTGGCCTTGCTCACATAGGGCACGGTACGCGAAGCACGCGGGTTCACTTCGAGCACGTAGATGACGTCCTTGCCGTCCTTTTGCTGGATCGCGAACTGCACGTTCATCAGGCCGACCACGTTCAGCGCGGCCGCCATCGCGGAGCTCTGGCGCTTCAGCTCGGCCACGGTGTCGGCGTTCAGGCTGTAGGGCGGCAGCGAACAGGCGGAGTCGCCCGAGTGCACGCCGGCCTGTTCGATGTGCTCCATCACGCCGCCGATCAGCGTGCCGCCTTCGGCGTCGCGGATGCAGTCGACGTCACACTCGACGGCGTCGTTCAGGAAGCGGTCGAGCAGCACCGGCGAATCGTTGCTGACCTTGACGGCTTCGCGCATGTAGCGCTCGAGGTCGCGCTGCTCGTGCACGATTTCCATCGCGCGGCCGCCGAGCACGTAGCTCGGGCGCACCACCAGCGGATAACCGAGGGCCGCAGCCTTTTCGAGAGCTTCGGGTTCGGTGCGCGCGGTGGCGTTCGGCGGCTGGCGCAGGCCCAGCTCGTGCAGCAGCTTCTGGAAGCGCTCGCGGTCTTCGGCCGCGTCGATCATGTCGGGCGAGGTGCCGATGATCGGCACGCCATTCGCTTCGAGGTCGAGCGCGAGCTTCAAAGGCGTCTGGCCGCCGTACTGCACGATCACGCCGAGCGGCTTTTCCTTGTCGACGATCTCGAGCACGTCTTCGAGCGTGAGCGGCTCGAAATACAGGCGGTCCGAGGTGTCGTAGTCGGTCGACACGGTCTCGGGGTTGCAGTTGACCATGATGGTCTCGTAGCCGTCCTCGCGCATGGCGAGCGCGGCGTGCACGCAGCAGTAGTCGAACTCGATGCCCTGGCCGATGCGGTTGGGACCGCCGCCGAGCACCATGATCTTCTTCTTGTCCGTCGGGTCGGCTTCGCACTCGTCCTCGTAGGTCGAGTACATGTAGGCCGTGTCGGTCGCGAACTCGGCCGCGCAGGTGTCGACGCGCTTGTAGACCGGGCGCACGCCCAGGGCGCGGCGCTTCTCGCGGATGGCCGTGTCGGTGGTCTTGAGCTGTTTGGCGAGGCGGCGGTCGGAGAAGCCCTTTTTCTTCAGCGCCAGCAGCGTGTCGCGGTCGATGTCGTCGAGCGACTTGGTTTCGAGCTCGAGTTCGATCTTCACGATCTCTTCGATCTGCACCAGGAACCACGGGTCGATCTTGGTCAGCGCGAACACTTCGTCCACGCTCAGGCCCATGGCGAAAGCATCGCCCACGTACCAGATGCGCTCGGGGCCGGGCTCGCCCAGCTCCTTTTCGAGCACTTCGCGGTCTTGCGTCTTCTCGTTGAGACCGTCCACGCCCACTTCGAGGCCGCGCAGGGCCTTCTGGAACGACTCCTGGAAGGTGCGGCCCATGGCCATCACCTCGCCCACCGACTTCATCTGCGTCGTGAGACGCGAGTCGGCCTGCGGGAACTTCTCGAACGCGAAACGCGGGATCTTGGTGACCACGTAGTCGATCGACGGCTCGAACGACGCGGGCGTGGCACCGCCGGTGATTTCGTTGCGCAGCTCGTCGAGCGTGTAGCCCACGGCCAGCTTGGCCGCGACCTTGGCGATCGGGAAGCCCGTGGCCTTGGAGGCCAGCGCCGACGAACGCGACACGCGCGGATTCATCTCGATGACGACCATGCGGCCGTCCTTCGGGTTGATGGAGAACTGCACGTTCGAGCCGCCGGTGTCGACGCCGATCTCGCGCAGCACGGCCAGCGAGGCGTTGCGCAGGATCTGGTATTCCTTGTCGCTCAGCGTCTGCGCGGGGGCCACGGTGATCGAGTCGCCGGTGTGCACGCCCATGGGGTCGAGGTTTTCGATCGAGCAGACGATGATGCAGTTGTCGGCCTTGTCACGCACGACTTCCATCTCGTACTCTTTCCAGCCGAGCAGCGATTCTTCGATCAGCAGCTCGTTGGTGGGCGAGGCTTCGATGCCGCGCTTGCAGATGGTCTCGAATTCTTCCGGGTTGTAGGCGATGCCGCCGCCGGTGCCGCCGAGCGTGAAGCTGGGGCGGATCACAGTCGGGAAGCCGACCGACTTCTGCACGGCCCAGGCTTCGTCCATCGAGTGCGCAATGCCGGAACGGGCCGAGCCCAGTCCGATCTTGGTCATCGCGTCCTTGAACTTCAGGCGGTCTTCGGCCTTGTCGATGGCTTCAGGCGTGGCGCCGATCAGCTCGACCGGCTTGTTGGTGGCCGCGCCGGTGTACTTGTCGAGCACGCCGTTGCGCCACAGGTCGAGCGCGCAGTTCAGCGCGGTCTGGCCGCCCATGGTCGGCAAGATCGCGTCGGGGCGCTCCTTGGCGATGATTTTCTCGACCGTCTGCCAGGTGATGGGCTCGATGTAGGTGACGTCGGCCGTGGCCGGGTCGGTCATGATCGTCGCGGGGTTGCTGTTGATCAGGATGACCTTGTAGCCCTCTTCGCGCAGCGCCTTGCAGGCTTGCACGCCGGAGTAGTCGAACTCGCAGGCCTGGCCGATGATGATCGGGCCGGCGCCGATGATGAGGATCGATTTGAGGTCTGTGCGCTTAGGCATTCTCTTTCTCCGTCTTTTCCGTCTTGTTCTTTTCCATGAGTGCCGTGAAGCGATCGAACAGGTAGCCGATGTCGTGCGGACCCGGCGAGGCTTCAGGGTGACCCTGGAAGCAGAACGCGGGCTTGTCGGTGCGCGCCAGGCCCTGCAGCGTGTTGTCGAACAGGCTGATGTGCGTGGGACGCAGGTTGGCCGGCAGCGACTTCTCGTCGACTGCGAAGCCGTGGTTCTGGCTGGTGATGCTCACGCGGCCGTTGTCGAGGTCCTTCACCGGATGGTTCGCGCCGTGGTGGCCGAACTTCATCTTGAATGTCTTCGCGCCGGAGGCCAGCGCCATGATCTGGTGGCCCAGGCAGATACCGAAGGTGGGAATGCCGGTCTCGATCAGTTCCTTGACGGCGCTGATGGCGTAGTCGCAGGGCTCCGGGTCGCCGGGGCCGTTGGCCAGGAAGATGCCGTCTGGCTTGAGCTTGAGCACGTCGGCCGCGGGCGTCTGCGCCGGCACCACGGTGATGCGCGCGCCGCGCTGGGCGATCATGCGCAGGATGTTCTTCTTGACGCCGTAGTCGAAGGCAACGACGTGGAACTTCGGCGTGATCTGCACGCCGTAGCCCGAACCCAGCTTCCACTCGGTTTCGGTCCATTCGTAGGTCTGCTTGACCGACACCACCTTGGCGAGGTCGAGGCCCGACATGCTCGGCGCGGCCTTGGCGGCGGCGATGGCCTTGTCGATCAGCGCCTGCGTGACGGCTTCGCCTTCGGCCAGGCCCAGGATGCAACCGTTCTGCGCGCCGTGGGTGCGCAGGTGGCGCGTGAGCTTGCGGGTGTCGATGTTCGCGATGGCCACCGTCTTGCCGGACACGAGGTATTCGGTCAGCGTGGCGGTCTTGCGGAAGTTGGAGGCGACGAGGGGCAGGTCCTTGATGATCAGGCCCGCGGCATGGATCTTGTCGGCTTCGATGTCTTCCCCGTTGACGCCGTAGTTGCCGATGTGCGGATACGTGAGCGTCACGATCTGCTGGCAGTAGCTCGGGTCGGTGAGGATTTCCTGGTAACCGGTCATGGCGGTGTTGAACACCACTTCACCGGTCGTGGAGCCGGCGGCTCCGATCGAATTGCCTTGAAAGACCGTGCCGTCTGCGAGCGCCAGGATGGCGGGCGGGAAACTTCCCTTGAGAGACAAAAGCACTGGGTTCTCCGGATGGTTACGGTCGCCCGGAGCCCCAGGCGCGTTGCCTGCGAGCTGCTGCTTAAGGGGATTTTGGCGTTAAAGGCGGCCGGGCGACGCTGATTTGCGAGTAAGCCCCCGATTGTAGCCCGGACTGAGTGTGTTATCTGGCCTGCAGGGCTGCTCCGCTCGCATGCAGGCAGATTGCGGCGGCAGCGGCCACGTTGAGCGACTCCTCGCCGCCCGGCTGCGCAATGCGGATGTAGTGCGTCGCCCGGGCTTCCAGCGCGGGCGAAACGCCCTGCCCCTCGTGGCCCATGAGCCAGGCGCAGGGATGCGGCAGTTCGGCATTGTGGAGCCACTCGCCGTGGTGCGAACTGGTCGCCACCAGCGGCACTTTCAGGCCGTCGAGCACGTCGGCGTCCACGCCTTCGATCAGCCGCAGGCCGAAATGGGCACCCATGCCGGCGCGCAGCACCTTCGGAGCCCACAGCGCGGCCGTGCCCTTGAGCGCGATCACCTGGGTGAAGCCGAAGGCGGCGGCACTGCGCAGGATGGAGCCGGCGTTGCCGGCGTCCTGCAGGCGGTCGAGCACGACGCTGGGGGCGTCGGGAATCAGTTCCGGGCGGGATGGCAGGTCGAGCACGAAGCCCATGGGCGCAGGCGATTCCAACCCGCTGACGCCGCGCAGCAGGTCGTCGGCAACCACTACGGTTTTGATAGCACCACTCGCCCATTCAGCAGGCGCTTGGGGCCAGAAAGACTCCGAAAACACGGCAATCGCGGGCTTGACGCCCCGCGCCAGCGCCGCCCGACACAGATGATCGCCTTCGAGCCAGAGACGGCCGAGCTTGCGGTAAGCACCCGGGTCCTGCGCAAGCTTGCGCAAATCCTTGAGCAGCGGGTTGTCGCGCGAGCTGATGTGGCTGGCGCCGGTGTCGGAGGTCATTGAAGGTTCAGGGGGCAGCGCGGAGATCATCGAGGCGCACGGCCTCGACGGCGCCGATCATCATCGCCGGCTGCTCAGATTCGGCCGGCAGCACCACATTCAAGACGCCGCCCGTGCGGGCGAGCGCCGCGGCCACCGGGCTGAACGACCTGCGGTGGTGCACACAGGCGCCATGGCGCTGCAGCGCTTCCAGGTGTTCGGGTGTGCCGTAGCCCTTGTGGCCGGCAAAGCCGTAATGCGGAAATTCGGCATGCAACTGCTCGCACAGTCGGTCGCGGTGCACTTTCGCCAGGATCGAGGCAGCGGAAATGGCCTTCACCCGCGAATCGCCCTTGACGATGGCTTCGGCCAGCACGTCGAGCGTGGGCAGGCGATTGCCGTCGACCAGCACCTTGACGGGCTTCAGCCGCAGCCCCTCGACCGCGCGACGCATCGCGAGCATGGTGGCCTGCAGGATGTTGTGGGTGTCGATCTCTTCGACGGTGGCCTGCGCGATGGAACAGCACAGCGCCTTCGCCAGGATCTGGTCATGCAAGCGTTCGCGCTGCAGGGCCGTGAGAGTCTTGGAATCGGCCAGGCCGCGAATCGGCCGCAGGTCGTCGAGGATCACGGCCGCAGCCACCACCGGGCCGGCCAGGGGACCTCGCCCCGCCTCGTCGACGCCCGCCATCAGCCCCGGTGCGTCCCACACCAGCGGGGCCTGCTCAGCCTTCAAGAACTTTCTGGATCGCATCGGCGCAAAGTGTCGGCGTATCGCGCTGCAATTGCACATGCAGCTCTGAAAATCTTTGTTGCAAGGCTTGCGTTTTCCCGGGCGCATCGAGCCAGGCCAGTGTGGCCTGGGCCAGCGCCTCGGGCGTGGCGGCTTCCTGCAGCAACTCCGGCACCACGAACTCGCGACACAGGATGTTGGGCAAGCCGACCCACGGCTGCAACTGCTTGCGTTGCATGAAACGCCACGACAGCGCATTCATGTTGTAGGCGATGACCATCGGCCGCTTGAACAGAGCCGCCTCGAGCGTGGCGGTGCCGCTGGCGATCAGCGTGGCGTCGCAGGCGGCCAGCGCGGCGTGCGACTGGCCATCGAGCAACTTCACGCGCCCGGCCATGCCGCTGGCCTGCAGCAGGGCCTCAACCTCGGCGCGCAGGCCCGGCAGGATGGGGGCCACGAACTGGAGGTCCGGGCGCACCTTCTGCATCAGTGCGGCTGCAGCGAAGAAACGTGCGGCCAGGTAGCGAATTTCCGAGCGGCGGCTGCCCGGCAGCAAGGCGACGACCTGCGCATCAGGCACCAGGCCTAGCGCGGCGCGTGCGGCGGCGCGGTCGGGCGTCATCGGGATCACATTGGCGATGGGATGGCCGACATAGCTCGCGGCCACGCCGTGCTCCGCCAGCAATGCAGGCTCGAACGGGAAGATGCACAAGACATGATCAGCCGCCGCCCGGATCTTCTCGATGCGCTCCGGCCGCCAGGCCCAGATCGACGGGCAGACGAAGTGCACCGTCTTCATGCCGTGGCTGCGCAGGCCGGCCTCGAGGTCGAGGTTGAAATCGGGCGCGTCGACGCCGATGAAGAGTCCGGGGCGCTCCTGCAGCAGTCGGGCCTTGAGCTTGCGGCGAATGCCGGCGATCTCGGCGTAATGCCGCAGCACCTCGATGTAGCCGCGCACCGCGAGCTTTTCCTGGGGCCACCAGCTCTGGAAGCCGTGGGCCAGCATGCGGGGGCCGCCGATGCCGGCGGTCTGGAGATCGGGCCAACGAGCCTGGAGGCCGTCGAGCAGCAGCCCCGCCAGCAGGTCGCCGGAGGCTTCACCTGCGACCAGCGCGAAACGTCGCTGTTCGTCCTTCTGCATCGCCGTCACGTCAGCGCGCGATGCCGCGCGTCGAGTTGGCGAGGAAGGCTTCCATCAGCGCGACGTCACCTGCCGCTTCCGGCATTTCCGTCGCGAGCGCGGCGATGCCCGCGCGCGCCTCTTCGAGCGTCTTGCCCTGGCGATACAGCAGGCGGTGCATCTGCTTCACCGCCGCGAGCCTCTCGGCGGAAAAGTCGCGCCGACGCAGGCCGACGACATTGAAGCCGCGCACAGCCAGCGGATTACCGTCGACCAGCATGAAGGGCGGCACATCTTGCGTGACAGCGCTGGCAAAGCCAAGCATGGCGTGGGCACCGATCGAAACGAACTGGTGAATGCCCGTGAGCCCGCCGACCGTGACCCAGTCGGCCAGGTGCACATGCCCCGCCAGCGTGGTGTTGTTGGACAGCGTGGTGTGGTTGTCGACACGGCAGTCGTGCGCGATGTGCGTGTACGCCATGATCCAGTTGTCGCTGCCCACGCGCGTCACGCCCCCCGCGCCCGGCACGCCGAGGTTGAAGGTGCAGAACTCGCGGATCACGTTGCGGTCGCCGATGACGAGCTCAGTCGGCTCGCCGGCGTACTTCTTGTCCTGCGGTATGGCGCCGAGAGACGAGAACTGGAAGATCCGGTTGTCGCGCCCGATGGTCGTGCGCCCTTCGATCACGCAGTGCGCGCCGATGGTGGTACCCGCGCCCACCCGCACGTGCGGGCCGATCACGGTATAGGGCCCGACCGACACCGAGGCGTCGAGTTGTGCCTTGGGGTCGACGAGTGCTGTCGAATGAACCTGGGTCATGCCTTGTGAAACGACTGGCTGCGGCCGGGTCAGCTGATCTGGCGCATGGCGCACATCAGCGTCGCCTCGCAGGCGAGTTCGCTGCCCACCAGGGCCCGGCCCTTGAACTTGGAAATGCCCGCCTTCATGCGCTCGATTTCGACTTCGAGCGTCAGCTGGTCGCCGGGTTCCACCGGGCGCTTGAAGCGCGCGCCGTCGATGGCGGCAAAGTAGTAGACGGTGTTGTCGTCCGGCACGATGTCGAGCGAATGGAACGACAGCAGGGCCGCGGCCTGGGCCATGGCTTCGAGCATCAGCACGCCCGGCATCACCGGGCGATGCGGAAAGTGGCCGTTGAAGAACGGCTCGTTCATCGTCACGTTCTTGAGCGCGGTGATGCGCTTGCCCTTTTCCATGTCGAGCACGCGGTCCACCAGCAGGAACGGGTATCGGTGGGGCAGCAGCTTGAGGATTTGATGGATATCGAGCGTCGTCGTCATGATTTTCTGTTCCTGCATCGTCGTCATTTTTTCGAGGGAGCTTTCTCCAGCGCCTTCAGTCGTTCGCGCAGGCTGTGCAACTGCTTGAGCGTTGCCGCATTTTTTTCCCAGCTCGCATTGTCATCGATGGGAAACATACCGGTGTACTGGCCGGCCTTGTGAATTGACCGGGTGACCACGGTCGCGGCGGATATGTGCACGCCGTCGGCCACTGTCAGATGGCCCAGCACGATGGCGCCGCCGCCAAAGGTGCAATTGGCACCAATGGTGGCGCTGCCAGCCACGCCGACGCAACCCGCCATGGCGGTGTTCTTGCCGACGCGCACGTTGTGGCCGATCTGGATCAGGTTGTCGAGCTTCACGCCGTCTTCGATCACGGTGTCGTCGAGCGCGCCGCGGTCGATGCAGGTGTTGGCGCCGATTTCGACGTCGTTGCCGATGCGCACCGCACCCAGTTGCTCGATCTTGACCCAGCGCCCCTCGTGCGGCGCGAGGCCGAAGCCGTCAGCGCCGATGACCACGCCAGGGTGCAGCAGGCAGCGCTCGCCGATGAAGCAGTCTTCACTGACCGTCACGCGCGACTTCAGCACCGTGCCCGCGCCGATGCGTGCGCCCCGCTCCACCACGCACAGCGCACCGATGCGCGCCGTGGCGTCGACCTGCGCCTCGGCGTGGATCACCGCGCTGGGATGGATGCGGTCGGCCTCCGGACGCGCGTGATGCGCCTTCCAGAGCTGCGTCAGGCGGGCAAAGTAGAAATATGGATCGGGCGTGACGATGAAAGCGCCACGCGCCGCGGCCGCCTCGCGCATGGCGGGCGAGACGATCACGCAGGCGGCCTTCGAGGCCGCCAGTTCCTGCTGGTATTTGGGATGGCTCAGGAAGCTGAGCGCATCGGGCTGTGCATTCTGCAGCGGCGCAAGCCGCTCGATGGACAGCGCCGCATCGCCATGAAGCTCGCCCCCAAGGGCGTCAACGATGGCTCCGAGCTGCAGTGACACGCCGGTTCGCGGCGTTACTTGCCGGCCGCGGGCGCAGGAGAGCCGACCGACGCGTTCAGCGCCTTGATCACCTTGTCGGTGATGTCGTGCTTCGGATTGATGTAGATCGCTTCCTGCAGGATGGCGTCGTACTTCTCGGCCTCGGCCACCTGCTTCACCACGCGGTTGGCACGCTCGTAGACTTGCTGGAGCTCTTCGTTCTTGCGCGCGTTCAGGTCTTCCTGGAATTCACGGCGCTTGCGCTGGAAGTCGCGGTCCTGGTCGACCAGCGCGCGCTGGCGCGTGACCCGCTGGCTTTCCGACAGGGTGGGCGCCTCGCGCTCGAACTTCTCAGAAGCCGCCTTCAGGGCGTCGCCTTGTGCGGTCAGGTCCTTCTCGCGCTTCAGGAATTCGGCTTCGAGCTTCGCCTGGGCAGTCTTGGCCGGCTGCGCCTCGCGCAGCACGCGGTCCGGGTTTACGAAACCGATGCGAAAGGTTTCCTGCGCCTGGGCGGGCACCGCAGCGAATGCGAGAGCGGGAATCAACAACGCGCCTGCCGCAGCGCGAATCAAATGCTTCATTTAGAAAGACGTTCCGATCTGGAATTGGAGGCGCTGAATTCTATCCTTCGGGATATACCCGGCTGTAAACGGCTGCCCCACTTCCTTCTGGGACCTGACTGGGAAGGCATAAGCAAGACGCAGCGGGCCCAGCGGTGAAATCCAACTGACGCCCAGGCCGACCGACGCGCGCAACTTCTTCTCGGCCTTCCATTGCTCGTCGGTCACGCCAGCGGCACGCGTACCGAACACGTTGCCGGCGTCGAAGAAGCCGTACAAGCGCAGCGTGCGGTCATTGCCGGCACCCGGGAACGGCGTGCTCAGTTCGGCATTGAAGACCGCCTTCTTGGTGCCACCGAGGGCTGCACCTTCGCTCTGGAGGAACAGAGGGGCATCGCGCGGCCCCAGCGAGTTCTGCTCGAAGCCACGGACGGAACCCAGGCCACCGGCATAGAAGTTCTTGAAGATCGGGTAGACCTTGTTGCCGAGCGCCTTGGCATAGCCGACTTCGCCGTTGATCGAGAAGGTGTACTGCTTGCTGATCGCGAAGAACTGCTGGTATTGGTAGTTCGTCTTGATGTACTTCATGTCCCCGGCCGCGCCCACTTCGAGGTTGGCGCGCTGCAGACGGCCCGTGGTCGGGATCAGCGCGCTGTCGCGACTGTCACGGCCCCAGCCGACGCTCAGCGGAACACCCCAGACGCTCTTCTGATCACAGCTGACCACCAGCAGGCCCGTGGCATCCTTCTGGCACTGGAAATAGGCAAGGTAAGACGGCGGCGTGTACAGACCGGAGAATGCAGTCGAACTGTTGGGATCGAACGCATAGCGCTCGAGACCGATGCCGAAGAAGACGGTATCGACTTCGCTGAACGGCACGCCAAAGCGGATGGAAGCGCCCTGATTCACCAGTTTGTAGTCGCCATCGGTGGAGGTCTGATACGGGCGCGTCGTGGTGTGGTAGAGGCTGATCGTGCGCGAGATGCCGTCCGGCGTGAAGTAAGGGTCGGTCGTGGTCACCGACAGCGTACGGTTGTACTTGCTGGTGTTGACCTGCACGCCCAGGAAGTTACCCGAGCCGAACACGTTTTCCTGCGAGATACCGAAGGTCAGCGCGACCTTTTCGGCGCTCGAGTAGCCGGCGCCGAGTTGCAGGCTGCCGGTGGGCTTTTCAGCCACGTTGACGGTCAGGTCCACCTGGTCGGGCGAGCCGGGCACTTCCTGCGTTTCGACGTTCACTTCAGTGAAGAAGCCCAGACGGTCCACGCGGTCGCGCGACAGCTTGATCTTGTCGCCGTCGTACCAGGAGGCTTCGTACTGGCGGAACTCGCGACGGATGACTTCGTCGCGGGTCTTGTTGTTGCCGCCCACCGAGACGCGACGCACGTACACGCGGCGCGAGGGCTCGGCCTGCAGCGTGAGCGCCACGCGGTTGTTCGCGCGATCGATGTCGGGGCGCGCCTGCACGCGTGCGAACGCATAGCCGAAGGTGCCGAAATAGTCGTTGAAGGCCTTGGTGGTCTCGGTGACCTGCTCGCCGTTGTAGGGCTCGCCCGGCTTGATGGTGATGAGCGACTTGAACTCGTCGTCGCGGCCGAGGTAGTTGCCGTCGAGCTTGACGCTCGACACCACGAACTTCTCGCCTTCGCTGATATTCACGGTCACCGTCAGGTCCTTGCGGTCCGGCGAAATGGCGACCTGGGTCGAGTCGATGCGGAACTCGAGGTAGCCGCGGGTGATGTAGTACGAGCGCAGCGTTTCGAGGTCGGCGTTGAGCTTGGCGCGCGAATACTGGTTCGACTTGGTGTACCAGCTCATGAAACCGCCGCTGTCCTGATCGAACAGGCTCAGCAGCGTCGATTCGCTGAAGGCCTTGTTGCCGACCACGTGCACTTCGCGGATACGGGCCGACTCGCCTTCGGTCACGGTGAAGGTCAGGTTGACGCGGTTGCGCTCGATAGGCGTGACAGTGGTCACGACCTGCGCGTTGTAGAGACTGCGGCTCACGTACTGGCGCTTGAGCTCCTGCTCGGCGCGGTCAGCCAGTGCCTTGTCGTAGGGACGGCCATCGGTCAGGCCGACTTCGCGCAGCGCCTTCTGCAGCGCGGCCTTGTCGAATTCCTTGGTGCCGACGAAATCGACGTCTGCAATGGTCGGTCGCTCTTCGACGATCACCACCAGTACGTTGCCGTTCACGTCGATGCGCACATCCTTGAACAACCCCAGGTCGAACAGCGCACGGATGGCGGCGGAACCGCGCTCGTCGCTGTAGGTATCGCCCACGCGCAGCGGCAGCGACGCGAAGATCGTACCGGCTTCGACGCGTTGCAGACCTTCGACGCGAATGTCGCGCACCGTGAAAGGCTCTACGGCCCAGGCTGCCGTGGCTGCGAGCGCACTGGCAACCACCGCGGCAACGCTACGCAGGCGAAAGCGACTGAAGTTTTTGTTCATCTGAGAATTGAGCCGGCACGGAAAGGGCCGGGCAGAAAGTTAACCAAAGAGCCGTGTGACGTCGTTGAAGAGTGCGACCGACATCATGACCAGCAGCAGGGCCACACCCCCGCGCTGAAGCCGTTCCATCCAAGCGTCGGAGACGCTCTTGCCGGTCAGGCCCTCCCAAAGATAATACATCAGGTGTCCCCCATCGAGGACCGGCAGCGGCATGAGATTGAGGACTCCGAGGCTCACGCTGATGAGCGCCAGGAAGACCAGATACTGAGTAAAACCGAGGCTTGCGGACTTGCCAGCGTAGTCGGCAATCGTGAGCGGACCGCTCAGGTTCTTGAGCGAAGCCTCGCCGATGACCATCTTGCCCATCATGCGCACGGTCAGCGCGGACACCTCCCAGGTGCGCACCACACCACGCCAGACACCGTCGACCAGCCCCTGGCGCACCGTCACCATTTCGGGCGGCGCACCAACGTAGGCGCCGATGCGCCCCACCTTGACGCCGCCCTCCTCCCGCACCTCGGGCTTCACGTCGATCTTGAGCGGCTGGCCGCCGCGCTCGACCTGCCAGGCCTGGGTGCGCGGCTGGTCACCATCGACCGACGCCCGGATCACCTCGCGCAGCTGCTGCCCGTCGACGATGGCCGTGTCGCCGATGGCGCGCACCACATCGCCGTTGCGCAGGCCGGCGCTTTCCGCCGCACTACCCGCCATGACTTCGCCGATCTCAGGCCGGGTCAGGGGTGCGACGACGCCGATCTTGCGGAACATCTGCGGATCGGCGTCCTTGGTCTCCATGCGGCTCAGCGGCAGCACCAGCTGGCGCGCAGGCCGGCCGGGTTCCCCTGCGACTTCGAGCGTCAGGTCATGGCCATCGAGCGCGCCACGCGTCATGCGCCAGCGCAGATCCTCGAAGGACTGGACCGGCGACAGGTCGCCATCGAAGCCCGCTTGCGTGATGTGCTCGCCGCCGCGCAGGCCCGCCGCTTCGGCCAGAGAGGCGGCCACCGGCCGCGCGAGCTTGGCGACCGGCTCCTGCACGCCGATCCAGTTGACGGCCGTGTAAAGCACGACAGCCAGCAGCAGATTGGCGATCGGCCCCGCCGCAACAATGGCCGCTCGGGAACGCAAAGGCTGGGTGTTGAAGGCGCGATGGCGCTCTTCAGGCGCGACCGGCCCCTCGCGCTCGTCGAGCATCTTGACGTAGCCGCCGAACGGGAATGCACCGATGACGAACTCGGTCTGTTGCCCCGGATGCTGGCGCTTGGGCTGCCAGCGCAGCAGCGCCTTGCCGAATCCGACGGAGAAGCGCTCCACCTTGACGCCGCAGGCAACAGCCACGCGGTAGTGTCCGTATTCGTGCACCGCGATCAGGACACCGAGTGCGACCACAAAGGCTATGACAGTGAGCAGCATCGGGGTCCTTGGTCTCTACGGAGGGTCGTCAGGTCAGGCTGCGAAACGCAGCGCCGCGGCATTGGCCGCCGCGCGGGCGCTGGCATCGATCGCCAGCAGGTCGGCCAGCGATGCCGGCTTGGAGGGGGCGACCCTTTCCAAAGTTTCCATGTTGACCGCATGTATGCAATCAAAACGCAGGCGGCGGTTCAGGAAAGCTTCAACTGCGACCTCATTGGCGGCATTGAGCACCGCCGTCGTGCCCGGCGCGGCGCGCAGCGCGTGCCATGCCAGGCCCAGTCCGGGAAAGAGTGCTGCGTCGGGCGCATCGAAAGTCAACGAGGCCATTTGGCGGAAGTCGAGCCGCGCCGCACCGCTCTCAATGCGCTCAGGCCAAGCCAGGCCCACCGCGATCGGCACCCGCATGTCGGGCGTGCCGAGCTGGGCGATGACCGAAGCATCGGTGAACTGCACCATCGAGTGCACCACGCTCTGCGGATGAATGACGACCTCGATCTGATCAGGCGCGACGCCGAACAGGTGACGTGCCTCGATCACTTCGAGGGCCTTGTTCATCATGGTGGCCGAGTCGACCGAAATCTTGCGGCCCATGACCCAGTTCGGATGGGCGCAGGCCTGTTCGGGCGTCACCGTACCCAGGGTTTCCGGCGCACGAGTGCGGAACGGGCCACCCGATGCGGTCAGGATGATCTTGTCGATACGCCGCGCCCAGGTGGACGGGTCTTCAGGCAGCGACTGGAAGATGGCCGAATGCTCACTATCGATAGGCAGCAACGTCGCGCCGCCTTCGCGCACGGTACGCATGAAGAGTTCGCCGCCGACGACCAGCGCTTCCTTGTTGGCCAGCAGCAGCCGCTTGCCGGCGCGCGCGGCGGCCAGGCAAGGGCCAAGGCCCGCCGCACCGACGATGGCGGCCATCACAGCATCGACTTCGTCGTGAGACGCTATCGTTTCGAGAGCATCATCGCTCGCCAGAACAACCGTTTTCAGGCTGTTTTGCTTCAACTTTTCAGCCAGCAACGCAGCATGCGGCGCACTGGCCATCACGGCGAACCGGGGCGAGAACTGAGCGCACTGCGCCAGCAACTCGTCGACCTTGGTAGCCGCCGAAAGGGCAAACACCTCGAAACGCTCGAGGTGCCGCGAAATGACGTCGAGCGTGCTCACGCCGACCGAACCGGTCGAGCCGAGCACCGTGACGCGTTGTCTTCTGGGTGTGTTCACAGGAAAGCCAGCATCATGGCAATGGGAAGCGCCGGCAAGAGGGCATCCACGCGGTCGAGGACGCCGCCGTGGCCGGGCAGCAGCCGGCTGCTGTCCTTGGCGCCGGCGCTGCGCTTGATGAGAGATTCGACGAGGTCACCCACGACGCTCATGGCCGCGAGGAACAGCGCGGCGAGCAGCAAAAGCCACCAGCCCCGCTCGTTGAGACGGGTATAGAGGCTGGCCACGGTCGCGCCGGTGGCCTTGTCGGCCCAGACCCAGGCAAAGGCCAGCACCACCACGCCGATCATTCCGCCCCACACACCTTCCCAGCTCTTGCCGGGACTGATCGCGGGCGCGAGCTTGTTGCGGGTGAACTTCAGGCCGAAGGCGCGGCCGGCGAAATAGGCGAACACGTCGGCCACCCACACCAGCACCAGGATCGACAGCAGGAAGTTGATGCCGATCATGCGTGCCTGCACTGCAGCGAGCCATGCCACCCACAGCGCCAGCAAACCGCCGACCAACCGCAGCCCGCGCGGAATACGGGGCCAGCCCGGCACCGCCACTCGCAGCAGCGCTGCGCCGCCCAGCACCCAGGCCGCACTGGCCAGGGTCCACATCAAGACCAACGGCTGCTCCAGCAGCCCCAGCCACCAGGACAGCGCGCACAGCACCACCGTTTCAACGCCGAGAAACACCGACAGCCGTTGGCCGTATCCATTCAGACGCCCCCACTCCCAGGCGCCAGCGCCGATCAACACCAGCATGACGCAGGCGAAGGGGATGTAGTTTCGATAGAACAGCGCTGGCAGCAGGATCGCGAGCAGCACGATCGCCGTGAGGATGCGTTGTTTGAGCATGCGGGAGGTTGTCAGGCCCTCAGGCCGTGGCGGTCTTGACCTGTGCCGAGGTTTGGCCGAAGCGCCGCTCACGGCCCTGGAACGCGGCAATGGCCTCGTCCAGCGCAGCTTCGTCGAATTCGGGCCACAGCTTGTCGCTGAAGAAAAGCTCGGCGTAGGCACTCTGCCAGAGCAGGAAGTTGGACAACCGTTGCTCGCCGCCCGTGCGGATGAACAGGTCGGGGTCGGGCACATGGGCCAGGGCCATGGCGCGGTCGAGGCTCGCCTCGGTGATCGCATCGCCCTGCGCCACCAGCCTGGCGGCGGCCTGCGCGATGTCCCAGCGGCCGCCGTAGTTGAAGCAGACGTTGAGCACCATGCGCGTGTTGTGCGCCGTGGCCAGCTCGGCGTCGACCAGGCCCTTCACCATCTTCGGCGACAGGCCGGCCCGTTCGCCGACGAAATGCAGCCGCACGCCATCGGCGCTGAGCTTGGGCACCTCGCGGGCGAGTGCACCGACCATCAGGTCCATGAGGCCGGAGACTTCCTCGACGGGACGGTTCCAGTTCTCGGACGAAAACGCGAACACCGTGAGCACGCCCACGCCGCGGTCGGCACAGGCCCTGACGCAGCGGCGCAGCGATTCGACACCCTGCTTGTGCCCCGCGACGCGGGGCAGGAAGCGCCGCGTGGCCCAACGGCCGTTGCCGTCCATGACGATGGCAACGTGGTGGGGAATGCGTGGCGCTGAAGAGGCCATGACAGGCCTCAAACGGCCATGATCTCCGCTTCCTTGGCCGCGACCAGGCGGTCGATTTCCGCGATGTGGCGGTCGGTGACCTTCTGGATCTCGGCCTCGGCGCGCTTCTGGTCGTCTTCCGACGCCAGCTTGTCCTTGACCAGCTTCTTGACCGACTCGTTCGCATCGCGGCGCAGGTTACGCGTGGCGACCTTGGCGGTTTCGCCTTCGTTGCGGACCAGCTTGGTCATTTCCTTGCGGCGCTCTTCGCTCATGGCGGGCAGCGGCACGCGGATCAGGTCGCCCATGGAGGCGGGGTTCAGGCCCAGGTCGCTTTCGCGGATGGCCTTCTCGATCTTGGCGCCCATGCCCTTTTCCCAAGGCTGGACGCTGATGGTGCGCGAATCGAGCACCGACACGTTGGCCACCTGGCTCAACGGCACCTGCGAGCCGTAGTACTCGACATGGATCGAGTCGAGCAGCGCAGAGTTGGCGCGGCCGGTACGGATCTTCGTAAGGTTGTTCTGGAATGCGGCGAGCGACTGATTCATCTTCGCGTCGGTCGCATTGCGGATATCTGCAATGGTCATCTCAAATACTCCTAGGCATGCACCAGCGTGCCCTCGTCCTCGCCCATGACGACGCGCTTGAATGCGCCGTTCTTGAGAATCGAGAACACCTTGATCGGCAGCTTCTGGTCGCGGCACAGCGCAAAGGCCGTGGCGTCCATGATGCCGAGATTCTTTGCGATCGCCTCGTCGAAGCTGAGCGAGACATAGCGCGTTGCGTCGGGGTTGGTCTTGGGATCGGCGGTGTAGACGCCGTCGACCTTGGTCGCCTTGAGCACCAGTTCGGCACCGATCTCGGCACCGCGCAGCGCAGCGGCCGTGTCGGTGGTGAAGAACGGGTTACCCGTGCCGGCTGCGAACACCACGACCTTACCCTCTTCGAGGTACTGCAGGGCCTTGGGGCGCACATAGGGCTCGACCACCTGCTCGATGGCAATGGCGGACATCACACGAGCCACGAGGCCCTGTTTGTCCATTGCATCGGCCAGCGCCAGCGAGTTCATGACCGTGGCCAGCATGCCCATGTAGTCGGCCGTGGCGCGGTCCATGCCGACCGAGCCCCCCGCGACGCCGCGGAAGATGTTGCCTCCACCGATCACGACCGCCACCTGCACGCCCATGTTCACGACCTCGGCCACCTCCTGCACCATTCGCACGATGGTCGCGCGGTTGATGCCGAAGGCGTCATCGCCCATCAACGCCTCTCCCGACAGCTTCAACAAGATTCGCTTGTGGGCTGGGCGGGCATCAGACATGGGCAATTTCCTTTGGTTGGACTGGGACGAGTGTAAAACGTAGCGATGAAAAAACGGCGGCGCGCGTGGGCGCACCGCCGTTGAGCCTTAAAGGCTTAAGCAGCAGCCTTGGCCGCTGCAACTTGCGCGGCCACCTCGGCTGCGAAGTCGTCAACTTTCTTCTCAATGCCTTCGCCGACCACGTAAAGGGTGAAGCCCTTGATCGTGGTGCTGGCGGCCTTGAGCATCTGCTCGACGGTCTGCTTGTCGTTCTTCACGAACGGCTGGTTGTGCAGCGAGACTTCCTTGAGGAACTTCTGCACGCCGCCTTCGATGCGCTTGGCAACGATGTCGTCCGGCTGCGGCTTCTTGCCCTCGGCTTCGGCGGTCTTGCGGTCTTCGTCGGCCTTGCCCTTGGCAACTGCGCGCTCTTTTTCGATCAGGTCGGCAGGCACGTCCGATGCCTGGATGGCGACCGGCTTCATGGCGGCGATGTGCATCGCCACGTCCTTGGCCGACGTGTCGTCGCCTTCGAACTCGACCATCACGCCGATGCGCGTGCCGTGCAGGTACGAAGCCAGCTTGCCGTTGCCAGCGAAGTGCTTGAAGCGGCGGAAGCTCATGTTCTCGCCGATCTTGCCGATCAGGCCCTTGCGCACGTCTTCGAGCGTGGGGCCGAAGCCGTCTTGCTCATAGGCGAGTGCGCCCAGCGCAGCGATGTCCGCGGGGTTGTTCTTCGCGACCAGCATGGCGGCGGCGTTGGCCAGGGCCAGGAAGCTGTCGTTCTTGGTGACGAAGTCGGTTTCGCAGTTGATTTCGATCATGCCGCCGGCAGCGCCGTCGACAAAAGCCGTGACCACGCCTTCAGCGGTGATGCGACCCGATGCCTTGCCAGCCTTGTTGCCGAGCTTGATGCGCAGCAGCTCTTCGGCCTTTTCCATGTTGCCGTCGGCCTCCGTCAGGGCCTTCTTGCACTCCATCATCGGCGCGTCGGTCTTTGCGCGCAGTTCGCCGACCATGCTTGCGGTGATTGCAGCCATTTGTGGTATCTCCGTAAATCCAAAAATCAGGTTAAAAAAAAGGGGCACCAAAGCCCCTTCTTCAGGCTCGCAGGCGCGCCAATCAGGCCGAAGCGCCTTCTTCGACTTCGACGAATTCGTCGCCATTGCCTTCGGCGATGGCCTTGACCACGTCACCGGTGGCGCTGTTGCGGCCTTCGATGATCGCGTCGGCGATGCCGCGGGCGTACAGCGTGACAGCCTTCGACGAGTCGTCGTTGCCAGGGATCACGTAGTCGATGCCTTCGGGCGAGTGGTTGGAGTCAACCACGCCGATCAGCGGAATGCCGAGCTTCTTGGCTTCGGCCACGGCGATCTTGTGGAAGCCCACGTCGATCACGAAGATGGCGTCGGGCAGCGCGGCCATATCCTGGATGCCGCCGATGTCCTTTTCGAGCTTCTCGATTTCGCGCGAGAAGGTCAGCTGCTCCTTCTTGCTCAGCGAGTCGAGGCCGGCTTCCTGCTGGGCCTTCATGTCCTTCAGACGCTTGATCGAGGTCTTGACGGTCTTGAAGTTGGTCAGCATGCCGCCGAGCCAGCGGGTGTCGACGAAGGGCACGCCGGCGCGACGGGCTTCTGCCGCCACGATTTCACGGGCCTGGCGCTTCGTGCCGACCATCAGGATCGTGCCGCGGTTGGCGGTGAGCTGCTTGGCGTACTTCATCGCGTCCTGGAACATCGGGAGCGACTTTTCCAGGTTGATGATGTGAATCTTGTTGCGATGACCGAAGATGTACGGGGCCATCTTGGGGTTCCAGAAGCGGGTTTGGTGACCGAAATGGACACCTGCTTCCAGCATTTCGCGCATGGTGGTAGACATTGAAATTACTCCAAAGGTTGGGTCTAAAATCCAGCCCGTTTTGTGCTCTTTTCGAATGGAGTCACAACACCTTGATTGGGCCGGTTTGCGGATGTGTTTGACTGGGTGCAACGGGAGCCGTCGCTCAGCCAGCGAAACCCAAAGAGTATAGCACGGCCGTCGCCCCCTTCCTCCCTGAACCCGAGCCGCTTGCACGGCCTCTGCCTCCACTCATGAACGACCTTCACGCCACCCGTCTCGACCTTCTGGCAGGTGGCTCCGATGCACGCACCGAAATGGAGCGCGCCATCGGCATCGCCCAGTCCCCGGTCTGCGCGCACGTCTTCACCCGCACCATGTTCGACGAGGCCCGGCAGGCTGCCGCCGGGTCGAACCCCGACAGCCGGCTTTCGGGTCTCGCCTTCACCGCCAAGGACCTGTTCGACATCGAAGGCCAGCCAACGCCCGCCGGCTCCGTGGTCCTGGCCCATGGACCAGCCGCCAGGGCCGACGCCTTCGCCGTGGCGCGGCTGCGCGCCGCGGGCGGCGTGCTGACCGGCCGCACCAACATGACGGAATTCGCTTTCTCGGGCGTTGGCATCAACCCTCACCATGGCACGCCAGCCAACGTGAGCGACGCCGCTACGCCGCGCGTTCCGGGCGGCTCGTCGTCCGGCGCCGCGATCTCGGTGGCCAGCGGGGCCGCGTTCATCGGCCTGGGCTCCGACACCGGCGGCTCGATCCGCATCCCGGCGGCGCTGAACGGTATCGTCGGCTTCAAGAACACGGCCCGGCTGACGCCCGCCAACGGCGCGCTGCCGCTCTCGACCACTCTGGACACCGTTTGCGCCATGACGCGCTCGGTTCGCGACGCCATCACCGCGCACGAGATCCTCGCGGCCCGGCGAGTGACCGCCGGCAACGCCCCTCTGGCCGCCTACAGGCTGGCCGTGGTGAAGAACGTCTTCTTCGACGGCATCGAGCCCGCCGTGGCCGCCGCCTTCGAGCGCTCGCTGAAGGCGCTCCGCGCAGCCGGCGCCCGCATCGTGGAAATCGAACTGCCCGAACTCGCCGAGTTGGCCACCATCAATGCCACCGGCGGCTTCTCGGCCGCCGAGTCGCACGCTTGGCACCGCCTGCTGCTGGAGCGCAGCGGCGCAGGCTACGACCCACGCGTGGCCCAACGCATCCTGCGCGGCGCCACGATGAAAGCGCATGAATACATCGACCTGATCCATGCCCGTCGCGACTGGATCGCCCGAGTCGAAACCGCGCTCGCGCCGTTCGACGCCGTGCTGTCGCCGACAGTGCCGATCACCGCACCATCCATCGCCAGCGTGGCGCCGGGCGCCGAGCGTGACGACGAATTCTTCCGCGTCAATGCATTGCTGCTGCGCAACCCGTCGATCATCAATATGCTCGACGGCTGCGCGATCTCGCTGCCCTGCCACGCCGACGGCGAACTGCCGGTTGGCCTGATGCTGTGGCATGCCGCGCTGCACGACGACGCCGTGCTTGCTGTAGCACTCCAGACCGAGCGCGCGCTGCAAAATTAACAGCTGACACGGCCCACCTCACGGGCGTCAGCCATCTCTCTTATTCAGAACATTCAATGAAAATCGCGATCGTGGGCGCCGGCATCATCGGCGTCACCACCGCCTGGGAACTGGTTTCCGACGGCCATGAAGTGACCGTGTTCGAGCGCAGGGGCGCCGCCGCAGAAGAAGCCAGCTTCGCCAACGCCGGCGTGGTCGCTCCCGGGTACGTCACGCCGTGGGCCGCCCCCGGCATGCGCGGCAAGGTGCTGCGCTCACTGCTGTCCTCGCACGGCGCCATCAAGCTGCGCTGGCCGCTAGGCTCGCGCGATCTCGGCTGGTTGTCGCGCTGGCAGAAAGCCTGCAAGCTCGAAACCTACCTGGCCAACCGCGCCCGCATGCAGCGCCTGGCCTTCTACAGTCGCAATCGACTGCACGAGGTGACCGAGGCGCGCGAGCTCAGCTACGAACGCAGCGACGGCTACCTGGTGCTGCTGCGTTCCAAGCGCGACAAGAAACTGGTGCAAGCCGGGCTGGAGGTGCTGCGCTCGGCGGGCAGCGTCTTCAAGGAAATCGACGCCGACGAGGCCCGGCTGATCGAGCCCGCCCTCAACCCCGACACCCCGCTGGCAGGCGCCATCCACCTGCCCGAAGACGAAGTGGCCAACTGCCGCCAGTTCGCGCTGCTGCTCAAATGGGAGGCCGAGTCGTTCGGCGCGCAGTTTCATTTCAACTGCGACATCGCGCCGCTGAGCCGCGCGGCGCCCACCTCGCTGTCGCTGGCGAGCGGCTCCGACCCCGTGCGCTACGACGCAGTCGTGGTGTGCGCCGGCCTGGCTTCGGCCGCGCTGCTGCGGCCGCTGGGCCTGCGCATCCCGATGGCCCCGGTCTACGGCCATTCGGTGAGCGCGCCGATCCGCGAGCCGCTCAACGCGCCGCGCAGCGCGGTGATGGACGAGCGCTACAAGGTCGCCATCTCCCGCCTGGGCCAGCGCGTGCGGGTGGCTGGCAGCGCCGAGATCGGCGGCTCGCTCGACACGATGAACCCGGCCGCGGTGCAAACGCTCTACAAGGTGCTGCACGACTGGTTCCCGGGCGCAGCCACGCTGCAGTCCGGCGTGCAGCAATGGAAAGGCGCACGGCCAATGCTGCCGGACGGTCCACCGGTGCTGGGTGCCAGCGGCATTCCCGGTGTGTGGCTCAACCTCGGCCATGGGTCGAGCGGCTGGGCGCTGTCGTGCGGCAGCGCGCGCGTGCTGGGCGACCTGATCGCTGGACAGGACCCGGGCATCGACCTCGAAGGACTCGGGGTCGAACGGCTCAGTCTTTAGGACCCCACCTGCGCAGGGCCTCGGGGCTCGCAGGCTGCTCTACAGGCAGCGCGGGCTCCGGCGGTGGGCGAAGCCTGCTCGCAATCCATCCCAGCAGTCCGGGGCTGAGCAGCGCAAAGAAAATCAGGCACAGCGCAGCGGCACCCAGCAGGGCCAGACGCATCGGGCCGGAAGCAGTTTCACCCGGGACGTCGAACCACCGGATCACGCTGCAGCCGAAGCCGACATTGGCGGCCCAGGCCACGTCCCGCAGAGACACCCACCGCTTCAGCTCTGCCAGCAGGAAGACGCCCCATACGGCGCACAACAGGCCCAGAACCCATCCCAGCCCCGCAATCCACGCCATCGTCGCAGCGAGGAAAAAGACAAGCGCTGCGAAAAGCAGGACAAGCAGCCAACCGACGCCTTTGAAGCTCATCCCCGGATGATAGGGAGACAGCACGACGGCACAATGCGCCGATGCAACGCATCACCTCCGCCACCGCTGCCGAGTTGTTCGACATCGCCGCCACGCGCCGAATCGAGCATGCCGCGGCGGCCGCCCTGCCCGCCCACACGCTGATGCGGCGCGCCGGCCTTGCGGTAGCGCGGCTCGCGATGGCGATTGCGCCGCATGCGCGGACGATCTGGGTGGCTTGCGGGCCGGGAAACAACGGCGGCGATGGTTTCGAGGCTGCGGCGCAATTGCGTCATCGAGGCTTCTTTCCGGCAGTCACATTCCTGGGAGATGAAAGCCGCTTGCCACCGGACGCCAAGGCTTCGCTGCAGCGTGCCCGCGATGCGGGCGTCACCTTTGCATCGACGCCGCCTTCAGCCTACGAACTGGCCATCGACGCGCTGCTCGGCATCGGATCGACGCGGCCGCCCGAAGGCACGATGGCCGAGTGGCTGGCGAAGATGCATGCGAGCGGCCAACCCGTGCTCTGCGTCGACGTGCCATCGGGCTTGAATGCGGACACCGGCACCCTACCCCGCGGCATCGACCACGTGCAAGCGTCGGCCCGCACCTGCATCACCTTTCTCACATTGAAGCCCGGCCTGTTCACTGCCCAGGGCCGCGATGCGGCGGGCACGGTGTGGTTCGACGATCTGGGTTGCAGCGCGTTCAAGGATCAACCGGTGGCCCGAATCGCGGGAGAACCCGATGCGCACCCGCGCACCCATGCCTCGCACAAGGGTAGCTACGGCGATGTCGCGGTGATCGGCGGAGCGTCCGGCATGGCGGGCGCCGCTTTGCTGGCCGGCTCGGCGGCACTGCATGGCGGCGCGGGACGCGTGTTCGTCGGATTGCTCGACCCGAGCGCGGCCCCCGTCGACACCGCCCAACCCGAACTGATGCTGCGGGACGCCCGAACGCTCGACCTGTCAGGCATGACGGCGGTGTGCGGCTGCGGCGGTGGGGAGGCGGTGCGAGAACTGCTGCCGCGCGTGCTCTCGACGGCGGCCGCTTTGGTGCTCGATGCCGACGCGCTCAACGCCATCGCAGCCGATGGCGCGCTGCAAGCACAGCTGACGTCCCGGGGGAAAAGCGGATCGCCCACCGTGATCACGCCACATCCGCTGGAGGCTGCACGCCTGCTGGGTTGCACCGTCGGCGATGTCCAAGCCGACAGGCTGACCGCCGCCCGTCAGCTCGCCGCGCGCTTCGGCGTCGTGGTCGTGCTCAAGGGTTCGGGCACCGTCGTTGCCGGCACCGCCGACACCCTGCCAGTCATCAACTTGACCGGCAACGCCAGCCTCGCGACCGCAGGCACCGGCGATGTGCTGGCCGGCATGATCGGCGCGGCGCTGGCCATGCGCCAGCCTGCTTTCGAAGCAGCGCGCGAAGCCGTCTGGCAACACGGCCACATCGCCGACACATGGCCGGCCGATGCAGCCCCGCTCACGGCCGGCACGCTGGCCCGCCGCGCGCCCGCCTGACGCGAGCTTTTTAGCCGCGCCCGACGAAGGGCATCTTCGTCGCCATGATGGTGTGGAACAGCACGTTGGCTTCCAGCGGCAGGTTCGCCATGTAGAGCACCGACTGGCCCACGATCTTGACGTCGATCAGCGGCTCGATCGCGAGTTCACCGCTGGCCTGCGGCACGCCCTTGGCCATGCGCGCGGCCAGTTCGGTCATGGCATTGCCCACGTCCACTTGCCCCACGGCGATGTCGTACTTGCGGCCGTCGAGCGACGCGGTCTTGGTCAGCCCTTCGACCGCGTGCTTGGTCGCCGTGTAGGCGGCCGAGTTCGGCCGTGGAGCGGTGGCCGAGATGGAGCCGTTGTTGATGATGCGGCCACCCATCGGCGTCTGCGCCTTCATCGTGCGGAACGCCTGCTGGATACAGAAGAACATGCCGGTCAGGTTGATGTCGACCACACCTTGCCATTGCTCGGGCGTCCAGTCCTCGAACGGGCCCGGCGGGTTGCCCACGCCGGCGTTGTTGAACAGCAGGTCGACGCGGCTGAAGCGCTCGACGGTGGCGGCGAACAGGGCCTGCACCGAGTCCGCGTTGGACACGTCGGTCGACACCGCGAAGGCGCGCGCACCGGCACCCGATTCTTGCGCCACCTGTTCCAGCGGCTCCAGGCGGCGCCCCGCCAGAACCACGCTCCAGCCGTCACCCAGCAGCGCCAGCGCGGCGGCGCGGCCGATGCCGGAACCCGCACCCGTGACGATGGCGATGCGGCCCTTGTTGTCTTCAGCGCTCATGCTGTCTGTCTCTTTCTCTTTTCGGTTTGTCGATGGTTCGTGCGGCGTGCGAGGCTTGCTTCAGCGGCGCGGCTTGCGCCCCTTCATCTTGTTGGCGGCCTTCTTGACCGCCGACTTGAAGGCCTGCATCGCCGACTGCGGCCCGGCCGTGGCCGAGGAGCCGCGCTCTGCGCGCGACTCGGCGTTGCCGGCCTCAGCCTTGTGACGCGTGCTGCGCTTGGCCGAGGCCTTGACCGGCACGCCAGATGATGCCGCACCCTTGTCCTTCATGGCACGGGCCGTGAGCTCTTCGCCTTCGCGCACGAGGCGGAAGTCGATCTTGCGGCCGTCCAGGTCGACGCGGCTCACCTGCACCCGCACCCGCGTGCCGATGGCATAGCGGATGCCGGTGCGCTCGCCGCGCAGCTCCTGGCGCATCTCGTCGAACTTGAAGTACTCGCCGCCGAGCTCGGTGATGTGCACCAGGCCCTCGACGTACATCGCATCAAGCGTGACGAAGATGCCGAAGGTCGTGGCCGCAGTGACCACGCCGCCGTATTCCTCGCCGAGATGCTCGCGCATGTACTTGCACTTGAGCCAGGCCTCGACGTCGCGGCTGGCCTCGTCGGCGCGGCGCTCGTTGGCGCTGCAATGCAGGCCTGCGGCTTCCCATGCCAGCACTTCCTTGGTGGGAGCGACAGTGGCCTTCTGCGGCTTGCTGGTTGGCGCTTTCACACGCGACGCGAGCCGCTTGGCCAACTTGGCATGCGCCTCGCCGGGCGTGGGCAGCATCGGCAGCTGGTAGCGCGTCTTCGACAGGATCGCCTTGATCACGCGATGCACCAGCAGGTCCGGATAGCGCCGGATCGGGCTCGTGAAGTGCGTGTAGGCCTCGTAGGCCAGGCCGAAGTGGCCGCTGTTGATCGGCGTGTAGATCGCCTGCTGCATCGAGCGCAGCAGCATGGTGTGGATCTGCTGCGCGTCGGGGCGCTCCTTGGTGGCATCGGCGATCGCCTGGAACTCGCCCGGCTTGGGATCGTCGGTGATGCTCAGGCCGACACCCATGGCCTTCAGATAGCCGCGCAGGATTTCCTTCTTCTCGGGCGTCGGGCCTTCGTGCACGCGGTACAGGCCCGGGTGCTTGCCTTCGGCGATGAAGTCGGCGCTGCAGACGTTGGCCGCGAGCATTGCCTCTTCGATCAGGCGGTGCGCCTCGTTGCGCGTGCGCGGCACGATCTTTTCGATGCGGCCGGCGTCGTCACAGATGATCTGCGTCTCGGTGGTTTCGAAGTCGACCGCGCCACGCTTGCCGCGCTGCTTGAGCAGTGCCTTGTAGACGTCGGCTAGGTTCAGCAGGTCCTTGACGCGGTCCTTGCGCTTGGCAGCTTCGGGGCCGCGCGTGTTGCCGAGGATGGCAGCCACCTCGGTGTACGTGAAGCGCGCATGGCTGAACATCACGGCCGGGTAGAACTGGTACGCGTAGATCTCGCCGTCGGCCGCGACCAGCATGTCGCACACCATGCACAGGCGCTCGACCTCGGGGTTGAGCGAGCACAGGCCGTTCGACAGCTTCTCGGGCAGCATCGGAATCACGCGGCGCGGAAAGTACACGCTGGTGGCGCGGTCGTAGGCGTCGATGTCGATGCCCGAGCCGGTCTGCACATAGGCGCTGACGTCGGCGATGGCAACCAGCAGGCGCCAGCCCTTGCCGCGACCCACCTTCGCGGGTTCGCAGTACACGGCATCGTCGAAGTCGCGCGCGTCTTCACCGTCGATGGTGACGAGCGGAATGTCGGTAAGGTCGACGCGTCCCTTCTTGTCGGCGGGACGGACCTTCTCGGGCAATGCCTTGGCTTCGGCCAGGCACTCCGCGGAAAACTCGTGCGGCACGCCGTACTTGCGCACGGCGATCTCGATCTCCATGCCGGGATCGTCGATCTCGCCCAGCACTTCTTTCACGCGGCCAACGGGCTGGCCGAACAGAGCCGGCGGCTCGGTGAGTTGCACGACAACCACCTGCCCCACCTTCGCGGGACCGGTTGCGCCCTTGGGGATCAGGACGTCCTGGCCGTAGCGCTTGTCTTCCGGTGCAACAAGCCAGATGCCGCCTTCGTGCAACAGGCGCCCGATGATGGGCTGCTCGGGACGCTCGACGATTTCCACCACGCGCCCTTCGGGGCGACCGCGGCGGTCCTGGCGCACGACGCGCGCCTTGACGCGGTCCTTGTGCAACACCGCGCGCATTTCGTTCGGCGGCAGGTAGATGTCTGCTTCACCGTCGTCGCGCTGCACGAAGCCGTGCCCATCGCGATGTCCTTGAACAGTTCCTTCGAATTCATCCAGCAAGCCGCTGGAAGTGACATTATTTTTGATATGATCTCCTTCTTTCCTGAAATTCAAAACATTGCTGCTTCGGCAGCTCTGTGGGCCCAGATGGCGGAATTGGTAGACGCACTAGTTTCAGGTACTAGCGAGTAACATCGTGGAGGTTCGAGTCCTCTTCTGGGCACCAAGTTTAAACAGACCTTTACCAGGTCATTCGATTCAAGCCACCGGCCTCCGGTGGCTTTTTTCATGACCGTTTGAATTCGCATCAAACGCTCGATGCAGCCTTCACAAGCGAGGCCAAGCAGACGCTGGAGCTTCTCCACACGCTTCGAGACGACGAAATTGCCGGGCCAAATTGTGTATACTCGTAGTCTTTGCTGAAAAGCAGAACAAGCCCAGATGGCGGAATTGGTAGACGCACTAGTTTCAGGTACTAGCGAGTAACATCGTGGAGGTTCGAGTCCTCTTCTGGGCACCAAATTCAAGCAGACCCTTACCAGGTCATTCGATTCAAGCCACCGGCCTCCGGTGGCTTTTTTCTTGTCCATTCGAATCCGCATCAAACGGGCAATGCGATCAGGTCGTGGCCCTCGGCACCCACGATGCGCGCGCGGGTGAACTCACCCACCTTCAGCGTCTTGCTGATCTTCTCGGGCGGCAGCAGGCGAACCGTGCCGTCGATTTCCGGCGCATCGGCATACGTGCGCCCCACCCCGCCCTTGCGGCCCATGCCCGGCGCCGAATCGACCAGCACCTGCATCGTCGAGCCGACGCGTCTTTGCAGCTTGGCGATTGACACGGCCTCGGCCACCTCCATGAAACGCGCGCGGCGCGCCTCGCGCTCGGCTTCGGGCAGCATGCCCGGAATGTCGTTGGCGGTGGCGCCTTGGACCGGGCTGTAGGCAAAGCAACCGGCGCGGTCGATCTCGGCTTCACGAATGAAGTCGAGCAGATGCTCGAATTCCTGTTCCGTTTCGCCGGGAAAGCCGGCGATGAAGGTGCTGCGAATCACGAGCTCCGGACACACCTCGCGCCAGCGCGCCAGCCGCTCCAGATTCTTCTCGCCACTGGCCGGGCGCTTCATGCGCTTCAGCACATCGGGATGGCTGTGCTGCAAGGGCACGTCGAGATACGGCAGCACCTGACCGCTCGCCATCAACGGAATGATCTCGTCAACGCTCGGGTACGGGTACACATAGTGCAGGCGAACCCAGGCGCCATATGGCTCGGCGATTTCGCCCAGCGTGCGCACCAGTTCGAGCATGCGGGTCTTGACCGGCTTGCCGTCCCAGAACCCGGTGCGGTATTTCACGTCGACGCCGTAGGCCGAGGTGTCCTGGCTGATCACCAGCAGCTCTTTCACGCCGCCTTCGAACAAGGCCTTGGCCTCGCTCAACACATCGCCGACCGGCCGCGACACGAGGTCGCCGCGCATCGAGGGAATGATGCAGAAGGTGCAGCGGTGGTTGCAGCCCTCGCTGATCTTCAGGTAGGCGTAGTGGCGCGGCGTCAGCTTGAGGCCGGCGATGCCGAAAGTATTCGGCACCAGGTCGATGAAGGGATCGTGCGGCTTCGGCAGGTTCGCATGCACCGCATCCATCACCTCCTGCGTGGCGTGCGGGCCGGTCACGGCCAGCACGCTCGGGTGCATCTGGCGCACCAGATTGCCGCCCTGGTCGCCGGTCTTGGCGCCCAGACAGCCGGTGACGATCACACGGCCATTTTCTGCCAGCGCTTCGCCAATGGTGTCCAGGCTCTCCTTCACGGCATCGTCGATGAAGCCGCAGGTGTTGACGATCACCAGATCGGCACCTTCGAAAGTCTTGGCGGTTTGATAACCCTCGGCACTCAGCTGGGTCAGGATCAGTTCGGAATCGGTCAGGGCCTTGGGGCAGCCCAGGCTCACGAAACCGACCTTGGGGGCGGTCGGCGTGGCCGTACGTTCGGGGGAGGCAACTTCGCTCATATGCCTCTATTGTCCCAGCTATCGGTGACGGCAGGACATTCAGGGCCGCTTAATGCCAAAGGCCCCCAGTACCTGCTCGGTGTTTTTCTGCATCTGCTCCTGCATTTGCAGGAAAACGTTCTTCGATTGCTCGACGTAATTGCCCATCAGCCCCTGCAGCATCGGCGACTGCATGGTCATGAAGCGCGACCACATCTCGGGCGTCAGGCCTTCGGCCTTTTCCGCCAGCTGCGCCTGCACCTCTGTCATGGCCTGGATGTTCTTCTCGAGGTACGGCCCCATGTAGCCCTGCATCGCCTGCCCGTAGAAACGGATGATGTTGGCCAGCACCTGTTCGGTGAACATCGGCGCACCGCCCGCCTCTTCTTCGAGAATGATCTGCAGCAGGATGCTGCGCGTGAGGTCGTCGCCGGTCTTGGCATCGCGCACCACGAACTGGGCACTCTGGATGACCAGTTGCTTCACCTCGGTCAGCGTGATGTACGTGGATGTCTCGGTGTCGTAGAGCCTTCGGTTGGGGTACTTCTTGATCACACGCTGTACCGGCTTGACCCCGGACTTCTTGCTCTGCACTGCGGACTCCTTCACATGGACGCCCATGTCATCGGATGATTCTAGGGAGCGGTTTTGCTGCGCCGCGACAAGGTTTACCCTGACCAGACGCGGCACTTTCCTCAATCCGGCGATGTCGCGTACTCCGCGCCGCATGCGTAGCAGGCCGCCGTCTCGGGTCGCTCCTCGTCGGCCTCCCGAAACCGCAGCGGGGTTTTCTGCCCGTAGACCACCCAGCAGCGCGGGCAGTGCTCTTGTCCCACGGTCGGCAGATATGCGCGAGCGCGTTGCTCAGCGCGCTCTTCGGTCAGAGGCATGCCCTGGCGTTGCGCACGCACCACCTCGCGTGCCGCCATGGTGTCGGTGCGCCCACCTGCATAGTCGTTGATGCCGTAGACAGCACGCGCAAACTCAAGAGGAGCCTGCCTCAACAGTGCGGCCAGGCGCTTGTCGGCATGAGCCCGATCAACAGGCGTTGATCGCGTATTCATCTGATCGCTTATCAAGAAAAGTGGAATGGAATTGCAGGGCAGCCAAGGTAGCACAACAACATGGCCAAGGTCTTTGCCTGCATCACCACAAGGGACGATATGTGCACCGGGGAACCCGGTGCATGCTCTGTCAGCTGATCCGGTGGTTGGCCGGGACTGAAGCAGAAATTGGTAGGCGCGATTGGACTCGAACCAACGACCCCCACCATGTCAAGGTGGTGCTCTAACCAGCTGAGCTACGCGCCTAAGGATGTGTCCGAGAAGCAGCTATTGTAGCAGGAGAAAACGTGCTTTTCAGCGACGACGTGCAGATCGCACACCAATCACTGCCGTGACCATGCCAAGAACCTGCGTGAGCCGCGCGGCATCCGCGATTTCAACGGTGAACGTCATCCACGCCGTGCCCTTGATCGACTGCGTCTGCACACCGATCACGTTCATCTTCTCGCGTGCGAACACATCGGAGATATCGCGCAGCAGGCCCTGACGGTCGGCCGCTTCCACAGCCACGTCCACCGCATACACGGGCGCGTCGGCGCCCTTCTTCGCGACGCCCCACTCCACGTCGATGACGCGCTCGCCATCCTTCGCGGCCATCGTGCGGAAGTTGCTGCAATCGCTGCGGTGCACGCTGACACCATGGCCTCGCGTGACGAAGCCGCGAATGGCATCGGGCGGTGCGGGCTTGCAGCACTTGGCAAGCTGGGTCATCAACGAAGACACGCCCACCACGAGCACGCCGCCCTTGCCCGACTTCTCGCTGCCGCGCGCCTTCTTGATGAGCACGCCGTCGTCCGGCCCCGGCGCGGGCTCCGGTGGGCGCAGCAGCGTCTCGATGTTGCGCAGCGAGAACTCGTCCTTGCCCACCACTTCGAACAGATGGTCCGCCGACTTGAAGCCCAGCTGCGACGCCAGGTCCTCGAGCCGCACGGCCGTCTTGCCTTCACGCTGCAGCAGCTTCTCGACCGCTTCGCGTCCGCGCGCCACGGTCTCGTGCGTGATCTGTGCGTTGAACCATGCACGCACCTTCGCACGTGCACGATGACTGGCCAGATAGCCCAGCTCGGCATTGAGCCAGTCGCGCGAGGGCCCGCCCTCCTTGGCCGCGATGATCTCGACCGTCTGCCCGTTCGATAGCGGCGTGTTCAACGGCACCATCGCGCCATCGACACGCGCCCCGCGGCAGCGATGGCCCAGCGTGGTGTGCACGGTGTAGGCAAAGTCGACTGGCGTCGCACCCTGCGGCAGCTCGACGATGGCAGCATCGGGCGTCAGCACATAGATGCGGTCATCGAACAGCCCCTGCCCCTGCAGGCCACCCGAAAGATCGCGCTCCCACGCCAGCAGTTGCCGCAGCACCGCGATCTTCGCGTCGTACTCGCCGCTGGCCCATACGCCCGCGTAGCCCTTGTGGCCCGCTTCCTTGTAGGCCCAGTGCGCCGCCACGCCATGCTCGGCGTGATCGTGCATCTCTTCGGTGCGAATCTGGATCTCGATCGGCTTGCCCGCCTTGCCATCCACCAGCTCGCGCACCACCGTGTGCAGCGACTGGTAGCCATTGGGCTTGGGCCGCGCGATGTAGTCGTCGAACTCTTCGTCGATCGGCTGGAAATGCGAGTGCACCCACGCCAGGGCCGCATAGCAGTCCTTGACGTCGGGCACCACCACGCGCAAAGCAAGGATGTCGAAGACCTGCTCGAAGTCGAGCGACTTGCCGCGCATCTTCTTGACGATGCTGTAGATGTTCTTCGGCCGCCCCTGCACCGCGGCCTTGACGCCTTCGGCCTGCAGCTCGCTCTCCAGCTGCGAGCGCAATTGCTCGACGTGCCCTTCGCGCTCGATGCGCTTTTCGTCGAGCAGGCGCGCGATCAGCTTGTAGGTTTCAGGTTCGAGGAAGCGGAACGAGAGATCTTCGATCTCCCACTTCACCTGCCAGATGCCCAGCCGGTTGGCCAGTGGCGCAAACACCTGCAGCGACTCGCGCGCAACGCCCTCGGGTGCGGGCCGCTTGCTCGCAGCCGCATGCCGCAGCGTCTGCAGGCGCGAGGCCAGCCGCAGCATCACCACGCGCAGGTCGCGCGAGAACGCCAGCAGCATCTTGCGCACGTTCTCGGTCTGCGCACCGGCGCCTTCGACGTGATGCCCCTGCGAAGCCGAGCGAGCCTGCTCCTGCACACGCACCAGCTTGGTCGTCTCGACCGCGAGCGCCGCGAAGTTGTCGCCGAACACCTTGGCGATCACTTCCTGCGGGCGGTTCAGGTGCTGGCACGAATAGACCAGGTAGCTCGCCGCCTGCATGGCCTCGGAGCCGCCCATCTTCGCGACGATGGTGGCCACCGCGTCGGCGTGTGCGAGTGTGTTCTCGCCCGTGTCGAGCTTTTCATCGGCGATCAGCGGCTCGGCGAACGCACGCGCGCGCGCCAGCATGTTCTCCATCACCGGCGTGCGGTCGGCCGTTGCGGCGGACAACGGGTAGTCGACCATGGCCGCGTCGGACATGGGTGCCGTCTGGAGGCTCGAAGAATCGCGCTTCACGCTTCGTTCACTCAATCACTCAGTCGAAAAGGAAGTCGGTGACGGCAGCGATCTGTGCGGGGTCGACAAAGGTCGGCGCATGGCCCACGCCGTCGAACTCGACCAGCTTGGCATGCGGGCCGCGCTGCGTCATGGCCAGGGCCGTTTCGCGCGAGAGCAGATCCGACACAGCGCCGCGAGTGATGAGCGTGCGCGCCTCGATCGCGTCGTACAGGCTCCACATGATCGCGCCACCCTGTGCCGCAGCCTCGGGGGTAATGGCGCGCAGCGCCACGCCGATGGCCGGATCGTAGTGAAGCAGCCAGGAGCCTTCATCATCACTGCCCGCTTCGACCTTGGCCGAACCGTCGGCCGTGCGCTGCGAGGCAGGCACCACCATGTGTTGCGACAGTGCCAGCCACTGGGCCGGAGTGTGCGGGCCAAAGGTGGTCGACAGCGCCCACATGGCATCAGCCGCCGCCTGCACGCTCTCGTAGCTGCCGTTCTTTCCTACATAGGCACCGATGCGCTGCACCGCGGCCGGCTCGATCGTCGGGCCGACATCGTTCGCAATGAAGCGGCGAATGGGCCGCGCCAGCGGCAGTTCCTTGTGGCCTGCAAGCACGAAGCCGATCAGCCCGCCCATGCTGGTGCCCAGGTAGTCGAGCGTGTCGATGGCCTGCTCGCGATGCAGTTGCGCAATCAGCGCGACCATGTCGGCCGCATACACCGGCACTTGATAAAAGGCCGGGTCACGCAACCAGTCGCTGCGCCCACGGCCCACCACGTCAGGGCAGACCACGCGCACATTGCCATTGGCGCGCGCCACGATGGCCTGCGCCAGCAGGTCGAAATCGCGACCCTGCCGGGTCAGCCCGTGCACGCAGATCACGACATGCGCACTGCGCGCGTCGCCCCATTGCCAATAGGCCATGCGATGGCCGCCCTGGGCGTCGTCGCACGCCACGTAATGAAGCGTCGGTTCGGTCATGAAAACGAAGTCGTCCTGGTGCGGATAATTGTCTCGTCGCATCCTAATTCATCCGGAGATTGATCTTCATGCTCAAAGGCAAAACCGCGCTTGTCACGGGGTCCACCAGCGGCATTGGCCTCGCCATCGCCAAGGCTCTCGCTCAACAAGGAGCAAACATCGTGCTCAACGGCTTCGGCGATGCCCAAGCCCCCAAGGCCGAGATCGAAGCGCTCGGCGTGCGCGCCGAGTATCACGGCGCCGACATGAGCAAGCCCGACCAGATCGAAGACATGATGAGCTTCGCCGCGTCGAAGTTCGGCCGCGTCGACGTCCTCGTGAACAACGCCGGCATCCAGCACGTGGCCAAGGTCGAAGACTTTCCCACCGAACGTTGGGACGCCATCATCGCAATCAACCTCACCAGCGCCTTTCATACGACGCGCCTGGCAATTCCCGCGATGCGCGAGGCCAACTGGGGCCGCGTCATCAACATCGCGTCGGCCCATGGCCTCGTGGCGTCGGCGCAGAAGTCGGCCTATGTGGCGGCCAAGCACGGCATCGTCGGCCTGACCAAGTCGGTCGCGCTCGAAACCGCGACCACCGGCGTCACCGCCAATGCAATTTGCCCGGGCTGGGTGCTGACCCAGCTGGTGCAGAAGCAGATCGACGACCGCGCAGCGCGAGAAGGCATCACGGCCGCGCAGGCACAAAACGACCTGCTGGGCGAAAAGCAGCCTTCGCTGCAGTTCACGACGGTCGAGCAACTGGGTGGCCTCGCCGTCTTCCTGTGCTCGCCGGCAGCCGACCAGGTCCGGGGCGTTGCCTGGGCCATGGACGGCGGATGGACTGCCCAGTAAAGGGTAGCCCGCCGGTACGGGTTTCTCTTATTTGAGCTGCACCGAGCCCGACACGCTCACCACCACGCTGGTCTTGCCGGCCTCGACCGGCACAGCCGAATCAGCCGAGAACGACTTGGCCTGCACCGCCATCATGCGCGGACGGATCGGGCCGTTGTCGCTCGCGTTCACCGACACCTCGCGCAGCGTGTAGCCACCGAAGCCGAAGCCCTTGGCCAGCTCGCCGGCCTTCTGCTTGAAGTTCTCGATGGCGATGTTCTGCGCCTCGGTCTCGGTCTTGGCGCGCTGTTCGCGGCTCAGGCCAAAGCCCACGTTGCCCACGCTGAGCGTGGTGATGCGCCCGGCCGTCTGGGTGATGCGCGGGAAGTCGCGGCCTTCGAGCACCAGTTCGGTCGAGCCCTGCCAGCCGTTGATCTTGCCGTCCTTCGTGTAGCGCGGCGACAGGCTGAAGTTGCCGGTGCGCACGTCCAGCTGGCCCGCCTGCGCGTTCTTCTTCGCTTCGGCCAGTGCGGCGTCGAGCGCAGCCTTCAGTTGCGTCTGCACGGTGGCTGCGTCGGTCGCGTCGCGGGTGGTCACGAGCGTCATGCTCAGCATGTCCTGCTGGACTTCGATCGTGCCGGAAGCCGTCAGCTGCAACACGTTCTGTGGCGCGGGTGTGACGACGTTCTGGGCCAGTGCGTTGCCGGCAGCGGCCAGGGCGGCGCAGGCCGCGAGCAGTTTGATTTTTTTCTTCAAGGCGAAGTACTCCCTTTGTTGGTGTGAAAAACAGGCCCGCGTTCGCAGGCAGGCCAGCCGGCGCGTCAGCGGCGCTGGCTGCGCGGCGCGGTAAGCGACTGGCGATCCGCGGCCGGAGGCACCGGCACGATCCGCTCGGCCGGCTGCGATTCTGCCGAATTGATCAAAGCACCCGCCGCGGGCGGGGTCCATTGGCCACGGACCTGCTGCCGCAGCTCGAACAGTTCGGCGGCGGTAAGACGCCGGCCGGCGATCGCCTGTTCGCGGCGGACCTCCTCGCGCTGCGCGGCCCGATGGGCCGCCACCGCGTCACGGACCTCGCTGCGACGCACCTCGCCCACCCTGAAAAAGTCGCCAGACACCGCCAGCGACGGGCCGCAGGCGAAAACGAGGATGAACGGGAGGGCTGAAAAAGGACGTCTCATTGAGTGGAAGTCATCAGGAAAAGCGACTTTGCCACCTCCGCGCTAACGTCAGATGACCAGACGGCGAGCGTCCGCAAGTTTTGTAACTTAGTGTCAAACCATAAGTAAATCCGGCTCAACGACCACTCAACGCCTTCAGAATCGGCCCTGTTACAAATTCATCGTTGTAGAAATGACTCAAGTTCCCGCTCGCACCGACAAGATCGTGATCGTCGACGACGACGCCCGCATCCGCGACCTCCTGCGCCGCTATCTGACCCAGGAAGGTTTTGAAGTGATCGTGGCCGAGGACGGCAAGGCGCTCAACCGCATCCTGTTGCGCGACACGGTCGACCTGATCGTGCTCGACCTGATGATGCCTGGCGAAGACGGCCTCTCGGTCTGCCGCCGCCTGCGCGCCGCCAACGACCGCACGCCGATCATCATGCTCACCGCCAAGGGCGAAGACGTGGACCGCATCGTCGGTCTCGAAGTCGGCGCAGACGACTACCTCGGCAAGCCTTTCAACCCGCGCGAACTGCTGGCCCGTGTGCACGCAGTGCTGCGCCGCCGTCCGCCGCTCGAAGCGCCGGGCGCCCCCTCCACGGAGAACGAGACCGTCACTTTCGGCCCGTTCGCCTTCGATCTCGGCTCGCGCACCTTGAAAAAGGATGGCGAAGAGCTCTCGCTGACCACCGGCGAGTTCGCGATGCTGAAGGCGCTGGTGCGCCATCCGCGTCAACCGCTGTCGCGCGAAAAGCTGGCCCAGCTGGCGCGCGGGCGCGAGTTCGAGCCCTTCGACCGCAGCCTGGACGTGCAGATTTCGCGCCTGCGCAAGCTGGTCGAGTCCGACGCCGCAGCGCCGCGCTACATCCAGACCGTCTGGGGCGTGGGCTACGTGTTCGTGCCGGACGGCACGGCCTGACGCCACGTTGAGAGGTGGCCATCGGCCAATCCACCAGACCAGGCCCCGCTCAGGAGGACGGCGCGCAGGTCACGATGCCGAGCCCGCTCGAAGCGAGCGCGCAACGTGACCGACGCCCCGGCCTCAAGCTGGGCTTCAGCCTTTTCTGGCGCACTTTCTTCCTGCTGGCGCTGCTGCTGATCGGCTGTACCGTCGCCTGGCTGCAGACCTTCCGCTCGCTCGAATACGAGCCGCGCGCCATTCAAACCGCCCACCAGATCGCCTCGCTCGTGAACCTCACCCGCGCGGCGCTGGTGTATTCGGACGCCATCACCCGGGTGTCGCTGATCAAGACGCTGGCCGACCAGGAGGGCGTGCGCATCCTGCCGCGCGAACCCAACGACCGGTTCCAGCCCTACACCAGCGGCGCGCTCGACCTGCGCGTGACCGAGGAGCTGATCGACCAGTTGGGCGAAGGCACCACGGTGGCCAGCCGCGTGAACGACGAAGCCGGCCTGTGGATCGGCTTCACCATCGAGAGCGACACCTACTGGCTGCTGCTCGACCCGACGCGCTTCAGCCGCGTAGGCGGGCGCACCTGGCTGGTGTGGCTCAGCACCGCCATGGCGCTGTCGCTGGCTGGCGCAGCGCTGATCACCCGGCTCATCAACCTGCCGCTCAAGCAGCTGTCGCGCGCGACCATGCAGGTGCGCGAGGGCGAGTACGAGGCGCACCGGCTCGACGAGCGCGCCCGTACCAACGAAATTCGCGCGGTCAATATCGGCTTCAACCGAATGGCGGACCAGCTCGCCAAGATCGAGCAGGACCGCGCCATCATGCTGGCCGGTATCTCGCACGACTTGCGCACGCCGCTGGCCCGGCTACGGCTGGAAACCGAGATGAGCGTGGCCGACGAAGACGCGCGCGACCACATGGCCGCCGACATCGCCCAGCTCGACGCGATCATTGACAAGTTCCTCGACTACGCGCGCCCCGACCATGTCGATCCGCGCCCCGTGCTGCTGCGCGATGTGGTCGACGCCTGTACCTACGCCGTACAGGACTACGAGGAAATGAACATCAAGGTCGAGGTGCCCCCCGACCTGCGGGTGCTGGGCGACGAGGTCGAGCTCACGCGCGTGATCTCCAACCTGGTCGAGAACGCGCGGCGCTACGGCAAGTCGCCCTCCACGGGCGTGGCCGACGTGACGATCCAGGCGCAGGCCAACAACGACGCGGTGCTCATCAAGGTGCGCGACCACGGCGCGGGTGTCGAGCCCGCCCTGCTCTCGCAGCTGACCAAGCCCTTCTTCCGTGGCGATGCCGCGCGCACGTCAGCCGCCGGTGCAGGCCTGGGCCTGTCGATCGTGGCGAAGAACATCGAGCGCATGGGCGGCACCTTTGCGCTGACCAGCACGCCGGGCCGCGGCCTGGCGGCACACATCCGGATGCCGCGCGCGATGCCACCCGGCAGCGCCAAGCCCGGCGAGCCGCAGGGCGGCGGCAAGAAGCCGGCCTGATCCGGCCGCGTCAGCGGTGAAGGAGAACGGCCGCGCGGGCCTCCATCGCGCGGCCCTCACCCACCGGACCGAGCTTCTCGGCCGTCTTCGCCTTCACGTTCACCTGCTCGATCGCAATACCCAGCATGTCGGCGATGCGCTGGCACATGAGCGGAATGTGCGGCGCGAGCTTGGGCGCCTGCGCGATCACGGTGCTGTCGACGTTGCCGATCTCCCAGCCCGCCGCGCGCACCCGGCGTGCCGCCTCGGCCAGCAGCACCGATGAATCGGCACCGCGAAACTGCGGGTCGGTGTCCGGAAAATGCCGGCCGATGTCGCCCAGCCCAGCGCCGCCCAGCAGCGCATCGGTAATGGCGTGCAGCAGCACGTCGGCATCCGAATGGCCCAGCAGGCCGGTGGTGTGCGGCACCTCGATGCCGCCCAGGATCAGCTTGCGCCCTGCCACCAGCTGGTGAACGTCCCAGCCCTCGCCCACGCGGATATTGAAAGCGCTCGTCATGCCAGGCCCTTCTTGCGGCCCAGCAGAACCGCCTCGGCCAGTGCGAAGTCTTCGGGAAAGGTCACCTTGAAGTTCTGCGCGCTGCCTGGCACCAACAGCGGCGACAAGCCGACCGCCTCGATGGCGCCGGCCTCGTCGGTCACGGTGTCGCCTGTGCGTTCCAGCGCATCGAGCAGCATGCCGATGCGGAACATCTGCGGCGTCTGCGCCAGCCACTTGTCGGCGCGCGGCAGGGTCTGGGCCACGCGGCTTTCGGTGGTCGACGACTTCAGCGTGTCCGCCAGCCGCTGCGCCAGAAGGCCGCCGACGGCGTCGTGCTCGCAGGCCGCGATCAGCGCCTCGATCTGGCTCGAAGTGATGAGGCAGCGCGCCGCGTCGTGCACCAGCACCCAGTCGTGTGCGCCAGCGCCCTTCTGCCGCAGCGCCACGAGGCCGTTGCGCACCGTGGCCGCGCGGGTCACGCCGCCCACGCGCAGCAGGTATTCGTTCTCGGCGGGAAAGCGCGGCAGCACCGCATCCACATCGCGGTCGTCCGGCGACACCACCAGCGCCAGCCCGGCGAAGCGCCCCGCCAGCGCGCGGAAGGCCTCCAGCGTGTGGGCCACCATCGGCAGGCCGGCCAAGCGCCGGTACTGCTTGGGCTGCGTGGACTGCGCATGCCCCGCGCGATAGCCGGAGCCGGCACACGGGATCAGCACGAAGAGTCGGGAAGAGGACATGAGGGAGGGCCCGGCGTCGGCGGTGGCCGACAAGCGAATAAGGGGCCGCCATTCTAGAATTGCCCGCTGTGCACACCCCTCGCCAGCCGGCGCGGGGTGTTGTGCATTTCCACCAAGCGTTCCATGGACCTCCCCCACCTCACGGCGGGCAAGCGTTTCACGCTGCCGCGCCCCCCGTTGTCGGCCGATGCCTTGCTGCTGGCGCAGCTGGCCATGCGCGAAAAAGCCGCGGGGCGCGCCACGGCGATGTTCACGGCCGATGCCAACGACGCCCAGCGCCTGATCGACGAGATCGCCTTCTTCGCGCCCGACCTGCGCTGCGCCCTGTTCCCCGACTGGGAGACGTTGCCCTACGACAGCTTCTCGCCCCACCAGGACCTGATCAGCGAGCGCCTTGCCACCCTCTGGCGCATCAGCCAGAAAGAGGCCGACGTGGTGCTGGTGCCCGCCACCACCGCGCTCTACCGGCTGGCGCCGCCGGCCTTCCTGGCCGGCTACACCTTCCAGTTCAAGGCCAAGCAGAAGCTGGAAGAGTCGAAGCTCAAGGCCCAGCTCACGCTGGCCGGCTACACCCATGTGACGCAGGTGGTGAGCCCAGGCGAATACGCGGTGCGCGGCGGCCTGATCGACCTGTTCCCCATGGGCTCGCCGGTGCCTTTCCGCGTCGACCTGTTCGACGACGAGATCGACTCCATCCGCACCTTCGACCCCGACACACAGCGCAGCCTCTACCCCGTGCCCGAAGTGCGGCTGCTGCCGGGCCGCGAGTTCCCGATGGACGACGACGCGCGCGGGCGCTTTCGCAGCCGCTGGCGCGAACTGCTCGAAGGCGACCCGACCAAGAGCCGCATCTACAAGGACATGGGCAACGGCGTGGCCACCGCCGGCATCGAGTACTACCTGCCGCTGTTCTTCGACGAGACGGCCACGGTGTTCGACTACCTCGGGCCGGATGCCACCGTGGTACTGCACGGCGATCTCGAACCGGCTTTCCAGCATTTCTGGCAGGACACGAACGAACGCTACCGGCTGGTGCGCGGCGACCCTGAGCGCCCAGCCCTGCCGCCCGAGGCGCTGTTCCTGAACGCCGAGCAGTTCTACCAGCGCGCCAAGCCCCATGCGCAGCTCGCAATTCGCGGCGATGTGCCTACGGACGCGCCCTACGCCGAGTTCGACAAACTGCCGCCCTTCGCCGTGGTGCGCGGCGCCGAAGACCCGCTGGTCGGCCTGAAGGCCCACATCCGCGCCACGCCGCATCGCGTGCTGCTGATCGCCGAGAGCGACGGCCGCCGCGAAAGCCTGCTCGACTTCCTGCGCGCCAGCGGCGTGAGCCCGCCGGCCTTCGACTCACTGGCCGAGTTCGAAGCCTCCGCCGACGAAAAAATCGGCATCGCCACCGCGGCGCTGGCCTCGGGTTTCGCCTGGCGCGAACAGGGCATCGACCTCGTCACCGAAACCGAGCTGTTCGCCACCGCGCCCACCACGCGCCGGCGCAACAAGAAGCAGGAACAGGTCAGCGACGTCGAAGCGCTCATCAAGGATCTGTCGGAGCTCAACGTGGGCGACCCGGTGGTCCACACCGCACACGGCATCGGCCGTTACCGCGGCCTGATCCACATGGACCTGGGCCAGGGCACCGACGCCGAAGGCAAGCCGCTGCTGCAGGAAATGCTGCACCTGGAATATGCCGACAAGGCCACGCTCTACGTGCCCGTGTCGCAGCTCCACCAGATCAGCCGCTACACCGGCGTCAGCGCCGACGAAGCCCCACTGCACAAGCTAGGCTCCGGCCAGTGGGAAAAGGCCAAGCGCAAGGCGGCCGAACAGGTGCGCGACTCGGCCGCCGAGCTGCTCAACATCTACGCCCGCCGCGCCGCGCGCGAGGGCCACGCCTTCCGTTACTCGCCGGCCGACTACGAAGTGTTTTCCAACGACTTCGGCTTCCAGGAAACGGCCGACCAGAAGGCCGCGATCCACGCCGTGGTGCAGGACATGATCTCGCCCCAGCCGATGGACCGCCTCGTGTGCGGTGACGTGGGCTTCGGCAAGACCGAAGTTGCGCTGCGCGCCGCCTTCATCGCTGTGACTGGTGGCAAGCAGGTGGCGTTTCTCGCGCCCACCACGCTGCTGGCCGAGCAGCACTACCAGACGCTGGTCGACCGCTTCGCCAAATGGCCGGTGAAGGTGGCCGAGATGAGCCGCTTCCGCTCGGCCAAGGAAATCACCGCCGCAGCCAAGGGGCTGGCCGAGGGCCAGGTCGACATCGTGGTCGGCACGCACAAGCTGCTCTCGCAGTCGGTCAAGTTCAAGAACCTGGGTCTGCTCATCATCGACGAGGAGCATCGCTTCGGCGTGCGCCACAAAGAGGCGATGAAGGCCATGCGCGCCGAGGTCGACGTGCTCACGCTGACGGCCACGCCGATCCCGCGCACGCTGGGCATGGCGCTCGAAGGCCTGCGCGACCTGAGCGTGATCGCCACCGCGCCGCAGCGCCGGCTGGCCATCAAGACATTCGTGCGCAACGAGGGCACCGGCGTGATCCGCGAAGCCGTGCTGCGCGAGCTCAAGCGCGGCGGGCAGGTCTACTTCCTGCACAACGAGGTCGAGACCATCGAGAACCGCCGTCAGAAGCTCGAAGAAATATTGCCCGAGGCCCGCATCGCCGTGGCCCACGGCCAGATGCCCGAGCGCGAGCTTGAGCGCGTCATGCGCGACTTCGTGGCGCAGCGCTACAACCTGCTGCTGTGCTCGACCATCATCGAGACCGGCATCGACGTGCCCACCGCCAACACCATCGTGATGAGCCGCGCCGACAAGTTCGGCCTGGCGCAGCTGCACCAGCTGCGCGGTCGCGTCGGCCGCTCGCACCACCAAGCCTATGCCTACCTCATGGTGCCCGACACCGAAGGCCTGACCAAGCATGCGGCGCAGCGGCTCGACGCCATCCAGCAGATGGAAGAGCTGGGCTCCGGCTTCTACCTGGCCATGCACGACCTGGAGATCCGCGGCACCGGCGAGGTGCTGGGCGAGAACCAGAGCGGCAACATGATGGAGATCGGCTTCCAGCTCTACAACGAGATGCTGAGCGAAGCCGTGCGCGCACTCAAGGCCGGCCAGGAGCCCGACCTGCTGTCGCCGCTGTCGGTGACGACAGAAATCAACCTGCACGCACCCGCCCTGCTGCCCGACGACTATTGCGGCGACGTGCACCTGCGGCTGTCGTTCTACAAGAAGCTGGCCACCGCGAAGACGCCCGACCAGATCGACACGCTGCTGGAAGAAATCGTCGACCGCTTCGGCAAGCTGCCGCCGCAGGCGCAGACGCTGATCGACACGCACCGCCTGCGCGTGCTGGCACGGCCCTACGGCGTGGTGAAGGTCGATGCCGCGCCGGGGATCATCAACATCACCTTCAAGAAGGACGCGCCGGTCGATGGCATGGCCATCATCCAGCTGATCCAGAAGAACAAGCACATCAAGCTCGCCGGCAACGAGAAGCTGCGCATCGAGCGCGAACTGAAAGAGCCCAAAGACCGGGCCCAGCTGGTGCGCGACGTGCTGCGCAGCCTGGGCCAACCCATCGTCAAGGAAACCGTCACCGCATGAGCGCTACAGAAATCTCCCCCGGCCTCGTCATCCAGCGCGTGAAGCCGCCGCTCAAGCTCGCCGACTTCAAGCTGATCGCGTTCGACATGGACTCGACGCTGATCAACATCGAGTGCATCGACGAGATCGCCGATGCGGTCGGCAAGAAGGCCGAGGTGGCCGCCATCACCGAAGCCACGATGCGCGGCGAGATCAAGGACTTCAAGGAGAGCCTGCGCCGCCGCGTGGCACTGCTGCAGGGCGTGCCGGTCGAGGCGTTGCAGCAGGTGTACGACGAGCGGCTGAAGCTCAACCCCGGCGCGAGCGAGCTGGTGGCGGCCTGCAAGGCGGCCGGGCTCAAGGTGCTGCTGGTGTCGGGCGGCTTCACCTTCTTCGCGAACCGCGTGAAGGACCGGCTGGACATCGACTTCGCGCGCTCCAACCTGCTCGACGAAGCCGACGGCAAGCTCACCGGCCAGGTGGTCACGCAGAGCTGGGGCGACATCTGCGACGGTGCCGAAAAGCGCCGCACGCTGCTCGAGGTAGCGTCGCTCATGGGCATCTCGCCGCAGGAAACCATCGCTGTGGGCGACGGCGCCAACGACCTGCCGATGATGGGCGAGGCCGGCCTCTCGGTTGCGTATCACGCCAAGCCGAAGGTGCGCGAGCAGGCCATGGTGGCGATTAACGAAGGCGGCCTCGACCGCGTGCTGGAGGTATTGAAATGACCGACACCACCCCGCTCTACAGCGCCGACGCGCTCAGGGACTACGCCAGCGCCCTGCTGCAGAAGGCCGGGCTCGCCGCGTCGATGGCCGACAGCGTGGCGCGCACGCTGGTCGAAGGCGACCTGCTGGGCCATGACACGCACGGCCTCGCACTGCTGGCCGGCTATGTGAAGGAAATCGAGTCGGGCGGCATGACGCGCGACGGCGCTCCCGAGGTGCTGTCGGACCGCCCCGCCGCCGTGCTGTGGGACGGCAAGCGCCTGCCCGGCCCCTGGCTCATGGACCAGGGCATGGACCTGCTGGTGCCGCGTGCGCGCGAGCTGGGCACGGCCTCGCTCGTGATCCGCCGCAGCCACCACATCGCCTGCCTTGCCGTCTACATGCTGCGCGCGCTGCAGGAAGACATGCTGATGCTGCTGGCCTGCTCCGACCCCAATGCCGCCAGCGTCGCGCCCTTCGGCGGCACGCAGGCGGTGTTCACGCCGAACCCGCTGGCCATGGGCTTTCCGCTGTCGCAGGGCGGCGTGATGGTCGACATTTCGGCCTCCATCACCACCAACGGCATGAGCAACCGCAAGCGCGCGGCCGGCGAGACCTTCGCCGAGGAATGGCTGATCGACGCCACCGGCAAGCCGTCGAACAATCCGCAGGTGCTGTTCGACCAGCCGCCAGGCACGCTGCTGCCGGTCGGTGGGCTGAGCCACGGGCACAAGGGCTACGGAATGGCGCTGCTGGTCGAGACCCTCACGGCCGGCCTCGCGGGCCATGGCCGTGCCGACCCGCCCGAGGGCTGGGGCGCGACGGTGCACATCACGCTGCACGACCTGAACGCCTTCGGCGGCAAGGACGCCTTCCTGCACCAGATGGACCATGTGGCGGCCAAGTGCCGCGACAACACGCCCATCGACCCGGCCAAGCCTGTGCGGCTGCCGGGCGAAGGCGGGTTGAAGCGTCGGGAAGCGCAGTCGAAGAACGGGGTGCGGCTGCACCCGTCGATTGCGCGCTCGCTGCACGATGCGGAGCAGCGCCACGGCCTGCGGCTGGCGCAGGCGCTGGTCTGAGCGAGGGTCAGTCTTCTGCGTCGGTGGGCGGTGCGGCTTCGCCCGCGGGGCGCGCCTTGCGCTGGCCGGGCTTGGCCAGGATCTCGACGTAGAACTGCTTGCCGGCCTCTTTCACCACGCCGTCGATGAGGCCGGTGATGGCCGACAGGTGAACGACTTCGGCGTTCTCGGCCTCGGTGCCGAACTTGCAGTCGAAGTCCCAGAAGTCCGCGCCTTCGGGCAATACGCGCCGCCGCTCGCGCTTGATGTACTTGCGGATCTCGTGCTTGATGGCTTCGAGGAGACGGTCGGGGTGCTTACCCTCGACCTGAAGCTGAAAGGTTTTTCTCATGGGTGATCGTAACCAATGTGAAAGCCACCGAATCCGGCACCGCCCGATGCCCTGGATGGGCATCGATCTTGCTCGCTACCATGGCTGCCAGGCAAATCTCGCGGCGACCACGCCGAATCACCCATGCTGACCTTTTTTCATCCGGAGCAGCTGCTGCACCATCCGCGCAGCTATCTGTCGCGTGGACAGATGCGCACCCCACAGGAAATTCCCGAGCGCGCGCTGCGGCTCGTCGCCGCCGTGCAATCGCTCGGCTTCGACCTCCAGACACCGGCCGATGCCGGCATGGCGCCATTGGCCGCCGTGCACAGCGACGACTACCTGCGCTTTCTCGAAGAAGCACATGGTGAATGGAAGCAGATGCCGCCCGACTGGGGCGACGAGGTGATGTCGAACGTCTACGTGCGCGAGCCCAATCGCCTGCGCGGCATCCTGGCGAAGGCGGCGCGCTACCTTGCGGACGGCAGTTGCCCGGTCGGAGCCGAAACCTGGCGCTCCGCGTACTGGTCGGCCCAGAGCGCGGTGGCCGGCGCGGCGGCCATCACCGACGGCGCCCGCGCGGCCTATGCGCTGTGCCGCCCTCCCGGCCACCATGCACGCGTCGATGCCGCCGGCGGCTTCTGCTACCTCAACAACGCCGCCATCGCCGCCCAGGCGCTGCGCGGGCGCTTCGGGCGTGTGGCGGTGCTCGACACCGACATGCACCACGGCCAGGGCGTGCAGGAAATCTTCTATGGCCGCAGCGACGTGATGTACGTGTCGATCCACGGTGACCCGACCAACTTCTACCCGGCAGTGGCCGGCTACGAAGACGAGCGGGGGACCGACGAGGGCGAAGGCTTCAACGTCAACTTCCCTATGCCGCACGGCGCGCCGGAAGCAGTCTTCTTCGAGCGGCTCGACGAGGCCACGGAGGCGCTGCGGCGCTTCGCGCCCGACGCGCTGGTGCTGGCCCTCGGCTTCGACATCTACAAGGACGATCCGCAGTCGCAGGTTGCGGTGACGACCGAGGGCTTCGGGCGCCTGGGCAAGGCTGTTGGCGCGCTGGGCTTGCCGACATTGATCGTCCAGGAAGGCGGCTATCACCTGGAGAGCCTGGAAGCCAATGCAAGCGCCTTCTTCGGGGGATTCGCGGATATCGCGTGATGGTCTTGGCGGCGACGGCCGCCGCGCTGTGTACAGTCGGCGCTTCGAATGGAAGCAGGTAAAGACATGGCGCGCGCAAACGACTGGGCAAGCAAGGTGATGGCATTGATCAATGGTGGCAACCCCACCGCCGCCATCGCGCAGATCAAGGTCGCGCCCTCGGTCAAGGACCTGAAGGCGCTGCAGACCATCATGACGCTCTCGAAAATGAAAGGCCGCTATCCGAACGTGGATGCGGCCATTGCGGACAACCTGGAGCTGCTTGCGGCGCCCCGGCTGCACCGCTCGCCGTGATCGGCAACGCTCTTTACAGCGCCTGACCGAGACGCTTCACGCCCTCTTCGATCTTCGCCACATCGGCCGTCGCGAAGCTCAGACGCAGCGTCGCCACATCGGGCTTCTCGGCAAAGAATGGCGCGCCGGGCACGAAGGCCACGAGCTTCTCGATCGCTCGCTTCGCCAGTTCGTTCGCATCCGCCAGCTTGCCGTTGGCGCCCGTGAGGCGCGCCCAGAAAAACAGGCCGCCGTTGGGCTGCGTGAAGCTCACCGCATCGCCCAGCTCGCGCTTCAGCGCCGCGCCCATGGCTTGCGCGCGCTGGCCGTACACCTCGCGCACATGCGCCAGCGTGGCGGGCATGCGGCCGCTCTTGAGGTACTGGGCGGCAGTGGCCTGCGAGAAGGTGCTCGTGTGCGCGTCGCTGAACTGCTTGCACATCGTTGCCTTGGCCAGCAGCTCGGGCGGAGCAATCATCCAGCCGATGCGCAGGCCGGGGCTCAGCACCTTGCTCAGGCTGCCGCAGTGGGCCAGCAGTTCGCGGCTGCCCGGCACTTCCTTGCTCAGCGCAAGGATCGACGGCGGCGGGGCTTCGCCGAAGTAGAGGTCGCCGTAGGGGTCGTCCTCGACGATCAGCGTCTGGTACTTCACGGCCAGTTCGAGCACCTTCTTGCGGCGCTCCAGCGTCAGCATCGCGCCGCTGGGGTTGCCGAAGGTAGGGATCAGATAGACGAACTTGGGCTTGTGCTCGGCGATGAGCTTCTCCAACTCGTCGGTCTTCACGCCGTTGGCGTCGATGGGCGCGCTGATGAGCTGCGCGCCATAAAGGCGGAAGCACTGGATGGTCGCCAGGAAGGTCGGGCCCTCGACGATCACCTTGTCGCCGGGCGAGATCATGGTCTTGCCCAGCAGGTCCAGCGCCTGCTGGCTGCCGGTGGTGACGATCAGGCCACTCGGGTCGACGTCGACGCCCTTGGTCTTCATGAAGGCGCTGAGCTGGGTGCGCAGCGGCTCGTAGCCTTCGGTGGCGCCGTATTGCAGCGCGCCGCCGGGCTCTTCGGTGAGCGCCTTCTGGCTCGCCTCCTTGAGCCCCTCGACGTCGAACATGGCGCTGTCGGGGAAGCCGCCCGCGAAGCTGATGATGCCGGGCTTGCCCAGCAGCTTGAAGAGTTCGCGGATGGCGGATGTCTCGACGTTGTCGAGGCGGGAGGCGAATTGCATGGTCAGTCTCACTTTCTGGGTGACATTGTCACCAAAGCTCGGGCAATAAAGCTGCGTAAGGCTATCGCCTTTCAACGATATATTGCGCGAGCCGCTCTCACGAAGCCCAATGAAAAAAGACAACATCCCCCTCTTCTTCGCCACCCTGCAGGCGGCCAACCCCACACCCGAGACCGAGCTCGAATACGACAGCCCCTTCGAGCTGCTGGCAGCCGTACTGCTGTCGGCGCAGGCCACCGACGTGGGCGTGAACAAGGCCACGCGCAAACTGTTTCCGGTGGCGAACACGCCGCAGGCCATCCTCGACCTGGGCGTCGAGGGGCTGGAGGAGTACATCAAGACCATCGGCCTGTACCGCAGCAAGGCCAAGCACCTGATCGAGGCCTGCCGCATGCTGGTGGAGCTGCACGGCGGCGAGGTGCCGCGCACCCGTGCCGAGCTGGAGGCGCTGCCCGGCGTCGGCCGCAAGACTGCGAACGTGGTGCTCAACGTGGCCTTCGGCGAGGCGACGATCGCGGTCGACACGCATATCTTTCGCGTGGGCAACCGCACCGGGCTCGCGCCCGGCAAGACGCCGCTCGAAGTGGAGCTCAAGCTCGAGAAGCGCGTTCCGCCGGAATACCGGCTGCATGCGCACCACTGGCTGATCCTGCATGGCCGCTACATCTGCGTGGCGCGCAAGCCGCGGTGCTGGGAATGTGCGGTGGCCACCTTCTGCGCCTATAAACCAAAGACGCCCTCCCCGAAAACGGCCTGAAGAATGACGACACGAAAGAACGACACCCGGACGCTGCTGGCTACCGCGCTGCTGGCAGCCCTCCTCCCGGCCGCGGCCTGGTCGCAGCAGCCGGCCGCGGGCCTGCCGCCCGACGCCATGACGCTCTACGGCGGCCGCTGGTCGACGAACTGCGCCGACGCCTCGGCGCCGACGCTGCAGGTGCTCCAGGACAAGCTGATCGCCGAGAGCGGCAAGCGCCGCGTGGTCACCCGCGAGCCGCAGACAGCCCACAGCTTCTTCGGCAACAGCCCGCCACCGGCAGGTTTCGACGTGGCGCTGATGAGCGACGCGGGCAAGGCCGGCTCGATGACATTCCTCGTCTACCGCACAGCGCGCGGCCAGTACATCACGCTGGACGCCGACAAGCCGGTCGCCGGCCAGCTGGGCCCCGAGTTGATGAAGCAACGCTACTGGCGCTGCGAAGGCGCCGCGCGGGCCGAGCCCCCGCCCACCGAGCCCAAGGCCAAGGTGCCTCCCCCGCCCACGGGCAGCCCGGCGGCGCTGGCGCAGGGCCCGGCGATGCAGAAGGCCTGGCGCGCCGCCCTGGGCGCGCGCGAGAACGACCGCTGGCTGGTGCGCCGCGAAGGCCCGGCACCCGAGCCGCAATGGGTGACGGTCGAGGGCACGCGCTACCTGCTGCACGCCTTCTGCAAGCCGCACGACTGCTTCGACAACAACGCGATCGCGCTCTACGACCAGGGCTCCGGCCGCATCTACGGCTTGGTGCAGCGCAACGGCAGCAACCGCCTCGTAGGCTCGCCGCCGGCGGCGCTCGCGCCTCAGCTCGAAAAGCTCTGGCGCGAACAGTGGCGGCAGAAGAACTGAGCTGACTGGCCGGGGAGCCTGTCAGATGACGGGTGAATTGTCGAAAGTCAGCCAGCTGCCGAACGCAATCTCGCCGGCAGGCCAATCGGCAGCAGCTGCAGGACAGCGCACACCCCGGTGCAGCAGCGTCATCGCGCGCAGCACGCCAGCGTGGGTGACCCACAGCGCGTCGCCCTTGCCCGCCAGCCATTCATCGTGCGCGGCCGCCACGCGCTGCATGAAGGCACGCACGCTTTCGCCATGACCGCCCGCAGGCGCGTCGGCGAAGTTGCCGGTCCAGGCTTCGAAGTCTTCGCGCGGAATGGCGGACCACGGCCGCCCTTCCCAGCCGCCGAAGTTCATTTCGGCGAGCCGGGCGTCGTGCTGTACCCGGAGATCGGGCCGCAATGCAGCGATGGCATCGGCCAGCCCGGCGCAGCGCCGCAGCGGCGAGCTGATCAACCTGATGTCCGCAGGCAGCAAGGGCGCGATGCGCTGCGCGGCTTCGAGCGTCGCGTCCGCATGGGCTTCGAGGTCCGTGGCACCGTAGCAAAGGCCGGGCTCGGCCACCACGGGCGCATGGCGCTGGAGCCAGAGCTTTCGGCGTGTGCTCATGCACGCCACGCCAGCGCGAGGTAGATCACCAGCTCGCAGACCTGCTGCGTCGCGCCCAGGCCATCGCCGGTGAAGCCTTGTAGCCGCCGAAGAAACAGCCTCGCCATCCAGCCCGCGGCCAGAACGGCCGCAAGCACGGCCGCCCCGACGTGCACGGCGTCGTTCGCACACAGCAGCAGCGCCACCGCCGGAACCGTCCACACCAGCGCAATCACCAGCGCTCCGCCGCTGATCGCATCCGCCAGCGGCTTGGCCTTGCTCGCCCCGCTGTCGCCCACATAAGGCAGCCAGCGGATCAGGAACAGCGGCATCAGTCGCGACAGCACGTGCGCGCCGACGATGGCAACGGCCACGGTCTGCAGGCCACGCCCGGCCAGCACGGCGAGCAGCGCGCACTTCAGGCCCAGCGCCAGCACCAGTGCAATCGCACCGAAGGCGCCGATGCGTGAGTCCTTCATGATTTCCAGCGCCCGGTCCCGGTCGGCCGAACCGCCCAAGCCATCGGCCACGTCGGCCAGTCCGTCTTCATGGAAGGCGCCAGTCAGCATCACGGTGGCGACGGTGCTCAGCAAAGCCGCTGCCAGCGCGCCCGCGACGCCGGGCAGCCCCATGCCGACACCCGTGAACACCAGCGCCGCCACCCCACCCACCAGCCATCCGATGCCGGGCAGATGGGCCGCGCTCGCTCGCAGCATCTGAGGGCTGAAGCCGACCCATGCGGCCAGCGGCCCCGTCACCGGCACGCGCGTGAAGAACTGCAGCGCGAGCAGGAAGTGGCGAACGCCGTTCATCCGCTTCAGGCGTCCTTGCGCGACACGCCAGCCGACTCGAAGCTCGCCATCTCGCGCAGGATGCGGCAGGCCGATTCGAGCAGCGGCCAGGCCAACGCACCGCCCGAGCCCTCGCCCAGGCGCAGTTCGAGGTTCAGCAGCGGGTCCAGCCCCAGCCGCTCCAGCAGCAGCAGATGCCCGGGCTCGGCCGAGCAGTGCGCGGCCACGCAGCGCTGCACCACGCAGGGCTGCAGCGCCTGTGCCACCAGCACCGCCGCGCTGGCAATGAAGCCGTCGACCACGATCACGCGCCGCTCCTCGGCCGCCTGAAGCACCGCGCCGACCAGCGTGGCGATCTCGAAACCGCCAAAGGCCGCCAGTGCGTCCAGCGGCGCCGTCGCACCCGCGTGCAACGCAAGCACCTGCCGCAGCACCTCGCGCTTGCGCGCCAGCCCAGCCGCGTCCAGGCCCGTGCCGACGCCGATGCAGACGTCGATGCCCAGCCCGCCCAGCCGCGACAGCAGCAGCGCGGCAGACGAGCTGTTGCCGATGCCCATCTCACCAAGCAGCAGCGCATTGCCCGGCAGCGCACGCACCACTTCGCGCCCGTTGACGATGGCCTGTGCACACTGGGCTGCCGTCATGGCCGGGCCCGTGGAGGCGTCGGCCGTGCCCTCGGCGATCCGGCGCGACACCAGTCCCGGGCGGGGCTGGAAGTCGCGCCGCACGCCGCAATCGACCACCGTCAGCGCCAACCCGTGCTGGCGCGCGAGCACGCTCACGGCGGCGCCGCCGGCAAGGAAGTTCTCGACCATCTGCCAGGTCACGTCGCCAGGAAACGCCGAGACGCCGCGCGCCGCCAGCCCGTGGTCGCCCGCGCAGACCAGCATCTGCGGGGCTTCGAGCACCGGGTTCTCAGTGCCCAGGATGCTGCCGATGCGCAAGGCCAGCGCTTCGAGCCGGCCCAACGCACCGAGCGGCTTGGTCTTGTTGTCGATTGCGCTGTGCAGGCGGGCGGCAAGCGGGGCGTCGGTGATGTCGGAAATGGTGGGGATGGTCTCGGTCATGCAATCAGTCCGGCGAGCACGCCGGCGTCGAAGTGGGTGTCGATGAAGTCGGCCAGGCCGTCGAAGGTGGCGTCCAGCGTGGGCACGGAGGCACCGAACAATGCATGCAGCGTGCCGGGGTCTTCGAACAGGCCGTGAAGGTAAATGCCGAGCACGTTGCCGCGCGCGTTCTGCCAGGCCAGCCCGTCAGGCATCACCGCGTGGCCGTCCTGCGCCATCTGCGGGTGTGCGGCGGTCTGGCCGTGATGAATTTCGTAGCCGACAACGGGCACGCCCGACAGCGGGCCCCAAGTGCCGGTCAGCTCGCCGAAGGTCGCGGCGCGATGCCGCACCGTCTTCTCGCGCGCGAACACGGTCACCAGCGGCAGCAGGCCGAGGCCCGGCGCGTTGCCGTCGATGCCGTGCGGATCGACCAGCGCCTCGCCCAGCATCTGCAGCCCGCCGCAGATGCCCAGCACCGCGCCGCCGCGTTCGGCGTGGGCGGCCACGGCGCGGTCCAGCCCCTGCGCGCGCAGCCAGGCCAGGTCGCCGCTGGTGTGCTTGGAGCCGGGCAGCACGATCCAGTCGGCGCCAGCCACGTCGGCCGGCGTGCGGGCCCAGACCAGCCGCACGCCCGGTACGTTCTTCAGCGCCTGGAATTCGTCGAGGTTGCTGATGCGCGGGTACGCCACCACCGCCACGGTGCGGGTGACGGTGCCGCTGGCGCGGCTGCGGTCGTCGAACACGCCGTCTTCCTCGGGCAGGCCGTGCTGCCACCACATCGGCAGCGTGGCCACGGTGGGCACGCCAGTCAGTTCCTGCAGTTGCTGCGGCGCGGGCGCGAGCAGCGAGGCATCGCCGCGGAACTTGTTGAGCACGAAGCCGCGCAGCAGCGCCCGGTCGGCCTCGGGCAGCAGCGCCCAGGTGCCGTACAGGTGGGCGAAGGCGCCGCCGCGGTCGATGTCGGTCGCCAGCAGGCAGCGCGCGCCAGCATGCCGGGCGATGCGCATGTTGACGATGTCGCTGGCCATCAGGTTGATCTCGGCCGGCGAGCCAGCGCCTTCGATCACGACCACGTCGTTGTCGCCGCGCAGTTCGTCTAGCGCCTGCGCAATCTGCGGCCAGACGCGCTCGCTGCGGCCACGCCAGGGCAAGGCCGAGAGTTCTTCGCTCACCTGCCCCATCAGCACCACCTGGCTATGGGTATCGCGCTCGGGCTTGAGCAGCAGCGGGTTCATGCGCACGTCGGGCAGCGCATTTGCGGCCAGGGCCTGGAAATACTGGGCGCTGCCGATCTCGCCGCCATCGACCACGCGGGCGTTGTTGCTCATGTTCTGCGCCTTGAAGGGCGCCACTTTCAGGCCTTGCCGCGCATACCAGCGGCACAGCGCCGTGGCCAGCCAGCTCTTGCCGGCTCCGCTGGTGGTGCCCAGAACCATGACGCACCGCGCCGGCCCGCTTTTCGCCTTTGAACTCATCGGCGGATTGTCGTTGAGCACCGCGCCGGCCCGAAAAAGACCGAGCGAGACAGAACCAAGCCGACGAAATGAGACATTTTTCACACCCAAGGCGTTGCAAACGCATCCGGTGAATCCAACAGTCCCTTTCTTGCGTACACCCGGCATCACACACCGCACTGCACCCCAGGGACCCATGCCAGCCTTGAACGATTTGGCGCTCACCGTCGAGGAACGCGAACCGGGCCAGTTCTTCTGGACCCTGCTCGAAGCCCGCCATGGCGACGAAGCCTCCGAGACCCTCGACTACCGGGTCTACCGGACGGCGGCCAGGCCGCAGGCCAGCTATTCCAGCGCCCTGGCCATGGGCGCGGCGGAGCTGCAAAAAATAAGCGCCGCCGCGAACCTCGCCGGCAAAGCCGGCTAAGCCCACGACGGCGCAAAGACCGCCTTGCGGCGTTCAGGCTGTCAATTTCAATCCTGGGTCGTCTGGGTCGTCTGGGTCGTCTGGGTCGTCTGGGTCGTCACTTTTCAGCGCGTGGCTATCTTGGTCTGTGCGCCGGCCGCAGCAACGGGCGCCGGAGCTTCCCATCCGCCGCCAATGGCGCGAATCAGCCCCACGGCCGCCTGGTACTGGGCCGACTTCACCTGCAGCGCCTGCCGCCGGTTGCGCAGTTCGCTGCGGCGTGCGTCCAGCAGGTCGAGCTGGCTGATGTAGCCATTGCGATAGCGCGTGTCCGACAGGCTGGTAGCGCGCTGGGCCGAGGTCACGGCCTGCGCCTGCACCACCGATTGCTCCTGCAGGATGCGTATGGCAGCCAGCTGGTCTTCGACCTCCTGGAACGCCACCAACACCTGCGTGCGATAGCTCGCGAGCGCGCCGTCGAGCTGGGCATTGGCGCCCTGCACGCCGGCCTCGCGGCGGCCGCCGTCGAAGATCGGCAGCGACAGCAGCGCGCCCACGCCCCACGAACGCGCCGACCACTTGAAGAGGTCGCCGACTTCGGGCGAGGCATAGCCGGCGGCGCCGGTCAGAGAAATGTCCGGGAACCACGCGGCCTGTGCCACGCCGACACGGGCCTGCGCGGCGAGCACCGCGTTCTGCGCCGCCGACACGTCGGGCCGGCGCGTGAGCACCGTGGCCGGCACGCCCGGTGGGATCGACGGCAAGGCGGTCGACCACTCGTCGGTGCGCAGGCCGAAGCTCGAAGCCGAGTCGCCCACCAGCACTGCCAGCGCATGCTCCACCTGGGCGCGCTGGCGGTCGAGTGCGAGCGCGTCCGACTCGGTCGACGACACCTCGGTCTGCACGCGCGCCACGTCGAGCTCGGCGATGTCGCCGGCTTGTTCACGTCGCTGCGACAGGCGCAGCGTGTCGCGGTAGGCCTCGACCTGTTCGCGCACCAGCGCGCGTTCGGCATCGAGCGCGCGCAGCTGCAGGTAGGTCTGCGCCACTTCGGCCTGTACCGCGAGCCGGGTGCTTTGCAGCAGCGCCTCGCGGCCGGTCGCGTCGAGCTTGGCCGCATTGCTGGCGCCCGAGAGGCGGCCGAACAGGTCGACTTCGTACGAGAACGTGGCACCGATGTTGGTCATCGTGGCCGGCGTGGTGCTGGCCGTGGCCTTGTCCAGGCCGGCGCCGCGGTTGGCGCCGGCGCTCAGGCCGATCTGCGGCAGGCGGTCGGCGTTGGCGCTGCGCGCCAGCGCGCGAGCCTCGGCCAGCCGCGCGGCTGCGGCCTGGATGTTGTTGTTGCTGACGTCGGCCTTCTCGACCAGCGCATTCAGCGTCGGGTCATTGAACGCCAGCCACCAGGCGCCGCGTGCCTGTGCCTCGGAAGGCACGGCGCGCGTGAAGCCGGCGGGAGGCGTCGGGCCTTGCTCCTTGAACTGCGCCGTGGTCGTGATCTCGGGCAGGCCCGAAGGCACGGTGGCACAGCCGGCCAGCACCAGGGCGGCCATCAGCGGCAGCAAGGCGGTACGAAGAGGCTTCACCAGCGGTTGAACTGAGAATTTCATGATGAGCTTTCTCTTTGTTATTGATCAGTCGTCATGCGAGGGACGCGGCGATGCAGGCACAGGGTGCAGCCCACCACCGCCCGAGCCACCGTGCGACGGCGCAGCCGGATGCTCGGCCGACACGAAGTCGTCGCCATGCGGCACTTCGCCATGCAGCTTGAGCGGCCGGTTGCCCGCGAGGCGGCGCAGCAGCACGTAGAACACCGGCGTCAGGAACAGGCCGAAGGCCGTCACGCCGATCATCCCGGCGAACACCGCCACGCCCATGGCCTTGCGCATCTCCGAGCCCGCGCCGGTCGACAGCACGAGGGGCAGCACGCCCATCACGAAGGCCAGCGAGGTCATCAGAATCGGGCGCAGGCGCAGGCGGCTGGCTTCGATGGCGGCTTGTATCGGTGTGCGGCCGGCGAATTCGAGCTCCCGTGCGAACTCCACGATAAGAATCGCGTTCTTCGCACTCAGCCCCACCAGCACGATCAGCCCGATCTGCGTGAAGACGTTGTTGTCACCCCCCGATATCCATACGCCCGCCATCGCGGCCATGATGCCCATGGGCACGATCAGGATGATCGCGATCGGCAGCGTCAGGCTTTCGTACTGAGCGGCCAGCACCAGGAACACCAGCAAGATGGCCAGCGGGAACACCAGGAAGGCGGAGTTGCCGGCCAGGATTTCCTGGTACGTCAGCTCGGTCCACTCGAAGCTCACGCCCTTGGGCAGCGTCTCGGCCGCAATCTTGGTGATCGCGTCCTGCGCCTGGCCCGACGAATAGCCCGGTGCCGGGCCGCCGTTGATGTCGGCGGCCAGGTAGCCGTTGTAGCGCATGGCGCGTTCAGGGCCGAAGGTCGAATTCACCTTCATCAGCGCAGCCAGCGGCACCATCTCGCCCGTGGTCGAGCGCACCTTCAGCAGGCCCACGTCTTCGGCACGGGCGCGGTAAGGCGCATCGGCCTGCACTCGCACGCTGTACGTGCGGCCGAACTTGTTGAAGTCGTTCGCATACAGGCTGCCGAGGTAGATCTGCATGGTGTCGAAGATGTCCGTCACCGGCACGCCAAGCTGGCGCGCCTTGGTGCGGTCGATGTCGGCGTACAGCTGCGGCACGTTGACCTGCCAGCTCGTGAACATGCCGGCCAGTTCGGGCGCCTGCTGTGCCTTGGCCATGAAGGCCTTCACTGCCGCGTCCATCTGGTCGTAGCCCACCGAGGCACGGTCTTCCAGCTGCAGCTTGAAGCCGCCCGTGGTGCCCAGGCCCGCCACCGGCGGCGGCGGGAACATCACGATGAAGGCGTCCTGGATGCCCGCGAAGGCACCGTTGAGCTGGCCGGCCACCGCGCCGCCGCTCTGGTCGGGGCGCTTGCGTTGGTCGAAGGGCTTGAGCGTTGCGAACACGATGCCCGAGTTCGAGCTGTTGGTGAAGCCGTTGATCGACAGGCCCGGGAAGGCGATGGCGTCTTCCACGTTCGGGTTCTTCTTCATGATGTCGCCCATGCGGGTGATCACCTCTTCCGTGCGGTCGAGCGTGGCGCCATCGGGCAGTTGGGCAAAACCGATCAGGTACTGCTTGTCCTGCGCCGGCACGAAGCCGCCGGGCACCGCCTTGAAGAGGCCGAAGGTCACGGCGACGAGCGCGACGTAGATCGCCAGCATCAGCGCCTTGCGCGAGATCACGCGCTTCACGCCGCCGCTGTAGGCCTCGGAGCCGCGATGGAACAGCTTGTTGAAGCCGCGGAACAGCCAGCCGAAGGCCTTGTCCATGCCGCGCGTCAGCGCGTCCTTGGGAGCATCGTGGCCGCGCAGCAGCAAGGCGGCGAGCGCGGGCGACAGCGTGAGCGAGTTGATCGCCGAGATCACCGTCGAGATCGCAATCGTCACCGCGAACTGGCGGTAGAACTGGCCCGTGAGACCGCTGATGAAGGCCAGCGGCACGAACACGGCCACCAGCACCAGCGCGATCGCGATGATGGGGCCCGACACTTCGCGCATCGCACGGTAGGTTGCTTCACGCGGCGTGAGCCCCGCCTCGATGTTGCGCTCGACGTTCTCCACCACCACGATGGCGTCGTCCACCACGATGCCGATGGCCAGCACCAGCCCGAACAGGCTCAGCGCGTTGATCGAGAAACCGAGGACGTGCAGCACCGCGAAGGTACCGATCACCGACACCGGCACGGCCAGCAGCGGAATGATGGAAGCGCGCCACGTCTGCAGGAACAGGATCACGACCAGCACCACCAGCATGATGGCTTCGAGCAGCGTGTGGATCACCGATTCGATCGATGCGCGCACGAACTGCGTCGGGTCATAAGCGATGCGGTATTCCAGGCCCTCGGGCATGTTCTTGTTGAGCTCGGCCATCGTCTTGCGCACGTTCGACGAGATGTCGAGCGCGTTGGAGCCCGGTGCCTGGAACACACCCATGCCGACGGCCGGGTCGTTGTTCAGCAGCGAACGCAGCGAGTAGTCGGCGGCGCCCATTTCGAGGCGGCCGATGTCGCGCAGGCGGGTCACGGCGCCATCGGTGCCGCTCTTGACGATGATGTCGCCGAATTCTTCTTCGCTCTGCAGGCGCCCTTGCGCATTGATCGACAGCTGCATGTCCACGCCCGACAGGCCCGGCGAAGCGCCGACCACGCCGGCCGCGGCCTGCACGTTCTGGCCACGGATGGCAGCCACCACGTCGCTGGCCGAGAGGCCGCGCTGCGCGACCTTCTGCGGGTCGAGCCACACGCGCATCGAGTAGTCGCCGCCGCCGAAGATCTGGACCTGGCCCACGCCTTCGATGCGCGCCAGCGGATCCTTCACGTTCAGCACCGCGTAGTTGCGCAGGTAGTTGATGTCGTAGCGGTTGTTCGGCGAGACGAGGTGGACCACCATCGTCAGGTCAGGCGCGCTCTTGACGGTCGTGATGCCGAGCCGGCGCACTTCCTCGGGCAGGCGCGGCTCGGCTTGCGAGACGCGGTTCTGCACGAGCTGCTGTGCCTTGTCGGGATCGGTGCCGAGGCGGAACGTGACGGTGAGCGTCAGCACGCCGTCGGTGGTTGCCTGGCTGCCCATGTAGAGCATGCCCTCGACGCCGTTGATCTGCTCTTCGATCGGTGTGGCGACGGTTTCGGCGATCACCTTGGGGTTGGCGCCGGGGTACGTGGCGCGCACCACCACCGAGGGAGGCGCGACTTCCGGGTACTCCGAGATCGGCAACCCGCGCAGCGCGATCAGGCCGGCTATCAGCATCAATAGCGACAGCACGCCGGCAAAGATCGGCCGGTCGATGAAGAATTTTGAGAGATTCATGATGGTTCTCCGGTGGGCGCGGGTGCGCCCTCCTCCGAAATCAGGACTTGGCCGCTTCCGCGACGCGTTCCGGTTGTTGTTGCTTGGGGTCCGCCTTGGCGTCCATGGTCACTTGCTGCGGCGCCACCAGCGCACCCGGGCGGATGTGCTGCAGGCCGTTGACGATGACGCGATCGCCCGCCTTCAGGCCCTTGCTCACGACACGCAGGCCGTTGATGGAAGTGCCCAGGGTCACTTCGCGGTAGGTGGCCTTGCTGTCTTCACCCACGACCATCACGAACTTCTTGTTCTGGTCGGTACCGATGGCACGCTCGCTCACCAGCAGTGCGGTGTCGTTGCGAGCCTGGCCCATGCGGATGCGGGCGAACTGGCCGGGGATGAGCGCGCCGTCCTTGTTGTCGAACGAGGCACGCACACGCACCGTGCCACTGCGGGCGTCGACCTGGTTGTCGATCAGCTGCAGCTTGCCGGTGAAGGGCGTGCCGTCGAGGCCGGCGGTGCCCATCTGCACGGGAATCGACTCGATCTGGCCGCGGGCGCTGGAGCCGCTCGGCAGGTCTTTCAGCGCACGGGTGATGACCTGTTCGTCTGCATCGAAGCTCGCGTAGATCGGGCTCACCGAGACCAGCGTGGTCAGCACCGGAGCGCCCGGACCGGCCGCCACCAGGTTGCCCACCGTCACCTCGATCCGGCCGATGCGGCCCGACACCGGAGCCCGCACCTGGGTGTAGCCCAGGTTCAGGCGCGCCGACTGCAGCGAGGCTTGCGCCGCACGCAGGTTGGCGTCGGCTTCGCGGCCGGCGTTCACACGCTCGTCGTATTCACGCTGGGCAATGGCCTTGTCGGCCCACAGGCGCTTGGCACGCTCCTGCTCGCTGCGGCTGAACGACTGGCGGGCCTGTGCGGATGCCACCTGCGCTTCGGCGCGCTCGACCTCGGCCGCGTACGGTGCAGGGTCGATGGTGACCAGCAACTCACCCTGCTTCACCAGCGCGCCTTCGCGGAAATGCACCGATTGCACGGCGCCCGCGACGCGGGAGCGCACGTCGACGCGCTCGACGGCTTCGAGCCGGCCCGAGAACTCGTCCCAGGCATTGATCTCGCTCGACGCCACGGTGGCGACAGAAACCGGCGTGGCTTGCGGCGCGGCCGGGGCGTTGTTGGCTTCGGCCTTGAAGCTGTACATGCCAACCACCGCGGCGGCCACCGCCAGCAGTGCGGTAATGCCGGTCACGGCGGGCCACAGGCCCTTGCGGGCTACGGAAGACAGCTTTTTCTCGTTGTTCGACATGATGGTTCGTCCTTCTCGATGACTTTGGGGATGCAACAGGCCACCCCGGCGCTTTTGGCACCAGGAGGCGGAATTCAGGAAAAAGAGGGCCCTCGCACGCTGCCGCGCTGGCAGCGTGTCGATCAGGCAGCCGTGGCTGGCCGGGAGCTAGCTGGGGTGGTTGGGCGCCGCACCCGTGGGCACGGTGGTCGGCGGTGTGGTCGCGCTGAAGAACTCGCGGAAGTGCTGCTGCACCGTGGCCTCACAGGCCACGCAACCCGTGTTCTCGGTGTCGTACAGCGCCTTGGGCCAGTTCGAGGCGCTGGGCAGCACGCTGCTCGTGACCTCGATGCCGGCGGCACGCAGGCGGCCCGCGAAGGTCAGCGCCTCGTCGCGCATGGCGTCGTCCGCACCCACCAGCACCAGCGCGGGCGCCAGTGACGACAGCCGCAGCGAACCGCTAGGCACCGCATAGGGGTGCGTGGCGTTCGAGGGGCAGCTCAGGTACTTCTCCCAGCCGCTGGCCCAGCGGCACTCGGGCTCGTCGCTGGTAGCGTTGCGCAGCGAGGCGGTACCGGCGCACGGATCGAGCATGGGCGACAGCAGGATCTGGCCTGCCACCGGCGGATGTGCCCGGTCGCGAGCGATGAGTGCCACCGCGGCCGCCAGGTTGCCACCGGCTTCTTCGCCGGCCAGGTACACCTGCGCACCCTTGCCGCCGAGCTTGGTGCGCTGCTTGTAGAGCCATTCGAGGGCGGCATAGCCCACCTCGATCGGCTCCGGGAACGGCGACTGGGGCGCCAGCGGGTAAGCCACCGACACCACCACCGCACCCGCTCCGGCCAGCAGCCGGGCCACATTGCGGCCGTTGTCGAGGTCGCCGCAGACGAAGGTGCCACCGTGGAAGTGGAGCACCAGCGGTGCGACGTCACCCTTGGCGCGCTGGCCGTACACACGGGCACCGACCGGTTCGCGGCCGGGCAGCTCGATCGACAGATCGGCTTCCACGCCTTGCGCCGCAGCGCGGGCGGCGGCTTCGGCAGAACGGGACGATGGAACGGGTGACATGGGCGACCTCAGGGAATTGGGCGATGGTTGAAATATAAGTCGCCCAGTGTGACGTTAAACAGGCAAGCCGCCCCTACTCTGTTTCCAAACCGACAACAATCGCGGCGCTTCGCAAGGGTTTGGCGCCTTGTGTGAGAATCCGCTCCCCCCGGTGTGGGCCGGGCACCAACAACAGGCATTCGATGGATCAAATCCAGGCCATGCGGATCTTTGTCCGCGTCGTGGAAGCCGGCACCTTCACCCGGGCGGCAGACTCGCTGGCCCTGCCCAAGGGCACGGTCACCAAGCAGATTCAGGCGCTCGAATCGCGCCTGCGCGTGAAGCTGCTCAACCGCACCACGCGCCGCGTCACCGTCACGCCCGACGGCGCGGCCTACTACGAGCGCGCCGCGCGCCTGCTCAACGACTTCGACGACATGGAAGCCAGCATGACGAATGCGCAGGCCAACCCCACGGGGCGGCTGCGCATCGACATAGGCACATCGGTGGCGAGGCAGATCATCCTGCCCGCGCTGGCCACCTTCTGCGACCGCTACCCCGACATCCAGGTCGACCTGGGCGTGAGCGACCGCACCGTCGACCTGATCAGCGACAACGTCGACTGCGTGATCCGCGCGGGCGACCTCAGCGACCAGTCGCTGGTGGCACGGCGCATCGGCACCCTGCACTTCGTCACCGTGGCGTCACCGGCGTACATCAAGCGCTACGGCGTGCCGCAGCACCCGAACGACATCGAGAAGCGCCACGTGGTGGTGAGCTATTTCTCGGGCACCACGCGCCGCGTGTACCCGCACGAGTTCAAGAAGGGCGACGAGCACATCGAGCTCAACGGGCACTACCGCGTGTCGGTGAACGAGAGCAACGCGCACATCACGGCGGTGCTCGGCGGCTTCGGCATTTCGCAGTGCATCACCTTCATGGCCGAGCCGCTGCTGGAAAGCGGCGAACTGGTCGAGGTGCTGCCGGACTGGAGTCGCGATCCGCTGCCCATTCACGTGGTGTACCCGCCCAACCGGCACCTGAGCGCGAAGGTGCGGGCGTTCGTTGACTGGGCGGCGGAGCTGTTTGCCAAGAACCCGCGGCTGCAGCGCCGCTGAATCGGCCCGCGCGGGCAGCCAAGGCAGGGAGCGCGTCAGTACACCGGCTCGCAGCGCACCTCGGTCTTCACCGAATTGGCAATGAAGCATTCTTCATGCGCCCGGTGGTGCATCTGCTCGATCTGCTCGCGCGTCGGCACGTTCTCGCCGGAAAAGGTCACTTCCGGCCGCAGCGTGACCACCGTCATCGCCATCTTTCCCTCGGCGTTCTTCTCCATCACGCCGGTGGCTGCATCGAAATACCGGTCGACGACGAACTTGCGCTTCACGGCCATGGTGAGGAACCACAGCATGTGGCAGTTCGACAGCGAGGCGACGAACATCTCTTCGGGATCGACCGCCGACGCATCGGACATCGGCAGCGGCACCACGTGCGGCGACGACGAGCCCGCCACTTCCGCGCCGCCGTCGAAGCGCAGCGAATGCCTTCTGCTGTAGGTGTTGCCGAGAAAGTCCTGCTCGCCGCGCAGCCAGAGGATTTCAGCGGTGTAGTGAGCCATGCGCAATTTTCCTTCAGAGATCGATGCGGTAGCGAAACTTGGTGAGGCTGCCCTGGCTCGGCAGGGTGATGAAGGTTTCGATCAGCACGCCGCCATTGGCCGCGATCACTTTCTGCGACGCGAAGTTGTCCGGGCTGGTCGTGATCTCGACGCGGTTCAGCCCCTCGCCCGCAGCAAGCGTCAGCATGGCGCCGAGCGCACGCGTCGCATAGCCCTTGCGCTGCTTCCAAGGCACGACGTTGTAGCCGATGTGGCCCAGGCAGTAGAGCGGCAAGGCGTCGGTGCCGGGCTGCCAGCGCAGGTCGATGCTGCCGCAGAACTCGCCGTCCCACATCCAGCACTTGTAGCCCGGCAGGCGCCGCACCTTGGAGCCGTCGGGCATGACGATGCGCCCGCCTTTGGCTTCGCGGTCCACCAGGCTGGCAAGGAAGCGGTCGGCATTGGCCTTGATGGCGGCCCGTTCCTCGGAGCCCGATTCGGGCCGCGTCTCGTCGCGCGCCCAGCCCCGGTTCAGGGCCGACACATAGCTTGGCAGGTAGGCCTTGGCTGGCCAGACCAGTTCCATCGGACGGGTCTCGGCCTTGGACATGGATGGTTTCATGCCCCCATCAGCCTGACGATCAGCGGCACCAGCAGCGCTGTCGCGATGCCGTTCAGCCCCATGGCCAGCGCGGAGAACGCGCCCGCCGTTTCATCCACCTGAATGGCCCGCGCCGTGCCGATGCCGTGCGCCGCCATGCCGACCGCAAAGCCGCGCACCGCGGGCTCCCTGATGCGCAGCAGGTTCAGCAGCCCGGTCGCCATGATCGCGCCCGAGATGCCGGCAACGGCCGCGGCCACCGCCGCCAGCGAAGGCAGCCCGCCGATCTTCTCGGCCACGCCCATCGCGATGGGCATGGTGGCCGACTTGGGCGCAAGCGACATCATCAACTCGTGCGAGCCGCCCAGCACCCACGCGATGCCGATGGCCGACACGATGGCCGCGACCGAGCCCACCAGCAGCGCCACACCGATGGGCAGCCACAGCCGCCGCAGCCGGCCGACCTGGCTGTACAGCGGCACGGCAAGGGCCACCGTGGCGGGGCCGATCAGGAAATGCACGAATTTCGCGCCTTCGAAATACGTGTCGTAGGGCGTGCGCGTGAGCAGCAGCACGCCGACGATGACGATCACCGAAATCAGCACCGGGTTGACCACCGGATTGCGCCCGCTGCGGGTGTGCAGCCACAGCGCGCCAAGATAGGCCAGCAGCGTGAGCGACAGCCACAGCAGCGGCGACTGCGCGAGGAAGACCCAGATTTCAGAAAGCTTGGCCGGCGCGGTCATTGCGCGTCCTTGCCGGTGAAGCGGATCATCCAGCGGAACGTGAGCGCCGTGACCGTCATGGTGAAGGCCGCGCCGACGATGCCTGCCGCAAGAAACGGCAGCCACTCGCGCCCCACCCGCTCGAAATGCAGCATGACGCCGGTCACGGCCGGAATGAACAGCAGCATCAGGTTGCGCAGCAGATGGCCCGATGTGTCGGTCAGCACCTGCGGCACGCCGCCGCGCACCAGCAGGCCGATGAACAGCAGCACCATGCCGATCAGCGGACCGGGAATGGGCAGGCCGAGCCACTGCACGAGCAGTTCGCCGGCCAGTTGGCAGAGAAAGAGCGTGGTGATGGCGTAGAGCATTTTTCTTGTGGGTGCGGGTGTATGTGTTCAGGACGCGTTTGTCCAGGCCTCTTTCAACGCCTGCTGGCTGGCGGGCGGCAGCACGCCGAGGCGCACGTGGCCCGGCAGGCCGAAGGAGGCGCAGTCGCGCAGCTTGATGCCTTCGGCGCGCAGGTGCTTCAGCAGACCGGCGAAGTCGTCCACCATGGGCTGGGCGACATGAAAGTTCGCGTCGCTGGGCCCGACGTGCCAACCGATCTCACTGCACATGGCCATCTGCGACGCCTTCCAGTCGCGCAAGGTCCCGAGGCTTTCACGAAGCCAGGCCTGCACGTCAGGCTGCGTCCAGGCCGAAAGCATTGCCACGCCGTGCGAGCCCACCGGCCACGAGGCGCTCAGGCGCAGCAAGGCGCGCACCGCATCCTGCGCGTTTGACGGAGCGATCACATAGGCCGCACGTACGCCTGTCATCCCCAGCGCCTTGTTAGGAGACCACATCTGCCAGAGGCGATCCAGGCGGCTCTGGCTCAGCGCAAGGCGGCCCTCCAGGCGCAAGGGCTCGTAGGCGCGGTCGAGCACGCAGGGCACGCCCTCGGGCAGGGCATCCACTGTCTCGAGAATGCCCTGCTGCGCCTGACCCAGCGGCGTGGAGGGATCGCAGCACCAGGCGAGCCGCAGTTGGCGCGCCGGATGCGGTGCGCGCACCACCTGCAACCCATGGGCTCGCGCGGCCGCCGCATAGTCGCCGTAAGACATGGGCGGCAGCGCGACCTCGCCATGGCCGCCGCGATCTTCCAGGGCCGCCCAGGTGGTGATGCGCCGGATGAACTCGCTGGCCCCGGCTGCAAGCACGATGCGCCAGGCTTCCACGCCGTGCATGACCGCAAGTTGCTCACGCAACGCCGTGTAGGCCGGATCGGGATACCGCGAGACGTCGGCAGCGCTGACCCGCTCCAGAGCCTCGGGGCATGGGCCACAGGCATTGGCATTGGTCGAGAAGTCGTGCGGCGCGGCGCCAGCCGCATCAGGACCGCCATGCACCACCGTGCTCATACCCACCTCCAGCCGGCTGTCGCCACGATGACCAGCGACGCGAACACACCCGCCGCCAACGCGGCCCGGCCACCCAGTTGCGCGGTGCGTTGCATGTCCAACGCGGAAGGCGCACGCCCCTCGGCATTCAGCGCATACACGCCCGGCTTCGCCAGCCGCACACCAAGGAGTAGCGCCATCGCCGCCATCGGCCAGCCGCTGTTGGGCGACGGCGTACGGCGCGCCTCTTCTGACAGCCCCGTGGGCCAGCGGCACGCCGCCAGCGCCAGCAGCCCCACGGTGATGCGCGCCGGCACCCACGAGAGCACGTCGTCCGCGCGCGCGGCCCATTTGCCGAGCCAGGTCCAATCACGGCCGTTGCGCTCGCCGCGGTAGCCCCACATCGCGTCGGCGGTGTTCGCGAAACGATAAAGCGCAGCACCCGGCAGGCCGAACAGCACGAACCAGAACACCGGGGCCACGAGCGAGTCGTTGAGGTTTTCCGCGAGCGATTCGATCGCGCTTTCGCGCACTTCGCGCTCGCTGAGCCGGGAGACGTCGCGACTCACCAAGCGCGCCAACTGCTTTCGGCCGGCATCGAGCGAAACGGCCAGCGCGGCCTCGACCGCAAGTACTTCATCGCGCAGCATGCGCCAGGCAAAGAGTGGCTTCAGCAGCAGGCCCAGCAGGAGTGCAACGGCCCATGCAGGCAGCGACAGCACCATGAGCGTCTGCAAGACCATGGCGACGCCCCAGACGCACGCGCCCCCCACGCACCACACCAACGCGCCAATGAAGAACATCGGCAGATCCACCGGCTTCGCGGGGTACGCAGGCGGCGCGATGCGCGAACCGAGCCCGAGGTAGCGTCCCATCCACACGACGGGATGCAACGCCGCAGGCGGCTCACCCAGCCAGCGGTCGATGGCCAGTGCGATCCACAGCGCGGCGGCTACAGCGATGGCGTATTCGAGATTCTGGAGGAGCATGGGAGCCGCCATTCTCGCGAATCAGGCAGTCGCCCTGCCCCGGCGCCACTGCATCAGTGCACCGAGTGCGACAAGCAGCGCGGTCCCCAACGCCACCCAGAGCCGAAGGACGATGGTCTCGGCCTTGGGCGATGGGGCGTCAGCGGGCGTGGGTTCGAGCTTGAGGCCGCTGACGGGCTGGGGGCTGTCCGGCGCTGGCTCGGCTGCCGGGGTAGGAGCTGGCACGGGCGCTGCCGCGACCACGGGCTCGACCGACGGGCGTGGCTGGTGTGAAGGCGCAGGCTGCGACAACTCCGCCTGCGCGAACCGCTGCACGCCCGCATTCCGCTCGCGCAGCCCGGCCGCGCGCACCGCCTCCGCATAGGCCCGTGCCAGCTCGCGTCGCGTGGCGCCATCCGGCTTCCAGTAGTTCAGTCGCACCGCGTCGAGCATGCGCTCCAGCGTCTGCGCGAAGGCCGCCCGGTTGTCACCTTCCAGCCACTCGCGCGTGCCCAGCTTGTATTTGTCGCGCACATACACGTCGTGCAGCGACTGCCACTGGTCCTGCCGCACTGCCTGCGGCGCCGTGACTTGCCAGCCCCAGAGAAACTGCGCAGTCTTGAGCACCTGCAGCGTGCCGCTGTAGCCCTCGGCCTTCTGCGCTTCGATCCATTGCGGGTGCAGGTAGCGCGTCTGCATCTCGCGTGCGATGGCGCCTGCGGCCGTGTCGGTGCGCACCGCACTGCCGTCGCGCAGGTTCTGCACGTACAGCGCCGGGTCCTTGCCAGTGAGCTGGCGCACGGCCTGCGCGATGCCGCCGAGGTACTGGAACGGATCGTCGTTGGTCAGCACGCCATACAGGTTGGAGCTGCGCGCCATCAGCGCCGCATCGACCTGCATGAGATTGCCCGCATAGGCGCCCGGCCGTGCGGCGCCGTCGAGGCCTTTGCCGTAGGCGTGGCCCATGCGATCCATGTAGAGCTGCGCCATCTGCGCATCGCCGCCGCCGCGCTGCTGCTTCTTCCATACGTCGCTCGCAAGCGCGGCCTCCTCGAGCCCGGCGCCATAGCTGCCTTGCTCGTTCGAGAAAACGCGCGCTGTGGACCAGCGCTGCGCCTCCTGCACCGACGCGCCCTCCGAACGCAGCCTGCGCGCCATCGCCTCGCTGTGCTGCGCGACGGCGTTGCCGGGCTCTCGCAAGGCAGCCACCTGCTGCACTGCCTCGTCGAGCCAACGCATCACGTTGGGAAACTGGTCGCGGTAGGAGCCGGTGACGCTGATCAGCACGTCCATGCGCGACCGCTTCAGCACCGACGCGGGAATCACCTCGATGCCCGTCATGCGCCCGCCCTCGTCCCAGCGCGGCTTCACGCCCATGGCGTAGAAGGCCTGGCTTTCCAGCACGCCCTGGTGGCGCGAGGCCTCGCCAGCCCACAGCGTGAAGGCGATCTTTTCCGGCGCCTTGCCGGCATGGGTCTTCGCGTGTCCGGCGATCCAGGCGTCCATCGCGGCAACGCCTGCGTCCCAGGCCGCGCGCGTAGGCACACGGCTCGGGTCGAAGCCGTAGAGATTGCGACCGGTCGGCAGGCTGTCGGGGTTGCGCACCGGATCGCCACCGTAGCTCGACTTCAGGTAGCGGCCGTCGAGCGCCGTGAGCAGTCCTTCGATTTCTTCGTTGTGGGCAAGCACGGCATCGAGCTTCTGCGCGCGTTCGGCCAGCGACAGCAGACTCCGCTGTTCGGCCGAGGTCTTGCCCATGGCACTCGCTGCCTGCGCATCGGTAAGCGCGAGTTCGACCCAGCGCGCGGGCCGCGAGCCGGCAACGCTCTTCGCATCGATCAGAAAAACCTCGTCGATGTCTTCACCCAGCGCCTCGACCAAAGGCTTGCCGAGGATCTGCAGGATCGTCATGCGCCGGCGCTGCGCATCGGGCGCCTGCCCGAAGGTCGCCAGGCCCAGCGGCTGCGCGGTCTGCGCGAGTTCGTCGAGGTACGGATGCAGCACCGCGATGAAGCCGGCAAAGTCCGCGCGAATCCGCGTGGGTGTCCAGTTCAGGTCGCGGTCGTAGTGCTGCTCCACGAACTCGGCCGTCAGCTGCTTTTCCATCGCCGTCTTCACCGGGCCGGGCGACAGCGTCTCCCAGTCGTGCATGCGCTCGTGCATGGCCTGCACGCCGGGCCGAAAACCGGCGGGCGCGAACATCGGCGTCGAATGGCTCACCATGGTCGCGCGACCGCGGCGCTTTGCTGTCGTGGCCTCGCCTAGGTTGTCCATGATGTACGGGTAGACATTCGGCAGATCGCCCAGCGCTAGCAGCGGATCGTCCTGCACCGACAGGCCGCGCTCCTTGCCCGCAGACCATTCGACTGTGCCGTGCGTGCCCACGTGCACCACCGCGCTCGCACCGAACTGCGTGCGCAGCCAGAGGTAGGTGGCGAGGTAGCTGTGGCTCAGCGGAATGCCCGAGCGGTGGTACACCTGCTCAGCCTTGCTCGCCACCTGCGTGCCAGGCTCGAAGCGCGGCGGCTGGCGCAGCACGACGACGTTGCCGAACTGCACGCGCGGGATCACGAAGGCCTGCTCGCCCGCGACGGGGCGCAGCATGGTCGACTTCTCAGGCGGGCCCCAGTAGCTCTCGATGCGGCGCTGCGTTTCCACCGGCAGCGACCGGAACCATGCGAGGTAGCGCGACAGCGGTATCACGTCGGCCAGGTTCTTGTCGAGCAGCGGCTGCAGCTCGTCGCCCTGCCCCGTTGGGTAGTAGGCCCTCATCGTCGCCTGCACTTGCGCGATGAGCGCGTCGGCGCCCGGCAGTTCGGTGCGGTAGCCGGCGGACTTCATTGCTGCAAGCATGTTGCTCACGCTGCGCGGCACATTGAGGAAGGACGCGCCGAAGTTGGCTTCGCCCGGTGGGTAGTTGTAGACCAGCATCGCCACGCGACGATCGGCGGCCGGCGTGCGTTGCAGGCGAAGCAATGCGGCTGCCTTGTCGGCCACTGAGTCGATCTGCGCGGGCAGCGGCTGCAGCGTGCCAGCCGCTGCGTCGCGGGCGCTCACGAGCATCGGGTCGGTCATGCCGGCCAGCTCGCTCGGGCTGTAGTAGGCAGCAATGTCGGTTTGCGACAGACCGTCTTTACTCTGTGCCCATTGCGTCGCGTCCATGGCCAGCGAGGGCAATGTCTGCAGCACCGGCACGCCGATGCGCTCAAGCTCGGCCTTGCGCTCGTTCGGGCTGAAGACCAGCGAGGCATTGACGATCGCATCGGCCACGCGCCGCTCGCCGGCGTGCGTCATGCGAAAGAACAGGTCTTTCTGCTGGCGCGGGCCGTAGAAGGCATAGGCGCGCAGGCCGCGCCATTCGAGCGAGGCGATCAGCGCATCGAGCCAGCCGGTGTCGTCGCCCGTCACGGTGGCGCTGTTGATGGCAATGGCAACCGTGCCGCTGCTGCCGGGCAGCCGTTCGACGACGGCGATGTCGGTTTCGATGCGCGGCCAGCCCGGGTGATAGAGGCCGGCCAGCGGCAGCGGCACGGGGTCGGGCAGGCCATCGAGCTTGCCGGGCTGCTCCAGGGCCTTCATCGCCGCGCCGAGATTGGCCGCGCCCGAGAAGCGCCAGTACTCGCGCAGGCGCTGCGCCCATACGGCATCGACACCGCGCTCGGTCACCAGCGGCGCGGCAGTGGAGGCTTGCCCCTTGGCCACCAGCGCGAATTCGCCGATCAGCACATACGGCGCAGTGCTTCGCGAGATCGTGTCGCCGAAGCGCGCTGCAGCAGCCTGCGCGACGCTGATGTGCGGTGCATCGATGACGAGCAGACGCGCCCCTTCGAGCGCAGCAGTCAGCGTCTCGGGCGAGTCCTGCGACGCCGAAACCACCTGCAACGGCAACCCGGCTTCACGCGCCGCAGCCTCCAATCGAACCACCCGCGCCGGCGAAACCAGCGAGGTGCTCAGCACAACGACACGCCCCCCCGCAGGCTGGGCCTGTGCCGGCGCAAGAAACCCCAGCACCGCCACCAGCAGCCAGAAGAAAAACCGCGTCACTTCCCGCCCTGCGCCGGAACCGCATCCGCCGGCACATAGACCATCGTGCCGTCCTTCAACCGCCAGGCAGTGCCGGCCTTCTCGCCATCACCCTGCCCCGTCGCGCCGCTGGCCTTGAAGCGCGTGATCTTGCGGCCCTCACGCGTGACGATCTCCATGTTCGGCTGGCCCTCGTTGCGGATGATCGTCACCTTGTCCTGCGCGAAGGGGTTCATCGGGTTGTTGATGACCGCGATCATCAGCATGCCGATCACGACCATGAACACGTCGATCAGGTTGATGGTCGAGAGCACCGGATCGTCGTCATCGCTGTCCAGGCTGCTCAGAATGGAAAACTGGCGTCGGCTCATGAAAGCCGGTCCCGAGCATCGAGCACCGACACCAGCTCGCGCATCAGCCAGCGGCGCCGCACGGTATAGACCACGAAGGTGATCGAGGCCGAGGCCAGCGCCACGATCACGCTCGCGAATGCGGGCGCCAGGCTCTGCGCCACGCCCTGCGATTCGCCCGAGGCCACGGCGACGAGCGCGGGGCCCATCGGGATCATGGTGGCGATCAGCCCCAGCATCGGCGCCACGCGACTGCACAGGCGCACGCCTTCGAGCTGCTTGAGCACAACCAGCTCCATCTGCTCCTGGCTGGCCTGCGCATGGCCCTGCAGCACCAGCGCGCGCGATGGGTCGCGGCGACGCTGCAAGTATTCGATGCCGAACGCGCCAAGGCAGTACACGGCATAGACGAAGGACAGCAGCACGCCCAGCGTCACCGGCCAGAGGAACAGGCGCGCAAGCTCGAAGAGAACGGTGTCGAAAGCCAGCATCAGGTGGGCTCCACGGGAGACGGATGGTCGAAAAGGTCCGAAGGCCGACCCCAGCCCTCGTCGAACACCAGCGACGCGAGCGGCTCGCGCTTCGCCCAGCGTTCGCGCTGCAGCATCGGCTCTTCGTAAAAGCTGTGCACGGGCCCCAGGCACAGCAAGGCAATGGGCTCCGCGCCTTCAGGCAGGCCGAGCAGCACCGACACCTCGGCCGGATCGAACAGCGACACCCACCCCATGCCCAGCCCTTCGGCACGCGCCGCGAGCCAGAGGTTCTGGATGGCACAGGAGGCCGAGGCCAGGTCCATCTGCGGCAACGTGCGGCGGCCGAACACGTGCTTCTCGCGGCCCTCGGCCAGCGTCACCACCAGCAGCTCCGCCGCATCGAGAAGGCCCTGCACCTTCAGGCGCATGAACTCGTCCTCGCGCTCGCCGAGTGCGCGGGCGGTCAGCACGCGCTCGTGCTCGACGACACGGTGCAGTTGCTGGCGCAGCGCCTCACCGCGAATGCGGATGAAGCGCCACGGCTGCATGAAACCGACGCTGGGCGCGTGGTGCGCCGCATCGAGCAGCCGGCGCAGCACCTCCGGCGCGACCTGCCCGCCCGCGAAGTGGCGCATATCGCGCCGCTCGTGGATGGCGCGGTAGACCGCCCTCACCTCGTCGACCGCGAACGCATGTGCCATCACGCTCAATCTTCGATGCCGCGTTGCGCAGGAATGCCGGCCTTGAAGGCGTGCTTGACGAGCGTCATCTCGGTCACGGTGTCGGCCAGTTCGATGATCTCGGGCGGGCAGCGCCGGCCGGTGAGCACCACGTGTACATGCTTCGGCCGCGCGCGCAGCGTTTCGAGCACGCCTTCCAGAGGCAGCCAACCGTAGATCAGCGGATAAGTGATCTCGTCGAGCACCACCAGGAAGAACTCGCCCGACAGGATCGCGGCCTTGGCCTTCTCCCAGCCGTCGCGCGCCAGTTGCCCGGAGCGTTCGAGGTCCTGGCTCTTCCAGCTGAAGCCGTCGCCGAGCCCTTCGATCGGGATGCCGATCTGCTCGAACATCCGGTGTTCGCCGAAGCGCGCAGTCGGCACTTTCATGAACTGGTAGATCTTCACGGCCTTGCCGCGGCCGTGAGCGCGCAGCGCGAGGCCGAAGGCGGCGGTGCTCTTGCCCTTGCCGTCGCCTGTGTTGACGATGACGAGGCCTCGGCGTTCGCCTTCTGGTTTCTCGTATGGCTTTTCGCTTGGGGGGGTCTCTATTTGCATGGGAGTTCCAATTCAGTTTTCGGGGGCTGTTCTGTTGTTCGGGGTGCGTGCGAATGACACCGGGTACTCCCCTCCGCGAATGTCCCCCGGCCTGCGGCCTCTTCCTTTATTTCGCTGCGGGGAGCACCCGATGCCATTCGCACATGGACGCTGCTGTTGTGCCGGCCGATCAACGACGGCGCTGCACGATCGCGCCCCGAACAACGCACCGAAAACACAGCGCATCTCATAACGGCAACGCAATCCATTGCTCAGCCACCCGATGCACCCGAATGCGATGGTCGAACACCTGCTCCAGCGCCGCGTGCGTGGCAGGGTCGCTGCAGCCGCCGTGGTGCACCACCCGGCCACGATCCATCACGACAAGTTCGTCGGCCGCCAGCGCCATCGGCAGCTCGTGCAGCACACTGACCACGGTCTTGCCCTCGGCAACCAGCGCACGAGCAGTCTGCATCCAGTCGGCTTGGTGCGGCGGATCGAGGTTGGCGAGCGGCTCGTCCATCAGCAGCAGTTCGGCCTCGACAGCGAGCGCGCGCGCCAGCAGCACCCGCTGACGTTCGCCGCCAGAGAGCTGACCCAGCGGGCGGTCGCGCCAGTCCCAAGCCTGCGTACTGCGCAGCGCACGCTCCACCGCCTCGCGGTCAGCCTCGCTGGGGGCGGCCAGCCAGCGCTGGTGCGGCAGGCGGCCAAGCATGGCGACGTCATAGACCATCAGGTCGTCGGCGCTGCCCTCGCCCGTGCCGCTCTGGCCGAGCCACGAGAGGCGCTGGGCGCGGATGCGCGCCGGTACCTTGTTCTGCGCGTCGCCGAAGAGCCGCACCTCGCCCCGGTGCGCCAGCAGTCCCGCGAGTGCCTTGAGCAGCGTCGACTTGCCCGCGCCGTTCGGACCGACGATGCTGGTCCAGCGGGCGGACGACAACGCCAGATCGATGTCGTGCAGCACCTCGGTTGCGCCGAGCGTGGCGCTCACGCGGCGCGCTTCGAGAGCCGGGGTGTTGTTGTGTCGGCTGCTCATGCCACGCCACTCCGCGCGCCGCGCCGGTGCATCAACCACAGCAGGTAGCTGCCGCCCAGCACGGCCGTGAGCACGCCAACCGGCAGTTCCTGCGGCGCGATCAGCCAGCGCGCCAGCAGGTCGGCCGCCATCAGCAGCAGCCCGCCCATCAGCGCCGACAGCAGGATCAGCCGCGCGTGCGTGGTCTTGATGGCCGAGCGCACGAGATGCGGCGCCGCGAGGCCGACGAAGGCGATCAACCCGGTCTGCGCCACGGCTGCGCCGGTGGCCAGTGCCAGCACCACGACCAGCGCCGCGCGCATCGCGCCCAGCGGCAGGCCGAGGCTGCGCGCGGTGGCCTCGCCGAGCGCGAGCCCGTCGAGCACCGGCGCCAGCGCCCAGGCCAGCAGCAGGCAGACCGCGCCGACCATCGCCATCACCGCGCAGGCACTCCAGCCGACGAGGCCGGTGCTGCCGAGAATGAAGCCCTGAATGGCTTGCAGGATGTCTGCCGAAGCGATGGTGATGAGGTCTTTCGCCGCGCCGAGCACCACGCCGACGATCACGCCGGCAAGCAGCAGCCGCAGCGTCTGCTGCACGCCCCGCGCCAGCATCAGCGTGAGCATTACCGCCAGCACCGCGCCGAGAAAGGCCGCACCCGTGAGCCCGAGCCGCATCACCCACTGCGCGCTGGCGGCGGAGCCGCCGAACATCAGCAGCGCCAGTGCCACCCCGAGCGAGGCGCCCGAGGCGCTGCCCAGCAGGTACGGATCGGCCAGTGGATTGCGGAACAGCCCCTGCGCCACCGCGCCCGCCAGCCCCAGCAGCGCGCCCGCCAGCCACGCGCCGAGCGTGCGCGGCAGGCGGATGTCCCACACGATCTGCAGTGCCACCGGGTCGTGCCGCGCCGCGAGCAGGCTTTCGAAACCGGTGCTGCCGATGCCCAGGCCCAGCACCATCAGCGCAGCGCCCGCCACCAGCAGGCCTGCGCCAAGCAGCAAGACGCGGCGCAGATGGACCGTGTGCCTTCGCGCTGCGTTCACCATTTGCCGCCTTTGTCACTCAGGCACTGCGCCATCAGGCGCGCGGCCTCGTCCATGCGCGGACCGGGGCGCACGAGCACGTCGGACTGTTCCGCGCTGAAGCGGCAGATGCGGCCCTCGCGCACTGCGCGGATGCCGGCCCAGCCGGGGCGCTGCTCCAGCCCTTGCGCGCTGCGCACGCTGACCATGATGAGGTCGGGGTTCGCGCGCACCACGTACTCGGGGTTGAGCTTGGGGAACGGGCCGAGCGAAGCCGGCACGATGTTCCTCACGCCGAGCCGTGTGAGCGTTTCGCCGATGAACGACGACTCGCCCGCCGCGTACGGCGCGCTGTTCACTTCGAAGTACACGCGCATGCCCCTGGCGCTCGCGGGCACCGACTGCGCGGCGGCCGACACGCTGGCATCGATCACGCGCCAGACCTTCGGCGCTTCGTGCGTGCCGAGCACCTGGTCGAGCTTGTCGAGCACGCGCTGCACGTCGGCATGGCTCTTGGGTTCGAGCACCAGCACCTTCAGGCCCAGCGCCTCGAGCCGCTGCGTGACGCGCGACGACTTGGCAAGCAGCACCGCGTCGGGCTTGAGCGCGACGATGGCCTCGACGTTCGGGTCGATCCCGCCACCGAGCTGCGGCAGCGCCTTCACCTGTTCGGGCGAGTTGGAATAGCGATCGACACCCACCAGCCGATTGCAGGCACCGAGCGCACAAATCGATTCGGTAAGCGACGGCAGCAGCGAGACGATGCGCTGCGGCGGCTGCGGCAGGCTCACGGACACGCCGCGCTCGTCGACCACGTCGAAGGCGTGCGCGGCCAGCGCGAACAGGGCCAGGCCGAGCGCGACCAACGGAGTGCGGATCGTCTTTTTCTTCTTCATGCAGCAGGCGCTTTCAGGCTCAACGGCAGGCCTGCGGCCATCAGGGTGACGCGGTCGCAGGCGGCGGCCACGTCCTGGTTCAGGCGGCCGAGCGCGTCGACGAAGGCGCGCGTCTCGCGGCCCAGCGGAATCACGCCCAGGCCGATCTCGTTGCCGACCAGCACCACCGGCCCGCGCGCCTCGCGCAGCGCGACCAGCAGCATGGCGATGTGCGTGGCCGGGGTGCGCGTCACGGGGCGGGCGTCTTCGGAGTGAATCGGCATCAGCAGGTTGGTGAGCCACAGCGTGAGGCAGTCGACCACCACCAGCGTCTCGGGCGTGCTCTGCGTGACGACGGCGCGCGCGAGTTCGATCGGCTCCTCGATGGTGCGCATGCCGGGCACCCGCTCGGCACGGTCGGCCTGGTGGCGCACGATGCGCTCCAGCATCTCGTCGTCGTAGGCCTGCGCGGTGGCGATCAGCACGGCGCGGTGCGTGCGGGAATCGGCCGCGAACCAGTCGATGGCACGCTGCTCGGCGCGGCGCGACTTGCCGCTCTTCTGGCCACCCAGGATGAACTCGTGCTCGATGGTCTTCGGCTTATTCGATTGCGGCATGGATCTCCAACTCGATGGGCATGGCGCCGAAAAGGCGGGCCGTGGCTTGCGGGCTGGAGGCAAACCACGCGTGGAAGTAACTGGCGCGCACCGGGCCCTGCACGTACAGCGCCTCGCCGCCGCGTGCGCCCACGGGCTGCGTCGCGCCGGGCCTGGCAGTGTGCGCGGCGGGCGCCAGTGGCGTTTCGCAGCGCGAATAGTGGAAGGTGTGTCCGCGCAGGGTGTGGCTGCCGAGGGTGAGCTGTTGCGGGCCAAGGCCGGCGAGCCGCTTCTGCATGGTCACGCGGCCCGGCAGCAGGCCCCAGAGGCGGTGGACCTGCGCGTCGTCTTGCGTGGCCAGTTCGTCGAACAGCGCCATCATGCCGCCGCACTCGGCCCAGACCGGCTTGCCCGCAGCGGCATGCGCGGCGAGCGATTCGCGCATCGGCGCGCAGGCGGCCAGCGCTTCGGCGTGCAGTTCGGGGTAGCCGCCGGGCAGCCAGACCGCGTCGCATGCCGGCAAGGCATCGCCTGCGAGCGGCGAGAAAAAGGACAGCCGCGCCCCCAGCGCCGTGAGCACGTCGAGGTTCGCGGGGTAGATGAATGAAAAGGCCGCATCGCGCGCAATGGCGATGGCGCGGCCAGCCAGCAGCGGCGGCACGGCTTCTGCCTCGCCGGAAGCGGGTGCCTCGAAACGCACCTGCGGCAGTTGACTGGTCTGCATCTGCCCGAGCGGCGTGGCGCCCAGCACATCGGCCGCCGCGTCGAGACGCGCCATCGCATCGCCGAGTTCGGTAGCGGCCACGAGGCCCAGGTGCCGCTCGGGCAGCGTGAACCCCGCGTCGCGCGGCAAGGCGCCAAGCCACTGCGAGGGTTCGCGCAGCGCGTCTTTCAACATGCCCGCGTGCCTCTCGCTGGCCACGCGGTTCGCCAGCACGCCGGCCCATGGCAACCCAGGCCGGAAGTTCTGCAGCCCGTAGGCCAGCGCGCCGAAGGTGCCCGCCATGGCGTGCGCATCGATCACCGCCAGCACCGGCAGGCCGAAGCGCTCAGCCAGGTCGGCCGCGCTGGGCGTGCCGTCGAACAGGCCCATCACGCCTTCGATAATCACAAGGTCGCACTCGGCCGCCGCGGCGCGCAGGCGCGAGCGGCAATCGGCCTCGCCGGTCATCCAGAGGTCGAGCGAATGCACCGGCGCGCCGGTGGCCAGCGCCAGCCAGTGCGGGTCGAGAAAGTCGGGCCCGCACTTGAAGGCGCGCACGCGCCGCCCCTGGCGCGCATGCAGCCGCGCGAGCGCCGCGGCGACGGTGGTCTTGCCCTGCCCCGAAGCCGGGGCAGCCACCAGCACCGCGGCGCACGAGACTGCCGCGGCACCGGCGGTGTCGCCTGGTTGGGTAGCTTGGCTTAGTGAGGCGTCCACTTGAGACCGACGTACGCGGTGCGGCCGGCATTGGCGTACAGCCGCGCGAACTGGTAGTCCTTGTTGCCCACATTGTCGACGCGGGCCACGAGGTTGAGGTCTCGCGTGATCTGCGTGCTGGCCGACAGGTTCAGCACGGTGTAGCCACCGAGCTTGATGGTGTTGGCCGCGTCGTCGTAGCGCTTGCTCGAGGACTGCACCTCGGCGCCCAGCGTCCAGCCGGCGACGCGCCAGTCGGCGCCCAGGGTGCCATGGCGCTTGGAGCGGCGTGCGAGCAGGTTGCCGGTGTCGGCGTCCTTCGGGTCCTGCACGTCGAGCGAGGCGCGCAGCGTGACGTCGCCCAGGCGCTGGCTGGCCGACAGCGTGGCGCCCTGCAGGGTGGCACGGTTCACGTTGGTGTAGCAGCCGAACGTCGAGGCACAGCCCGTGGCGGTGCCGACGAAGTTGATCAGGTTGCGCACGCGGTTGCGATACACCACGATGCCTGCGGTGGTGCCGTCCTTGGCGTAGTTCATGCCCAGCTCGACGTTCTGGCTGCTTTCGGGCCGCAGCGTGGACACGCCGTATTCGCTGAAGCGCTGGTACAGGGTGGGCACGCGGAAGGCGGTGCCGGCCGAGGCCGTGAAGCGCAGCGACGGGGTGATGGCATAGCCGTAGGCCGCGCTGCCGGTGGTCTTGCCGCCGAACTCGCTGTCCCTGTCGTGGCGCACATGCAGCTGCAGCGAATGCGGGCCCTGCACGAAGCCGTAGCCGAGCGAAATCGCATCCTGCGAGCGGTCGCGTGACAGCAGCTTCGACGAGGTGGTGGGCGCGTTTTCGAGCGCGTCTTCGCGGCGCTCGAAGGTGGCCGTCACCAGGTGCGGGCCGAAGCGGAATTCGTTCTGGAACAGGTAACCGCGCAGGTTGGTTTCGGTCCGGTAGAACGAAGGCTGCGTCTTGTAGACCGACTGCGAATCGGTCACCTGCACGCGGGTGCTGTAGATGTCGTTCCACTTGGCCGACCAGGTCAGGCCGGCGGTACGCAGCGTGTTGTTCGACACGTCGTCGCGGAACAGGATCGGCGGCTTGGTCCTGTAGGAGACGGTGGCGTCGTAGCCGGCCTTGATGTCGCTGGTGAGCAGCGTGGCCTCCAGGCGCTGGTCCGGCGTGATCTGCAAGCCCAGCTTCACGTTGCCCGAGGTGCTGTTGTAGCCGTCGCGGTCGGGGCTGGTGTAGCCGTCTTTCACCACGTTGCGCTTGCTTGCGGGCTGCACGTTGTAGCCCTTGCTTTCCTCGTGCGCCACGCCGAACGAATAGTCGAACAGGCCCGACTTGCCGCTCACGCCGCCTTCGATCTTGCGCAGGCCCTTGCTGCCGAAGCCGATGCCCGCGTAAGGCGACACGCCCTCTTCGCCGCGCTTGGTGAAGAGCTGGATCACGCCGCCCACGGCGTCGGAGCCGTACACCGCGGCGGCCGGGCCGCGCAGCACTTCGATGCGGTCGATCTGCGAGAGCGGAATGCCTTCCCAGCCGGCGCCGCCGGTCGATTGCGAGTCGATGCGCACGCCGTCGAGGTACACGGCCGTGAAGCGCGTTTCAGCGCCGCGGATGAACAGGCTGGTGGTGTTGCCCACGCCGCCGCTGCGCGAGATCTCGATGCCGGGCAGGCGCGCCAGCACGTCGGCCACGCCGGTCGCGCCGCTGCGCTCGATGGTCTTGCGGTCGATGATGGACACGTCGCCCACCAGGTCCGACAGCGCCTGCGGCGTGCGGTTGGCCGTGACCACCGTTTCGCCCAGCGTGGGGGCGTCTTGTGCATGGGCCAGGCCACCGAAGGCGGAAGCCAGCGCCAGCGGCAGGCAGGCATGGCGGAGACGGCGCGCAGGAGCGCGGCCGCGAGAAAAGCAAACGTGGGAAATCATGAATGAGCCGAACGAACGTCAATACCCCTCGCCGGCCTCCCCGCCGGCGCCTGGGCGCCATGGCCGCCCCATGCACAGATCACGCATGCGGCAGCCGCCTTGTTGGCCGGTATCCGGGCTGGCAGAACGGCCCCTCACCGCCTTCCCAGGCGCCTGTTTCAGGGCACCCAGTGGCTTCGATGGAAAGGGGTTGGCGCCTTGCGGCGCCGTCTGCTTGACCGTTGCGGGGGCAGCGCAGGCGGCTTCGGCCTTGTTCCGTCCTGATGAGGTCGGGGGCTTCCACTCCTGCTTCCCGTTGAACCGCGGCGCGTGAACCACGCCGCAGGCACCAACGGGCGGGATTTTATGCCAGTGACTTGGCTCGCCCCCAGGCTGCGCGCACTTCGTGTCGCTTCTCCTTCCCCCTACCGGGGGCAACACCTGAGGCCCGGTAAAGCCGGTTCCTCGGTGTTCCCGCCTGGGCGGCGCTCGCAGCTAACATCCCAGCCCATGATGCGGCCCGCCTCGGTAGTTCTCAATCTTCGTTCGGCGCTGCAGCGTGTCTTCGGTGTCTCGGGCTGGCAGTCGATGCTGCTGTGGGCCATCGTGGCCGGTTTGCTCGGCACGCTGGCGACCGAACTTTTTCGCGCGGCGCTTTATCACTTCGAGCATCTGGTGCTCGGTCCGGGCGAAGGGCTGGTGGCAATGGCGAAGCACCTGCCGTGGTGGGCGCGCATCGCCTGCCCCACGCTGGGTGGACTGGTGGCCGGCGGCCTGCTGGTGCTGGCGAAACGCGTCGCCTTGCGCAGCGCCGCCTCCGACTACATGGAAGCCATCGTGCTCGGTAATGGGCGCATTCCGGTGGCGCAGACGCTGGTGCGCAGCGCCTCGTCGCTGGTGAGCATCGGCACCGGTGGTTCCATCGGGCGCGAGGGCTCGATGGTGCAGCTGGCGGCGCTGGCGTCGTCTCTGCTGGGGCGGGTGTTCCGCTTTCCGGTCGAGCGGCTGCGGTTGCTGGTGGCCTGCGGCGCGGCGGCCGGCCTGACCGCCGCCTACAACGCACCCATTGCCGGCGCCTTCTTCGTCGCCGAGATCGTGCTGGGCTCTATCGCGATGGAAAGCGTGGGGCCGATCATCATTGCCTCGGTGGTCGCCAACGTCGCGATGCGCGCCCTGCCCGGCTACCAGCCTCCTTACAAGATGCCGGCGTTCCCGGAAATCCACGGCACCGAGGTCGTGCTGTTCTGCGTGCTCGGCGTGCTGCTGGGCTTTGCGGCGGCCGGCTTCCTGCGCGCGTTGCAGGGCAGCCGTGCGCTGTTCTCGCGCTTGCCGGTTGCGTTGCCGTGGCGGCTGGCGTTGGGCGGGCTCGTGATGGGTGCGGTGTCGGTGCCCATGCCCGAGGTCTGGGGCAACGGCTACAGCGTGGTCAATTCGGTGCTGCACACGCCCTGGCCGTGGACGCTGATCGCGATGGTGCTGGTCGCCAAGGCGGTCGCCACGATGGCCACGGCCGGCTCGGGCGCGGTGGGCGGCGTGTTCACGCCGGCGCTGTTCTTCGGCTGCATGGTCGGTGCGCTGTTCGGCCTTGGCGCGCAGGCGCTGTGGCCAGCGGCCACCTCGGCGCCGTTCGCCTATGCCATCGTCGGCATGGGCGCATTCCTGGCGGGCGCCACGCAGGCGCCGCTGATGGCCATCCTGATGATCTTCGAGATGACGCTCAGCTACCAGGTCATGCTGCCGCTGATGGCGGCGAGCGTCATCGCGTATTTCGTCGCACGCTCGGCCAATGCCGGCTCGATGTACGAGATCACCCTGCACCGCAACGAGCAGCGGGACACGCAGATGCGCCTGCGCGGGCTGCACATGCGCGACCTGGTGCAGCCAGCCGAGACGGTGGTCGGCCCGGAGGCAGACCGCGAAGCGATGAGCAGGCTCTTCCTGCAGCACCCGGTGAAGTACCTGTACGTGGTGGACGCGGGCAACCGTTACCTCGGCGTGGTGCCGCTTTCGTCGCTCGGCACGGCGCCAGCGGAAACGACCGCGGGCGCCCTGCTCTCGCAGGCCATCCAGCCGCTCACCGCCGACACCGGGCTGGGCGAGGCGCTGCAGCGTTTTCTCGATCACCTGGGCGAACGGCTGCCCGTGATCGAGAGCGCCGGCAACCCTGTGCTGCTCGGGATTGTTGCCAAGAGCGCGCTGCTCGCCACCTACGTGCGGCTGAGCGAGTAGCGCAGTACTGCTTTTTTACTTGGCGGGACGTACCGCCATCACCTCGATCTCGACCAGGTAGGCCGGGTTGGCGAGCGCCGCCACCTGCATTGCCGAACGCACCGGCAGTCGGGGCTGGGCGGTGGTGCCGAAGAACTGGGTGTAGCCCTCCATGAAGCCGGCGAAATCCATCTTGTTGTCCTTGGCCGGATCGCCGACGAGAAACACCTGCATCTTCACCACGTCGCCCATCGTCAGGCCCAGGCCTGTGAGGCTCTTCTCGATGGCTTTGAGCACGCCGACGGTCTGGCCCTTGGTGTCGCCGCCATAGGCCGCCGCGCTGTTCTTGGGCGCGGTCGCGTCCTGCAGCGGCGGCACCTGGCCCGAGAGGTAGACGTTGGTGAACGAGGATGGCACTTCCACCGCCGCCGAAATCGGGAAGCTGGAGTTCGGAATGCGGTGGCGAATGATTTCATCGGCCGCATGGGCGGCGCCGGTGCCGGCTGCGAGCAGTGCGGCGACGAGCGCCAGCTTCTTCGTGATGGAGGTCATGGTCATGCGTGTTGTCTCTCTGCTGGGGTGGATGAAGAAAGGATCTGCCAGGTATCGAAAGAAGAAGGCCGATCAAGGCCGCAGCTTCTTGACGCTCTCCGCCGCAATGGCGTCAGGATACTGGTTGCCGAAATGGGTACGCGCGTAGCCGACCACGGAAGCGATCTGCTCGTCGCTCAGCATCTTGCCAAAGGCGGGCATGCCTTTCTGCCCATTGATCACCACGTAGAGCGGGTACTCCGCGCTTGCGAGCCGCGGGTTCGAGGCGAGCGCCGGATAGGCGCCTGCGCCCTTCGCCCCTTGTCCCTGCGCCATGTGGCAGCCCTGGCAGGTCGCGCGGTAGATCGCCTCGCCCGAGCTCTCCTGGAATCGGGGGCCGACGGAAAAGACGGGCTCCGGCGACTGCGCGAAAGCAGCCTGGCCGGCCACCGAGGCCAGCGCGCCCAGCGAAAGGCCGAGCAGCGCGCGCTTGAAGGTCGTGATGTTGTTGTTCATGGTGGGTGTGTCCTTCACTCGGCTTTCACGCAACGGCGCGGGCATGCAGCCGCTGGATGGCGTCGAGCGACGAGAGCAGTGCGCCCTCCTGCCAGGCCGGAATGTAGGAAGCGTGCTCGCCAGCCAGCGCGATGCGGCCGTCGACCTGGCACAGGTTCTTGTAGTGCTTCTGGCGCGTCTCGTCGGTCCACATGCCGTAGCAGCCGTGCGTGCCGGGCACGCGGTGCCAGCCCACGGAAATGCCGTTGTCGAATTCGCTCGCGTACTGCGGATGCAGCTGCGTGCCGAACTCGACCGCGCGGCGCACGCGCTCCTCGGGCGCCATGGCGGTGAATTCGTAGGAGTTCGGGCCGTCGAACACGTAGGCGCCCAGCACCACCGACTTGCCCTTGGCGCCATAGCGCGTCGAGGGATACGAAATGCGCGAGATCGGCAGGTCTGTGTAGCTGATGCCGCCGTAGATGTGCTCGTCTTCTTCCCAGAAGCGGCGCTTGAACTGCAGGCCCACCTTCACCGAAGCGCCGTAAGGCACGGCGTTGATGGCCTCCTGCATTGCCGAGCCCACCTGGATGTCGATCTGGCTGAGCACCGACAGCGGAATGGTGCACAGGCACCAGTCGGCCTTGGCCTGCGTGACCGCGCCGCCCTTTGATGCATCGGTGTAGGTGACCGTCACGCCGCGGTCGTTCTGCTCGATCTTCGTGACCTTGGCGCCGTAGCGGATCAGGCTGCCCACTTCTTTCTGGAAGGCCTTGGCGATCATGTCCATGCCGCCCACGGGCTGGAAGATCGCGCTCTGGAATTCGTAGTCTTGCCCGCTGGCGATGTAACGCCAAAGATTCGATTGCAGCAGCTCGCTCATGTCGAGCGGCTTCGACGGTTTGGCCAACGGCATGAGGCCGCCGCCCGCATCGACTTCATAGCCGCGGCGGTCGCTGCTGACGGTGCCTTCGAGATAGCGGAACTGCGTGTCGAGCGCGCCCCAGCGGCGCAGGCCTTCGAGCAGTTTCTCCTTGTCTTCCTTCGTCAGCGCCGCGTCGAGGTTGCCCTGCGTCGTGGCCTTGCCGAGCAGCTCGGCGACGTAGCCCTGGTAGTCGGCCTGCACGTGGCGGTAGCGCTGCGGCTTGCCGCCGTAGGCCTTGCTCGAATGCACCAGCGCGTTGTAGTTGACCTGGACGAAGGGCTCCAGCGCCACGCCCAGCCGCTTGCAGTAGCCCAGCACTGCATGGTGGTGATAGGGAATGCGCCACGGCCCCGGATTGAAGTACTCGCCCTTGGCGAAGCCGCATTGCTGCACGGCGCCACCCAGCTCGGTGAAGGTGTCGCCGCCGCGCAGTGTCCAGCACCGGCCGCCCGCGCGATTGCTGAACTCGAGGACCTTGACCGAGTAGCCCGCGTTGCGCAGTTCGAGCGCGGCGGCCATGCCGGCCAGGCCTGCGCCAAGAACCAGCACCGACGCACCCTTCTTTGCACCATCGAGCTTCGGTGGTCCGCTGTAGTTGGATTCGGCGGCAAAGCCCAGCGAGGTCATCGCCTGGTACATCGCGCCGCCCCCTGCGGTCTTGCCGATGAGCGTAAGCAGGTCGCGCCGACTGAATAAAGTGTTGTTCTTCGTGGTCATTGACAGGCTATTGGAGTTTGAAAGGCAACTGGAAGGCAGCAGAATCCATGCCACGCCCAGGCACCGCCTGGGGGCCGCTTCCTTGGGAAACTACAATCGCCAACCATGCCCGCCTCCAGCCCTATCGATCAGATCGCCGAGCGTGTTGAACGACTGCTTGTGCGTCACGAAGAGGTGCAACGCACCAATGCGCTGCTGCAGGAGCAGGTCGATGCGCTCACGCGCGAACGCGACGCCCTGAAGTCGCGGCTCGTTGCGGCACGTACGCGCCTCGATGCCCTGCTCGAACGGTTGCCGGCTGAACCACCCTCCGAAGATTCCCCCGCATGAAGCAGATTGAAGTACAGATCATGGGCCAGAGCTATCTGCTCGGCTGCCCCGATGGCGGCGAGGCGCAGCTGCGCGAAGCCGTCGAACGCGTGGACGCAGCCATGTGCAAGATCCGCGATGCCGGAAAAGTCAAGGCCCGTGACCGCATCGCGGTGCTGGCTTCGCTGAACCTGGCGTTCGACCTCGCCGCGCAGCAGGCCGCTGTTGTCGCAGCGCCCGCGGCACCAGTTGCCACTTCGGCTGCAGACAGCGTCGAAACCGACGCGAAGGCCACGCAGCTCATCCAGAAACTCGATCAGGCCCTGGCTGGCGATGGACATTTACTCTGAATAAGGCTGGCACGAAGACGGACGAGGCGTAAAATCCAGTCCGTCTGCAGACTGTGTCGGGCTTAATATTTCCTTGTTCCAATGCTCTCCGGAGCCGGGCTTGGTACATCGCTCGACGGGCGTGATCATCTCGCGTCAGATGAACCCGAAGTCCTGCTGCCCTCGCCCACCTGAACCCTGGTTCAGGATGCGGGTCCGGCACATCACCTGCAGACACCTTTTCCTGCCACGGCCCCCTGCATCCACTGCTCGGGGCCGTTGCTTTTTCCAACCCCTCACTTCTCTTGCGTGACTTTCCCGTGAATATCGCTGCCCTGCTCGACCCCCTCCTGATCGCCGAACTCGCCGCTCTCGGCCTCGGCACCGGTTTTCTCGCGGGCCTGCTGGGCATCGGCGGCGGCATGCTGATGGTGCCGTTCATCACGATCATCATGGGCCATCGCGGCGTGCCGGCCGACCTCGCGGTGAAGATGGCCATCGCCACCTCGATGGCGACGATCATCTTCACCTCGGTGTCCAGCGTGCGCGCGCACCACCGGCGCGGCGCTGTGCGCTGGGACATCGTGCGGCGGCTCGCGCCCGGCATCGTCATCGGCAGCCTTGCTGGCAGCCTGGGCGTGTTCTCGCTGCTCAAGGGCACTGCGCTGGCCATCTTCTTCGCGCTGTTCGTGGGCTTCTCGGCCACGCAGATGTTCCTCGACAAGAAGCCCGCGCCCACACGGCAGATGCCGGGCACGGGCGGCCAGCTCGCGGCGGGCGGCGCGATCGGCTTCATCTCGGGCCTGGTGGGCGCGGGCGGTGGCTTCATCAGCGTGCCGTTCATGACGTGGTGCAACGTGTCCATTCACAACGCGGTGGCCACCAGCGCGGCGCTGGGCTTCCCGATCGCGGTGGCGAACGTGCTCGGCTATGCGGTCAGCGGCCAGTCGGTGCAAGGCCTGCCGGCTGGCTCCTTCGGCTACATCTGGCTGCCCGCGCTGGCCGTGATCGCGCTGTGCAGCGTGTTCACCGCACCGCTGGGCGCGAAGGCGGCGCACAGCCTGCCGGTGAAGAAGCTCAAGCGCGTGTTCGCGAGCATCCTTTACCTGCTCGCGGCCTACATGCTCTGGAAGGGCCTGCACGGCTGATCTGGCCGGGCAAAGCCCTTCGGGCCTGAGGTACGCCCCGTTGCGGTGCGCGAAGCCGCGCCGTATAAGGGTTTCATGAAAATCCTCATCGCCGTCGATGGCAGCGCCTACACCCGCAAGGCGCTCGACTACCTGCTTGCCAATCGCGCAATGTTCGTGGACGGGCACCAACTGGTGGTGGTGCACGTGTGCACCGGCATCTCGGGCCATGTCGCGCGCCACCTGAGCAAAGAATTGGTGACGGACTACTACGCCGAGGAAAACGCCAAGGTGCTCGACCCGGTGAAGGCGCTGTTCGCCGAGAGCGGCGTGAGCAACTACACGATCGACTCGCGCCACGGCCATGTGGCCGAGGAAATCCTCAAGTCGGCCGCGGCGGCACAAGCCGGGCTGATCGTGCTCGGCACCCATGGCCACGGCATCTTCGGCCGCGCGCTGATGGGCTCGGTCGCCACCAAGGTGGTCGCCGAAACCAACACGACGGTGATGCTGGTCCAGTAGCCCTTCTTACTGCATGCGCTGCTGCCGCCATTCGCGCGGCGAGCAGCCGAAGCGCTCGCGGAACGCGCGGCTGAAATGCGCCGCGTCGTTGAAGCCGCGGCCATAGGCAATCTCGGCCACCGGCCGGCCCGCGAGGCGCGGCTCCAGCAGGTCGCGGCTGCACGCCTCCAGCCTGCGCTCCCAGATGTACTGCGACGGCGTCAGCGGCTCGCTCCTGAACACGCGGTGGATGTGGCTCACCGACACGCCCAACCCCGCCGCCAGCGTGCCCACCGACAGCGAGGGATCGGCCAGCTGCTCGTCGATGAGCCGCTTCACGCGCGCCAGGTGATACGCCGTGAGGTTGCTGAGCGACGGCGCACTCGCCGCAGGCAGCGTCTGCAGCCCCGCCACCAGGATGTTCTGAACGCCGTTGGCCACCGCAAGCGCCGACGTGGGCTGCAGCGTATCGATGTCTTCGCGCAGCGTGTGGATCATGCCCAGCAGCAGGTGCCCCGCGCCCGCACGGCCTGACACCGTAGTAGCCGTCAGCGCCTCGGTGTCGCGCAGTTCGCTGCGCAGGCGTTCGCCGGGCAGCTTGAGCACGATCTGCTCGAAGGACTCGTCGAACAGCAGCTGATAAGGCCGCGTGCTGTCGTACAGCGCGAAGTCGCCGGCCGCGAGCACGGCGTCGCGGCCGTCCTGCCGCACCACGCCACGGCCGCGCGCCTGGATGCTCACGAGAAAGTAGTCGTCGCTGGAGTGCGAGATGTGCCCCGGCGTGCGCATCACCTTCTGCGGGCCCGAGGTGACGACCGACACGTCGAGCCCGGGCAGCGCGTGCTGGCGGATGCTGCCTTCGAAATCGCAGGTATCGCCTTCGCGCACCGGATCGCAGCCCAGTTGCACGTAGACGTTGCAGATCATGTCGGTCCAGTAGGCAAGCCGCTGGTCCCGCGGGACGGCGTCGGTGCTGAGCAACTGGGTCATCGGGGGTCCTCGGAAAGCCTTGGCAACAAGGGCATGCAACGCTGGAACAAGAACGCCGCCAATCCGGGTCAAGGCGTTCCGGCGGCGCGAATTTACGCTTCAAGCAACCCGCATGCCACAGCGCAAACCCGGTGCGCCGTAGGTGCGGAAGACGCCTCGTTACTTTCATTGCATCTGGAGAACCCCCATGCCGACCACCGTCCACCCCAAGCTGCGCGTTGCCGCCGTGCAGGCCGCCCCCGTGTTCCTCGATCTCGACGGCACCATCGACAAGACCATCGACCTGATGGCGCAGGCCGCGAAACAGGGCGTGCAGCTCGTCGCCTTTCCCGAAACCTGGGTGCCCGGCTATCCGTGGTGGATCTGGCTCGATTCGCCGGCCTGGGGCATGCAGTTCGTGCAGCGCTATCACGACAACTCGCTGGTCGTAGGCTCGGCCGAGTTCGACCGCATCAGGGAGGCAGCGCGCAAGCTCAAGATCTGGGTTTCGCTCGGCTACAGCGAGAAGGCGGCGGGCAGCCTCTACATTGCGCAGGCGCTCATCGACGACCAGGGCAACACGGCGCAGACGCGGCGCAAGCTCAAGCCCACGCACGTGGAACGCACTGTGTTCGGCGAAGGCGACGGCTCAGACCTCGCCGTGGTCGAGACGGCGCTGGGCAACATCGGCTCGCTCTCGTGCTGGGAGCACCTGCAGCCGCTGAGCAAGTACGCGATGTATTCGCAGAACGAGCAGATCCATTGCGGCGCATGGCCGAGCTTTTCGCTGTACCGCGGCGCGGCCTACGCGCTGGGCCCCGAGGTCAACAACGCCGCGAGCCAGGTGTATGCGGCCGAGGGCCAGTGCTTCGTGGTCGCGCCCTGCGCCACCGTGTCGAAGGCCATGAGCGAGCTGATGTGCACCGACGCGGGCAAGCAGCAGATGCTGCGCACTGGCGGCGGCTTTGCGCGCATCTACGCGCCCGACGGTTCGCCACTGGGCACGCCGCTGGCGGAAGACGAAGAGGGTCTGATCATCGCCGACATCGACCTCGGCATGATCTCGCTCGCCAAGGCGGCGGCCGATCCCAGCGGCCACTACTCGCGGCCTGACGTCACCCAACTGCTACTCAACAAGACACGCCGCGAACCCGTGGTAGTGCAGCACACGCCCGAGCCTGAAAGCAGCGTGCCCGAGCCAGTCGCGGCCTGAACCCAAGGAGGCACGCCATGGAATCCGCCATTGCCGAGCATCTGAAGTGCCCTCGCACGCGGCACCGTCGCGTGGAAGACGACTACACGCCGCCCTACCCCGTGTGGTCGGCCCGTGCGCCAACATCGGTGAAGCAGGTCGTGATGGGCTACTTCGGCGTGCAGTCGCGCGGCCCCGAAATGCAGGGCCGCGCCTGCGCCGCGCTGATGAAGATCGCCCGCGACTTCGCCCTGCCCGACGGCCCGGGCCACCATGACCTGACGCACTACGTCGATGCCGAGGGCTTCGACAACATGATCGCCATCGCCTACTGGAGCGACGCTGCGGCCTACGCACGCTGGTGCGCCACGCCCGCAATCGATGCCTGGTGGCGCTCCGACGATCGGCTCAACGAAGGCCTCGGCTACTTCCGCGAGATCGCGTCGCCGCGCGTCGAGCATTTCGAAACCATGTTCAACACACCCGACCGCTTCGAGGGCGTCGGCGTGGTCATGGGCGAGGTCAGCGGCGAACTGCAGGAGCACGGCTACTGGGGTTCGATGCGCGACCGCATCCCGCTCTCGCAGACCGATGCGATGACGCCTTCGGGCACGCGTGCAGTGATCGCCGGCACGCCGGCTCCGGACCAGCGCGTGCGCATCGCGGGCCACGAGAACATCGCGATGATCCGCTCCGGCCAGGAATGGACCGACACCACCGGGCAGGAGCGCACGCTCTACCTGGAAGACATGGAGCCGGTGCTGCGCGAGGGCATGGACTTCCTGCGCGACCAAGGCTTGGGCATCGGCTGCTACAGCAACCGCTACATGCACCACCTCGACGCGAAAGGCGCACCGCTGCAGAAGTCCTTCGGCCTGAGCTACTGGCGTTCGCTGGCCGACATGGAGCGCTGGGCCGAATCGCACCCCACGCACGTCGCGATCTTCGGCAGCTTCATGCGCTATGTGCAGGCGCTGAACTTCCAGCTGCAGCTGCGCGTGTACCACGAGGTGTCGGTGCTCAAGGCCGACGAGCAGAGCTACGAGTACATCAACTGCCACGCGCGCAGCGGGCTGATGAACGGGCTGGCGCCCGTTGCATGAGCCGATTCGATCAGGCTGCGAACAGCGCCTTGTGCTCCGCGCGCAGCAGCGCCTTCTGCACCTTGCCCATCGCGTTGCGCGGCAGCTCCGGCACGACGAAGCAGCGCTTCGGAATCTTGAAGTTCGCGAGCCTGGCCTTCAGGTCGGCCACGATGGCCTCGGCATCCAGCGAAGCACCTGCCTTCGCGATGACGATGGCCACGCCCACCTCGCCGAAGTCGGGGTGCGGCACGCCGACCACGGCACTCTCGGCCACGCCGGCCATCTCGTTGATGTAGCCCTCGATCTCGGCCGGGTACACGTTGTAGCCGCCGCTGATGATCAGGTCCTTGCTGCGCCCGACGATGACGATGTAGCCCAGGCCGTCGATCTTGCCCACATCACCCGTCTTGAAGAAGCCGTCGGAGGTGAACTCTTCCTTCGTCTTCTCGGGCATGCGCCAGTAGCCCGCGAACACGTTGGGGCCGCTGACCTCGATGTTGCCGATCTCGTCGGTGGTGCAGTCGCGGCCGCTGTCGTCGCGCACGCGCAGTTGCACGCCCGGCAGCGCAAAGCCGACAGTGCCGCCGCGGCGTTCGCCCTGTGCGGCGGTGTAGGGGTTCGACGTGAGCATGACCGTCTCGCTCATGCCGTAGCGTTCGAGAATGGTGTGGCCGGTGCGCTCGCGCCACTCGTCGAAAGTCTCAATCAAGAGCGGCGCCGAGCCCGCGACGAACAGGCGCATGTTGCGCACCGCCTCGCGCGTGAGGCCCGGCTCGGCCAACAGCCGCACATACAGGGTGGGCACGCCCATGAACACCGTGGCTTCGGACAGCTTCTGCACGACGCGCTTCGGGTCGAACTTCGAGAACCACAGCATCTTGCTGCCGTTGAGCAGCGCGCCGTGCAGCGCGACGAACAGGCCGTGTACGTGGAAGATGGGCAGCGCGTGGATCAGCACGTCGCCTTCAGTCCAGCCCCAGTAGTCCTTCAGCACCTGGGCGTTCGACAGCAGGTTGCCGTGCGTGAGCATCGCGCCCTTGCTGCGGCCGGTGGTGCCGCTGGTGTAGAGGATGGCGGCCATGTCGTCGGCCTTGCGCTGGGCCGGCGTGTGCTGGTCACTGCATTGCGCGGCAATTTCGAGCAGCGTGCCCGTGCGGTCGTCGTCCAGCGTGAAGACGTGCTGCGTGCCCGCCGCGTTGGCGATCGGCCCCACCCACGACGCATTGCGGCTGGTGCACACCACCACAGCCGGCTCGGCGTTGCCGATGAAGTATTCGATCTCGGCGCTCTGGTATGCGGTGTTGAGCGGCAGGAACACGTAGCCCGCGCGCAGCGTGGCGAGGTACAGCAGCATGGCCTCGACAGATTTCTCGACCTGCACCGCGATGCGCGCGCCCTTCTCCAGCTTCAGCGCATCGAGCAGGTTGGCGATCATGGCGCTGGCGCGCTCGATGTCGCGCCAGGAATAGAACAGGCCGTTGTCGGTTTCGACGGCGATGCTGTCGAGGTCGGCTGGGAAAGCCGCGCGCAGGGCGGCGAACAGGTTGGCGTTGGCGGTCTTCTTCATCTGACGGTTTCTTATCTTCAGAAATTCGGGGTGCGCTTGGCGAGAAAGGCGGCGATGCCCTCGCGGTGTTCGGCGGAGTCGGCGTAGTCGTAGGCGGTGGCCAGCAGGTCGTGGGCCGACGGGGCTCCGGCCCGCAGTGCGGCAAAGGTCTGCTTGTGCAGGCGCGCGGCCTGCGGCGCGAGCGCGGCGATGCGCGTGGCGTGCAACTGCACGGCGGCCGCCACTTCGTTGTCGGGCAGCACCTGCAGCAGGAAGCCCGCGTCGTACAGGCGCTGCGCACCGTGCACGCCAGCGGCGAGCAGCATGTCGCGCGCGAGCACGTCGCCAATGGCGCCATGCACCAGCGCGGCTTCACGCGGCGCCATCGGAAAACCGAGCTTTGCGATGGGCGCGCCGAACTTCGCGGACGCGCCGGCCAGGCGGATGTCGCAGCAGCTCGCGATCTCGATGCCCGCGCCCATGCAGGCACCCTCGATCTGCGCGACGAGTGGCAGCGCGCAGTCGAGCATGGCCTGCAGCGCGGCCCACACTTCGTTCTCGTGAAACTCGCGCAGGCTGGGCTCTTCGAAGCGGAACGACGGGTACTCGGAAATATCGCCGCCCGCGCAGAAGGCCCCGCCCTCGCCGCGCACGACCACGCAGCGCAGGCCAGCATCGTCATTGCGCAGGCTGTCAAACACGGCGCGCAGCTCACGCCACATGGCGCGCGTCATGGCATTGAGGCGCCCCGCGTTCGACAACGTGACGAACGCGATGGCACCTTCCTGGCGCAACGAGATGCCGCTGCCGCCTGTCATTCGATCTTTGCGCCCGAGGCCTTCACCACCGTGGCCCAGCGCTTGATCTCGGAACTCACGAAGCTGCCGTAGGCAGGGCCCGTGAGGGTCGGGATTTCCGAGCCGTTCTGGGCCCAGATGTTCTTGATGTCGTCAGCCGCCAGCACCTTCTGCATCTCGGCGACGATCTGCGGCTGCACATCGGCGGGCGTGCGCCGTGGTGCCCACAGTCCGTACCAGGTGGTCACGGTGTAGTCGGGCAAGCCCACCTCCGCGGCGCACGGCACGTCGGGGAACGCGGGGTTGCGCTTGGTGCCGGCCACCATCAGTGCCTTGATGCGGCCGCTCTTGATGTACTGGGCCGAGGAGCCGAGGCCATCGAACATCAGGTCGACATTGCCGGCGATCAGGTCCGCCAGTGCCGGCCCGGCACCACGGTAAGGAATGTGCGTGATGAAGGTGCCGGTCTGGATCTTGAACAACTCGCCGGCCAGGTGGTGCGAGGTGCCGGCGCCAGCCGAGCCGTAGTTCAGCTTGCCGGGGTTGGCCTTGGCAAGCGCGATGAATTCCTTGATGTTGTTGGCCGCCACGCGGCGCGGATTGACCACCACCACCTGCGGCACGTTGGCCAGCAGCATCAGCGGCACGAAGTCTTTCTCGATGTCGTAGTCGAGCCTGGGATAGACGGACGGCGCAATGGCATGGTGCACCGCGCCCATGAACAGCGAGTAGCCGTCGGCCGAAGCCTTCGAGGCCACGCTCGCACCCAGCGTGCCGCCAGCGCCGCCGCGGTTATCGATGATGAGCGACTGGTTCGTCAGCCGCGAGAACTGCCCCGACAGCGGCCGCGCGAACGCGTCGGTCCCGCCGCCGGCCGGGAACGGCACGATCATCGTCACGGGCTTCGTCGGCCAGCCCTGCTGGGCCCGCGCTGCGCCGCAGAGAACGGCCGCACCGGCGGCAGCCACGCGCAGGACGTCGCGGCGTTGAAAGCTTGGGTTCATGTGTCTCTTCTCCTGTCTGTCGTTGTGGATCTTGCCGCACCATGCGGCTGTTGCAGGCGCTTGTGGCGCCGGCGCTTGGGACTTTCCGATAAGGACCTCAGCCTTTTTTGAAGTACAGGCTTTCGACGTCTCCCGATACTGCCACCTTGCCATCCGCCAGCCAGGTGCGATGCTTGTCCAGGCGCTTGAGGTCGTAGAGGTAGTTGACCATGAGCCCGTAAGACTGCTTGTGCCCCTTGGGCGACGGATCGCCCGCCCAGTTCAGGCGCTCCACGCGGGCGCCGTTGCCCAGGTGAAAGCGAGCGACCGGGTCGGCCGGCGTGCCGTCGACCAGCGCGCGGCCGAGGTACTCGGCGGCGGCCTGCATCAGCCATTGGCGCAGCGGCGACTTCGCGTCGAAGGTGGCGGCCGCGTCGACCGCGGCGAGCAGGCGCTCGGCGGTCGGCGGCAATGAGCCGACGAGGCGGCCGAGCTCGGCTTCGCGCTTCTCGTCGAGGCGCGGCAGCAGGTCGGCGGCGTTCTTCGCGAGCCAGGTGCGAAAGCCCGGAATCGGCGAGAGCGTGGCGAAGGTCTTCAGGCGCGGCAGCTCGTCCTGCAGGGTCTCGACCACGCGCTTGATGAGCGAGTCGCCGAAGCTCACGCCGCGCAGACCGTTCTGCGTGTTGCTGATCGAATAGAAGATCGCGGTGGTGGCCCTTGCCGGCAGCACGGGCACGGCGGCTTCGTCGAGCAGCGGCGTGATGCCGTCGCTGATGCGATCGACCAGCGCCACTTCGACAAAGATCAGCGGCTCGTTCGGCAGGCGCGGATGGAAGAAGCCGTAGCAGCGGCGGTCGCTGTCGTCGAGCCGGTTCTTCACGTCAGACCAGCTCTTGATGTCGTGCACCGCTTCGTAGCGAATGAGTTTTTCGATCAGCGAGGCGGGCGAATCCCAGTCGATGCGGCGCAGTTCGAGGAAGGCCACGTCGAACCAGGTGGAGAAGAGGTGCTCCAGCTCGGCGTCGAGCGCGAGCAGGCGCTTGTCGGCCTTCAGGCACGGAAGCAGGTCAGCGCGCAGGTCGACCAGGAAGCGCATGCCTTCGGGCTCGACCGCAAAGCGCTGCAGCAAGCGCATGCGCGGCGACACCAGCGCGCGGCGCAGGCGCAGCTCGGCCTGGCCTTCGTCGGGCGTGCCGACTGCCGCCTGGTGCTGGTCGCGGGCAGTCTTGAGCTTTTGCGCATCGGCGGCGAAATGCTCGCTCATGAGCGCCCAGTAGTCGCGGCGCTCTTCGGCCGTGGCGGCGCGGTAGGCGTCCGCGATGGCGTGGGCGCGGCGGCCACCCTCGACCTCGCTCACGCGCGGGTCGATCACGGCCTGCAGGTCGGCCAGCACGCGGCGCAACGCGCGCGGCGACAGGGCTTCGTCGGCCTTGCGCAGAGTGACCTGCAGGCGCTCGGCGGTCGAGCGTGCGCTGGGCTTGGGCGCGTTCTTCGGCGCGCTCTTGGCAGCGGCTTCGGGCGCCACGGGCACCTTGGACTTTTCGCCAGAACGCAGCCGCGCCTGGAACCATTCGGTCGCACTCATCGGGGCACTCCAATTTTTGAGGGGATGGTCACGGCATCACCCTGGATTTCTGATGGCTCATGACTTCGCGCAGCGCCTCGCGCTGGCGGGTCATGTGCGTGCGCATGGCGGCGTCGGCGCCTTCGCTGTCGCGCGCCTTGAGCGCGGCGAACACGGCCAGATGCTCCGACAGGCTCTGGTCGAGCCGACCCGGCGCATGCAGCTGCTGCAGCCGCGCAAGCTTGAGGATCTTGCGCAGGTCGCCGATCACCTGCGCCAGCCACTTGTTGTCAGCGAGCTTGATGATCGCCTCGTGAATGATGTGATTGGTGGCGTAGTAGTCGTTGATGCGGCGCGCCTTGGCGTGGCGCACCAGCCGCTCGTGCAGCGCGTCGAGTTCGTGCAGCTCGGCGTCGCTGGCGTTGCGGGCGGCCTCGTAGGCGCAACGGCCTTCGAGCAGCGCGATGACGGGGAAGATCTCGTCGAGGTCACGCTCGGTCACCTCGTTGACGAAGCAGCCGCGCCGCGGCTCGTGCCGCAGCAGGCCTTCGGCGGTAAGCACCTTGAGCGCCTCGCGCAGCGGCGTGCGCGAGATGGAGAGCCGCTCGCACAGGGCTGCCTCGTCCAGGAAGCTGCCGGGAGTCAGCGTGCCGTCGAAGATCTGCTCGCGCAGCGTGGCGGCGACTTCATCGTGCAGGGAGTTGGGGACCAGGCGCATACGGATCGGGGCAGCAAGTGCGACGTAATTTCCTGTAATTACGCGTAATTCTGAGCCTGCGCCCGATCCGGCGCGGCTGGTACTTACCCTGCGAACTTCCGATTGAAGAGGCTCAAGCGCGCGCGGTGGCTGTCTTGGTGCCCGAGCGACCGAACCAGAACCACAGCGCAATGCCGGCAATCACCATCGGCACGCTGAGCCACTGCCCTTGGCTCAGGTTGAGTGCACGCAGGCCGAGGAAATCGTCAGGCTCGCGGAAGTACTCGGCCACGAAGCGCAGCACGCCGTAGCCGATCAGGAACACCGCGGCCACCTGCCCCTGCTTGCGTTCCTTGCGCGCATAGAGCCACATCACCACGAAAAGCAGCAGCCCTTCGAGCAGGAACTGGTAGACCTGCGAGGGATGGCGCGGCAGCATCGATCCGCTCTGCGGAAACACCATGCCCCAGGGCAAGTCGGGGCTGCTGAAGCGGCCCCACAGCTCGCCGTTGATGAAGTTGCCCACGCGACCGGCAGCCAGACCTGTCGGCACGCAGGGCGCAACGAAATCCATCACCTGCCAGAACGGCCGTGCGCGCGAACGCGAGAACCAGACCATCGCGCCGATCACGCCGAGCAGCCCGCCGTGGAAGCTCATGCCGCCCTGCCACACGTAGAGGATTTCGAGCGGATGCGTGAGATAGAACTCGGGCTTGTAGAACAGGCAATAGCCCAGCCGCCCGCCGACGATGACGCCCATCACGCCGAGGAAAAGAATGTCCTCGATGTCCCTGCGCTGCCATGCGCCTGCGCCCACCAGCGAGCGATACGGCTCATGCCGCAGCCGGCGCGTGCCGAGAAAATAGAAGAGCGCAAACGCGGCCAGGTAGGTCAGGCCGTACCAGTGAATGGCCACCGGCCCGAGTTGCAGGGCGATGGGGTTGATCTGCGGATACATGAGCATCCGCGGATTGTGCCCCGGCCGAATGTCGGGGCCGGGACGGGGATATTCAGGCCGCTACCGAAGAACTAGCGCCCGAACTTCCACCACAGCAGCCCCGCCACCACGGCGGGCACCGCGAAGATCAACAGGAAGATCGGCAGCTCCTCGGCCACCGAGTACCCCGCCTTGATCACGCCCACGGCCATGTTGATGCCCGCGCCGATGAACCACGCCGGAATGAACCATTTGGCCGCCACGGCCAGCGCCGCCGAAGAGCCGTCACCCATGAAGCGCGCGGCCAGCAGGAACACCACCAGCAGCACGAAGCCGCCGCCCATCACCATGATCGTGTGCATGTCGTTCGTCCTCCAGGCGGCATCTTGCCGGATCAGCGTGTGGTGTAGCCGCCGTTGGCAAAAATCGTCTGCCCGGTGATCCACCAGCCTTCGGTGACGAGGAAGCGCACGATGGGTGCAATGTCTTCGATGTCGGTGAGGCCCTTCTTCGAGAACTTGCTCAGCGCGGCGGCGCTGCTGTGGTATTCGACGGCCTCCTTGCTCTCCTGCCCGTAGAAGAACGGCGTGTCCATGGGGCCAGGGCCGATCGCGTTGACCGAGATGCCGCGCTCGCCGAACTCCTTCGACGCGGCGCGCGTGTAGTGCTCCACCGCCGCCTTCGAGCCCGGATAGATCGCATAGAACGGCGTGTAGGCCGCCAGCAGCGAGCTCACCAGCGTGACGATGCTGCCGCCGTCGGCCATCGTGCGGCCGGCCTGCTGGATGAAGAAGAAGGCAGCCTTGGCATTGGCGTCGAAGCTCTTGTCGTAGTCGGCCTCGGTGACGTCGAGGATCGGCTTCTTGATGACCACGCCGGCGGTGTTGATCGCGATGTCGACCTGCCCGAAGTGCTTCACGGCCTGGTCGAACAGCTTCACGCTGTTGTCGACCACCGAGAGATCGCCCTGTACCAGCAGCGCGTCGGAGCCCTTGGCCTTGAGCGCGGCGGCGGTTTTCTCGGCATCGGCGCGCGAGGCGTCGCTGTTGTAGTGAATGGCGACGCCGCGGGCGCCGCCGTCGACCATCTGATGCCCGATGAGGGCGCCGAGGTTCTTGCCACCGCCGGCGATGACGACGACCTTGTTCTTGAGAGTGCGTGCGGACATGAATGGACTCCTTTGTAGAGGGTGATGCGTGACGGGAGCATTCAGTCTATTGATCAGCACAATGCAGATAAATCACCCAGCGAAGGCTAGACTGTTCAATAAATCACGAACAATTCAGATTACCCATGGACCGCATCGACCTCCTCCAGGTTTTCGTGCGCGTGGCCGAGGCCGGCAGCTTCACGCGCGCAGCCGACCGCCTGGGCCTGCCGCGCGCGACCATCTCGACGGCCGTGCAGCAGCTCGAAACCCGCCTCGGCTCTCGCCTGCTGCACCGGACCACGCGCCGCGTGGGCCTCACGCCCGACGGCGAAGTGATGCTGGAGCGCGCCCGCGCGCTGGTGGCCGACATGGAAGACATGGAGCAGCAGTTCCTGCCCGCGCACGGCCAGGTGAGCGGCAGGCTCAAGGTCGACGTGCCGAGCCGCATCGCGCGGCGGCTGATCGCGCCAGCACTCCCGGGCTTCTTCGAGCGCCATCCGGCCATCGAGCTCGAACTGGGCTCCAGCGACCGCGCGGTGGATCTTGTGCTCGAAGGCGTCGACTGTGCGCTGCGCGTGGGTCCGCTGGCCAGCAGCAGCCTGGTGGCACGGCCGCTCGGGCATTTCACGTTGATCAACTGCGCGAGCCCGGCTTACCTGGCACGCCACGGCACGCCGCGCACGCCCGTCGATCTGCCGCAGCACATGGCCGTCAACTACGCCTCGCCGACCAGCGGGCGCGCCGCTCCCTGGGAATGGCAGCGCGACGGGGAAACCGCGAGCTTGCGCATGCGCAGCCAGGTGGCGGCGAACAATGCCGAGACCTACATCGCCTGCGCACTGGCCGGCCTGGGCCTGATCCAGATTCCGGCATACGACGTGCGCGAGCACCTCGCGGCCGGCGAACTGATCGAGGTGCTGACCGACGCACGTGCCGAGCCGCTGCCGGTGCAGCTCGTGTACCCGCACCGGCGCAACCTGTCGCGGCGCGTGCAGGCCTTCGCGGGCTGGCTCGAAACCCTGCTCTCCGATTCGCTCGACCCGCGAGCGGTGTCGAAGACGGGTGGCGCGCGGGCATCGCGCAGATAGAGGCAAAGGCAGGCGCCCTGCCCGCTATTTCGCCTGGGCCCGTGCCGTGCGCTCGCGCACGAACGCCACGAAACGCGCCAGCGCCGGATGCGCGGCCTGTGCGGGCCACACGAGGCTTGTCTCGCAGGCCGGCAAGGCCACGCGGCGCCGCCCAACGCCCTTGAACTCGTCGACCTGCCGGTAGACGACGCCCGCGCGCCGGAACTGCATCACGCTGTGCGGCACCCAGGCAACGCCGATGCCGCCCGACACCAGATTGACGATGGTCTGCATCTGGATTGCCTCCTGCGCCACCTGCGGCACGCGGCCGGCCGCGTGATAGAGGTCGAAGACCGCGTCGTGCAGCGAGGGCACGATGCGGCGCGGAAAGATCACCAACGGCTCGGCCAGCACCTCCGCCAGCGGCACGGGCCGCGCGCGGGCGAGCCGGTGCTGCGCCGGCAGGGCCAGCACCAGCGCCTCTTCCTCCACCGGCAACCGGGCCAGCCCTGGCGGCGCCGCACCGGGCGAATGCAGCATCAGCCCCGCATCGATCTCGCCACGTGCGAAGGCTTCGAGCTGCACGTCGCCGGTGGCCTCGACCAGTTCGAGCGCCACCTCTGGGCACAGCACGCGAAATTCACGTACCCAGGCCGGCAGTTGCTCGAAGCCGACGGTCGAGACGAAGGCGATGCGCACCCGGCCCACCTGCCCCGCCGCCGCCGCGCGGGCCCGGGCGGGCAGCGCCTGCGCGCGAGCCAGCAGCTCGCGCACATCTGGCAGCAAGGCCTCGCCGGCCGGCGTGAGCGCCACGCGCCGCCGGGTACGGTCGAACAGCACCACGCCCAGCGTCTTCTCGAGCTGGGCAATGGCTTGCGTGACCGGTGGCTGCGTCATGTGCAGCCGCAGCGCGGCGCGACCGAAGTGCAGCTCTTCGGCCACGGCGACGAACTGGCGCCAGGCCCGCAGGTCGATCAGGGCTTCATTCATACGCCAAGCATATCAATCTGTGCTTGAAATTGGATTGGAAGCAATCAATCAGAAGTCCGATACTTGGGCTCCCCCGATCTCCCCACGATAGAAGAGACACCATGGACACCAAGCCAATCCAGATCAACCGCCGCAGCGCCAACATCGTCGAAGGCAAGAGCCGCGCGCCCAACCGCTCGATGTTCTACGCCATGGGCTACGAAGAAGGCGACTTCAAGAAGCCGATGGTCGGCGTCGCCAACGGCCACAGCACCATCACGCCCTGCAACTCCGGCCTGCAGAAGCTGGCCGACGCGGCCATCGCGGGCATCGAGGAAGCCGGCGGCAACGCGCAGGTGTTCGGCACGCCCACCATCTCCGACGGCATGGCCATGGGCACCGAGGGCATGAAGTACTCGCTGGTCAGCCGCGAAGTCATTTCCGACTGCATCGAGACCTGCGTGGGCGGCCAGTGGATGGACGGCGTGCTGGTGGTCGGCGGCTGCGACAAGAACATGCCCGGCGGCCTCATGGGCATGCTGCGCGCCAACGTGCCGGCCATCTACGTGTACGGCGGCACCATCCTGCCGGGCCGCTACAAGGGGCAAGACCTGAACATCGTGAGCGTGTTCGAGGCCGTGGGCCAGAACGCCGCCGGCAACATGAGCGACGAAGACCTGCACGAGATCGAAAAGCGCGCCATCCCGGGCACCGGCTCTTGCGGCGGCATGTACACGGCCAACACCATGTCCAGCGCATTCGAGGCGCTGGGCATCTCGCTGCCCTACTCGTCGACCATGGCGAACCCGCACGACGAGAAGGCCAACTCGGCCAAGGAATCGGCCAAGGTGCTGATCGAGGCGATCAAGAAAGACCTGAAGCCGCGCGACATCGTGACCAAGAAGGCCATCGAGAACGCCGTGGCGGTCATCATGGCCACGGGCGGCTCGACCAACGCGGTGCTGCACTTCCTGGCCATTGCGCATGCGGCAGAGGTCGAATGGACCATCGACGACTTCGAGCGCATGCGCAAGAAGGTGCCGGTGATCTGCGACCTGAAGCCCTCGGGCAAGTACCTCGCGGTCGACCTGCACCAGGCCGGCGGCATTCCGCAAGTGATGAAGGTGCTGCTGAAGGCCGGCCTGCTGCATGGCGACTGCATCACCATCAGCGGCCAGACCATCGCCGAAGTGCTGAAGGACGTGCCGGACGTGCCGCGCGCCGACCAGGACGTGATCCGCCCCATCGACAAGCCCATGTACGCGGAAGGCCACCTCGCCATCCTGAAGGGCAACCTGTCGCCCGAAGGCGCGGTCGCCAAGATCACCGGGCTGAAGAACCCGGTCATCACCGGCCCGGCGCGCGTGTTCGACGACGAGCAGTCGGCGCTCAAGGCCATCCTCGACGGCAAGATCAAGGCCGGCGACGTGATGGTGCTGCGCTACCTCGGCCCCAAGGGCGGCCCGGGCATGCCCGAGATGCTGGCGCCGACCGGCGCGCTGATCGGCGCAGGTCTCGGCGAAAGCGTGGGACTGATCACCGACGGCCGCTTCTCGGGCGGTACCTGGGGCATGGTGGTGGGCCACGTGGCACCTGAAGCCGCAGCCGGCGGCACCATCGCCTTCGTGAACGAGGGTGACTCGATCACCATCGACGCGCACGAACTCAAGCTCGAACTGAACGTGCCAGAAGCCGAGATCGCCAAGCGCCGCGAAGGCTGGAAGGCACCGGCTCCGCGCTACACGCGCGGCGTGCAGGCGAAGTTCGCGTTCAACGCCTCGAGCGCGAGCTCGGGCGCGGTGCTCGACAAGTTCTGAAATCCACCACTCAGGCCATCATCCACGCGCCGTAGCCGAAGGCCAGAAACCCGAGGCCTACGATCGCGAGGATGCTGCGAGCCTGGAACTCCAGTGCCGGCGGCAGGCTTTGCACGAGAAAGTGCAGCATGGCGCCGGCGCCGATGGTCATGAAGCCCGCGCCAAACTGCTTCATCGGTTCCGGGTCGGGATAGAGAAACACCAGCGCGAAGCCGGCCAGGAAGACGATGTTGGCGAGCACGGTGCCGCGCGTGCGCCAGCGTTTCTGCACCGGCGTGGGCTCGCGCACAGGTGGTGGCCTGCTGCCGTAGCCGTATCTGCTGCGCCCCTCCTTCAGAGCCATGCCGATGAAGAACAGGCCGAACATGCTCGGAAACGCACCGAAGATGCCGAGCCCCCACACCCCGCCCCACATGTTCTGGAAATCGGCCACCAGCGCCTTCGAGGGATCGGCCACGCTGTAGCGCACCTCCACCGCGTCGCCCCACTCCTTGCCCGACAGGCCGCCGCCCAGCCCCTTGACGCGGCGCTTCTGCCCGTCGGACGCGGTGTATTCGACGATGGGCGCGCGCGAAACCGTGGTGCGGCCGTTGCTGTCCTTGCTTTGTTCGTCGACGAACTCGACCAGGCTGCCTTGCACGCTGGTGGTTCCGGCAATCGACTGGTAGCGATGCCAGCCGATGGTGGCCGCACCGTAGAGGCCGGCGAAGCCGATCACCAGCGCCCCGACACCCACGCCCCAGAAAAAGCTCTTGAGCCACCCCACGAGGCCGCCGAGGGCCGGGCCGAGCAGCAGGGACAGCCCGAAGACGATCAGCGCGTGGGTGGTGGCTTCTTCGTCCATGGCACTTCTGCTTGATGCATGCGGTGCCGGGACTTCGGCCGATGGCGCTGACTCAGCGGCGCGGGCGCTGCCCGTTGCTGGTCTTCATGCCCATGTTGGTCTTCTGGCGGTCGATGCGGTCCTGCTTGCGCCGCTCTTCCCGCTCGATGACCTTGCGCTTGGTATAGCCAGACGAATCGGCCCAGGCCCACCACGCGACGGCCATCGCGAACGGAGACAGCACGATCCACCAGCTCCAGCCGGCGACCATGCCTACTTCGAGATACTTGAGGGCCAGTCCAAGCAGGCCCAATGCCAGAAACCACATTGCGAATCCCTCCGGGTCGTACTGGCAACGCATCCGTACGCCGTGCACGGTGCTACCTACAATCGCGTTGAGTCGAATGTAACTCAGCCCTTACCAAATAGATCCCCCATGAAAAGAGTCTTGTTGTCGGCAGCTCTGGGCCTCGGCCTCGTAACGCTCGCCGCGCCCGCCTTCGCAGACCTGGCCCTGGCGACTTCGAAGAACTGCATGAGCTGCCACGCGGTCGAGCGCAAGGTGCTCGGCCCGTCGTTCAAGGACGTGGCCGCCAAGTACAAGGACGACAAGGGCGCCGTCGACACTCTTGCCAGCAAGATCATGAAGGGCGGCTCCGGCGTGTGGGGACCGGTGCCGATGCCGGCGAACAACCAGGTCAGCGAAGCCGACGCGAAGAAGCTCGCAGCCTGGGTGCTGTCGACGAAGTAGGCCCCAGGGGCATCACGCCTGCGGGTTGATGTCCGCCGGTACCGGCCGGCGCTCGATGCGGTCTTCGAGCTGGCCGATGTGCGCGGCCACGGTGTTGTCGGTCTGGTCCGAGCGCAGGCGGATCGCGGTTTCGAGCTGCTCCAGGCGCGCCAGCATCGCCGCCTGACGATCGGCGTTCTGCGCCATGTGCTTGTTCTCCTGCGCCTCCAGGAAATTGCGCAGTTCGGTGAAGCGCGAGGCTTCGGCCTTGTCCGCCAGGTCGCGCTGGACCTGCATTTCCTTGGTGTGGCGCTTGGTGTCGATCAGCACCGAGCTGTGCAGGTACAGCACGTAGACGAGGAAGAAAGCGGCCAGCACCACTGTCAGGCCCAGCATGATCAGGCCCAGCGGCGCCGAGACGGTCATGAAGCCCAGCCACACATCGGTGGATGCAGACAGCGTGCCCCAGTTCAGCGCGGCGAGCGCCGCGATGAGCAGCACGATGACAAAAAGAAAAGCGGATCTCACGCCCATGGGGGCCTCCTTCGGAAAGATCGAACATGTCGAAAACCCGTGCGCGTCGAGGCGCACGGTGGTTGCGACGGTTTTACCTCAGCGAAGAGCTCCGTTCGGCGCAGATGGCCGCATAGACGGCCATGTCCTACAGCACCGGTCAGTTGGTCTGTGACAACTGTTCGAGGATCGCGGGATTTTCGAGCGTCGAGGTGTCCTGCGTGATCGCCTCGCCCTTGGCAATGCTGCGCAGCAGCCGTCGCATGATCTTGCCGCTGCGGGTCTTGGGCAGGTTGTCGCCGAAGCGGATGTCCTTGGGCTTGGCGATCGGGCCGATTTCCTTCGCGACCCAGGCGCGCAGCTCGTTGGCGATCTGCTTGGCTTCTTCACCTGTCGGGCGCGCGCGCTTGAGCACGACGAAGGCGCACACTGCCTCGCCCGTCACGTCGTCGGGCCGCCCTACCACCGCGGCTTCGGCCACGAGGTCGGTCTTGGACACCAGCGCCGATTCGATTTCCATCGTGCCCAGGCGGTGGCCCGACACGTTCAGCACGTCGTCGATGCGACCGGTGATGCGGAAGTAGCCGCGGTCGGCACTGCGCACAGCGCCGTCGCCGGCGAGGTAGATCGTGCCGCCCATCTCCTCGGGGAAGTAGCTCTTCTTGAAGCGCTCGGGGTCGTTCCAGATCGTGCGGATCATCGAGGGCCACGGCCGCTTGATGACCAGCATGCCGCCCGCGCCGTTGGGCAGGTCCTTGCCGGTCTCGTCGACGATCGCGGCCATGATGCCCGGCAGCGGCAGCGTGCACGAGCCCGGCACCAGCGGCGTGGCGCCCGGCAGCGGCGTGATCACGTGGCCGCCGGTCTCGGTCTGCCAGAAGGTATCGACGATGGGGCAGCGCTCGCCGCCGATATTGCGGTGGTACCACATCCATGCTTCAGGATTGATCGGCTCGCCGACCGAGCCGAGGATGCGCAGGCTCGTGAGGTCCCAGTTCTTCGGGTGCACCTTTTCGTCGCCCTCGGCTGCCTTGATGAGCGAGCGGATGGCGGTGGGAGCGGTGTAGAACACGCTGACCTTGTGCTTCTCGATCATCTGCCAGAAGCGGCCCGCGTGCGGGAAGGTCGGGATGCCCTCGAACACCACCTGCGTGGCGCCGGCCGCGAGCGGGCCGTAGGCGACGTAGGTGTGGCCGGTGATCCAGCCGATGTCAGCCGTACACCAGAACACGTCTTCGGGGCGGATGTCGAAGGTCCAGTCCATCGTGAGCCTGGCCCACAGCAGGTAGCCGCCGGTGGCGTGCTGCACGCCCTTGGGCTTGCCGGTGGAGCCCGAGGTGTAGAGGATGAAGAGCGGGTGCTCGGCGTTGACTGGCACGGGGGCGCACTCGGTGCTCTGGCCCTTCAGCGCTTCGGCGAATGTCTTGTCGCGACCTTCCACGCGGTTCCACCCGCTAGGCGTGCGCTCGTACACGAACACCGTCTTGATCGACTCGCAGCCACCCAGCGCGATGCCGTCATCCACGATGGCCTTGAGCGGCAGCTCCTTGCCGCCGCGCAGTTGGTAATTGGCCGTGATGACCGCTACCGCGCCCGCGTCGATGATGCGCTCCTGAAGCGCCTTGGCCGAGAAGCCGCCGAACACCACGCTGTGGGTGGCGCCGATGCGCGCGCAGGCCTGCATGGCGATCACGCCCTCGACTGTCATCGGCATATAGATGACGACGCGGTCGCCCTTCTGGATGCCCTGCGCCTTCAGCGCGTTGGCGAACTGGCTCACGCGGGCGAGCAGTTCCTTGTAGGTGACGTTGGTGACGGTGCCGTCGTCGGCTTCGAAGACGATGGCCGTCTTGTTCTCGACCGGGGTGCCGATGTGCCTGTCGAGGCAGTTGGCGCTCGCGTTGAGCTCGCCGTCGCCGAACCACTCATAGAACGGCGCCTTCGACTCGTCGAGCGTCTTGGTGAAGGGCTTGGTCCAGTCCAAGTTGTCCTTGGCAAGGCGGGTCCAGAACCCTTCGAAATCCTGCTCGGCCTCCTTGCACAGGGCCTCATAGGCGGCCATGCCGGAAATGCGGGCGCCTTCGGTGGCGCGGGCGTCGGGCGGGAACACGCGGTTCTCGACCAGGACGGATTCAATGTTCTTCGATGCGCTGCTCATGCTCTATGTCTCCTGGATGGGTGCGGCCGTAATGTCGACGGGTCCACTTACGGGTCACTGACGGGCTTGCGAAGGTCAGATGTTAGTTCTCGGGGTTATCACGAGTGCGTCACGGGGGCACCTCTAGAATCCCCGGTCCCCAACCACCGCCTTGCCGATGTCCGCTCCCGAACCTTTCGACCCCCGGAACCCGCCCGTACCAGCCCGCGCTTCACCGCTGCGTCCCCTGCCCAAGCTGATCTTCGCGAGCCGCTGGCTGCAGCTGCCGCTGTACCTGGGGCTGATCGTGGCGCAGGCCGTGTACGTTGTGCACTTCCTGGTCGAGCTGCTGCACCTGGTCGAGGCCGCGTTCGGCAGCAAGGAAGCACTGCAGGCGCTCATTACCAGCATCGGCTACAAGACCACGGCGCCGGTCGGCACACTGAACGAGACGGTGATCATGCTGGTGGTGCTGGCGCTGATCGACGTGGTGATGATCTCGAATCTGCTCATCATGGTGATCGTGGGCGGCTACGAGACCTTCGTGAGCCGCATGGACCTCGAAGGCCACCGTGACCAGCCCGAATGGCTGAGCCACGTGAACGCCTCGGTGCTCAAGGTGAAGCTGGCCACCGCCATCATCGGTATCAGTTCCATCCACCTGCTGAAGACTTTCATCAACGCGGACAACTACACCGACCGCGTGCTGATCGCGCAGACCGTGATCCATATCGCCTTCCTGTTCTCGGCAATGGCCATTGCCTACACCGACCGGCTGATGGCCCCGGCGCCTCACGCCGGCGACGGCCACTGAGCCTTGCCCCCTAGCCTGCGTGCGGCGCGTCCCACGCAGGCACTTCGGTGAATCGCTCGGCCAGGAAGTCGAGCATCGTGCGCAAGGTGGCCGGCATGTGCTTGCGAGAGGCGTACACGGCGTACATGCCCACCACTTGCGGCTCGAAATCGCCGAAGAGCCGCACCAGTTCTCCCTTCTGCAGCAGCTCCGACGTGAGATAGGTCGGCAGCATCGCGATGCCGGCCCCTGCCCTTGCCAGGTACATCAGGCTCGCCGCGTCGTTGGCGGAGACATTGCCATCCACGGCCACGGACACCGGCTCCCCGTTGTCCTTGCGCGTGAAGTTCCAGAGGCTGCGTCCAAAGTAGGAATGCGTGAGGCAGTTGCGCTGGGCCAGTTCTTCCACGCGCAGGGGTTTCCCGTGCTCCTTCAGATAGGCGGGTGAAGCGCAAACCACCGATCGGCACGTGGTGAGCCGGCACGCGATCAGATTGGGGTCGATCTCTGCCGCTGTACGAATCGCGAGGTCGATGCGCTCGTCCACGAGGTTGACGGTTCGATCCAACAGCACCAGGTCAACCATCACGGCCGGATAAAGCCGCACATAGTCGGCAATCGCGTCGGCCAGTTGTGCCTGCGCAAACGAGGTTCCTGTGGTGATGCGCAATTGCCCGCGCGGCGCCTCGGCCGGATGCCGCACCGCGGCCTGCATGTCGCCCGTGAGCTCCAGCACCTGGCGGCAACGCGGCAGCAGCTCTTCGCCAGCGGCCGTGAGGCTAAGGCGGCGCGTCGTGCGGTGCAGCAGGCGCGCGCCGGTCCATTGCTCCAGTTCGGCCACGTAGCGCGTGACTACCGGGCGGGACATGTCGAGCTTGTCGGCGGCGGCCGAAAGGCTGCCCGAATCGACCACGTTCACAAACACGCGCATGGCGTTCAATCGGTCCATTCGAACGATTTTAGGAATAAACAAGCGCGCAAATCGAGGTATTTCTTTCGAAACCAGAAACCTAAGATGTGGTTCATCCCATCCGATCTTTCGATCTTTCACAGGAGTCACTCATGAGCCACATCGCCATCATCGGCGCCACCGGACGCGCCGGCGGCCGCCTTCTGGAAGAAGCCCTGCGCCGCGGCCACACCGTCACGGCCATCGCCCGCAAGGCCACCGACAAGCTGGCAGGCCGCGCAAACGTGAAGGCCGTCGACCTCGACGTGCTCAATGGCGCAGCACTCGAAAAAGCGCTGGCCGGCCACGACGCCGTGTTCAGTGCCGCGCACTTCTCCACGGTGCCGCCCGCGGCCATCATCGAGCCGGTCAAGCGCTCGGGCGTGAAGCGCCTGCTGGTGGTCGGCGGCGCCGGCAGCCTGTTCGCGGCGCCCGGCCTGAAAGTGATCGACACGCCGAACTTCCCCGATGCCTACCGCGCCGAAGCTTCGGCCGGCGGCGTGTTCCTCGACACGCTGCGCAACGAGAAGGAACTCGACTGGACCTTCCTGTCGCCATCCGCCGAGTTCGTCGAAGGCGAGCGCACCGGCAAGTTCCGCCTGGGCAAGGACGACCTGCTGGTAAGCGCCGAAGGCCGCAGCTGGATCACCTTCGAGGACTACGCAATCGCGTTCATCGACGAGCTTGAAAAGCCGGCGCACTCCCGTCAGCGATACACGATCGGCTACTGAAACAAAAAAGGACCCGACGAGGGTCCTTTTTCAATGGGCTGACCGAATCAACGGCCAGTCATGTTCTCCGGCACCACCCACTGGTCGAACTGTTCGGCCGTGAGGTGCCCCGAGGCAATCGCCGCTTCGCGCAGGCTCGTGCCTTCCTTGTGCGCCTTCTTGGCGATGTAGGCCGACTTGTCGTAGCCGATGTGCGTGTTCAGCGCCGTCACCAGCATCAGCGAACGCTGCACCAGCTCCGTGATGCGTTCGCGATTCGGCTCGATGCCCACCGCGCAGTGGTCGTTGAAGCTCACCATGCCGTCGGCCAACAGGCGCACGCTCTGCAGGAAGTTGTGCGCCACCATCGGGCGGAACACGTTCAGCTCGAAGTTGCCCGAGGCGCCACCGATGTTGATGGCCACGTCGTTGCCGAACACCTGCGCGGCCAGCATCGTGACAGCCTCGCTCTGGGTCGGGTTGACCTTGCCCGGCATGATCGACGAGCCCGGTTCGTTCTCGGGAATGCTCAGTTCGCCGATGCCGCTGCGCGGACCACTCGCGAGCCAGCGCACGTCGTTGGCGATCTTGTTCATGCTGGCGGCGAGCGTCTTCAGCGCGCCGTGGGCGTGCACCAGCGCGTCGACGCTGGCCATCGCTTCGAACTTGTTCGGCGCGGTCACGAACGGCAGGCCCGTGAGCTTCGCCAGCTCGGCGGCCACCTGCTCTGCATAGCCCTTGGGCGCGTTCAGCCCGGTGCCGACTGCGGTGCCGCCCAGCGCCAGTTCGCTCAGGTGCGGCAGCGCGGCGCGCACGTGCGCCTCGCCGTGCGCGAGTTGCGCCACGTAGCCCGAGAACTCCTGGCCCAGCGTAAGCGGCGTGGCGTCCTGCAGGTGGGTGCGGCCGATCTTCACGATGTCGGCGAAGTCCTTGGACTTCTGCTCCAGCGTGCCGCGCAGCTTGGCGATGGCCGGCAGCAGCTTGTGCGTGATGGCCTCGACGGCGGCCACGTGCATGGCGGTCGGGAACACGTCGTTGCTCGACTGGCTGCGGTTCACATCGTCGTTGGGGTGCACGAGGCGGCCTTCGCCGCGCTCGCCGCCGAGGATTTCACTGGCGCGATTGGCCAGCACCTCGTTGACGTTCATGTTGGTCTGCGTGCCCGAGCCGGTCTGCCAGACCACCAGCGGGAACTCGCCCGGGTGCTTGCCGGCAATGACTTCGTCGGCGGCCGCCACGATGGCCTTGGTCTTCTTTTCGTCCTGCAGGCCCAGCGCGTGGTTGACCACGGCCGATGCGCGCTTGACCTGCGCCAGCGCCTTGATGATCTCGCGCGGCTGCTGCTCGCCGGAGATGTCGAAGTTCTGCAGCGAGCGCTGCGTTTGCGCGCCCCACAGCTTGTCGGCCGGCACGTCGATCGGTCCGAAGGTGTCGCGCTCGGCACGGGTCTTGGGGGAAGTCGTCATGAGAAAAAGCTCCGCAGGATCATGAAAGGTCGCGCCGCTCGGCGGGCGTGAGCCCGAGTATCGGCCAATAGGAATAGCTCGCATCTGACGGGGCCATTGGCTGGCCGCTGACATCACGATACGCCTCCCGCCTTGACCGCATCATGTCGAAAAGTTATGATCGAAGGCTTCTGACGACCAACAAGTCATGATGAGTTCGGGTTCCCCGCTCTCTTGAACTTGCAGGTCACCCCTTCACTACTCGCGGATCTCCGAATCCCGTCGCGGTGCAAGGTTCTCCCGCCGGGCCCAGCCCGGCAAACCGGCCGGATCTTTTCCGTCCCCATTGCCACGTCACGCTCATCCAGGCGGCGCCCCTCGACCAGGCCCGTTGCCCTGCGAATGAAGCATCCGGCGGGCACTGGCTTCGTCGCCATGTCGTCTTCAGTGCCTGTCGGCAGCCCATCCAATGGGCTGGGGGCGTGGTCGCGTCGCCCTTGCGGGGGTGGCGATCTGTCAACCCCTCACCAAAGGAGCCCCGACGTATGGCCAAAGGAATTCTCATCGACCATGTCTTCAAGGTGTTCGGCGACGAGCCCGAACAAGCCCTGGAGCTGGTCCGGCAAGGTTTTTCCAAGAAGGAAATCCTGGCGCGTACCGGCCAGTCGATCGGCGTGTTCGACGCCACCTTCGAAATCCAGGCCGGAGAAATCTTCGTCATCATGGGTCTCTCGGGTTCGGGCAAGTCGACGCTGGTGCGCCTCTTGAACCGGCTGATCGAACCGACCGCGGGCCGCATCGTGATCGACGGCGCGGACATCAACGAACACTCCGACACCAAGCTGCGCGCGCTGCGCCGCAAGGACATCAGCATGGTGTTCCAGTCGTTCGCGCTGATGCCGCACATGACGGTGCGCGAGAACACCGCCTTCGGCCTCGAACTCTCGGGCACGGGCAAGAAGGAGCGCCTGGCGCAAGCCGACCTCGCGCTCGCGCAGGTGGGGCTGGCGGGCTGGGGCGACAGCTATCCCGACGAGCTCTCGGGCGGCATGCAGCAGCGCGTGGGACTGGCACGGGCGCTGGCCTCGGACCCGTCGATCCTGCTGATGGACGAGGCCTTCTCGGCCCTCGACCCGATCATCCGCACCGAAATGCAGTCGGAGCTGCTGCGGCTGCAGCAGGAGCAGCGCCGCACCATCGTCTTCATCTCGCACGACCTCGACGAAGCCATGCGCATCGGCGACCGCATCGCGATCATGAAGGACGGCCAGGTGATCCAGGTCGGCACGCCCGACGAGATCTTGCGCAGCCCCGCCAACGACTACGTGCGCAGCTTCGTGCGCGGCGTGGACGCGGCAGCCGTGTTCAAGGCGGCGGACATCGCGCGCAAATCGCTCACCGTGGTGTGCGAGCACCCCGAGCGCGGTGCGCGCGCGGCGCTCAAGCTGCTGGAAGACCAGGACCGCGACTTCGCCTACGTGACGAGCCCCAACAAGCGCTTCCTCGGCGTGGTGTCGGCGGACACGCTGCGCGGCGCGCTCGATGGACATTCAGGCCCGCTGGGGCTGCAGCACGCGTTTCTCAACGAGCTGCCGCGCATCGACGCCGAAGCCCCCGTGGCAGGCCTGATCGGCCAGCTCGCGCAGGCGCCGTGCGCGTTGCCGGTGGTGGCGAGCGACGGCCGCTTCTGCGGTGCGATCAGCAAGACGACGCTGCTCAAGTTCCTCGACCGCGACACGCCGCCGATCGAGCCCGTCTTGCCCAACGCTGCCCCTGCTCTCGCCGCCGAGCCGCACTGAATTCACGAAGGACCTGAACGATGAACGACAACACACTTCCTTCCGACCTGAGCACGCCTGCGGCCCCCGCCTTCGTCGATCCGTGGGAGGCGCTCTCGGCCGCGCCCGACACCTCGGCCACCAGCGCCTGGCTCGACGCGCCAGTGAACGCCGCCCACCAACTTGCGGGACAAGCCGACGCCGCCACCAGCGGCTTCCAGCTGCACCGCCTGTGGGACGGCTCCCTGCCCGTCGAATCGTGGATCAACCAGGGCCTCGGCTGGGTGGTCGAGCACTTCCGCCCCTTCTTCCAGACCGTGCGCCTGCCCATCGACAGCACGCTGAACTGGGTGCAGGGCCTGCTCACCGGCCTGCCCACGCTGGCGATGATCGCCCTCATCGGCCTCTTCGCCTGGCAGTTCGCCGGCCGCGCGCTGGCCATCGGCACCACGGTAGCGCTGCTGCTCGTGGCCATGCTCGGCATCTGGCCCGAGGCGATGGTGACGCTGTCGCTGGTGCTGACCTCTCTGGTGTTCTGCATGGTTATCGGCCTGCCGCTGGGCGTGCTGCTGGCAAGCAGCGACCGGGCGCAGCGAATCATGCGGCCGGTGCTCGACGCGATGCAGACCACGCCGGCCTTCGTGTACCTCGTGCCGGTGGTGATGCTGTTCGGCATCGGCAACGTGCCGGGCGTGATCGTGACGATCATCTTCGCGCTGGCGCCGCTGGTGCGCCTGACCAACCTCGGCCTGCGCCAGGTGCGCCCCGACCTCATCGAGGCCGCACGCGCCTACGGCGCTTCGCCCTGGCAGATGCTGGTGAAGGTGCAACTGCCGCTGGCCATGCCGTCGATCATGGCTGGCATCAACCAGGCGCTGATGCTGTCGCTGTCGATGGTCGTCATCGCATCGATGATCGCCGTGGGCGGCCTGGGCCAGATGGTGCTGCGCGGCATCGGCCGGCTCGACATGGGCCTGGCGACCGTTGGCGGGCTGGGCATCGTGCTGTTGGCGATCTCGCTGGACCGGCTGACGCAAGCCATGGGCAAGTCGCGCCGCAGCGCTGGCCGCCGCTGGTGGCACACCGGGCCGGTGGGCTTCGCGCTGCGAGTGCTGCAGCGCCTCGTGGGTTCGCCTTCGCAACCGGGCAACCAGCCGGTTCCCGCCCTGTCCACGCAAGCGCAATAAGCCGCACGGAGGAACACAACGCATGAAGAAAACCAGTTTCATCGCACGCGGCCTGCTGGCCCTCGCCTTCGTGGCCTCGGGCATGGCCGCCCATGCTGCCAACGACCTGCCCGGCAAGGGCGTTACCGTGCAGCCGCTGAAAAGCTCGCTCGCGGAAGAAGCCTTCCAGACGCTGCTGGTGATGCGCGCGCTCGAAAAGCTCGGATACACCGTCGAGCCCATGAAAGACCTGGAGCCCGCCACCGAGCATCTGGCCATTGCCAACGGCGACGCCACTTTCATGGCCAACCACTGGAGCCTGCTGCACGCCGACTTCTACAAGAACAGCGGCGGCGACGCCAAGCTGTGGCGCAAGGGCGTGTACTCGGACGGCGCCGTGCAGGGCTACCTGATCGACCGCAAGACGGCAGAGCAGTACGGCATCACGAACATCGCACAGCTGAAGGACCCTGCCATCGCGAAGCTGTTCGACGCAGACGGCGACGGCAAGGCCGACCTGACTGGCTGCAACCCCGGCTGGGGCTGCGAGCTGGCCATCGAGAACCACCTGACGGCCTATCAGCTGCGCGACACCGTCACGCACAAGCAGGGCAGCTACGCCGCGCTGATGGCCGACACCATCGCCCGCTTCAAGCAGGACAAGCCGGTGCTGTACTACACGTGGACGCCGTACTGGGTGAGCGCCGTGCTGCGCCCGGGCGCTGACGTTGTGTGGCTGCAGGTGCCCTTCTCGTCCTCGCAAGGTTCCTCGCAGGGCGGCAACGTCGACACGCAGCTGCCCAACGGCAAGAACTACGGCTTCCAGGCCAACCAGGAGCAGATCGTCGCCAACCGGGCCTTCGCCGAGAAGAACCCGGCCGCGGCCAAGCTCTTCGAGGTGATGAAGCTGCCGATCGGCGACATCAATGCCCAGAACCTGCGCATGAGCCAGGGCGCCAACACGCAGCAGGACGTGGAGCGGCACACCGACGGGTGGATCCGGGTGCACCGTCCTCTGTTCGACGGCTGGATAGAGCAAGCCCGAGCCGCAGCGCAGTAGGCGCATCGGCTGAGATAATCGGGGGGCGTTTCACACTCCAAAAAAACTCCCCCCACCATGACGACCACGATCCAGCAGGCCGACCTGATCGAATCGATCAGCGCCGCGCTGCAGTACATCAGCTACTACCACCCCGCCGACTACATCGCCCATCTGGCCCGCGCCTACGAGCGCGAGCAGAGCCCCGCGGCCAAGGACGCCATCGCGCAGATCCTGACCAACAGCAAGATGAGCGCCACGGGCCAGCGCCCGATCTGCCAGGACACCGGCATCGTCAACGTGTTCCTCAAGGTGGGCATGGACGTGCGCTGGGGCGGCTTCACCGGCAGCCTCGACGACGCCATCAACGAAGGCGTGCGCCGCGGCTACAACCACCCCGACAACACACTGCGCGCCTCGGTCGTGGCCGACCCGCAGTTCGACCGCAAGAACACCAAGGACAACACGCCCGCGGTGATCTTCACCGAGATCGTTCCCGGCAACACCGTTGAAGTGACGGTCGCGGCCAAGGGCGGCGGCAGCGAGAACAAGAGCAAGCTGGTCATGCTGAACCCCGGCGACAGCGTGGTCGACTGGGTGCTCAAGACCGTGCCCACCATGGGCGCCGGCTGGTGCCCGCCGGGCATGCTGGGCATCGGCATCGGCGGCACGGCCGAGAAGGCTGCGCTGATGGCCAAGGAAAGCCTGATGGACGACCTCGACATGCACGAGCTGCAGGCTAAGAAGAAGTCGGGCGCCGAGCTGAGCAAGGTCGAGGCGCTGCGCATCGAGCTGTACGAGAAGGTCAATGCGCTGGGCATCGGCGCGCAGGGCCTGGGCGGCCTGGCCACCGTGCTCGACGTCAAGATCCAGATGTACCCGACGCATGCGGCGAGCAAGCCCGTTGCGATGATCCCCAACTGCGCGGCCACCCGCCACGCGCACTTCACGATGGACGGCAGCGGCCCTGTCTACCTCGACCCGCCGTCGCTCGACCTGTGGCCCGACGTGAACTGGGCGCCTGACGAGAAGAAGAGCAAGCGCGTCGACCTCGACAAGCTCACGCCCGCCGAAGTGGCAAGCTGGAAGCCGGGCGACACGCTGCTGCTCAACGGCAAGATGCTCACCGGCCGCGACGCCGCGCACAAGCGCATCCAGGACATGCTGGCCAAGGGCGAGAAGCTGCCGGTGGACTTCACCAACCGCGTCATCTATTACGTCGGCCCGGTCGATCCGGTCGGCGACGAAGCCGTGGGCCCCGCCGGTCCGACCACCGCCACGCGCATGGACGGCTTCACCGAAATGATGCTGGCGCAGACCGGCCTGATCGCGATGATCGGCAAGGCCGAGCGCGGCCCGGTTGCCATCGAGGCCATCAAGAAGCACAAGAGTGCCTACCTCATGGCCGTGGGCGGCGCCGCCTACCTCGTGAGCAAGGCCATCAAGACCGCCAAGGTCGTGGGCTTCGAGGACCTGGGCATGGAAGCGATCTATGAATTCGACGTGGTCGACATGCCCGTGACGGTGGCGGTCGATGCCGGCGGCACCAGCGCGCACATCACCGGCCCGGCCGAGTGGCAGAAGCGCATTGCCAGCGGCGAGTTCAAGACCATCATGATGGAAGAAGCTTGAGCGCTGTAGGCGTCTTCGACAGCGGAGTCGGCGGGCTCAGCGTGCTGGCCGCGCTGCGGGCCGAACTGCCGCACGAACGCTTCGTGTACTTCGCCGACACGGCCTATGCGCCGTACGGCGAGCGCGGAGACGCCTATGTGATCGAGCGCTCGCGCACCGTGGTCGAACACCTGCGGCGCGAGCACGGCATCAAGGCGCTCGTGGTGGCCTGCAACACGGCGACCACGGCCGCCATCCATCTGATGCGCGCCGAGAATCCCGACCTGCCGATCGTCGGGCTGGAACCTGGCCTCAAGCCCGCCGTGGCTGCGAGCCGCACGGGGCGCATCTCGGTGATGGCCACGCGCGGCACACTGGCCAGCGCCAAGTACGCCACGCTGCGCGCCTCGTTCGCCGGGTCGGCTGATGTCCGTCCCGTGCCCTGCGACGGGCTCGTGAAGGCCATCGAAGGCTTCGACTCGGCAGGCATCGCGGCACTGTGCGAACGCTACATGGCCGAAGCCGGCCCCTTCGGCGATGCGCCTGGCGAAGTCGACACGGTGGTGCTTGGCTGCACCCACTACCCGCTCGTGAAGGACGAGTTGCGCCGGCATGCGCCGGCCACGCTGCGGTTCATCGACACGGGCGTGCCGGTCGCGCAGCAAACGCGGCGCCTGTTGACAGCGGCGGGCCAGCTCGCGGACAGCGGCAGTGGCGGCCTGCTTCTGCAGAGCAGCGGCGACGTCGCCGTGCTCGAAGCCGCGGCCGCGCGATGGCTCGGACTCCCTTCTGCTGCGGCCACGACCTGACCTGGTCCGAGTCATGCGTCTCCTGCGCCACGCCGCCCTCCTCCTGTGCCTCTCGGCCGCCGGCCTGAGCCACGCGGCCTGCGAGAGTGGCCTTGCCGAACGCATGCACGCCAAGCTGCATCCCAATCGCCCGCTCGACGAGCGGCTCGCGGCCTGCAAGGTCTGGCCGGCCTTTCCCGGACGCAGCATCGTCGTGCTGCCGATGCCGCGCGAAACCACCGACCGGGGCGCCAAGGTCTTCGACCTGGAAATCCTGCTGATCCAGCGCCCCGACAACGGCAACACCGATCGCGACACCGTCATCGGCCGGCTCGTGCAGCCCGAGGCACTCGACGAAGACGCCACCACGTCGATCCAGGACATCCGCATCGACACCTCGCGCTACGTGCTGTCGCCCGAGGCCCGCGCCTTCGGCCTGCGCGTGCGCTACCGGGGCAGCAACGCGCCCGGCAGCCCTCTGGCCAGCGAAACCGTGCGGCTCTACGTGCACCATGGCAAGCAGTTGCGCCAGGTGCTGCAGGAGATCGAGCTCGATCACGACCACGGCGGGTGGGACTCCACTTGCACCGGCCACTTCGAGAAGCTGCGCACCATGCTGTCGGTCGGCAAGGGCAGCAGCAACGGCTTTGCCGATCTGCAGCTGTCGCGCACGCTGCTGCAGAGCCGTGCGCAGGAGCAGGAAGACCAGGGCTGCGTGGAAAAGGCACTGCCCGCGAAGTTCGACACGGTCACGCTGCGCTATGACGGCGAGCGCTTCAAGGCGCCGAAGTCGCTGCAACAACAGACGCCCTGACGGGCGCCTGACCCACGGCCGGTTTTTCACCGAGCCGTCACACTAAGGTAACAGGATGCGCGGTTTAGCCAAAAGAACTACCGCGCACAATGACTTCACCCTCCCAGACCCGCATCCCCTTCAAGCCCCTGTTGCTCGCCAGCGCACTCGCGTTGCTGCTGGGCGCCTGCGGCGGTGGTAACAATTCAGGCGGTTTCAGCGGATTCATTCCGCCCACCAGCACTGCGCCGCCACCGGCCCAGCCGCCCGCCGCGCAGCCGGAGCCCGACCAGCTCGTGTCGAAGGCACGGTTCACGCCCAATGCGGGCACCACCAAGGGATCGTCCGACGCATCGACCGCCATCGCGCTGCCCGACAACGTCATGATCGTGGCGGACGATGAGGCCAACGTGCTGCGCGTCTACCCGCGCGGCGGCGGTGCCGCGGTGAAGGAATGGAGCTACGAGCTCGAAGGCCCGAAGCTGGCCAAGGAGCTCGACCTGGAGGCCGGCACGCGCATCGGAGACACGCTGTACTTCACCGGCTCCAACAGCAACAAGAAGGACGGCGCCGACGCAGCCGCCGACCGCTCGCACCTCTTCGCAGTCAAGGTCAGCGGCACGGGCGCCGCCACCGCCTTCGACTATGTCGGCCAGTTCTCGCTGCTCGAAGCGCAGCTGATCGCCTGGGACACGGGCAACCTCCATGGGCTCGGCGCCAACCGCTTCGGTTTTGCCGTGTCCGCCGCGGCCGGCATCGTGCCCGAGCGCGTCGACGGCTTCTCCATCGAGGGCATGACCAGCGCACCGGGCGACACCGCCCTGTGGCTCGGCTTTCGCGCTCCGCAGACGGGCACTCAAGTACGCGCCAAGGCATTGATCGTGCCGCTGCAGAACTACGCCGCGCTGATGGCGGGCACCACCACGCAAGCCACCTTCGGCGCCCCCATCGAGCTGGAGCTGGGCGGCCGCGGCATCCGCTCCATCGACAAGGGCACCGACGGCAAGTACCTGATCGTCGCTGGCCCGGCTGGCGCCGCCGCGCCCGAGGTGGACCGCAACTTCGCCCTGTTCGCATGGAACGGCAACCCGAACAGCGCGCCGGTGGAACTGTCGAACGACCTCGATGCGCTGCGCAAGGAAACCGGCGGCAGCTTCGAATCCACCGTCGAGGTGCCTGGCCCCGTGACGGCCGGCACGCAGGTGCAACTGCTGCTCGACAACGGCGACACCAAGTGGGACGGCAAGACGGCCTCGAAAGACCTGCCCGCCGTCGACCAGAAATTCGACGGCTTCGTCGTGCGCCTCGGCAAGCCGTGGGTCGACACCGCCGCGCCGAAGCTGCAGAAGTCAATGCCGGCGGCCGGTCGCGTGGGCGTCAACCTCGACACGTCGATCACGCTGTCGTTCAACGAGGCCGTGCGCCTGGGCTCGGGCAGCATCGTGCTGCACAAGGCCGACGGCAGCGTGATCGAGACCTTCCACACCAACAGCCCCGCCGCGCGCCTGCAGGTGGCCTTCAACGTGCTGAAGCTGGTGCCGACGGCCCCGCTCGAGCTGAGCACCGGCTACTACATCACGGTGGATGCCAATGCCATCACCGACGCGGCTGGCAACGCCTTCGCGGGTATTTCCGATGCGACGAAGCTGAGCTTCACGACCACTGCCGGCGCCACACCGCTGGTGGCCGGCGACCTGCTCTTCATGGCAGCCAATGCCGAAGCGCCCGACGCTTATGCCTTCGTACTGCTGAAGGCCGTGAACGGTGGCACGCAAGTGCTGTTCACCGACCGCGACCGCAAGGCGGGCACGACCGAATTCGCCGGCATCACCAACGAAACAGCATTCTTCTGGACTGCGGACCAGAACCTGCCGGCCGGCACCATCGTGACCATCCAGACCGACGTCACCGGCAATCCGATTGCGGACAAGGGCTTCACGCTCGGATCGCCGGGCGGCATCGGCAAATCGGAAACCATCTACGCCATCGCGGGCGGCACCATCGCCGGACTGGGCAACGGCCAGGCGGGACAGATCACCGCTGTCGGCAACCACCTCGCGACCATCACGCTGGGCGGTGCTGCGGGCACCATCCCCGACGCGGTCACGACGGCCGGCACAGGCATCAGCTTCACGGTGCTGCCCGCCAACCAGACCAACGCGATCTACAACGGCTCGCTCGACCGCTCGGACCTGGCAGCCTTTGCTGCCCGCGTGAAGGACCCGGCGAACTGGATCAAGCGCTACGCACCGGAAGTCGGCTATCCGCTGACCAACGACAGCCTGTTCGGCGACAAGCTGCCTTGATTGTTGGCTAGGCACGCAGCGCGGCTTGCCGGCCGCGCTGCATGTCGATCGGCAGCAGCAGCAACAGCCCCGCCACAAACAGCACCGCGGTCGACAAGATCGCGATGCGCTGGTTGCCGCCGGTCATCCATGTGATGGCGCCGAAGCTCAGGGGGCCGACGATGCTCGCCAGCCGTGTCGCGAAAGTCCAGAGCCCGAAGAACTCTGCGAGTTGCTGCGGCGGCGCCAGATAGCCCGTCATGGCGCGACCGGCCGATTGACTCGATCCCATCGAGAGCCCTGCGATGGCGGCCGCCCACCAGAAGCCGCCCTTGGTCGTCACCAGCGCGGCGATCACGCAGACCGCGATCCACGCGACCAGCGTGCAGGCCAGCGAGACCTTGTGGCCGATGCGGTCCTGGATGTAGCCGAAACTGAAAGCGCCAAGCGCAGCCGCGATGTTGAGCACGAAGATCAGCACCATGGTTTCGCTCGCGACGAAGCCGATCACCTGCTCCGCGTAGATCGCCGCAAGCGTGATGGCCACCGCCACGCCGCCCTGGTAGCAGACCGTGCAGGCCAGCAGCCACATGAAGTCGCGATAGGCCCGGGCCTGCCGATATGTGGCGCGGAGTTGCTGCCATGCACCGCCCTGCTCCGCGCGGGCCGCCTGGGGCTTTGCGCGCTCGGGCAGCAACACGAAAGTGACGCAGGCGGCCCCACCGTAGATGACTGCCGTGATCAGCATAGTCACCGGCACGAAATGCGCTGCCGGCAAGCCCTTCGATTGCGACCACAGCACATAGGCCAGGCAGATGCCCAACGCCAGCATGCCGCCGACGTAGCCGAAGGCCCAGCCCCATCCGCTGACCTTGCCCATGCCCTCGGCCGTGGCGAGTTCGGGCAGGAAAGCACCCGTGAGGGACTCGCCGCAGGAATAGAAAGCGTTGGAGACGATCACCAGCGCCATCGCCAGCGCGACGCCGGACGTGCCCGAAAAACCCGGCGTGATGGCAAGCGCCGCTGTCGCGAAGACGCAGCCGATGGTCGCAAAAACGAGCACCCGCTTCTTGGCCGCGCGCAAGTCGGCCCAGGCACCGATGGCGGGCATCGTGAGCATCACGATTGCGTAGGAGGTACTGAGCGCCGCTGTCCACGCGAAGGCGGCCCACGGCGCGCCCTTGGCAATGCCACCCACGAAGTAGGCAGCGAACACGGCTGTTATGACGACCGTGGTGTAGCCCGAATTGGCGAAGTCGTACATCGCCCAGCCGAACACCTCGCGCTTGCGAACGCCCGGGCGCAGCGCGGAGGCGGGAAACAGGGCCATGCGGCCTTGGACCGGGGCGTGGGGTTGCTTAGTGCAGGTGACGCGGACGGCGACCGCCGCCATGGCCACCGCCGCTGCCGCCGCTGCCCGGTCCACCGGTGCCGCGCGGGCGCTTGCCGATTTCGAGCGAGTTCACCAGCGCGTCGAAACGATCGCTGAAGAGGCGGTCGATCTCGGAGACCACGCCACCCAGCTCGGCGCCGTCGAAGTGGCGTTCCATGAGGTTGACGACGTCTTCCACCAGCAGGTCGCGTTGCACCTGCATGATCGCGGCCGGGTTCGGGCCGACGAACAGCATCAGGAAGTCGTCGCGCGATTCTTCTTCGGGGTCGCCCTCTTCCTCGTCGAAGTCGGTGTCGTAGAAGGTGACCTCGATGGCCGCACCGCGTTCGGAGAGCTCGTTCAGGCCCATGCACATCTCGTCGAGCGCCTGGCGGAAATCTTCGTCGCCGGGCACGGTCCAGCACATCTGCAGCGTGTGGTCCTTCTGCTCGAAGCGGATGCCGGGTTCTTCTTCGTAGGTGCTCGTGGCACCGTCGGCCAGCGACTTGGCGCCGGCGTACTTCCAGAGCGGCTTGAGCGCTTCCTGGATCTGGTCGAAGGTGACGTCCGAACGCAGCGGCACGTCGCCGTGCACATGGATCTCAAATGGAGCGTTGTAGCGAGGCATCGAATGCTCCCTTGTAAGTTTGGTACCCGGAACGGGGGTCGAACCCGTATGCCCCGATTAAGGAAGCGGCGGATTTTAAGTCCGATGTGTCTACCAATTTCACCATCCGGGCGTCAGGTTGAACATCGACGATAACCCAAACAAAACAAGCCCCGGCAACGTGGGTTGGCGGGGCTTGGTAGTCGGGGTCGAATCTGGTTGAACCGAGAGAGTGGAGGCGCGACCCGGAGTCGAACCGGGCTAGACGGATTTGCAATCCGTTGCATAACCGCTTTGCTATCGCGCCACGCAGAAATACGAAATCGAACTAGCGAAAAAAAGGGAAGCTGTTGCTTCCCTTTTTCAAAACTGGAGCGGGAAAAGAGTCTCGAACTCTCGACCTCAACCTTGGCAAGGTTGCGCTCTACCAACTGAGCTATTCCCGCGTTTCGAGCCTCGAATTATATACCAGTTTTTCGAGGCTCCACAAGTTTTGCGATCAACCGGTCAGTGCTTGACCGAGCCTTCCGAAGCTGGCGCCCCTGCGCGCTGCTTGGCCAGTTCTGCCACTGCAGCCGCGGATGCAGCCACTTCTTCGTCGGACAGCGGTTCGGGCATTTTCTCGAGAGCGATCTCGAGCACCTTGTCGATCCACTTCACAGGCACGATCTCGAGGCCGTTCTTCACGTTCTCGGGAATCTCCTGCAGGTCCTTGGCGTTCTCTTCCGGAATCAGCACGGTCTTGATGCCGCCGCGCAGCGCGGCCAGCAGCTTTTCCTTCAGGCCGCCGATGGCCGTCACCTCGCCGCGCAGCGTGATCTCGCCGGTCATCGCGACGTCGCTGCGCACGGGAATGCCCGTGAGCGCCGACACGAAGGCCGTCGTCATCGCCGCGCCCGCGCTCGGGCCGTCCTTCGGCGTAGCGCCATCGGGCACGTGGATGTGGATGTCGCGCTTCTCGAACGCCTCGTCCTTGATGCCCAGGCGGCGCGAGCGGCTGCGCACCACCGTGCGCGCGGCCTCGACCGATTCCTTCATCACGTCGCCCAGCGAACCGGTGCGGCTGATCACGCCCTTGCCGGGCATGGTCACGGCTTCGATCGTCAGCAGGTCACCGCCGACTTCGGTCCATGCGAGGCCAACCACCTGGCCGACCTGATTCTGCTTCTCTGCGAGGCCGAAGCTGTACTTGCGCACGCCAAGGAACTCGTTGAGATTCGTGCCGTCGACCGTGACCTTGGGCGTGAACTGCTTGAGCAGCAGGCCCTTCACCACCTTGCGGCAGATCTTGGACAGTTCGCGCTCGAGCGAACGCACACCCGCTTCACGCGTGTAGTAGCGCACGATGTCGCGCACGGCCTCTTCGGTGACGAGGAGTTCTTCTTCCTTGACGCCGTTGTTCTTCAACTGCTTCGGCAGCAGGTACTTGATCGCGATGTGCGTCTTCTCGTCCTCGGTGTAGCCCGAGAGGCGGATGACTTCCATGCGGTCCAGCAGCGCCGGCGGAATGTTCATCGAATTCGAGGTGGCGACGAACATCACGTCGCTCAGGTCGAAGTCGACTTCCACGTAGTGGTCGCCGAAGGTGTGGTTCTGCTCGGGGTCGAGCACTTCGAGCAGCGCGCTCGACGGGTCGCCACGGAAGTCCGTGCCCAGCTTGTCGATTTCGTCGAGCAGGAACAGCGGATTGCGCGTGCCGATCTTGCTCAGGCCCTGCAGCACCTTGCCCGGCAGCGCGCCGATGTAGGTGCGACGGTGGCCGCGGATCTCGGCTTCGTCGCGCATGCCGCCCAGCGCCATGCGGGTGTACTTGCGGCCGGTCGCCTTGGCGATCGACTGCCCGAGCGAAGTCTTGCCCACGCCCGGAGGTCCCACGAGGCACAGGATCGGCGCCTTGACCTTGTCGACGCGTTGCTGCACCGCGAGATATTCGAGGATGCGGTCCTTGACCTTCTCGAGGCCGTAGTGGTCGGCATTGAGCACGGCCTCGGCATTGGCCAGATCGTGCTTGATCTTGGTCTTCTTGCTCCACGGCAGGCCGATGAGCACGTCGATGTAGTTGCGCACCACCGTGGCTTCGGCCGACATGGGCGACATCAGCTTGAGCTTCTTGAGTTCGCCTTCGGCCTTCTTCAGGCCTTCCTTGGACATCTTCGCGAGCTTGATCTTCTTCTCGATCTCCTCGATGTCCGCGCCCTCTTCGCCTTCGCCAAGCTCCTTCTGGATGGCCTTGACCTGCTCGTTGAGGTAGAAGTCACGCTGGTTCTTTTCCATCTGGCGCTTCACGCGGCCACGGATCTTCTTGTCGACGTTGAGGATGTCGACTTCGCGCTCGAGCTGTCCAAACAGGTTCTCCAGGCGCGCCTTGACGTCGTCGAGGTCGAGCACGGCCTGCTTGTTGTCGAGTTTGAGCGGCAGGTGCGCTGCGATGGTGTCCGCAAGGCGGCCCGGATCGTCGATGCTCGAGATCGAGGTCAGGATTTCGGGCGGAATCTTCTTGTTCAGCTTGACGTACTGGTCGAACTGCTGCATCACCGCGCGGCGCAGCGCCTCGACCTCGGTACCCTTCTCGCCGCCTTCGGGCGCCTCGACGGGCGTCACGTTGGCCGAGAAGTGCGTCTCGCCGTCGTCGATGCGGTTCACGCGTGCGCGCTGCTGGCCTTCGACCAGCACCTTCACCGTGCCGTCGGGCAACTTGAGCATCTGCAGGATGGTCGAGACGCAGCCGACCTCGAACATGTCCTCGACCGAGGGCTCATCCTTGGCAGCGGCCTTCTGGGCCACCAGCATGATGCGGCGCTCCGCCTCCATGGCCAGCTCGAGCGCCTTGATGCTCTTGGGGCGACCCACGAAGAGCGGGATCACCATGTGGGGAAACACCACGACGTCGCGCAGCGGCAGCAGCGGCAGGTCGAGGGCTTCGGGAGGCAGAGGGGTATGGCCAGACATGCAGATCCTTCGCGTCTTTGGCTTTAGGCCTTTTTCGCCGCTTCGCGGTACACGAGCAGCGGGGGCTTGTTTTCGTCGATGGTCGATTCCTCGACCACCACCTTGTCGACATTGGTCGCGTTCGGCAATTCGAACATGGTGTCGATCAGCGACTGTTCAAGGATCGAGCGCAAACCGCGTGCACCGGTCTTGCGGGCCAGGGCCTTGCGAGCGATCGCCTTGAGCGCCGCAGGGCGAATCTCGAGGTCCACGCCTTCCATCTGCAGCAGCTTGGTGAACTGCTTCACCACGGCATTCTTGGGCTCGGTCAGGATCTGGACCAGCGCATCCTCGCTGAGTTCCGCGAGCGATGCGACCACGGGCATGCGGCCCACGAGTTCGGGGATCAGGCCGAACTTGATCAGGTCTTCGGGTTCGACTTCGCGGAACACCTCGGTGATGCTACGTTGGGCCTTGCTCTTGACCGCGGCGCCGAAGCCAATGCCCGAGGCCTCGGTGCGGTTTTCGATGACCTTCTCGAGGCCCGCGAACGCACCGCCGCAGATGAACAGGATGTTCGTCGTGTCGATCTGCAGGAAGTCTTGATTCGGGTGCTTGCGCCCGCCTTGCGGCGGCACGCTGGCCATCGTGCCTTCGATGAGCTTCAGCAAGGCCTGCTGCACGCCCTCGCCCGACACGTCACGGGTGATCGAGGGGTTGTCGGACTTGCGCGAGATCTTGTCGATTTCGTCGATGTAGACGATGCCGCGCTGGGCGCGTTCGACCTCGTAGTTGCAGCTCTGCAGCAGCTTCTGGATGATGTTCTCGACGTCCTCGCCCACGTAGCCGGCTTCGGTCAGCGTGGTGGCGTCGGCCATCACGAAAGGCACGTCGAGCATGCGCGCGAGCGTTTGAGCCAGCAGCGTCTTGCCCGAGCCCGTGGGGCCGATCAGCAGGATGTTGCTCTTGCTGAGCTCGACATCGTCGCCCTTGGCCTTTTCCTTGTGGCGCAGGCGCTTGTAGTGGTTGTAGACCGCCACCGACAGCATGCGCTTGGCCGGCTCCTGGCCGATCACGTAGTTGTCGAGGTTGGTCTTGATCTCCAGCGGAGTCGGCAGATCGCTGCGTGCTTCACGCGCTTCTTCGCCCGCCGGGAGCTCGTCGCGGATGATCTCGTTGCAAAGGTCGATGCACTCGTCGCAGATGAAGACCGAAGGGCCCGCGATCAGCTTCTTGACCTCGTGCTGGCTCTTGCCGCAGAACGAGCAATAAAGCGTTTTTTCGCTGGAAGAGCCTTTTTTATCGGCCATGGACTTTTGCCTCGTGACAGGGTGTGCACAATGATAACTAAACAAAAACGGCGTTTCCCGTGTGGAAAACGCCGTTTTTTGCCATTTGGCGCCACCGGCGCCCCGCAGCTTTAACCGCGCTTGGCGACGACCTGGTCCACCAGACCGTATTCCTTGGCCTCGTCAGCCGTGAGGAAATAGTCGCGCTCGGTGTCGGCTTTGACCTTTTCCAGCGGCTGGCCGGTGCGCTCGGCCAGGATGCGATTCATCTGGTCCTTGGTGCGTAGGATGTCGCGCGCATGGATCTCGATGTCGGTCGCCTGGCCGCGTGCGCCGCCCAGCACTTGGTGGATCATGATCTTCGAGTTGGGCAGCGAGAAACGCTTTCCCTTCTCGCCGGCCGCCAGCAGGAAGGCGCCCATGCTGGCCGCAAAACCGAGGCACATGGTCGACACGTCGGGCTTGATGAACTGCATGGTGTCGTAGATCGCCATGCCGGCGCTCACGCTGCCGCCCGGGGAGTTGATGTAGAACGAGATGTCCTTGTCCGGGTTTTCGCTCTCGAGGAACAGCAGCTGGGCCACCACGAGATTGGCCGTCTGGTCGTTGACCTCGCCCACCAGGAAAATGATGCGTTCCTTGAGGAGACGCGAATAGATGTCATAAGACCGCTCGCCGCGGCCCGACTGCTCGATGACCATCGGAACCATGCCGAGGCCTTGAATTTCGTTTGCGATCATGAATTTTCTCTCCGGAAGATGGGATCGTTCACTGCTGTTTGCACTGTACGCCAGAGTGAAATGGGGCTCGTGCCGCAAAGCACAAGCCCCATTGGCGTAGCGGGCGGCGGCGGAAATCAGCCTTGCTGTTGCGCCATCAGTTCGTCGAACGACACCGACTTTTCGTTGACCTTGGCCTTGCCCAGGACGAAATCGGTCACGTTGTTCTCGATGACAACGGCTTCGACTTCGGCCAGGCGGTTGTTGTCGCTGAAGTACCAGCGCACCACGTCGGCCGGCTTTTCGTAGCTGGCGGCCAGTTCGTCGATGTGGGCCTTGATCTGCTCGGGCTTGGCCTGCAGGTTGTTGGCACGCACCAGCTCGGCCACCACGAGGCCCAGGCGCACGCGGCGCTCGGCTTGCGGGCGGAACACTTCGTCGGGGATCGGGGCCTTGTCGGCGTCCTTGATGCCGCGCTGCTTGAGCTCGGCGCGGGCGCCTTCGACCATGCGGTTGACTTCCGACTGCACGCTGGCGTTCGGCAGGTCGAGCTCGGCATTGGCCACCAGGGCGTCCATCACGGCGTTCTTGTTGCGGGCCAGCAGGCGGAACTTCACTTCGCGCTCGAGGTTGCGCTTGATGTCGGCGCGCAGGCCTTCGACCGTGGCTTCGGCGATGCCGAGCGACTTGGCCAGCTGCTCGTTGACTTCGGGCAGGTGCGAGGCTTCGATCTTCTTCAGGGTGACCATGAAGTCGGCTTGCTTGCCGGCCACGTCCTTGCCGTGGTAGTCGGCCGGGAACGACAGCGGGAAGGTGCGGCTGTCGCCAGCCTTCATGCCGCGCACGGCGTCTTCGAATTCCTTGAGCATCTGGCCTTCGCCGACGACGAACTGGAAGTCTTCGGCCTTGCCGCCCTGGAAGGGCTCACCGTCGATCTTGCCTTCGAAGTCGACAGTCACGCGGTCGTCGTCCTGCGCCACGGCGTCTTGCGCGCGCTGGGCGAAGGTGCGGCGTTGCTTGCGCAGGATGTCGAGCGTCTTGTCGATCGCGTCGTCGCCCACTTCGGCCGAGAGCTTCTCGACTTCGGCGCCGGACAGGTCGTTGATCTTGACTTCGGGGAACACTTCGAAGACTGCGTCGAAGGCCAGTTCGCCTTCGGGTGCGTCTTCTTTTTCAGTGATGCGGGGCTGGCCGGCAACGCGCAGCTTGGCTTCGTTGGCGGCTTGCGAGAAGGCCTCGCCGACCTTGTCGTTCATGACTTCGTAGTGCACCGAGTAGCCATAGCGCTGGGCCACGACGTTCATCGGCACCTTGCCGGGACGGAAGCCGTCCATCTTGACGGTGCGCGCGAGCTTCTTGAGGCGCGAATCGACTTCGGACTGAATGGTGCCGACCGGCAGGGTCAGCGTGATCTTGCGTTCGAGCTTCTCGAGAGTTTCAACGTTCACGGTCATGATGTCTTCCTTGTGAGGGGGCTGGTGCGCGGGGCCTGCATCTTTTTATCAATACAGATCAAGGACTTACACGCGCTAGCGGGATTTAAGCGGAGGCACACGCGTGCCGCGCGCAAAACTGGGCAACCCGCGATTCTAATCGGCTGGAGACACCCCTTTTGGCCGGGCCGGGGGTCTGCACGCGGAGATTTCGCCTCCATCGCCTTTACAGTGGCTGCGATTCGCCATTGCCCACAGGAATGCCCATGCCCCTACAGCGACTGTTCGCCGCCCTCGCCTTCACCCTGATCCTCGCATTCGGCATGCCTTCGCCCGCGCTGGCCAAGACAGCGGGCGCGCCGGCGACGAAAGAGCCGACCATCCAGCAGATCTACGAAGCGGCGAACGGCGGCAGGATGGCGGAAGCCGACGCGATGATCGCGAAGGTGCTGAAGAACCATCCCAACAGCGCGAAGGCCCACTACGTTCACGCCGAACTCCTCGCGATGAACGGCAAGCTCGACGACGCCAGGGACGAACTGTCCCAGGCCAAGGAGCTGTCACCGGGCCTCAAGTTCGCGAAGGCCGACTCGGTCGCCAAGCTCGAACGCAAGCTCGAGAAGCCGGCCGAGATCAAGGCCGAGCCACCGCCGCCCGTGCCCAGCCCGGTCGCCGCGCCAGCCGCTTCACCCGAGAAGGCAGATACGGCGTCGTCGTCCGGACCAATCCCCTGGACACCGATCGGCATCGTGGCCCTTTTCATCGTCGCCTACCTCGTCTTCCAGCGGCGCAGGCGCGCCACCACCTTTGATGCGCCTGCCGCCGCTGGCGCGCCACGGTTCTCCAGGCCCACCAGCGATTCGTCGATGGGCTATAGCAGGGCCGACGAAGACCGGGAGTACCCCGCCTCGGCTCCCGCAGCAGCCGGCCAGGGCCCGGGCATCGGTGGAGCGCTGGCGGCCGGGGCCGTGGCAGGTGTCGGCGCGGTGGTCGCGGGCGAAGTGCTGCGCCACCTGCTGAACGACCGCTCCGACGACCACAGGGGCAGCACCGTCAACATCTTCAACAACCACCGCGACAGTCACGGCAACGCCAGCATGGGCCGCAGCCTCTGGCCCTCGTCCGACCCGGAGCCCGAGCAGCAACCCGACCGCAGCTTCGTGGACAACGACTTCGGCATCAAGGACACAAGCTCGTGGGACGATTCGAGCAGCAGCAGTTCCAGTTCCGACAGCAGCAGTGACAGCGGAAGCAGCGACAGCAGTAGCAGCAGCGATTGGTAGAAGGCAGAAAAGAAAAAGCCCCGTTCCTTGCGAAACGGGGCTTTTTCACTGCTCGATAGACGGGCTACATAGCAGGGCTGGTGCGCGGGGCCGGACTCGAACCGGCACGTTCTTGCGAACGTCAGGACCTAAACCTGGTGCGTCTACCAATTTCGCCACCCGCGCAGTGCCAATCTTTCAGGTGAATGCAAAAGCGGACGGTCCCTTTGCACCATGGAAGCCCATGGGCCAAAGACCATCCGCTTGAAATCGGTCAACTTTCGATTTTAAACGCTAATCGGCGCCTCTTTCGGCTCCCGCTTCACACGAAATGCCGCTGCATACATTGCCGGCAAGGCCAGCAGCGTCAGCACCGTCGCGACGATCAGGCCGCCCATGATGGCCACAGCCATCGGCCCCCAGAACACGCTGCGCGACAGCGGGATCATCGCCAGCACCGCCGCCGCGGCCGTCAGCACGATCGGCCGCAGCCGCCGCACCGCCGACTCCACGATCGCGTCCCACGCCGGCACGCCCGCCGCGCGGTCGAGTTCGATCTGGTCGATCAGGATCACCGCATTGCGCTGGATCATGCCCATCAGCGCGATCACGCCCAGCAGCGCCACGAAGCCGAAGGGCCGGTTCAGCACCAGCAGCGCGCCAGCCACACCGGCAATGCCCATAGGCCCGGTGATGAACACCAGCAACGAACGGCTGAAACTGTGCAACTGCAGCATCAGCAGCGTGAACACCAGGAACAGCATGATCGGCACGCCGGCCACGATCGAGGCCGAGCCCTTGCTGCTTTCCTCCACCGCGCCCGCCACCTCGATGCGGTAGCCGCCCTGTCCGGCCGCCACCCAGCCGGCTTCGAGCTCGCGCAGCTTCGGCAGCAGCTGCGCCGTCACGGTCGCGCCCTGCAGGCCTTCGACCACGTCGCCCTGCACGGTGATGGCGTAGTCGCGGTTCTCGCGCCACATCACGCCCGGCTCCCAGGTGAATACCGGCTTGGCAATCTGCGTGAGCGGAATCGAACGGCCCGAGGTCGTCGGGATGTAGGCGTTGCCGATGTCCGAGATAGCCTGGCGCTCGTCGGGCGCCTGGCGCAGCACGATGTCGATCAGCAGGTCGTTCTCGCGGTACTGGCCCACGGTGGTGCCGCTGAACATGGTCTTGGAGGCCTGCGCGATGGCCTGGCTCGTCACGCCGAGCGCGCGCGCCTTGGCCTGGTCGATCTCGAGGCGGATCACCTTCACCGACTCGTTCCAGTTGTCGTTCACGCCGCGCATGTTGGCGTTGTCGCGCAGCACGGCCTTCACTTCGTCGGCATGGCCGCGCAGCAGCGCCGGGTCAGGGCCGATCACGCGGAACTGCACCGGGTACGGCACCGGCGGCCCGTTGGGCAGCAGCTTGACGCGGCCGCGCACCTCGGGAAACTCCTGTGCCAGCACCAGCGGCAGCTTGATGCGCAGCGTCTCGCGCACCTTCAGGTCCTTGGCGAGCACGATCAGCTGCGACACGTTTGTCTGCGGGAACACCTGGTCCAGCGGCAGGTAGAAGCGCGGCACGCCGGAGCCGATCCAGGTGCTGACCGTCTTCACGCCGGCCTCCTGCATCACGCGCTGCTCGACGCGCTTGGCCACTTCTTCGTTGGCGGCGAAGGAGGTGCCTTCAGGAAACCAGAGGTCGACCAGGATCTCGGGCCGGCTCGAATCGGGGAAGAACTGCTGCTGCACCTTGCCCATGCCGACAATGCCGAGTGCAAAGATCAGAATCGTGGCGCCGATGGTCATCCAGCGGTGCTGCACGCACCAGTTCACCGTGCGGCGGAAGACGTTGTAGAACGGTGTGTCGAACAGCTCGTGCGGCGGTGCATCGGGGTCGTGCGGCTTCACCTTCAGCAGCAGCGTGCCGAGGTACGGCACGAAGTACACCGAGACGATCCACGACAGCACCAGCGCGATCACCGTCACCGCGAAGATCGCGAAGGTGTACTCGCCCGTCACTGACTTGGCGATGCCGATCGGCAGGAAACCCGCCGCAGTGATAAGCGTGCCCGTGAGCATCGGCTTGGCCGTCACGTCGTAGGCGAAGGTGGCGGCGCGGACCTTGTCGTAGCCCTCTTCCATCTTCCGCACCATCATCTCGACCGCGATGATGGCGTCGTCCACCAGTAGCCCGAGCGCGATGATGAGCGACCCCAGCGATATCTTGTGCAGCCCGATGCCGAAGTAGTTCATCGCCAGGAAGGTCACGGCCAGCACCAGCGGAATGGTGATTGCCACCACCAGCCCCGGGCGCATGTCGATGTACCAGCCGAAGCGCCCGCCCTTGTGCAGGCCGAGCGAGATGATGCTCACGGCCAGCACGATGGCCACGGCCTCGATCAGCACGCCGACGAATTCGTTGACCGAGCTCGCCACCGACACCGGCTGGTCTTGCACCTGCGCCAGCTTGACGCCGGCCGGCAGGCGCTGGTCGATGGTGGCGGTGGTGGCCTTCAGCGCCTTGCCCAGCGCGATGATGTCGCCGCCCTTGGCCATCGACACGCCCAAGCCGATCACTTCCTTGCCCTGGTGGTGCATCTTGACCGACGGCGGATCGATGTAGCCGCGGTGGATGTCCGCAATGTCGCCGAGCTTGATCTGGTTGCCCGAGCTGCCGCGAATGGGCATCTCGCGCAGTTGGTCGACGCTGGTGAACTGGCCCGCGACGCGCACCTGCACCACGTCCTGCGGCGACTGGATCGTGCCCGCGCTCTCGATCGCGTTCTGCGAACCGAGCTGCGCCAGCACCGCGTTGAAGTCGAGCCCCAGCTGCGCCAGGCGCTTCTGCGAGATCTCGATGTAGACCTTCTCGTCCTGCACGCCGAACTGGTCGACCTTGGCCACGTCCTTCACGCGCAGCAGCTGCTGGCGCACGTCGTCGGCCAGCGTCTTGAGCTCGGCGTAGCTGAAGCCTTCGCTCTCCAGCGCGTAGATCACGCCGTAGACGTCGCCGAAGTCGTCATTGAAGAACGGGCCCTGCACGCCGGCGGGCAAGGTGGCGCGCATATCGCCGATCTTCTTGCGCACCGTGTACCAGACGTTGGCAACCTCGGTGGACTTCGACGAGTCCTTGATGTTGAAGATGATCTGCGACTCACCCGGCTTCGAATAGCTGCGGATCTTGTCGGCGTACGGCGCTTCCTGCAGCGTGCGCTCGAGCTTGTCGGTGACCTGCTCGGCCACCTGCTGCGCGGTGGCGCCGGGCCAGTAGGTGCGCACGACCATCGCACGGAAGGTGAAGGGCGGATCTTCGTCCTGGCCGAGCTGGAAGTACGCGAAGGCGCCCAGCACCATCAGCACCACCATCAGGTAGCGCGTGAGGGGCGCGTGGTCCAGCGCCCATTTGGAGAGGTTGAAGCCGGCGGGCTTTTCAGTGGGAGTCGCTGCGCCGCCGCTCATTTGCCGGCACCCGCTGCGATCTCCTTGTTCGTCGCAGCGACAGCCGCGACGGGCTGCGCCGATTCCTTCGCACCGGCATTGGCGGCAGCAGCAGCCGCCTCCTTGGACTGGTAGATGGTGACCTTCTGCCCCGGCGACAGCACGTGCACGCCAGCGGCCACGACCATCATGCCGGGCGCAATGCCGCCGGCGATCACGGCCTCATTGCCGTCGGCCGTGGCCACCTGCACGGTCTGCGAACGCACCGTCATGGTCGACTTGTCGAGCACCCATACAGCCGAGCCCTTGCCTTCCTGGCGCAACGCGCTGGTCGGCAGCTTCATCACCGTGGTGGTGCCGTGCGCGAGCGCCTGCGGACGCGCATAGACCGTGGCGCCGAGCGGCGGCGAGGTGGCTGCGTCGATGGCAACCTTGACCGAGTAGGTGCGCGTCACCGCGTCGGCGCTGGCTGCCACTTCGCGCACCTGGCCCTCCAGTTCGTTGCCGCCCGACCAGCCACGTACCGTGACGGGCGAGCCGGCCTTGATCAGCGTGGCGCGGTCTTCAGGCACCGCGAACACCACGTCGCGCGCGCCGTCCTGCGCAATGCGAACGACCGGCGTGCCGGCCTGCACCACCTGGCCCGGTTCTGCCTCGATGGCGGTGATGATGCCGGCCACGTCGGCCACCAGCGTCGTGTAGTTGGCCTGGTTGCCCTGCGAGGCGAGTTGCGCCTGAGCCTGCTCGAGCTGGGCCTGCGCGGCCTTCCAGGTGGTCTCGCGGCGCTCCAGTTCGGCGCCGCTGATGAAGTTCTGCGCCCGCAGTTCGGCGTAGCGCTTCAGATCGGCGGCCGCGAGGTCGCGATTGGTCAGCGCGGCGGCCTGCTGGGCACGTGCGGCTTCAGCGGCGAGGCGGTAGTCCTGCGGATCGAGCTGGGCCAGCACCTGGCCGGCCTGCACGTGCTGGCCGAGCTCGGCCTGGCGCTTGGTGATCTTGCCCGCCACGCGGAAGCCCAGGCGCGATTCGACACGCGCGCGCACCTCGGCAGAAAACTCGGGCTGGGCATCGAATTCGCTCGCGCCAACGGTCACGAACTTGACCGCGCGAACGGGGTCCTCGGCCGCAGGTTTCGGCGAACAGCCGGCCAGAAAAATGGCGGGAAGCAGCAACCATGCGGCACTGCGGACACGGGACGAGAGGACGGCGGAGGCGGTCATGAAACACCCTGGAAAGGACGAACCGGATCATTACTGACCCACTGGTTAGTAATTTAGGGTAAACGTGAACTACTGTCAATGACCCGCCGGTCACTAGGTGCGTTGACCCATCTCCACAAGCCGGTTGTCAGGCAGCTCGAAGTAATCTGAAGCCCGCCCCGCATTGCGCTGCAGCCAGCCGAACAACACACGCCGGACCGGGTTCATGCCCGGCAGGTTTTCCTCGCCGACCGAGGCGCGCGAGACGAAGTAGGACGTCTTCATCGAATCGATCGCCAACGTCTTCTGGTACGCCAGGATGCGGATGAACTCGGGCACGTCGGGCCGCTCCATGAAGCCGTGGCGCGCCGTGACCATCCAGATGCCTTCCATCAGTTGCTCGGCCTCGATGCGGATGCGTGCATCGACGCGCGGGGTGTCGCAGGGCAGCACGCGCAGCACGATCACCTGCTCGTGCAGCACCTGGTTGTGCTTGAGGTTGTGCAGCAGCGCATGCGGCACCGCAGTGGCGTCGGGGTTCAGGAACACGGCCGTGCCGCTCACACGGTGCGGCATGTGCAACGCCAGCGATTCGACGAACGGCCGCAGCGGCAGGCTCTCGGCCGCTGCGGCCTCCAGTCCCAGCCGGCGCCCCTTGGCCCAGGTGGTAAAGACCACCATCACCACGGCCGCCACCGCCAGCGTGAGCCAGCCGCCCTCGGCCACCTTCAGGCTGTTGGCGATCACGAAGGTCAGGTCGACCACCGCGAAGGCGGCCACGCCGACCACCACCGCCACCTTGTTCCAGCGCCACAGACCCCAGGCCACGATGCCGGCCAGCAGCGTGGTCGTCACCATCGTGATCGACACCGCGATGCCGTACGCAGCCGACAGCGCACCAGAGCTGCGGAAGCCCAGCACCAGCAGCAGCACGCCCACCATCAGCAGCCAGTTGACGGCCGGCACGTAGATCTGCCCGATGGCCGTGCCCGAAGTCTGTATCACCCGCATGCGCGGCAGGTAGCCCATGCGCATTGCATGCGCCGTGAGCGAGAAGGCGCCCGAGATCACCGCCTGCGAGGCGATCACCGTCGCCATCGCGGCCAGCACCACCATCGGCAGCACGCCCCACGCGGGAAAGAGCCGGAAGAACGGGTTGTCGATGGCCGCCGGGTTCGCCAGCACCAGCGCACCCTGCCCGAAGTAGTTCAGCACCAGCCCCGGCAGTGCGATGAACATCCACGCCAGGCGAATCGGCTTGGCGCCGAAGTGCCCCATGTCGGCATACAGCGCCTCGCCGCCCGTGAACGCCAGGAACACCGCGCCCAGCACCGCCAGCGACTGCGCCCGATGCTCGACGAGAAAGCCGAGGGCGCGACGTGGGTCCAGCGCCGCCAGCACCTGGGGCTGCTGCAGCACCTGCCACAACCCGGCTGCCGCCAGCACGACGAACCAAAGCAGCATGACCGGCCCGAAGATCTTGCCGACCACGCCCGTGCCCTTCTTCTGCACCATGAAGAGCGCAACCAGGATCACCACCGTGATCGGGATCACCGCGCGCTGCAGCACCGGCGCCTGCACCTCCAGCCCCTCGACCGCCGACAGCACCGAGATGGCCGGCGTGATCAGGCTGTCGCCGTAGAACATGGCCGCACCCACCAGGCCCAGCATGCCGATGACGCTCCACACCCACGGCTTGGTCTTGGGCCCCGCAACCGCGCTGCGCGCCAGCGCCTGCAGCGCCAGGATGCCGCCCTCGCCGTCGTGGTCGGCGCGCAGCACGAACACCACGTACTTCAGCGTGACCACGAACATCAGCCCCCAGAAGATCAGCGAGAGCAGGCCCAGCACCGAGTCGGGCGAGAACGGCACGCCGTGCTCGGGGTTCATCGTTTCCTTGAAGGCGTAGAGGGGCGAGGTGCCGATGTCGCCGAACACAACGCCCAGCGCCGCGATCATGAGCGTGGGCCCCTTCGGATGCGCCGCCTCGCCGTACGCTGAAACCTGGGGCCCGGAAGCCGAAGCGGATGCTTTCATGAAGCAGAAGTTCAAAGTGGCGACGCTGCGAGCATAGTGCCGGGGCTTTGCATCGTCGCTGACAATCGTGGTGTGTCCGCCACTCCCCACCTCGCTGCGCCGCCTGCGCACTACGAAAACTTCCCCGTCGCCTCGTGGCTGTGCCCGCCGCACCTGCGACCGCCGATCGCTGCGATCTATCACTTCGCGCGCACGGCCGACGACATTGCCGACGAAGGCACCGCCTCGCCCGGCGAGCGCCTGGCCGAGCTGCACGCCTACCGTGAAGAACTCGCCGCCGCCGCCCGGGGCGAAGTGCTCCCGTCGTCGCGCTGGCCGCACGTATTCGGCCCGCTGGCCCACAGCATTGCCCAATACAGCCTGCCCGAAGACCTGCTCGCCGACCTGCTGAGCGCCTTCATGCAGGACATCGAGAAGACCCGCGACCGCGGCACCTACACCGACCGCGCCGAGCTGCTCGACTACTGCCGCCGCTCCGCCAACCCCGTCGGCCGCCTGTTGCTGCATCTCTACGGCGTGCACGACTCCGAGGCACTGGCGCAGAGCGACGCCATCTGCAGCGCGCTGCAGCTCATCAACTTCTGGCAGGACCCGAGCGTCGACCTGCCGCGCGACCGCTTCTACTTTCCGCTGACCGACTGTGCCCGCCGCAAGATGACGCGCGAAAACTTCAAGGTCTTTGCGCCGCTCTCGAACGCCCCGCCGCCGCAGGAAGCTATCAATCTGATAGCAGTGGTGTCGCACTGGGCCCGCGAACTCATGCACGAAGGTGCTCCTCTCGTGCACCGCCTGCCCGGCCGCGCCGGCTGGGAGCTGCGCCTCGTCGTGCAGGGCGGCCTGCGCATCCTCGACAAGATCGAGGACCTGGGCTTCGACACCTTCTCGCAGCGCCCCAGCATCGGCAAGACCGACGCGCCCGTGCTGCTCTGGAAGGCCATGCGGATGCGGAGACAATGGCGGCCCATGAAAGCAGCGCCTCCCCGATGAATCCCGAGCAATACGTGCAAGACAAGGCCGCCGCCTCGGGCAGCAGTTTCTATTACGCCTTCCTGTTCCTTCCCAAGCCGCGCCGCGCCGCGATCACGGCCTTCTATGCCTTCTGCCGCGAGGTCGACGACGTGGTCGACGAGGTCACCGACCCCGGCGTGGCCGCCACCAAGCTCGCCTGGTGGCGCACCGAGGTAGCCCAATCGTTCGCGGGCACGCCGCGCCATCCGGTCATGCAGGCGCTGATGCCGCACACCGCGGCCTACGGCATCGAGGCGCGCCAGCTCCACGAAGTGATCGACGGCTGCCAGATGGACCTGGACCAGACCCGCTACCTCGACTTTCCCGGCCTAGCGCGCTACTGCCACCTGGTGGCCGGCGTGGTCGGCGAAGTCGCGGCCCGCATCTTCGGCCAGACCGATCCGAAAACCACCACCTACGCCCACAAGCTGGGCCTGGCGCTGCAGCTCACCAACATCCTGCGCGACGTCGGCGAAGACGCCCTGCGCGGGCGCATCTACCTGCCGGTGAACGAACTGCAGAAGTTCGACGTGAAGGCGCACGAGATCCTGAACCGCGTGCACTCCGAGCGCTTCGTCACGCTGATGAAGTTCCAGGCCGCGCGCGCCCACGTGGCGTATGACGAAGCGCTCGCCCTGCTCCCGCTCGCCGACCGCCGCGCGCAGAAGCCGGGCCTGATGATGGCCAGCATCTATCGCACGCTGCTGCGCGAGATCGAGCGCGACAACTTCCAGGTGCTGAACCAGCGGGTGAGCCTGACGCCGGTACGCAAGTTCTGGCTGGCGTGGAAGGTCCAGGCGCTCGGGCGCATCTAGTCTTGAAGAAGACAGCTGTCATCGGTGCCGGTTGGGCCGGCCTCGCCTGCGCGGTCGAGGCCACGCGGCTCGGCCATGCCGTCACGCTGTTCGAAGCCGCGCACATGCCCGGCGGCCGCGCGCGGCGCGTCGACGACATGCACGGGCTGGCGCTCGACAACGGGCAGCACATCCTGATCGGCGCCTACACCGCCACGCTGAAGCTGATGCGCGATGTCGGCGTGGATGTCGACAGCGTGCTGCTGCGCCTGCCGCTCTCGCTGCGCTTCGCCGATGGTGGCGGGCTCAAGCTACCACGCCTGCCCGCACCGCTTGACCTGCTGGCCGGCATCTTCGCGGCTCGCGGCTGGACGTGGCGCGACAAGTCTTCGCTGCTGCGCACAGCGATCGGTTGGCGGCTTGCGGGCTTTCGTTGCGCCGCAAGCACCACCGTCGCCGACCTGTGCACCAGCCTCACGCCGCGCGTGATGCAGGAGCTGATCGAGCCGCTGTGCGTCTCGGCCCTCAACACGCCCGTGGCGCAGTCGAGCGGTGAAGTGTTTCTGCGCGTGCTCAAAGACGCCCTCTTCAGCGGCAGCGGCGGCGCCGACCTTCTGCTGCCGCGTGCTGACCTGGGCGCACTGCTTCCCGACGCGGCGATCCGATGGCTGGCGCAGCACGGTGCCGTGACGCGCATCGGTGCCCGCGTGCGCGCCATCGCCCCCGGCGGCGCGCAATGGCGCGTCGACGATGAAGTCTTCGACCAGGTCGTGCTGGCCTGCGCGCCGTGGGACGCCGCCCGGCTCGTCCGTGCGTCCGGCCTGCAAGCGGATGCCTGGTGCGACACCACTGAAGCCCTGCGCTTCGAAGCCATCGCCACCATCTACGTGCGCGGCGCCTCACCACTTGCAGAACCGATGCTCGCGCTGCGCAGCAACCCGGCCACGGCACCAGCGCAATTCGCGTTCGACCGCGGCCAGCTCACCGGTCTGCAAGGCGTGCTCGCGATGGTCGTGAGCGCCAATGAAACACCGCGCGAGGTGCTGGAAGAACAGGTAGTCGCTCAGGCGGCCGCACAGTTGGGCCAGACAAACCTGCAGCTCGTGCAGACAGTGGTCGAGAGGCGCGCCACCTTCGCCTGCACGCCCGCACTTTCGAGACCCGCTTCGGCCATCGCCCCCGGCCTGCAGGCCTGCGGCGACTACATCGAAGGCCCCTACCCCGCCACGCTCGAAGGCGCGGTGCTCAGTGGGCTGGCGGCCGCAAAAGCATTGGCAGCCCCATGACGACCGAACTGCGCTATCTCGATTTCGACTACAGCGAAGACACCGAAGGCCACGGCACCTTCGATGCGATGGCATCCACCACGCCCGACAAGATGCCCGAGGTGCAGGCCGAAATCGCGCAGGTGCTCGCCTGGGCCGAAGCCACCTTCCCCGATGCGCGCGGCGCGCTCGAAGAAGGCGCGATGTGGGACTACGACCTGCAGCAGATGCAGGAAGAAGACGCGCGCTTCGTCACGCACACCCTCTCGCTCAGTGGCACAGCCGATTTCTGCGCGGCACTGCGCGAGCAGTTCGCGCTCGACTGAGCAAGAAGAAAAGAATCAGGCCGTCTTGTTGGGCAAGCGCAGCAGGCTCACCCCCAGCAACACGAACGCCCCACCCGACAGCTTGTTGAACAGCCGCGTGCGGCGCGGGTCCGACAGCTGCTTGCGCAGCAGACGCGCCAGCAGCACGTAGAACGCATGCGACAGCACCGAGGCGGCCGCAAAGGTGGTCGTCAGCACCGCGAACTGCATGGCAAGCGGCGCGTCCTGCGTAAGGAACTGGGGGAACAGCGCCGAGAAGAAAAGAATTCCCTTGGGATTGGTCAGCGCCACCGTCAGGCCGTGACCGAACAAGCGCCAGCTCGAACGCGGCGAGGCCCCTGCCGACGAGCCCTGCAGGTCGGCGAACACGCTGCCCTGGCTGCGCCATTGCTTGATGCCCAGGTAGATCAGGTAGGCCGCGCCGGCCAGCTTCAGCACCATGAAGGCATGAGCCGAGGTCGAGAGCACCACGCCCAGCCCGGCCATCGCAGCGGCCGACACCATGAACAGGCCCATTGCATTGCCAAGCGAACTGATCATTGCGCGTCGCGGGCCCACGCTCATCGAATTCGAGACCGCGAGCAGCACCGCCGGTCCAGGTGTGAAAGCGACGAGCAGCGTGACGCCGCAGAAGATGAGCCAGTTGGAGAAATGCACTTTGGGGTTCCTGCCCGGCGTGAGGCCGCAAGACGTTGAGACAGACGGGAAACTATAGTCAGCCCGGCGAATCGCTGCAGACGCCGCGCCAATACCCCTCATCAGCCCACCTCACGGAACAAGCATCCATGGTCACCTGCTACCTGCGCTACATCGTCGATCCCTACAAGCTCAAGGAATTCGAGCACTACGGCAAGCTCTGGATTCCGCTGGTCGAGAAGTTCGGCGGCCAGCATCACGGCTATTTCCTGCCGTCGGAAGGGGCCAACGACGTGGCACTGGCGATGTTCAGCTTCCCGAGTCTGGCTGCGTACGAAAAATACCGCGCCGATTCGATGCAGGACGCCGAATGCCAGGCGGCTTTCAAGTACGCGGAAGAGACCCGCTGCATCCTCAGCTACGAGCGCAGCTTCTTCCGCCCCGTCTTCAAATAGCGCCTCAGGCGCCCAGCGCCATGCACAGCGCGTGCAGGTTCGGCACGATCAGCTGTGGCCGTGCGCCATGCACCCACGGCCGCTCGTCGCGCACCAGCCAGGCCGCCTGCATGCCGGCGTTGAGCGCGCCGACCACGTCGAGCTCGGCGTCGTCGCCCACGTGCAGCACGTCCTTGGGCAGCAGGCCGACCGACGCGGCGGCCGCGCGGAAGATGGGCGCGTGCGGCTTGCCGCTGCCGAAGGCGCGTGCGTTGAAGGCGGTGCGGAACCAGCGGCCCACGCCGGTCTTGTGGATGTCGGCGTTGCCGTTGGAGACCGCCACCAGCGGATAGCGTTCGCTGAGCCACTTCAGCGCCGGCAGCGCGTCGTCGTACAGCGTCACGCGCTGGCGCTCGGCGAAGAAGGCATCGAAGGCCGGCTCGGCCAGCGCCGGGTCTTCTCCCGCTCGCGTGAGCGCGGTGCGGATCGACTCTCGGCGCAGTGCGCTCAGGTCGTGCGCGAGGTCTGAACGCTCCTTGGCGGTGGCTTCGCGCAGCTCGCGCAGGATGCCTGGAGTCATCAACAGCGAGGCCGTCTTCGGCGCTTCGCGCAACAGCCATTCATGCAGCACAGCTTCGGCGCGTTCGATGGTCGGCCAGATCGGCCACAGGGTGTCGTCGAGGTCGAGAGAGATCGCCGAGATGCGCTTGAGATCGAGGGGCGCGGCGCTTGCGGGGGCCGTGGAAGCGGAAGTCATGCCCGAGAATATCGCATGCCTCCAAGCCACGAGACCGCCTCTCCAAGTACCCCCCGTACCCCGCGCACCGCTGTGCTCTGGTGCAACCTGGGCTCGCCCGATGCCCCCACCGCCGCCGCCGTTCGCCCCTATCTCGCCGACTTCCTGGGCGACCCGCGCGTGGTCGAGATCCCGAAGGTGCTCTGGGCGCTGATCCTGCACGGCATCATCCTGCGCACGCGGCCAGCCAAGTCCGCAGCCAAGTACGCGAGCATCTGGATGCCCGAAGGCTCGCCGCTCAAGGTGTGGACACAGAAGCAGGCCACGCTGCTGGCCGGCTGGCTCGGCGAGCGCGGCCACCGCGTGACGGTGCGCGACGCGATGCGCTATGCCAGCCCATCCATCGCCTCCCGGCTCGACGCGCTGCAGGCCGAAGGCACCACGCGCGTGCTGGTGCTGCAGGCCTACCCGCAGTACTCGGGCACCACCACCGCGAGCGTGATCGACGCGGTGAACGCCTGGAGCAGCAGGCAGCGCCGAGTACCCGAATTCCGCTTCGTCAACGACTACCACGACGACCCCGCCTACATCGAGGCGCTGGCGCAGAGCATCGAGAAGCACTGGAAGACCGACGGCCGCGGCGAGGTGCTGCTGATGAGCTTCCACGGCATTCCCGCGCGCAACATCGCGCTGGGCGACCCGTACCAGGCGCAGTGCCTCGAAACCGCACGCCTGCTCGCGGCACGGCTGGGCCTTTCGAGCACCCAGTACCGCGTGACCTTCCAGTCGCGCTTCGGCAAGGCCAAGTGGCTGGAGCCCTACACCGAGCCCACGCTGCGCGAACTCGGCGCCTCCGGCGTGAAGCGCGTGGACGTGGTCTGCCCGGGCTTCCCGGCCGACTGCCTCGAGACGCTCGAAGAAATCTCCATGGAAGGCCGCGAAGCCTTCCTGCACTCAGGCGGTGAAGCCTTCAGCTACATCCCCTGCCTCAACGACAGCCCGGCATGGATCACCGCGCTCGCGGGCATCGCCGAACGCAATCTGGCGGGCTGGCCTACGCAAAGAACAAGCACCACTCCATGAAGCAGGACCTGCACGAAGCCAACCGGCTCTCGTGGAACGCAGCCACTGTCGCGCACAACAGCCACAAGGGCGACCAGGCCGCCTTCTTCCGCAAGGGCGGCTCCACCCTCTTTCCCGAGGAAGCCGGCCTGCTCGGCGACGTGACGGGCCTGTCGGTGCTGCACCTGCAGTGCAATGCCGGGCAGGACAGCCTGAGCATCGCGCGCCTGGGTGCCGAAGTGACGGGCGTGGACATCTCCGACGAGGCCATCGACTTCGCGACGCGGCTGTCGCAGCAATCGGGCATCGCGGCGCGCTTCGTGCGCTCGGATGTCTACGACTACTTTCGCGATGCACAGGCGCGCGGCGTGGCGCAGCTGCTCAAGCCCGGTGGCCGCTTCGTCTTCATCGAGTTCCATCCTTTCGCACTCGTGTTCGACCCCGCCTGGAAGTTCCACTACGACTACTTCAACGAAGCTCCCGTGCCCGAGGAAGGCGTGGGCGACTACGTGGCCGAGTCCGGCGACGGCCTCGTGCGCGAGGGCTACGAGCGCGGCGTGGATAACTTCAGCAACCCGCATCCGAGCTTCGAGTTCACATGGGGCGTGGGCCAGGTGATGACCGCGCTGTCGCTGGCCGGTCTCGTCATCGAGCGGCTCGACGAGTACCCGTACGCCAACGGCTGGAAGCCCTTCGAAGGCATGCGCGACATCGGTGGGCGCCGCATGGCGCCGCCCGAGGGCATGCCGCGCATTCCGCTCATGTATTCGATCTCCGCACGCAAGCCATGAAACCCTTTCGCATCCTCGGTGGCCTTTTTCTGCTGGCGCCCTTCCTGGCCAGCGCGACTGGAACCGTCGAAGTGCCCAAGGGCGTGTGGGAAGGCACGCTCGGCACCAAGGCCATCGTGGCCTGCTTCAACGCCGAATATCCGAGCGGCAGCTACTTCTACAAGCAATACAGAAAGGCCATCGCGCTGGGCCGCTCCGAGAAGGACAGCTTCTGGCACGAAGGCGGCGAGACCGGCCTGTGGGCGCTCGGCCCGGGCAAAGGCACGACGCTCACCGGCACCTGGAAGAACGTGAAGGGCACGCCAGTGACGCTGCCCATCCAGTTGAACCTGTCCGATGCCACGGGCGGCGACAAGGCCTGCGCGAGCGACGGCTATGCAGGCCTGCTCGAAGCACCGCCGAAGATCGAGACCGGGAAGAAAGAGGAATTCGCGGCCGGCCGCAGCTTTCGCCGCCTGCGCTTCGCCGGGCAGGAAACCATCGAACTCTCCGGCCCCGAGCCTACGCTGGCGGCCATCAACCGCGAGCTGCGCCGCGACTTCGACACCAGCAAAGACACGATCAAGGAGTACTTCGACAAGCGCCGCGAGTTCCTCGGACGGGTCGGCGTGCCGGCGGAAGACGAGAACACCGCCGATCCGTCCTACTGGACCTCGCAGTGGCTGAGCATCCGCAACTACACCTGGACGGCCGGCACGGGCCGTGCCGGCATCTCGTGGTTCTATCGCACCTGGGACCTGCAGACGGGCAAGCAGGTCGACCTGTGGACATGGTTCGCCTCTCGCCAGCCGTCGCCGAACGCTCCCGGGCCGGGCCCCATCGCCACCAGCGGCGGCTCCATGACGCCGAAACTGCGCCGCTTCCTGTTCCGCCACGCCGGCATCGATCCGTCGAAGGCCGAAGAGAACTGCGAGTTCAACTACAGGCAAGACGCCTATTACGACCTGACTCTGGAAGCCAAGGGCATGCGCTTCGCGCAGCCCGACTTCGGCAACGGCTGCGCGATCGAGATCGAAGTGCCCTACGCCGACCTCGGCCCGGTGCTCACGCCCGCGGGCAAGGCGGCAGTACGACGCATCGTCGAATCGCCGAATTAGCCCCGTAGCCTTGGCTCAGGCTGCCGGCCTGCGCGCCAGCAGCACCTCGATCGCGGCCTCCATCTCGGCGTATTCCCCTTCGCCGAAATGCTGGCGCATCACCTGCCCCTTGCTGTCGGCTAGGTAGAACGCGGGCCAGTACTGGTTGTTGTAGGCCCGCCATGTGGCGAATCCGTTGTCCTGCGCCACCGGATAGCGGATGTTGAAACGCTCGATCGCGTCCTGCACATTGCGCGTCGACTTCTCATAGGCGAACTCGGGCGAATGCACGCCCACCACGGTGAAGCCCCGGTCCTTGTACGTCTCGTACCAGCGCACCACGTGCGGCAGCGTGCGAATGCAGTTGATGCAGGAGTAGGTCCAGAAGTCGACCAGCACCACCTTGCCGGCCAGCCCCTGCATCGTGAGCGGCTGCGAGTTGAGCCACTTGTCGATGCCTGCGAACTCGGGGGCCTTGCCGTAGTCCCGCAGGCCCGGGGACGCAGCCAGCGCACTGCGCACCGGCCATCCGCCGCCCGCGACCGCTACGAGCGCGGAAGCCCCTGCCGCAAGCCCCGAGAACGCCCTTCTGGACAACATCTTCATGATCGCAAACCTCGTTCGTGTGTCAGACCGACAGCGGTCTGGCGCGATTGTTTGCGGCGCACGCCGTGCGTGCGCATGTGTCACGGCAATTTGAAGTTTGTCCCGGCGGTGTGAAGGCCGCCGGCCTTCAATGCCTCAGAACTTGCCCAGATAGTCCATCTTGCCGATGGGCATGCCCTTGTGGCGCAGCACGTCGTAGGCGGTGGTCACGTGGAAGAAGAAGTTGGGCAGCGCGAACTGCAGCAGGTAGCGCTGCGCGGTGAAATGTGCTTCGCCTTCGCGCGCCTTGATGGTCACGGGGCGCTCTTCCTGGCCGTCGATCTGCGCGCGCTCGACGCTCTTCAGGAAGTCCTGCGTCTTCACGATGCGCGCCAGCAGGTCGTCCCAGGTCTTTTCTTCGTCGGGAAAGCTCGGCGCGGTGATGCCCGCGATGCGGGCCGTGCCCAGCTTGCAAGCATCGCTCGCGCGCTGGATCTGGCCGGCCAGCGTGAGCATGTCGGGCGCCAGGCGCGCCTCGACCAGCGTGGCCGGGTCGATGCCGTTGGCCTTGGCATGCGCAAGGCTCTTGTCGAGCAGGTGGGTGAGTTGGCCGAGTCCGCGGGTAAAGACGGGCACTGACAGGTCGTACAGAGAGAGCGTCATGGTGTTCGAGGCCTTGTTGTGGTTGGAATCGGCGGCGATTGTCACGCCGCCGCTCCTTCAACGACCGACCGCCCGAATAAACCCTTCGATCGGCTCCAGTTGTCCGGGCACGTTCAGCGCGGGCGCGTGACCGCAGGCAGGCACTTCGATGACCTGCAGCCTGCCGGCCGCGCCGGGGCCCCGGCGCTCCATCTCCTCGATCACGCCGGGCAGCACCAGGTCGGACTCGGCGCCGCGCAGGCACAGCACCGGGGCTTCGATAGCGTCGTAGTGCGGCCAGATCAGGTAGTCGTTGTCGTGCGCGCTGAACTGGCGAACCATGGCCGGGTCGTAGTGCGGCGTGACGCGGCCGTCGGGCAGGCGGCGCGTGGAGCTCTCGGTCAGGCGGCGCCACTGCGCGTCGCTGAGCCAACCGTAGGGCTTGTAGACGGTGCGGAAGAAAGCCTCCAGTTCGGCCACCGTGTCGAATGCGGGCGGCTGGCCCGCATAGGCGCGGATGCGCTCGATGGCGGGTTGGGCCAGTTCGGGCGCGTTGTCGTTCAGCACCAGGCTCGCGATGCGCGCCTTCATGCGCGGCTCGAACAGGCCCGACGCGCAGACTGTGCCGATGGCGCCGCCCATCGAAGTACCAACCCAATGCACGCGCCCCAGGCGCAGCTCGTCGCACAGCGCATTGGCGATGCGCGCGTAGAACGCGAGCTTGTATTCCTCGTCGGGCAGCGGGCTCCACTGGCTCAGGCCGCGGCCGATGGTGTCGGGGCAGATCACGCGGAAGCCGCGTGACGCGAAGTGCTGCGCCAGCTCGTCCATGTCGCGGCAGGTACGCGCCAGGCCATGCCAGGCAATGACCACCGGCGCCTCGGGCGCGCCCCATTCGAGCCAATGGACTTCGCGGCCCGCGAGCTGGGTGTAGCGGGAGAGCGGAATGTTGTTGTCGCTCATCGCGCCGCCCTCGCCCGCAGCTTGCCCACGATGCCGGTCGGAAAGTAGTAGACCGACAGCACGAACAGCACGCCCAGCCACAACAACCAGCGATCGGGCGACAGCAGCGCGGCCAGCCACGGCAGCCCGCTCGCGGCCTCGCTGCCCAGGCGCAGCAGGTCTTGCAGATAGCTCTGCGCCACCACGAACAGCACCGCGCCGATGGCCGCACCGTAGATGGTGCCCATGCCGCCGATCACCACGATCAGCAGCACGTCGATCATGATCTCGAAGCTCAGCGAGGTATCCGGCCCGTTGTAGCGCAGCCAGATCGCAAGCATCGCGCCGGCCAGCGTGGCGAACAGCGCCGACAGCACGGCGGCCGTGGTGCGGTACACCACCACGCGATAGCCGATGGCTTCAGCGCGAAACTCGTTCTCGCGAATGGCCTGCAGCACGCGGCCGAAGGGCGAGTTCACGATGCGCAGCAGCGCCAGCACCAGCACCACCGCGGCCACGAACAGCAGGTAGTAGCACAGCAGCCGGCCATCGAGCGAAACGCCGAGGAAAGGCTCTTCCGAGAACTCGAAACTCGGCGAGATCAGCTCGGGCAGCTTGAAGGTCAGGCCGTCTTCGCCGCCGGTGAAATCCGACAGCTGCGAGGCCAGCGTCTGAAAGGCCGAGGCCACGGCCAGCGTGATCATCGCGAAGAAAATCGCGCGCACCCGCAGCGAGAACAAGCCGATGGCGAACGAGAGCACCAGCGAAATCGCCAGCGATGCACCCAGCCCCACCAGCACCGCGCCCCAGCTGGGCCCGAGCCGCGTTGCCGAAATCGCGATGCCGTAGGCCCCGATGCCGAAGAACATGGTGTGCGCAAAGCTCACGATGCCGGTGTAGCCCAGCAGCAGGTCGAAGCTGGCCACCAGCACCACGAACACCAGGATCTTGGCCGCGACGCTCAGCGCCTTCACGCCCGGGAAGATGAACGGCGCGAACGCCAGTGCGATGAACAGCGCCAGCAGCAGCAAGGCCAGCAAGCGGCTCTTCGGCATGTCGTTGGAGAGAAGTCGTTTCAGGAACATGTCGTCTTCTTCCTCAACGATTCGCCACGGGGTACACACCTTGCGGTCGCCACAGCAGCACAGCCACCATCAGGAAGATGCTCGCGAACTGCGTGAGCGTGGGCAGCAGGAAGCCGATGTAGTTGGTCATCAGCCCCACCAGCAGCGCGCCAATGAGCGCCCCGCCCGTCGAGCCCAGCCCGCCGATGATGATGACGATGAAGATCAGCACGTTGACCTGCGCGCCCATCTGCGGCACGAGGTTCTGCTGGAACAGCCCCCACATCACGCCTCCCAGGCCAGCCAGTGCGCTGCCCACCACGAACACACCGACAAACAGCCGGCCGATGCGATAGCCGAGCGACTCGACCATCTCGCGGTCTTGCACGCCGGCGCGAATGAGCAGGCCGATCTTGGTGCGGCCCAGCGTCCATGCCAGCACACCGAACACGACCATGCCCACAGCCACCGCGAGCAGCCGGTACTTGCTGATGGCCGCATCGCCGATCAGCAGCGAGCCGCGCAGCGCCTCAGGCAAAGGCAGCGGAATCTGCGCCGGCCCCCAGATCACCTTGATGAGCTCTTCGCCAATGATCATGCCGCCCATCGTGATGAGGATCTGCTTCAGGTGTTGGCCGTACACGGGCCGCACGATGAAGCGCTCGAAGGCCAGGCCCACCGCCCCGGCGACTGCCATCGCGACCAGCATGGCCGGGAACACCGCCACGAGGTTGCGCCACAGCTCGCCCGAACCGGTCCAGTCGCCCATCAGCCCGAGCACGCTGCTCGCCACGAAGGCGCCAAGCGCGATGAACACGCCGTGGCCGAAGTTCAGCACGTCCATCAGCCCGAATACGAGCGTGAGGCCCGAGGCGATGATGAAGATGATCATGCCCATCGCCAGCCCCGCGACCGTGAGCGTGAGCCAGGTCGAGAACGAACCGGTGAGCGGCAGCGCGACGAGCGCAAGAATCGGGGCCAGCAGCAGCGGCCTCCAGTCGAAGTCGAGTTTCTTCATAAAGCCAGTCCGAGCAGCGATTGCTGCAATTGCGCGTCCGCCGAGAACGCCGCCATGGAGCCGCTGTGCACCACGCGGCCGTTGTCCATCACCGCAACGTTGTCGCCCAGGCGTTGGGCGAAGTTGATGTTCTGCTCCACCAGCAGGATGGTCACGCCGCTGCGCTTGAGCTCGGCGAAGGCGTCGATCATGTTGTTGATCATCACGGGCGCAAGGCCCTTGCTGGGCTCGTCGATGATGAGCAGCTCGCGCGGTTCCACGATGGCGCGCGACACGGCCAGCATCTGTTTCTGCCCACCCGAGAGCTTGCCCGCCGGGTGGTTCCAGAACTTCTCGACCGCGGGGAAGAGCTTGAAGATCCACTTCAGGCGCGTGTCGTCGATCTGCGCTGCGTTCTTCGCGCTGCGCGCGGCGAGCAGCATGTTCTCCTTCACCGTGAGGTCGGAGAAGATGCCCATGTTCTCGGGCACGTAGGCAATGCCCAGGCCGGCGATCTGCGGCGTGTGCTGCGCGGTGATTTCCTTGTCGCCGAAGCGCACCCTGCCCTGCGACGCATGCCACAGGCCCATGATGGTTCGCAGCGTGGTCGTCTTGCCCGCGCCGTTGCGGCCCAGCAGCATCGTGAGCTGGCCCTTGGGCACGGCGAGGTCTACGCCATGCAGGATGTGATACGCCCCGATGTGCGTGTGCACGCCTTCGAGCGTCAAAAGATTCTGTGTGCTCATGCGGCCTCCTTCGCGACGCCCAGGTAGGCCTCTTGCACCACCGGCGAGGCAATCACCTCCGCTGGTTCGCCGTCGGCCACCAGCGTGCCGTTGTGCAGCACGATGATGCGGTCCGCAAGTTCACGCACCACGTCCATCTTGTGCTCGACCAGCAGGATGGTCTTGCTCTTGTCCTGCTTGAGCTTGCGGATCAGGTCGAGGATGACGGGCGCCTCGGCCGCGTTCATACCAGCCGTGGGTTCGTCGAACATGAAGACCTTGGGCTCCAGCGCCATCAGCAACGCCACTTCCAGCTTGCGCTGGTCGCCGTGCGGCAGGCTCGCCACCGTCGCGTGCTCGCGCGATTTCAGCGCCACGTCGGCCAGGATCTGGTCGGCGCGCTCAGTCAGCGCCTTGTGGTCGCTCCAGATGCTCCACAGGTTGAGCCCGCGCCGGTGCGCGCCCTCGCGCGTGGCCTGCACTGCGAGGCGCACGTTCTCCAGCACCGTGAGGTTCGGGAACAGGTTGGTGAGCTGGAAGGCCCGCCCCAGCCCCGCGTGCGTGCGCGCGGACGGGGACAGGCCCGACAGCAACTTCCCGTCGAGCGACACCGTGCCCGCGCTCGCCTTGAGCTGGCCCGAGATCAGGTTGAAGTAAGTGGTCTTGCCCGCGCCGTTGGGGCCGACGATGGCCGTCAGCGTGCCCGGCGCAAAAGCGCAGCTCACACTGTTGACGGCCACGTGCCCACCGAAGCGGATGGTCAGATCTCGGGTCTCAAGCATCGTTGTTGGTCATTGCGAATCGAAAAGAGAAATGAAGAGCGGCCTGCCTCAACAGGTGCCGATCACGTAGTAGTCGGGGCCCGTCTGCTTCAGCGTGGTCGTGACGTAGATGTTCCACAGGCCCATCGACTGTCCCGAGCCGTAGGCATAGGTCAGGCCCCACAGTGCATAGGCACGCCCGGCGACGGTGTGCGAATAGTTGCTCGCGGTGTAGCACGTTCCGCCGCCGCCAGAGCCCGCGGTGGTCGCGCCCGTGGCTGCGGTCGACATGGCGCCCTCCACGTTGCTGGCGTCCAGCGCGGCCACGGTCCAGCTGTAGGTGGTGGACGCGGCCAGGCCAGTGTCGGTGTAGCTGGTGGCGGCGACGGGCGCGGCGTTGACCTTGCTGCCGCCGCGGTACACGTTGTAGCCGCTGGCACCCGTCACGCCGGCCCAGCCGATCACCATGCTGCTGCTGGTCGCGCCCGATGTGCCCACGCCGGTGGGCGCGGGCAGGCCGCCACCGCCCGCCGAACCGGTGACGCGGTCGATCATGGCCTTCATCGCCGCCATCTGCGGGCCCGACTTCTTCGCGTAGTTGGCACTGTCGTAGCCCCACCAGTCCCAGCAGCTGTTGGTGGCTGCCGTGCTGGTCTGCGGGTAGATCAGCACGATGTTGTTGGTGTCGGCCCAACGGTTGTAGCCGGTCTTGCGCACGTACTGGTCGCTCACGTCGGTGTAGTTCTGCTTGCAGCCGTGCAGCACCAGGTGCACACGACACGACGCGGTGGTACAGGCCTGCGGCACGTAGATCCAGCCGGTGGTGGCCATGCCGTGGCCGGTGACGAACTCCGACTGGTTGAACTCGGTGAAGGTGCCGCCCAGCGTGCCGTTGTTGCGCGGGTTCAGCGGCCCGTAGAGCTGCGTGAGGATCTCGCCCGCCAGGTCGAAGCCGCAGTTGTTGATGTAGGGCGCCGCAGTGGTGCTGCAGGCGCTGCCGTAGTCGTCGGTGACCATCGCGTGGCCCGCACCGATGTTGTTCTTGTAGACCGTGTTGGCCGCGGGCACGAAGCTCTGGTAGTAGGTCTTCAGGTCGTCCATTACCGCCTGCTTGACGGTGTTGTCGGACGTACCCGAGAACAGGTAGACCTTGGAGCCGCTCATGTTCGACACCGGGTCGACCGCCCCGCTGGCCGCCCAGCTGTTGGTGGTGCTCACGAGCGTCGACACCGGGATGCTGGTGCTGTGCGTCATGCAGCGCCCGGTGGCGTTGACCACCGAGCCCTCAGCGCAGTAATACGGCCCGCCCGCCACCACGCCGGCGCCGCGCTTGAATGTGGCCGAGTACGCCACGTGCAGTTGCACTGCCATGAAGCCGCCGGCCGACAGGCCCGACACGCTCACCTCCGCCGGGTTGGCGCCGAGCGCCGGCAGCGGCACCGCCGCCGTCGCGGCATGCGCCGCCACCGCCATTGCCGCAGCCGCGGCAAGTCCCTTCCAGTTCCATTTCATCGCTGGCATCGCTGTCTCCTTGTGTTGTGGGTATCGAACGCTTGCTTGCAGACTGACGAATCGGCCGTAGGTCGCGACAGGCTGCGCGGACGCAGGCTGGCGCTTCGCCCGGCGGCCATCCGGGGCGAAAGGGGAGCAGCGCTTCCTTGAGCGCCGCGCGGGTCAGGGGGTGATCGGCGCTGTCGTGTTCAGCGCTTGTTCTTGATCGGGATGTCCATTTCCTCAGGCTTGATCTCGTGCACCAGCTCCGGCACGCCCCAGGCGAACGCCGGGTCGACCTTGATCTTGAAGTGGTACATCGACTGCATCGCCTGGTGGTCTTCCTTGCGGAAGGTCATCTTGCCCTTGGGCGTGTCGAAGCTCATGCCTTCCATGGTGCTGATGAGCTTGTTGGTGTTGGTGTCGCCGTTGGTCTTCTTCAGCGCCGTCACCACCGCCATCGCGGCCGAGAAGCCGCCGGCCGTGAAGAAGTCCGGCGGCGTCTTGAACTGCTTGTAGTGCGCCGACACCATGGCCTCGTTCACCGGGTTCTTCGGAATGCCGAAGTAGTAGTACGCCGCGCCTTCCATGCCCGGCAGCGACTTGTAGGCCGCCATGGCCGGCAGGATGTTGCCGCCGGTGGCGATCTCGATGCCGTAGCGCTTCAGGTCGAGATCGACGATCTTGAACGGGTTGCCCGCGCCGGCCCACACGATCCAGATGATCTTGCGGCCCGGCTGGTCCTTCAGCTTGTCGATCAGGCGCTGCGCGCCGGCCGTGAAGTCGGTGGTGGTGGGCGGCAGGTACTCCTCATGGACCAGCTTGGCTTTCTTGAGCGCGGCGCCGAAGGCCTTCACGCCGTCGCGGCCGAAGGCGTTGTCCTGCGCCAGCGTGGCGACGGTAACGCCGGCCTTGTCGACGGCCACAGCGTTGGAGATCGCGTCCTGGCTCGAATTGCGGCCGGTGCGGAAGATGTACTTGTTCCACTTGTCGCCGGTGATCGAGTCGGCCACCGCGGGCTCGACCAGCAGGATCTTCTTGTATTCCTCGGCCACGGGCAGCATCGCCAGCGCCACGCCCGACGCAGTCGGGCCCACGGCCAGCGCGGCCTTGTCGTCGGAATAGGCCGCCGCCAGCAGCGACTTGCCGAGGTCGGGCTTGCCCTGGTCGTCCTTCTCGATGACCACGATCTTCTTGCCGTTGACCGTCATCGTGCCGCCGGTGGCGTAGTCCAGGCCCATCATGAAACCGGTCTGGGTCTGCTTGCCGTAGGCCTCCAGCGCACCCGTCTTGCTGTAGATGTGGGCAATGCGGATTTCGTTGGATTGGGCCCATGCGGGGGCGGCAGCGGCACACGTGGCGAGTGCAGCCAGCGCGACGAGGTGGCGACGATTCATATTCATGTCTCCTGATATTGGTGACTGAATATTGCACAGTTCGTGCCACGCGCCAACTCGTTGATAACAAAGGCTTCTTCACTCGGAAGATGTGCCTTTCGCCTGAATTCAAAACACTTGTATTGCCTGAATTTCAGACAAGTGTATTTTTTACAGTCAGGGTTTGCCAGAGGTTTGGCGCTGCGCGATCCACTGCTCGAACTGGCGCTGCGCCTGCAGCCTGAATTCGTTGCGCGTGTGGTTGCAGATGGCATGCGCGAGCCGCCGGTACTTCGGCTTTCGAACGCCGCCCAGGGTCGCGTCGAAAAGATGCTCGATGGTCGCCGAATCGGGCTTGTCGCGCGGCTCTTCGAAATTCATCGGCAGGCCGCACCAGTGACAGTTGGATCCGAAAGACGATCTGAGTGCTTGCACGCTCATGGGTGATACGAAATGGGGGTGATGCGATGCCCCCATTCTCGGACCACCCGGATCGCCTACACCGCGAGGCCGATGTCGGCACGCGCGGTGTAGCCAGCGCTGGCGCTGCCCGACATCGTGGGCGTCATCGCCGCAATCTGCGCGGCCGTGTTGTCGCCGAAGACGTTGTCGGTGGACAGCGACACCGCCGCCAGGTTGGCCACGCTCGCGCTGTAGCCGGTGACGTTCGGGTAGATCGCGTTGCAGACGTCGCTGGGCATGGCCAGCTGCGAGGTGAGCACGGAGTTCTTGCCGGTGGTAGCGGCCGACAGGCTGGTGAACACCTCGAAATGCATGTGCGGCCAACGGCCCGAGTAGCAGGCCGGGAAGATGGTCGTGAAGCTCACCTGCCCCGCGCTGTCGGTGACCTGCACGCCGCGCAGGTAGCTTTCGGCCGAGGCCGTGTACAACGAATAGTTGCCGCTGCGGTCGCAGTGCCACAGGTAGATCGCATAGCCCGCCAGCCCGGCGCAGCTGGCGTTGGTGTTCTGCAGCGTCAGCGTGATCGTCAGGGCCACGCCCTGCGCCACGGTGCTCGAACTGATGAAGCTGCTGCGGATGTCGCTTCGCACGATGCCACTGGCGGTGAGCACGTCGGAGGTCGAGCCGGAGGCGGTGTTGGTGCCGTCCGCGGGATAGGGGCCGGAGGTCTCAGCGGGCAACGCGGGGCAGGCACTGCTGCTGGTGCTCGTAGTGGTGCTGGTCGACGTGCTGGAGGTCGTACTCGTGCTGGCTGCCGTGGTACCCGACGTCGCCGCAGCGCTTACGGCGGCAGCGGTCAGCGCACTGGCGCCGCTCGAATCGCTGCCGCCACCTCCGCCGCAACTGGCCAGCAGCGCCGAGGAAGAAAGCCAAAGCAAAGCTCGGCGACGCTCCAGGAGTTGCGCCTCCATGCGCGGAAGGTCTTCTGCCAGGCTGTGGCCGTGGTGTTGCGATTCGGGGTGGGCGCCGAAGGTTTTCATGCGGGGTTTCTTGCAGGTTAAAACCCGCAGCTTCCGCAAGCCGCTTTGCGCACAAATTTCACCGTGTTGCAGCTTTGTTGCTGAACGCGGCCGGCCCGCGGGCCCGGGCGCTTCCTCTTCAGCGGAGCGGATTCGTCATGCGCTCGTACAGCGTCGCGCGCGAAATGCCGAGCAGCCGCGAGGTGGCGAGCTTGTTGCCGCCCGTGCTCGCGAGCGCGGCGGCAATGGCCTTGTGCTCCAGCTCCGCAATCTGTTGGGCCAGCGGCCGCAGCAGCGCTCCCTCTTCGTCGCCCGACAGCTGCATGGCGTCAGGCGGCGCAATCTGGTCGAGCCCCGCTTCGCGCAGGATGCGTTCGAGCTGCACGGCGTCGATGCGCTGCGAGTCACTGCGCATGGTCACCTGCTCCAGCACGTTGCGCAGCTCCCGGATGTTGCCGCGCCAGTGCTGGCCCGCGAGCAGAGCGAGCGCGTCGGGCGTGAGTTCGGGCGGTGCCTCGCCGCTGCGCAGCGCCATGTCTTCGCCCAGCGCTTCGACCAGCGCGGGAATATCCGCGCGCCGCTCGCGCAATGGCGGCACGCGCAGCGGCAGCACATTGAGGCGGTAGTAGAGGTCTTCGCGGAACTGCCCGCGCCGCACCAGCTCGGGCAGGTCGCGCGAGGTGGCGGCGATCACGCGCGCATCGAAGGGCACGAGCTTGTTGGAGCCCAGCGGCTCGATCTCGCCTTCCTGCAGCGCGCGCAGCAGCTTGGCCTGCAGGCCGAGCGGCATGTCGCCGATCTCGTCGAGGAAAAGGCTGCCGCCGTCGGCCAGCTTGAACTTGCCTTCGCGGCCTTTGCGGTCAGCGCCGGTGAAGGCGCCGGGCGCGAAGCCGAAGAACTCGGCTTCGAGCAGCGTGTCGGGCACGGCCGCGATGTTGACGCTGACAAACTGCCCCTTCGCGCGCGCGGACGAGGCATGAATCGCATGCGCCAGCAATTCCTTGCCAGTGCCGGTTTCGCCCAGCAGCAGCACCGGACTGGCCGACTGCGCCGCACGGCGCGCGTGCCGCTTCACTTCCACCGCCGCCGGGCTGCTGCCGATGAAGCTCGCAAAGGTGTACTTGGAACGGCGCTGGCCGTCGGGCGCGTGCTGGTACAGCGGGTTGTTGCGCTGGCTCGCAAGCTCGCGCCGCGCATCGTCGAGGTCGCGCTGCAGCAGCGCGAACTTGCTGATGAGCGGCTGCAGCGTGGTCTCGGGCTGGTCGAACAGCACGATGCCGATGGCACCGATCACCTCACCCATTCCCCCTTCGCCACCCTCGCGCTCTTCGCGCAGCGGAATGCGGCTGACCACGAAGGTGCCGGCCTTGTTGGTGAGCAGGTCGATCAATATCGGCTCGCCGGTCTCGAGCACGCGCCGCATCTGCGTGTTGGGAATCACGTCTTCCACCATGTGCCCCATGAACTGGTCGATGGAAGAAAAGCCCAGCGCCGGCAGGAAGCGCCGGTAGCCTTCATTCACCCACACGATGCGCCCGCTGCTGTCCACCAGGAACATGCCCTGGCTGATGCTTGAAAACAAATGAAACATCGAGCGCGCGGCCAGCGCGAGGATCCCTTCGGCATCGAGGGGCAATGTGGGCGGTGCGGTGGGAGCGGCGGGCATGGCGCGAATCGTAGCGCGCATCAAACCGCAACAAATCGGGCATCAAATGCCTTCAGGAATTGCTCAGGATCCGGCCCGCGGACAAAACCCTTCAGCAAGCCTTAAGTAAATCAATCGTTTGATTTCATGCGTGGTGTAATGCCGGGCATGAACGCGAGAGACCCGATTACCCAGGCCCCGCGCCGCGCACCGCGCAGCGATGGTGCCGAGGCACGCCACCGGCTGCTCCACACCGCGCTGCGGCTGTTCGCGCAAAAGGGGTTTTCCAAGACCTCCACGCGTGAGATTGCCCGCGAGGCCGAAGTCAACATCTCGGCCATCAGCTACTACTTCGGTGACAAGGAAGGGCTGTACACGGCCACCTTCTGCGAGCCGATGGGCGGCGACTCCAGCGACCTGATCGTCGCCTGCAACGCGCCCGGCCAGTCACTCGAAACCACGCTGCGCCTGTGCATGGTGTCCATGATCGACCCGCTCAAGCAGGGCGAGATCGTGCGGCAATGCATCCAGCTGCACATGCGCGAGATGCTGGAGCCCACCAGCCGCTGGGCCGAGGAGCTGGAGCGCGACATCAAGGGTCCGCACCGCGCCATTGCCGACCTGTTGTGCCGCCACCTGAAGGTGGAGCGGGCCGACGACGATATCCACCGCCTGACCTTCGCGATCACCGGGCTGTCGATGCAGCTCTACGTGAGCCAGGATTTCATCGAGGCCATCCGCCCTTCGCTGCTGCGCACGCCGCGCGCCATCGACACCTGGGCCGACCGCCTCACGGGCTACGCGCTGGCGCTGGTGGAGGCCGAAGCGGTCCGCCGTCGCGCCGAGAGAAAGCTGAAGAAATGATGAGAAGACTCCGACTGAAATTGATCGTCACTCTCTGCCTGGGCATCGGCCTGGCAGGTTGCTCGCTGACGCGTCCGCCGACGCAGGTGGAAGCGCCCGTCCCCGCGCAATGGCACGCTCCCCTGCCCCATGGCGGCTCGCTCGCGTCGCTGGCCGACTGGTGGCGCCAGCTCGACGATCCGCTGCTGGTCGAGCTGATCGCCGCCGCCGAGGCTGCGAGCCCCAACGTCGCCAGCGCCGCGGCGCGCGTGGCCGAAGCGCGCTCCACGCGCGTGCAGGCCGGCGCCGCGCTGCTGCCGAGCCTCGACGGCACGGCATCGGCCAGCCGCGGCACCTCGGGCTTTTCTTCCAGCAGCAGTTCGAGCAGCAGCCTCTCGGCCAGCACGCCAATCACCACGCTTCAGGCCGGTCTGCAGTCGAAGTGGGAAGTCGATCTGTTCGGCCGCCTGCGCGCCGACCGCGACTCCGCCGAAGCCAAGCAGAACAGCGCCAACGCCAAGTGGCACGACGCCCGCGTGGCGGTGGCAGCCGAAACGGCCAACGCCTATTTTTCAGAGCGCGCCTGCCAGCAGCAACTGCGCGTGTCCGAAGCGGACGCGCGTTCGCGCTCCGAAACCGCGCGGCTCAACGACCTCTCCGCGAAGGCTGGCTTCACCGCGCAGGCCGATGCCGCGCTGGCACGCGCCAGCGCCTCCGACGCCTCGGGCCGGCTCACGCAGCAGCGTGCCCAGTGCGCGGTGCAGCGCAAGGCGCTGGTGGCGCTCAGCGGCATCGACGAAACCACGCTCGAACAGAAGCTCGCCGCCTCGCCCGCGCAGCGCGCGCTGCCGGTCGTGGGCAGCATCGCCAGCGTGCCGGCCGAGGCGATCTCGCAGCGGCCCGATGTGTACTCGGCCGAACTCGGCGTGGCCTCGGCCAGCGCCGACGTGGGCTCGGCCGAGGCCGAGCGCTACCCCAAGCTCACAGTGTCGGGCTCCATCGGGCGCACGCAGTACCGCGTCGATGGCCTGCGCCAGTCGCTCGAAACCTGGACGGTGGGCCCGATCTCGCTGACCGTGCCGCTGCTCGACGGCGGCTCGCGCAAGGCGAACATCGATGCCGCCAAGGCGCGCTACGCCGAAGCCGTGTCGCTCTACCGCTCCAACGTGCGGCAGGCGGTGCGCGAAGTCGAGGAAGCGCTGGTCAACCTCGACGCCACCGACGCCCGCACCACCGATGCCGACGCCGCGGTAAAGAACTACCAGGCCTCCTTCGACGCCACGCAGGCCCGCTACAGCAGCGGCCTCGCGAGCCTGTTCGAGCTGGAAGACTCGCGCCGCACGCTGTTCACCGCGCAGACCGCGCGCGTCACGCTGCAGCGCGAGCGCACCGAGGCATGGGTTGCGCTGTACCGCTCGATGGGCGGCGGCTGGAACCGCCAGTCGGCCTCGGCCCCATCTTCCGAATCGTCCTCACTGACCTCCACCCCGGCCACCAAGGTCGCGACGTCGCCATGAAATCAATGAAGCGTTCCACCCTCGTCATCGCGCTGATTGCGCTGGTCGTCGTCATCGCGGCGATCTTCTTCATGACGCGCGGCAAGCCGTCGGACAAGTCGGCCGATCCTGCCGCAGCAGCCAAGACCAAGGACGGCGCCCACTCGCCCAAGCCCGCGCTGACCGTCACCGTCGCCAAGCCCGAAGCCACCGAGCTGATGCTCACGCTCGCGGCCAACGGCAACGTGGCCGCCTGGCAGGAGGCCGTGGTCGGCTCCGAGTCCAATGGCCTGAAGCTGGCCGAGGTGCGCGTGAACGTGGGCGACCTGGTCAAGAAGGGCCAGGTGCTCGCGGTGTTCTCGCCCGAGACGGTGCAGGCCGACATCGCGCAATCGCGCGCCTCCCTGGCCGAAGCCCGCGCCACTGCTGCCGACGCCGCAGGCAATGCCGCACGCGCCCGCACGCTGCAGGCCACCGGCGCACTGAGCCAGCAGCAGATCAACCAGTACCAGACCACCGAGCAGACCGCCAAGGCACGCGTCGAGGCGGCAGAGGCCGTGCTGGCCGCGCAGCAGGTGCGCGGTCGCAATACGCAGGTGCTGGCACCCGACGACGGCGTGATCTCGGCACGCACCGCCACGGTGGGCAGCGTGGTGTCGGCTGGCACCGAGCTGTTCCGGCTGATCCGCCAGGGCAGGCTCGAATGGCGCGCCGAAGTGACCTCGGCCGAACTCAGCCGCGTCGCGGTCGGCACCACCGCCTTCGTGGTGAGTGCCAGCGGCGCACAGGTGCGCGGCAAGGTTCGCAGCATCGCGCCCACGGTCGATCCGCAGACGCGCGCAGCGCTGGTGTACGTCGACCTGCCCAACGTGCAGCAGAACACCGGCATCAAGGCCGGCATGTTCGCGCGCGGCGACTTCGAGTTGGGTCGCAGCACGGCGCCGACGGTGCCACAGGCCTCCATCGTGCCGCGCGACGGCTTCAACAACGTCTTTCTGCTGAAGCCCGACAACAAGGTGACCCAGCTGAAGGTACAGATCGGCCGGCGCCTGAACGACCGCATCGAGATCACCAGCGCGCTTCCCGACGGCGCCCAGGTGATCGTGCAAGGCGCGGGCTTCCTCAACGACGGCGACCTGGTGCGTGTGGTGGATGCGCCCGCATCCGCATCCGCGGCGCAGCCGGCCAGGTCTGCGGCCTCCGCTGCCGCGGCCAAGTAAGCAATTCAAAGGAACACGCCCATGAACGTTTCCGCCTGGTCCATACGCAACCCGATTCCGGCGGTGATGCTGTTCGTGCTGCTCACCTTCGGTGGGTTGCTGTCGTTCAACGCGATGAAGGTGCAGAACTTTCCGGACATCGACCTGCCGACCGTGACGGTCTCGGCGTCGCTGCCCGGCGCGGCGCCTTCGCAGCTGGAGACCGACGTCGCGCGCAAGCTCGAGAACTCCATTGCCACCGTGCAGGGCCTGAAGCACATCACCACCAAGGTGCAGGACGGCGCCGCCACGCTGATCGTCGAATTCCGCCTCGAGAAGCCGGTGCAGGAAGCCGTGGACGACGTGCGCTCCGCGGTGCAGCGCGTGCGCGCCGACCTGCCGGCCGACGTGCGCGACCCGGTCGTCACCAAGCTCGACTTCGCGGCCCAGCCGGTGCTGGCCTTCACCATTGCCTCGTCGGCCATGGACAGCGAGGCACTGAGCTGGTTCGTCGACAACGACGTCACCAAGAAGCTGCTCGCGCTGCCCGGCGTGGGCGCGGTGAACCGCGTGGGCGGCGTCACGCGCCAAGTGCACATCGACCTCGACCCGAGCAAGCTGCAGGCGCTGGGCGCCTCGGCGGCCGACATCTCGCGCCAGCTGCGCCAGGTGCAGACCGAAAGCGCGGGCGGCCGTTTCGACCTTGGCGGCAGCGAACAGCCGGTGCGCACCATGGCCACCGTGAAGTCGGCCGACCAGCTCGCCGACATGCAGATCGTGTTGACCGACGGCCGGCGCATCCGCCTCGACCAGGTGGCGCGCGTGAGCGACACCATCGCCGAGCCGCGCGCGGCCGCGCTGCTCAACGGCAAGCCGGTGGTGGGCTTCGAAGTGGCGCGCAGCCGCGGCGCCAGCGAAGTGGAAGTGGGCCACGCGGTGCAGAAGGCGCTGGCCGACATGCGCGCGCAACGCCCCGACATCGAGCTGACCGAGGCCTTCAACTTCGTCGACCCGGTGGAAGAGGAATACAACGGCTCGCTGCACCTGCTGTACGAGGGCGCCATCCTCGCGGTGATCGTGGTGTGGCTGTTCCTGCGCGACTGGCGCGCGACCTTCGTCTCGGCGATTGCGCTGCCGATGTCGGTGATTCCGGCGTTCATCGGCATGCACCTGCTGGGCTTCTCGGTCAACGTGATCTCGCTGCTCGCGCTGTCGCTGGTGGTCGGCATATTGGTGGACGACGCCATCGTGGAGGTCGAGAACATCGTGCGCCACCTGCGCATGGGCAAGTCGCCCTACCAGGCGGCCATGGAGGCGGCGGATGAAATCGGCCTGGCCGTGATCGCCACCACCTTCACGCTGATCGCGGTGTTCCTGCCCACGGCCTTCATGAGCGGCGTGGCTGGCAAGTTTTTCAAGCAGTTCGGCTGGACGGCCTCGCTCGCGGTGTTCGCCTCGCTGGTGGTTGCGCGGGTGCTCACGCCCATGATGGCGGCCTACATCCTGAAGCCCGTCGTCGGCGCCGAGAAGGAACCCGGCTGGCTGCGCTGGTACATGCGCGCGGTGGAGTGGAGCACGCACAACCGCTTCAAGACGATGGTGCTGGCCACCCTCTTCTTCTTCGGCTCGCTAGCGATGATCCCGCTGCTCAAGACCGGCTTCATTCCGCCGGACGACAACTCGCAGACGCAGATCTACCTGTCGCTCGCACCCGGCTCCACGCTGGCGCAAACCACCGCGGCCGCCGAGGAAACCCGCAACCGCGTGATGCAGATCAACCACGTGAAGAGCGTCTACACCACGGTGGCCGGCGGCAGTGCGGGCGGCGACCCGTTCGCGAACTTCGGCACGCCCGAGACGCGCAAGGCCACGCTCACCATCAAGCTCGATGAGCGCGGCGACCGGCCGCGCAAGCAGGTGATCGAGAACCAGATTCGCGCCGCGCTCGAAACGCTGCCCGGCGTGCGCAGCACCGTGGGCCTCGGCGGCTCGGGCGAGAAGTACATCCTGGCGCTGACCGGCGAAGACCCGGTGGCGCTGGCCAGCGCAGCCAGCGCGGTCGAGAAGGACCTGCGCACCATTCCTGGCCTGGGCAACATCACCTCCACCGCGAGCCTGATCCGCCCCGAAATTGCCGTGCGCCCCGACTTCGCACGCGCCGCCGACCTGGGCGTGACCAGCTCCGCCATTGCCGAAACGTTGCGCGTGGCCACTCTGGGCGACTACGACCAGTCGCTGGCCAAGCTCAACCTCGCGCAGCGGCAGGTGCCGATCGTGGTGAAACTGGAAGACTCCGCGCGAAAAGACATCGACCTGCTCGGACGCTTGGCAGTGCCAGGCACGCGCGGGCCGGTCATGCTGAACCAGGTGGCTTCGCTCACGATGGAAGGCGGCCCGGCCGTCATCGACCGCTACGACCGCTCGCGCAACGTGAACTTCGAGATCGAGCTGTCGGGCGTGGGCCTGGGCGACGCCAAGGACGCGGTGACGAAGCTGCCGTCGATCGTGAACCTGCCACCGGGCGTGCGCATCGCCGAGATAGGCGACGCGGAAGTCATGACCGAGCTGTTCGCCAGCTTCGGCCTCGCGATGCTGACGGGCGTGCTGTGCATCTACATCGTGCTGGTGCTGCTGTTCAAGGACTTCCTGCACCCGGTCACCATCTTGTGCGCGCTGCCGCTGGCCCTGGGCGGTGCATTCGTGGGGCTGCTGATCGGGCAGAAGGCGCTGTCGATGCCCTCGCTGATCGGGCTCATCATGCTGATGGGCATTGCCACCAAGAACTCGATTCTTCTGGTGGAGTACGCCATCGTCGCGCGCCGCGACCACGGCATGAGCCGCTGGGACGCGCTGCGCGACGCCTGCCACAAGCGCGCGCGGCCCATCATCATGACCACGCTCGCCATGGGCGCGGGCATGCTGCCGATCGCGGTCGGCTTCGGCGCGGCAGATTCGAGCTTCCGCTCTCCGATGGCGATGGCGGTGATCGGGGGGCTGATCACCTCGACGGTGCTGAGCCTGCTGGTTGTGCCTGCCGTGTTCACCTACATCGACGATATCGAGCACTGGATTCGTCGCACCGTGCGCAAGCTGCGCGGGCAGCCGGTGGATCCGCATATCGACGACGACCTGATCGAGACGCCTGCGGCGGGGCGGTAAGGCGCCCCGGCGGAAATAAAAAAAGCTGCGGCATTGCCGCAGCTTTTTTTTCGTGCCCCAAGGAAGATCAGGCGTCCAGCTGTGCCAGCCGCTTCAGCTTGCGTTCGCTCATGCGCTTGGCCAGGCGCGGAAGCACCAGCACGGCCACCACGATGACGACCAGCGCGATCGACATCGGGCGCTGGAAGAACACCACCGCGCTGCCCTCGCCGATCGACATGGCATTGCGCAGTTGCGCTTCGGCGAGCGGGCCGAGGATCATGCCGACCACCACGGGTGCGGTCGGAAAGTCGAAGCGGCGCATCACCACGCCCAGCAGGCCGATGGCGTACAGCAGGAACAGGTCGAACCCGCTCTGGCGCATGCCGTAGGCACCCACCGTCGCGAAGATCAGGATGCCGGCGTAGAGCTGGGGCTTCGGAATCTTCAGCAGCTTGACCCAGAGGCCGACCATCGGCAGGTTCAGCACCAGCAGCATCACGTTGCCGATGTAGAGCGAGGCGATCAGCGCCCACACCAGCGCGGCCGAGGTGGTGAAGAGTTGCGGGCCCGGCTGGATGCCGTAGTTCTGGAACGCGCCCAGCAGGATCGCGGTGGTGTTCGAGGTCGGAATGCCGAGCGTGAGCAGCGGAATCAACGCGGCCGTCACCGTGGCGTTGTTGGCGGCCTCGGGGCCGGCCACGCCTTCGATGGCGCCGGTGGTGCCGAACTCGGCCTTGGCGTCCTTGTCCTTGGCGAGCTTCTTTTCCATCGCATAGCTCAGGAAAGTCGGAATCTCGGTGCCGCCGGCCGGAATGCAGCCGAAGGGCGTGCCGATGGCGGTGCCGCGCAGCCAGGCGGGAATGGATCGCCTCCAGTCGCGCTTGGTCATGTGCACGCGGCTGAGCTTGTTCTGGCCCTCGACCACCTTGCCTTCATACAGCACGGCGTACAGCACTTCGGCCACGGCGAACAGGCCCACGGCCACCAGCACGATCTCGATGCCATCGAGCAGCTCGGGCACGCCGCCGGTGTAGCGGCCCTGGCCCGAAATCTGGTCGAGCCCGACGCAGCCGGCCGCCAGGCCGACGAACAGCGCCGTCATGCCGCGCAGCGTGCTCTTGCCGAGCACCGCGCTCACGGTGGTGAAGGCCAGCAGCATGAGCAGGAAGTACTCGGGCGGGCCGAGCTTGACCGCAAACTCGGCCACAAAGGGCGCGAACAGCGTGACGATGACGGTGGCAATGGTGCCGGCCACGAAAGAGCCGATGGCGGCCGTTGCGAGCGCCGCGCCCGCCCTTCCGCTCTTGGCCATCTTGTTGCCCTCCATCGCCGTCACCATGCTCGCGGTTTCGCCGGGCGTGTTCAGCAGGATGGAGGTGGTCGAGCCGCCGTACATGGCGCCGTAGTAGATGCCCGAGAAGAAGATCATCGAGGCCGTGATGTCGACCTTGCCGGTGATGGGCAGCAGCATGGCCACCGCCACGGCCGGGCCGATGCCGGGCAGCACGCCCACGGCCGTGCCCAGGGCGCAGCCGACGAGGCACCAGAGCAGATTGATCGGGGTGATCGCCGTGGCGAAACCCGCCATGAGTGCGTTGAAGATTTCCATGTCAGAACCACCCGGTGGAAGTGAGGCCAGGCAGGTTGATGGCCAGGAATTGCGTGAACATCCAGAACACCGGGGCCGCGATCAGCGCCCCGGTGACGATGTCGATGAGCCAGGTGCGCGGTGAGTTGACGCCGCCCAGTCCGCTAGCGCGGCGCAGGCCCTGCACGGCCAGCAGGTAGCACAGCGTGCAGCTCACGATGAAGCCGAGCGTGGTGATGAGCGCCGCGTTGAGCAGCAGCCCCGCCGACACCCAGACAAAGCCGGGCCAGTAGGCATGCTCCGCGCCCGAGGGCGCATCGAGCTCGCGGAAGCCGCCGGTGCGTGCCTCCCACAGGATCCACCCGCCGCACAGCACGAGCACCACGGACACCAGCCAGGGCAGGAAGTTGGGGCCGACGCCGCCGTAGCCGGCTTCGGAAGAAATGCCGATGGCGCCGAAGGCCAGCGCCAGGCCGGTCAGCAGCACGCCGACGCCGACCAGGGTTTGCGGCCAAGTGGCCGCGGGTTGCGCAGGGGCCGAGGATTCTGGAGTTGTCATTTTTTTGTCCTGGAGTGGGAGTACGGGTGCCCCTTCCAGAAACACCGCGGAACCGGCTTTGCCGGGCCGCAGGTGTTGCCCCCGGTAGGGGGTTGGCGCGCGCGACACGAAGTGCGCGCAGCCTGGGGGCGAGCCGATTTCAGACCATGCCGGATTTCGTCATGATGGCGCGCAGGCTGGCGAAGTCGTCGTCGACGAACTTGGCAAAAGCTTCGCCCGACAGCACGGCCGGCGTCCAGTCGTTCTTCTTGAGCGATTCGGCCCACGACGCGCTCTTCATGGCGGCCAGCACCATGTCGGTCAGCGCCTTGCGCTGCTCGGCCGAGATGCCGGGGGCGCCGTACACGCCGCGCCAGTTGCCGATTTCGACGTCGATGCCCTGCTCCTTCAGCGTGGGCACGTTGATGCCCGGCAGGCGCTGCGCGGAGGTGACGGCAATGGCCTTCATCTTGCCGGCGGCGATGTATTCGGCGAATTCGCTGTAGCCGCTGCCGCCGACGGTAACGTTGCCGCCCAGGATGGCGGCGGTGGCTTCACCGCCTCCGCGGAATGCCACATAGTTGATCTTGGAAGGATCGGCGCCCACCTTCTGCGCAATCATGGCCGCGGCGATGTGCTCGGTGGACCCGCGCGAACCGCCGCCCCACTTCACGCTGCCCGGGTCTTTCTTGAGCTGGTCGACCACGTCCTTCATGGTCTTGAGCGGCGAATTGGCCGGCAGCACGAACACGTTGTATTCGGTGGTCAGGCGCGCAATGGGCGTGGCCTGCTCGAGCTTGACCGGCGGCTTGCCGGTGATGATGCCGCCCAGCATGACCGAGCCCATGACCATCAGGGCGTTTGCGTCGCCCTTGGAGCCGTTCACGAACTGGGCCAGGCCCAGTGCGCCGGCAGCGCCGCCCTTGTTGTCGTAGGTGACGGTGTCGGCCACCTTGGCGTCGCTCAGCGCCTTGCCCAGCGCACGGCCGGTGGTGTCCCAGCCGCCGCCCGGGTTGGCGGGGATCATCATCTTGACGTTGGCTGCAGCACGTGCCGAGAGCGGCAGCGCTCCGGCGGCGGCCAGTGCGGCCAAAGACTTCAGAAAGGTGTCGCGACGCATGCGTGTCTCCTGGAATTGGAAGGAACTTGAAAGGAAGCTGACTTTTAGCTGAGCGCTATCATGCGCCGCCCTGCTGTCAGTTGGCTGTCCGCCAGACTGGGGAAAACACCAAAGTAAACACGCCCGCCGCCACCGTATGAAGCTGCTGCTGGTCGAAGACGACCCCTCGATGCAAATCACCCTGCAGCGAACCCTCGGGCGCCGCCGGATCGACGTGCGCGTCTGCGGCGACGGGGCCGAAGCCGTCGCCCAGTGGCGCGCCATCGAGCCCGACGTGGTCGCCCTCGACCTGAGCCTGCCCAACCTCGACGGCCTGCAGGTGCTGGCCCAGGCACGCGCCGAGGGCCTGCGCACGCCGGTGCTGCTGCTGACGGCGCGCGGTACGGTCGGCGACCGCATCGTCGGCCTGAACGCCGGTGCCGACGACTACCTGCCCAAGCCCTTCGACCTCGACGAACTCGAAGCCCGCATTCGCGCGCTGCGCCGGCGCAGCCACGGCGTTGCCGGACCGGACGCGGGGCTCAACCCGCAGGAGATAGGCGGGCTGCGCTTCGAGCCCGACAACGGCGCCATCTACAACCGCGCCGAACTGCTCGAACTCACGCCGCGCGAGCTGGCGCTGCTGAAGGCGCTGATGATGAAGCCGGGCCACGCCGTGACCAAGGAGCGCCTGTTCGAGCTGGTGTTTCCGGGCGAGACCGAGGTGCAGTACGAGGCTATCGAGGTGGTGGTGTACCGCCTGCGCAAGAAGCTCGCGGGCACCGGCGCGGTGCTGATGACCATGCGCGGCCTCGGCTATTTATTGCGCCCCGAGGCATGACCCGCGTCTCCTCGCTTCGTGCGCGGCTGCTGCTCGGCATCCTCGCGCCGATTGCGGTGTTCATCGTGATCAACAGCGTGAGCCTGTACCGCCAGAGCCTCGCGGCCGCCACCACGGCCTACGACCGCACGCTGCTCGCATCGGCCAAGACCATCGGCGAACAGCTCGACGTGGAGGGCTACGACGACCTGGCGCAGCTGCGGGCCATCGTGCCCTATTCCGCGCTCGAGGCCTTCGAGGCCGACAACCGCAGCCGGCTGTTCTACCGGGTCTCGGCGCTCGACGGTGAAATGATCTCGGGCTTTGCCGAGCTGCCGTTCTGGCGCGGCCGCATTCCGGACCGCAGCGCGTACGCGGCGCTGGTCGACTTCTACGACGCGCAGTTCCGCAACCAGCCGGTGCGCGTCGCGGTGCTGCTGCAGCCTGTAGCAAGCGCAACCGGCCGCGGCATGGCCGTGGTGCAGGTGGCCGAGACGCTGGAGTTGCGCGAAACGCTGGTGCGCAAGCTGCTGATCGACACGCTGTGGCGCCAGTTGCTGCTGATGGGCGTGATCGCGCTGGTCACCGTGTTCGTGGTGCAGCGCGCCACGCGGTCGGTGCGCGAGCTTGGCGAAGCCATCGAGAAGCGCCAGGCCGACGACCTCTCGCCCATCGACGCGCCCGACGCGCCGCGCGAGCTGCGGCCGCTGATCGACGCCACCACGCAGGTCATGGGCCGGCTGCAGCAGCTGCTCGACCACCAGAAGCGCTTTGTGCGCGACAGCGCCCACCAGCTGCGCACGCCGCTGGCTGTGCTGAAGGCACAGGTGCAGTCGGCGCAGCGCGGCGACGTGGCGCCCGAGCAGGCGCTGGGCGAGATCAGCCACACGGTGGAGCGCGCGACCACGCTGGCCAACCAGATGCTGTCGCTCGCCAAGGTGGAGCAACTGCGCCAGCAGCCGGAGTCGGTAACGCTCGACTTCGGCGAGGTGGCCCGGCAGATCGCGCTCGACCTGTCGCCGCTGGTGGCCGACAAGGCGCTCGACTTCGAACTCGCCATCGACGAGCCCGTGCCGGTGCAGGCCCATCACTGGATGCTTCAGGAGCTCACGCGCAACCTGCTGCACAACGCGATCAAGCAGAGCCCCGCGGGCGCCGCGCTGTCGGTCTCGGTGCGCTCCGAAGGCGGGGACGCGGTGCTCACGGTGCGCGACAGCGGCCCCGGCATCTCGCCCGAGCTGCGGCAGCGCCTGTTTGCGCCCTTCTCCGCCGGCAGCACGTCGAGCGGCTCGGGGCTGGGGCTGGCGATCTGCCGCGAGATCGTGCTGGCGCTCGGCGGGCGCATCAGCCTCGACAACCGCAGTGCGCCGGCCGGGGAGGATGGCACCGAACGGGTGATCGGGCTCGACGCCGTCGTGCGCCTGCCGCTGTCGTCGGCGCCGCTCTCGCGGCACAATTCCTGAAATCCACTTCCGACACTCCATGGACCGTCTGCGCATCGACAAATGGCTCTGGGCCGCCCGCTTCTTCAAGACGCGCTCGCTGGCCGCGGAGGAAATCGGCAAGAACCGCGTGCAGGTGAACGGCGACGTCGCCAAGGCCTCGCGCGAGGTCAAGGCGGGCGACACCGTGGCCATGCGCATGGGCCCGCTGACGCGAACCGTGAAGGTGCTCGGCCTCAGCGGCCAGCGCGGACCGGCACCGGTCGCGCAGCAGCTCTACGAGGAAACAGCCGAAAGCGTGGCGGCGCAGGCCGCGTTCCGGGAGCTGCGCCGCATGGGCAGCGAACCGGCGCTGGCCATCGAGCAGGGCCGCCCCACCAAGCGCGACCGGCGCGATCTCGACGGCGCGGTACGCCAGCATGCCGATTGGGACAACCGCTGGAGCGCCTCGCTGCCCCCTGAAGACGACGACCGCTGACGACCATCCATCGGGTCGATCGCTTACGCTGTCGGCTTCGTTGTTCTTCACGGAGTCCTGCTTCATGGCCAGCTTCAAGAAATACCGCGTCGGCGGCAAGTTCAAGCTCTCGCACATCGACCCCGGCGACACGCCCTTCTGCGAGGGCGACGAAGCCTCCCAGCGCGCCGAAGTCGATGCGCTGGCCGTCGAGCTCGACGAGCTGCAGGACCTGCTGCACGCGGAGGGACGGCGCAAGCTGCTGCTGGTGCTGCAGGGCATGGACACCAGCGGCAAGGACGGCACCGTGCGCTGGGTGTTCTCGCGCACCTCGCCGCTGGGTGTGCGCGTATCGGCCTTCAAGGCGCCGACCGTGGACGAACGCGCGCGCGACTACCTCTGGCGCTGCCACGCCGTCGTGCCGCGCACCGGCGAGATCATGGTGTGGAACCGCAGCCACTACGAAGACGTGCTGGTGCCCGTGGTCGAGGGCTGGATCGACAAGGCCGAGGCAAAACGCCGCTACGCACAGATCAACGACTTCGAGCGGCTGCTCACCGAGACCGGCACGGTAGTGGTCAAGTGCATGCTGCACATCGACAAGGACGAGCAGCGTGAACGCCTGCAGGCCCGCATCGACACGCCCGGCAAGCAATGGAAGTTCAGCATGGACGACCTGGAGGTGCGCACCAAGTGGAGCGCCTACCAGCAGGCCTACCAGAACGCGCTGGGCGCCACCTCGACCGACCATGCGCCGTGGTACGTGGTGCCAGCCAACAGCAAGCGGCACCGCAACGTGATGATCGCGCAGCTGCTGGTGAAGACGATGCGTCAGATGAAGCTCAAGGCTCCGCCGCCGGACCCGGCGCTCAAGGGAATGATCGTCAAGTGAGCGACGGCTGAGCAGGCAGGGCCCTCGCGGGCCCATCGAAGCTCAGGAGCGGCGGATCAGCGCCTGCGCCAGCACGCGGCACTTGCCGAACTCGCAGCGCACCGCCCAGGTTCCGCCGTTGTCGCAAGGCACGTTGTAGGTTTCGTAGCCGGGGCCCTTGGCCGTGAGTTCGGCGCGCGGCTGAAGGTTGCAGCGGCCGGCCTTGGCGAGCGTTTCGACGTTGTAGGTATCGACGCCGGTGCGGCGCGGCTTCATGACGACGCCGGGGTCGAAGGTGTTGCCATAGAACGAGTCGCGCACGTTGGGGTCGAGGTTGCGATAGCCGCGCTTGGCCATGCAATGCACGATGGCGATCTGCTGGTGCTCGGCAATCAGCTCCGAGTCGGGACGGCCGTTCCAGTCGATGACGGCGGCGGTGATGCCGGTGTACGACGCCGCGGCGACGATGCCCTGCCCGTACACCGTGATCAGGCCGACGCCCAGCGCGCCCCACATGGCGTCGCCGGTTTCGCTGCGCGCCGTGATGCGGTTCGACGCCGTGCGGCATTCGGCCACGTCGTTGTCGTAGCGCACCTTGTCCACGCCCTCCATGGCGACCATGGGCACATAGGAAGTGCCCCTGCCCGTTCCGGGCTCGGTGGGTGTAGTCGGTGCGCTGGCGCAACCGGCCAGGGCCACGGCAGCGAACGCAATGCTCAGCAGCAGCTTCATGCAATCCCTCGTCTTCTTCGCGATAGTTGCGGGGATTTAACCATACATATAGTTACTCTTGAACCGCATTTGTCGTGAATGCACTACGGCTGACCTGGATCAGTGGGGCCATACCGAGAAGCCCCGTGCGAGCAACATCGCGCGCATGGTTACAGAATGAGAAAATAGGTTACATAAGCGCTGCCGCATCAGCTTTGGGCGCGGCACATCCGAACACCCCTTGAACTACCGTCCCGCACCCTTCTTCGCCAACGTGGTGCTCGTCCTGTCGATGGCACTGCTGGGCGCCATCGGTGCCTTCCTGGGCGGGACGGCCGGCTTGCAGCAATCCGACTCGCTGCTGCACCTGACGCGCGCCGACTGGCAGGTCGACGAAGCCTCGGGCTTCAGCACTCCGCCGTTGAAGCAGGACAGCGGCGCCCTGCCGGACACCTGGAAGCGGGTCGAACTGCCCCTGGCCCTTCCCATCGCGCTGCTGCGCCAGGCGGAGGCCTCCTCCACCAGGACGACGCGCACGACCTGGATCAGGCTGTCCACGCGCGGCCTGCCGCCCGATGCCGGGCCGCTGGCGTTGTACGGCATCCGGATCAAGACCGACGGCACCATCGCGGTCTATGCCGACGGACAACTGGTCCATCGCGCGCAGCAGTCGGGCCCGTTGTGGAACAGCACCCGCACTCCGCTGTGGGTCCAGCTGGACAACAGTGCCGACAGCAAGCCGCCCAGCGAGATCCTCCTGCGACTGGAGCACACCCGCAACGCCCAAGTGGCGCTGTCGTCGCTGTGGATCGGCCCCATCGACGCACTCAGGGGGCGCCACGGCATGCGCCAGTGGCTGCAGCAGGAGCTGCCCGCGATGCTCGGCGCAGCATTCATGGCCGTGGGCGTGTTCGCGCTGTTCGTGTGGTTCAGGCGCCGCGACGAGACGGGCTACCTGCTGTTCTTCAACCTCGCGGCCACTTCCTTCATGCGGGGACTGCACTTCTACGTGAGCCTGCCCGTCGCCAATGACTGGTTCGCGTGGCTGACCGTCAACTCGCTCTTCTGGCTGGTGATGGTGGTGCACTTCTTCCTGCGCCAGTTGCACGGCCTGCAGCTCAAGTGGCTGACCGTCGGCGTGGTCGTGGCGACCACCACCATCGGCCTCGTCACTCTGCCCGGCTTGAACATCGTGCAGAACACGCCGCAGGTAACGCCCCTGATCTACGCTGTCGCGGCGCTGATGGGCACGCTGGTCTGCCTGGTGGGTAGCGTCAGCGCATGGCGCCGCTCCACCGAAGGCCGGCTGGTCGCGGTCGGCATCGGCATCTGCGTGCTGCTGGGCATGACCGACTGGCTGCTGCAGAACAACTTCATCAGCCCCGAAGGCTGGTACCTGGGGGCGTACACCAACGCCGTCACCTTCAGCGTTTTCGGCGCGCTGATGTACCGCCGCTACATGCACGCCATCGGCGAAGTCGAGCAGCTCAATGCGAGCCTTGCGCAGCGCCTGCAGAAGCGCGAGGCCGAACTCGAGCTCAGCCACCGGCGGCTGCGCGAGGTCGAGCGCCTGCAGACCATCAGCGACGAACGCCAGCGCCTGATGCAGGACATGCACGACGGCCTCGGCTCTTCGCTGATCAGCGCCATCCGCTCGGTCGAAGGCGGCGGCATGAGCGACGACAAGGTCTCGCAGATTCTCAAGAGCTGCCTGGACGACCTGAAGCTCACGCTCGACTCGCTGGAGCCGATCGAAGCCGACCTGCTGCTGCTGCTGGCCACGCTGCGCTACCGGCTGGAACCGCGGCTCGAAGGCACCGGTGTCTCGCTGCGGTGGGAAGTGCAGGAGCTGCCGGCCCTCGACTGGCTCGACCCGTCGAGTGCGCTGCACATCCTGCGCATCGTGCAGGAAAGCATCTCGAACATCCTGCGGCACACGCGCGCGACGGAGATACGCGTGGGCACCTCGTTGGAGGGCGCGGGCGTGCAGGTGACGATCGAGGACAACGGCCAGGGCTTCGACGTCCAGAAGGTGATGGGCAATCAGTCCGCGGGGGGCCGAGGCCTGCAGAACCAGCGGCGGCGAGCGCAGGCGATCAAAGGCGTGGTGCAGTGGGAATCCAAACCGACGGGAACGCGGTTCGTGTTGTGGCTGCCGTTGCAGCGGGAGAAGCAGGCGGCTTGAGGCCAGCCTTCAGATGGATACCGACTGCGCCGCCTCAGACACATCAGCGCGAGAGACGATTCCGCGCAGATCCGCCCCAGTGGCCAGAGTCCCCATCACTCCGGCGTGCTGGCCGCCCAGGCGCGACTCGACGAAGCGCTGTGCCACCGCGCCATCGCTGTGCCTGAGCATCTCGCTCGCCTGAAGCGCAAGGGCCATGCGCGTCACGATGGCGCGCGAATTGCCCTCATCGACTGCACCCGCAGAAAGATCGTCGCGCAGACCGGCGATGAACTTCGCATACGCCGCGTTGGCAACTCCCGGCTGGGAGACTTCATCGAGAAAGACTTCGAGCGAGCCCTTCTCGCGGACGAGCGCGCGCACCACGTCCATGCACATCATGTTCGTCGTGCCTTCCCAGATCGAATTGAGCGGCGCCTCGCGGTACAGCCGCGCGATGGGGTTCTCCATGATGAAGCCGTTGCCGCCGTGAACCTGCAATGCCTCGTAGACGAAGTACGTCGCACGCTGGCAGTTCCAGTACTTGACCACGGGCGTTGCCACGCGGGCAAGAAGCCGCTCGCGTTCGTTCGATTCCATGCTGTCGGTTGCGCGTGCGACACGCATCGCCGACAACATGGCCGCTTCGCTTTCCAGCGCCAGATCCGCCAGCACATTCGTCTGCATGGGCAGGTCGGCCATCCGGCGACCGAAGCCGTCGCGTGTCGATGCGTGGTTGATCGCCAGCGTGAGCGCCTGGCGCATCAGGCCCGCAGAACCCACTGCGAAGTCGAGGCGGGTCAGGTGTGCATGCGAGAGGATCTCGCGGATGCCTCGCCCCTCTTCGCCGACCAGCATCGCCCAGGTCTTGTTGAACTCGACCTCGCTCGATGCGTTGGAGCGGTTTCCGCACTTGTCCTTCAGGCGCTGCACGGCAACGCGGTTGGCACTGCCGTCCGGCAGGAAGCGCGGAACGAAAAGGCAGCTCACGCCCGAATTGGTTTGAGCCAGCGTGTAGAAGCCGTCGGAAGTCGGAACCGAAAAGAACCACTTGTGGCCCGTCACGTTGTAGATGCGAGCACCGTTCTCGGTTCCGACGAAGGTGGCCGTGGTCTGCGTCTGGCGCAGGTCGGAGCCGCCCTGCTTCTCGGTCATGGCGTAGCCGATCACGGCGCCCGTTTTCTGCGGGAGCGGCAGGCGGCGCGGGTCGTAGCGACCGGAAAGTGTCTTCTCCCTCCAGAGTGCAAACTCCGGCCGCCCCGCAAAACCAGCACAGGCAGCGTATGCCATGCCAGTGGGGCATCCGGTGCCGTTCTCGACCTGGTTCCACAGGTAGCTCAGCACCGCACGCGCAAGGTGGCCCGAGGGCTCATTGGTTGTCCACGCAAGGCTCGGTACGCCATGCGCGAAACCCAGGGCCATGAGTTGATGCCATGCAGGATAGAACTCGACCCAGTCCAGGCGATTGCCGAACCGATCATGCGTGCGCAGTTGCGGACTGTGTTCGTTGGCCAATCGTGCAAGGTCCTGCACCTCTTCATTGCCCGCCAATGCGCCGACCGCCGTTGCGTCAGGAATGCTCCAGGCCGCATGACGCTCCACGAGCTCTCGTAGAGCCACATCGCCTGTGAATGCGTTGTGGCCGGTGCAAGCACTGGCCTGGTTGAATACCCTGTGCGTCTCGACGCCATCGGCCAGGGGAAACTGAAACGCCAGAGCCGTACTTTCGAGGGGCATGTTCATGAAGGTCTCCAGAAGTTCGCCGCGCTGCAGGCATAGTGAATCATTCTTCGCGATTCGTGAACCTGAATCCGTTCTTTCCCGGGCCGGGCACCCGACGCACCAGGACCGCAAAATGGCACAGTCTTTGCGTGCTCAAGGTACAGCGACCTGGCGCCGCCCCGCCCGCTCCCCAGATCGCGCCGTAGTCACTGGAATAGACAGCCTTGCTCACCATTCAGGTGCCATGCAACCGGTTGGACGCTGAAAGCGTTACAACCGCTGATCCAAACGGAGGCTTCGTTGGCCAAGCTGGACCCTCTGAATACATCGCGCTACTGGCATGTGCCCGGCATGCCGGGCATGGACATGCTGCATGCGGACTTCACGACGCATGAATACGCGCCCCACGTGCACCATTCCTTCGTGATCGCGGTCACCGAGGTTGGAGGCGCCGAATTCAAGAGCCGCGGCCGCACGGGCATTGCCAATCAGCAGGCGCTCCTCGTCTTCAACCCGGCCGAACCCCATTCGGGCCGCATGGGCGGCAGTGCCCGATGGCGGTACCGCGCCCTCTATCTGGCCGAGCCGGGCATCAGGCATCTGATGACGACACTGGGCATCGATCAGACCCGGTACTTCGGATCGAACATCTATTGCGACCAGGAGCTCATCGGCAGCTTTCTGGAGCTTCATCGCGCCTACGACGGAAACAGCGATCAATGGGACCCTCTACGGCAGCAGGAGTTGTTCGTACATAGCTTCGGAACGCTCTTCCAGAGCCACGCACAGCCGGGACAACGCGTGCTCCCGGTGCCGGCAGATGCCAACGTGCTCGCGCCAGTGCTGGAACTGCTGCGCGACTCTTTTGCAGAGCGATTGACCCTCGAGCAGATGGCGGCGGCCGCCGACCTGACGCCCTTTCAGCTGATCGGCGCATTCAACCGCACGATCGGATTGACGCCCCACACGTACCTCACGCAGCTGCGGCTCAGGGCCGCCATCAGTCACCTCACTGCCGGCCGGCCGCTGATCGAAGCCGCTGTTGCGAGCGGCTTTTACGACCAGAGCGCGCTCACCAGGCACTTCAAGCGCACCTTCGGCATGACGCCTCTCCAGTACGTCCGCGCCCGGACCTGCTGAGAAGCCGCTCCCCCCGCCCTCGAGCCATGCGCTGAGGGCCTTCTTTCCTCCGCTTCTTGTTTCCGCTCGGCTCGCGCGGAATTCGGATTCGTCTTTTTGGCGCGATTGCTTCCGGCCGCAATTTTTACCAATACGGGTTTCTCCGCGCTGACTATCGTGCAACTAAATGGTTTCGACCAGCGCAAAGTAATCAGTTCGTTTTCAATAGTGTTTAACCCACAGGTGACCCATGCAAAATGTTGATCGCGGCATTACTGGTTCCTCCCTCGCAGGCTCCGCAATCCTGCTGGAAATAGGTGCAGAGTACGGAATCATTGAATTTCTCCAGAAATCGCCGGTCGTGGACGCTGCAACGGCGTCCCGATCCTGCGGAATCAAGGAATCGGTGATTTCCGCCTACCTCGACTCCCTGAGCAAGGCCGGAATCATCGAGGTGTTGGATGAAAAAGCACCCGCCACCTACAAGGCCGGCAGCAATTTCGACGAATTGATCAATGAAGTCGGATATCTTTCCTGGGCGCTCCGCGCTTGCGCCCCCTTGATCAACAACGCGAAAGAATTTTCGGAAAACAACGAAGAAGCTCAACTCAAATACCCGCGCAGCGGAGGTCTGGTCGCCCGCACATCGAAATGGATGGGAGAAAAATCCTTCTATCCGCAGCCGGAAAACGCCATCGTCGCGATGGCACCAAAGAAAATCGTAGATCTTGGATCAGGCTCCGGAGGGTTCCTGATCCGCATGCTCAGGAAAATTCCGGGCTCAAAAGGCGTTGGAATTGATCTGAGCGCGTCGGCCACCGAACAGGCCGTTCGCGCAGCCAGTGAAGCGGGAATGAGCGACAGGCTCCAGTTCGTGACTGCCCCCATCCAGATCCTCACGGAAGATGCCTCTCTCATCAGGGACGCGGACATCATCCACGCAGGATTTGTCATGCACGATCTTCTTCCCGCCGAAGAAGAAACGCTCGACTCGTTGCTGCGTGCCTGCTGCGCCAATGCAATCAAGGGCACGCTGATCATCGTCGATGCGATTCCTGTTGCTCAATCCGGCTGGGAAAAGCCGTTCGCCGCGGCATTCAATCATCTGCACAATCATTTCATGTCCAGAAAGCTTCTCAGTGAAGATGAATGGACTGAAAAATTGTTCCGCACGGGCTTTTCCAATGTGCGGGTCGAAATACTTGATCACCCTGGAGGGCGAATGTTGATGGCCAGTAAATAATTGAATTTTCACGGCATTTTTTAACCAACTGTAATTAGGAGCACGAAATGAGCGTTACCATTTCCGATCTGGTTGAGAGAGTTAAAAGTCATCGTTGCTATTCCCACCCGATTTTCAAGAATTGGGTAAAGATCGAACCGGAGCCTCCTGTTGTGGGAGCCCTTTTCCACCAGATCCAGAGCTTCTGCGCGTCCACGCGTCCCGGATGGAGCTTTCCGGATGCGCTCAAGGAGCACGGGCTGCACAGGCAGAGCGAGCTGCTGGAAGAAATCGTCGAGAGCGAATCTGGCCACGGTCCTGAACTGGCGACGATGGCGGGATACATCGTCAACCAGTCGGCCGAAAAGCCCGTGTTTGCAGACCTCTACAACCAGGAGAAGGTCGAAGCGAAGCTCAAGGACTTTTCCAACCAGTTGCTCGGCTCCCTGCCCGGCTACGACATGGACACCGGGTTGACCGCGCAAGTCCGCAAGGCCATCGGTGTCTTCGATCACCGCAAGATGACGGACATCGAAAACACCTACCGGAATCTCGGCACCACGCTGGCGCTGGAAATGATCTCCAACCAGCAATTGATTCCGGGCGAAAAGTATTGCCTGGTGGACAGCGGCATCTACAACGCCGACCTCGAAGTGCCTGAAATGCACTACCTGCTGGAGCACTGGGGCGAAGTCGGCGCCGAGCAGCACCACGAGCAAAACGCCCGCACCGCGGTCGAACTCGCCTTGAAAACCGAATACGCCCACTTGGTCATCGAAGGCGCGGACGATTTTCTCGATTCGCTGACCGGTCTCTGGGACGTTCTGGATGCGGCATTGCTGCAATCCGGTGTCGCCGCAGAGCAGAGAAAAGTGGCTTACGTATAACGGCGGCCCCAAGCCTGGTTGTCATATGGTCGCCTATCTGATTGGCCGGATGTCCATTGTGGACCCGGATCAATACAACCAATACAAGCAACTCACGCCCGGGATCATAGAAAAGTTCGGAGGCAGGTTTCTGACGCGGGGAGGCGAGCGCATGCATTTGGAAGGCGCTCTGGATGATCGGCGCGTGGTTCTTGTCGAATTCAAATCTGCCGATGCGGCGAGAAAATTCTACGAATCGCCGGAATACACTTTTGCAAAGGAATTGCGAAAGGGTGCTGCAGCCGATATGCAGCTCATGGTGATCGAGGGATTTGAATAGCGATAGCTCTTCGCCATGCCCTTTTGATGCTTTAAAAAACAAACTGGCTGGCACGACCGATGGAGACCCGGTCGTGCCGGAACGAAATATGACAACTATTGCCCTACCTGTTGCTTCAAAAAGCAAAAACTTCTTTTCTTTCGTTGCGCTTCTGCTTGGCGCGGCGGCGTTGGCGCTGGGCGGCGTTTTTCTTCGCCACAGCGAATTGCCTCCGACCGCGAGCGCGGTCTATCGGGTTGCGCTGGCAATTCCGATTTTCTTTCTGCTCGACATGCTTGCGGCAAGAGCCGAGCCCGTGCGCACGACCGGCTCGCCCGCTGAAAAAATGCCGGCCATTCCGATCAAGCTAATTCTTGTCGGATTCATCTTTTCCGGAAATCTGGCGCTTTATCACTGGTCGATGACGCTGACCACGCTGGCCAATTCCAATCTTCTGGCCAACCTTGCCCCGATCTTCGTGGTGCTTGGGTCCAACCTGTTTCTGGGGAAGAAATTCAAGCCCGGCTTCCTGTTCGGAATGCTGTTTGCGCTGGCCGGCGCATTTATCCTGATCGGGCATCGGCTGGATTTTGGTTCGACCTACATGGCAGGAAATCTGTTAGGCCTTTTGACCGCAGTTTTTTATGGCTCGTATCTTCTGGCAGTCAGCCTCGTGCGCTCGAACTATCGAACGATGACTGTCATGGCGTGGAGCAGCGTCGGTACGTTGATCATTCTCCTGCCCATCACGATCCTGCGCGGCGAGTCGCTTGTTCCGCACACGATCAACGGAATGCTGATGCTGCTGGCCTTGGCTGTCGTGTCACATGTCGGAGGCCAGGGCCTCATTGCCTATGCGCTGGCCAAGCTCCCGGCCGCGCTTTCTTCAATCACCCTGCTGATACAGCCTGTCATTGCAACCGTGCTCGGCGCCTATCTGTTCCACGAATATCTGAGCGCCACCGAGTTTGCGGGGGCCGTGATCATTCTGATCGGCATCGTTACCGCACGACGATTTTCATAAGTGTTTCGCCAACCGAGGAATTCATGTCTCCTTATCTCTGCCATATCGAACCCGATTGCTTTCAATTCGAAGCCAATGTCATAGCGCGCCGCCCGAATGCGGTTCTTCTCGACCGGTCTTTCTTCTATCCGGGCGGTGGCGGGCAATTGGCGGATCGCGGCACGCTGCAATGGAATGGTGGCGAAATCAAGATCGGCCGGGTCGAAACGGAGGGTCGCAATGCGTGGCACATCTTCGACGAAGCTGAAACCGCCTCCATTCCCGGCGACAAGGTCGTCGCCAAAGTGGATCAGGATTTCCGCTTCATGATGAGCCAATTGCACACGGGCCTGCACATCCTCAATGCGCTCGTCTATCAGCGCTTCGAGGGCTCGCTGGTAACGGGCGTGCAAATGGCGGCCGACGGCACGGCCCGCATCGACTTCGACTTGCCCGCGGCCGACAACAACGAGTTGCGCAAGCTCGAGCCAGAGCTCAACACCCTCATCTCCGACGGGCTGCAGGTGAATGCGGTGTACCTCGACGCCGCCGGACTCTCGCGCGAACCTGGGGTGCTACGCAGCCGGTCCGTAGCACCGCCGAGCCAGGACGACGGCACCACGCGCATCATCGAAATCGTGGGACTCGACCGGCAAGCCTGCGGTGGAACGCATCTTTCGAAGACTTCGCAATCGGCACCGTTGCGCATCCTGAAGATCGAGAACAAGGGGCAGCACAACCGGAGGATCCGGATCGGCCTGGTCAAATAAGACGAGCGAGCCATGCCGCCCGTTGAACCGCCCCCCTCGCGCCCTCTGCCCGAGGGCTTTTTGCCTCCGAACTGCACGTTCTCCGAGCAAGACTGGCCGGTTCTGGCCAGGCAATGGTTTCCAGTCTCACGTGTCGACGAGGTGCCGGCAAAGCCGAGGCAGGTGATCTTGCTGAATCTGCGGTTGGCCATCTATCGCATGCCGGATGGCATTCGCATCGGCCGGGACATGTGCCCGCACCGCGGACTGCCATTGAGCACGGGGCGCATCGAAGACGACGAACTGGTCTGCGCTTACCACGGCCTCCGCTACGGGTCCGATGGGCAATGCCGCAAGGCTCCGGAGAAGCTTGCACTCAAGACGGTGGAATGCTTCAGGATCACGATGTTTCCTGCTGTTGAACGCCATGGCCTTGTCTGGACTTGCCTGATCCCCCAAGGCGAGCCGGGAATACCGGATATTCATTCGACGATCGAAGCCTCCGATCCGGAGCGTCCGGCATCGCCAATCAAACTTCAATATGAAGATTGGATGAGCTCGGCCAAATTCGAATTTTCCGGCGGTGAAATAACAATCGACTCCGAGCATCACCGGTCGCTGCAGGATCTCGCGCTGAACGAGTACCAAAGGCTGTTCAGCGAGATGGGATTGATCACGACAGCGCCCGCATTGCAGCCGTCCCGCGCCTGATCTTGCGGCGCCAAATTTTCACCAATATCACCGCGTCTCCCGATGTCATGCTGTGCCCAACAGCGAGGCCATCACATGACGCAATCATTCCGCCAAGCAAGCCCTGAAGTTCTGTCGCTCACCGATGCGGTGCTCGACGTTCCTCCAGTAGAGCTATCGCTATATCTACACCGCTTGCTGCTGTTTCTAGCCTGCACTCCCGGGCATTGATGCGGCAGCGGCCCTGGAGCAGGCCGCGTCCGCATTCGTTCACATCGAAACTCAAAAAACAGATAAGTAAATGACCGTCTTCTCTACCGAGTCTTTTGCGGACCATGAACAGGTGGTCTTCGTATCCGACGATCGGGTCGGGCTTCGGGCCATCATCGCCATTCACAGCACCCGGCTCGGGCCGGCCCTGGGCGGATGCCGCATGTATCCCTACGCTGACGAAGCTTCCGCCCTGCGCGACGTGCTTCGCCTGTCGCGTGGAATGACTTTCAAGGCCGCGGCCGCGGGACTCGGCCTGGGCGGTGGAAAGTCGGTGATCCTCGGCGACCCGCGCAAGAGCAAGACGCCCGAACTGCTGCGGGCGTTGGGCGTGGCGGTCAACCGCCTGGGCGGCCGCTACATCACCGCCGAGGACGTGGGCACCACTGTCGCCGACTTCGCCTGGGTGCGACAAAACACCCGGCACGTGGTCGGGTTGCCGGAAGAACTGGGAGGCACCGGAGATCCTTCGCCGACCACGGCACTGGGCGTCTATCACGGCATCGTGGCCAGCGTCGCGCATCGGCTGGACCGCGACCTGCGTGGGCTGACGGTGGCGGTGCAAGGCCTGGGCAACGTCGGCTGGAACCTGTGCCGGTTGCTCGCCGGCGCGGGGGCACGCCTCACGGTATCCGACGTCGATGCGGCGCTCGCGCGCAAGGCCTGCGCCGAGTTCGATGCGCAGGCGGTCGAGCCCGACGAGATCTATGCCGTTCAGGCCGACGTGTTCTCTCCTTGCGCGATGGGCGCCGTCGTGAACGATCGAACCCTGCCGCAGATGAAGTTCCGGGTGATCGCCGGCGGCGCCAACAACCAGCTGGCCGGCGACGAACATGGCAGGCAGTTGCGCGACAAGGAAATCCTGTACGCGCCGGACTTCGTGATCAACGCGGGCGGCCTGATCCGCGTGGCGTCGGAGCACGAGGGTTTCAATTCCACAAAAGTGGATTCGCAGGTGAAAGCCATCGGCGCCACCCTGCAGAGGATCTTCGAACTCGCCGGGCGCACCGGCACACCGACCCAATCCGCGGCCATGCAACTCGTGCAGGAGCGGCTCGGCGGCGGCAACTCCGGCAGAAGCTCGAGCAACGGCAACAACAACGCCAGCAATGCCCTGGCCGAGCGTGTCGCATGACCACCATCGAGATCCTCAGAACCCTGGTGGCATTCGATACGACCTCGCATCGCTCGAACCTCGACCTGATCCACTGGATCGCCGACTACCTCGCGGGACACCGGGTGAAAGTGCACCTGGTGCACAGCGAGGACAAGCGGAAGGCGAACCTGCTCGCCAGCATCGGCCCCGACATGGCGGGCGGCATGGTGCTCTCCGGGCACAGCGACGTGGTGCCCGTGACCGACCAGAACTGGAGCGCCAATCCCTTCACGCTGGTCGAACGCGACGGCCGCTTCCACGGCCGCGGCGCGGCGGACATGAAGGGCTTCATCGCCGCCTGCCTGTCGGCCGTGCCTGCCTGGCAGCGGCGCCCCTTGGGCCGTCCGATCCACCTTGCTTTCTCCTATGACGAAGAGATCGGGTGCCTCGGCGTTCCGGAGCTCGTGAACCGCTTGAAGACGCAAGTGGAAGCCCCCGCGCTGGCCATCATCGGCGAGCCGACCGAGATGCGGATCGGCGTCAGGCACCGGGGTTTCTTCGGGCACAGGGCGCTCTTCAGCGGGCTTCCCGCGCATTCGAGCGACCCGTCGCTCGGCGCCAGCGCGATCGAGCCCGCCGCCTACCTGGTCACCTGCCTGGCCGGGCTGCGACGCAGCTTTGCCAGCCGGGGTGGCGAGGCCACCATCAACATCGGCCGGATCGACGGGGGCACCGCCATCAACATCGTGCCGGGGTGCTGCGAGGTCTTGTGGGAGTTTCGTCCGCAAGATGAAGCGGCGGCGGAACTCGTGCGCGATACGGTCCGGGATGCGCTGATGGACCTTCCCCTTGGCGTCACGGTCGAGGCGGTGCAGGTAGCGGGCGTGCCGGCGCTGTCGGCACACGACAACGACGCTGCGGTCTCGGTCGCGCGCGAACTCGGCGCACTCTGGCCGGAGGCAGACCTGCCGTTCGGCACCGAAGCGGGCTTCTTCCAGCAGGTCGGCATTTCAACGGTGGTATGCGGCCCCGGCTCCATCGCGCAGGCCCATCAGCCGGACGAATGGATCTCCGCAGCCCAGCTGCAGGCGGCCGATCGCTTCATGCAATCGGCCGGCGCATGGGCGCTCGCCGAAGCCGATGTCTCACCCGCCCCCTCTCTCAAGACAGCATGAAAAACCTCGACGCAGCCACGGTGGCTGATGCCACCAGCGCCTTCGGCACCCTCACCTCCAACGAGCCCCACGATGCAACGCGCCGGATGATTCCCGCGGCGGTCATCGGCAACACGCTCGAGTGGTTCGACTTTGCCGTCTACGGTTTCTTCGCGATCACTATTTCCAAACTGTTCTTCCCCACGGGCGACGAAACCTCTTCGCTGTTGCTGACCGTGGCGACCTTCGGCGTGGGCTTCGTGATGCGGCCGATCGGTGCTGTGATTCTTGGCGCGCTCGGCGACACACATGGGCGCAAAGCCGCGTTGTCGACAACGATCCTGCTGATGGCGCTTGGAACGGCAATGATCGGCCTGGCGCCGACGTACGCCGATGCGGGCCTCTGGGCGCCCGCGTGGATCGTGCTGGCGAGGCTGATCCAGGGCTTCTCCGCCGGCGGCGAGGTCGGAGGGGCGACGGCGTTTCTCGTCGAGCACGCGCCGAAAGATCGCAAGGGCTACTTCGCAAGCTGGCAGCAGGCGAGCCAGGCCGGTGCACTCCTGCTCGGTTCGCTCTTTGGCGCGACGCTGACGGGGGTTCTGAGCCCCCAGCAACTGGAAGCGTGGGGCTGGCGGATTCCGTTTCTGTTCGGCCTGGTCATCGGCCCGGTGGGCTGGTACATCCGCGCCAAGACGCGAGAACCCGCAACCTTCGAGCGGGCCAAGGCAGCCAACCAACAGGCGTCTCCGCTGAGGCAGGTGATGGGCTCCTACCGCAAGGAAATCGTCGCCGGGTTCGGCGTCACCATCGTGTGGACGGTGTGCACGTATTTCTTTCTGGTCTACATGCCGACGTACGCCGTGCGCACGCTGAAGCTGCCGCAGAGCGCATCGCTGTGGGCAAATGGCGCCGGGCTCCTGGTGCTGGTTGTGCTGGCGCCGGTTTTCGGCGGGCTGTCGGACCGGATCGGACGCCGGCCGCTGCTGGTCGGGTTTGCTGCCGCGATCCTCGTGCTGGCCTATCCGGCGCTCTGGCTGCTCACGGCCTTTCCGAGTGCCGCGACCTTGACGGCTATGCTGATCGTCTTTGCCGTGCTGATCGCCGGGTTCACCGGCCCCGCTCCCGCCGCCATGGCCGAGCTCTATCCACCGCAGGTGAGGTCCACGGGGCTTTCGATTGCGTACAACTTTGCTGTCACGATCTTCGGCGGCTTCGCGCCGTTCATTGCCACGGCGCTGATCGCCCGGACCGGGAGCCCGCTCGCCCCTGCGTGGTACGTGATGTTCGCCGCGGCCGCCAGCCTGGTGGCGCTCCTGGTCGGAGGTTCGGCTCTGCGCAGCAAGGCTTAGTGCCAAAGTTCTTTTCTGCCATGGGCTCGGACAGAAAAAAGCCCCTGTAGTCTCACAACTACAGGGGCTTTTGTCTTGGCGGAACCGGAGGGATTCGAACCCTCGATGAGGCTCTACACCCCATACTCCCTTAGCAGGGGAGCACCTTCGGCCACTCGGTCACAGTTCCTGAAAGAAGCCGAGATTATGCCATCACTTAAGCGCTCGGTTGGTCGAGATCGAACGCTTTATGCAACGCTCGCACGGCCAGTTCCATATATTTTTCGTCGATCACGACCGAGGTCTTGATTTCGCTGGTCGAGATCATCTGGATGTTGATGCCCTCTTCGCTCAGCACGCGGAACATCTTGCTCGCCACGCCCACGTGGCTGCGCATGCCGATGCCGACGATGCTGACCTTGCAGATCTTCGTGTCGCCGACGATTTCGGTCGCGCCCAGCGAGGGCATGACCTTCGACTGCAGCAGGTCGATCGTCTTCGCGTACTCGTTGCGATGCACGGTGAAGCTGAAATCGGTCTTGCCGTCCTTGCTGAGGTTCTGGATGATCACGTCGACTTCGATGTTGGCGTCTGCCACAGCACCGAGGATGTGATACGCGATGCCGGGCTTGTCGGGCACGCCGAGCACCGAGATCTTGGCTTCGTCGCGGTTGAATGCGATGCCGGATACGACGGCTTGTTCCATGTTTTCGTCTTCCTCGAAAGTGATCAGCGTGCCGGACTTGGCCTCTTCATTGATGTCGATGTCCCACGGCGTGAAGCTCGAAAGCACACGCAGCGGCACCTTGTACTTGCCGGCGAATTCCACCGAGCGGATTTGCAGCACCTTGGAGCCCAGGCTCGCCATTTCGAGCATCTCTTCGAAGCTCACGGTCGTCAGGCGACGCGCATCGGGCTCGACGCGCGGGTCGGTCGTGTAGACGCCGTCGACGTCGGTGTAGATCAGGCATTCGTGCGCCTTCATGGCCGCGGCGATGGCCACGGCCGAGGTGTCACTGCCGCCACGGCCCAGCGTGGTGATGTTGCCGTCGTCGTCCACGCCCTGGAAGCCGGTAATGACCACCACCTTGCCGGCGTTCAGGTCGGCCATCACGCGCTCGTCGTCGATGCTTTCGATGCGGGCCTTGGTGTACGAGTTGTCGGTGCGAACCGACACCTGCCAGCCCGCATAGCTCACGGACTCGACGCCCTCGGCCTGCAGCGCAATAGCCAGCAGCGCCGACGACGCCTGCTCGCCGGTCGAGGCCAGCATGTCGAGCTCGCGGTTGTGGGCCACGCCGGGTTTGCTGGGCGCCAGTTCCTTGGCCAGGCCGAGCAGGCGGTTGGTCTCGCCGCTCATGGCACTCGGAACCACGATCATCTGGTGGCCTGCGCGCGCCCACTTGGCGACGCGCTTGGCGACATTCTTGATGCGCTCGGTCGAGCCCATCGACGTACCGCCGTATTTGTGAACGATCAATGCCATGGGTGAAATCAGAGAAAAGGAAAGGGCCGCTTGAAAGGCGGCGCCCTGCAAGCTGTCAGAGCAAAGTCTTTGGCGAGGGCGGGGCATTGTACCAATGCAGGAAATCGCCCTGCCGCTGGACAAAACCGGCGGCCACCTTGAGGTGGATGCGGTGGCCCCGCGTGGTGCAGGCACGGACCTGGTCCAGCAGCTGGTCGAGCTGCGCAGCGCTGGGGGCGCAGCCATGCGATTGCATCAGCCAGTGGCGCAGCACGTTGGCCTGGCGGGCACGCGACAGCGTCTGCAGCGTCGCAATGCGCGGCGGGTCGCCCACGGCGTCCAGGTCTTGCGCCGCCAGCTCGCTCAACAACTGCTGCGCCTGCGCGGCGTGGCCGGCGCTTCGCGCAAAGGTGGCGCGGAACTGCGGAAATGCTTGCTCCAGCGCGGGCAGCAGCACGGAGCGGATTTTGTTGCGGGTGTAGCGCGCGTCGTCGTTGGTCGGGTCTTCGATCCACGGCAGATCGCGGCCGGCCAGCCATTCACGGATATCGGCGCCGGCAACCGCGAGCAGCGGCCGGTAGATGTCGAGCCCGTGGCGTTGCGCATGCACTGGCATGGCCGCCAGCCCCGGCAGCCCCGCGCCGCGAGACAGCGCCAGCAGCAGGGTTTCGACCTGGTCGTCGGCATGGTGCCCCAGCGCTATGGATTTGATAGCCGCCCTCGCCCCATTAGCGCGCGCCATCTCGGCAAACGCCCCATAGCGAGCACGGCGGGCCGCGTCTTCAGGGCTGTCGCCGGGCCCATGCCGGGCATCGACGCGATGAACGACCAGCGGCACGGCCATGCGCTCGCACACCACACGGCAATGCTGCTCGAAGCCGTCGGCCGCAGCCTGCAGCCCGTGATGCACATGAAAGGCAAGCACCTGCCCCGGCCAGCGCGCCGCGCAGGTGGCCAGCAAGGCGGTTGAATCGGCACCGCCGCTGAACCCCACCGCCAGCGGCCAATGCGCCGGCTCGAACGCGGCAATGGCGCGTTCGAAAGCGGAGTTCATGACAGCGCCTGCGCGTTATCTGCCGGTGTCGGCCTTGGTGTCGTTGAAGCGGCCGTAGCTCTGCAGGCGCTCGTAGCGGCGCTCCAGCAACTCCTTCGGCTTCAGGTCGCTGACCTGGCGGAAGGCATCATTGAGCGCGCGCTTGAGAAACGCAGCCATCTGGCGATGGTCGCGATGCGCGCCGCCTACGGGCTCGTTCACGATCTTGTCGACCAAACCCAGCGCCTTCAGGCGGTGCGCGGTAATGCCCAGCGCATCGGCCGCTTCCTGCGCCTTTTCGCTGGTCTTCCACAGGATGGAAGCGCAGCCTTCGGGGCTGATCACGGAATAGATCGAGTACTGCAGCATCAGCAGCTGGTCGCCGACCGAGATGGCCAGCGCGCCGCCGGAGCCACCTTCGCCGATGATGGTGACGATGATCGGCACTTCGAGCTGCGCCATCTCGAAGATGTTGCGGCCGATGGCTTCCGACTGGCCGCGCTCTTCGGCGTCGATGCCGGGGTACGCGCCGGGGGTGTCCACGAAGGTGAACACCGGCAGCTTGAATTTCTCGGCCGTCTTCATCAGGCGCAAGGCCTTGCGGTAGCCCTCGGGCTTGCTCATGCCGAAGTTGCGCGCGGTACGCTCCTTCGTGTCGCGGCCCTTCTGGTGGCCGAGCACCATGCAGGGCACGCCGTTGAAGCGCGCGAGGCCGCCCACGATCGACAGGTCGTCCGAGAAATGCCGGTCGCCGTGCAGTTCGACGAAATCGGTGAAGATTTCGTTGACGTAGTCGAGCGTGTAGGGGCGCTCCGGATGCCGTGCGATCTTGGTGATCTGCCAGGGCGTCAGGTCGCTGTAGATGTCCTTGGTGAGCTGCTGGCTTTTCTTGCCGAGCTGATCGATTTCTTCAGAGATGTCGACCGCGGATTCGGTCTGCACATAGCGCAATTCTTCGATCTTTGTTTCGAGTTCAGCAATGGGCTGCTCGAAGTCGAGGAAGGTTCGTTTCGCCAACGTCTTCTCCTGTTGTTCAGTACGCGACTGGAACCGGGTCCAGCGATCGCCAAATATACCAAGTCGCCACGCTGCAATATGGTGCCCAGGCCACGGCGACGTCGCGGGCATCGCTTCGGCTGACCGGATCGCCCGAAAAATAATTGACGCTGATGCCGTTGAGCAGCCCCAGGTCGTCTACAGGCAGCACGTTCGGGCGCATCAGGTGAAAGATGAGGAACATCTCGGCCGTCCAGCGGCCGATGCCGCGAATGGCCACGAGTTCTTCGATGATGAGCTCGTCCGACATGTCCTTCCACGCATCGACGTGGACCATGCCCGAATCGAAATGCAGGGCTAGGTCGACCAGGTACTCGATCTTGCGCGCCGACAGCCCCGCCCCGCGCATGTCGTCGACCTTGAGCTTGAGCACGTTGGCCGGCGTCAGCTTGCGCGGCAGCGCGGCAAACTTGTCCCAGACCGACTGCGCGGCCTTCACCGAGATCTGCTGGCCCACGACGCTGCGAGCGAGCGTGGTGAACGCATCACCGCGCGATTCGAGACACGCGTCGCCGAACTTCGGAATCAGCCGCTTCATGACGCGGTCTTTCCGCGAGAGGTGCTTGCATGCCTCTTCCCAATAGTCCGGCGTGTAGATCTGAACGCTGGTCTTCTTGCTGGCGGGCATGGGGTTCGTCGTTCCGTTCACTGCGCAGCCGCCCAGGTCGTGCCCGTGGGCGAATCCTTGAGCACGATGCCCTGCTCGAGGAGTTCCTGGCGAATGCGATCGGCTTCGGCGAAGTTCTTCGCGGCCTTGGCGGCGGCGCGCTCCGCGATACGGGCCTGGATGGCCGCGTCGTCCAGCGTGCTGCCGGCCTGCAGGAAGGCCCGCGGGTCGCCCTGCAGCAGACCCAGCGAGCCGGCCAGCGCCTTCAGCAAGCCGGCGATCTCGGCGGACTTTGTGCGGTTGACCTCGCCAGCCAGCTCGAACAGCACGGCGATGGCTTCGGGCGTGCCGAAGTCCTCGTCCATGGCGGCCTTGAAGCGCGCCGCATGGGGATCGGCCCAGTCGACGGCCACGTCGGCCGGGGCAACAAGGTCGAGCGCGGTGTACAGGCGCTTGAGCGAATTGCGCGCGTCGTCGAGGTGCGCATCGCTGTAGTTGAGCGCGCTGCGGTAATGCGTGCGCACCAGGAAGAAGCGCAGGCTCTCGGCGTCGTACTTCTGCAGCACTTCGCGGATGGTGAAGAAGTTGCCCAGGCTCTTGGACATCTTCTCGTTGTCCACGCGCACGAAGCCGTTGTGCACCCAGAAGCGCGACAGCGGCTTGCCGTTGGCGCCTTCGCTCTGGGCGATTTCGTTCTCGTGGTGCGGGAACTGGAGGTCCGCCCCGCCGCCGTGGATGTCGAAGGTCTCGCCCAGGGTGGCGCAGCTCATGGCCGAGCACTCGATGTGCCACCCCGGCCGGCCTGTGCCGTAGGCACTTTCCCACTTGGCGTCGGCGGGCTCGGTCGGCTTGGCGGCCTTCCAGAGCACGAAGTCGAGTGGATCCTGCTTGCCGTCGAGCACGGCAACGCGCTCGCCCGCATGCAGCTCGTCGAGCGACTTGCCCGACAGCTTGCCGTAGCCCGGGAACTTGCGCACCGCGTAGTTGACGTCGCCGTTGTCCGAGCGGTAGGCCAGACCTTTTTGCTCCAGCTTCTCGATGATGCCGAGCATCTGCGGCACGTATTCGGTGGCGCGCGGCTCGATGGTGGGTGGCTCGATGCCGAGCGCGCCGATGTCCTCGTGCATGGCCGCGATCACCTCGTCGGTCAGCTGGCGGATGGTGATGCCGCGCTGCACGGAGCGGGCAATGATCTTGTCGTCGATGTCGGTGATGTTGCGCACGTAGGTCACGGCGTAGTCGCTGGCGCGCAGCCAGCGCTGCACCACATCGAACGCCATCATCATGCGGGCATGGCCGATGTGGCAGAAATCGTAGACCGTCATGCCGCAAACGTACATGCACACCTGTCCCGGTTGCAATGGGGAGAATTCCTCCAATTCACGCGACAGCGTGTTGTAGATGCGCAGACTCATGAGATTCGGAAAGCGTCGCTTCGCGCACGTACGGCACGGGCGAACGACGGTGTTTTTCAGGGGTGACGGGGACTGTGGTCGCGAGGGGTTGGACATGGCCCCTCGGCTACAATGAAACCAAGTATAAACGGCTGCCACCGCGCAGCGTTCGGGTGTTCCCCAAGCCCGCAAGCCTGCATCTCCCCCCATTTCCGCCGAGGCTTCATGAAGCACGCCGCATTCTCCAGACTCTCCATTGCCTTCGCACTGCTGTTCAGCCTGTGGGGCTCCGCCGTGCACGCCAACGAATACGACGACGTGAACGCGCTGCTGCGCCAGGGCAAGTCGAACGAAGCGCTCGCCAAGGCCGACACCTACATCGCCGGCAAGCCGCGCGACCCACAGATGCGCTTCCTGCGCGGCGTGATCCTCACCGAGCAGAACAAGCAGGCCGAGGCCATCACCGCCTTCACGCAGCTCACGCAAGATTTCCCCGAGCTCTCCGAGCCCTACAACAACCTGGCCGCGCTGTACGCTTCGCAAAGCAAGTTCGACCAGGCGCGCAACGCCCTCGAGCAAGCCCTCAAGCTCAATCCGAACTACGCCACGGCACACGAGAACCTCGGCGACGTGTACGCCCGCCTCGCGGCGCAGGAATACGTGCGCGCGCAGCAGTTCGCCAGCACCAACGCCAGCGTCGCGCCCAAGCTCGCGCTGATCCGCCAGATCTTCAGCTCGAAGGCCGAAGCCGAAGCGGCCGCCCTGCCCGCGCCGCCGGTGGTCATCCGCAAGCCGGTCGGCCGCACCAGCAAGTAATCGCCGCCGGCATGGGCGCCCGCAGGGTGCCAGCCGCGCAGCCCCGTCCCTTCATCCGCACATGGAGCCCCGTTTGACGATCCACACCCTGTCCCGTTTCAGCCGCCGTAGCGCCCTCGTCCTGGCCGCCGCACTCACGTTCGCCGCCACGGGCTATGCACAAACGGCCGCGGCACCGCGCGTCAAGCTCGCCACCTCGGCCGGCGACATCGTGGTCGAGCTCGATGCAGCCAAGGCGCCCAAGTCGGTCGAGAACTTCCTGCAGTACGTCAAGGACAAGCACTACGACGGCACGGTGTTCCACCGCGTGATCGACGGCTTCATGATCCAGGGCGGCGGCTTCACGGCCGACCTGCAGCAAAAGCCCACGCGCGCGCCCATTCCGCTGGAAGCGAGCAACGGCCTGAAGAACGACAAGTACACGATCGCCATGGCCCGCACCGGCAATCCGAATTCCGCGACCTCGCAGTTCTTCATCAACGTGAAGAACAACGACTCGCTCAACGCGCCCAACCCCGACGGCTACGGCTACACCGTGTTCGGCAAGGTCGTTGCCGGCACCGACGTGGTCGACAAGATCCGCGCGGTGGCCACCGGCAACAAGGGCGGCATGCAGAACGTGCCGCTCGAAGCCGTCACCATCAAGTCCGCCACGCTGCTGGCGAAGTAATCCCTTTCCCCCTTTCTCAAGCAGGAGCCCTCATGAGCAACCCCCAAGTCGAACTGCATATCAAGAACTACGGCGTGATCACGCTCGAACTCGACGCCGCCAAGGCGCCGAAGTCGGTCGAGAACTTCGTCTCGTACGTGAAGAAGGGGCACTACGACAACACGGTGTTCCACCGCGTGATCCCCGGCTTCATGGTGCAAGGCGGCGGTTTCGAGCCCGGCATGAAACAAAAGCCCACCGACGCCGAGATCCAGAACGAAGCCAACAACGGCCTGAAGAACGACAACTACACCGTGGCAATGGCCCGCACCAGCGCGCCCCACTCGGCCACCGCGCAGTTCTTCATCAACGTGTCCGACAACGGCTTCCTGAACCACACCGCACCTTCGGCCCAGGGCTGGGGCTATGCCGTGTTCGGCAAGGTCATCAACGGCACCGACGTGGTCGACAAGATCAAGGCCGTGAAGACGGGCCGCAAGGGTTTCCATGACGACGTGCCGCTCGAAGACGTGGTGATCGAAAAGGCCGTTGTCACCGCTGAATGACGAACAGGCGCGACGCGGCATGACGACTGTGGCGAACCCGGCTTTTACCGAGCTGGTGGCGCCGCCCGCGTGGCGCACCGTCGACCTGATTTCCGACCTGCACCTGCAGGCCGGCGAGCCCGCCACCTTCGAGGCCTGGCAGGGCTATCTGCAGACCACGCCTGCCGACGCACTGATCATCCTCGGCGATCTGTTCGAAGTGTGGGTCGGCGACGATTCGGCCACCCTCCCCGGCTTCGAGGCGCAGTGTGCCGACTTGCTGCGCCGCACCGCTCAGCGGCTGCCGGTGTTCTTCATGCACGGCAACCGTGACTTCCTCGTCGGCCCGGCGTTCGCGGCGCAATGCGGTCTCACGCTGCTCGACGACCCGACAGTGCTCGTGCTGCACGGCCAGCGCTGGCTGCTGAGCCACGGCGACATCCTCTGCCTGGAAGACACCGAGTACCTCAAGTTCCGCGCGCAGGTTCGCACGCCCGAGTGGCAGGCCGCGTTCCTCGCAAGGCCGCTGGAAGAGCGCCGCGCGCTCGCGCGCTCCATGCGCGTGCAGAGCGAAGACCGCAAGCGCAATCCGTCGACCGTCTGGGCCGATGTCGACACGGCCGCCGCACGCGAGTGGCTGCAACAGGCAAACGCCAGCACGCTGGTGCACGGCCACACGCATCGCCCCGCCGATCACGACATGGGCAACGGCCTGCGCCGCGTCGTGCTGAGCGACTGGGATGCTGCTGCCCATCCGCCGCGCGCGCAGCTGCTGTGCCTCTCCACCGCCGGCGCGCAGCGCGTCGATCTGCGCTAGCCGCGCCGCCGCCAGCAATGTTCAAGTGGCTGCGCCGCCTGCGCGCCCTGCCCCCGATTCCTGAAGCCGCCTGGCAGGCCGCGCTCAGGCGCTACGCCTTCCTGGGCGCACTGCCGGACGCCGACCGGCAACGCCTTCGCACGCTGACGGCCGAGTTCCTGCGCGACAAGGAATTCCACGGCGCCAAGGGCTTCACCATCACCAATGAAGTGGCCCTGGCCATCGCGGCCCAGGCTGTGCTGCCGGTGCTGCACCTCAAGGGCGGACTGAACTGGTACGACGATTTCGTCGGCATCGTCGTGCACCGCTCCGAGGTGGTAGCGCGACGCAAGGTGGTCGACGAGGCCCAGGTGGTGCACGAGTACGGCGAAGTCGTGGCTGGCGAAGCGATGGAGCGTGGCCCCGTCATGCTGAGCTGGGACGACGTGCTGGCGAGCAGCGTCACCAGCGAGCGCGGCTACAACGTCGTGATCCACGAGTTCGCCCACAAGATCGACATGCGCAGCGGCGACGCCAACGGCTGCCCGCCGCTGCCGCCCGGCTTTGCGGGCCAGCGCAACGCGCGCGCGGCCCGCAAAGCCTGGCTCGCCGTGCTGCAGTCCGCCTACGACGACTTCCGCGAGCAGACCATCAAGGCTGAGCGCTTCGGCACCGAGCCGCCGTGGCTCGACGCCTATGGCGCCACGTCGATCAGCGAATTCTTCGCGGTAGCCTGTGAGGCCTACTTCGTGAGCCGTCCCAACTTCGCTCGCGACTTCCCCGGCGTGCTCGCGCTCTTCGATGAATTCTTTCTGCCCAGAAGGCCCTGACACCTGAACAGGGGGCAGTCGATTTGCAGCAGCTGCCCCAAAGAAAAAGGCGCCCCGCGGGGCGCCTTTTTCATGGCCATCGATATCTGGCCGGAGGCCTTGGAGGTTGCCCCTTACTTGCGCAGCAATGCCTTCAGCGCATTCTGCAGACGGCGCGCACTGGAAGCATCGTGCGCCGCGGCCAGCACCTTGCCGGCATCCTGGCCCCAGGTCTGGGCCGGGGCCGGATCGCCACGCTTCGTCAGCAGCTTGAGTTGCAGTGCACGGCGCGCGTCGAGTTGCTCGGCAGGCGTCGGCACTTCGGCGGCCATTTCGAGACGCAGCAGCGCTTCGGCGGCATCGTTCGCGGCGGCCGTCGGCGCAGAGCCGATGGCCTGCGACCATCCAGTGCGCACCGCGGGCGTGACCGCGCGGCCCAGTTCCTGGATGCTCGGCAAGCGGCTGGCGTCGCGCTGTTCCCATGCGCCCAGCACCTGCGTCAGGGCTTCGCCATGCGCTTGTGCTGCGAGCTTGCGCAGCGCCATGTCGGCGCGTTCGAGCGCTTCGCGCTGCGCACGGAAGGCTGCGTCGCCGAGGCGCGGACCGCGATCTTCGAAGCGCGGCGGACGATCGCCGAAGCGGCCGGCTGGTGCACCGCGATCGCCACGCGCGTCGCCACGGGGCGCCCCACGGTCGCCGCGATCACCAGGGCGACCCGGGCCACCGGCACCAGGACGTCCGCCATCGCGACGGTCACCGAAACGGCCACCGGCACCGCGGGCTGCAGGCGCTGCTTCGGCTTTCTTGCTGCTCGGGCGGTCGTCGCCACGCATGGCCACGACTGGCTTCGGTGCGGGCTTCGGCGCCGCGGCTGGCGCTTCCGCAGCGGCGGCTTCGCCGGCGTCATGCGCCTCGCCATCGGTGCGTGCCGAAGCATCGGCGCCGTCGGCGGGAGCCACGAGATCGGCCGAAGCGGCGGGCGCTGCATCGGCGGTCGTGCCGGGCGAGGCTTCCGCATCGCTCGGGCTCGGTGCCTGCTCGGCGCTTTCGCCGAATTCGGCAGCCGCCTGCCCCGGGGCCACGACCTCGGTCGCGCCGACCGATGGGCCGTCGGTCGCGACAGCGGCTTGCTCGGCCTTCGGCGCGGGCGGCGGTGCCTCGCCGCGCAGCGCGCCTTCCAGGCGGGCAATGGCGGCACGGATCTTCTGCACGTCACCGCCGGCATTGGCTGCGTCGAGCGCCTTGGACGCCTCGAGCACATAGCGGTCGTGCTCGCTCATCGCGGCCGACGCCTTTTCGCGCTCTGCCGTCTTGCGGTTGAAAGCTTCGTCGATGGGCGCGCGGAACGCGTCCCACAGCTTCTGTTCGTGGCGGCGGTCGAGCGGCACGCTCTGCGCCTCGGCCTGCCAGCGCTGCTGCAGCGCCTTCACGGCGTCGATGCGCAGCATCGGCTGGGCGCCGAGTTCAGCCGCCTCGGCGATCATGGCCTGGCGGCGTTCGACGCTGGCCTTCTGCGCCGTCTCGAACGGAGCGCGGGCCGCGCCGAAGGCTTCGTTCCACAGCGGCTGCAGCTCTGCGAACACCTTTTCGCCCACGTGGCCGGCATCGCGCCAGCGGTCGGCAAACTGGTGCAGCGCGCGGTTGTGCGCCTTCAGGTCGGTGGCGCCGGCATGCTCGGCGGCCCAGGCCTTGACTTCCTCGATCAGCGCGACGCGGAGCGCGCGATGCTCGGCCGCATCGGCGCGAACCTTTTCGAGCCAGGCCTCGACCACCTTGTGGGCTTCGTTGCAGGCTTCGTCGAAGCGCTTCCAGAGCGCGTGGTTCGGCACGCCGCCCTGGTCGGCCTGCTTCCACTGGTCGCGCAGGGCGCGCAGCGTTTCCTGCATCTTGCGACCACCAAGGGCCTGGCCTTCGGGGCGCTTGAGCAGGCCTTCGGCCTTGGCGACGAGGTCTTCGCGCACCTTGTCGGCGCTCCAGCGCTGCCAGCCTTCGAGTTCGCCGGCTGCCACCAGCGCGGCATGCACGCGGGCTTCGAGCGGCGCTTCGACCAGCTTGCCGTGCTCCTTGAGCACGGCGCGCAGCGCGGCAGCCGCGCCGGCGCTGGCCTTGCCATGGCCTTCGGCGGTTTCCTGTTCGAGCTTGGCGAGCGCAGCCTGCACGGCGTCTTGCGCGGCGGCGCGCACGGCCGGATCGACCTTGGGTGCGGCGGGGCGAGCAGGCGCGGCGGGCTTAGGTGCCACGACCTCACCGCGCGCGGCGCGCAGTTCGTCGGCCCACACGGGCACTGGCGGCAACGGCGCAGCAGCATCGGCGGCAGCAGCAAGGGCCTGGGCCAATGCGCTGTGGAACGCATCGGACACCACCAGCAGTTGCGACTTGGACGATTCGAGCTGCGGCGCGAACTTGGCGTCGAGGCTGGTCCAGTTGGCGTCGGTCGTGATTTCGGCCGCCTGCTGCTGCCAGTGGGTCACGTCGGCGCGCAGCGATTCTTCGGCGGCCTGGGCGTCCTGCCAGCCCTTGGTGGACAGCACTTCGAAGCGCTGCGCCAGCAGCACGGCGGCTTCACGGTGCACCTGGGCGCGGTGCTGCAGGTCTTCGATGCCCTTGACGCGTTCGGCCAGCTTGAGCTTCAGGCCGGCCAGCGGCTCGCGCGACAGCGGCGCGCCGGCCTTGGCGGCGTCGCGCTGCCAGGCCAGCGCATCGGCGATGTTGAGCTTGGACTGGCCCAGCAGGGCTTCGGCCTTTTGTGCCCATTCGGCGGCAATGGCTTCCTGCCCCTTGGCGCGCTTGAGTTCGTCGAGCTTTTCGCGCAGCAGGCGCGCGGCGCCCTTGTCACGACCGCTCAGCTCCTTGAAGACCTCCTGCATCTGCTCGGCAGTGGGAGTGCCCGCGAGCCAGTCGCGGATGCGCGCGGCGCGCTCGCCGGAAGTCGGCGCGGTGAAGGCGCCGCCGGTGAGCGTGTCGAGGGCCTGAAGGTCGTGTGGCTTGGAAGAAGTAGAGGTCACTGCGCGAAATCGTTGTCTTGGTAGAGAAAGCGAAGGCGCCGGCAAAGGCCGGCGCACATCGACATTTTCACCCACTTGCGGCTGGCCATTGAATTCCGTCCAGAAACGGTGGCGTACGCGGGGTTGTGGGCGTGGAGGTTAACGGACTACATATATAGCAAGCTGGAGAAAAAAACCAAGTCCGCGGACCGGATCCTGATCGGGTCGTCGCGCCTCACTTCATGGTCAGGCTGAGCTCGGCGCCCGGCTTCCAGTCGCTGCCGCTGGCACTTGTGCGCACGGCTCCCAGGAAGAGGCGCTCGCTCGGCAGCTTCTTCGCGAGCAGGTAGTCGCGCACGGCCGCGCCGCGCTCGACCGCCAGCTGGCGCATCGACTCCTCGTCGACCGGCACGCTGGCGAACAGCAGTTTTTCCATGTCCGGCACGGGCAGGTCTTTGGCCAGGCCGACGAGGTTGCGCGGCTTGGTGATGTCCGCGCGCTTGTACACGGCGGTCAGCAGTTCGGGGTATTCGGCGTCGGTGACGGGTGGCACGTCGGTGCCGGTCTGGCCGCCGCGCACCGCAACGCGGCGCTTCTCGGCGTAGGCGAGCTGGCGCACGCGCTGGCGCTGGTAGGCGTCGCGCTCCTTCTCGAGGCTGGAAGTGCCGATCACCGTCATCTGCAGCGTGGTCCGGTCGGTCAGCGCCTTCGCGACCTTGTCCAGGCCTTCTTTCGCGGCGGCGCTCAGCTCGGAACTGCCGGGCTCGAAGGTGATGGCACTCGATTCACCGCTGCCGCCGCCCAAACCACCGGTAAGCAGGCTGAACGGTGCCGTCACGGCCTTGACGATCAGGTTGACCACGGCCTTCCAGATCAGCGGGCCGACGCTGAACTGTGGATCGTTGAGCGAGCCGCTGAGCGGCAGGTCGACGTCGATCACGCCGTTGCGGTCGGCCAGCAGGGCCACGGCCAGCTTCACCGGGAGGCTGGCAGGCGCGCCCGCCACCTCGTCGCCGAACTGCAGCTGGTTGAGCACCAGCTTGTTGGTGGCCGTCAGCTGGCCATCGGGCGCGACCTTGTAGTTGACGTCCATGCTCATCTTGCCGCGCTCGATGCCGTGGCCAGCGTAGCGCACCGAGTACGGCGACAGCGGGGCCAGGTCGAGATCGCGCATCTTGGCGGTGATGTCGAGTTCGAGCGGTTTGGCCAGCGGGTTGAGCTTGCCGGTGATTTCCAGCGCGGCTGTCTGCTGCGCCTTGCCGCGCAATTCGAGGTCGGCCAGCGCGGGCCGGCCGCTCTCACCCTTCGGCGGGTTCGACGAGAACGAGCTGAGCTTGCCGGTCAGCTCGCTGAGGTCGGCCGAGTAGTTGGGCTTGACGAACAGGTCAGTGAAGTCGATCTTGCCGTTGACCAGGCTCATCGGGCCGAAGTTGATGACGGGCGCGGGGCCGCTGTCCGCCTGCGCGGTGGCGACTGGCGCGGCGGCTGCCACCGGCTTGGCCGGCTCGGGCGCTCCCCCGACCATGTTTTCGGCCGACACCGGTGCGCCGCCCGAAGGCCTCGCCGGCACGGCTCGTGTCGTGGTGGTCGTGCCGCCCGGGCCCTTGCGGGTGGAGGCTTCGCCCGCTGCCGCAGTGGCGGCGTTGGCTTGTGCCTCGCCCTTCTTGGTCAGGTTCAGCAGGTTGAGCCGGCCGGTGGGGTCGATGATCACGCGGGCGAAGAAGTCGGTCAGCGTGGTCTCGCGCACGTCCACGTTCGGCGGCGCGTTGGGCGCCATGCTGACCTGCAGGCCGCGCAGGCTCAGCGTCTTCCAGCTCAGCAGCTGGTTGGTGTTGCGGTCGAAGCCGGGCGACTGGGTGAGCGAGACACTGTTGGCGCGGAAGTCGTCGAGTGCGGTGTCGCCCGACAGCTTGATGCTCATGCCCGCCGGCAACGTCGCATAGCGCACCGTGCCGCGATAGCTCGCGAAGGCGCGGCGGATGTCGACGTTGAGCGCATCCGCGTAGTAGGCCTTGAAGGTATGGGCGGGGAACGACACCACCTCCAGCCGGCCCTCGGCCGCGAGCGGCTTGAGCACGACATTGCCCTTGTAGTCGAAGCGCCCCGGGTCGGAGCGCCCTGAACCGATGCGGCCGGAAACTTCGAGCGGCGAGGTCGTATTGGTGTCGGGCGCGATCTTCTGGGCGTGGAGCTTGAAGGCAGTGACTTCCACGGTCACCGGGTTCGCGCCGGCCTTGTCCGCATAGGAGAGCGCGCCGTTGTCGACCGCCAGCGTGCCGATGGTCAGCGCCCAGGGCTTGGTGTTGGCGCCGGGCTGCGGCGTTTCGGCAGCCGCAGGCTTGGGGGCAGCGACCTTCGCTTCGGCTTCCTTGGTGCCGCCGCCGGCCGGCGTCTTGAGCCAGCGCTCGAACATCCAGCGTTTCTCGCTGTCGCGCTCCACGCGCACCTTGGGGTTGGTCGCGGTGAACGAGGCCACATTCAATGTGTGCTTCGTCATATCGACCTCGGCGTCGACCAGTTCGAAGCGGCCGACGCTGGCCAGTGCGGTCTTGGCCTGCGTCAGCGCAAGCCCGTCAGCGGCCAGGCGGCGCGCCTTGAACTTGAGATCGGGCTGGGCCCAGGCGATGTCGATCTGCCCGCTGAGCTTGCCATCCAGCGTGGGCTCCAGGCTCTGCGCCAGGTAAGGCGCGGCCAGCGACAGCGGCAGCGCGTCGACCTCGGTCTGCACGTCGGCCACCTTGTCTGTAGCGCTGCCCTTGAACTTGAGCGAGGCGCCGGCAATGGCCGTGCTGCCATTGAACTCTGCCGGCTTTTCCATCGGCCAGGTGACGCCGGTGACGTCGATGCCGAGGTCGGTCACGTCGACGGCGGCAGCGGGATTGACGGTTTCGTCGCGCCAGCCGATGCGCCCGCCGTTCAGGGCCACCTTGTCGACCTGCACCTTCAGAACGGGCTTTGGTGCCGGCTTGCCGGCCGGTGCGCTCGCTGCCGCGGCGGGCGGTGACGCGACCTTCTCGGTCGCGCCGGTGGCCGGGTCGGTGGCCAGCAGATTGAGCTTTCCGGCCGCGTCGCGCGCCACCGCCAGTTGCGGCTTGACCAGCGCGACTTCGCTCAGATGAAACACCGACTCCAACGGGCGCACGTCGGCCAATGCCAGCTTGAGCGAATCGAAGGCCAGCAGGTCGCGGCCACGCGCATCGGCCACCTTGGTGGCATGCGCCTCGACCGTGCCGGTGATCTTCAGCCCGGTGGTCGCGGCTTGCTCGAAGCCGATCTTCAGGTCGGCATCGAGGCTGCCTGCCTGGAGTTTCACCGGCAGGCCGCCCGGGATGTAGCCAAGGTACGGCACGAGGTCCAGCCCCTTGAACTGCACGTGGGCGTCGGTCTTGCGGTTGTCGGAGAAGGGTGTGGTGAAAGCCGCCGAGTCGAATTTGCTGCCGTTGAGCGCGAAGGCGAGCTTGGGCTCGGTGTTGATGTCGCGCTTGGAATCGAGGTTGCTCAGGAAGGGCACCTTGAGCACGAAGTCGCGCAGCTCGTGCTTGCGCTTGACGGTCTGGTCGTCGAAGTCGACCGAGCCGCCATTGATTGCGATGTTGTAGATGGCAAAGCGCGCCGGCTTGGCGTTCGGGTCGGGCGGCGGGCCAGCCGAGAGCTTGGCAAGGATGTCGTCGATGTCGTATTTGCCGTCGGCCTGGTGCGTGAGCAGGATTGCAGGCCCGTCGACCGTGACCGCGTCGATCACTGGTGCGAGCCGGAAGATCGACTGCAGTTCGGCGTCGGCGTAGATGCGGTTGATGGCCACCTGCGACTTGCTGCCATCCGCGGTGGCAATGCGCAGGTCGTTCAGCGTGAGTTCGAGCGTCCAGGGCTTGAAATCGATCTTGCCGACTGTTACCTGCCGCCCCAGCTTCTCGCTTGCGATCTTCTGAAGCTGGCTCTTGGCAATCGGCGGCACCGCCAGCCAGGCAATGACCCAGAAGGCCAACAGAACCAGCACCGCGACGATCCCACGTCGCACCCATTTGTTTTGTTTGATCGAAGCTACGTCCATCGCCAGAGTGTGCCGCAAACAAGCGGCAACGCGAGGTACGCAAAAAGGACGCAAGCCCACCTCCGGAAGAAATGCCAGAAACACCGAGGAACCGGCTTTGCCGGGCCTCAAGTGTTGCCCCCGGCAGGGGGTAGGAGAAGCGACACGAAGTGCGCGCGGCCTGGGGGCAAGCCAAAAGAAAGCCCGGTGATTCGACGGAGTGTCTAGTCACCGGGCTTGATGGCGGGCACAAAACCCATGCCATCGATTCGCGCGACCGGAAGTCAATGGTTCCTGCCGTGCTGGCAGCAAGAGATTGCCACCGTGGATCCTCGGACGCTGAACCCTTGACTTGCACCTCGGGCTGCCGGACCTCGGAAAAACACCTGAAAAGCTCAGGCCCGTCCAGATTAGGCGTCGCACCCTCGGATTGCAAACGCGTTTTACAAAGGGATTTCCCCTAAGCCGAAACGCCTCGAAACGGCAACTTTTTTAAACAACTATTAGCATAACGAAGCAAGTCCTTATGCTTGACCGGGTATTTAGCCACGCTAGAATCCGCCCTGCTCTGATCGCCCGACGCGGCAGAGCCACCCTGAATCCGCTGCCGAACTCCCCCGGCTTGATCAGGTCGCCGCGCCCCTAACCCCCTTCACTCCATGCGCGGAGCCTGATTCGTACCAATCCAAGCGCCGCTGCCTTCATCCATCGCCTTCCGTGGCGTTGCGACTCGGGTGCCGCACAGAAAGGAAGAGCGATGAACAAGGCGTTTGATGTCACGGCCCGCGGGCTAAGGACCTTCGTGTCCGATGTGGCAGACGGCTTTTTTGAAATCACCCACAACGGGTTTGCACTGGTCGGCCTGGCCATTGTGTTCGCGGCCCTCGCCCTCGTGGCGCGGCCCGACCTGCGCAAGACCGGCGAGGAACAACTGATGGGCTGGCTGCAGTCGCGCAAGCCTGCGCCTGAAGTCACCGATCTCGAGCCCACCGCCATCGAGCGCACCACGGCCGCGAGCCCCGCCGACCTGCCCAAGCAGCAGGCCGCCGTGGCTTACTGGCTGAGCAAGAAGTACCGCGTGGCCGCCGAGCCGCTGAGCGTGCTCGTGGCCGAGGCCTATGGCATCGGCAAGCGCACGAAGATCGACCCGACCCTGATCCTCGCGATCATGGCCGTCGAATCCAGCTTCAACCCGTTCGCCCAGAGCCAGGTCGGCGCGCAAGGCCTCATGCAGGTCATGACCCGCGTGCACGGCGACAAGTACGAAAGCGCGGGCGGCACGCTCACCGCCTTCGACCCGGTGACCAACATGCGCGTCGGCGTCAAGGTGCTGCAGGAATGCATCTCGCGCGCCGGCTCCCTCGAAGGCGGCCTGCGCTACTACGTGGGCGCGGCCAACCTCGAGGACGACGGCGGCTACGCCGCCAAGGTGATGGCCGAGCACGAACGCCTGCTGCAGGTGGCCAACGGCCGCGCGCCGTCGACGGTCACGCCGCCAACCGTGCGTCCGCAGCCGATCCCTGTGGCAACACCGCCCAAGCCTGCCGAAGAACGCACTGAGCCGGCCAAGGTGGCCCTGCTCTCCTCCGTTTCCTGAAGAGGTTTCGGGCCGGGTGTGAGCTACACTCGGCGGGTACGCGACTGGCGATAGGCGCAGCACCCGAACACGGTGCCACGCGCTGACGTGGAATACCACTGGGAAGCGTACCGCCTGACCACAACAGGCGTTCAGCCGTTCGCCTGGGCAGCCCTTGTTTGGTTGAAGAACAAGGACCTCGTCTTCAAAGGACTGCCATGTACCAACGCAACATCCTGGTCGAACAGACCGATCCCGAAATCTGGGCCGCGATTCAAGCCGAAAACGCGCGCCAGGAACATCACATCGAGCTGATCGCCAGCGAGAACTACGCCTCGCCGGCCGTCATGGCTGCCCAGGGCTCGCAGCTCACTAATAAGTACGCCGAAGGCTATCCGGGCAAGCGCTACTACGGCGGCTGCGAGCACGTCGACGTGGCCGAGCAGCTGGCCATCGACCGCGTCAAGCAGATCTTCGGCGCCGACGCCGCCAACGTGCAGCCGCATTGCGGCGCCTCGGCCAACGAAGCCGTGATGCTCGCCTTCCTGAAGCCCGGCGACACCATCATGGGCATGAGCCTGGCCGAAGGCGGCCACCTGACCCACGGCATGCCTCTCAATATGAGCGGCAAGTGGTTCAACGTCGTGAGCTACGGCCTGGACGCCAACGAAGCCATCGACTACGACGCGATGGAACGCAAGGCGCACGAGCACATGCCCAAGCTCATCATCGCGGGCGCCTCGGCGTATTCGCTGCGCATCGATTTCGAGCGCTTCGCCAAGGTGGCCAAGGACGTCGGCGCGATCTTCATGGTCGACATCGCCCACTACGCAGGCCTCGTGGCCGCGGGCGTGTACCCCAACCCGGTGCCGCATGCCGACGTGGTCACCTCCACCACCCACAAGAGCCTGCGCGGCCCGCGCGGCGGCATCATCCTGATGAAGTCGCAGCACGAGAAAGCAATCAACAGCGCCATCTTCCCCGGCCTGCAAGGCGGCCCGCTGATGCACGTGATCGCCGCCAAGGCCGTCGCGTTCAAGGAAGCCATGGCGCCCGAGTTCAAGGCTTACCAGCAACAGGTGGTCAAGAACGCCCAGATCGTGGCCGACACCCTCACCCAGCGCGGCCTGCGCATCGTGAGCGGACGCACCGAAAGCCACGTGATGCTGGTCGACCTGCGCGCCAAGGGCATCACCGGCAAGGAAGCCGAAGCCGTGCTGGGCAGCGCCCACATGACGATCAACAAGAACGCGATCCCCAACGACCCGGAAAAGCCGATGGTCACCAGCGGCGTGCGCATCGGCACCCCCGCCATGACCACCCGCGGCTTCAAGGACGAAGAGGCCCGAATCACCGCAAACCTGATCGCCGACGTGCTCGAGAACCCGCGCGACGCGGCGAACATCGACGCCGTGCGCGCCAAGGTTCACGCGCTGACGAGCCGCTTCCCTGTCTACCGCTGATTCCGAGCAAGAAGACCTGACCGCATGAAATGCCCTTTTTGCGGTCATCTTGAAACGCAGGTCGTCGAGACCCGCGTTTCGGAAGACGCCGACTTTGTCCGCAGGCGCCGCCAGTGCAGCGCCTGCGACAAGCGCTTCACCACCTACGAGCGGCCCGACGTCAACTTTCCCGTGGTCGTGAAGAAGGACGGCAGCCGCGCCGACTTCGACTCGACCAAGGTTCGCGCCTCCATGATGCTGGCGCTGCGCAAGCGCCCGGTGAGCATCGAGCAGATCGACAACGCCCTGCTGCGCATCGAGCAGAAGCTGCTGGCCAGCGGCCTGCGCGAAATCGACTCGACCAAGGTCGGCGAACTCGTCATGCGCGAACTCAAGAAGCTCGACAAGGTCGCCTACGTGCGCTTTGCCTCGGTGTACCGCAGCTTCGAGGACGTGGACGAGTTCAGGCAGTTGCTGCGCGACATCTGAGCCGCGTCGGCAACGGCCGTACTCTCACAGGCACCTCAACGGTTCCAGCAAAGCTGCACCAGCGCACTCGAAGCGTCGGTGCTGCTGCCCGCCAGCTTGACGCCCAGCTGGTTGACCGTGAGGGTTCCGCACTCGTCATTGCGCGAAGCCCCCGCTGGAACGGCTTGCAAGGTGTAGCTGGTCTCGTTTCTTGCGACATAGCTGATGGAATAGTTCGCCGTGCCGGACGACGGCGACTGCCCCAGTCCGGCCGGCAGCGCGACGGTCGTCGGCGGATAGCGTCCGTTGGCGGTCATGTAGCGCTCGGTCCACTGCGCCGCCTGCAACAACTGTTGTTTGGCATCGGCGCGCTTGGCCCGCAGCACGTAGCGCGTGTAGTTCGGGTAGGCGATGGCGGCGAGGATGCCGATCACCGTCGTCACGATCATGAGTTCGATCAGCGTGAAGCCGCGCGAGCGGCCCCGTCTACCAGTCTGTGTCCTGGATTGCTTTTTCATGGTTCTCCTCCCTTCAGTCGGTCGACATCAGGCTGCGCCAGCCGAAGCGGCGCACGACGTCGGGCCGTGTCAACGTCTTGCACTCTCCGGCGGCATTGCAGATCACGTCTTTGCCCTTTTCCTTGTTCTTCGGCTGAAGAACCATGTCGTCCTTGCCGGAGCGATTCCGGAAGCCGGCATAGGCCCCCACCGCGCCGGAAGTGGAATACGCAATGCCCTCGGGCGCCGAGCCGCTGAAGAAGTCGATTACCAGCGACCAGCCGTCGTCGCCCGTTCCGGCGGTGCAGGTGACCGAATTGCTGACTGAGCCGGGAATGGTGCTCGAGAACAGCCCGATGCCGCTGGTCAGCACATCACCCGGATAGACGACACGCTCTCCCGACGCAGGCAGCTTCAGGTGCCAGCCGCGCTTGGCCTCCGAGCCGGTGTAGCTCACGGCGTTGTGGGAGACGGTGCGCAACTCGGCATCGCCCTCCTCGACCGGTGTGGCGCCGATGGTCTGCACCACGAGGTCGTTCCTCGTCGCGGTGCTCGAGCTTCCGTTGACCGGGTCCCAGATGCCGTACAGGTACTGGTCGGCGGTCGAGCGCTCGTCGCCGGAGGCGAACAGCCGACCGGTGCCGAACACCACCATGTAGCCACCGCGCGGATGCCCCACAACCACCGGCGCCGTCGTGATCGGCTGGCTGGCGCCGGCCGCGAACAGCGGCTTGTTGTCGAGGCCGGACGGGGTCGCGGCCCCGGTTGCGGCCGGACGATTCGAGCTGAGAGGCCCCATCGTGGCTTTCCACTGACGGCTGTCGGTGCCGCCGAGGTCGAACTTCCAGAGATTGCCGAGCAGGTCTCCGGCGTAGACAAGGTCGACCTTGCCATCGCCATTGAGGTCCACCGGACGTGGCGCGGACAGGCCGTTGCCCGTGTCCTTCTCCTGCGTGACCGGCGCCGGAATCTTGAGCACCGCCTTGTCGCCATCGAGATACTGGATCCACAGCACCGCCTTCTCGCTCTTGCTGTTGTAGCCGTTGCCCAGGATCAGGGCCTTTCGGTCGTTGCTCAACTGGGCGACCTGCAGCGCCCGCCCCGAGAAGGAATCGAGCGCAGGCTGCTGGAACTGATGGCCCAGGTCGTCGTCCGCAAGCGCGGTCGTGTCGATCAGCGCGACGCTGGCGGCCTTGCCCTCGTCGACGCTCTCGGGCCTGGTGGCGTCGAGCACGAAGTAGCCTTTGCCACCCGCGCCCAGCGTGCCCACGAGCAAAGACTTCCAGTTCGCCGCCTTCTGCTCGTCGGTCGTCTTGGCCGAGGATGTCGGCCCCATGTAGATGTCGGCGACGAAGGCACTGCCGTCGACGTAGTACCGGTGGGTGTAGCCGCCTTCGCTGAGCCGCTTGAGATTCGGCGCCGCCGCCGTGCCGTAGAGGCCTTCGGGCACGTAGGCGAACGCCTCCTTGCCGGTGCTCGCGTTGAAAGCATGCAACATGCCGTCGTTGGCGCCGACATAGACCATCGGCGCGCGGGGGATGGCCGCGAACGCCGCATAGGCGTTGCCAGTGAAGCCACTCTTCGGCTGTCCCGCGTACCAGACGCTGGAGCCCACGATGTCGCCGAGCACATGGCCGCGCTTGCGGAACTGGCGGCCGGCGCCCTCGTTGCTGCGGTCGCCGCGCAGGAAGTCGAGCACGGCCCGGCCGAGGGCGGTGCTCTCGGCGTCGGTGTCGGTGCTGGCCTTGAGCGCGGCCCTCTGCGCGTCGCCCAAGTGGGCCCACCTGAACGGCACGCCCGCGCCGGTGGTCGCTGCGCGGCCCGCCGACGCAGCCGTGGTGCCGGAGAAGCTGAGTACAACGCGGTCCCGGTCGTGTGCGCCAGTGCTTGCCATGCGGGTATCGAGCAGGTCGCGCGCCGACCAGTCGGCTTTGGCAGCAAGCCTGCCGTCGGTGCCGAACTTCGTGGCGCTGAGTCTGCCGGACCAGTCGGCCGTGTCGTAGCCGGCCTGATAGACGGAGGTGCCTGTCGAGACTCGGGAAGCGCTGGCGGAAATGGAGGTCAGCGGGGTGCCGGTGTTGACCAGGACCTGTCCAAGGATGGATTTGAAGGCGCTGCTCAGGGCTTTGGCATTGGAAGCCGGCGTGAACGTGCCACGGCTGTTCAGGGCGGCATGCCAGAGGTCCATGCGTGCATTGCCACTGAACGGATCCAGCCATTGGATCGAGCCGTCGACCACGCCGGCATAGTCTCCGCTGTAGGTGGGGTGCAATGCAGTCGTCGAGATTTTCGGTCGCGACCACCAGTCACCCGCAGCACCGAACCCGATGAAGTGGGTCGTCAGGTGCTGCCAGGTGGCCGGATCATTCTTGGGATTCCAGTACTCGGGAACCTTGGCACGCCCCACTGTCACATCGCCCGGTTCGGCAATGATCTTCTTCAGGTTGTTCGGCACGCCTGGTTGCAGATCGCGGGCCCAGTACTCGAAGGTCAAGTCAGCGAGCGTCGGGCGCTTCATCCTCCCGAAGTTGTCGGCATAGGGTGCGTGCGGCGCGTAGAGGGTGCCGTCCGGGAGCCGCCGGTGCGTGCCGTCTTCGTTGGCGACGATGGGCATGAAGCTCTCCAACCCCGAGGGAGGCCAGTAGTCGCCATCTGTCATGAAGATGTGGAACGACCTGCGGCAACCCGACTGCGGGGCTCCGGCCACACCCGGATCATCCGAGAAGGGGCTGTGCTGGCCGGTGATCTGCATGTACTCGCCGGCACGGGTCATCATTTCGTGAAGAGGCGTGCCCCCCGTCGCCTGAACGGCATTGACCCAGGCCATGAAATTGGCGCGGTGAGTCCGGTCCAGCGAACGCATCAGGTTCGCGTTGACACGTCCGCCGATCCTGCAAGGAAGCGCGGCGCTTCTGAATGCAGCGCAGTTGCGATCACTGCGATCGTCGTTCAGCGCCTGCCAAGCGAGGCGGATGCGGTGATCGGGAATGTTAGCCTCGGAGAAGTTCTCCCTGAGAGCAGCCTGCAGGGCAGCCATACCGCTGCCGTACATGCTTCCGGAGTTGTCGACGGAAACGATCACGTTCGGCGCCGGCTCCGCGACCGCGGCATTTCGCGGCACCTGCGCCAGCGGATACTGCGCGGCGTGCACGACGGTCTGTGCCAGCACCAGGCCGGACACGACGGCGCGTCCCGGCAGCTTCCTGATCCTCATCTCTTTCTCTCCCTATATTCAGTTCACCCCGGAGACCGGGTCCGGATCGAAGGACACCTGCAGCTCGACCTTCGTCGCATCCCCTTTGCCGGTGCCGCTGCGCGCTCCCGTGGCAGTCGCCGTGATGCGATACAGCGGGTATTTGCTGTTCCTTCGATCGATCACCTCGATCCAGTACCTGGCGCCGCGCAGCGCCGGACTGCCGGCACTGGGCGCTCCGGTGAACTCGCCGTACCTGGCGTACTCGGCCTTGTAGGCATCGCCGCGCCAGAAGCGGTAGGCCTCGCTGCCGGCGGCGGCGGCGACCGAATCGGGTTCGGAGAAATAGCAGATGCCCCGCTCGCAGCTGTTGGGGCCGTCGTTCATGTAGGCGGTGACCCAGCCCGTATCCCGGTCGGGAAAGACGCGGCCGTCTTCTGCCTTGCGGCAGCGCGCCGCGGCAAGTGCCGAACACGCCACGTAGGTCTTGCTCGCGGAATCGAAGACCAGTTGCCGGATGTCGCGCTCCGCATCCAGCAGCGCTGCCTCGGCAGCCTCGAAGGCGCGCTGGTATTCGCGCTGGTTGCCCGCCATCGACTCGAGAAGCACCGCGGTGCGCGCGCCACCGATCAGCAGCAGGGCCGAAAGCAGCAGCATGATCATCACGATGAACAGCGTGAAGCCATGCTGCGCCGGCAGTTCGCCGGCCAGCCTGCGGGCGGGACCTGTCGCCTTCGCCGTGCTCACAACGCCCCCAGGTCGTTTCGCAGCGAGAACACTGCCGTGTAGACGCGCCGCAGCCTGCCGTCGCCGCTCGTCTTCGAGACCCCGTCGCAGTCGACATGGCTGCCTGCAGGGTTGCTCCTGGAGGTGCCTGCGAGTTGCATGCAGATGCGAACCGTGCGGACGTCGCGGAAGCCCTCATCGACGTCGTCGGCCGTCACGTAGCGCACCACCTGCCGGCTTCCGGATGTGGCGCTGACCCCATACATGACGTCGAAACGCTCCACACCGTCGATGACCGGCTGCGGGGTCGTATTGCCGCTGCCCCGGCACCTGAGCACGCCGTCCGACACGGAGAACTCGCTGGTGATGAGCCGCGCGTTGCCCTGCGCTTCGGGGGCGGCCCTGTCGTATTCGCCGCCCGAAGACCGCCCTGGCTCCTGACCCAGGCAGTCCTTGAAATAGTCGGGGTTCGGTGCATAGCCCAGCTTCAGCTTGTCATTGGCGGAGCCTCCCGCAGACTCCACGCCCTTGATCGCGAAGAAAGCCCGCTCGTCGTTCAGGTTGGTGCCCCGGTCGGCACTGACGTTGAAGTAGTAGAGCGGCTCAGTGGGATCGATGGGGATGTAGCCGGCCTGCCGTATCTGCTGGCCCAGCATCCTGAAGGCCAGCGCCGAGGACTGGTTGAGCGTGTTGACGTCGTCGCCGGTCATGGCGGCGCTGCGCGTGCCGAGCATGGCCGCGATCGCGGCCAGCACGATCAGCATGCCGACGACCAGCGCGACGAGGAACTCGACCAGCGTGAAGCCGGATGGCGTTCGGCGCTTCATGGCTGCGGCACCGCGACGGCGACTTCGAGGCAGGCCTTTCCCGTGGGGCACTGCCAGTTCGGGTCGGGTGCGATGGGGTTGAGCACCGCCGGCTCGTCCCAGGCAACGTGCATGAACAGCATGCCGCCCGCCGTCGCGCTGGCCCTCACGTCGGCCACCCCGCCGGGCAAGGCGGCAGCTATCGCGCGCTTCCAGCTCCACAGATCGTGCGCCGCGAGTTCGGCGGCGTTGCAGGCCGCCCTGCCCCCCTCGCAAGAAGGGCTGGGCCGGTCGGCTGCTGCAGCCGACCAGTCTGACACGTACCGGCTGGGCTTCGCCGCCGCTGCTGCGGGATTGGCACGGATGCGATCGGCCATGTCGCCGGCCAGCTGCATTGCGAAGTTCTGGTTGCTTGCGCCGACGCTGTCGACCAGCACGCGAACCTGGAAACCGGCCAGCGCCAGCAGGCCCAGCGAGAGCACGAGCAGCGCGACCAGCGCTTCGATCATCGAGAAGCCCGACTGCACCCGATGCCGCCGGCGAACGCAAAGACGCTGCATCAGCACGAGCCGTCTCCCTTCCCCAGCCGTACGCGCCCGCCGAGCGCGAGGCATACCGCAACGATGTTGGATGAATCGGCGCTGTCGGCCGGACGAAGGCGAAAACGGCCCGCGCCGGTCGAGTAGCCCATGGGGTCGAACGACATGGCGCCAGCCGCGCCCTTCTCGATGGAGACACGGCCGTCGGGGTCCTGGCGCTTGAGGATTTCGGCGGCGTCGCCGCTTCCGACCAGCGTCTCCCAGCCGCAGCTCCAGTCCCGGCCCTGGCACCCCGTGCGCTGCTGCATGGTCACCTTCACCCCTCGGCGAGCCGCCTCGGCGCGGGCATCGGCGATGCTCGCCATCAGCGCCTTGGCCATGGCTTCGACCCGATACCGTTCGACGAGGCCGTTGAAACTCGGCAGCGCCATTCCCAGCATCACGGCCATCAGTACGATCACGACCATCATCTCGATGAGCGTGAAGCCTCGTTCGGACGCGCAGAATCCGTTGTTGTCCATGTCGTGCCGCCCGCCGCCTTGCACCTGTGTGCCGGACGGGCGCTCCTCCCTGATTTCGATGGGTGCGAATTCTATTTTTCCGATTTCCCGTTGGCCGGCCAATAACGCCAATTGCGCGACAGACGGTCAAAACAAATGGATTGGCGGCGAATTGTTTTCAATGGATTTCAAAATTGACATTTGCAAGGCAATTGATTTAACAAAAGAATGATAAAAGAAAATCCGAATTTCATGATTCAGGCCCTGGATCTCGCGCGCCAGGCCGGCCCGGAGACCGATCCGAACCCCCGCGTCGGCTGCGTGCTGGTGGCGCCCGACGGCACGGTGATCGGGAGGGGCCACACCCAGCAGGTCGGCGGTCCGCATGCGGAGGTGATGGCGCTGCGCGATGCGGCGGCGCGCGGCAATTCGGTCGCCGGCGCGACGGCCTGGGTCACGCTGGAGCCCTGTTCGCATCACGGCCGTACAGGCCCGTGCTGCGATGCCCTGGTCGCGGCCGGCATCGGCCGGGTCGTGGCGGCGATGGCCGATCCCAACCCGCTGGTTTCGGGCCAGGGCTTCGAGCGGCTGCGTGCCGCGGGCGTGGCGGTCGAGGTCGGGCCTGGAGCCGATGAGGCTCGGGAGCTCAACCTCGGCTTCTTCAGCCGGATGGTCCGCAAGACGCCGTGGGTGCGGCTCAAGGCGGCGGCCTCGCTCGACGGCAAGACCGGCCTGCGCAACGGCGTGAGCCAGTGGATCACCTCCGAGCCGGCACGCGCCGATGGCCATGCCTGGCGGGCTCGCGCCAGCGCAGTGCTGACCGGCGTGGGCACGGTGCTGGAAGACGACCCGCGCCTCGACGTGCGGCTGGTGCAGACCACGCGCCAGCCGCGCGTCGTGGTGATCGACAGCCAGCTGCAGACGCCCCCGGCTGCGACGCTCTTCATGCCCGGCCGCGCGGTCTGGATCTACGCCGCCAGGCAGGACGAACAGAAGGCCGCCGCGCTGGAGGCGCGCGGTGCAACCGTCACCTACTTGCCGAATGCGCAGGGCAAGGTCGACCTCGCTGCGATGCTGAAGGATCTCGCCCGCCGCGAAGTCAACGAATTGCATGTCGAGGCCGGGCACAAGCTCAATGGCTCGCTGCTGCGCGAAGGGCTGGTCGACGAGCTGTTGATTTACCTGGCGCCCAAGCTGATCGGCGACGGGCTGGATATCGCCTCGGGCATCCACGTCGGCGGCGCATTGACCGAATTGACGGGCGCTCTTCCCCTCGAATTCCGCGGCTTCGAGCAGATCGGGCCCGACCTGCGCATCGTGGCCCGAGTCGCCGGAAGGGACACCTTCTGACGTTTAGCCCGAAGCCCCTCTCGTTCTCTGCGAAAATGCCGAGATGTTCACCGGAATCATCACCGGCGTGGGGCGCATCGCCGCCATCCACGACCTCGGCACCTCCTCCTCCTTTGGCAAAAGACTCAGCATTGCGGTGCCCGACGGGTATCTCGATGACGTGGGCCTTGGCGACAGCATCGCGCTCAACGGCGCCTGCATGACCGTCACCACGCTCGCTCCCGAGCGACAGCAGTTCACCATCGACATTTCCGCCGAGTCCCTCGACAAGACCGCGGGCCTGACCGACGAGGGCAGCCGCATCAACCTCGAAAAGGCCCTGCGCGCCAGCGACCGTCTCGGCGGCCACATCGTGTCGGGCCATGTGGACGGCATCGGCACCGTGAGCTTCTTCGAGCCCATCGGCGAAAGCTGGGAACTGCGGGTGGTGGCACCGCCCGCGCTGGCCCGCTTCCTCGCCTACAAGGGCTCGATCACCGTCAACGGCGTGAGCCTCACCGTCAACAAGGTGAACGACATCGAAGGCGGCGCCGAGATCAGCATCAACCTGATCCCGCACACCGTCGAAAACACTTCCCTCGGCGGCCTGAAGGCCGGCTCGAAGGTCAACCTCGAAATCGATACCGTGGCGCGCTACGTGGAGCGCATGCTTCAGGCGGGCGTGCTGGTGCCCCCCTCTTCCACGTATTCCAAGGACACAGCCGAATGAACGCCTCCGTCACGCCGATCGGCGCTCCCCGCGCCGCGCGCGCCCCAGCCCCGATCTCGTCGGTCGAGGAAATCGTGGCCGAGCTTGCCGCCGGCCGCATGGTGATCCTGGTCGACGAGGAAGACCGAGAGAACGAAGGCGACATCGTCGTCGCGGCCGACCACATCACGCCCGAGGCCATCAACTTCATGGCGCGCCATGCCCGCGGCCTGATCTGCCTGACGCTGTCGCGCGAGATGTGCGAGCGGCTGCAGCTGCCGCCGATGGTGCAGCGCAACGGCGCCAAGCATTCGACCGCGTTCACCGTTTCCATCGAAGCGGCCGAAGGCGTGACCACCGGCATCTCCGCCGCTGACCGCGCCCGCACCGTGCAGGCCGCCGTGGCACCCAACGCCGTAGCTGCCGACCTGGTGCAGCCCGGCCACATCTTCCCGCTGCAGGCAGTGGACGGCGGCGTGCTGATGCGCGCCGGCCATACCGAAGCCGGCTGCGACCTCGCCGCTATGGCCGGCTGCTCGCCCGCCTCGGTGATCTGCGAGGTGATGAACGAAGACGGCACCATGGCCCGCTTGCCCGACCTGCAGATCTTCGCGGCCGAGCACGGCCTCAAGATCGGCACCATCGCCGCGCTCATCGAGCACCGCAGCCGCGTCGAGTCGCTGGTCGAAAAAGTCGGCTGCCGCGAGATCCAGACCAACTGGGGCGCCTTCACCGCCCACGCTTTCCGCGACAAGCCCAGCCACGGCGTGCACCTTGCGCTGGTACGCGGCAAGTGGGCCCCCGAAGACACGGTGTCGGTGCGCGTGCACGAGCCGCTGTCGGTGCTCGACGCGCTCGAAATCAACCGCTCCTTGCACTCGTGGAGCCTCGACGCCAGCCTTTCGCACATCGCGAACGAGGGCAAGGGCGTGGCCGTGCTGCTGAACTGCGGCGAAACCGCCGGTGAGCTGCTCGCGCAGTTCGACGGCACCGCGCGACCCGCGCAAGCGCCCGAGCGCGGCCGCATGGACCTGCGCAGCTACGGCATCGGCGCGCAGATCCTGCGCGAATGCGGCGTGCACAAGATGAATCTGCTGGGCACGCCGCGTCGCATGCCAAGCATGGCGGCGGGCTACGGGCTCGAAATCGCCGGCTACCTCACGAAAGACTGAACGACCATGCAAGGTTCAAACAAGGGCGAGACAACGCTCAACGGCAAAGGCCTGCGCATCGGCATCGTGCAGGCGCGCTTCAACGCCGACATCACCGATGCGCTGGCTTCGGCCTGCCTCTCGGAGCTCGAGGCGCTGGGCGTGGCTGCCAGCGACATCCATCACCTGCAGGTTCCCGGTGCGCTCGAAGTGCCCGTGGCGCTGCAGGCGCTCGCCGAACGCGGCGGCTACCACGCGCTGGTGGCGCTGGGCTGCATCATCCGCGGCGAAACCTATCACTTCGAACTCGTGGCCAACGAATCGGGCGCGAGCGTGAGCCGCATTGCGCTCGACTACCGCCTGCCCATCGCCAACGCGATCCTCACCACCGAAAACCTCGAGCAGGCCATCGCCCGCCAGACCGACAAGGGCCGCGACGCGGCCCGCGTGGCGGTCGAGATGGCGCAACTGCTGGCCACCCTTTCATGACCGAAGACACCTCCAAGCCCCTCAAGCCCGCTGGCGCCAAGCCGCGCCAGTCGCGCGTCGGCCTCACCAGCACGGGCGCGCGCAAGGCTTCGGCCAAGTCGAACCGCAGCCGCGCGCGCGAGTTCGCGCTGCAGGCGCTCTACCAGCACCTGGTGGGCCGCAACGACCCGACCGACATCGACCATTTCACGCGCGACCTCGCAGGCTTCCACAAGGCCGATGCGCTGCACTACGACGCGCTGCTGCACGGTTCGATCGAAGGCGCCGAGCAGCTCGACGCACTGATCCGCCCCCTGCTCGATCGCAAGTTCGAAGAGATCTCGCCCATCGAGCACGCCGTGATGTGGATCGGCGTGTACGAGTTCCAGAACTGCCCCGACGTGCCGTGGCGCGTGGTGCTCAACGAGTGCATCGAACTCGCCAAGGAGTTCGGCGGCACCGACGGACACAAGTACGTGAACGCCGTGCTCAACGGCCTGGCGCCGCAGTTGCGTCCACTTGAAGTGGAAGCAGACCGCGCTTCGGGGAAAGCAAAGGCATGAGGATTTCGACGCGCGCGCAGCGCATCGAGCCCTTCTATGTGATGGAAGTGGCGAAGGCCGCCAGTGCATTGGCGCGCCAGGTGGCCCACACCGACCGGCCGATGATCTTCCTGAACATCGGCGAGCCCGACTTCACCGCTCCGCCTCTGGTGCAGGAAGCCGCAGCCCGCGCCGTGCGCGCCGGCGCCACGCAGTACACGCAGGCCACCGGCCTCGACCACCTGCGCGAACGCATCAGTGCCTGGTACCGCCAGCGCTTCAACGTCGACGTGCCGGCCCGCCGCATCGTCGTCACTGCCGGAGCCTCGGCCGCCCTGCAGCTTGCCTGCCTCGCGCTGATCGAATCCGGCGACGAGATCCTGATGCCCGACCCGAGCTACCCGTGCAACCGCCACTTCGTGAGCGCGGCGGACGGCAAGGCCGTGCTGGTGCCGACCACCGCCGAAGAGCGCTTCCAGCTCACGGCCGCCAAGGTCGAGGCCGCCTGGACCGACAAGACGCGCGGCGTGCTGCTCGCCTCGCCGTCGAATCCGACCGGCACTTCGATCGCGCCCGACGAGCTGCGCCGCATCCACGAGGTGGTGTCGCAGCGCGGCGGCATCACGCTGATCGACGAGATCTACCTCGGCCTCTCGTACGACGATGCCTTCGGACAGACGGCGCTGGCCATCGACGACAACGTCATCAGCATCAACAGCTTCAGCAAGTACTTCAACATGACCGGCTGGCGCCTTGGCTGGCTGGTGGTGCCCGAAGTGCTGGTGCCGGTGGTCGAGCGCCTCGCGCAAAACCTCTTCATCTGCGCGAGCACGGTGTCGCAGTACGCGGCGCTGGCCTGCTTCGAGGACGAGAGCATTGCCGAGTACGAACGCCGCCGCGCCGAATTCAAGGCGCGCCGCGACTGGTTCATTCCGCAGCTCAACGCGTTGGGCCTGAACGTGCCCGTGGTGCCCGACGGCGCCTTCTACGCCTGGGCCGACTGCACGAGCTTCGCCGAAAAGCTCGGCATCTCGGGCAGCTGGGACTTCGCCTTCGAGACCATGAAGCGCGCCCACGTCGCCGTCACGCCCGGTCGCGATTTCGGCACAGCCGAGACGGCCAAGTTCGTGCGCTTCTCCACTGCCAGTTCGATGGCGCACCTGCAGGAATCCATCGAACGCCTGCGGGCCATGGCAGAGAACCAGGCGCAATGAGCTACGCGTTTCCGATCCGCGTCTACTGGGAAGACACCGACGCCGGCGGCATCGTGTTCTACGCCAACTACCTGAAGTTCATGGAGCGCGGTCGCACCGAATGGCTGCGCTCCCTGGGCGTCGAACAGCGCAAGCTGCGCGAGGAAACGGGCGGCCAGTTCGTGGTGAGCGAAACGCAGCTCAAATACCATCGGCCCTCGCGGCTGGACGACGAACTGCTCGTTACAGCCGATCTTCAACAATTGGGCACTGCGTCGTTGATAATCGGTCAGCGAGTGCTATCAAAAACAGAGCAAGAGCGAACGGGAGCCTCGGCACCCGTCTTGCTGTGCGAAGGCACGATCCGCATCGGCTGGGTGGACGCCGCCACATTGCGTCCCGCACGCATTCCGAAGCAAGTGACGGGAACCCTCGAGCGCTACAGCGGCTCCATGACACAACCTTTCAAGCCATGAACCAAGACCTCTCCATCATCAATCTCCTGCTCCATGCGAGCTTCGTGGTTCAACTGGTCGTGCTGCTGCTGGTGATCGTCTCGATCGCCAGCTGGGCCGCGATCATCCGCAAGTACTTCGCGCTGCGGCGCATGCGTGCCCTCAACGACGACTTCGAACGCGAGTTCTGGTCGGGCACCAGCCTCAATGAACTGTTCGCCTCGGCCGCGCAGAACGCCAAGTTCGCCGGCCCCATGGAGCGCATCTTCGCTTCGGGCATGCGCGAATATCAAAAGCTGCGCGAACGCCACGTGACCGATGCTCCCACGCTGCTCGACGGCGCCCGCCGCGCGATGCGCGCCAGCTTCCAGCGCGAGCTGGACGCGGCCGAGCAGAACCTCTCGTTCCTGGCCACCGTGGGCTCGGTCTCGCCTTACGTCGGCCTGTTCGGCACGGTCTGGGGCATCATGCACGCCTTCACCGGCCTGGCTGCGCTGGCGCAGGTGACGCTGGCCACTGTAGCGCCTGGCATCGCCGAGGCGCTGGTGGCCACGGCCATCGGCCTGTTCGCTGCCATTCCTGCCGTTGTCGGCTACAACCGCTTCGCCCGCGAGATCGACAAGATCGCCATTGCCCTCGAAACCTACATCGAGGAGTTCTCCAACATCCTGCAGCGCAACCTGTCGGCCAATCCGACGGCTGGCGGCGCCGCATCGTCGGTGGCTCCGGCCAACCGCTGAACGGAGGCGCAGCGCATGCCCGCCGTTTCATCCCGGGGCCGCGGCCGCCGGACGATCAACGAGATCAACATGGTCCCGTTCATCGACGTGATGCTGGTGCTGCTGATCATCTTCATGGTCACGGCACCGCTCATCACGCCGAGCGTGATCAACCTGCCTTCGGTCGACCGCGCCAACAAGCAGCCCGACAAGCCCATCGAGATCGTCATCAAGAGCGAAGACGAAGTGCAGATCAAGAAAGACCCGTCCACCGGCTCGGGCGGCACCTCGATCCCCATGACCCAGATCGGCTCCGCGGCCAAGCAGGCCCAGGGCGGCGACGACCAGCGCCCGGTGGTCATCAGCGCCGACAAGTCGGTGAAGTACGAAACCGTCGTGAAGGCGATGAACCAGCTCAAGCGCAGCGGCATCGAGCGCGTGGGCCTGTCGGTCACGACCACGGGCGGCAAATAAGGCATGTCGCTCGCACTGGATCGCCCCGAGTTCGCGCCGCCGCCGCAGCGCGGCACGCCGCGTGCCGTCGTGCTGGCCCTCATTGCGCATGCGCTGCTGATTGCCGCGCTGACATGGGGCGTGCGCTGGCGCAGCGACCCCGACGAAGGCGCGGTCGACGCGGAGCTGTGGTCGTCCACGGTGCAGCAGGCGGCACCCCGTCTTCAAGCACCGCAAGCCCCCACACCTGCCCCCGCGCCGCCGCCGCCCGCACCCGCACCGCCGCCCCCACCGGTGGCGAAGGCGCCCGAGCCCGCACCCGCGCCGAAGGCGCCCGACATTGCCCTGGAGCGCGAGAAGAAGCTCAAGGAGCAGAAGGAACAGAAAGAGCGCGAACTCGAGCAGCAACAGCAGCAGAAGAAGAAAGAGCTCGAAGCCAAGCAGCGCGCCGAAGACGAGGCCCAGCGCAAGAAAGAGCAGCAGCAGAAGCTCGCCGACCAGAAAAAGCAGCAGGAAGCCGAGGCCAAGCAGGCTGAAGCCAAGAAGGCCGACGCCGCTGCGAAGCAGGCAGCCGCCGATCGTGCCGCCGCGCTCAAGCGCATGCAGGGTCTTGCGGGCGCCAGCGGTGCCGACGATTCGAAGGGCACAGCCCAGCGTTCGTCGGGCCCCTCGAGCGGCTACGCCGGCCGCATCGCCGCGGCCGTGCGCCCGAACATCACCTTCCCCGATGCCGACATGGTGAACGGCAACCCGGCCGCGGAGTTCGAAGTCAACCTGGCGCCCGACGGCACCATCGTCGGCGTCAAGCTCAGCAAGTCGAGCGGCCTGCAGGGCTGGGACGAGGCCGCCGAACGCGGCCTGCGCAAGACCGAGAAGCTGCCGCGCGACACCGACGGGCGCATCTTCCCCTCGCTGATCGTGTCGCTGCGGCCCAAACGCTGACGGCACAACGTCGATTCGTGCATCGATTCCGGGCGGCAATGAACAACCGCCCGGAACTCGTTCGATGCCGCGCTGTCTACACGCGGACAACAACAGCCGGGCGCCACGCCCGCACAAGATGAATCCCAACGGCCGCATCCGCTACGGCAGCAGTCCGCTGCTCGCCAGCCCCACCCCCGTGTGGCGCAGCAAATTCATCGTGGCCAGCATCGCCTTCGGCTTCGTGCTGCTGGCAGGTCGGGCCGCCTATGTCCAGATCTTCAACAACGACTTCTTTCAACATCAGGGCGAGGTGCGCTACCAGCGCACACTGGAGCTGCCGGCCAACCGGGGCCGCATCCTCGACCGCAACGGGCTGATCCTGGCCTCCGACATTCCGGCGCCCAGCATCTGGGCCATTCCCGAGGACATCGAGCGCGACGACCCCGAGGTACAGGCCAAGCTCAAGCAGGCCGCCAAGCTGCTCGGCATGCCGCAGAAGGACTTCGACAAGAAGCTGGAGGACGAGGACAAGACCTTCGTATGGCTCAAGCGCCAGGTCGACCAGCCGGTTGCCAAGGAGGTTGCGGCGCTCAACATCAAGGGCATCTACCTGCGCCGCGACTACCGTCGCCAGTATCCCGAGGGCGAGGCGGCGGCGCACCTGGCCGGCTTCACCAACGTGGAAGACATCGGGCAGGAAGGCGTGGAGCTGGCCTTCAACCAGGAGCTGGCTGGCAAGTCCGGCTCGCGCCACGTCCTCAAGGACCGGCTGGGCCACATCGTCGAGGACACCGAGGACCAGGTGCCGCCGACCGAGGGCCACGATATCCAGCTGAGCATCGACGATCGCGTGCAGTTCGTGGCCTACGAGAAGATCCGCGACGCCGTCGTCGCCAACAAGGCGCGTGCCGGCAGCGTGGTGGTGGTCGATGCGCAGACGGGCGAGCTGCTGGCCATGGCCAACTACCCGAGCTACGACCCCAACGACCGCCGCAACCTCACCGGCGAGCAGCTGCGCAACCGCGCGATGACCGACGTGTTCGAGCCGGGATCGACGATGAAGCCGATCACCATCGCCACCGCGCTGCAGCTGGGCCGAGTCACCCCCAAGACCATCATCGACACCAACCCCGGGCGCATCACCGTGTCGGGCGCGACCATCCACGACGACGAGAATTTCGGCGTGCTGACGGTCGAGGGCGTGATCCAGAAGTCGAGCAACGTGGGCGCCACCAAGATCTCGCAGCGCATGACGGCGCAGGAGATGTGGAACTCGCTCACGGCCGTGGGCCTCGGGCAGAAGCCGCAGACGCCCTTCCCCGGCGCGGTAACAGGCCGGCTGCGGCCGTGGAAGTCGTGGCGCCCCATCGAGCAGGCCACCATGTCGTACGGCTACGGCCTCTCGGCCTCGCTGTTCCAGATCGCGCATGCGTACACCGCCTTCGCGCACAACGGCGAGGTGATCCCGGTGAGCCTGCTGAAGAACATGGGCGAGGAGCCGGCCGGCGTGCAGGTGTTTTCGCCGCTGGTCGCAAGCGAGGTGCGCCAGATGATGCACATGGCTGCCGCGCCCGGCGGCACCGCGCCGCTGGCACAGACCGTGGGCTATTCGGTGGGTGGCAAGACCGGCACCGCGCACAAGCAGGTCGGCAAGGGCTACGCCAGCAACAAGTACCGCGCCTGGTACACCGGCATGTCGCCCATCGACAAGCCGCGCATCATCGTCGCGGTGATGGTCGACGAACCCAGCGCGGGCAAGTACTTCGGCGGGCTGGTGGCGGCACCTGTGTTCAGCCAGGTTGTGCAGCAGACGCTGCGCATCATGAATGTGGTGCCCGACCTCGCCGTGGCGCCAATGGCGCACTGAGCCCGCGAACCCGGTTCAGCGCACTACGCTGAGCCGCTTCACGTCGAGCTCGGCCTTGTTGCCGACCAGGTCCTTGTCGAACTCCCCGGATATCTCGACGCGCACCTTGTCGTCGATCTTCACGCCGGCCGGGAAATGCTTGGCGTCGATCTCCACTTTCATGCGGCCGGTGTCGTCGGCAAAGGTGTAGTGCTCGCCGCCGTCATGCGACACGATGAAGCCGCGCAGCGTGGCGTGCTGATCATCCTTTCCGGTGTCGAGCAGTTGCTTGACGCTCATCGTCGGCACGGTGCTGGGGCCGGCGTACTGGGCGGATGCGGCAAAGGGCAACGCCAGGGCCAATGCGAGGACGAGGGATGATTTCTTCATGGCGAGTTCCTCCTTGAACTGCTGATTGGAAAAAGCAGAAAGGATCGTAGCGGGCCCGTCAAAGGGCCCACGCCACCCAAGCACTTGTCGCGCTCTTGCAGCGCGCGATCAGATCAGTCGTAGACGATCAGCGCCTTGCCCGCTTCCGCCTGCGCGGTCCAGCTGGCCAGCGCAGCATCGGTCGGGAAGAACTTGGCGCGCTCGCCCAGTTGCAGCTCGACCTGCGCGCCGCCGCGCGCCATCGACAGACGCACCGGCAAGCCCTGGATCAGGTCGCCGACCTCGGTCTGCTCGGTGCGCGGCGGAAAGTCTTTCAGCAGGCGTGCGATGTCGGGCGCCTTGCCGTTCACCGCCACGCGCAGGAACTTGCCGAAGCGGCAGCGCGCCGTGGCAAGGTCCCACACCTGCTGCACCTGGAAGCGCGCCTCGAAGCCGCCGCGCGCGGGCTGTAGCCGGCCGCTGACGATGACCAGTTCGTCGTCTTTCAGCGTGTTGCGGTTGGCGTTGATGGTCGCCTCGTCGGCGGTGGCGTCGATCGAGTCCGACTTGTCGTCGAGCTTGAAGATCGCCAGCCGGCCGCGCTGGCCGTTGATCACGCGGAAGTCGCTCACGATGCCGGCAATGACCTGCTGGTCGCGGCTGTCGAGCAGGTCGCCGATCTCGCGCTTGCAGAAGCGCCGCACCTCGTGCGAAACCTCGTCGAACAGGTGGCCCGAGAGGTAGAAGCCGACGGCTGTTTTCTCGAGCGTCAGCCGCTCCTTCACGCCCCAGGGCGTGGCGTCGACGAGGTCGGGCTCGGCGGTGGCCGAGCCGTGCTCGGCGTCGCCGAAGATGTCGACCTGCGATGCATTGGCCGCGGTGGCATTCGCAAATTCGAAGGCGCGGTCGAGCGAGGCGATCAGCGACGCGCGGTTCTGCTGAATGGCGTCAAAGGCGCCGGCCTTGATCAGCGCTTCGACCGTGCGCTTGTTGATGCGCTGGCGGTCGATGCGTACGCAGAAGTCGAACAGGCTCTTGAACGGCCCGCCCTCTTCGCGCGCCCGCACCACGGCCTCGACCGCGAGCTGGCCCGTGCCCTTCACTGCCCCCAGGCCGTAGCGAATGATCTTGTTGGTGACCGGCTCGAAACGGTAGTTGCCGCGGTTCACGTCCGGCGGCTCGAAGGTGATGCCGAAGTTTTTCTGGGCGTCTTCGAACAGCAGCTTGAGCTTGTCCGTGTCGTCCATTTCCACGGTCATATTGGCGCAGAAGAACTCGGCCGTGTAGTGGACCTTGAGCCAGCCCGTGTGGTACGCCAGCAGCGAGTAGGCGGCAGCGTGCGACTTGTTGAAGCCGTAGCCCGCGAACTTCTCCATCAAGTCGAAGATTTCGTCGGCCTTGTCCTGGACGATGCCGTGCGTTGCAAGGGCGCCCGCGCGGAATTTCTCGCGGTGCTCGGCCATCTCCTCGAGCTTCTTCTTGCCCATTGCACGGCGCAGCAGGTCGGCGCCGCCGAGCGAGTAGCCGCCCAGGATCTGCGCGGTCTGCATCACCTGCTCCTGGTAGACCATGATCCCGTAGGTCTCGGAGAGCATCTCGGCCACGGCCGGGTGTGGGTACTCCACCGTCTCGCGGCCGTGCTTGCGCGCCACGAAGCTGGGAATCAGGTCCATCGGGCCCGGGCGATACAGCGCGTTCAGCGCAATCAGGTCTTCCAGGCGCGTCGGGCGCGCATCTTTCAGCATGCCCTGCATGCCGCGAGATTCAAACTGGAACACGGCTTCCGTCTTGCCGTCGGAGAACAGCCGGTAGGTGGCCGCGTCGTTCAGCGGGATGTTCTCGAACGCGAAGTTCTCCTGGCCCTTGTGGCGCTTCATGATGAACTCGCGCGCAATCTCCAGGATGGTGAGCGTGGCGAGGCCCAAGAAGTCGAACTTCACGAGGCCGATGGCTTCGACGTCGTCCTTGTCGTACTGGCTCACGGCCGATTCGCTGCCGGGCTGCTGGTAGAGCGGGCAGAAGTCGGTGAGCTTGCCCGGCGCGATGAGCACACCACCGGCGTGCATGCCGATGTTTCGGGTCATGCCCTCGAGCTTCTGCGCGAGCTCGACCAGCATGCGAACTTCTTCTTCCTTCTCGATGCGCTCCGCCAGCTGCGGCTCCATCTCGATGGCGTAGTTGTTCTTGTCGCCCTCGATCTTCTTCTCGGGCGGGTACTGCAGCGTGACCGACATGCCGGGCTTGTTCGGAATCAGCTTGCTGATGCCGTCGCAGAACATGTAGCTCATGTCCAGCACGCGGCCCACGTCGCGGATGGCCGCGCGCGCGGCCATGGTTCCGAAGGTGGCGATCTGGCTCACGGCGTTGCGGCCGTACTTGTCCTTCACGTAGTCGATCACGCGGTCGCGGTTGCCCTGGCAGAAGTCGATGTCGAAGTCGGGCATCGAGACACGCTCGGGGTTCAGGAAACGTTCGAACAGCAGCTTGTATTCGAGCGGGTCCAGGTCGGTGATCTTCAGCGCATAGGCCACCAGCGAGCCCGCGCCCGAGCCCCGGCCCGGGCCCACCGGGCAGCCGTTGGCTTTGGCCCACTGGATGAAGTCACCCACGATCAGGAAGTAGCCGGGGAACCCCATGTTCAGGATCGTGTTGATCTCGAACTCCAGCCGCTCCACGTAGCGCGGGCGCTCGGCCTCGCGCTTGGCCTCGTCGGGGTAGAGGTGCTTCAGGCGCACCTCCAGGCCTTCGAACGACTCCTGGCGGAAGAAGTCATCGATCGGCATGCGCACGCCTTCGCTGACGAAGGGCGTCGGAAAGTCGGGCAGCTGCGGCTTGCCCAGCACCAGCGTCAGGTTGCAACGCTTGGCGATCTCGACCGTGTTGGCCAGCGCGCTCGGCACGTCGGCGAACAGCGCCTGCATTTCGGCGGTCGACTTGAAATACTGCTCTTCGGTGAACCGGCGCACCCGGCGCGGGTTGCCGAGAATTTCGCCTTCGGAAATGCACACGCGCGCCTCGTGCGCTTCGTAGTCTTCGCGGGCGGCGAACTGCACGGGATGCGTGGCGACCACCGGCAGGTGCAGCCGGGCCGCCAGCTGCACAGCGGCGATGACGTGCGGCTCATCCTCGGGCCGGCCTGCGCGCTGCAGCTCGATGTAGAAGCGGTGCGGAAAAATCCCCGCCAGCCGCAATGCCAGCTCGGCCGCGCGCTCGCCCTGCCCCTGCAGCAGCGGCTGCCCCAGCGGCCCGGCCTGCGCGCCCGAGAGCGCAATCAGCCCGCCCGCGAGCTCTTCGAGCCATTCCAGCTTGCAGGCCGCCTGCGACTGGCCCCGGCCCACGTTCTGCGTCCACGCCCGCGCCAGCAGTTCGGATAGGTGCAGATAGCCTTCAATGTTCTGCACCAGCAGCACGATGCGGGTGAGCACGCCGGGCTCCTTGCCCAGCCCTTCCACGAAGACTTCCGCACCGATGATGGGCTTGACGCCCTTGCCGCGGCCCTGCTTGTAGAACTTGACCGCCCCGAACAGGTTGTTCAGGTCGGTGATGGCCAGCGCGGGCTGCTTGTCGGCAGCGGCGGCCTTGATGACTTCGTCGATCCGGTTGGTGCCGTCGACGACGGAAAATTCGGTGTGCAGGCGCAGGTGAACAAACATCCGGCCATTGTAGAAACTGCCACTCCACGATGTGGGTTGGCAATCCCTACAATCGCGCCCCGTGCAAGAGATTCTGAATATCGCGGCCTACAAGTTCGTGGCCATAGACGACAGCCCCGTGCTGCGCGAAGACCTGCGCGCCCGCACGCAGGCCCTGGGCCTCATGGGCACCATCCTGCTGGCGCCCGAGGGCATCAACCTGTTCCTGGCCGGTAGCGCCGACGGGGTGCGGGCCTTTCTTGCCCATTTGCGTGCCGACGCCCGCTTTGCCGACCTCGAGGCCAAGGAAAGCTGGTCCGCCGCTCAGCCCTTTCGCCGCATGCTGGTGAAGCTCAAGCGCGAGATCATCCGCATGGACCATCCGGCCATCCAGCCCGCCGCGGGCCGGGCACCCGGCGTGGACGCCCCCACGCTCAAGCGCTGGCTCGACCAGGGCCACGACGACGAGGGCCGCGAAATCGCCCTGCTCGACACACGCAATGCCTTCGAGGTCGATCACGGCAGTTTCGAAGGCGCCATCGACTGGCGCATCGGCAAGTTCACCGAATTCCCACCCGCCCTGAAAGCGCACCGCGACGAGTTCAAGGGCAAGACGGTCGTGAGCTTCTGCACCGGCGGCATCCGCTGCGAGAAGGCCGCGATCCTGATGCGCGAAGAAGGCGTGGAGCACGTGCTCCAGCTCGAAGGCGGCATCCTCAAGTATTTCGAGCAGGTCGGCGGCGCGCACTACAAGGGCGACTGCTTCGTGTTCGATGGCCGCGAGGCCCTGGCACCCGACCTGAGCGCGCGCTCGGCACGCGCTAGCGCCCGCGCCTCGGAAGACCCCGACCTCGCTATCAAGCAGTAACGGCAACAAGCCCCACGCACGACAGGCCTCCCATGCGCATCCTCCTGGTGGAAGACGAACTGGACATGGCCTCGTGGCTGATCCGCGCGCTCACGCAAAGCGGCTTCGTTGCCGACCACGCGCCCGACGCGCGCACCGCCGAAGCCTTCATGGCCGGCACCGAATACGACGCCATCGTGCTCGACCTGCGCCTGCCCGACAAGCACGGCCTGAGCGTGCTGGCCGACATGCGCAATGCCGACGACCGCACGCCGGTGCTGATCCTCACGGCGCAAGGCGCCCTGCAAGACCGCGTACGCGGCCTGAACCTCGGCGCCGACGATTTCCTCACCAAGCCTTTCGAACTGGTCGAACTCGAAGCCCGCCTGTCGGCCCTGGTGCGCCGCAGCCGCGGCAAGCAGCACCCGCGCCTGCAGTGCGCCTCGCTCTCGTACGACAGCCAGAGCCACGCCTTCACGCTGCGCGGCACGCTGCTGTCGCTCACGCCGCGCGAGCAGGCCGCGCTCACCGCCTTGCTGATGCGCAGCGGCGCGCCGGTCGGCAAGTCGCAGCTTTTCGCCAAGGTGTTCACCAACGACAGCACGGCCGGCCCCGACGCCATCGAGGTGGTGCTGCACCGGCTGCGGCGCAAGCTCGCGGACAGCGACGTGCGCATCGTCACCGTGCGCGGCCTGGGCTACATGCTGGAGAGCATTGCCGATGGATCCTCAGCCCCAGCCCAACCCGAACTCCCCGGCGAAGACGACTGAGCCGCAGCCCCAGCGCTTCGGCATCCGCGCGCGGCTGCTCGCGCTGCTGCTGCCTGGCATCGTCGCGCTGCTGGCGCTCGACAGCTGGAACGACTACAAGGCCCTGACCGATTCGCTCGTGGTCGCCTACGACCAGAGCCTGCTCGAACCCGTGCAGGCGCTGGCCAACGGCATCGTGGTGGCGAGCGACGGCAGCGTGCGCGTGCAGGAGCCGTTCTCGATTCAGGCGATGTTCGAGTCCACGCACCTGCGCTACAAGTACCTGCACGTCGGCGTGCAGCGCATTCCCAAGGGCGAAACACTCGACGTGAATTCGCCCGAGACCACGCTCATGGGCGTGCCCGGCCTGCCCCGCCCGGCACAGCAACCGCCCGACGGCACGCCGGTGTTCTACGACGCGGTGCACGAGCAGCACCCGGTGCGCGTGGCCGCGCTGCGGCAGACGGTGTACGACAACGTCCACCCCGGCGCGGCCTACAGCGTGCTGATCCAGGCGGCCGAGGGCACCGGCCCGCGCACCGAGGCCCAGGCCGAGTCGCTGCGCCAGGAGCTGCTGCGCGACACGCGCATGGTGCTGGTGATGGCGCTGCTGGTGTGGCTCGGCGTGGCGTGGACGCTGCGCCCGCTGGAGCGCCTGCGCAGCTCGCTGCGCGAGCGATCGCGCGACGACCTGACGCCGCTCGACGCCAGCGGCGTGCCGCAGGAGGTCGCGCCGCTGGTGGACGCGGTGAACCACCACATCGCGGGCCATCGGCGCATGGTGGCCGAGCAATCGCAGTTCCTGGCCGATGCCTCGCATCAGCTGCGCACGCCGCTGAGCATCCTGTCGATACAGGCCGGCTACGCGGTGCGCGAGACCGATCCGGCGCGCATGCGCGAGTCGCTGCATGCCATCGTCGGGCAGCTCGCGCGAACGCGCCGCCTCAGCGAACAACTGCTGGCGCTGGCCCATGCCACCACCGAAGACGAAGTCGCCCCTGCCGAGCCCACGGTGGTCGACCTCAACGCCATCGCGCGCGAGGTGGTGCTGCAATACCTGCCGCTGGCGCGCGAGAACGACCAGGACCTGGGCTGGGTCGATGCGCGCGGCGACGGCGCCGCCGAACGCATCGCCACCGCGGGCGACGACGGAGAAGACACGGACGGCACCGACGAAGCCGGCGATGAAGACGACTCACCCGTGCTGCCCGTGGCAGCCAACGCCGCCGAGCTGCACGAGGTGCTTGCCAACCTTGTGCACAACGCCATCAAGTACACGCCGCGCGGCGGCAACATCACCGTGACCGTGCGGCGCGAGGCCTCATATGCGCTGGCCGAGGTGTGCGACAGCGGACCGGGCATCGCACCCGAAAGGCGCGACAGCGTGTTCGAGCGCTTCCATCGCGACCCATCCGTGGCTGCCGTTGCAACACAGGGCGCGGGCCTCGGCCTCACCATTGCGCGCAGCTATGCGCGGCGCAACGGCGGCGAGATCGAACTGGGCAACGCCGACATGCCCGAGAGCCCCAACGGCGGCGGACTGCGCGCGATCCTCAGGCTGCCGCTGCGCGCCTTCTGAGGCCCTTTTTTGCAAGGGTTTCACCCGATACACCGGTACGTGATTACACGTATTTTGCGGGTCGCCGGGCCGTTTGCGCCTGCTCCGAAAGGCGATTGAAAGCCTCGATTCCTAGACTGCGCTCCTTCCAATCGAAGGAGACTCAATGCAGCACCAGCTCGGTGAAGATCCGGCCTCGCACGCGCTTCGGCCCGCTTCAAAATTCAAAAAAGATTACTACGGCGGCGCCCTGCTGATCGTCATCGGACTGGCCGCCGTCTATGCCGGCATCGGCTACCGCGTCGGCGAGCTTGCGCACATGGGGCCGGGCTTCTTCCCGGTCGCGCTCGGCGCGCTGCTGGCGCTCACGGGGCTGCTGATCGCTGTCTCCGCGCGCGGTGACAAGCAAGCTGAAGGCGCAAGCGAAGAAGCCGCGTCGCACGGCCATCCGGGCGGCATGCCCGACATTCGCGGCGGCATCTGCATCATCCTGGGCATCCTCGCGTTCCTGCTGTTCGGCGAGTACGGCGGCCTGCTGCCGGCCACCTTCGCCATCGTGTTCATCTCGGCGCTCGGCGACCGAGACAACACGCTGACCGAGGCGCTGCTGCTGTCGCTGGCGATGTGCTTCATCGCGGTGGTGATCTTCTGGTGGGCGCTCAAGCTGCAGCTGCCCCTGTTCCAGTGGGGAGGCTGACACCATGATCGGTCAATCGCTCCACGACCTCTGGTTCGGCTTCGGCGTGGCCTTCCAGGGCTCGAACCTGATGTGGTCCTTCTTCGGCGTGCTGGTGGGCAACCTGATCGGCGTGCTGCCGGGCATGGGCGCGCTGCAGGCCATCTCGATCCTGCTGCCGCTCACCTACGTGATGCATCCGGTGCCCGCCATCCTGATGCTGGCCGGCATCTTCTACGGCTCGCAGTACGGCGGCGCCATCGGCGCCATCCTGATGAACATGCCGTCGCACCCGCCGCATGCGGTGACCTGTCTGGACGGGTACCCGATGACCAAGCAGGGCAAAGGGGGCGTCGCGCTAGGGGTGACGATGATCGCCTCGTTCTTCGCGGCGTCGGTCGGCATCATCGTGATGATCTTCGCCTCGCCCCTGCTGGTGCAGATCGCGTTCAAGTTCGGCCCGACCGAGATCTTCTCGATCATGCTGCTGGGCCTGCTCGCCGGCTCCACCATGTCGCGCGGCTCGCCGCTCAAGGGCGTGGCCATGACGCTGTTCGGCCTGCTGTGCGGCGTGGTCGGCACCGACGTGAACAGCGGCAGCTTCCGCTTCGCGTTCGGCCTGCCCGAGCTGAGCGACGGCCTCGAACTGGTGGCGATCTCGATGGGCCTGTTCGGCGTGGCCGACTTCCTGCTCAACGTGAACCGCATGAAGACCATCGGCGACACCGGCACGCTCAAGCTCAGCGACATGCGCCCGAGCAAGGAAGAGCTCAAGCGCGCCTTCCCCGCGATGATCCGCGGCACCATCGTCGGCACGGTGTTCGGCGCAATGCCCGGCACGGGCCCGACCATCACCACCTTCATCGCCTACGCGCTGGAGCGCAAGGTGTCGAAGACGCCGAACAAGTTCGGCACCGGCATGATCGAAGGCGTGGCCGGCCCCGAGGCCTCGGCCCACTCGAAGACGCAGGTCGACTTCATCCCGACGATGAGCCTGGGCATTCCGGGCGACGCGGTGATGGCGCTGATCCTGGGTGCGCTGCTGATCCAGGGCATCCAGCCCGGCCCGCAGCTCATTACCGAGCATCCGGACATCTTCTGGGGCCTGATCGCTTCGTTCTGGATCGGCAACGTGATCCTCGTGATCCTGAACGTGCCGCTCATCGGCGTGTGGGTGAAGCTGCTGAAGGTGCCCTACAAGTACCTGTTCCCGGCCGCGATGTTCTTCATTGCGACGGGTGTGTACAGCACGCAGAACAGCCTGTTCCAGATCTGGGAAGTGCTGGTGTTCGGCATCGTCGGCGCCCTGCTGATGTCGCTGGAATTCTCGGTCGCGCCGATCTTGCTGGGCTTCGTGCTCGGGCCGATGGTGGAAGAGAACTTCCGCCGCGCGCTGCTGCTCTCGCGCGGCGACATGTCGGTGTTCGTGACACGGCCGATCAGCGGCACCTTCATCGGGCTGTGCGTGCTGCTGCTGCTGGGCGTGGGCTACTCGGCCTGGCGCGGCCGTGGCGGTCGCAAAGGCATGGTCGAGTTGCCGAAGCTGCCAGAGGGGACGCCGCCTGCTGAGGCTGCCTCGATGGGGGGCGGAGGTAAGTGAGACCACCTGACTCAATGGAAATCCAATAGGAGGAAATCCAGACCGCAATGCCCCGCACGAGCGGGGCATTTTTCATTGGGGCGGACGTTGCCTTAAGCGGTGTAGTCGCACTGCGTCCCACGCGGGGTCGACTCCCGATTCATGGACGTCGTGTGATGGGGGGCAAGAGTGCACAAAACGCGGCCTCGATATCCGCGGCCTCCGGCAGGGAGCGGTCCGCCTCAAACGTCACCGTTTCGATTTTTCTTTTACCGGTTGTCAAGCTCATCATCCGGGCATTTCCTCGATTTGCATAAATGATGACTCCATCCAGTCCGAGTGAATTCATCATCCCATCATCTTTATAATTTTTCAATGCCAAATTCAGACTCCTCATTTGACTCGAACTCTTCTTTAGAAAAACATCATCAATCAAATCATCAGTGATGAGCCTGGGCCGCTTCTCCATATATAACAGAGGCCCTCTCAGCCATTGCCCATCACAATCGGTTGATTTTTTATTGGCGAAATTTTTTATTATTTTGTCAATTCTTTTTCCGCCGGAAGATTTATCAAGATTCACCCACACAACATAAGGACCATTTGCCGCCCCAGCCGTAGCCGCAGAGGGTATAAAAAGCAGAAGGAACACGCCGGCAAGCAATCGACACCAGTCCACCGATTTTTCGACAAGATTTCGATATTTTTTCATGCTACGTGGTCCTTGGAGAGTTATTTTTGTCAATCTCCACTCCTTCGATTCCCATTTCCTTGTTTATCTCGGCCGCATCAGCTTGTTCGATTCCCGGACTGGAAAGATCTTTTTTTGCTTGCTCGTAATAAGCGACTGGAACAAAAAAATTCAAACGATTAGGCCGGCCTTTTATTTTGACGATCTTCCCATCCTTTCTTTTTTCTTCGTGCGGTTCAACTGGATCGATCCTAAAAGGAGAGAAATTTATCTGATCTCCTTGATTGCCGCCCAGCAATATCAAATTTTTGGATCCGCTTTTAGCATAGACAAAGCCCACATGGCTTCCATGTCCGGTCTTGCTATTCTTGACCATGGCAATAGCTCCATATATTGGCTCTTCCAGCTCGACAAATAAAGGGTTTCTGATTTTCAATCTCTCATTCATTTCATAAAACCCGTGCGCGCGCCCCATTGTGGCCTTGCGGTCCGCATAGCCCGCATTTTCAATAGGGTAGTTCGCCTTTGACAAGCACCAGTTCACAAAAGCCGCGCACCAAGCCCGATCGGACATGGATATTGAACCGTCCTTGATTTCTGCGTGATAGTTGATCTCTTTTTCTATCAGTTGCTCCACTTTTCCACGCCTGAGTTTGGCTTCCGCAATGGCAATTGGCATCCAAGGGGCTCGCCCCGGCATCGGATTTATAAGAGCCAAAACTTTACCTGCTCCCTCTTTGGATCGCACTGAGTCCGACGGCTCTGTGCTGGAAGGAATCGGGGGTATCAAAGGAGGAGCGGGACGTGGGGCCTGAGTTGCTCCTGTCAGGCTGGATTTCGACGGCCGCGCGCCGCCGGTTGACCTTTCCTCCCCGCCCCCGTGAATCAGCAGTACTTCACCGGGAAAAATCTTGTCGCCAAGTCGATTGTTTTCAGCCTTGATTTTGGCAATGGTGGTTCGATAAAATTTTGAAATTTTCCCCAGATTGTCTCCAGGCTGAACTACATAGCGCATTGGTCTTTTGATTTCTGTTTTGGAATTATTTATCTTTTCAGAGCCCGCCACGCCTTTCCATTTTCTGGTTCTCGACAAGAGATTGAAGTCCCTTCCTGTTTCGCCCTGAATCTCTCCAATTTTCACCACTTCATTGGTCTTTGGGTTGACCACTTTGACATGCACTGCTGATTTGTCCGCAGGATGAATCACTGGAGGAAAGCGCCCCGTCACATCGGATTTTATTCTTTCCTCCTTGCCACCCATCTCTATTATTATTTCCGTATCCTTCAGAGGCTGGATGCCATTGGTTGCATTGATCCGGCTTACTTCAACCCAGGTTTCCTTTCGAGTTTCCGGTTTGGCGTGATAGCCCTCTATTTCTGTGATGCCATTCATTATTTTGATCAACTCGGCATCACTGCAGTCACGAATCTTCTTATCTCCCGGCACACCGCTGATTTTCAGCAGATCATCTATATATTTTTGAGTATTGTTTTCTTTCTTGGGTGCATAAGCAGGAATTGCCTCCGAAATTGTCCGGTCTCCGTGCATTCTCTTCAAATTCGCCTTCAACTCCATGCGCCCGGCCTCCTCATCTGGAAAGATAAGAAATGTTCTCCCGGATCTAGTTGTAGCGAAGCCCACATAGCCTTTGGCTTTTTTCGGAGAAGGTATTCCATCCACCATCCGAGCAGTCAGATCTCCCGGATTATTGATTCGCCAGGGCAACGTTCCGCCGTGCCTGAGCAAATGCCGGCCGTCTTCACAAATAAATTCGGCGACCTCGATGTTCGGATGGTAAGTCGCTGAAATCAGTTTTGCCATACTCACTTCTTCCGTTTAAAAATCCAATTCAAATAATCTGGCCCGCATATTCCAAGAGGAAATGATTGATGCCAAAATTTTTTTCAGATCACACGTACTTTGAGCGCGCGCATATGAATGCCGCCGAAGTTGTTCGGCAGGGTCAGCGAGGAGCTGTAGCTGAGCGAGTGATCGTTTCGTCAGTCTGGGGCGTGCGGGCCCAGCACCATTGCAAACAATGGTTGCCCGCCGTCAGGCGGCAGACAAAGCCGACGAGAGTGCGAAGTAGTTTGCAGCCGCCGCAATGAGAAATGCCCACCGGGCAAACGCCCGGCAGGCATATATCTCGGGCGTCATCCGTACTGCTCGCGCAACTCGCGTCACGCCGACGCAGTGCAGCTCGCTTTAAACCGGCGTGGTGCCCGTGTCGGGTTCGCGCACACCAAAGGGCTTGCCGGGCAGTGGAATGAATTCGGTCTCGCCGGGCACGTGGCCCATGCGCTGGGCGGCCCAATCGGAGCCTGCTTCGAGGATGCGCTCGCGCCGGCTCGATACGAAGTTCCAGGTGATGTAGCGCGGGCCGTCGAGCGGCTCGCCGCCGATCACCATCAGGCGTGCGGCGGCGTTCGCCGTGAGCACCGCACCTTGCCCATCAGGCAGCACGGCCATGGTGTGCGCTTCGACCGGCTCGCCATTCACGCTGACATCGGCATCGACTGCGTAGATGGCCAGCTCGGATGCGAGCGCAGGCAATTCGAAGCGCCCGCCTGCAGGCAAGGCGATGTCGAGGTACACGGTCTGCGAAAGCGTCTTGACCGGCGAGCGGGCGCCGAAGGCTTCGCCCACCAGCACGCGCACCGCCACGCCCTGCTCCACCAGCTCGGGAATCGCATCGGCCGGCGTGTGCTCGAAGCTGGGTTCGGTTTCTTCATGCGCCTGCGGCAGCGCGGCCCACAGCTGCAGGCCGTGGTTCACGTAGGTGTCGGCCTTGAGGCGATCGGGCTTGCGCTCGGAGTGCACGATGCCCTTGCCGGCGGTCATCCAGTTGATGGCGCCGGGAAGAATCTCCTGCACGCTACCCAGGCTGTCGCGATGCATCATCGCGCCCTTGAAAAGATACGTGACCGTCGAGAGGCCGATGTGCGGATGCGGCCGCACATCGTGCTCGCTGCCCGGCTGCTCGGTGGCCGGGCCGAAATGGTCGAAGAACACGAAGGGGCCGACCGAGCGGCGCTGCGCCGCGGGCAGCAGGCGCCGCACCTTGAAGCCACCGCCGAGGTCCTTGTCGTGCGGCTTGAGCAGTTGGGTCTCGGGGGCGGTGTCGGTCATCGTGTTCTCCGTGGGGTGGCGGGTTGCCGGTTATTCGCGCGATCTTGCCACTGTGGCAATGCGTTCGCCGAATGCGCGGGCCGTGTCGAAGTCGCCTTTCAGCATTTCAGCCGGGCTCGCATCGGACGGCGATTGCGTCAGCAGGCCGCCGTAGCCGCCCACGTAGTTCATCGAGTCGCGCGTGGCGGCCTTGCTGTTGCTCGGCAGGATGCCCATGCTGACCCAGATGCCGCTGTGCTGCATCGCGAGCGTCCACAGATAGGTCATGGTCGTGACCTTGTCGCCGTTCATGGTGGCGCTGTTGGTGAAGCCGGCGAAGAGCTTGTCCTTCCAGCCCTGCGTGTACCAGACCTTCGACGACGCATCGGCGAACTTCTTGAACTGCCAGCTCACGCCGCCCATGTAGGTCGGCGAGCCGAAGACGATGGCGTCGGCCGCGGCCAGCAGCTCCCAGCCGCCTTCGGGCAGGTTGCCGTCCGCGTCGATGGCGAGCAGTTGGGCGCCCGCGCCGTCCGCCACGGTTTGCGCCACGCGCTGGGTGTGGCCGTAGCCGGAATGGAAGACGACGACGATGTTTGCCATGTTTGGGTGCTCCTGAGTGGGTGAGGTGTTGCGATCAGCGCTTGTCGATGCTGAAGCGGCCGGCACCGAAGCCTGCGAGGGCAAGCAGGCCGCCTGCAATGGCGATGTTCTTGTTGAAGTTGATCTGCTGCATCATTTTCATGGCGTCGGGTGCGGACCAGTACTTGTGGAAGAACAGCGCGGTCGCCACGGTGAAGATTGCCATCACGATCGCGGTCCAGCGCGTCTTGAAACCCAGCAGCAGCGCGATGCCGAGACCCAGCTCGACGATGATCGCAATGGCCGCACCCACTTCGGGCAGCGGCAGGCCGACGGACGTGATGTAGCCAACGGTGCCGCCGAAGCCCATGAGCTTGCCGATGCCGGCGGGAATGAACAGGTAGGCGATCAGGATGCGGCCGATCAGGGCCAGCGTGTCTTGTGCCGAATTGGGTGCAGTGGTTGTAGTTGCCATGATTGAAAAACTCCTCGGTTGTTGAAATTGAAAAGGGAAAAGAAAAGCCGGGCGGCAAGCGCCCGGCAAGGGAGATCAGGCGGCCAGGTCGAACACCAGCACTTCGGCGTCCTTGCCGGCGCCCAGCGTCAATTGCGATTCGCCTTCCAGCATCGCGGCGTCGCCGCCCACGAGCTTCTGGCCGTTCACTTCGAGCTCACCGCGCACCAGGTGCACGTAGCTCTTGCGCTTCGGGTCGAGAGCCAGGCTGGCTTTTTCTTCGCCATCGAGCAGGCCGGCAAACAGGCGCGCATCGGCATGCACCGTCACCGAGCCATCGGTGCCGTCGGGCGAGGCCACGAGGCGCAGCTTGCCGCGCTTCTCGGCGTCGCTGAACTTCTTCTGCTCGTAGCCGGGCTCGATGCCGCGCACGTTCGGCTGGATCCAGATCTGCAGGAAGTGCGTGGTCTCGTCTGCCTTGTGGTTGAACTCGCTGTGCATCACACCGCGGCCCGCGCTCATGCGCTGCACGTCGCCGGGTGGAATGCTTTCCACGTTGCCCATGCTGTCCTTGTGCGCCAGCTCGCCCGAAAGCACGTAGCTGATGATCTCCATGTCCTTGTGGCCGTGGGTGCCGAAACCGGCGCCCGCCGCCACACGGTCTTCGTTGATCACCCGCAGGTTGCCGAAGCCCATGTGCTCCGGGTCGTAATAGTTGGCGAAAGAAAAGCTGTGGAACGAGCGCAGCCAGCCATGGTCGGCATAACCGCGTTCCTGTGATTTACGGACTTGCAACATCGTCGAACTCCTTCGGCCCTGCCCTGTGGGGGTGTGCGGGCCTTTTTCGTATGCCGCGCCGGATGCGCAGCGGATGTAAAGAACTTTAGGTCCGCACCCCATTCGGAAAGACGCCGCAGTTTGATGGCACCATTCAAATAATTTGATCAATGGAGCCACCATGCCCAGCCCCCGTGACGTGCTGACCCCCGACGCCCTCTCCATGCTCCAGACCGTGGCCAGCACCGGCAGCTTTGCCGCCGCCGCCCGCGCCCTCGACCTGGTGCCCAGCGCGCTGAGCTACCGGGTGCGCCAGATCGAGGACGCGCTCGACGTGCTGCTGTTCGACCGCAGCGCCCGCCAGGCGCGGCTGACCGAGGCCGGTGCCGAGCTGCTGCGCGAGGCCGACCGGCTGCTCAACGAGATCGACGCGGTGGCCAACCGCGTGAAGCGCGTGGCCACCGGCTGGGAGCCGATGCTGACCATCGCGGTCGACAGCGTGATCGCGCGCGACCCGCTGCTCGACCTGGCCACAGCCTTCTTCGCGCTGGAGCCGCCCACGCGGCTCAAGCTGCGCGACGAAACGCTGCTGGGCACCATCGAGGCGCTGACCAGCGGCGAGGCCGACCTGGCCATCGGCGCGGTGCTCGATGCCGCGAGCCTGGCACTCACCGCCACGGGCATCCGTACCCGGCCGATCGGCGAGTTGCGCTTCGTCTATGCGGTGGCGCCCCACCATCCGCTGGCGCGCCTGGCCCAGCCTCTGAGCGACGCGGTGATGCGGCAGCACCGCGCGGTGGCCGCGGCCGATTCGGCGCGGCACGGACCGAGCATGACGGTAAACCTCATGGGCGGGCAGGACGTGCTCACCGTGCCGAGCATGCAGGCCAAGATCGCGGCGCAATTGCACGGGCTGGGTGGCGGCTTTCTGCCTGAGCCGATGGCGCGGCCGTACATCGAGGCCGGGCATCTGGTCGAGCTGAAGACCGAGCGCATGCCGCCAATGGGAACGATGCATTGCGCATGGCGCGTGCGCAGCGCGGGCAAGCCGGGGCGGGCGCTCGAATGGTGGCTGGCGCAGTTCGAGCATGAAGGCACGCGGCGTGCGCTGCTCGAGCGGCATCGGGGTCGATGAGGGGTTGACGAGTATTGCCGAGGATTCGCGCAGCGCCGCTAAGGGTGTGTCCTCAGGCGAAGCGGCTCTCGGACCGATGTAGAGTGCAGACACATCCAACCGCATTCCATCCAGAAGAAAAGAGTTCGTCATGAGCACTCGCGCAACTGCAAAGAAGCCGGCCAAGGCCGCCGACCGTCACCGAACCCCGGCCACCCCGCGCGCGCCGCGCAATTTCGCCGTCATCGGCGCCGGCATCGCCGGGGTGGCTTGTGCACGAACGCTGGTGCAGGCCGGCCACAAGGTCACGCTGTTCGAACGCGAGGCCACAGCCGGCGGGCGCATGGCGAGCATCGACACCGCCTTCGGCCGCTTCGACAGCGGCGCGCAATACTTCACCGTGCGCGACCCGCGCTTTGCGCTGGCGCTCGAAAGCACGCCCGGCCTGTGCAAGCGCTGGAGCGCCAACCTCGTGCGCGTGCTCGACGCCCACGGCCGCGTGGCCGAGGCGGCCCTGCCCTCGCTCGAGCCCCACTGGGTGGCGCAGCCCGGCATGGACGCGCTGGCCGCCCACTGGGCCAAGCCGCTGGGCGACAGCCTCATTACCGGCACGCAGGTCACGCAGATCGAGCCCGATGCGCTCGATGCGAAGCGCTGGCAACTGCGCACCGCGGGCGCCGACGATTCGCAACACGTGTATTCCGGCTTCGACGCCGTGCTGCTCGCCGTGCCGCCCGCACGCACCCGCGCGCTGCTGGGCGACGGCAAGCTCTCGGCCACGCTCAGCCGCAAGATCGAGCCCGTGCGCATCGCGCCCTGCTGGACGCTGATGGTCGCCTACCCCCAGGCCAACCAGCCCACCATGTCGCACCTTGGCCCGCAATGGAATGCAGCCCGCAGCACCCACCACCGCGTGGCGTGGCTGGCGCGCGAATCGTCCAAGCCCGGCCGCGAGCCCATCGAGCGCTGGACGCTGCAGGCCAGCGCCACGTGGTCGCAAGAGCACCTGCGCGACACGCCCGCGCGCGTCGAAGCCAAGCTGCTGCGCGCCTTCGCCGAGATCACCGGCATCCATGCCACGCCCGCGCACGCCCAGGCCCTGTGCTGGAACGAAGCGCAGACGCAGGTGCCCGTGGGCACGACGCACCTCTGGGACAGCAAGGCCCGCATCGGCGTGGCCGGCGACTGGTGCACCGGCCACCGCGTCGAAGACGCTTTCCTCTCGGGCCTGTCGCTCGCGCTCGACGTCATCTGATCGGGAGATGAGGGAGACCGGCCGCTTCGCGCCCTCGCCCACCGGCCCGCTGCATGCGGGCTCGCTGGTGGCCGCGCTCGCGAGCTGGCTCGACGTGCGCGCCCGCGGTCCGCAGGCGCGCTGGCTGATCCGTATCGAAGACGCCGACACCGAGCGCTGCCTGCCCTACATGGGCGAACACATCCTCCAGCAACTGGCCGACTGCGGCCTGCTGCCCGACGAAACCCCGGTGTGGCAGACGCAGCGCACCGCGCGCTACGAAGCCGCGCTGGCCCGGCTGCAGGCGCGCGGCCTCGCCTACCCCTGCGGCTGCTCGCGCAAGGACATCAACGAAGCCCTCGCGCGACTCGGCCAACGGCACGAGCGCCACGGCGAGCGCGTCTACCCCGGCACCTGCCGCGATGGGCTGCACGGCAAGCCCGCGCGGGCCTGGCGCTTCGCCACCGAAAAGTTCGAGGCCGACCGGCCGCCCACGCCGGGCGTGCCCTGGGATGAAGCGGCCGATTCCGGCACGGGCAGCGAACTCTGCTGGACCGACCGCCGCCTCGGCCGCCAGTACCAGAACGTGAGCCGTGAGGTCGGCGATTTCGTGCTGCGCCGCGCCGACGGCCCCTGGGCCTATCAGCTCGCCGTGGTGGTCGACGATGCCGAACAGGGCGTGACCGACGTGGTCCGCGGCGAAGACCTCACCGACAACACCGCCCGCCAGATCCTGCTGCAGCGCGCGCTGGGCTTTTCCACGCCCAGCTACCTGCATACGCCGCTGGTGCGCGGCGCCGACGGCGACAAGCTGTCGAAGCAGAACGGCGCAACATCCATCGACACAGGCTCCCCCGCCGCCGCGCTGGCCGCGCTCGACAGCGCCGCGCGCGTGCTCGGATTGCGGCGCACCACGGGCGCCAACTGCGCGGACGCCCTGGCCGGTTGGGTGCCCGAATGGCGCGCTCTCTACAATTCGCGGCCTCCATGAACTTTCCCGACACCGTGCCCAACGACATCCCGCGCAGCGAAGATGCGCCCACTCCAGACGCCAGCGACGAAGAAGAAGCGGCCAAGCCGCACCCGCTGCACCGCCGCCTCAAGAGCTTCGTCAAGCGCGCCGGCCGCACCACCGAAGGCCAGGCACGCGCCTTCTCCGAACTGGGCCCGCTGTTTCTCGTGCCCTACAAGCCCGAACCGCTCGACCTGACTGCGGCCTTCGGCGGCCGCGCCGGCCCGACCGTGCTGGAAATCGGCTTCGGCATGGGCGAGGCCACGGCGCACATCGCGACCGTGCTGCCCGAAACCAATTTCTTCTGCTGCGAAGTGCACGAACCCGGCGTGGGCGCGCTGCTCAAGCGCATCGGCGAGCAGTCGCTGTCGAACATCCGCATCTGCGCGCACGACGCGGTCGACGTGCTCGACCACATGCTGCAGCCCGGCACACTTGCCGGCGTGCATGTGTTCTTTCCCGACCCGTGGCACAAGAAGCGCCACAACAAGCGCCGCCTGATCCAGCCCGAGTTCGTGACCAAGCTGGCGCAGCACTTGCGCCCCGGCGGTTACATCCATTGCGCCACCGACTGGCAGCCCTACGCCGAGCAGATGCTCGAAGTGCTTGCGGCCGAGCCGCTGCTGCGCAACACCGCCGAGGGCTACGCGCCCAAGCCCGAATACCGCCCGCTCACCAAGTTCGAGAACCGCGGCATCAAGCTGGGGCATGGGGTGTGGGACCTGGTGTTCGAACGCGCCGCCTGAACGGCCTCGGCCCTTCCCGGGCCCTCTCATCAGGGAATTCCGCCCCGGCACCCGACTTCCCCCCTGGCCCCGTTATTGCTACACTTTTTTACTAATGTGAAAGAAGGTGTCCAATGAACCCATCTCGCAGGGAATGGTTGAGCAAGGCGGCGTGGGGCGCACTGGCGCTGGGAAGCGGCATCGTCCGACCGGTCATGGCCCAGTCCACGCGCGCGGCGGGCGGCACACCGCGTGTCGTGCTGCTCGGGCAATCGGTGCCTCTCACCGGCAGTGCCTACGAAATAGGCACCGCCTTCGCCGCCGGCAGCCGCCTCGCGGTGAGCGACTTCAACGACAAGAACGCCGCCACCGGCCTGCAGCTGAAGCTGCTTCAGCTCGACGACGGCTACGACGCGGCCCGCGCCGCCGCCAACGCGCGCACCCTGCTCACCACCAACAAGGCCGACATGCTCTTCGGCTTCGTCGGCACGGCCAGCAGCGAGGCCGGCGCGAACGTCGCCACGCAGCAGGGCAGCCTGCTGTTCGCGCCCTTCGCGGCCTCCGACACGCTGCGCGGCGCCGAACACCCCAACGTGTTCCATGTGCGGCCCGGCATGATCGACGAGGCCCTGAAGATCGTGAAGCAGTGCGCCACCGTGGGGCAGACCCGCATCGCGCTGGTGGGCGACGACGACGCCATGGGCCGCGCCGGCCTGGCGGCCGTCGAGCAGGCCATCACCGAGCTCAGGCTCACACCGCTGGTCGCGAGCGCGCTGGTGCCGCCCACCGGCAACAAGCTCGATGCAGCACTGAAGACCGTGCAGCAGCAATCGCCCCAGGCCATCGTGCTGGTGTCGCTCTCGGGCACCACGGCCAACGCCATCCGCGCGCTGCGCAAGAGCGGTTACTCGGGCAGCTTCATGGCTTTTTCCATCGTCGGCATCGACCCGCTCTACGCCACGCTGGGCAAGGACATCGGCGGCATCGTGATCTCGCAGGTGGTGCCGTCGCCGCGGCCCTCGGCCATTCCCATCGTCAAGGAATACCTCGCGGCCGTGGACAACTCCGACCAGACCGCGTCATACGAGGGCCTCGAGGGTTTCATCGCGGCCAAGGCGGCCGGCGAAGCGGTGCGCCGCGCCGGCCGCGGCTTCAACACCGCGAGCCTGCAGCGCGTGATGTCGGGCATGACCGACTACGACGTGGGCGGCTTCCGCATCAACCTGCGCCCGGGCCTGCGCGACAGCGTGCGCAACATCGACCTGATCAGCATCTCCGCCGACGGCCGGGTCTTGCGCTGACGGCAGCAGGCGACCCTAGCCCGTGCTTACCAGCTTCTGCAGCGCATCGAGCGACAGCAGCTCGATGCGCCCGTAGCCCAGCGCGACCACGCCCTCGCCCGCCAACGCATTGAGCTCCTTCGACAGCGTCTGCCGCGTCACGCCCAGCATCATCGCCAGCGCTTCCTGCGGCAGTTGCAGCTCGTGCCGCAGGTGCACCGACTGCGTGGCATCGCCGCGCGCCAGCACCAGCAGCCGATGCGCCACGCGGGCGCGCAGGCTGCGCAGCGTGGCATCTTCGGTCAACCCGTAGAGCATGCGCACGCGCGCCGCCAGCATCGCGGCGATGGCGTTGGAAAAGACCACATCGCGCATCAGCTGCCCGAAGGCCTCGGGTGGCACCATCAGCAGGTCGAGCGCCTCGAGCGCGGTGGCGTCGTGCGTGCGCGGCGAGCCGTCGATCAGCGTGATCTCGCCGAACCAGTTGCCGGGCTCCAGCACCGCGAGGATGGCCTCGCGCCCGTCCTGGCGCAGCGATGAAATCTTGATGGTGCCCGCCACCAACCCGTAGAAGCCGCCGCCCGCCGCGTGAATGGGATCGCCCTGGCGAAACACCATTGCGCCGCGCCGCACGTGGTGGAGTTCGGCCGCGCCCAGCAGCGCCTCGCGCTGGGCGCGCGGCATGCTCATGAACCACGGATTGCCCTCCAGCGCGGCGCGGTGCGCAGCGGAAAGACGCGGTCTAGAGGAGGCAGCCATGGGCATGAACCGCTGCGAGGCGGGGGTTTACCAGAACCCCACATTGTCAAATTCTTGACAGTTCAAGGTCAAGCGCAGGCATACAGTGGCCGGCACCCCACAAGAACGGAGACCCCAGCGATGAACGCACGCGCAAGTTTCAAGAGCATGCAGGAAAGCACGCGCGAAGACTGGCAACTGATCGGCGGCGAATTCATGCAGTTCACGACCGGCCTGCCGGCGCGCGTGATCAAGCACCTGCAGATTCTCGAAGGCGACTACGGCGGCTTTCCGGTCGACCGCTACACCCACTCGCTGCAGACCGCCACCCGCGCCCTGCGCGACGGCCGCGACGAGGAGTACGTGGTGTGCGCGCTGCTGCACGACATCGGCGACACGCTGGGCAGCTTCAACCACCCCGACATCGCCGCCGCCATCCTCAAGCCCTTCGTGAGCGAAGCCAACCACTGGATGGTGCAGAACCACGGCATCTTCCAGGGCCACTACTTCTTTCACCACATCGGCCTGGACCGCGACATGCGCGACAACTTCAAGGACCACCCGCACTACGAGCGCACGGCCGAGTTCTGCGCGCTCTACGACAACCCCGCCTTCGACCCCAAGGCCGAGACGCTGCCCATCAGCGAGTTCGAGCCCATGCTGCGCCGCGTGATGGCGCAGCCGAAGCAGAGCATCTACAAGGCCGCGCTGACCGAACCCGCGGCCGCCTGACATCGACAAGAGGAAACCATGAACGCCTTCTCCCAACCCGAAATCCAGAAGCTCGTCTCCGCCGAGGAGTGGCAGCTTCGCGTCGACCTCGCCGCCTGCTACCGCCTGGTAGCGCTCTACGGCTGGAGCGACCTCGTGTTCACGCACATCAGCGCGCGCATTCCCGGCCCCGAGCACCACTTCCTGATCAACCCCTACGGCCTGATGTTCGACGAGATCACCGCGTCGAGCCTGGTCAAGGTCGACCAGCAGTGCAACAAGATCATCGACTCGCCCTACCCCGTGAACCCGGCGGGCTTCGTCATTCACAGCGCGGTGCATGCCGCGCGCGAAGACATCCAGTGCGTGCTGCACACCCACACCAAGGCCGGCATCGCCGTCAGCGCGCAGAAGAACGGCGTGCTGCCCATCAGCCAGCAATCGACCTTCGTGCTGGCCTCGCTGGCCTATCACGACTACGAAGGCGTGGCCTTCCGCGACGACGAAAAGCCGCGCCTGCAGGCCGACATGGGCAGCGCCAACTTCCTCATGCTGCGCAACCACGGCCTGCTGACCTGCGGCAAGACCATTGCCGACGCCTTTCTTTCGATGTACACCTTCGAGAACACCTGCCAGATCCAGATTGCGGCGCAATCGGGCGGCAGCGAACTCACGCAAGTCAACCCGAAGATCGTCGAGGGCGTAGGCCAGGCGATGAAGGTGCAGACCGGTGGCCTGGGCGGCCAGTTCGTCTGGCCCTCGCTGATCCGCAAGCTCGACCGCATCGACGACAGCTACAAACAATAAGACAGCGTCGACCCCGGTTTCCACGGCTGCCAGCGCCTGCACGACAGGTGCTGGCGGCTATTTTTTTACGCATCAAAACTACAAGAACCACCGAGGAGACAAACCCAATGGACGCCACCGTCATCGTTACCCGCTTCCTGTTCGGCGCGCTCGCGCTTGTGATGTTCGGGCTCGGGCTTTCGCTTTCGCTCGCCGACTTCAGGCGCCTCTTCAAGCACCCGAAGGCCGTGACCATCGCGCTCGTGCTGCAGGTCATCGGCCTGCCGCTGGCTTGCTACGCGATCATCGTGGGCTTCGGCCTGTCGCCCGTGTTCGCGGTCGGGCTGATGCTGCTCGCGGCCTCGCCCGGCGGCATCTCGGCCAACCTGTTCTCGCACCTGTTCGGCGGCAACGTGGCGATGAACATCTCGCTCACGGCCGTGAACACGCTGCTGTCCATCGTCACGCTGCCGCTCATCGCGAACTGGGCCATCGGGCACTTCGCTCAAGGCGGCCAGGTGGTGCCGCTGCAGACGCGCAAGCTGGTGGAGGTGATCGCCATCGTGCTGGTGCCGGTGGCCATCGGCATGTTCGTGGCCTCGCGCAGCCCCGGCTTCGCGGCGCGCATGGAAAAGCCGACCAAGATCTTCAGCGGCGTCGTGCTCGCGGTGGTGACGGTGCTCGCCATCGCCAACGAGTGGAAGACCATGGCCGCCACCTTCGCCGAGATCGGTGTGCCGGTGCTGCTGTTCAATCTCGTGAGCCTGCTCGCGGGCTACTACCTGAGCCGCGCCGCGGGCCTCGACAAGCCGCTGGCCACCGCCATCAGCTACGAGATCGGCATCCACAACTCCACGCTCGCGATCTTCATCGCGGTGAGCGTGCTCGGCAGCTTCCAGCTCGCGCTGCCGGCGGCCATCTACTCGGTGGTGATGTACATCACCGCGCCGCTGTTCGGCTGGCTGCTGTTGCGCCGGCCCGCACCGGCCGCCGTGCCTGCGCGATGATCGGGCGATGGAACTCCGGCAACTGCGCTACTTCGTCAAGGTCTGCGAGCTTCGCAGCATGGGCCGCGCGGCGGTCGAGCTGGGCGTCGTCACCTCGGCGCTGAGCCAGCAGATCAGCCGGCTCGAAAGCGAGTTGTCCACCCGGCTGCTGCAGCGCAGCTCGACCGGCGTTGCGCCCACCGATGCGGGCGTGGCCTTTCTCCACCAGGCCCAGCTCACGCTGCGCCATGCCGACGACGCGGTGCGCGCCGCGCAGCAGGCGCGGCTCTCGGGCCACGTGAGCGTGGGCCTGGCACCCACCACCGCCACGGTGCTCGGCGTGCCGCTGATGCGCGCCATGCGCGAGCGCTACCCCGAGGTGCGGCTGCACATGGTCGAAGCGCTGTCCGGTCACCTCACGACCATGTTGCAGGCGCGGCAGCTCGACCTGGCCGTGCTGTTCCAGACCGACACGCCGCGGCGCTGGAGCGTGACCCCGCTGCTGGCCGAGAAGCTCTTCGTCATTGCATCCCCCACGCTGCCGCAGCGCCCCACCGGTGCCCGCGTGCGCCTGTCGCAACTGGCCGAACTGCCGCTGATACTGCCCAGCGGCAGCCATGGCCTGCGCGCCACGCTGATGGCGGCCTTCGCCCGGGCGCGCATCGCGCCGCGCATCGTGGCCGAGGTCGACGGCCTCGCGCTGCTGATGGATGCGGTGCGCGCGGGACACGGCGCCACCATCCAACCCGGCGCCGCTACCGCACGGCACGACCGCGACGACCTGCAGCTCACGCAGATCGCCGACGCGCACGTGGGCCGCCGCAACCTGCTCGTGAGCCTGTCGGACGACGAGCTCTCTCCCGCCGCGCTGGCCACCCGCGTGGTGATGGCCGACACGGCGCGCGCCCTGGTGCGCGATGGCAGTTGGACAGGAGCAAGTCTTCTCGAAAACTGAACACCCGTTGCCCGGATCGGCCTTTCGCCTGAAGGCCGGCGTGCCTAGAGTCTCCCGTATTCCAAGGAGACCCACGAGTGATAGATGTTCTGGTTGTCGGTGGCGGCAATGCCGCGCTGTGCGCCGCCCTGATGGCACGCGAGGCCGGCGCCTCGGTGCTGCTGCTCGAAGCCTCGCCCAAGGCATGGCGCGGCGGCAACTCGCAGCACACGCGCAACCTGCGCTGCATGCACGACGCCCCGCAGGACGTGCTGATCGAGGCCTACTCTGAAGAGGAATACTGGCAAGACCTGCTGAAGGTGACCGGCGGCCTCACCGACGAGCATCTGGCGCGCCTGGTGATTCGCGCCTCGTCGAATTGCCGCGACTGGATGCGCAGCCACGGCGTGCACTTTCAGCCGCCGCTGTCGGGCGCGCTGCACGTGGCGCGCACCAACGCCTTCTTCATGGGTGGCGGCAAGGCGCTGGTGAACGCCTATTTCCGCAGCGCCGAACGGCTGGGCGTGCAGATTCGCTACGACACGCCCGTGGCCTCGGTCGAACTCGATGGCGACCGCTTCATGGCCGTGCGCACCGAAGCCGGCGAGCGCATCGCCGCAAGAAGCTGCGTGCTGGCCGCCGGCGGCTTCGAGTCGAACCGCGAGTGGCTGCGCGAGGCCTGGGGCCGGAACGAGCGCGGCGAGTGGCCGGCCGACAACTTCCTGATCCGCGGCACGCGCTTCAACCAGGGCGTGCTGCTGAAGCACATGATCGCCGCGGGCGCAGACAGCATCGGCGATCCGTCGCAGGGCCACATGGTGGCCATCGACGCGCGCGCACCGCTGTACGACGGCGGCATCTGCACGCGCATCGACTGCGTGTCGCTCGGCGTGGTCGTCAACCGCGAGGCGAAGCGCTTCTACGACGAGGGCGAAGATTTCTGGCCCAAGCGCTACGCCATCTGGGGCCGGCTCGTCGCGCAGCAGCCGGGGCAGATTGCCTGGTCGGTCATCGACCAGAAAGCGGTCGGGCGCTTCATGCCGCCGGTGTTCCCCGGCACGCAGGCCAACACGCTCGGCGAACTGGCACGCAAGATCGGCCGCGACGAAGCCACCTTCGTGCGCACGGTGGAGGACTACAACACCGCCTGCCATGTGGGCCGCTTCGACCACACCGCGCTCGACGACTGCCACACCGAAGGCCTCGCGCCAGCCAAGACGCACTGGGCGCGCCCCATCGACACAGCGCCCTTCTACGCCTACCCCGTGCGCCCCGGCATCACCTTCACCTACCTCGGCCTGAAGGTGGACGAAACAGCAGCCGTGCGCTTCGGCGGCCGGGCCAGCCCCAACCTGTTCGTGGCCGGCGAAATGATGGCCGGCAACGTGCTCGGCAAAGGCTACACGGCGGGCGTCGGCATGAGCATCGGCACGGCCTTCGGGCGCATTGCCGGCACGCAGGCCGCGAACGCGGCAAAGAACCTTTCGAAGAAATCCCCGGAGACCGCCCTTGCAGCAGCTCACTGATCTCGTCGCACGCGCCCGTGCGGATGCCGACGGCATCGGTGGCGGTGCCACGTCGCGCGTGATCCCGATACAGCCCGCCCTTCCGTTGACAGCGAGCGAAGGCGAAGTCGCCCGCATCCTGCAGATCTGCAACGCCTGCCGCTACTGCGAAGGCTTCTGCGCCGTGTTCCCGGCCATGACGCGCCGGCTCGAATTCGGCAAGGCCGACACGCACTACCTCGCCAACCTGTGCCACAACTGCGGCGCCTGCCTGCACGCCTGCCAATACGCGCCGCCGCACGAGTTCGCGGTGAACGTGCCGCAGGCGATGGCGCAGGTGCGCATGCAGACGTATCACGACTACGCCTGGCCGCCTGCAATGGGTGCGCTCTACCAGCGCGCGGGCCTCACGGTTGCGCTCGCTCTGGCCGGTGGGCTCGCGCTCTTCCTGGTGCTGGCAGTGGCGATGTCGGGCTCGCTGCTGCACGAGCCGCTCGCGGGCAATTTCTACGCGATCTTTCCGCACAACTTTCTCGCGCTGGTGTTCGGCGCGGTGTTTCTCTTCGTGATGTTCGCGCTGGCCATGGGCGTGCGGCGCTTCTGGCGCGAGGTATCGCCGTCGCGCGACAACGTGCCTGCCGAAGTGACCGGCGTACGCAACGCAGCCAGCGCCGAGGCCGCGCAAGACGCGCTGCGCCTGAAGTACCTGGGCGGCGGCCACGGCGAAGGCTGCAACAACGAAGACGACCGCTTCACCCTGTGGCGCCGGCGTTTCCACCACTTCACCTTCTACGGCTTCATGCTGTGCTTCGCGTCGACCTGCGTGGCCACGCTGTACCACTACCTGTTCAGCCTGCATGCGCCCTATGCGCTCACCAGCCTGCCCGTGCTGCTGGGCACCGCGGGCGGCATCGGCCTGGTGGTGGGCCCGGTCGGACTGCTGTGGCTGAACCTGCGGCGCGACCCGGCGCACGGCGACGCGGCGCAGCGCCCCATGGACCGCGGTTTCATCGCCCTGCTGCTGCTCACCAGCATCACCGGCCTTGCGCTGCTGGCGTGGCGCGACACGCCCTTCATGGCATTGCTGCTGGCGGTGCACCTGGGCGTGGTGATGGCGCTGTTTCTCACCCTGCCCTACGGCAAGTTCGCGCACGGCATCTTCCGCTCGGCCGCCTTGCTGAAGTTCGCCATCGAGAAGCGCCTGCCCAACCGCCTGCAGCTTGGCGCCGACTGAATGAACCCCATGCATCCGAACGAAACCCCATGACACAACCCGGCGTACTCCAGATTCCCTCCATGAAGGGCCGATGCTCCGATGCCGAATGGCAGGCCCGCATCGACCTCGCGGCCTGCTACCGGCTGGTGGACCTCTATGGCATGTCCGACATGATGGCCAACCACATCTCCTCGCACGTGCCGGGCGAGAAAGGCGCCTTCCTCATCAACCCCTACGGAATGATGTACGAGGAGATCACCGCCTCCAGCCTCATCAAGGTCGACCAGGACGGCAACATCCTCTCGAAGCCCGACTTCGGCGAGCTGGACTACGGCATCAACAAGGCCGGCTACGTGATCCACAGCGCCGTGCACGCGGCACGGCCCGACGTGGCCTGCGTGATCCACACGCACAGCTGGGCGTCGATGGCGGTGTCGTCGCTCGAATGCGGCCTGCTGCCGCTCACGCAAACCGCCATGCGATTCCTGAAGATCGGCTACCACGACTACCAGGGCGTGGTGCTGAACACCGAGGAGCAGGCCTCGCTGCTGGCCGACCTGGGCGACCGCGAGGCCGTGATCTTCCGCAACCACGGCGCGCTGGTGGTGGGCCGCAGCGTGGGCGAAGCCTTCAACTGGATGCACCGGCTCGAGCTGGCCTGCCGCGCGCAGATCGGTGCGATGTCTTGCAACACGCTGCTAAGGGCCGTGCCGCAGCAAGTGCTGGAGGAAACCTGGAACAACTACCAGCCCGGCACGCGCCGACCCTACGGCCTCATGGAATGGCCTGCGCTGCTGCGCAAGCTCGACCGGATGGACCCGGGCTTTCGCGACTGAACACCAGACCGACTACCCACGAGAACACAACAATGACACGAGACAAGCCTTCTTCCCGCTTCTTGCAAAAGCTCTTCTGCGCCACGGCACTGCTGGCCGCCGGCCTCAACGCCACCGCACAGACGGCCTACCCGAGCAAGCCCGTGCGCGTGGTCGTCGCCTTCACAGCCGGCGGCACCACCGACATCCTCGCGCGCGCCGTCACGCAGCACATGTCGGAAAAACTCAAGCAGTCCTTCATCATCGACAACAAGCCCGGTGGCGGCGGCAACATCGGCACCGAATTCGTGGTGCGTGCACCGGCCGACGGCTACACGCTGATCGTCAATTCGGTCGGCCCGATGGCCGTCAACCAGACGCTCTACAAGAACCTGCCCTACGACCCACTCACCGACCTTGTGCCGGTGGTGCAGATCGCCGACGTGCCCAACGTGCTGGTGGTGAACCCCGAGGTGCCCGCGAAGACGCTGGAGGAATTCATCGCCTACGCCAAGGCCAACCCCAACAAGCTGAACTACGGCTCCACCGGCGTCGGCACCTCGTCGCACCTGTCGAGCTACATGCTCAGCAAGCGCATCGGGGCCGAGACGCTGCACGTGCCCTACAAGGGCGCTAACGCGCTCAACGACCTGCTCGCGGGCCGCGTGCAATTCATGTTCGCCACCATTCCATCGGTCATCGCGCACATCAAGGCGGGCAAGCTCCGGGCCATTGCGGTGAGCAGCCAGAAGCGCTCGCGCTCGCTGCCCGACGTACCGACCGTGGCCGAGAAGGGCTTCCCCGATTTCTCCGCCGGCTCGTGGTTCGGCTTCTTCGCGCCCAAGGGCACGCCAGCCCCGGTGATCGCGCTGCTCAACAAGTCGGTGAACGAGGCGCTGCCCTCGCTCGAGGCGCAGATGATCCGCGAGGGCGCCGACCCGGTGGGCGGCACACCCGAGCAGTTCGGCAAGTTCACGCGCCAGGAGTACGAGAAGTGGAAGGCGATCGTGCGCGAATCGGGTGCGACGGCCGAATGAGCTCGCCGCTGCGCATCCTGATGACGCCGCAAGCCGCGGCGCAGACGGCGCCCGGCCTGCCCGCGGCGCTCGGCGACCGCACCCACGTGGTGGTGAACCCGGGCGACGACGCCGACGTAGCTTTTGTCTCGCGCGACGTCACCGGCCTGTCGACCAAGCACGAGGTGCTGCCGCACACGCAGGCCTTTCACGACGCAATGCGCCACGCGCCCTCGCTGCGCTGGGTGCACGCGCATTCCGCGGGCGCCGACCGGCCGGTGTACGGCGAGCTGCGGGCGCGCGGCGTGGAGGTTACGACCTCGTCGGGCGCCAACGCCGGCGTGGTCGTGCAGACCGCGCTGGCAGGCGTGCTGATGCTGGCGCGGCAGTTTCCACAGCTGCTGGCCGCGCAACGCGCACGCACTTGGTCGCCGCTCATGGGCAGTGGCCTGCCGCGTGATCTTGCGGGGCAGACGGCAGTGGTCGTCGGCTGGGGGCCGATCGGGCAAGGCCTCGGTGCGCTGCTCGCGGCGCTCGGGCTTCGTGTCGTGTCCGTGCGCGGGAGCGAGGCCTCGGCCGCCGCGCCAGCCCACCAGAGTGTGAGCTACGAACAGCTGCACACAGTGCTGCCGAAGGCGGACTGGCTGCTGCTGGCCTGCCCGCTGAGCGATCGCACGCGCGGCCTCATCGATTCGGCGGTGCTGGCGCGCATGCCCGCCGGTGCGCGGCTCGTGAACGTCTCTCGCGGCGAAGTGATCGACGAGCCGGCGCTCATCGATGCATTGCGCAGCGGCGCGCTGGCCGGTGCGTATCTCGACGTGTTCGCGCACGAGCCCCTGCCGGCCGACTCGCCGCTATGGAGCCTGCCGAACGTGATCGTCACGCCCCACAGCGCCGGCCATTCGGACGGCAATGAGGCCCGCGTGGCAGCGATCTTTCTCGACAACCTGCGGCGCTGGGTACGCAACCAGCCGCTGCTGAACCGCGTGGCGTGAAGCGCGCGCTCTTTTCAATAGCCAATAACAACGACGCCACGACATCCAGACCATGAAATCCTCCCTCCCGCACCCCTCGACTTTTCTGCGCACCTGCATGGCCGCCCTGCTGCTGGCCACCGCCGCGGCGTCTTCCAGCGCGGCCGATTGGCCCGCCAAGCCCATCACCCTCGTCGTGCCCTTCGTGGCGGGCGGCACTACCGACATCGTCGCGCGCACCGTGGGCCAGAAGCTGTCGGAAGCGCTCAAGCAGCCGGTCATCATCGACAACCGCGGCGGTGCGGGCGGCACTGTAGGCGCGGCCATCGCGTCGAAGGCGCCGGCCGATGGCTACACGCTGTTCATGGCCACCATCGCACATTCGATCGCGCCGGGCCTCTACAAGCGCCTGCCCTACGACTTCCAGCGCGACTTCGATCCGGTGGCGCTGGTGGCATCCACGCCCAACGTGCTGATCGTGAACGAGAAGGTGCCCGTGAAATCGGTGGCCGAACTCGTCGCCTACATCAAGGCCAACCCGGGCAAGGTCAACTACGGCTCGGCGGGCAACGGCAGCACGGAGCACATCTCGGGCGAGCTGTTTCGTTCAATGACGAAGACCGACATCGTGCACGTGCCCTACAAGGGCGGCGCGCCGATGATGGCCGACCTGATGGGCGGGCAGATCCAGATGGCCATCGAAACCAGCCCCTCGGCCGCACCGCACATCCGCGCCGGCAAGGTGCAGGCGCTGGCCGTGACCACGAAGACACGTTCGCCCGCCTACCCCGGCGTACCCACGCTCGACGAGGCCGGCCTCAAGGGCTACGACATGACCACCTGGTTCGCGCTCATGGCACCGCACGGCACGCCGCCCGAACTGGTGCAGCGCCTGAACACCGAGGTGTCGCGCGTGCTGCAGCAGTCTGACGTGGTGAAACGCTTCGAGGAACAGGGCGTGACGGGCGGCAGCATGAAGCCGGCCGAGCTCGCAACCTTCATCGGCAGCGAGACGACGAAATGGGTGAAGGTAGCGAAGGATTCGGGCGCCACCGCAGAGTAAGCACGGCCCCGGCTATCGGAGAAGACCTACGGCCAGCGCGGAAACCCGCCGAGAGGGCATGGCGGCGTTATCTGCAGAATAGGAGGCCATGCGCATCAGAACCCCGGCTTCCTTTCTCGCTCCCGCCTCCGCCCTTCTCTCCCTCGCGCTCCTGCTTCCCCCTGCATCCGCTGCCCCTGCCGCGGCAGATGCAGCGCTGACGCCCGAGGCCCGCATCGAGGCTCTCATCGCCCGTATGACAGTGCAGGAGAAGGCCGGCCAGCTCACCCTGTACGGCCCCGCCGACATCGACACTCCCAACAACCCCCAGGCCGGCTGGCGCAATGCACAGCAGGAGACTGCCGACGTGCGCGCCGGCCGGCTCACAGGCCTGTTCAACAACGCCGGCCTCGAAGGCAAGCGGCGGCTGCAGCAGATTGCGGTGAACGAGTCGCGCCTGGGCATTCCGCTGATCTTCGGCGCGGACGTGATACACGGCTTTCGCACCATGTTCCCGATGCCGCTGGCCGAGGCCTCCAGCTGGGAGCCGGACCTGGCCGAGCGCACCGCGCGCGCCGCGGCGGTCGAGGCCACGGCCGACGGCTTCCGCTGGACCTTCGCGCCCATGGTCGACATCGCGCGCGACGCACGCTGGGGCCGCGGCCTCGAAGGCGCGGGCGAAGACGTATACCTCTCGCGGCAGTTCGCCGCCGCGCGCGTGCGCGGCTTCCAGGGGTCGGACCTTTCGCGGCCCGACTCGATGCTGGCCACGCCCAAGCACTTCGCGGCCTACGGCGCGGGCGAAGGCGGGCTCGACTACAACGTGAGCGACATCTCGCAGCAGACGCTGCGCGAGGTGTACCTGCCGCCGTTCCGCGCGGCGCTGGATGCCGGCGCGCTCTCGGTGATGAGCGCCTTCAACGAAATCGGCGGCGTGCCCTCCACCGCCAACCACTCGCTGCTCACAGGCGTGCTGCGCGACGAATGGAAGTTCCAGGGCTTCGTGGTCTCCGACTACACGGCCGACGAAGAGCTGGTGGAGCACGGCTACGCCGCCAACCCGCGCGAGGCCGCCAAGCAGGCCTTCATGGCCGGCACCGACGTGAGCATGCAGAGCGGCCTGTACATGCGCTACCTGCCCGACCTCGTGGCCTCGGGCGAAGTGCCGATGGAGCGGCTCGACGAGGCCGTGCGCCGCGTGTTGCGCGTCAAGCAGAAGCTGGGCCTGTTCGACGACCCGATGCACGGGCTCGACGGCCCACCCGCCTCGCAGCGCCCCGAGAACCCCGAATTCATCTCACTGGCCCGCGAGAGCGCGCGCCGCTCCATCGTGATGCTGAAGAACGAGCGCATGCTACTGCCGCTGCCCAAGGCCGGCACGAAGATCGCGCTGATCGGGCCCTTCGCCGAGGGCACCGTCGACCTGATGGGCGCGTGGAGCCTGTTCCCCGGACAGTCGGCACCAGTGGGCATCGACCAGGGCCTGCGCGGGGCGCTGGGGCCCAACTCGTCGGTGAACGTGGTGCGCGGCTCGGGCATCGAGTCGACGCTGCCCGGCGGCATCGACGCCGCGGTGGCGGCCGCGCGCGATGCCGACGTGGTGGTGCTCGCCATCGGCGAGAGCGAGAAGATGTCGGGCGAGGCGCGCTCGCGCAGCGACATCGGGCTGCCGCAAGCACAGCAAGACCTGGCCGAGGCCGTGGCCGCCACTGGCAAGCCCGTGATAGTGCTGTTGAGCAACGGCCGAGCGATGGCGCTCAAGGGCGCGGTGCGCAATGCGCGCGCCATCCTCGTCACGTGGTTCCTCGGCGTGCAGACCGGCAACGCGATCGCCGACGTCGTGTTCGGCGACTTCAACCCCTCGGGCCGCCTGCCCGTGAGCTTTCCGCAAACGGCCGGCCAGGTGCCCTACTACTACGCCCACAAGCGCACCGGCAGGCCGTCGCCCGAGAACGCGCCAGGCACGTCATTCAAGACGCGCTACCTGGACGCGACGAACGAAGCGCTCTACCCCTTCGGCTTCGGCATCGGCTATTCACCGGTGCGCTACGACAACGTCGAGCTGAGTACAGAGCGGCTGCCGATGTCGGAAACGCTGCGCGTGCGCGCCACCGTCACCAACACCGGCCAGCGCGACGCGGAAGAAGTAGTGCAGCTCTACATCGGCCAGCGCGCGGCAAGCGTGACGCGGCCGGTGCGCGAGCTGAAGAGCTTTCGCAAGATCGGCATCGCGCCGGGAGCTTCAGCGGTCGTCGAGTTCACGCTCACGGCCGACGACCTTGCGTTCATCGGCCGCGACATGAAGCCGACCGTCGAACCCGGCGAGTTCGACCTGTGGGTGGCGCCTTCGGCCGCAAACGGCATCCGCAGGCGCTTCGTGCTCACGCGCGATTGACGCCGGGCGTGCAAGGCGCCGCGGCGGCTCAGTAGGTGGTCGCGCCAGTTGTGTTGGTGGCGTGTGTCATCGCCGCATCCGGCTGGTTCGCAGAAGCCACCGGCGGCTGCACCTGCGATTCCAGAACTTCCGTCGGATGGATGCCGGTGTTCGCGCGAATCGCCTCGGCCTGCACCTGCGCACGGTCGGCGCCCGACACAGGCGCCTGCACCTGCGATTCCAGAACCTCTGTTGCGTGAATGCCGTTGTTGGCGCGCATGGCGTCCTCGGCCACCGCATCGCGCGACTGGGTCGAATGCGAGATCTGCGGATAGTCGGGATCGGCCAGCCCGCCTGCGTGCGCGAGCGATGTCAGCACCAGCGCCGGAACGGCGGCAATGCAGAGGGTTGCGATACGAAATCTCATGGTTGTCTCCTTGAGTGATGACGATGAATTCACTCTAGGACGCGGTACTTACCAGGCCGTGAGAGGCCGCTTACGCAGCAGTGAGAGTTTGCTTAGATGAGCGTGAGAAGGCGCGCAACCGGCAAGGGCGCATACTGGCCCACCTTTGCTGCACCGGGGCCTCGCACGCGAGACCCTGCCCCTTTCGATGCCGGGCTATCTACTCAAGCTGGAGCGCATCGCCATCGCGGGTGCCGACGACCTCGTCATTCAATCGCTGCTCGATCGGCAACAGTTCTCGGACCCTTTGGGCACGGCTGCCGCGCAGGGAATCTCTTCTGCCTCGTGGCCAATGTTCGGGCTGCTGTGGCCCTCGGGCGCGCAACTGGCCGCGCGCATGGCATTGCACCCCGTGGTGCTGGGCGCGCGCGTGCTCGAGATCGGCTGCGGCCTCGCGCTAGCAAGCCTGGTCGGCCATCGGCGCGGCAACGACATGACAGCGAGCGACTGCCACCCGCTCGCTGGCGGCTTCCTGCTGGAGAACCTTCGGCTGAACGCCTTGCCGCCCATGAAATACAGGCGCGGCCATTGGGGCATGCAGGAGACCGGCGCCGACGGCGACGTGCACGGCCTGTTCGACCTCGTGATCGGCAGCGACCTGCTGTACGAGCGCGATGCGGAAGGCCTGCTCGCCGCCTTCATCGCCCGCCACACCAGCCCCGCCGCCGAGGTGTGGATCGTCGACCCGGACCGGGGCAACCGGTCGGCATTCAACAGGCAAATGGCGGACGAAGGCTTCGGCATGTGCGAGGAGCGGCTGGACCAGATCGCAACCGTGAGCCGGGCGGCGTATCGGGGGCGGTTGCTGACGTACCGGCGTGCGACTGTTTGAGGCTCTATATTCGGCCGCTTCTGAATCGGAAGGCTGCCTTGTGGAGACAACGAACATCCGACGCGCCAGACCGGACGATGCCAAGGGCATCGAGGCGCTGTACTGCGAGCTGATCGGCGACACGCGCGTGTGCGTCCTGCCGGAGCACATCGCCGAACTGGCGAACGACTCTCGAACGGCGCTGCTTGTTCTGGAGCATGAGGGCGTGCTGCGCGCGACGGCCTTGCTGAACTTCTGCACCGATGTGATGTACAGGGCCCAGCCCTTCGCCGTGGTCGAGAACATCGTTGTCGGCGAGGCGTTTCGCGGCCAAGGCTCGGGAGCGGCACTCCTGCGGCACATCGAAGACGAATGCATCGCGCACGACTGCTCCAAGATCATGCTGCTCAGTTCAGTCGAGCGCGGCGAAGCACACCGGTTCTTCGAGCACTGCGGCTTTGCAGGCTCGAAGAAGAAAGGCTTCGTCAAGTACCGCAGAGACTTCCAGCGCGACGATGCGGGCATCCGAACACCATGACGATCACGCCCAACCACGCCCTCCCCATCGACCACTTCCTCGACCTCGTGTCCGACACGCTGGTCAACAGCTACTGCTTTCGATCGACGGGCCGAGTGACCGCGACGATCGGCAAGAAGAACGGCCCTTTGGCCGGGCCGCTGTTCAACTACCGCCTGATATCCGACGACAGCATCGAGATCATCCATTCGGACGGGCGCATCGAACGCTGGATCGGCATCCGCGTCGAAGGCGGCCTGCTGCACGTCGAGCGCGACGGCCAACTCCAAACCTTCACGATCAGAAAACCTACCCCATGAAAGTCAAACGACTGGTCGCCAACTTCGCAACGCCCGAGCCCGCGCGTGCGGCTGTCTTCTACAAGGACATCCTCGGCCTCGATCTGCTCATGGACCACGGCTGGATCCAGACCTACGGCTCGCAGGCCGAGATGACGTTGCAGGTCAGCTTCGCGTCGGAAGGCGGCTCGGGTACGCCAGTGCCCGATCTGTCCATCGAGGTCGACGACATCGACACGGCCTTCGAACGCATGAAGGCCGCGGGCTTCGCCATCGAATACGGCCCGGCGGACGAACCCTGGGGCGTGCGCCGCTTCTACGTGCGCGATCCGTTCGGCAAGCTGGTCAACATCCTCGCGCACGCCTGACGGCCACGCGCTCTCGCGAGCCTCAATCGAGCCCGTGAAACACGCTGTCGTCCGGCCCGATATGCGAGGGCGGCGTCCAGGCAGCATCGCGCATCGAGCGGCTGACGAGTTTTTCCACGCCCAGCAGCGTGGCAAAGATCGCCATGCGCACCGGGATGCCGTTGTCGGTCTGGCGGAAGATGGCCAGGCGCGGGTCGTTGTTCAGGTCGACGCTCAGGTCGTGCGAGCCGGGGCGGCCATCGCGCGGCAGCGGATGCATCACGACCACCTCGGGCTTGCAGGCCGATTCGATGAGCGCGCGGTTGATCTCGAACGCGTTGTCGAAGCCCTCCAGCACTTCGTCGTTCGCGAAGCGCTCTTTCTGGATGCGCGTGGCGTAGATGATGTCCGCGCCAGCAAGCGCCTGCGCGGGCGTGGCGGCGGTCTCGACGACGTGGCCGTTGCGGCTCACGGCCTCCACGATTTCCGCGGGCATTGCGAGCGACGGCGGCGAGACCAGCGTGAACTTCAGGCCGCGGTACAGCGCGAGCAGCTTGATGAGCGAGTGCACGGTGCGCCCATACTTCAGGTCGCCGACCATCGCGATGTGCGCGCCGTCGACCAGCTTGCCCAGGCGCGAGAACTCGCGCTGGATGGTGTACAGGTCGAGCAGCGCCTGGCTGGGGTGCTCGCCCGGGCCATCGCCGCCGTTGATGACCGGCACGTTGGTGGCGCGCGCGAATTCGGCGACCGAGCCCTGCTCCGGATGCCGCACCACGATCGCATCGGCATAGCCGCTGATGACGCGGCTGGTGTCGTAGATCGATTCGCCCTTGGCCATCGACGAAAAAGTGAAGCCCGTGGTGTCGCACACCGAGCCGCCCAGCCGGCAGAACGCCGCGCCGAAGCTCACGCGGGTGCGCGTGCTGGCTTCGAAGAACAGATTGGCCAGCACGGCCCCTTCGAGCACGCGGCTGACCTTGCGTCGGCGCGCGATGGGCTGCATCACGTCGGCCAACTGGAACAGTTCGTCGATGGCGTCGCGGTTGAACTGGCTGACCGACAGCAGGTGGTGCGAGCCTTCAGTGGCCAGCGCCTGGCGCAAGGCACCTTCATGTGCGCTTTGCGTATATTCACTGCGCCGCCCGTCTGAAGCCAGGATTTCGCTCACGAAGCGCCGTGCGACTTCGGGCATGGCCCTGAATTCATTGGATTCGTCGGGCAGGAGCCAGGCGTCGAGCGCCCTTCTGCGGCTGCCGATGCGCTCTGCGAAAGCATCACGCGTCATGTTGAGTTGACGCATCGCGTCGCGAAGGAGCACCTGTTGCGGCATGTTCATGGGCCGCAAATATATACTCAATGCGTATATTTTGGCAACAACCACAAAGTGATCGGCCATGAAAAAACGGGCCCGAGGGCCCGTTCTTTCTTTTGCAACACCCGAAGGTGTCGTGGTCGGTGCTTACAGGCCAGCTTGGCGCGTGAACGACACGCTGGGCTTCTTGTACGCAGCCGGCACTTCGTCGCGGTAGAACGCGCGGCGGTCGAGGCTGGCGAACGGGTCGTGTGCCTTGGCAACGGCTTCGGCTTGCACGGTCGCGCGATTGGCGGTCGAGGTAAAGGCTTGTGCGCCAGCGCCCGAGGCATCGCTGTATTCGTTGCCAGCACGAGCGGCGGCAACGGCTTGCGGTGCGACTTCAGCGCGGGTCACAGAAGAGTTCACGACGTGCACGCCGTCGTAGGTTTCTGCGTGGGCTCCGGCAGCAGCCAGGAGCGAGAGGGCAGCAGCGGCGAGGATCTTCGAGGCATTCATTTCAATCTCCTTCAAGTGATGGGTTGGTGAGGAGAAGTTTGATCCTGAAGAGCCCTGAAAAACGCCGTCGAAATGAACCACGGCGTTCACAGGATTGAAACAATCAGGGCCTTGAAAAGAAGCCGGTCAATAGGGGTTGCCCCATGAAACGGCAGCCTCAGTGGCTGATCATCCACGGCCGCCTCGAAGGCGCGGACTTGGCCCCGTTGGGCGCCGTCACCGTCGCACCCCGCTTGCCCGAACTGCAGCAGCCGCAGCCCGCCGGATGCTTGAAGCGCGCGTAGTCGCGCGAACTGCCGGGCTCATGCCGTGCGCGCTCGTTGGTCTCCATGGCGCGGCGCGTGCCCGAGGCCATCAGCGCGAGCCGCGGTGCGGCTGAAAGTACGCGCGGCGAGGCGCATCCGCAATCGGGGCATGCGGCGGGCTCGTCGCGCAGGCCCGAAGGCCGCAGCGCCTCGAAGCCGCCACATTGCCCGCAGGCGTAGTCGTAAGTGGGCATGGCCTGGCTGTCTTTCAACGCAGGTCGTGCGACAGCGGCATGCTGATGCTGCCGTCGATCATCTTCACCGGGCCCGAGGCGTTCGGATTGATGTCGAAGTCGAAGATGCCCGTGGGCAGCCACAGCGTGGCGCACGAGTTGGGTACGTCGACCACGCCGCTGATGTGGCCCTGCACCGGCGCCGTGCCAAGAATCGAATAGGCCTGCGCACCCGAGTAGCCGAACTTCTTCAGGTACTCGATGGCGTTCAGGCAGGCCTGGCGGTAGGCGACGTTCACGTCGAGGTAGTGCTGCTTGCCGCTCTCGTCGACGGAGATGCCTTCGAAGATCAGGTAGTCGTTGTACTGCGGCGTGATCGGGCTGGGCTTGAAGATCGGGTTCTTGATGCCGTACTTGGCCATGCCGCCCTTGATGAGCGTGACCTTCATGTGCACCCAGCCGGCCATTTCGATAGCGCCGCAGAAGGTGATTTCGCCGTCGCCCTGGCTGAAGTGCAGGTCGCCCACGCTGAGGCCTGCGCCGTCGACGTACACGGGGAAGAACACTTTGGAGCCGCGCGACAGATCCTTGATGTCGCAGTTGCCGCCATGTTCGCGCGGCGGCACGGTGCGCGCACCCTCGGCGGCGGCCTTCGCCCTCGCCTCGCCGGTCATCTTGCCCATGTGGGCGGTGCCGGCGAACGGCGGATTGGCAAGGCCGGGCACGCGATCGGGGTCGGTGGCAATGAGCGCCTTCTCGCGCTCGTTCCACATGTCGAGCATGGGCTTGTCGGGCAGGCAACCGATCAGGCCGGGGTGGATGAGGCCCGCGAAGTTCACGCCCGGAATGTGGCGCGAGCTGGTGAACATGCCCTTGAAGTCCCAGATCGATTTCTGCGCTTCGGGAAAGTGGTCGGTGAGAAAGCCGCCGCCGTTCTTCTTCGAGAAGAAGCCGTTGAAGCCCCAGAGGCTGTCCTGCTTGGCGCCGATGTCGAGCAGGTCGACTACCAGCAGGTCGCCGGGCTCTGCACCCTTCACGCCCACAGGGCCCGAGAGGTAGTGCACCGTGCTCAGGTCGATGTCGCGCACGTCGTCGGCGCTGTCGTTGTTCTTGATGAAGCCGCCGGTCCAGTCGAAAGTCTCGAGGATGAAGTCGTCGCCCGGGTTGACCCAGCAGGCCATCGGAATGTCCGGGTGCCAGCGGTTGTGAATCAACTCGTTCTCGGTGGGCGACTTGGTCAGATCGACCTTGATCAGCGTGTCCGTCATTTGCAGTGGCTCCTGGTTGGGTTGTGGTTGAACGGAAATCAAACGGAGAGGTAGGCCTTGATGTGGTCCACGTCGGTCTTGTCGCGCGCGGTCTCATGCACGAGGCGGCCGCCTTCGATGACGAAGAGCCGATCGGCCACGTCCATCGCAAAGCTGAGCACCTGCTCGGACACGACGATGGTGATGCCGCGCAGCTTGCGGATCTCGTTGAGTGCCTTGGCGATGTCCTTGATGATCGAAGGCTGGATACCTTCGGTGGGCTCGTCGAGCAGCAGCACCTTGGGGTCGGTGACGAGGGCGCGTGCAATCGCAAGCTGCTGTTGCTGGCCGCCCGAGAGGTTGCCGCCCTTGCGGCTCTTCATGTCCCACAGCACGGGGAACAGCGCGTAGATTTCTTCGGGAATGCGGCGGGTCTTCGAGTTCTCGAGCCCGGTCTGGATGTTCTCTTCCACCGTCAGTGTCGGAAAGATCATCCGGCCCTGCGGCACGTAGGCAATGCCTTTTGCCACGCGGCGGAAGCTCTCGTCGCGCGACACGTCCTGGCCCGCCACTTCGATGCGCCCGCTCTTCAACGGCAGCACGCCCATGAGGCTCTTGAACAGCGTGGTCTTGCCCATGCCGTTGCGGCCCATGATGGCGATGGTTTCGTTGGCATGGCCCTCGAAGGAGATGCCGTGCAGGGCCTCGCTCTGGCCGTAGGCTACGTGCAGGTCTTCTACCTTCAGCATGAGGTTGCTCATATCTTTGGACTCTCTCGGGTTGTGTTCGGGGTGCTTGCACAGGCCGCTGGTGCACGACTGATCAACGACTGCTCTGTCCAACGATCACGTCGATGGGGTGCCTTGCGCAGCGAAATAAAGGAGGAGCCCGAAGGGCGGGGGACATTCGCGGAGCAAGGTACCCCGTCGGCGTGATCGCACCCTGAACGACGGCCCTTCATCTAGTGCCCCAGATAAACATCGATGACCTTGGGATCAGCCTGCACCTTCTCCATAGGCCCCTCGGCAAGGATCTTTCCCTGGTGCATCACGGTGACCTTGTGCGCGATCTGCTTCACGAAGGCCATGTCGTGCTCGATGACGATCACCGCGCGGTTCTGGCAGATGCGCTTGAGCAGGTCGGCCGTGAGCTCTCGTTCGCGCGCGCTCATGCCGGCGATGGGCTCGTCGAGCATCAGCAGCTCGGGCTCCTGCATCAGCAGCATGCCGATCTCAAGCCACTGCTTCTGGCCATGGCTCAGCAGGCCGGCCTCTGTGTCGAGACGGTCGGCCAGGCCGATCTCTTCCGCAATCGCCTGCACCTTGGCCTTGACCTCATCGTCGCACTTGAAAGCCAGCGCGCCGAACACCGAGCGGCCCTTCGGGAACGACACCTCCAGGTTCTGGAACACGCTCAGGTTCTCGTAGATGGATGGTGTCTGGAACTTGCGGCCGATGCCCAGCCGCACGCGCTTGTGCTCGGCCATCTTCGTGAGCTCGGTGTTCTTGAACTTGATGCTGCCCGCGCTTGCGCGCGTCTTGCCGCAGATCAGGTCGAGCAGCGTGGTCTTGCCTGCCCCGTTGGGGCCGATGATCACGCGCAGCTCGTTGCGGTCGATGTACAGCGTGAGGTCGTCGATGGCCTTGAAGCCGTCGAAGGAGACGGTGAGGTCTTCCACGGCGAGCGCGAAGTCGGTGTTGCTCATGAGGGTGTGGCTCCGGGTTCAGTCGTCAGGCGCGCTGGCTGCCGACGCCTTCGGGCAGCGTGGGTTCGGGTTGTGATGCTGTCGGCGGCGCCACTGGTGCGGCTGCAACCGGCGGCTTGACGGCTGCATCGCGCAGCGCCTGGCGACGCGACTTCCACCACGGCCGGATCTTTTCTTCCCACACTCCGGCAAGCCCCATCGGGAAGGCCATGGTCACGCCGATGAAGAGCCCGGCCATCAGGAACAGCCACAGGTCCGGAAAGCTCTCGGAGAACAGCGTCTTGCCCGCATTCACCAGCAGCGCGCCGTACACCGCGCCCACCAGGCTCATGCGCCCGCCTACCGCGCAGAAGATCACCATCTCGATCGAGGGCACGATGCCCACGAAGCTCGGCGACATGAAGCCCACCTGCAGCGCGAACATCGCACCACCGATGCCCGAGAGCCCGGCCGCCAGGCAGAAGATGAAGACCTTGAAGTTCGACACGTCGTAGCCCGAGAAGCGCACGCGGTCTTCCTTGTCCCGCATGGCAAGCAGCAGCGTGCCCAGCTTGCTGGTCTGCACCCAGCGGCACAGCAGGATGCTCGCTACCAGCAAGCCGACGCAGACGTAATACAGCACGTACTTGGCGCTGTCGGTGCGCGTGTCCCAGCCCAGCATCGTCTTCAGGTCGGTCATGCCGTTCACGCCGCCCGTGTAGCCCTGCTGGCCGATGATGAGCACGGTGCAAATGAGCGCAACCGCCTGCGTGATGATCGCGAAGTACACCCCTCCCACGCGCCGCTTGAACATCGCAAAGCTCACGAGCCAGGCCAGTGCCATCGGCGCCAGCACCACCAGCGCAAGGCTCAGCGGCAGGCTCTTGAAGGGCAGCCACAGCGTGGGTAGCTCGGTGATCTGGTTCCAGTCCATGAAGTCCGGAATGCCAGGCGTCGACTGGATCTTGGTCGTGATGGGATCGGAGGCTTCGAGCTTGAGGAACATCGCCATCGCATACCCGCCGATGCCGAAGAACACGCCCTGCCCCAGGCTCAGCACGCCGCCGTAGCCCCACACCATGACGAGCCCCACGGCCACGAAGGCGTAGGTGAGGTACTTGCCCACGAGGTTGAGGCGGAAGATGTCGAGCGACAGCGGCAGCACCACCGCGAGCAGCAGCACCAGGAGCAGCAGGCTGCCGAGCTGGTAGCGCTGGATCGAGGCCTTGATGAAATTCATCGATGACTCCAAAGCAAAAAAGAGGAGTTGAATGCGCGCAGGAACCGTAGCGAGCGGCCCGAGGTCGCATTGAGGACCGGAGCCGCACTCTCGTGCGGCGAGGACCGCAGATGCGAGATCGGGTCGCGCAGTAGGTTCATGCGTGCCTTCAACGGCGGACCTTGACGGCGAACAGGCCTTGGGGGCGCATCATCAGAATCAGCACGATCAGCGACAGCGTCAGCACCTTGGCCATCGAGCCGGTCATGAAGAACTCGGAGATCGACTGCGTCTGCGCAATGCCAAAGGCCGAAACCACCGTGCCGAAGAGGCTGGCCGCGCCGCCGAAGGTGACGACCAGGAAGGCGTCGACGATGTAGAGCGAACCCGAGGTCGGCCCGGTCGAGCCGATGGTGGTGAAGGCCGCGCCCGCCATGCCGGCAATGCCGCAGCCGATGGCAAAGGTCAGGCGGTCGGTCTTCTTCGTGTCGATGCCGGTGGCGTTGGCCATCGTGCGGTTGGCCACTGTGGCGCGCACCCGCAGACCCCAGCGGCTCTTGTGCAGAGCGATGAGCACGCCGCCCGTGACCAGCGCTGTGAGCGCCAATACGAACAGGCCGTTGATCGGGATGTCCAGGCCTTCATGCGGCGTCCACGAGCCCATGAGCCATTCGGGCAGCGTGGGACTCACTTCCTTCGGGCCGATGAAGGTGCGAAAGATCTGCTGCAGACCCAAGCTCACGCCCCAGGTGGCGAGCAGCGTGTCGAGCGGTCGCTTGTACAGGTGGCGAATCAGCACCCACTCCACGATCCATCCGGTGACGAAGGCGAAGACGAAGGCCAGCCCGATGGCGATCGGGAAGTAGTACGGCATGAACGCCGGCGCCAGGCTTTCGGTGATGCGTGCAGCCAGGTAGATCGAATAGGCGCCGATGGTCATGAACTCGCCATGCGCCATGTTGATCACGCCCATCTGGCCGAAGATGATCGCCAGGCCCAGCCCCATCAGCAGCAGCACCGCGAAGAGGCTCAGCCCCGCGAAGCCCTGCATGAGGCCGATGTTCATCATGTCCGACAGAGTCATGGCGGGAAGTCCGGAATGTTGGAGTTGCCCCCTCTCCCGCCAGCGGGAGAGGGTTGGGGTGAGGGCCGACGGCCTGCTTGCTGGCTTACTGGTAGCCCTTCGGGAACGGATCCGGCTTGATCAGCTCAGCCGACTCCGCCACCACCTTGAACGTGCCATCGAGCTGCCCCTGCCCGATACGCGCCTTGCTCCACAAGTGGTGGTTCGCATCCAGCTTCACGTAGCCTTCTGGCGCCGTCTTCAGCTCGATGCCCGGCGAACCCGCGACTACCTTGTCCACGTCGAAGCTGCCGGCCTTCTCCACCGCCGCCTTCCACAGCCACGGACCGAGGTAGCCCGCTTGCGTCACGTCGCCGATCACCGCGTCCTTGCCGTACTTCGCCTTGAAGGCTTCCACGAACTTCTTGTTGTTCGCGTTGTCCAGCGTCTGGAAGTACTTCATCGACGAGTAGAAGCCCGCGAAGTTCTCGCCGCCCACGCCGGTCATTTCGTCTTCCGTCACGGCCAGCGTCAGCAGGAATTGCTTGTCGCCCGTGATGCCCGCAGCCTTGAGCTGCTTGTAGAAGGCCACGTTCGAGCCGCCCACCACGGCCGCAAAGATGCAGTCGGGCTTGGCCACCTTGATCTTGTTGATCAGCGAGTTGAAGTTGGTGTGGCCCAGCGGGTAGTACTCCTCGCCCTTGACCGAACCCTTCTGGAAGTTCTCGATGTGCTTGCGCGCGATCTTCATCGAGGTGCGCGGCCAGATGTAGTCGGAGCCCACCAGGAAGAAGGTCTTGGCCTTTTTTTCCTTCGCGCCCCAGTCCAGGCCCCAGATGATCTGCTGCGTGGCTTCCTGGCCGGTGTAGATCACGTTCTTGCTCTGCTCCAGGCCTTCGTAGAAGGTCGGGTAGTACAAGAGGCCGTTCTCTTTCTCGAACACAGGCAGCACGGCCTTGCGCGAGGCGCTGGTCCAGCAACCGAACACGGCCGCGCAGTGATCGTTGACCAGCAGCTTCTTCGACTTCTCGGCGAAGGTCGGCCAGTCGGAGGCGCCGTCTTCCTTGATGACCTTGATCTTGCGGCCCAGCACGCCGCCCATGGCGTTGATCTGGTCGATGGCGAGCTGTTCGGCCTGGATGGAGCCGGTCTCCGAAATCGCCATGGTGCCGGTGGACGAATGCAGCTGGCCCACCGTTACCTCGGTGTCGGTCACGGCGAGCTTGGTGGTGTTGACCTTGGCCGTGGGGAATTGCCCCTGGCCGAAGCTCAGGCCGCTCAGGCCCATCACGGGCAGCGCGGCGGCGCCCTGCAGCAGACGGCGGCGGCGCAATGCCAGGGCATCGAGAGAAAGATCTGAATCACGCGACATCAGGAAACTCCAGGCAGGTTGTTGGAAAGTAGAGCCGCGCACCATCGCAGTGCATCGGACGGTGCCTCGAGCACCATGGCTGGTACTTTAGAAATCACCCGGGTTTGCGCGAATACGTCATTCAACGTAGCGGCGGGAGCCGGCCCTGCCCGCAGACTCGCGAGCCAGACATCGGTGGAAAACATCGAGGGTAAAGAAGCACAGGGAGCGCTTCTTGCTGTACCTGCCCCATGCCACCGCCGCCGCGAGAACCAGCCATGCAATCCGTCTCCGGACAGAAGATCTTTCGCATCCGCCGCGACTACAACGCCTGGGTCGCGAACGAAACGCTGGAGGACTACGCGCTGCGCTACACGCCGCGCAGCTTTCGCAAGTGGTCGGAGTTCCGCGTGGCCAACGCGGCCTTCGGCGCCACCTCGTTCCTGGCACTGGAGGCCATCGGCGGCGCCATCGCGCTGAGCTACGGCTTCTCGAATGCGCTGTGGGCCATCCTGGTGGTGGGGCTCATCACCTTCCTCACGGGCCTGCCCATCTCGTACTACGCGGCCCGGCACGGCGTGGACATGGACCTGCTCACGCGCGGCGCGGGCTTCGGCTACCTTGGCTCCACGCTCACATCGCTGATCTACGCGAGCTTCACCTTCATCTTCTTCGCTCTGGAGGCGGCCATCCTCGCGCTGGCGCTGCAGATGTACCTCGACTGGCCGCTATGGCTGCTGTACATGGTGTCGTCGATCGTCATCATTCCGCTGGTGGCGCGGGGGATCACGCTCATATCGGGGCTGCAACTGTGGACGCAGCCGATCTGGATCGTGCTGTTCGTCTGCCCGTTCATCGCGGTACTGGTGAAGAAGCCCGAGCTGTACGCCGACTTCACCAGCCTGGTCGGACGCACCTCAGACAGCAGCGGCTTCGATCCGCTGATGTTCGGCGCCGCCGCCACGGTGGCCTTCTCGCTGGTGGTGCAGATCGGCGAGCAGGTCGACTACCTACGCTTCCTGCCAGAGAAGACCGCCGCCAACAGTGGCCGCTGGTGGACCGCGGTGCTCATCGCCGGGCCGGGCTGGATCGTGCCGGGCATGCTGAAGATGATGGGTGGCGCGTTCCTCGCCTTCCTGGCCCTGCAGCACGAGATACCGGCCAACCACGCGATCGAGCCCACGCAGATGTACCTCACGGGCTTCTCGTACGTGCTGCGCGACCCGGCCTGGGTGCTGGGCATCACGGTGCTGTTCGTGGTGATCTCGCAGATGAAGATCAACCTGACGAACGCCTACGCAGGTTCGCTCGCGTGGTCTAACTTCTTCGCGCGGCTCACGCACAGCCACCCGGGGCGCGTGGTGTGGCTGGTGTTCAACGTGGTCATCGCGATATTGCTGATGGCGCTGGGCGTATTCGCGGCGCTGGAACACGTGCTGGGCTTCTACAGCAACATCGCCATCGCATGGGTCGGCGCGCTGGTGGCCGACCTGGTCATCAACAAGCCGCTGGGCTGGAGCCCGAAGACCATCGAGTTCAAGCGCGCGCACCTGTACGACATCAACCCGGTGGGGCTGATGGCGATGCTGGTGGCGGCTGCGCTGGCCATGCTGGCCTACTCCGGCGTGCTGGGGCATTGGGCCCGCGCCTTCTCGCCCTTCATCGCGCTGGTGACGGCCATGGCCGTGTCGCCTCTGCTGGCCTGGCGTACGCGCGGGCGCTACTACCTCGCGCGCACAGACATCGACCGCTGGAAGCCGGGCCAGAGCGTGAAGTGCTCGGTGTGCGACAACAGCTTCGAGTCTGAAGACATGGCGCACTGCCCTGCCTACAGCGCGCCGATCTGCTCGCTGTGCTGCACGCTCGAATCGCGCTGCCACGACCGCTGCAAGACAAACTCGCGCGCGGCCGAGCAGATGAGCGGCTGGCTGCAGGCGCTGCTGCCGCCGGCGCTGTCGGCGCGGCTGAACTTCCGCGTGGCGCACTACCTGCTGATAGCCGCCTCGCTCATCGCGTTGCTGGCCACCGTGGTCGGCGTGGTCTACGCGCAGGAGGCGCTGGCGGGCACCAGCGATTCGGTCATGGCCACTGCCTTTCTCAAAGTGTTCGCATTGCTCTCCGTCGTGGCCGCTGTGGCCGCGTGGTGGGTGGTGCTGGGCAGCGAAAGCCGGCAGATGGCGCAGGAAGAATCGAACCGCCACAACAACCTGCTGGCCCTCGAAATCGAGGCGCACCGCCGCACCGATGCTGCGCTGCAGACCGCCAAGGAAGCCGCCGAGGCCGCGAACCAGGCCAAGACGCGCTATGTGGCCGGCATGACGCACGAGTTGCGCACGCCGCTCAACAGCATCCTGGGCTACTCGCAGATCCTGCTGAAGGGCGACGCCGTGACGCCGCCGCGCGAGGCGGTGCAGACCATTCACCGCAGCGGCGAGCACATGCTGGGCCTGATCGACGGCCTGCTCGACCTGGCGCGCATCGAGGCCGGCAGGCTGCAGCTGGAGCCCGCGCCGCTCGCGCTGCCGGCCTTTCTCGACCAGCTCGTGCACATGGTGCGGCCGCAGGCGGAGAACAAGGGCCTGGCCTTCGTCTTCACGCACGCCGGGCAGTTGCCGCCATGGGTGCATGCCGATGCGAAGTGGCTGCGGCAGATTCTCATCAACCTGCTGACGAACGCGGTGCGCTTCACCGACAGCGGCACCGTCACGCTGCATGTGGATGCGCGGCGCGAGGTGCTGCGCTTCGACGTGGTCGACACCGGCATCGGCGTGGCGGCGCAGGACCACCAGCGCATCTTCCTGCCCTTCGAGCGCGGTGCGGCGGGCCGCCGTCGCGGCGAGCCCGGCACGGGGCTGGGCTTGACGATCACCGGGCTGCTCACTTCGCTGATGGGCGGCGAGCTCAAGCTGGCCTCGACCTCTTCGCAAGGCAGCACCTTCAGCGTACGCGTGTACCTGCGCGAAGTGGCCGACCCCGGCCCGCAGGCCAGCAAGGCCGGCGCGCTGCGGCAACCCGTGTCGGGCTATATCGGCGCGCGCCGCACGCTGCTGGTGGTGGACGACCAGCCCGTGCAGCGCCAGATGCTCGCCGGCATGCTCGCGCCGCTGGGCTTCGAGGTGCGCGAGGCTGCGAGCGGCACCGAATGCCTCGACAGCCTGCGCGAGGAGCTGCCCTCGGCCATCCTGCTCGACCTGACGATGGACGACATGGACGGCTGGCAGACCGCCGCGTCGGTGCGCGCCTCGGGCTTTCGCGACATCCCGATCATCATCGTCTCGGCCAACATGTTCGAGAACCAGAGCGAGCGGCTGCGCGCGGCGGACTGCCAGGCCTTTGTGGGCAAGCCGGTGATCGAGTCGGCGCTGATCGCCACGCTGGAGCGGCACCTCGGCCTCGAATGGCTGTCGGGCAGCGATGCGTTGCCGCCCGCCGCTGCAGAAGACGTGCCGCAGCGCCCGCGCCAGCTTGCCCTTTCGGAAGACGACCGCGCCGAGCTCATGCGCCTCGTGCAGATGGGCCATGTGCGCGGCCTGCACACGGCGCTCGACCGGCTGGCGGCCGCCTCGCCCGCAGCGGCATCGACCTGCACCTGGCTGCGCGGCATGGTCACGCGCTTCGAACTCGACAACCTCCGCAACGCACTGGCCGAAGATGCAGACACCCTCGCCCCCTGAATCGCCATCATCATCCGAACGCCCCGTGGTGCTGGTGGTGGACGACGCACCCAGCAGCCTCGGCATGCTGTGCGACACGCTGGAGGCCAGCGGCTACACCGTGCTGGTGGCGGCCGACGGCGAGGCCGCGCTGCAGCGGCTCGAACTGGTGGTGCCCGACGCAATCTTGCTCGACGGCCTGATGCCCGGCCTCTCGGGCTTCGAGACCTGCAGGCGCATCAAGGCCAACCCGGCATGGGCGCACATTCCGGTGCTGTTCATGACGGGGCTTTCTGAAACCTCGCACGTGGTCGAGGGCTTCGAATGCGGCGGCGTCGACTACGTGGTGAAGCCGATCCGCGCGCAGGAGGTGCTGGCGCGGCTGCACACGCATGCGCGCAACGCGCGCATCACGCGCATGGCGCGAGACGCTGTCGACGTGGCCGGCATGGGTGTGGTGTTCATCGACACGCGCGGGCGCATCGCGTGGCGCTCGCCGCAGGCCGCGCTGTGGCTGCATGCGCTGGAAGACCCGGTGGCGCCGGGCCTGCTGCCCGCTTCGCTGGAACCGGCTCTCGCACCGGGCGCGGCCATTGCCATAGGCACCGCCACGGGCATGCGGCTGTCGGTGCGCAACCTCGGCGCGGCGGCACTCGGCGAGACGATGCTGCTCTTCGCCATCCAGCGCGAAGGGCCGGCCGCCCGCCTGGCCGACGCCGCACTCACGCCGCGCGAGACCGAGGTGCTGTCTTGGCTCGCCAAAGGCAAGACCAACCGCGACATCGGCGAGATCCTGGGCACCAGCCCACGCACGGTGAACAAGCACCTGGAGCACATCTTCGAGAAGCTGGGGGTGGAAACGCGGGCGGCTGCGGCGGCGCTGGCGAGCGGTATGTAACCCCCATGGGGTAACCGCCCCAACGGCACTGGGCTATAGCCCTCGAATGCTCTGGTTGCACCCAGAATGGGCATGCCACCGGAGAAATAGATGCTTTCAAGCCTTCTGCAGTTTCCTCCCCGCGAAAGTGCGTACAGGCGCAAGTTCCTGAACAACACGGACGAGAACCTGTTCATGGGTTCGTTCGAGAGCTTCGCGGCGGCCGAGGCTGGCGCACCGCCCTCCAAGGCCGTTGGCTACGCCAATGCCGACGCGGGCGAGCTTTACAGCCCGCAGATCTATTTCTACGACTATCCCGGTCTCTTCTGGCTGGGCCGCTCCATCGACGCGGGCCTGACGCGCGTGTTCGACCTGGGCGGACACGTCGGCATCAAGTACTACGCCTTCCGCCGCGTGCTGAGCTACCCCGACACCCTGCGCTGGACGGTGTGCGACGTGCCTGGCGTGGTCGAGAGCGGCCGAGCGATGGCCGTCAAGCGCGAAGCGACCGAGCAACTCGGCTTCACCACCGACTACCGCGATGCGAGCGGCTGCGACGTGCTGTATGTGTCGGGCAGCCTGCAGTACCTGCCGACCCGCATGGACGCGATTCTTTCCGCACTGGCCGTGAAGCCCAGGCGCATCGTCATGAACACCACGGCCGTGCACCCCGAGCGCACGATCTACACGCTCAACAGCATCGGCGTGGCCGTGTGCCCGTACCGCATCCAGCACCACGACGAACTCCTGGCCGACCTCGCGCGCTCCGGCTACAGGAAGCGCGATGTGTGGCGCAACGAGGGCAAGCCTATCGAGGTGCCCTTCGTCGACGGCGGGGACAAGCCGTACTACGCGGGCTGCTGCTTCGACCTCATCACCTGATCGCCCGCCGATGCATCGGCCCGGTCAGGGAATGACGGCCGGCAGGTTCTGGTCGGCCGTGTGGCGCTGTTCGGGCGTCATTGCGTCGTAGAGCTTCGACAACGCATCGCTTACTGCCTGCGTGCGCCGGGCACGGTCTTGTGCCTGCATGGCGCGCTGCTGCGCGAACTGCACGGCGGTCAGGTCGTCTGGTGGCGCCGCGGCAGTCATGCCGGCGCGGCTGGCCATGTCCCACACCGCATCGGAGAAGCGGTCCCACAGCTGTGACTGCTCGGGCGTGATCATGAGTTGCACGCGCAAGTCGTAGAGCTTGTCGCGGATCTTGCCCGCAGCGGTTGCCGGCGTGGACAGGCCGTCGCCTGTGCGCGGGCTCGTCGTGCTGTCGGGCCGCGTACCGCGCCGGCCTCCGCCCATGCCACCGCCACCGCCACCGCCGAATTGCGCAAAGCAATGGCCGCTCACGGCGACAAGGGCAGCGGCAAGCGCGAAGCGCTGCAGGGGTCGATTCATCATCATTGCGGGTTCTTTCGATGCCTGGCCCTCGAAGGACCACCGCGCATTTCAGGCGCGGCAGCTGTCCCGGGCGTTGCGAGCCCGTAAACCCGGGGTAAAGCAGGCCGTCTTTACTTCTGGATCGAGGCAGCGCTTCATCGGCATCGAAAACATCTTGACGGCCTTCAAAAAGATATTAAAGTGATATCACTTTTAACGGAGGCTACATGCAAGAGAAGACCCCCACAACACCGCGCAAGGTCCGCAAGGAGCGCCCCTACCGGTCGATCAACGGCTACGGCGTGTCGGCCGTGGTGCTGCTGCTGATCGCTGTCGGCATATGGGCGCTGGTGCAGCGCCTGATGCCGCTGCCCATGAGCATTCTGCTGATCGTGATCGGCCTCGTGCTGATCCCTGGCCTCTACATGCTGCAGCCCAACGAGGGCATCATCCTCACGCTGTTCGGCGAGTATCAGGGCACCGACCGCACCGAGGGCCTGCGCTGGACCAACCCGCTGCAAAGCGGCCAGAAGATCTCGCTGCGCGCACGCAACCTCAACACACCGCCGCTGAAGGTGAACGACAAGCGCGGCAACCCGGTGGAGATCGGCGCGGCGGTGGTATGGAGGGTCTACGACACGGCGCAGACCGTGTTCGAGATCGACGACTACAACAAGTTCGTCGCCATCCAGGCCGAAGCAGCCATCCGCCACCTTGCCACTCTCTATGCCTACGACAGCGGCGACGACCTGCAGAGCGAAGAAACCACGCTGCGCGCCGGGCTCGACACGGTGGCCGATGCACTCAAGGACGAGCTGAACCAACGCTTTGCCAGCGCGGGCGTCGAAGTGCTCGACGCCAAGCTCACCCACCTCGCCTACGCCCCCGAGATCGCGCAGGTGATGCTGCGCCGCCAGCAGGCGGTGGCCATCGTCAGTGCGCGGCACCAGATCGTGGCGGGCGCGGTCGGCATGGTCGAGGCAGCGCTCAAGGGCCTGTCGGAGCGCAATCTCGTGGTGCTGGACGACGAGCGCAAGGCCTCGATGGTGTCGAACCTGCTGGTGGTGCTGTGCTCCGACCGGGAGACGCAGCCCGTGGTCAACACCGGTACGCTGTACACCTGAAGCCCGTCTCTCTACCCGCACCCGATGGCCAGTCCCGGAAAAAAATCCTACCCCCTGCGCATCGATCCGGCCCTGTGGGCCGAGATCGAACGCCTGGCGGCGCAGGAGCTGCGAAGCGCGAACGCGCAGGTCGAGTTCCTGCTGCGCGAAGGGCTGGCCAGGCGAGGAAGGCTGCCCGCCGCGGACGCAGGCAAGCCCGACGAGCCTGCGTCGTCCCCTCAGTGATAACCCCGAATCCGCTGAAGGCCGAATGACAGCCCCGGCTTCTACGATGGCAGTAGCAGGCAGCGCTCACGCCGCCGCTTCCTTCCTCCTGGAGACATCGTGACGAAGCCCATTCTTTCTTCTTCCTTTCGCACCCTCACCCGCCGCGCAGCCCTTCCGCTGATTGCAGCCCTCGCGCTCGCCGGCTGCGGCGGCCTCGGCGGCGGCAGCAAGCCCGCCACCGGCGACATCCACGTCATGACCTCGGGCGGCTTCACCGCCGCCTACAACGACCTGCGCCCCGAGTTCGAGCGCAGCAGCGGCCGCACCGTGAAAACGGCATACGGCGCCTCGATGGGCAATGCCGACGACTCGATCCCCAGCCGCCTCGCGCGCAACGAGCCGGCCGACGTTGTGATCCTCGCTCGCCCCGCGCTCGATGCACTCGTCGCACAGGGCAAGGTCGTGCCCGGCAGCCAGGTCGACCTGGTGCGCTCGGCCATCGGCTTCGCAGTGCGCAAGGGCGCACCCAAGCCAGACATCAGTTCCGTCGATGCACTGAAGCGCACGCTGCTCGCGGCCCCGTCCATCGCCTACTCGGCCAGCGCAAGCGGCACCTACTACGAGACCGAGCTGCTCAAGAAGCTCGGCATCGAAGACCAGGTCAAGCCCAAGAGCAAGCGCATCCTGAGCGAGCGCGTCGGCACGGTGGTAGCGCGCGGCGACGCAGCGCTCGGCCTGCAGCAGGTGAGCGAGCTGTTGCCCATCGCCGGCATCGACTACATCGGCCCGCTGCCGGCAGAAGTGCAGCAGGTGACGGTGTTCTCTGCCGGCGTGGCCACCGCATCGAAACAACCCGATGCGGCACGGCAGCTGATCCGCTATCTCAACTCGCCCGCTGCCGCGCCCACCATTGCCAAGACGGGGCTGGAGCCACTGACCGCGCCGTAAACTGACGCGCATCCCCCAGCTCTCATCGACGACACACGCCATGACGATCTCCCCCGCCCTCGTTTCCGCTTTCGCGCCCGGCGGCACGCTGCGCGCCTCGATCAACCTCGGCAACCCCATCCTGGCCAACAAGGACGCGGCCAGCGGCGAGCCGGTAGGCGTCTCGATCGATCTGGCGCGAGAGTTCGCACGGCGGCTCGGTGTGGGCGTCGAGCTGGTGGTGTTCGAGAAGGCGGCGGCTTCGGTCGAGGCTGTAAAAAACGAAAAGGCCGACATCGGCTTCTTCGCCATCGACCCGGCACGCAGCGAAGGGCTGCTGTTCACCGCGCCCTATGTGCTGATCGAGGGTAGCTACCTCGTGCCCGAAGCTTCGGCGCTCGCCGACAACGCGCAGGTCGATGCGAAGGGCCACCGCATCTCGGTCGGCTCAGGCAGCGCCTACGACCTGTTCCTCACGCGCGAGATCAAGGCAGCCGAGATCGTGCGGCTGCAGGGCGCGGGCCCGGCGCTTGCAGCACTGCGTTCAGGCGAAGTCGAAGTGGCGGCCGGCATCCGCCAGATGCTCGAAGGCGAAGCGCAGCGCGCACCCGGCGTGCGCGTGCTCCCGGGCCGCTTCATGGTGATCCAGCAGGCCATGGGCACGCCGGCCAGCCGCGGCGCCGCGGCACAAGCGCTGCTCGCCGCCTTCGTCGAAGAGATGAAGGCCAGCGGCTTCGTGGCCGATGCGCTGAAGCGCCATCGCATCGAGGGCGCGAGCGTGGCACCCGCGGCCTGACCTACCGGCGCTTCAGCCGTCAGAGCTTGTACGCCTCCACCGGCCCCCGCGAGTAGAAGAGAAAGTAGCCCGTCGAAGTCTGGAAGCCGTTCTTCTTCCAGCCCGCCGGCACTTTGAAGATGCCTAGCTGCTCGCTCGCCATGCCAACGAAGGCGGTGCCCTCCTTGTCGGTGGTGATGCGAGCCCATTGCTCGCGCGTGACCGGCTTCATCTGCATCTTCGGTTCGCTCCACTCGGGCGTGCGCACCTTGTCGCGCATCACGTAGCGGTCGCCCTGCTTCTCTATCTTGATCAGTTCCTTGAGCGCGCCGTTCTGCTTGACGGCGTAGGTGCCGACCAGTTCGGCCTCGGGTCCGCTGCTGCTGCTTGCGCCGCATGCGGCAAGCAGCAATGCCGACGCCCCGGCGGCCAGCCATTTCAATGCTGTGTTCATGTTGATCCTCGTGCGATGAGGCGCGCACCGACCGATATGCCGGGCGGCGCGCGCCGGTTCAAACAATGCTCAGCGCTTGTCGTTCTCGCGCAGCTTCAGGCTGCCCTGGAAGCGCAGCGCATGCGGGTACTCTTCCTTCTCGACCCCGGCATCGACCGCCGCCATCTTCTGCTGGCTCACCTGCGTCTTGGCCAGCAAGGTCGCCGGCAGGTTGACCACACCCTTGATCTGGTCGTACTGCGCCTGCGTGATGCGCCCCACGCTCAGCAGCCGGAACGCATCGCGCTCGATATTCAGCAGCAGCGGCTTGTTGCTTGCAAAACTCTGCGCCTTGGCCAGCAGTGCGCTCCAAGACTGCGCGCTGTAGTTGCTCACGTAGTAGTCCTGCCCGGTCGGCCCGGCCAGTACGGCCGTGCAGCCTGGTAGCTCGATCTGCGTGCTGTTGTTCGACATCACGAAGGTCTGGCGCTTTTCCATCGCGTCGCCGTATGCCAGCGTGACGGGAACGGTCCAGGTCGAGGCCGGGTACACGTTCTGGTTGGGGAACGACTCCTGCGTGATGTTCACGTAGGTGCTGTTGCCCGCGCACTGCGCGTCGACCGTGAGCAGCGGAATGCCGGTCTGGCGGATGAGGCTGTCGCCGATGTCGCTCACCTTCTTGTCGGTGGCCTTCTCCAGCGAACTCCACAGCCGCGAAGGCGTGACGTTGCCGTACGCGTAGTCCTTCAGGTAGATCTGCAGGCCCTTCTGCATCGCCTCTTCGCCGATGTAGTTCTGGATGGTCTCCAGCACGTGGCTGCCCTTGTTGTAGACGAAGATCGACGGGCTGATGAAGCCGAACGAACCCGCGTCGTTGAGGTTGCGCTGCACCGGCACCGCCGTGTTCTTCAGGTCGGCCACGATCACGTTGTGCTTGTCCAGCACGTAGTCGGAGAAGCTGTAGTACTCGGGGTGGAACTTGATCGTGGTGCGCCTTTCGAACCAGCGCGCGAACGACTCGTTGAGCCACACGTTGTCCCACCAGTCGAGCGTGACCAGGTCGCCGAACCACTGGTGCGCCACCTCGTGCGTGACCACCGTCACCGAGTACAGCGTGGGCGTGTCGCCCGGCTTGGTGAGCACCGAATCGGCAAACTCGAAGATCGAGCCCCAGTTCTCCATTCCACCGAAGCCGGTGTTGGGCTTGTTGTTGTAGCTGTCGTTGGCCGCGACGGTGTCGAACTTCTTGAAGGGCAGCGGGATACCGGTGTACTTGTAGTAGTAGTCCATCGACACCTTGGTCCACTCCATCGCGAACTTGGCCCAGTCGGCGCGGCCCGGCGGCGTGAACCAGCGCAGCGGCATGTCGCTGCCGTCGAGCGGGTTCTTGAAGTTGTCGGCCAATATGTCGAACTTGCCGCCGCCGAAGAAGGTCAGGTACATCGGCATCGAGGGAGTCTTCTCGAATGCCACGCGCTGGTAGCCGTCGGGCAGCTTCGTTGCCTCGGTCTGTGCGCCGTTCGACACCGTCTTCCAGTCGCCCGGCACCTCGGCCGAGATCTCGAAGGTGTGGCGGAAGGCCGGCTCGTCCCAGCCCGGGAACCACTGCCGCGCGTAGTTGGTTTCGCCCTGCGTCACGATGGCATCGCTGCTCACGCCCTCGGGCGTTGAGAGCCCCACCTTGAAGATGCCTGTGGCGGCCGAACAGAACGGGTTGCGCGCCACCTCCGCGGGCGGGCAGTACTCGGCGTCGGAGAACTGGATCTTGCCGTCCCACTCCATGTGCAGCAGGTACTTGCCCTTTGCGATCTGGCCGTCGTTCAGGCGCAGCTGCACGAAGTCGCCCAGCGTCTGCGGCGTGGGAATCAGCGGAATCGCCTCGGCGGGGCTCGACACCTTGCGCAGCGTGGTGCGGCCCTTTGCAAAGTTCAGGTTGTGCGCGGCAACGACGATGGCGTCGACCGGCTTGAGCACTTCGATCTCCACATCGCCACGGCCCACGAAAGTCTTGAGCGCCGCATCGGGACGGAACCACAGCTTGTAGTTGCTGGGCCAGACGGTGTCGGGCAGCTCCATCGGCTTGGCCGAACGATCGACCGCTGCGACGGCGGCATTCGCCGAATTGGGCACGCCGTCGTCGGGCGTCTTCGAGGTGGGGTCGGACACGGGTGCCGAAACAACGGAGTCCGAGGGTGCGCTGAGGCCGGTGCCGGCACCGCCGAGCGAAGCGCCGCCACTGTCTCCGCCGCCGCCGCATGCCGTCAGAACGGCAAGGGTCACTGCGGTGATGGCAAGATAATTGACCACCGGGGTACTGAATTTTTTCATGATCGCCTCTGAGTACTCTTGGTAAGAAGAAACATGCGCCGTCCCGCATGCGCCCGGCGGATAGCCGGCGATGCGCGTAACGCGCGCGGTGATGAGATGAACAACGGGGTTATCTGGGAAGAAAAACGGGCAACACACTGCCCTCCCGGCGAACGCTTTCGTTCGTCAGGACCGCACAGTCATGCAAGGTCACACCGCGTGCGAGGCGGTGGTCCCAGGATGCGAGGCGTAAGAGGTTCCATTCCCGTCAGACGCGGGGTGATGGGATGCAAGCGCGGGGCTGTAGTGCGAAGGCTCGCGCTCAGTGCCGGCGCATCTGCGCGGTGCGTTTCCGCGAAGCGGAAGCAGCACGAACCATGTCGGTTATGGCAAGACTTTCTGCGGCTCTTGTCGTTGATTTCACGCGCATTCCCTCGTCCATTGATGTGCGCCAGTTTTAGCTGAACGAACAAGTCAGCTCAACGAATCGCGGAACTTTTCTCTCTCAAAATGTTCGCGCGCCATAGGCCGAATGGCGTCATGACATGCAGCGCACGCCGTGCGCTATGTAGATGGTTCTAGCGTCGAAACACCTGCTCACGCAGATGACAGAAATCGGCCCCATGCACTGTGACTGCGTGGCCACAGTACGAAGGTACAAGCCTTAGAAAAGCTCAGGAAAGCTGTGAACCTGAGACTGCTGCAGCGCCGTGCATGCGGTCGCGCAGCCACAACAAGAGGCCGCATGCGAACACCACGACCTGCGTGCCGATCAGCAGCGCGAAGCCCGCGAAGAAACCGGAGGCCGATGCCGCCGATGCAGCGGCCGTGCTCGCGGTGCCCGAGACATGCGACACCGCGCCGATCACGCCGCCCATCAGCGCCGGCATGAAGCCCGCCACAAGGCTGCCCGCGCCATTGGTCACGCCGAACGCACTGGCCGTGTGCTCGGGCCGCGAGCAGTACTGCACCGTGCTCGGAATGGCCGGACTCTGGAGGCCCCAGAAGAAGTTGGCCGCCACTAGGCAGCTTGCCGCCGCGTATGGATCGCGTGCGTTGATGGCCATCAGCACCGACAGCGCCACACCCAAGCTCGCACCCATGAAGATGAAGGGCACACGCTCGCGCCCGACCTTGTCGATGAGCACGCCGCCCACGAACACCGCGAGCACCGTGGCGTATTGCGGCAGCGAGGCCAGCCAGCCCATCTCGCGCATCGAAAAGCCTCGCGCTTCGCGCAGATACGTCGGCAGCCAGTTGCTGCTGCCCCAGAGGTAGGCCAGCGCGGCCGAGGTCAGCAGCGTGATGAGGAACAGGTGCCGCGTGTGCAGCGCGCCCTTCACGATGCCGCCCACGCGCGCCATCGCCTCGCCGAACGACGAAGGCTTCACGCCATCGGCATGCACCGGCGGCATGCGCACGAAGGCCAGCACCAGCGGAATGCCGAGCACGATGTTCAACACGCCGAGCACGTGGAACGATGTGTCCCACGCGAACTGCGTGAGCAGATAGCCAACCAGCGGATAGCCAATGGCCAGCCCCAGCCCCGTGCCCATGTTCACGAAGGCATTGGGCTTGCCGTTCTCGTCGCTGCGGAAATGCGCCTTGATGTACGCAGAGGCCAGCGAGAACAGCGGCCCCTCCGACACGCCCAGCAGGATGCGCGAGGCCAGCAGCATGCCGTAGCTGTGGAACATCGGCGAGGCCCACGTCACCACGCCCCAGAGGATCAGGCCGTACACCAGGCTGCGCCGCACACCGAACAGCGCCGAGCAGAACGGCGTGAGCACGAAAGCCGACACGCCGTAGCCCAGCATGAAGGCCGTCGCGAGGAAGCCCTGGCTCACGCGGTCGGTGGCCGCGATGCCCACATGGTTCAGGAACGCGGCATCGGTGATCAGCACCGCGATGTTGATGCGGTCCACGTAGGAGATCGCGACGATCACGAACAGCGTGATGACACCGTACCAACGAAAGTTCTTGCTACTGCCGATGCTGTTGCTCTGCATGACCTGTCCTGCCGATGTGGGAGTGGTGACGCGCCTGTGCGCCTAGAACATGTGGCGCATGCCGAACTCTGTGCCGCTGGAGGCGCGGTTCGGCGCGGTGATAGCGCCCGAAAGAGCTTGCGACGCACCATTGCTGTTGCTGATGCGCGCGATGGTGGCGTACAGCGCGGTGCGCTTCGACAGGTTGTGCACGTAGCCGATCGCCAGCTTCGACGAGGTTGGCTTCAGCGCTGCACCGACAGGCTCCAGCCGGTAGCGCGCATACGAGGCCTTGATCTCGCCGGGCCCGATGGGCAGCTGCAAGCCGACGAGCGCGCCCTTGGCATCGGTCGAGCCCTTCGACTCCTTGTACAGCTCGCTCGTGAGCTTGAGGTTCATGAGCGACGCATCGAAGGTATAGGACGCGCCGAGGTTCGTCACGCGCAGGTCGCCGCTCGCATAGCGCGTGCGGCCGGTGGCCAGCGCGATGTTGAGCCCGCCGCTCTGGTAGCCGAAGCGCGCGCCCGTGTGGTCGCCGTCATGCTCGTTCGACACCCGCGTGCCAGGCAGCACCGAGTTGGAATCGTTCTCGCCCATCGCGTACATCACCTGCCCGTAGAAGCCGCCGAGGCTGGCCGGCAGCAGGTAACCGATGCTGTTCGAGGCACGCGTGCCCGTGGGCGCGACGAGGCCACCGAGGCCCGAGAAGTAGATCTGGTTCGCGCCGATGCCGCCGCCCGTGCCGAAGGGGTCGAAGATGGCAGTGTTCCAGAACGCCGGCACATAGTCGCGCCCCAGCCGCAGCTCGCCGAACGGCCCTGCAAGGCTCACGGTGGAGCGGCGGTTGAAGCTCAGCACGCCCGCGGTGCCGTTGCCGCTGGCCTGGTTGTTGGAGTTCGACGGAAAGCCCGTGCCGCTGTCGTTCTGCAGACCCATCTCCAGCCAGAAGTTGGCCGAGTAGCCGCCGCCCAGGTCTTCCGTGCCGCGAAAACCGAGGCGGCTGAACATGTTGCCGCTGTTGGTCAGCTGCGTCTTGTGGGCCGAACCGTTGCCGCTGCCCTTGGTGTAGGTGACGGCTGCGTCGACCACGCCGAAGAGCGTGAGGGAAGATTGGGCCAGCGCTCCGCCAGCCGTGCTGGCCGCAGCCAGCGCGATCAAGTAGTTTTTCATTGGATTTTCGGGAGTGGTTTTTCTCTGGCCGCGGGCCTCAGATGTCGAGCACCAGCCTCTCGCCCTTGCAGCGGGAGACGCAGATCATCATGGTCTTGTTGGACGCACGTTCGATCTTGGTGAGGATGCCGTCGTGATGGTCGACCTCGCCTTCGAGCACAGCCGTTTCGCAGGCGCCGCAGACGCCTTCCTTGCAGCTGTGGTCGGGGTTGAGGCCGGCGTCGATCAGGCTGTCGAGAATCGACTTGCCCGCCGGCACCTCGACGCTCTTGCCGCTCTTCGCACACTGCACCACGTAGCTCTGCGTGGCGCTGGGCGCCTCCACATGCACGGCGGCGAAGCGTTCGATGTGCGCGTTGGTGTAGCCCAGTTGCTCGCAGCCCTTCTCGAAGGCATCGAGCATCGGCGTGGGGCCACAGCAGTAGTAGTGGCTGGCGCTGCCCTTGCCCGACAACAGCTCGGCAAGGTTGGGCGGCGCGCCCTTCTCGTCGTCGAAGTGCCAGGTCAGCTGCACCGACTTTTCTTTCGCCAGCGCTTCGATGCCGTCGCAGAAGGCTGCCTCCTTGCGGGTGCGTGCGCAGTACAGGATCTCGACCGGCTTGCCGATGGCCACCAGCCGCTGCAACATGCACCAGATGGGCGTCACGCCGATGCCGCCGGCCACGAGCACCGAGCGTTCCGCGCCCTCCTCCAGCTTGAAGTTGTTGCGGGGCGCCGAGATGGGCAGCGTCATGCCCACGCGCAGCTGCTGGTGCACGTAGCGCGAGCCGCCGCGGCTCTTGCGGTCGTTGAGCACGCCCACCACGTAGCGCTGGCGGTCGCTCGATGGGTTGCACAGCGAGTAGCTGCGCACAAGCCCGTTGGGCAGGTGTAGGTCGATGTGGGAGCCGGCCTCGAAGGCAGGAAAGTCCACGGCAGGCGTGGCCGGCCGGAACTCGACGCTCACGATGCCGTCGGCCTCGTAGCGCATGGTGTGCACGAGGGCGTTGAGCGTGGGAGAAGACATGGCGATGCTCGCTTCCCGCTCAGGCTGTTGCGGCTTCCGCCAGCTGGGCCTGCGCCAGGTTGCGCATGTGGCGACGCAGGCGAACGATGCCCAGATCGTGCTGGTACAGGTTCTCGTGCTGGTTGGCGTCGGGCTCCATCTCTTCGAGCATCACGCGGTCCTGCTCCAGCACGTGCCAGTGGCGCGCTTCCAGCCGGTTCTTGTAGAGAAAGCGCCAGGTGTCGCGCTGCCAGCCCGGCTCCAGCTTGCGCACGCGCCAGAAGAAGGTGGCCGTCATGCCCTTCACGATCGGCGAGAAGGCTCCAATGATGATGAAGTTGCCGCCAGGGCCGCCGGTCTTGGGGTACGGAATTTCCAGGCGCATCCAGTGGATGCCGGTGTCAGCCCACTCGGTCCAGTCGAAGTTGACGTTGCGCTGGCCTTCCTTCTCGAACACGAAGCCGATGTCGGTCGGACGAATGCCGAACTTCGCACTCGAGTCGCCCTCGGCCATCGAATGCGACTGCTTGTGCAGGTACGTGCCGTGCATCGGGTCCATCACGTTGTCGAGCACGTAGCGGTAGTCGCCCTTCCACTCGGTGTAGCAAAGGAAGCTCGAATACTCGGCGTCGTCGGTCAGTTGCTCGGGCAGCACCAGCGGCGGCGCAATGTCGACCGGTTCCTTCGAGTTGTAGAGAAACACCGCACCCGCGCGCTCCTGCACATGGAAGTGCCGAGTCGCCTTCGAGCCTTCGAGCTTGCAGCCGGGGCTGCCGGGCACGCGCGTGACGACACCGTCATGCCGCACCTCGACGCCGTGATACGGGCACGAGAGGCGGTCGCCCAGTACCACGCCCTGCGACAGCGGCGCACCGCGATGCGGGCAGCGGTCTTCCAGCGCATGCAGCACGCCTTCGCCGTCGCGCCACAGCGCGATCTTGCGGCCGAGGCGGCGCAGGGAGATGGGGTTCTCCTTGATGAAGTGCGAGGGGCAGATCGGATACCAGAGGTCCTTCAGGCCGATCTCCAGAAGATGATCGACAGGATCGGCGGGAACGGGTTGGATGGCGATGGTCATGGTGGGTACTCCTCAGGCGGCCAGCGCGGCCATTTCCTTGCGGTACAGCGCCTCGGTCCAGGGCTGGCCGCCTGGCGTGGCAAGGCCGCTGTCGTTGAGCCGCTGCACGAGCCCTGGCAGGTCGTGGATGCCATCGCCGAAGGCGCGCTCGATCACGTCGCCCAGCAGGTCTTCGTAAGTGGTCGCGGGGCGCTGGCGCGCCTGGTGCGGTTGCAGGTAGCGGTCTTGGGGTTGCATCGTGAGCCTCCGTGGGGCGAGCGAGGTGAAGTGAATCAGGCGGCGGCCATGGCCGGGGTTGCGAGCGGCGCGGTCCAGGCGTCGTAGCCATAGACCCAGTCGGCATTGCCACCTTCGCGCAGCCAGTTGTTGCCGCGCGAGCCGAGCTGCACCTGGCTGGCGCGTTCGATGCGCGCCTTCTCGAAGCCCTGCAGTGCGGCCGGAACGTCGGCCATGGCCACGCCTTCGAGGTGGCGCGAGAGCACCACCGCGTCTTCGATGGCCATGCCCGCGCCCTGCGCCATGAAGGGCAGCATCGGGTGCGCGGCGTCGCCCAGCAGCGCCATGCGGCCCTGCGCCCAGGCGGGCATCGGATCGCGCTCGTACAGCGCGGTCTTCAGCACCGTGTCGCAGGCGTCGAGCAGGGCACGCGCCTCGGGGTGGTAGGCCACGTACTGCTCGCGCAGCTCGTCGACACTGCCCGGCGCGGTCCACGACTCGAGGTGCCAGGTGTCCTGCGGCGTGGTGGCGAAGATGAAGATGTCCTTGCCGCGGTTGAGCGGGAACGTGACGATCTGGCTCTGCGGATTGGGGCCCCACCACTTGGTGAAGGCTCCCAGGTTGGGCACGCCGGCCACGCGCTCTGCGGGCACCACGGCGCGGTACGCGACGATGCCGGTGAAGCGCGGGCTCTCTGCGCCGAACATCGCGGTGCGCACGCAGGAGTGGATGCCATCGGCACCGATCAGCGCGCCGACGCGGGCACTGGTGCCGTCGGTGAAGGCGATGGTCACGCCGGCTTCATCGGCGGCGATGGTCTCGGCGCGCTTGCCGAGCGCGACCTGCTCCGCCGGGAACATGTCGGCCAGCGCGGCCAGCAGGTCGGCGCGGTGGATGGTGAGCTGCGGCGCGCCATAGCGCTGCTCAGCTGAGTCGGCCATCTCCAGGCGCGAGGTTTCTTCGCCGGTGTCGTAGGTGCGGCTGATGCGGTGCGACGGGCGTGCTGCCGTCACGCGGGCCGCCTCGCCCACGCCGAGGCCGTCGAGCGCGCGCACGGCATTGGGCGTGAGGTTGATGTCCGCGCCGACGCGGGCGAACTGCTTGGCCTGCTCGAACACGATCACGTCGTGGCCCGCGCGCCGCAGCGCAATGGCAGCCACGAGGCCGCCGATGCCGGCGCCGACGATGCCGATGGTTGATTCGCTTGTCTTCATGAGAGCTTCTTTCGCGTGCGGCCGGCTTATTCGGCAACGATGTTGCGGGCCTTGATGATCCTGGCCCATGTGGCCGTCTCATCGCGGATGTAGGCGGCGAACTCGGCGGGCTTCATGGCCGCGTCGGTCATGCCCTGCAGCTTCAGGCGCTCGCGCACCTCGGGCTGCGACAGCATCTCGGCGGCGTCCTTCGCGAGCTGTTCGACCACGGCGGGCGGCGTGCCCTTGGGCGCCATCAGGCCGTACCACGAGGTCACGGTCACGCCCTGGATGCCCTGCTCCGCCAGCGTGGGAATGTCGGGTGCGGCGGGGCTGCGCTTGGCCTCCGTGATGCCGATGGCGACCAGCTTGCCCTGCTTCAGGAAAGGCAGCGTCGCGGGCAGGTTGCTGAACATCAGCGGCACCGAGCCGCCGAGCACGTCGTTGAGCGCGGGCGGCGTGCCCTTGTAGGGCACATGTAGCATGTCGATGCCGGCCTGCTGCTTGAACAGCTCGCCCGCCAGATGCAGGCCGCTGCCCACGCCGGGCGAGGCATACGACAGCGTGCCGGGCTTGGCCTTGGCCTGCGCCACCAGCTCCTTCGCATTCTTGATGCCCGATGCGGGCGACGCCACCAGCACGTTGGGCGCCTTGGCCAGCATGGTGATCGGCACGAAGTCCTTCGCCATGTCGAACGGGAAGTTGGGCATCAGCGTCGGGTTGATGGTGACGTTGCCCGCCGGAATCACCAGCAGCGTGTGGCCGTCGCCCTTGGCGCGCTTGACCTTCTCCATGCCGATGTTGCCGGCCGCGCCGACCTGGTTGTCGACCACAGCCGCCTGACCGTAGCGCTTGGCAAGGCCATCGGAAAGCACGCGGGCCAGCGTGTCGACCGGGCCGCCGGGCGGGAACGGCGAGATGATGGTGAAGCGCTCGCTGGCGAGCTGCTTCTGGGCCTCGCTCTGCTGCGCGTGCACGGGTGCGGCGAGCGTGAAGGCCGCCAGTGCGGCGAACAGAACGGAGAAGGAGAAACGTCGTTGCATGAGAGTCGAGGGATTCGAGGGGTTCATTTCTTTTCGGTGAGGAAAGCGCCCTTCGGGCCTTCCGCGTTCTTCTGGCGGCGCGTGTTGCCGTCGAGGCCGCCGTCCACCGCCCATTCGGCGAACACCGTCGGGCCCGGCTCGAACTCGCGCGGCTGCCATTCGGCGGTGAGCTGGTCTTCGTCGGCGTAGTACTCGATGAGGCCGCCCGCCGGGTTCTTGAAGTACCAGAAGTACGCCGACGACACCGGGTGGCGGCCCGGGCCCAGTTGCGTCTCCCAGCCACGGCGCGAGAAGTGCAGGCCACCGCCGAACACTTCGTGGATGTCGCGCACGGTGAAGGCCACGTGGTTCAGTCCGCGCTTGCCCGAGGGAATCTGCAGCAGGAACAGGTCGTGGTGGCCGCCCTCTGCCGCGCAGCGCATGAAGGCGCCGCGGTTCGGATAGCTGTCTGACGCCACGAAGCCGAAGCGCTGCGCGTAGAACACGCTGGTGGCCTTCACGTCGCTCACGAAAAACACGACGTGGCCGACTTCGATGGGTGTCGCGCGCTCGTAGATCGGCGCGGCCTGGTTGATGCGCAGCTTGGCATTCCAGGTGTTCATGGCGGCGCAATCGACTTCCACCGCGCGCTTGCGGCTGACCTGCAGGCGCACGGCCAGACCGTTGGGGTCGATGCAGCCGATACGGCGTGCGCCTTCGACCGTGCTGTCGAAGAAGACTGGGTCTTGCGCGATGGCAGCGGCATAACGGTCGAGATCCGCATCGCTCTCGACGCCCCACACCACTTCGCGCAGCGTCGGGCCCTCTTCCATCGCGGGCGGCAGGCCTGGCTTGTCCAACGCCGCGACGACTACCTTGCAGCCGTTGAGGCATTCGAAGACGAGTTCGTCGGCGGCTTCCGACTTCAGCGTGAGGCCCCAGTCCTCGAAGAACTGGCGGCATGCGGGCAGGTCGTCCGCGCCGTAGGTGATCTGGTCGATGCCAAGTACGCTCATGGTGCGGTCCTCTTCAGTTCGCCCATGGGAGCGGTTGTTCGTTCGTGCCCCAGTACATGCTCTTCTGCTCCATGTACTGGAAGATGCCTTCGCGGCCCTTCTCGCGGCCCAGGCCGCTGTCGCGCCAGCCGCCGAACGGCGTGGACACGGAGAACTGCTTGTAGGTATTGACCCAGACCGTGCCGGCCTGCACCGCGCGGCCGAGCTTCCAGGCGCGCTTGAAGTCGCGGCTCCACACGCCTGCAGCCAGCGCGTAGACGCTGTCGTTGGCCTGCGCGATCAGCTCTTCCTCGTTGTCGAAAGGCATCGCGACGAGCACCGGGCCGAAGATTTCTTCCTGGCTGATGCGAGCGCTGTTGCCCAGGCCTTCGATGATGGTCGGCTTGTAGAAATAGCCCCGGTCATAGTCATCGCCATGCGGGCGTACGCCGCCCGTGCGAATCCTGCCGCCTTCGGACACGCCGAGGTCCACATAGCGCTCGATGCCTTCGCGGTGCTTCGCCGTGATGAGCGGCCCCATCTGCGTGCGCTCCGAAGCCGGGTCGCCCACGCGCAGCGCATTGGCGCCTTCCGCGAGGCGCGTCAGGAACTCGTCGTAGATGCCGCGCGCCACGAAGAGGCGCGAGCCCGCGATGCACGACTCGCCCGACGAACTGAAGATGCCGTACAGCACGCCGTTCACCGCGTGATCGAGGTCCGCGTCGTCGAGCACCATGGTCGGCGACTTGCCGCCGAGCTCCAGCGACACCAGCATCATCTTGTCGGCCGCAATGTGCGCGATGTGCTTGCCCGTGGTGGTGCCGCCAGTGAACGACACGCGCTTGACCAGCGGATGCTTGGTGATCGCATCGCCAATCACCGAGCCCTTGCCCGGCAGCACGCTGACGATGCCCTTCGGCACGCCGGCCTGCTCGCAGATGCGGGCCAGTTCCAGAGCCATCAGCGGCGTCACCTCGGCGGGCTTCACGACCACCGCGTTGCCGGCAGCCAGCGCAGGCGCCAGCTTCTGCGCCTCGCTGGCAATGGGCGAGTTCCACGGCGTGATGGCCGCGACCACGCCCATGGGCTCGTGCACGCTCATCGTGACAAACGCGCCGCGCGACGGCGTGATGGTTTCTTCCAGCGTCTCCAGCGCGGCGGCGAAGAACTGGAAGGTGCCCGCAGCGCTGGCCACGAGGTTGCGTGTTTCGGTGATCGGCTTGCCGTTGTCCAGGCGCTGCTTCTGCGCGAGCGATTCGCTCTCTTCTCGGATCAGTTGCGCCACACGGTGCAGCACGGCGGCGCGCTCGTGCGGCAGGCGCTGGGCCCAGCCGCTGGTGCGGAAGGCCTGGTCGGCGCGAGTGATGGCCTCCTCGACATCGGCGAGGCTCGCGGCCTTCAGGCGCGCGATGGGCTCGCCGGTAGCGGGGTACAGGCTTTCGTAGACGTCGCCGCCGCCCAGGCGCCATTCGCCGGCAATGCAGATCGGAAGGAGTTCGGAAGAAATCATGGAGTGACTCAGATGGCGAGCGCGGCGACGCGGTTGCGTAGCGCGCGCACGGCGCTGTACACGGTGAGCGCGGATGTCTTGGGGTTGGCCGCGAGCGGCTTGTTGCGCATGGTCAGCTCGAAGCTGCCGAAGGCGCCTTCGGCTTCGACGGTGTGCACGTTCTCGGTGGTGGCGGGGTCGGCAATCAGGCGCACCTGTGTCCTGTCGAGCCCGAGCCCCGCGAGCGAGACGGTGGCGGCGACGTTGGCGTTCTTCGGATAGAGCAAGGCCGCTTCGCGCGCGCTGCCTTCGAAGATCACGGTGGGCTGCACCAGCGCATCGAGGTCGCGGCCCTGTTCGGCCGGCGTGCCCTTCCATGCCTGCGGCGGTTTGCGGCCGGTGTAGCGCACGCTGTCGAGGCCGCCGATGCGGGCCGCGGCGAGTGCATCGATTGCACCGATGGCGCCGGGAATCAGCTGCACCTGCGTCTTGCCTGCGATGGCGGCGGCTTCGAGCTTTTCGGCGAAGCCGGCGGCCGACAGCGCGCCGACCGAAGCGACCACGCAGGGCGTGCCGCGTGCCAGCGCGGGCAGCACATGCTCTTCGATGGCCGCATGGCCAGCCGTCTCGACCACGAGGTCGATGCCATCGGCAGGCACGCTACTGCCAACCTGCACGCCGGGCGCAACCTTCTGCGCCGCGGCCACGCCCTCGGCGGGCACGACGATGGCAACCACCTCCAGGGCAGCATCGCCCTTGAGCAGTTCGAGCACCGAGGTGCCGATGGCACCGCAGCCTACAAGGGCAATACGCAATGCGGGCAATGCGCTCACGTCCGTCACTCCACCGAAGCGGCGGCAGCCTTGCCGAGCGCCGGAATCTGGGTGACGGTGTTGGTCGGCGGGCCTGCGAAGGCGCTCTTGAAATCGCCGATGGAGAGCATGTCGATCTCCAGCAGGAACGGGCCCTTCTTCGCCAGCGCCTCGCCCAGCTTCGCCTTCAACTCGTCCATGCGCTGCACGCGGGCATGCGGCAGTGACAGCGACTTGCACAGCAGCGCGTACTCGGGCGTGTGCAGGTCGGCATAGCAGCGGCGGCCGCCGTACTGCGCGTCCTGGATGTTCTTGATGACGCCGTAGCCCTTGTCGTTCATGAGCACGATGACCATGTCGGCCTGTTCCTGCACGGCGGTTGCGAGTTCGCCGAGGTTCAGGATGAAGCCGCCGTCGCCGGCCAGGCAGAAGGTCTTGCGGCCCGAGGCCGTTTCGGCCGCGCCGATGGCAGCGCCAATGGCCATGGGCATGCCCTGCCCGATGCCGCCGCCCGTGGCGTGCACGCCTGCGCTGGGTTCGAAGATGCGCAGCTCGCGGTTGCCCCAGGTGCTGTTCGACACGGTCACGTCGCGCACCCAGTTGAAGTTGCGGCCGGCGGCGGACTGCAGCGCCCTCACGAGCTCGGCATACGGGCCGAGGCCGTCGGTGAGCGAGGCCACGGCCTGCTCGTGCGCGGCGCGCAGGTCGGCGAGCAGTTCGGGGTCGGCCTTGTACTTCGCGGCTTCGAGGCGATCGGCCAGGCCTTCGAGGGCCAGAGCGGAGTCGCCGCAGACGAACAGGTCGGTGGCGTAGCCACGGCCTTCGGCGGCAGCATCGGCATCGATGCGCAGCAGCGGGCGCGGCAGCTTCAGTTCGTACTTGAGCGTTTCGTTGCCGCGCAGGCGCGAGCCGACAACCAGCATCGCGTCGCAGCGCTGGTACAGCGCCTCGACCGGCTTGTGGATGTTGTACGAGCCGAGCGAACCGGCATCGTCTTCGGGCACCGTGCCACGGCCCTGCGTGGTGGTGACCACGCCGAAGCCGAGCTTCTGCAGGCGCTGGATGGCGGCTCGGGCGTGGCGCGCGCCGCCACCGACCCACAGCATCGGGCGCTTGGCTGCAGCAAGGCGCGCAGCCAGTGCGTCGAGCGAGGCCGCCGAAGGCACAGGCCGCTCGATGGGCAACGGCGACAGGTCGGCCGGCATGGTCGTCAGGGCGGACTGGATGTCGATCGGAATCTCCACGCTCACCGGGCCGGTCGGCGCCGTCATCGCAAGCTGCACCGCGCGCTTGAGCGTGCCGAGCACCGTCTCGACGCTGCGCACGCGCAGGGCCGCCTTCGACACGGCCTTGAGCATGGTGAGCTGGTCGGGCGCCTCGTGGATGTACGACATGCCCTTGTCGAGGTACGGCGTCTCGATCTGCCCCGTGATGTGCAACAGCGGCGCGCCGGCGGTCAGTGCCTCGACCATGCTGCCCGCGATGTTGCCGGCGGCCGGGCCGGTGCTGGTGAGGCACACGCCGAGGCTGGCCGTGGAGCGCGCATACGCATCGGCCATGTTGCCGGCTCCGGCCTCGCCGCGCGCCGGCACGAAGCGGATCGCACCGCGCTGCGCGAAGGCGTCGAGGATCGGCATGTTGTGGATCGAGATCACGCCGAAGGCCGCCTTGACGCCGCACTGTTCGAGAAAAGCGGCGACGACTGCGCCGACGGTGACCGTATTGTTGTTCGTGGGGTTATGCATGGCGCGAGAGGCCTCCGGAAATGTCGATATGGCTGCCCGTCGTGTACGACGCGAGCGGGGAAGCAAGAAAAAGAATCGCGCGCGCGGCTTCGGTCGGAAGCCCCAGGCGACCCAGCGGGATGTGTTTGTTCTTCGCGAGCTGCCCGCTCCATGCGGCCCAGTCTTGCGACTTGTCTTCGCGCGCCTCGAAGCGGCGGCGCCATTGGCCCGACTCGACCAGGCCGATCAGGATGCCGTTGACGCGCACGCCCTGCGGAGCGAATTCGGTGGCCATGGAGCGCACGAGGTTCAGCAGGCCGGCGCGCGCGGCCGAGGTGGCAACCATGTGCGGCTCGGGCTGGCGCGCCAGCAGCGAGTTGGCGCAGACGATGGAAGCATCGCCCAGCACCACGCGCTGCGCCGCGAGTTGCGGCAGGAAGGCGCGCGTGGGGTTGATGACGGAGAAGAACTTCAGGTTGAGCTCTTCGGTCCAGGCTGCATCGTCGGTGTCGGCGAAGGTGGAGACGCGGCCCTGCCCTGCGTTGTTGACCAGCATCGATGCCGGGCCGAGCGCGGCTTCGCTGGCGGCGGCGAAGGAGCGGACCGAGGCACCGTCGAGCACGTCGCATGGCTGGGCGAAGAGCTTGGCGTTCGGGTACCGCGCGTGCAGATCGGTCACGGCGTCGTCGAGCCGCTCTGCATTGCGGCCGCATAGCGCGACAGATGCGCCGCAGCCGAGCAGCAGTTCGACGGTGGCCAGGCCGATGCCCGACGAACCGCCCGTGACCACGGCCACGCGGCCGGCCAGCGCCTTGGCTGCAAAGAAGGAGGAAGTCTGCTGTGCCATGACCGTCATGCGCTGCGAAGCGGCACCACCTTGGCGGCGCGCGCTGGGGAGTAATTCAGCAAGCCCGAGATCTCGTCGGCCGTGCCGCGCACGCGCAGCACCATCTCGTCCATGCGGCTTTCTTCGATGTGGTCCGAGGTGATGGTGGCGCCCAGCGCCGCCACGATGTGGCCGCTGTGGTCACGCACCGGCGCGGCGATGCTGGAGATGTTCGACTCGAAGAAGCCCTCGCCCAGCACATAGCCGCGCTGGCGGTCGGCCTGCACCATGTCGAAGAGTTCGTTCACGGTCTTGGGCGTGCTCGGCGAGAAGGTTTCGAGCTTGTCCTCGGGGTAGAGCGCGCGCAGCTGCGGCAGCGTGAGGTCTTCGAGCAGGATGCGGCCGAGCACGGTGGCATGGGCCGGCAGACGCGTGCCGACGGTGACCGAGCTGGCAAAGGGCGTGGGCGGTGCGACCTTGGCAACGTAGACGATGGAGCGGCCATCGCGCACCACCAGGTTGCAGGGCGTGCGCAGTTCGTCGCACAGGCGGTTGAGCAGTGGTGTGCCGAGCTGCGTGAGTTCCAGCGAGGCGAGGTATTCGAAGCCCAGGCGCAGCACGGCCAGGCCCAGGCGGTAGTCGCGCCCACCCTCGGCGCGCTCGAGGAAACCCATGTTCTCAAGCGTGGTGAGCAGGCGGAAAACGGTGGAGCGCGGCAGGTCGAAGCGGCGGGCCAGTTCGGGGGCGGAGAGCGTGCGGCTTTCGCGGCTGAACTCGCACAACACGCGCAGGCCGCGCTCCAGCGCGGGCACGTTGTAGCGGTCGGCGCCCTCTTCCATCGTCTCGTTGTCGTTGTTGGCCATGCCTCTTTTTCCTTCCTTGGATGTCTTGTGTTTGTGTTGCGGTCAGCCGGCGAGCGATTCGCGCAGCAGTGCGGCGACGGCCTGCGGTTGTTCCACATAGCCGGCGTGGCCCGCATCGTCCACCAATTCAAGCGGCACGCCGCACTGGCGCGCGACTTCTTCGCAGGCGGCCGGAGGCGTGATCACGTCGAGCGCGCCGCAGGCCACGCGTACGGGCATGGGCGGCGGCAGGTCGGCCAGCAGGTCGGCGTTGCACAGCAGCTCGACGGCCTGGCGATAGCCGCGGTCGTTCAGCCGGGCCATGTTCCAGCGCACCCATTGGCGGGCGTGGCCGCTGGCCTTGTCGGAGACGAGCCGGCCCGCGCGCTTCGCGGCCATGCCGGCGATGCCGAGTTCGTCGAGCGTGGCGAGGCGTTCGGTGCGCACCTTGGCACGAGCCTCCGCGCGGGACGGAGCGCCGTAGCCGATCGCCGGGCTGACGAGCACGAGGCGGCGGATGCGCGAATCGGTGCGTGCGGCCGACGCAGCGGTGATCGCGCCGAGCGAATGGCCGACCAGCACGCACGACTCGATGCCGAGTGCATCGAGCAAGGCGCTGAGACATGCCGCGTAGTCGGCTGCGGTCGGCGCGGCGGCTTCGAGCGGCGTCGATTCGCCATAACCCGGTGCGTCCCACGCAACCACGCGGGCCTGCGACGCGAGCAGCGCGGCGGTGTCGATCCACGACGCCGCGCCCGAGCCGATGCCGTGCAGGCACACGACGACCGGGCCCTGGCCGCATTCGCGCACCGACACCACGGCCCCACCGGCGACCGCGACATTGCGGGCCGGAAAGCGTGCGTCGAGCCGCGCCAGCTCGGAGGCCGGCAGCGTCAGCGCGTCGGTGGCGATGGCGTCGTTCATGGCTTGTTCGCTCAGCGCTTGATCTTTGCGAGGGGGTGATCGGCCGGGTACGTCGGCGTCACGGGCTTCTTCGCGCCGAGCATCACGCACATCAGCGCGTCTTCGTCGCCGATGTTGATCTCTTCGCGGTACACGCCGGGCGGCACCGAAATCAGGTCGCGGTCGGTCATGATGGTTTCGAAGCGCTCGCCGTCTTTCTCGATCACCACCTTGAGCTTGCCGCGAATCAGGAAGAACACTTCTTCCACGTCGGTGTGCAGGTGCGGCGGGCCTTCGTGGCCGGCCGGGATGACCATGGTCGAGAAGGTGAAGTGCTCGGCGGGCACGGTGTTGACGTCTTTCGCCACACCGGTGCCGCCCGTGCCCACGTAGCGCATCTGCGCGCGGCGGAACTTGGGGTCGAAGTCGGACTGGAACTTCAGCGCGTCCCAGTCGTACTTGCGGGTTTCGTAGCGCGCGATGCGGGTGTTCATCCACTCCGCGAGGCTGCTGCCTTCGGGCTGCGCCAGGCTATTGGTGCCGGCTTCGTTGATCTTCTGCTGTTCGGACAGATCGCTCATCGGGTGTACTCCTTGGTCGGAAAAATTCAGTGCATCGCGAAGCCGCCGTTGACGGCCAGCAACTGGCCCGTCACGAAGCGTGCGAGGCCGGAAAGCAGGAACAGGGTCGCGCCGCACACGTCGGCGGCTTGCTGCTCGCGGGGAATGGCGCGGCCTTCGAGGTACTTCTGGTGGCGCGCCATCGGCACGTATTCGGTGGCCTCGACCAGCGTGAGGCCGGGCGCGACGGCGTTGACGGTGATGTTGTCGCCGCCCCACTCGCGCGCCAGCGAGCGCGTCATGGAGATGACGGCTCCCTTGCTCGATGCGTAGGCCAGCAGGTTGGGCGCGCCCCACAGCGCCGTGTCGGACGCGAGGTTGACGATGGCGCCGCGGCCGCTTTCGGCCAGCGCGCTGCGGCAGGCGCGGCCCATGAGCCAGCTGCCGCGCACGTTGACGTTCATCACGCGGTCCCACATGTCGATTTCGAGCTGGTGCGCGTCGCGGCCGCCCGAATTGGTAATTGCGGCGTTGTTGACGAGGCCGTCGAGTCCGCCGAGCAGGCGGATGGCTTCGTCGGCGCAGGCCACGATGGAGCCGGGGTTCGACAGGTCGACCGGCAATGCGTGGGCTGTGTGGCCCGCTTCGCGCAGCGCCTTCGCCTCGGTCTCGGCCAGTTCGCCCAGGATGTCTGCCAGCACCACGCTCGCACCTGCCGCGGCAATGCACTGCGCGAAGGCAAGGCCCAGGCCGCGCGCGCCGCCGGTCACGAGGACGCGGCGGCCGGCCAGCAGGTTGGCCGGCAGTTCGGCCAGCAGTGCCTGCAGGCTCGATGGATCGGGAATGGCTTTGAGTTCGGTCATGGGATGCGGGCTTCAGTCGGTTCAGTCGGCCTGGATGCCGAGCTCCTTGATGACCTTGCCGAAGCGCGTGTAGTCGGCGGCGTTGGTCTTGCCGAGCACGTCGGCGTCGCCGCCCACGGGCGTGGTGCCGAGCACCGCCATGCGCGCAACGATCTCGGGCATCTTCAGGATTTCGTTGAAGTGGCCGTTGAGCGTCTTCACGATTTCGGGCGGCAGGTTGCGCGGGCCCCAGAGGCCGTTCCAGGCCGTCACTTCGACGTCCTTGTAGCCCTGCTCCGCCAGCGTCGGCACGTTGGGCGCGAGCGGCGAGCGCTGGGCCGAGGCCACGGCCAGCGGGCGCAGCTTGCCGTTGGCGAAGTACGGCGACACCGGGCCGAGCGTGATGAAGGTGACGGGCACGTGGCCGCCGAGCACGTCGTTGACGGCGGGCGCCACGCCCTTGTACGGCACGTGCGCGAGGCTAGTGCCCGAGGCGCGGGCGAACATCTCGCCGAGGATGTGCATCGGCGAGCCGCTGCCCGGGCTCGCATAGCTCAGCGACTTGCCGCCCTTTGCTGCGGTCACGGCGTCCTTCAGCCCGGCGAAGCCGCTGCCGCCGCTGGCCACGAGGAACAGCGGCTGGCTGCCCGTCTGCACGATGGGCGTGAAGCCGTTCAACACGTCGTAGCCCGACGAGCCATTCGTCTTCAGCACCAGCTGCGCGATGGAGAAGGTGCTGGGCGCGAGCAGCAGCGTGTAGCCGTCGGGCGCTGCCTTCGACACGTAGGCGCTGCCGATGATGCCGCTGGCGCCGGGGCGGTTGTCGACCACCACGGGCTGGCCGACGCGCGTCGAGAGCTTTTCGGCGAAGAGCCGCGCCAGTGCGTCGGTGTCGCCACCGGCCGGATAGGCAACGACCAACGTGATCGGCTTGCTCGGGTAGCTGTCTGCCCAGGCGAGTCCGGTGGCGCAAGCGGCGGCCAGGGAAATGGCAGCGGCGATGGCGTGGCGGCGTGTCTGTTTCATCGGGTCCGTGTGATCGTGGTTTTGTTTCACTAAAGAAACAACGATTTATTAATGGAACGCCGTGAGAATACCGAGGAAGACAACTTCGTGACTAAGTAGAAACCCTTATTTTTGTGACTCAACGAAAACAGGGCGGCCTGTTCGGGCCGCCCTGCGGGGGGGTGGGAGCGTCGGGCTCTTCAGCCGCCGTAGCGCGCCACGGTGAGGCCTTCCATGTCGATCTCGGGCGCCTTGCCCGCAATCAGGTCGGCCATCACACGGCCGGTGCCTGCCGCCATGGTCCAGCCGAGGGTGCCGTGGCCGGTGCTGAGCATCAGGTTGGGAATGCGGGTGGCGCCGATCACGGGCGTGCCGTCGGGCGTCATCGGGCGCAGGCCGGTCCAGAAGGAGGCGTCGCGCACGTTGCCGCCCTTGGGGAACAGGTCGGTCACGACGTGTTCGAGTGTGTCGCGACGGCGCTCGTTGAGCTGCAGGTCGAAGCCCGAGAGCTGGGCGGTGCCACCCACTCGGATGCGATCGCCGAGACGCGTGACCGCCACCTTGAAGGTCTCGTCCATCACGGTCGATTCGGGTGCGCCGCCAGCGTCGGTGATGGGCACGGTGATCGAGAAGCCCTTGACCGGATACACCGGCAGCCGAATGCCCAGCGGCTTGACCAGCGCGGGCGAATAGCTGCCGAGCGCGACCACGTAGCGCTCTGCGGTGAAGCTGCCGGCATCGGTGCGCACTGCCGTCACGCCCTTGGCTGCATCGTGTTCGATGGCCTGGATGTTGATGCCGAACCTGAACTTGACGCCCTCGGCTTCCGCCAGCTTGGCCAGCGCCTGCGTGAACTTGAAGCAGTCGCCAGTCTCGTCACCGGGCAGGCGCAGGCCACCGACGAATTTGTCTTTCACGGCCGCGAGGGCGGGCTCGTACTGCACGCAGCCTTCGCGGTCGAGCACCTGGTACGGCACGCCGGAAGCCTTGAGCACTTCGACATCCTTCGAGGTGCCGTCGAGCTGCTGCTGCGTGCGAAAGAGTTGCAGCGTGCCCTGCATGCGCTCGTCGTAGGCGATGCCGGTGTCGGCGCGCAGTGCCTTCAGGCAGTCGCGGCTGTATTCGGCGAGCCGCACCATGCGGCCCTTGTTGATCTCGTAGCGCGCCTGCGTGCAGTTGCGCAGCATCGACAGGCCCCAGCGCCACATGGCCGGATCGAGCATGGGCTTGATGACCAGCGGGCTGTGCTGCATGAGCATCCACTTGATGGCCTTGACCGGCACGCCGGGCCCGGCCCACGGCGCTGAGTAGCCGGGCGAAACCTCGCCCGCGTTGCCGAAGCTGGTTTCGAGCGCGGGCGCCGGCTGGCGCTCCAGCACCGTCACCTCGTGCCCGGCGCGCGCCAGGTAATACGCCACCGAGGTGCCGATGACACCGCTGCCGAGAATCAAGACCTGCATGAGAACAACCCTTTGAAAGCTGCTGCAACGCAGCCGAGGGTACAGGCTAAGCGCTACAGGCCGAGAGCATCCTGCAATTGCCGTGCCGTCCAGCGCTTGGGCTGTTGCGGCCAGGCATCGAGCAGCGCGACCATGCGCGCGTTGCGCGGTGCGCTCAGGCCGTGCTCCTGCGCGAGGCGCACGACCTCGCCGCTGAGCGAATCGATCTCGGTGCGGCGGCCGAGCGCGAGGTCGTCGGCCATGCTGGAGCGCGCCTTGGCATCGATGCGCAGCATGCGTCCCGCGATGATGCGGAACAGCCAGTCGGGCAGGCGCAGCAGGCTGACCAGCCGATGCGCCGGAACGGCAGCCACCTGCGCCGGCGCAATGCCCGCAACATTGAGGATGCCCAGCGCTTCCTCGATCAGCGACGCGAAGCAGCGGCGGTAGCCGCGCAGCATCAGCTCTTCGCGCAGGGGCAGGCCCGAGAGCGCGTTGACGGGGTTGTTGAGGTTGAGCATCAGCTTGCCCCACTGCACGGGCAGCAGGTCGGCATGCAGGTCGAGCGGCACGCCGGCGCGCTCGAACACGGGCAGCCACGGGCGCAGCGCGGCGTCGTCTTCCGCGGCCAGCCGGCCGGGAGTGCCGCGATGGAAGGCGCCAGGGCCGATCTCGGCCACGTTGTAGGGCACCATGCCGGCGCGCACATTGAGCGAAGGGCCGGTCTGCGATGCGGCCGCGCAATTGGAAATACCGTTCTGCAGCGAGACCACCGTGGTGCCCGCGGGCAGCGCGAAAGCCAGCTCGCCCGCCGCCGCAGCCGTGGCGCCGCTCTTCACGCACAGGAGCACCAGCGAAGGCCGTGCACCGACGGGGACCTGCTCGCTCAATCGCAGCTTTTCAGCGGACAGCTTGCGCGTTGCGCCGTCCATGTCGGTGAGCGTCAGGCCGTGCTTGGCGAGCTTTTCGAGCACGCGCGGACGGCCGACGAAAGTAACGGGCACACCGGCCGCCGCGAGGCTGCCGCCTATGAAGCACCCGATGGTGCCCGCCCCCATCACAAGCACTTCATCGGGGGTAGCGACGGGCATGAAGTGCTTGTTCCTGATGCGTGTCTGTCAGGCGCGTTCCGCGACCCAGGCCTGCACCGATTGCAGCGCGGCCGGAAGGCCCGCCGCATTGGTGCCGCCGGCCATGGCCATGTCGGCCTTGCCGCCGCCCTTGCCGCCGACCTGCTGGGCCACGAAGTTGACCAGCTCGCCGGCCTTGACCTTGCCCACGCTGTCGGCCGTGACGCCGGCTGCGATCTGCACCTTGTCGCCGTCGACTGCGGCCAGCACGATGGCGGCGGTCTTGAGCTTGTCCTTCAGTTTGTCCATGGTGTCGCGCAGCGTCTTGGCGTCGGCGCCGTCGAGCTTGGCGGCCAGCACCTTGATGCCCTTGACGTCCACGGCCTGCGACACGAGTTCGTCGCCCTTGGACGATGCGAGCTTGCCCTTGAGCGCACCCACTTCGCGCTCGAGCGCCCTCACCTGTTCCAGCACCTGCGTGAGCCGGCCCTGCAGCTCGGCGGCCGGCGACTTGAGCGTGGCGGCCACGCTGTGCACGGTCGATTCGAGGTCCTGCAGGTACGACAGCGCATTGGCGCCCGTGACGGCTTCGATACGGCGCACACCAGCGGCCACGCCGCCTTCGCTGACGATCTTGAAGAGGCCGATGTCGCCCGTGCGGCCCACGTGGGTGCCGCCGCACAGTTCGCGGCTGGTGCCGATGTCGAGCACGCGCACAGTCTCGCCGTACTTCTCGCCGAACAGCATCATCGCGCCGGTCTTCTGGGCCGACTCCATGTCCATCACGCGGGCGTGCGTCTCGGAGTTGGCGAGGATCTCGGCGTTGACGCGCTTCTCGATCTCGAGGATCTGCGCGTGCGTGACGGGTGCGTTGTGCGCGAAGTCGAAGCGCGTCTTGTCGGCATCGACCAGCGAGCCCTTCTGCTGCACGTGATCGCCCAGCACTTCGCGCAGGGCCTTGTGCATCAGGTGGGTGACCGAGTGGTTGCGCATGGTGGCGGCGCGGCGGGCGGTGTCGACCGCGGCCTTGACCGCGTCGCCGACCTTCAGCGTGCCCTGGGTCTGCGTGCCGTGGTGGCCGAACACGTCGGCCTTGATCTTCTGTGTGTCTTCCACGCCGAACTGCACGCCTTCGGCAACGAGCACGCCCTGGTCGCCGACCTGGCCGCCGCTCTCCGAATAGAAAGGCGTGGTGTCGAGCACGACGATGCCGCTCTGGCCTTCCTTCAGCTCTTGAACAGCCGCGCCTTCGAAGTACAGCGCGACGACCTTGGCGCTTTCCTCCAGGTGGTCGTAGCCGGTGAAGGTGTTGCCCGCGCCGGCGTATTCGACGTTGCGGTCCATCTTGAACTTGCCGGCTGCGCGGCCCGCGGCCTTCTGCTTTTCCATGGCGGCGTTGAAGCCCGCCTCGTCGACGCTCACGCCGCGCTCGCGGCACACGTCGGCCGACAGGTCGAGCGGAAAGCCGTAGGTGTCGTGCAGCTTGAAGGCCACTTCGCCCGGCAGTACCTTGGCGTCGCCGGCCAGTGCCGCATCGAGGATTTCCATGCCGTTGGCCAGCGTTTCGAAGAAGCGTTCTTCCTCGGCCTTCAGCGTGTCGGTGATGCGCTTTTCGTCGGCCACGAGCCTCGGATATGCGTCGCCCATGAGCTTCACGAGGTCGGGCACGAGCTTGTGGAAGAAGGGCTTCTTCTGGCCCAGCTTGTAGCCATGGCGAATGGCGCGGCGGATGATGCGGCGCTGCACGTAGCCGCGGCCTTCGTTCGACGGGATCACGCCATCGGCCACCAGGAACGAGGTGGCGCGGATGTGGTCGGCGATCACCTTGAGCGAGTTGTTGCTCAGGTCTTGCGTGCCGGTTTCGCGGCCGGCGGCCTTGATGAGCGCGTCGAAGATGTCGATTTCGTAGTTGCTGTGCACGTGCTGCAGGATCGCGGCCAGGCGCTCCAGGCCCATGCCGGTGTCGACGCAGGGTGCGGGCAGTTTCTTGACCGAGCCATCGGGCTGCATGTCGAACTGCATGAACACGTTGTTCCAGATCTCGATGTAGCGGTCGCCGTCTTCGTCGGGGCTGCCGGGCGGGCCGCCGGGAATCTCGGGGCCGTGGTCATAGAAGATTTCGGAGCACGGGCCGCAGGGGCCCGTGTCGGCCATCATCCAGAAGTTGTCGGACATGTAGCGTCCGCCCTTGTTGTCGCCGATGCGCACGACGCGTTCTGGCGGCAGGCCGATTTCCTTGGTCCAGATGTCGTAGGCCTCGTCGTCCTCGATGTAGACCGTGGCCCAGAGCTTCTCGGCCGGCAGCTTGTAGACCTTGGTCAGCAGCTCGAAGGCCCAGGTGAGCGATTCGCGCTTGAAGTAGTCGCCGAAGCTCCAGTTGCCCAGCATCTCGAAGAAGGTGTGGTGGCGCGCGGTGTAGCCCACGTTCTCGAGGTCGTTGTGCTTGCCGCCAGCGCGCAGGCAGGCCTGGACCGAGGCTGCACGCACGTAGTTGCGCTTGTCTTCGCCGAGGAACACGTCCTTGAACTGGACCATGCCCGAGTTGGTGAACATGAGCGTCGGGTCGTTGCCCGGCACCAGCGAGCTCGAGGCCACGACAGTGTGGCCCTTGGAGGCGAAGAAATCGAGAAAGGTCTTGCGGATGTCCGCGACCGTGAATGTGGGCTGGCTCATCTTTGGATTCGTCTTCTGTCGAGGGCGGCGCGGCGATGGCGACCCTCTTGTCGAACCCACTGCGGCGAACCGGCCTAACTGCTTGATTTGCTTGAACAAACGATTATAGGTTTGGCCATGGCGCCCGCGCCCGGATCGGGCCGCACCGGGAAAACTGCACGATCCGGACTCCGCGGCTAATATGTGACTTGGCGCAAAAAACGAGAACCAAATACGGTCTGCGCCATCCGTACTTGTACGGACAAAAGATCAAGGAGTTCGCATGGCAAGCCAAGAGGCGGAACAACACTGGCAGATCGAAGACCTGGATTTCTCGCGCATCGCGCTCGACAAGGTACGCCCGGACGAGAACCTCTTCTACCTGGTGACGTCCGCCTCCTTCATAGAGAGCGGCTCCGACCTCTACACGCAGAACCTGGTCGACTTCTTCCGGGGCGACGACGAAGTCACCGACTGGCTGTCGAACCACTGGGAGCAGGAAGAATTGCAGCACGGCAAGGCCCTGCGCGCCTACGTTCGCCACGTGTGGCCTGAGTTCGAATGGGACACCGCCTACCAGGGCTTCCTTGAGGAATACGCGACCTACTGCAAGGTAGAGCTGCTGGCGCCGACCCGCGCCCTCGAAATGACCGCCCGCTGCGTGGTCGAGACCGGCACCGCCACCTACTACCGCGCCATGGCCCGCAGCACCAACGAGCCCGTGCTGCAAGACCTGGCCACCCGCATCGCGACCGACGAGGTCAACCACTACAAGCACTTCTACCGCTTCTTCCGCCGCTATCGCGAGCAGGAAAAGCTGAGCCGCTTCCGCGTGATGGGCACCATCGGCCGCCGCACGCTCGAACTCAAGAGCGAGGACGCCGACTGCGCGATCCGCCATGTGGTGAAGGCGCGCTCGCCCGGCCGCGCCAGCGACACGGCCTACGTGGAGCGGCTGAGCGCGGACATGAACAGCACCATCCGCACGAACCTGAGCCCCGGCAACACGCTCAAGATGCTGATGCGGCCGCTGGAGCTGCCGGCGAAGGTGCAGGCGGTGATCCAGTACCCGATCAGGCAGTTCATGCAGCACGTGTTCCTGCGCTGAGGGATGGCTGGATAGATAGATGTGCGGGTTGCCGGCGCCGCACAAAAAAAACCCAGCACAGGGCTGGGTTGAACCTCTTGAGTGCTGTCACGCACAGAGAACTCGCACTTCGAAGCGAGTCCGCAAAATCTAGGGCCTCATGCCCCGGCGCCTTGTCGGACAGGACCGACACTTCAGATCGATGGGTCTGATCAGGTGAGCGCCAGCGGTCTGCCAACCGCACAAAACTGCCAAATAGTTCACGTTTTAATAAGTGTCCTACGGCGACTGCCTGTTTCCGGCTGACACCGGCGTCCGGGGCGACCACAGACCATACCGATGCTGTCACGCAACAGGGCCGCATAAAAGAAGAGCTCTCTGTCAGTGCTTAGAGCCGGCCCACCAGGGTCACTCGGACCCGCTTCGGCGGGTATTTTTTTGGCGCGACGCCGCACGGACCGAGCCCACGCCCCGGCCCCCTCGCTGCTTTCAGTTCGCCGAGGTCAGCCCCGGCTTGCGGGTTCCGTCCAGCGAATACAGCTGCGGCCGGTCTTCCGCGGTGCCTTCCGCCACCAGCCCATGCGCCACCGCCTGCGGCTGGCGATAGAGCTCGTTCTCGAGGCGCCTGACGCGTTCGGCATACATCCGGGCCAGGGCGCTGTGATGCTCTGCCGCCGCCTGATGCTCGATGCGCGCCATTTGCGCCTCTTCAAGAAGTGCCGCCGCGCGCCGGAGGTACGCGGTGTGATTCGGGCGAAACAAGAAGTCGAACGTCATTTCACGCTCCTTTCCGCAAGGGTGCGGTGGAGTCATGTTCCTCCGCGCCCGCCTTCAAGTCTGTCGGAACGCGCCTACCCTCGGGCTACCCATTTTCTCTTGACTTGCCCATACCACACGGCCGTGACACGTTGTTCCTTCTTGACGGGGACAACGTTGTGGAAAACTGTGTGCGCATCGCTCGAAAGCCTTGCCTGGCGTGGCCTGCAACGCGATGCCTGCGAAAGAGGCAGTGCGCGAAAAAAATTTATGAGTGCCGCCGACCGCTGCCGGACTACCCCATATCCGACCGCTTGCAATTGAAGACCGTGCCCGAATCGACCGCCCGCAGCACCGGCACCTTGCCCACGAACGTCACCCCGGCACTTATCAGACGCCACTCCCCCGCCTTGAACAGCTTGAAAAGGTTCGTGACTTCATCGCCCGCGGCAGGAATGGCATTGAAGACGTAGACCGGCTCGCCGCCCTGGGTCTCGTCCATGCTCAGCAACTCGGCCCGCATCTTGCCCATGGTGTCTGTGTCTTTGGTCCTCTGGCGCACGATGTCCATGTTGACGGTACGAGAGTGCTCGTCGATCGAGATCCTGCGGATCCAGGGCGCCGGCCCTGCGCTGTTGTGGGCTGGCACGCATGCGATCGTTCCGGCTGTGGCCAAGCCTGCTGTCGCGGCGAAGAACAGGTGAAGGGCTAAGTGAGTGGGCTTGAGTTTCATGCTCGGTTGAGGCTCCTGGGTCGAAGGACATGCATCTATACTCCCGCCTGTCGTCGCTCGCAGGCATGCAGTCGGCGACTTGCCAGATGCGGGTGTAGTTCAATGGTAGATCTGCGCCCTCCAGTGAAAACACCGCAGTTTCACTGAAACCTACGCCAAAAGCTACGCCGCTGCGGCATCTCCCTCCCCCATGAAAGTCTCCGACCTCGCCGGCTCGCAGCTCGATTTCTGGGTCGCCAAGGCCGAGGGTGTCGAGGCCAGCGTCGACACCCATCTGAAATTCATGCCATCCACGGACTGGGCCCAGGGCGGCCCCATCATCGACCGCGAAGGAATCCAGATCGCGCCGATGCCGGCCAAGGGCGGTGCCTGGTGCGCGGTCTCCATCGGGCGCCTGCCGAATCGCGCCGGCAGCTCCAACGGAGCATGGGTGGAGGGGCCGACGCCCCTCATCGCCGCGATGCGCGCCTACGTGCGCGCGAAATTCGGGCCAGAGGTTGAGTAGCGTGCAATCGCGTAGAGCGCTAGCATGCCGCCATGTTGTGGAAGCGCGCCAAGCCCATACTCGGTGAAGTCCCGGTCGACCCGGAGGAGTGGTGGCACGAGTTCTGTCGCGAATTCCACGAGTTGTGCCACGGCCAAGTCGATAGCGAATGGCTCTCCACGATCTGCCAGACCATCTACCCGCTCGCACGCGAGCAACATCCGCGAACCACCGCAAAGCTGATCTTCACTGCCCTTATGTTCGAAATGCCGGAGTTTGTGGCGGCTGAGCATGCCGCGCGCACCCGCAATCTTCGGCTGAAGGCCACCGGGCTCTGGATGGCGCGTTGCACGGGACGGCGGCGCCTTCGGTAGCGTTGCTCAGAACGGCAGGTCTTCGGTATCGGCGCTCGAGACCGCTGCAGCTGCTTCCTCTCGTAGGTCCTGTGCAGCCGCGGGCCCGGCATCGATTAGGTCGACGGGAATCAGTTGCACCATCTCGCGCGCTTCCTCCGGGGTGCACGTCAGCCACCGGTCGAAGTCGTGCTCTTCGATCGCTACCACGGAGCGTTTGTCCTGCACCTCGAGCGGCTTCTTCGTCGTCCGGTCGATCTCGGGCCTGTGCATCCGGGACATGATCGGATGCAGATTCGCATTGATCGTGAGCATGGTGTAACTCTCCCACACCTTCTCGGTCTCCAGATCCTTCCAGGTGCTCCACAGGCCGGCCATGCCCCAAGGGCGCCCGTCCGCGCGCCGGAAGCGCCACCATTGGTTCTTGCCCGACTCCCAGTTCGGCTCGTCGAAACTCCAGGCCGGGATGATGCAGCGCCTGCTCAACTTCCATGCGTCCTTGAAGGCCGGCTTCTTCTCGATGCCGGCGAAGCGGGCGTTGTGAGTGGCGAGTTCCTTTCCCTTGGTCTCACCCTTGCGCGGCGGCGCCGTCGGGATGTGGCTGCTCGACCAGACAGGAATCAGCGACCACTGCCCCACCGCGATCTCGCGCTCGTACTCCGTCTTGTCGACGGCACGACGCATGAACGGCCCGGTGTACATCGGCCGCATGCTGCGCAGCCACCGCTCGGCAGTGCGGGCGCCGATGTACCACGCCGCCTCGATCTCTCGGTCCTCAGGGGATATGTAACGAGTACACATGGCCTCATTCTGCTCGTTGACGACCGAAAAAGCTGGGGGGATACTGTATTTTCATACAGCATTTGGAGATCACCATGAACGATGAGCACAGCCGGCTGATGGCCCGCCACGACTGGACAACCCGCTTTGACCGAGAGTGGAGACGCCTCTCGGAAATGTCCTTTGACCCCGAAGACGGCGACTCTATGGCTCTCACCCTCCACCCGCTCTTTGGGCACCGCCCTGCCGAAGAAGCTGCACGCGACTACTGGCAGGCCTGCCAAGCGCCAGGCCAGTGGGAGAACCACCCGAAGCGCCAGATCGAAGACCTCGCCAGGCAGCATGGACTGGTGCCTGAGGGCGCTGTCGTGCCCGAGGCTCTGCAAAGCTTCGCGGCGTCGGTGGGCGAGCTCTGCGCTTTCGTGGGCGACCGCTACCGCGACCCCCACATCGGCAGCGCCGGCGACGCAATCCGGGCCCGGTATGGACTGGTGCCGTTCTGATGAAAGACGTCGAGTACTTCACCTTCATCGTGCCACCTGACATCTGGCGCAAGAAGGCAAGCCCCTACCCACACAAGATGTCGATGGAAGACGCGGAGAGGCGCTTCCCAGGTGCTACGCCAATCCTGAGCAGCAGGGAGGTTCGCAGGCTGCCGGCAACAGAAGCCGAGATCCGTGCAGAGGTGATGAAGTGCCCTCAGGGCTACAGCGGCATCAACAAAACTGAAGTGGAGATCGGCCGTCGGATTCAAGAGTACGAGAAGCTCACGAAGGGGACAAGTGGCCGCTGACGGCATCAAGGTTGCGCTGAAGCAGTGAGTCGGCATACTGGCGCCATGCCCACCCGCCCCCGCGTCTACCTCGCTGGCCCGGATGTCTTCCGGCCAGATGCTGCCGAGCACTTCGCCCTGATGGCGGCCGTCTGCGAACGGCTTGGCCTGGAGGCGCTCTCCCCGTTCGACGCATCGATCAACGCCAGCACGTCGCCGCACGTGATCTACGCCAAGAACATGGAGTTGCTCCGGTCCGCCCAGGGCGTGGTCGCGAACCTCGCGCCCTTCCGCGGCGCGGAGCCGGACTCGGGCACGGTGTTCGAGGTCGGCGTGGCTTCGGCGCTGGGCCTGCCCGTGGTCGGCTACGGCGCCGAGGGCATCGGCGTCATCCTGGCCAGCGCAGCGACATTCGCCCCCGATGCTGAAGAAGCACTGCAGGTCATGGCTGCCCAGTTGGCCATCTGAAATTCCCGTGTTGAGGCCGATGTGAAAGCGCAGGAGTGGCGCTAAAACGGGGGAAAGGGGGCAGTCCTACAATCGCGTCATAAAAATGACAAGATTCCTCCCATGTTCAAACTCAAGCTCGACGAGCTCGGCCGACAGCTGAGTTGCGATCCGGATGCGTGAACCATATCTGGACGGCCTGCGCGGTTGGGCTGCTATCGCGGTGGTGCTGCACCATCTGCTGCACATAACGATCTTTCCTGGCTGGCGCAACTACCTCCCCGCGATCCCGTTTTTCGCCGACGGCACGTTCGCTGTCTTTGTGTTCTTCGTGCTGTCAGGCTATGTGCTCAGCGCGGGCTTCTTCAAGACCGGGCAGCGCGCGGTGGTCGTTGACCTCGCGCTGAGGCGCTACTTCCGCCTGACGATCCCGATCCTGGTCATTTCTGCGATCGGGGCTGCGATGATGTACGCAGGCTGGATGGTCAATGGCCACGCCGGCTATGCCGCGGGCAGTTGGTTCTGGTGGTCGTACTTCTACCAGTTCGAGCCAAGCGTCGCCGACATGCTGAATTTCTCGCTCTACCGGGTTTACGTCGATGCGAATGCCATGACGTCCTACAACTCTTCGCTGTGGACCATGCCCGTCGAAATGCAGGGCTCCATTGCTGTCTTCGCCGTGCTGTTGGTCGCTGGCGGATCACGGTCAGCACGCCTTGCAGGCCATGCACTCCTGCTGGGCGCAACCTGGTGGCTCGACTCGTCGATCTTCGCGCTGGCGCTGGGGTGCGCTCTGGCCGACTTTCGGTACAGCCGCCACTTTCACCAGTTCGAAGTTTCCGAAAAGCGCGTGATGCTGTCGCGCTTGATGATCCTGAGCGGCCTGATGCTCGCAGCCATGCGCTGGGAAGACAATTCGCCTGTGCAGTTGGCATTCGCGAGCCTTGCGCTAATCTTCGGCGTGATGCTGAACGATGGCGTGCGCCGCGCCCTTTCCGCTCCCATCTCGCAGTGGGTCGGGCGACTCTCGTTCTCGATCTATCTCGTGCAAATCCCGGTGATGTGCAGCTTCACCGCGTGGGGGTTCATGGCCTTGTACCAGGGCCACGGAATCTCTGCGCTCAGCCTGTTGGCGCTCTTTGTTTCCAGCTTTGCGCTCATCATGTTGAGTGCAATGGCCTTCTACCCTGTCGAGAAGCTCGGCATCATGGTCGGCCGCAAGTTTTCACAGGCCATCTTCAAACTGGCGCGGCCCACGGTCCTGCCGCTGCGAACGGAGTGACGAATGCCAGAACCGTACAGAGCAATGCGAAATCTTGGCATCACCGCTCGCCAGGAGAGGGTCATGCTGTGGCTGATGGTCATCAACGCCGTTTTCTGGATGGCGGTCATTTACGGCGGCACGTACTTCCTGCCGTTCAACCTGAATGTGTTCCTCGGCTTTGGCGCTTTCGCAATGTGCGCCCTGTGCGCAGTTGTCATTGAAAAGCTGGTGAAGAGATTCGTATAAACGAGAAAAGCCCCCAGCCCGAAGGCTGGGGGGATCGTTCGGCTGAAGTGATGGATGGCTCTACGGCGGCGCGAGCAGTGCTCGGTCGTTCTTCACGGTGCCGAGCAGAAGCCGCACTTCGTTGTCTCTCCCTTCAACAACGAGTCGGCCTCCTTCAAGAAGCTCTCGACTTCGTGCAGCCATGGCTGCGAGGACTGCGGATCGATCTGCAACACGCTGGCAGGCAGCGGGGTCGGCTGCGGCTTGGTCCCGATCACGGGCGGCGAAGTCGTTGTATTGCTTGCGCAGCCGGTCGCGCTCAGCAGCAACAGTGCGGCGGCGATCATCCAGAGTCTTGAGACGGGTTTCGAAAGCATTGACGTTCTCCTGTTGGGTCTTGGCGTGGTTCGCGACAAGCGCGACGACACGCTGCAGGTCGACCAGCGCCGCCATGGCGCGCGCGGTGTTTTCCTTCGCACGGTCTGCCTTCTCTGAGGCCAGATCGGCACGCGCACCGGCAGCGCGCGTGCGCTCGATGCCGGCGGTGGCCAGCGCCGCAACGAGCCCAAGGCCAAGGGCCCAGAGCAACGGCGTTTTCAGATCCGGGAGGATCATGACGCCCCCAGGAAGACACGAACCACCCGGTGGTTGTCGTCCCACTTCTTCCGAAGAGCTGCGCGCTCGGCCGGTGTGCCGCGCGAGTACGCGCCGGGCCGCCAGGCGTGCAGATAGAGGTCCCAGGAAGAATCCTCGTCCGTCACGCGCGGCAGCTTGCCTGGCTCAGTCCACAGCAGCAGCCGCGCCAGGATCGCTGCCAGCACGTCATCGTTCTCGATGGCTGTCCAGATCGCAAAGGACGTGAAGGCCACGCCGCGGAAGGCGCACGCTGCACGCGCGAGGTCCTTGCTGGACGGGTGCGTCATCGTGCCTGTGACCATGCCGCCGCCCTGCTCCCCCTGCCAGAATGACCGCGCCGGCCCCTTCTTGGTCGGGTCGTTCAACACCTGCCACCGGTGCTCGAATCGAGACTCCTGCAGGCCGATGGTCAACAGTTCGGCGCGCGCCTCGATGGTGTCCATCTTGGCGGGGAGCCACGCCAGCGCAGGGTCGATGGCGGTGCGGGTGATTTCATCGAGGGTCATGGGGAGATCTCCGGAAAGTCGGAAAGCGGCGCCGGCGAGGTAGCCGAGGCCGGGGGCTTGTCCTTGCGCCAGGCGTGGCCACTGAAGATGAGGCCCAGCAGCAGCGCAGCGGCGATGGCGAGCGAGCCCCATTGCGGCCACTCGTTCCACCAGGGTTGCGCGGCCGACGCGATGGCACCGCCGATGTAGCCGGCGTACTCGCTCTGAACACGCAGCAGGACAGAGCCCTGCATCGTGTTGAGGCGGCACACCGAGATCACCACGATGGCGACGCACAGCCCCACGTTGATCAACGCCATCAGGTAGAGGTCGGTCATGGCGTGTCCTTTCCACTGCCGGGCGCGGCGCCGCGGGCGAGATCCATAAGGCCGTACAGCATCTGCACAGCCTTCGCGAGCAGGCGCGGCCACCCGTCCCCGATGAAGCCGATCAACAGCGCGATCGGTGCAAGGAGCACGCGGGGCGCGAGATCTGGCCGGAAGACGTTGACGGCCGCTGCGGCGCCGACGGTCAGCACGACTGCCAACCCCACCACGCGCGTGAAGAACCACAGGGCACGGCCCCGCGTGGACTTCTCGCGTCGTGCCAGTGCGAACGAGGCGCCAATGGCCGAGGCCACCACGATCACCAGGTATGGGCCAATGACCTCCGCCGCCTCCCGCGAGAACACGGCAGCAGCGATCAGGACACCCAGAGCGACGATGTCGGCAAGAGGTTGTTGATTCATCTTTGCCCTACTCCGGAAGTTGCAGGACGGGCAGCATGACCAGCAGCTCGTCCCATGTCGGCTCGGCGATGGCACCAGCCTGGAACTGGGCCAGCACCTCGTAGCACTTCGCGTTGACGGCATCCATCCATGTCGCGAACGCCATGCCCTCTTCGTGAAACGGGCCCGGGTAGCCCGCGCGCAACGCGGCGGTGTGGATGCTGTCGTAGCGCCGCGCACCGGCCGCAACGTTCATGTGCGCGTTCACGGCGATGTGCAGTGCCTCGATGCGCTGCTCGAGCGTCAGCTCGGGCGCATCGGGTTGGACGTCTTCTTCCATCGTGTGCCTCGCTTCTCGATCAGACGCTGACCATTGCGGACATGCCTGAACCCGAAAGGAACGAACCGATGCCCGAGTTCACCCAACCGAGGATCGACAGGCTGTGATTGCCCTCGGTCGCCACGTCAATCGGATAGGTCTGCGTCAGGCTCATGTAGCCGTTGTTCACCGCAGCCTGGCCATAGGAAGAGGGCGTGCTCGAAACCGTGTTCGAGTCCAAACCGATGCCAATGAAGTTCACAGCGTTGGCCGTGTTGTTCTGCATGCCGCCGGCCAAACTCACGCTGATCGTTTCGTTGCCCCACGAAAGGAATTCCACCGATCCAAGAAACTGCGGGCTCGTCGAGCTGGTAGTCAGCGTGCTGGGGAGCGCGGTTTTGGCAGACACCTTTCGACCACCATTTACCCAGTTGATGAGAAAGCGCTGCGACGAAGAGTTGACCCATGCCCCTGCGGAGACGGTGCGCGCCTTCGCCAGGAGGGTCCGGGTGGCGTCCGTCGATTTCACGCGAACGCCGTAGTTCGCATCGAGCGCATGGCTGGCCGTATCGCGCTCCAACGCCACCGCCGAGCCGGTCCAGTAGGCGTAGATGTTGTAGCTCGTGTTCGCGGCGGTCCCGGTGGCCGCCAGCGTGACGCCAGCGGCCGGGATCGGCCGGTTGTAGCCGTTGATGCAGATCAGGTTTCCGTCGCGCGGCAGCAGCACCAGGTTGCCACCAGACAGCACGACTTCGTATTGCAGCATCGAGGGGATGCCGAGCCCGGCGCGTGCCTCTGGTTGATTGCCGGTAGTGCCCAGAAAGCCACCGGTGCCGAACAGGCACTCCCACAGCGCGCCGAAGCCGGAGCGAGCCTGCGCGTTACTCGGGGTCGCCCCGCTGCCGGAGATGTCATTTTTTGCGGGTGGTGCTGGCATGGAAGCTCCTTTCGATGAACGAAAAAAAGCCCGCACGCGGCGGGCCGATTGAGATGGGAAAGCTCGGGCTAGTAGCCCTGGATCAGGATGTCGACAGTGGCGCCGGCCACAGAGGTGTGCGCCGCGTTGAAGGCGCGGATCTTTGGAGCAAGCGGTGCCGTCTTGTCGGTCTCGGTGGTGATTGCGCCGCTGGCGTTGGCCTGCAGCTGCACGTTCACCACCGCGATCTTCGTGAAGTTCTTGGTGTAGGGAATCACTGTGCCGCCCGCAGCGACAGGCAGATCGGCGATCCGCTCCTCCATGTCAGGCGCGTCCACGGTCACGATGAGTTGCTTCAGGATGCCGCGCGCCGCGCCGGCGCCGATGGTCACGCGGAACTGATAGACATCGTTGGTGACAGCGATCTGACCGGGCCAGGGCAGCCAATCGCCCGAAGCGCCATAGAACGAGTCGGCATCAGGCCCGTAGAACGAATCGCTGTCCGGCCCGTAGAAAGCGCCCGGCCCAGCGAACCGATACTCGATGCGCAGATCGATACCTTCCGTGTCGGCAGTCAGCGTCATGACCGACCCGGCCAGCGCCGAGTTGATCGGCAGATACGGCGTAACGTAGACCATCTCCGTATAGGACTCGGCCTTGTAGAACGGATCGGTGTCTCCGCCGTAGAACGCCTGGTTATCCGAACCGTAGAACGAGTCGAGCGGATCGGCCGTCGGATCGCCACTGACGAAAGACCAACCCGACGACTCGGCGGCGTCATAGGGCCAGCCCATCGCCTTGTAGTTCCACTGCTCGATCACGTTGGCAATCGGCGGATCGCCCAGGTTCATGACGATGCTGCCCGGAAGGAACGACTGGTTGCCGCTCGTGTCCTGGGCCTTGATCATGATGGTGACCACGCCCCCGGGTCGCATCTCCGGCTCCCAAGGGCTCTGCGTGACCAATCCGGTGTTCAGCGGCGCCGCGCTGTTCCAGTCGAGGTTCTGCCCATAGTGAAAACGGAAGACGAATCCGGCCAAGTCGGGCACGCGCCGTAGCAGGCTCCACGAGAGCACAGAGCCCGAGATCGAAAGGTTCTCGACGTTCGGCGGCGGTTCGGTCTTGCCGATCACGGTATGCGAGAGCTGCGTGCTCCAGTCGCTGCCCGCGATGGTGTTGGACGTGCGAGCGATGATCAGGATGACATCCAGGTCATTCACCCCCGTCAGCCTGGCCTCGGTGGCATCGCCCGGCACCGTGACGCTGCGCCAGCCGCCATCGGGCAGCACGCGGAACCGCACCTCGACCGTGCCGCCGTTGAGGATCGAAGCATCCTGAATCGGGGCCCACGTCACAAGCACGCTGTTCAGGATCGTGCCGTCGTTCTGCACGATGAGTTGTCCTTCGCCGCTGTCCACCGACAGGATCTGCGGCGGGTGGATGTCCCAAGGCTTCGGCAGGCCAGTATTGGGTGCATAGCCGCCGGGCAGGAAGGCGGCGCCCCATTGGAAGATCGCCGCAGACGTTTCCTTCAGCACCAGCATCACACCACTGCTCGGCGAGAACGTGCGGTCTTGAATCAGGAACTCTTTGTTGACCCACCCGAAGTGGGCGAGCGTGAGCCGCACCGTGTCGAAGATCTCTAGTGGGTAGGCGCGCAGCTTGAACGGAAGCGTGACGGTGAGCGGATCGCGGCTATCGCGCAGCAGGATGCCAGCGGCGTGGTAGGCCTGCCCGGCATAGAAAACTCCTGGCATGGTGACCTCTTGCGACAGTTCGGCACCGTCGTCGGCCACCAGCGCATCGGCCCGGAAAGGCGTGATCGGCGTCTCCACATAGTTCGCAGCCTGGTCCCAAATGCGGATTGCTACCGTGTTCACCTTCTCGTTGCGCGGCTGATGCGGATTGATCGAGATCGCGCTTTGAGAAACAGAGCCGCCAGTCTCGGTCTGCACGACGGCCAGATCCGCTTCGGTCAGATCCATGACCGGCATCTGGTACACACCAGCTCGGACGAACAACTCGCCAGAGGCGTAAGCCCACTTGCCGGCCATCGCCTGGGCAAGGTCGTCGAGCACGTCGCGCGCGGGCGAGCCCTCGAGGTAGACGCCAGCCGACCGGTACATCGCCACCTCTTCGGTGCCGGTGTAGTTGATGGCTGTCTCGCAAGCATTGGCAGCGGCGATGATCCTGGAGTCCTCGCTGGCGCTCATGCTCATGCGCTTGCCGAAGCGCGGATGCATCATGACGTGGCGCATCATCAGCGCCGGGTTCTCGCTGAAGCGTGTGACACCATCCCGCGGGTCGTACAGCTTCGCGCCGCGAATCCGCGCCGTCACGGTCGGGATGCCGGAAGGTAGCGCTCCATCGTTGTAGGCGAACTGGCAGACCAGGTAGGCGATGCCTCGTGCACGGTGGGCCGGTGTCCAGACCCCGGGCAGCATCGAGATCAGTTCGCCATCGGCCTCCTGATCCGGAGAGCCATAGTGCTGGAGGATGCGCACGAACGAATTGAAACCCGAGTACTGGTAGTAGACCGTGAAGTACCAGCCCGGTAGCGGGTTGATGATGGTCACCGTCCGACCGTTGACGCTGCACTCGACCTCGTGCTGGCCAAGCAATCCAGGGTATCGCTCCACCGCAGACACAGAACCCGCGATGGGGTCGAAATCGAGCTCGATGGTCGTGGAAGACGAAGTCTTCTCGACGCTGATGTTGGCCGGCCGGCCATAGGGCGCGGTGATGACTTGCCCGAGCCCGTTCACCTCGACCGGCTGGTTGTTCAGGTAGATCTGCTCGATGCCGTCGATCTCGTGCTCGGCCAGGGCCACGCACATGACGAACAGCTCCTTGTACTGGCCAACGCTGGTCTTGAAGAAGCAATGGCCGCCCACGCGCGTGCGCCCGAGCACCAGCTGGCGCGGGACGACGGTGCCCTGCAGATTGACCAGCCGATCGACCTGCGCGGCGTCGAACTGAGCCTTCGCTGCACGCTCGGCCTTGCGCTTCTGGTAGGCACTGAGCGCCATGGTGCCCACGAGCGTAATGGCGTAGGCAGCCACGGTGGCAGCGGCTGCGGTCCACCCCGCAACGTTGACCAGCACGTATCCAATTGCCTGCGGCATTAGATCCTCCAGGCTGCGACGGCAGCATCCATTGAGAGCGCGACCATGCCGCCTGCGCTGGGCGCCATGACGTTGACGCCATTGCAGACGCCCACCAGTTCGGCGCCGTCGTTCAACACCAGCACGATGTCGCCCACGGCAGCGGCGGCGGGCCGGATTTCATCGCCGAGGAACGACGACACCAACGCGCGAAGGCCGCCAGCGGCAGCAATCAGGCGCAGCGCACCGAACTCGCTGTCATAGCGATCTGCCGCGGCCATTGGGTTCTCGCCGGTGATCGCTTCAACTGCTGCGGCCGCGAAGGAGCAGCAGTCGTTCGATCCCCAGCGGAAGGGCATGCTTGCGCGCGCCTGGCCGAACTCGGCGAGGCGCAATTGCCAGTCAGGAAGTCTCATCGGCTGTCTATGTAGTACTGTTTGGTCGGCCAAACGACGGGGACGCCGTCCTGCGACACGATGTATTCCATGGAGCGGTCGCCTGGGTACAGCGCCTGCTGATCGGCGTTGCTGTTGGTCATCGCATTGCCCCGCAACAGATCCACCGCGGAGCTTTCCGCCGTCGCGGTGATGGTGCAGGTCTGGCCGTCTGCAGAGATTGGCATCGTGTCCAGGTAGCCATCCCAGTCAACTGGCGCATCAATGACAGCACCATCCTCTCCGATCAGTGCCAGGCGGATCACGACACGAGTGCCCTGCACCACGGTGGCATCGGACAAGGCCAGGGCCAGGAGTTCTGACGCGACGCCAGACATGGCGAACTGCAGGCCCTGCACCTCGCTACCGGCTGAGTCCTTGATCGGGCTGATCTCACCTAAGCCGGCCGCGCCCCTGTAGGTAATACCGCCGAAGTCCAGATCCCGATTCATCGAGTTGAGCGCGACAACGCCCGAAGCGAAGTGCATTGAGACCAATTGCGCGACTTGCGGAGTCGGCCCGGCCAATGCAGCGACAAAGGCCGGCGAGAGCGACTTCACGAGATCGCCTCCACGAAGTCGATAGATACCCCCTCCGCGTAGCCGAAGAAGTGTTGAAACGAGGCATTCGACACCTTGCGAAACGGTGCAGTGGGCCTGTCCCAGATCACCGGCAGACCGGCGTTGATGTACTTGCGGAACTTGTTGACGAACGTGACGGTCATCACGCCGGAGCCATCCGCAACAGCGTCATCGCGCACCTGCAGCAGCAGGCCGGCCACGCCCAGCATGTCGCCCGCCAACAGCGTGGCGCCTGGCGTTGTGCCAATGATCATCGAGTCGGTGCCGGCGAAAGCCCCATTCGTCAAAGGTGCGCCGCGCATGGTGCCTAGCGGTACGCGCTGCTTCATGTGCCAGAGATAGCAGGTGTTGGTCTGGCCGCGCAGAGCATTCAGAAAGGCTTCGTTGCGCGCAGCGACCTCCGGTCTATCGCGAGGTAGGGTCAACGAGATCTTCCAGCGGTCATTCCCCATGTCGAGTACCTGTTCGCTGCCCTCGTAAGGCGAGGCGAACGCGCGCTCATTGGTCGCCAAGTACATCGAGAACGAATCGGGCTTGAAGGTGCTTGGGGCTGCAATGACGGTCATACACCTCCCCCGAAGTCGCGGCTCCGCGCATACCGCGCCATCTGCTGGTTCTGCACGGTCTTCATGGCTTCGATCACCATGCTTTTCGTCGCCACATCACCCACCGTGAGGTTGTAGACGGTGGTCCCGCCGCTCCCGCCCGCGCCGTTGAGCGCGTGGTTCGGGATGATGGTGCCGGGCACACTCGGCACGAACATCTCGACGCCGTTCTCGCCGACCAGGCTTGCCTTGCCAACCGGTGGAACGCCACCCTGTGCAAACTTCAAGCCACTGAACCATCCGCCGACGCTGCCGAAGAGCTTGCCCCAGTCCAGTCCGCCCCCTGTGATAGCGAGACCCGAAGTTCCGGAAAGACCGATCTGATTGAGGTAGCCGGCGTCTCCGCTGAGTGCCGATCCACCCCCCACCCCGTTCAGAGCACCGAGCAGCCCCTTTGCCAGTGGCCCAGTGATGGTCTGCTGAACCGCGATGCGCGCAAGATCGGCAACGACGGAATTCGCCAGGCTGCTGACGCTCAGCTTGCCAGTGGTCACGAACTGCACCAGCGCGTCCTCCGCCCCCTTGAACCCATCCGTGAATGCTCGCTCGGTCGTGGCAGCGACGTTGCGAATCGCGTCGGTGTAGTTGGCGAGCGCTGTCGTGGCGCCGTTCTGCCAATCCGTCTCTTTGGACTTCAGTGCATCGAAGTAGTTGTACTGCGCAGCCAGTGCGTCGTCGAGCGCCTTCTTGATGCGCGCGACTTCCTCCTGATATGCCGGCGAACCCAGTTGACCGGTCTTGCCGGCCTCCTTGTTGGCGCTGGTCAGATAGCGCTGAAACTCCGCCCGAATCGAGCGCTGCGCCTCAACTTCCTGCCGGGCCCGATCACCAAGGCCGAATGCAGCAAGACTGCGGTCACTCTGTTCATTCCGAGAATCCTGGCCACCTGCGATCGACACATTGATTGCATCCATTTGCTGGCGGAACTGCTTCGCGTCCTCGGCCGATTTCTTTGTGATCTCGGCGATCTTCTTTTCGAACTCGAGCTGATTGGACAGTGCGACGTTCTTCTTGAGTTGCTCTTCGATCGCATCCTTGTTCGCGAGCAGGCTCTGCTGCTCCGCCGTGAGGATCTTCTTGCCCTTGAGATCAGCGATTAGTTGCTGGAACTCGACCTGTTTCTTCTGCGTGTCGGTGATCTTGAGTTCGCCGTCGAGTTGGTCCTTCAGCGCCGCTTCCGTCTGCCGCAGGGTCTCCAGCATCTTGGTGGCCGCATCGTCCTGGAAGGCCTTCTCCTTCGGCCCCTTGCTGCCGGCGAACTCCTTCCGAATCGCCGCCTCGCCCGCCTTGATCGCATCGGGCGTCAGTAGTTCGCTGTTCGGGTTGACCTTGCGGATGGCCTCCAGCCCGTCGCGGTACTTCTTCAGTTCGCGCGTGACCGCATCGACGCCCTTGGCCTTGTCCTGCCACTTGTTGACATCGTCGGTCGCGTCGGCACCTGCTTGTTCCGCCTTGGCGCGCTCGGAGGCCATCTTCGCGAACCCGTTCTCGAAGCCGATGGCGGCCTGCATCACAGCCTGCTGTGTATTGAGGCGCTTCAGCAGCGGTTCGTAGAACGACGCAGTGACGCTGTTGCCGCTGGAGGCTTTCTGCGCCTCAGTGATCTTGCGCTGCACTTCCGCGAGCTGCACTTGCATCGTGGCGCTGCGCCCGACGCCGAGGATCGCGTCCCAGCCCTGGCTGGCGGCGAGCGTCACGGCTTTCCACGCGCGCTCGATGCTGCCGAGGTTCTCGGTCACCTGACCGGTACGCTGCTTCATCGCAGACGCATAGCTCGACTGAGCCAGAGCCGCGGCCTCTTCCTTTCGCCCCTGATCCTCCAGCGCCTTGATCCGCTCATAGGTCGATTGGGTCAGGTAGTGCATCGACTCGTTCAGCTTGGCCGACGCCTTCGTGGGCTCATCGCCGAGCTTGATGTACTGATCGACCGCGTCCTTGACCGAAGTCCCCAGAACGCGGTTCACCCCCACGACGGCCTCGGCTGCCTGCTTCAGGGCATCGCCCGTCACGCGACCAGTACTTGCAAGCGCTGCAAGCGCCTCGGCCGCCTTGCCCTGCGTGCTGGTGGTGCCGGCCACCTCCTTGGCCATCTCCTGCAACTGCCCTGCAGTCTGCCCCGCGTAGTTGCCCGTGAGGATCAGCGCCCTGTTGTACGCAATTGCCTCCTGGCTGCCCTGGTAGTAGGCCAGCGCCAATGCGCCGGCAGCCGCTGCAGCCACAGTGAACGGGTTGATGAGGCCGAGCACATAGCCGCCAAGAGCCTTGGCTGCGGGCCCGATGCCGCCGAACATGTCCTTCAGCTGGCCACCCTGCTGCAGGAACACCGTCAACGGCGCTTGACCGCCTTGCAGGCTGGTGACGATGTCGGTGAACTGTGCCGGCACGCCACGAAGCGCGGCGGCGGTTTGTGCGGCCGACACGCCTACCCTGCCGAGTGCCGGCGCCGTCGCGTTCAACGCCTCCTGGGCAGCCTTCTGCTTGGCGAGCGCCTGATCGAGTTGCGCCAGGTATGGCTTCAGCACCTCGGTGCTGACACCCCGCTGGTTGGCCAGCGCTGCGTAGAACTCTGAACCCGACTTCTTGCTAGCCTCGGCCGCGGCGGTCGCGCGTTGGATGGAGCTGATCAGGTTCCTGGTGTTGGTGTCGACCTTGGCCGCGGCCTGCTGGCTTCCTTCGCCGATGGCAGCAACGCCCTCGGCCGCCTTCTTGCCTTCCTTGGCAGCGGTCACGCCCAGATCGGCGAGCGAGCGCTTGGCCTGGCCAACACCAGCCTCAACGCCTGACGCGTCGGCCGTGAACACCATCTGTGCGGTTAGATCGGCCATCGGTATCCCAGAAAAAGAGAAGCCACCCGAAGGTGGCTATTGCGAGTTCTGCTCGCGCATGTAGTGAAGCGCTCCGCGCTCCATGACGCGGATGTCTTCGAAGAGAGCCGCCCAGTCCGCCCGAGGCACGCCAGCCAGCCGGAAGACCGCCGGCAGCGCCCCATAGTCCAGCCCGGTTGCACCAGCAAAGCCGGTGCGCCACTGGGTGGTCAGCTTGTAGAAAACCGAAAGGGCAGCCTGGTGCTCGGGCCAACATTCCACCGAAAAGCTGGCCTCCTCTACCGTCAGCCCGAGCTCGGCCGCTTCATACGGCGTTGCATCGGGCGTATAGATGGCCCTGGCCAGCTCGATCAGCTTTTTTCTTTGGCCTTGATGAGCTCGCTGATGTACTTGTCGCGGATCGCCATGGGCGCCGTGATGTAGTTCTGCGCGAGCAGCTTCACGTTCTCCAGGTTGAACGGATCGACCAGTTCCCAGCCAGTGGCCACGGCCATCACCTGGTCTTCGATCGACATCTCGGCCATCTGCTTGATGAACTCGTCCATTTCATCGCGGGTGCGATGCTTGAACGTGATTTCGACCTTCTCGGCTTCGAGGCCTGGCCGGCAGATCTCGACCATCGCCTTGAAGGTCGGGTTGGGGTTGAGACTGATTCGTGCCATATCAGTTCGCGTAGCGGATGAAGCGGCCTTGGCTGCGGAAGGTCGCAGTCACGGTCATGATCTGGTTGGCATCCAGCTTCGGCTCGGGGTCGAAACCGACGTTGACGTTGTAGTAGATCGAACCCCCGCTCGGCAGTTGGGCGCGCAGGATGCGGTTCTTGCCGTCCTGGTCGGCGGCCAGCAGCACGGCGTTCCAGGCCTGCGCGGCGTCGTCGGCGAGCGTGAGCGTCAGCACCTTGGCCTTCCTGAAGGTGTTCTTGCTGCGCTCGATGCCGTCTTCCAGGTAGACCCACTCGACCGACTGCTGTTCGCCGCCGGACGATGCGTTCTGCATCACCTGCGAGATCTGTTGCCAGGTCAGTACCTTGCGCACCGAACCAAGGCCACTGCCCGCAGGGAAGCGCGTCAGATCAGTGGAGTCGTGGCCTTCGAGGTTGAAGGTGTTCGCGGTCGAACCGGCGACGCGTGCGGGACGGTCATTCAGCAGTGGCCAGCCCGAGGTCACCTCCAGGATGTCGCCGTTGGTCAGGCCGTGGGCAGTTGCTGTCGCCTGCGGGGGCGCGGCATTGCTCAAGATGGTGAACGGAATCGCAGCGGCGTAGCTGGCGGCGAGCGAGAAGATCGTGCCGTTAGGGAGCGATGCACTCATGGTGATGGCCTTTCAGAGGAAATCCGGGCGATGCCGGTGGTTGCAGAGCCCGGAGCGGGCAGAAAAAAGCCCGCTGCGAGGCGGGCCGGGTTGGAAAAGGTTGCGGTCTATCGGTCGGACCAGATGCTGAAGTCCTGGCGCGAGCCGCGCAGCTTTGTCTCGGAGTCGTAGTCGGCGATCTGGCCGCCGACGACCTCGACCTGGAATTCGGTTGCGAGCAGCATCGCGTTCTCGATCTGCAAGCCGATTGCTGCAGCTTCCTTGCGCGTCGCGGCCCACACTGCGGCCTGAAAACGACCGTTCTTCTTCGAAGGCAAGGCGCGCTCGACGAATGCGATCGGTGTGCCGCCGACCTGCTGGTACACGATGTAGGGCGTCACGGCGTCTTCCGGCGCGACATCGGGATATGCATGGCCGTCAACCAGGGCGGCGAGCACGTTGTGAAGATCTGCCTCGACCGTCATATCGCCTTCTTCACTTCCTGGACCAGATAGGCCCGAGCCACTTCCATCGCGAAGTCACGACGCGCCGCGTAGGCCGGGCGCAGAAACGGGTGTGCCGGAGCCCGGCTCGTACCGAACTCGACCATGAAGCCATAAGGCACCTTCTGGTGATTCCACGCGATGTGATACGTCGCCCTCGCCTTTCCGCTGTTGTCCTTCGAATAGACCTGGTAGATCGCGTTGCGCAGGCTGCCGGGCTCGAAGTAGTAGCGGACTCCCGTTGACTTGCTGTTCTTGCCGTAGAAGTAATGCGGCTCCGCGGACTGCGGCACCCTCAGTCGGGCTTCAAGGTAGAGTTCTTCGGCCCCTGCTTGGGCAGCGGGGCGAATCGATTCCTCTGTGGCTCGCTGGATGCCGTCCAGCCATGCATCGGCGCCCGACATGTCGAAGCCGATGTGAAAAGCACTCCCGTCCGGGTTGCCTCGACCGTTAGCCATTGTTGGCACCCGTCTCGCAGACCAGGTCGATGTACTGGCGGCTTTGCTTGTTCGGCAGGACGGCCTTGATGTCGTAGATCCGGCCTTCGTCGTCCACGACACGCATGCTCGCGAGCACGTCCGTGCGCCGGCGGATGCGAATGCTGGCCTTGACGATGCTCACGGGCGAATCTGCGCGCGCGGATTCGAGCCCCGACAGAAAGCGTATGTCCGCCCACACCGAATCGAGCACAGGCCACCCAGGAATCGGCTGACCGAGCTCGTCCTGCACCGTGCCGGCCTGCTGGATGGCGATCCAGTCCTTGAGCGTGCCGGCTCTCACGGCATCATCACCCGGCGGTAGGGGCGAAGCAGCGCGCGAGCGCCGTGCGGGAGTTCAACCGCGGTCGCGGCGATCACCACGTCTTCCCGACTTTCGAACAGATGCCCCAGGATCAGCAGCACCGCCGAGATGATGCTCGGATTGACGACGATGCCATTGAGCGCCCGCGCCCTGCCCGCCCGGGCAGCACGAAGTAGCGACTCCGCGATGTCCACGGCGTCGCGGCGATCGCTGGCGTTCTCGATCAGCGCCGCCGCAGCGATGGCCTCTTCGTAGGCAACGCGTGCGGCGGTCAACGATGCGGGCAGCGCCTCGATTGCGGTGTTCATCGCATCGGAATCGGCGTAGATGACTCGGTTCAGATACTGCGAGGCATGGTCTTCCGCACCCGCCATGTACGGCCCGATCTGCTCCTGCGGGTACGTTGCACCCACGCGCAGGTGCGCACGAGCCTGATCGAGCGTAATGACGGGCATGGTCAGCCCTTGCCTTTCGCCTTGGGCTGCTTGTCGTCGCTCTGCTCCAAGGCGTCGAGCTCACGCGCACCAGCTTCGAGTTCCGGCGGACATTCGTCGCCCGCCTGGTACTCGACCGGGTAGATCTCCCCGTCGGGGACACCCTTGAACGGCTTGCTTAGCTTCATGGTGTCCCCCTGCTTACGCCGAGATCTTCAGCGCACGCATCGGCTCCGGGTTGTGAACGCCGCCACCAACACGCTTGGTCGTGTAGAACAGCACGTAGGGCTTCGCAGTGAACGGGTCGCGCAGGACGCGCACGCCGACACGGTCGTACACCGTATAGGTGCGCTTGAAGTCACCGAACAGGGCCGGCACCGAATTGGCGGCGATGTCGGGCATGTCCGGCACCTCGGTGATCGGAAAGCCGGCCAGGGTGGCGGGCTGGCCGGCCACATAGGACGGCTGCCAGAGGTAGTTGCCCTGACCGTCTTTCAGCTTGCGGATCGTGCCCTGCGACTTGCGATTCATCGCAAATCCAGCGTTCGCGGTGAATGCCGAAGGCAGGTCGTAGATGAGGTCAACGATCCCGTCCGAGGTGATCGCAGCCGCTGCGCCGCTGTTCACGGTCTTGATCGCGCCGAAGGGATGCTTCGCTGCGTTGGCGCCGCCGGTGACGTAGGTGAGGATGCCGAACGGCTTGTTCGTGCCGTCGCCGGAGAAGAATGCGGCGCCCTCCTGCTTGGAGAACTCAGTCTCCACCTCACCCGCGAGCCAGGCTTCGAGGTTGATGGCCGAGTCGTCGAGGATCTGCTGGGTGGCCGCCGGGTTCGCATAGATCTCGCCCCAGCCGAAGCCGAGCGAAGCGAAGGTGCCGGTAGCAGTCTGCGGACGCGCCGCGGTCTCGCCAACCCAACCCGATGCGGTGCCGCCCAGGTTGAACAGCTTGGTCAGGCCAGCCCCCGACACCGGCTGCACGGTGGCCAGCTGACGCATCGAAGAGACGAGCACGAGCTTGTCGGTGATGGTGCGATCCCACTCCACCGGGGCGAGGTAGCCGCCTTCGCCGTCCGCGCCCTTGTTGAGCGCCGCCTGGACATCACCCTTCTTGAAGTGCGCGCGGAACGCACCGGTGTACTCGGCATCCGCCACGGCCTTGCCGCCGGTCCCTGCGCCCATCTGGGCCGCTGCCAACTTCACATTGGTGTCGTCAACCTCCCTCTGCAAGCGGGCGATGTCCGCGTTGATGTTCTCGACTTTCAGGGCCTGCAGCGCATCGGCGTTGCCCTTCTTGATGTCTTCGAGCTGCTTGGTGTGCTCCTCCTTGAAGGTGGCGAAGGCCTTGTTGAGTGCTTCGACCGTGGCCTTGATGTCACCCGGAGGGCCACCGTCCGCGCGAACGGCAATGAGGCCGCGCGGGACGGGATTCGCGGAAGCCTTGGCAGCGACCGCATCGACGGCGGACGCATAGGCGGCACCGGCGGCCAGGACGGAGAGTGCGGCAACAGCCGCGAGAGAGATGAGAGTGCGTTTCATGGTTAGACCTTGAGGGAGTTGGTGAGAGAAAGCAGCAAAGCTGCGGTTTCGCCAGCGCCCGGCATGGCGGCTTCAGAGGCAGCGCCCGGCGTGCCAGTGAAAAGGGACTTGAAGGCATCACGGCGAGCGGTTCGGGAATGCCCCGCACGCGCCATCGACGCTTCGATCAGCGCGAGAGCCTTCTTGCCGCCCTGCGCCTTGGTGTCTTGGGTGATGTCGGAACGCTCGATCAGGCCAGTGGCAAAGCCGTCATCGACCGCTTGCGCCGCGCTGATCCAGGTTTCCTTGTCCATCAAAGTGGCGGTCTCAGCCTTCGACAGGCCGGTGCGCGAGGCATAGACCTGCGCCATCGCGTCGTCGAACGGTGCCAGCCGTGCGGCTGCGTCGGCCATGTCGTGGCGGTTGCCGATGGCGACGGCCCATGCGTTGTGAACCATCAGGAACGCGCCATCACCCATCAGGATCTCGTCGCCGGCCATCGCGATCACGGACGCCGCCGAAGCAGCAAGCCCCATCACGCGCACCGTGACCTTGGCCTTGTGCTCGCGCAGCATGTTGTAGATGGCGACACCCTCGAAGAAGTCGCCGCCAGGAGAGTTGACGTTGACCGTCACGTCTCGGGCGCCGATGCTGCGCAGTGCCGCGCTCATGCGCTTGGCCGTGAAGCCCTGCCCGTCCCACGACTCACCGATGGCGTCGTAGATGGAGATGGAGGCCTCGCCTTCCACTGCGGCGCGCACCTCCGGCTGCCAGCGCTCGAGCGCATCAGGGCGAACGTCGAACTGTGCGACGCCCAGGCGGTGATCGGCCCGGATCTCAGGCAGGTTCAGGAGGCTCATCGTTGTTCCTTGATGCCGGCTTGCCCGGCTGGGTCATCGGGTTGCGCAGTGCGTCGGTTTGTGGGTCGGCAGATTTCGGGAGGTCGGACAGCTCACGCACCTCGTTCTGCGACATCCAGGGCGCTTGGCCGCCGGCGCCGAGCGCCTTGGAGAAGAAGGCAGCCTGGTCAGCCAGCGTGCCGCGCAGCAGCGCGCCTTCGTTGAACTTGTATTGCAGGCGTCCGAGTTGCTCCTCGGGAAGAAGGCAGCGCGCGGCTGCCTGCTCCCAGGACACGAACCAATGCGATAGCCCGTACTGGATGAAGAAGATCGCCAACTGCTGAATGCCGCTGCCCCAGCTCGTGTCATCCATCATCAGAAGCGGCCTGGGCACGCCGTACATGCGCGCGGCTTCCTCGATCTGGTGGTTTCGGTTCTCGATCTGCTGCGACTCGGATGCCGTGCTGGCGAACTTGTTGGCCTTCGCGTTCTCCTCTAGCAACATCCAGCGGCCGGCGTTCTCCGCGCCCGTGTAGTCGGTGTCGAGCGACGACTTCATCCGGTTGTAGGCGTTCTCGGAAAGCTCCTTCGGAACTTCGATGGCACCGCCCGCCATGACACCGGTCTTGAACGTCCGCGACGCCGCGCGCTCCGCCTGCTCGGCCAGCTCCAACGCATCGCGACCCAGCTTGACACGCGAGATTCCGTTAATGCCGTCAAGCGACAGATCGCGCAGGTGAAACACTTCTTTCGCCGGCAGACTGATCTGATTGCCGTCGGGCGTCGTGTAGTCGTACTGCATCTGCCAAGCGCTATTCAGACGCGGCTTGGTCGAACCACGATCCATCGGGATCAAGCGGATCGGCCGGCTGCCCGACCAGATCACGCGCGCGAAGGACTGCCCGTCGAGCAGGGCCCGCAGTTGCAAGAGGCTCTTGAACTCGATGGGCGTCTGCCAGTCGTTGGGCTTGTATTTCAGCAGCCGGTGCGCCGGGTTGTCGCTTTGCACCTGCTTCTTGTCGTCGCTGCTCTGCAGATTCACCGGCAGCATGCCGATCGATTCGGAGATCAGCGTCACGCAACGCAGCACTGCCATGTTCCGAAGGCTGCGGTCACGGGCCGTATCCACGCCGGCCGTGGTTCCGCCGCGGATGTACTCCAACAGCGCCGGATCGTCGAGGCCGCTGAACTGATGCCCCTGCGAGGCCTCCGCGCGCGGACGCGACTGCACCTCCGACGCATTCGAGCGCCGGAAGAAGTCGAGAATCTTCATTCAGTCGGTCCTTACAGGAAGCGGATGCCCCGGGTTTCGTAGACTGAGTTACCTCGCGCCTCGGGGTTGAGCGACAGAAGCGTCACTGCGTTGAACGTGGCCATCAGCGGGTCGATCTTTGCGGTGCCGGAGGCCTGCTTCGTGATCACGATGGCGTTGCCCTTCGGCTCGACCTTCGCGTTGCCGACCGACCAAGCCATCAGGGGCTGACCGCCATGGATCAGCGCGCCCTCGGCGAGTTTTCGTTCGGTCGTCTTGATCGCGCCGGTCATCTTCCAGCCCTGGCTGATGCCAATCACCTTCTCTTCAGGCACCTCGGCCTCCACAAGGGCATCCAGGATGCCGCCCAGCCCCGCCGGGTCGCAGCCGATCTTGTCCAGCAGACCCGATGCCTCGCACTGAGCGGCGACATCAGCCGCTCCCGCCACGTCTTCACCGATCGCGCTCACCAGGATCAGGTCGCCGTCCTTGGCGAAGTCCTGCAGGCGCGGGGCAATCTCCTTGCGCCGTTCGAGTACCGAGGGATGTGCCCACGCGCGGGTCCACAAGAGCCAACGCTTGCGCAGAACAGTCTTCGCTGGGACAACGGCTTTCGTTTCTTCGTCGAAGTGCTCCGGGATGAGGAACTCTTCAGCCTTCCTGCGCCGGCCGGCCACCGCGGCGCCGAGCAAGTCGTCCAGACCACCGCCGTCGATTCCCATGTCCACCACTTCGCACTCGTCGAGCAGTTGCTCGAGGGTCAGACCAGGAACCTCGGCTCGTGGCACCCAGAAATCGGCACCCGCCCAACGGTCGGACCGCAGATTCATGCCGATCTCGACGTTCAGGTGCTTGGCCAGGAACTCCTTGAAGTCCTTCTCGCCGCCCTCCAGCGCCTGGCTGTGCAGCTGCGTGATACGCGCGATGTCCACCGACGCGCCCCAGTTCGGGTTCGTCACATAGGCATTCGCCAGATCCTTGTGCGCTCCCGCATCCAGCATGGACTGCGGGAACTCGTAGATCACGGGCAGGAACCGCGGATCCTTGATGAGCCCATCGCGCACCTTGCGCGCGTAGCTCAGTTTGTCCTTGAACACGCCGGCCGGCGGCTCGGCCGACTGCGTGGTGGCGTAGATCACGAACCCATCGGGCCGCGATGTCAGGCCACCCGTGGCCTCCAGCAGCATGTTCGAGGCCTTGGCCTGCTTGCCGAACTCGTGCAGTTCGTCAACGAAGACGAACGAGGCCTTCTTCCCCGAAACCGTGTCACTGTCTGCGGCCACCACCTTCAGCGTCGCCGCGTTGTCACGGTGGGTGATGGTGCGGAAGTAGTCCTGCACCTTCAGCATGGCCGCCAGGTCGTCGTCCGCCTTGATCATGTCGCGGATCGGCTTGTAGCTGTTGTCCGCAATCTCCTTGGTCGGCGACAGGATCAGCAGTTCCGCCGAAGGTCGCCAGTTCAACACCAGCGCCGTCAGCATGATCCCGGCCGCAGCGGTCGATTTCATGTTCTTCTTGCTGACCATGAAGAAGAACTCGTTGATCAGCCGGCGCCCTTGGTCGGCGTCATAGGATCCGAAGATCGCGCGTACCCAATCCTTCACCCAGGGCAGGCAGGCCTCGCGCATGGTCGGCTGACCAGCCACATCCACCAGGACCAGGCCGCCGAAAACATCCCACGCCTCATCCGCTTGCGCCTTGAAGAGCGGCGGCGAGGAGATGAGGCTCTCGCGCGCCACGATCCTGCGCTCCCAATCGACGCAGGCGGTGGACCACTCCACGAGTTACTTGCTCGCGACCAGGCGCGGGCCCTGCCGCACCGCGTACTTGCCGCCAGCGGGGCGCTCAGGCACCGCCGGCTTGGGCGCTTCAGTCTTCTTGGCATGCTGGACGCCCAGCAGCGCGATTGCGGCCTTCAACTGAGCCGGGCTCGGGTCCAAAAGCCCCTGCATGGCCATCGTCAGGAACTCTTTCGAGTCTTCGGTGGTTGCCGGGTCCACGGTTTTCGGCTTGCGGCCGGCGCCCGGACGGGCACCACCGCTGCGTCCTTTGACACCTGCCATTTGATTTTCCTTTGATTCCGGGGCGTGTTTTGCGCGTGAGGAACCTGGTGGTTTCCTGCACATCGGGTCGGCAGGCTTTCGATGCCCCCTCCCCCTCGTCGCCGCCCCTGCGCCGCATCAGGCGGGCCGTGGCTGCACGATCTCGACCTCAGTAGCCTCTTGCCCTTGCTCTCGCCTGCTCGTCCGTCTTGGCCTTGTGGCACGGCACGTCGCATAGAGGCTGCAGGTTGCTGTCGTCGTTCGTCCCGCCATCGGCCAACTCGACGATGTGGTCGATGTGATCCCGACTCGATACCCAGACGGCGCCGCACTTGGCGCAGCGGTAGCCATGACGCTGGGCCACGCGCTCCCGGGTCGCCATCCATCCCCTACCGCGCTGTCGCTCCACCGTGCCGGCCTTGGCCTGCAGCACTGGAGTGCGGGTCAATCGGGCGGCAGCCAACCTCGGCTTAAGCGTTGGGAGGCTCATGTGTTTCTTTTTTCCACGACGGCATACTCCAGAAACGAGGAGAAGGAACATGGGAAAAAACTACACCAGGATCGGCATCGTCATCTCGGTCGTCTACAGCTTGGGACTCGCATACATCCTGTATCGGCGCTGGGACGAACTGTTTGGACTAAAGCTCAACGAGTTCGGAGATCTACTGGCCGGAGCGTTTGGGCCTCTGGCCATCCTCTGGCTCGTTCTTGGCTACTTCCAGCAGGGTATAGAGCTAAGGCTCAATAGCGACGCATTGCACCTGCAGGCAAAGGAGCTAGCTCACTCGGTTGAGCAACAACGAGAACTCGTCAAGGTCGCTCGCGATCAGTATCAATCCGATCGTGAAGCGATGGAACACCAGATAAAAGCCTTCGCAGCCGAACAGGAAAGAATCCGGGTCGGTGCATTGCCCAAGTTCACCCTCTCCTTCGGCGGATCGCACGGTGCCGACAGCACACATTCAATAAATTTTGCGAACTACGGTCAGACCTGCACGGACCTTCGCCTTGTGGCGGAAAGCACTGAGGTGCGCTTCATACCTGATTCAGTTCTTCTTCTCAGGACGGGGGAAACAGCAAAGTTCCAGTTCACGGTCCCGAGAACCCCTCCGTTCGAAGAGACGAAGGTCGATCTTTCATTCACTGACGGCCTTGGAAACTTCGGCCGCTACGAATACAAGATGACGTTTAAGGAGGGAGACGACTATTTCACTGCTCGGCTCGATCCAGTCGATGCGCACAAGGCAGGGTGAGCACCATCACTCGAATTGGGGATGCCCCTGTCGGTTGCTCGTGATTACCATCGGCGCGTTCAGTTAGCCTGAATTCGGGCAGCGATGGCTCCGAGTAGCACCGCAGAACGCTGGATGCTTTCGAGTTTCTTCCTCGCATCTTCATCATCGATTGCGAAGAAGTTAAGAGCCCATCGGCAACCTCGGTGGGTGTATTCGGCCGCGTATTCGGTTTGGGCCCTCCACCCATCCATGTGCGCGCATTCATCCATGTGAGGAGGCTCCTATGTACTTTGAAATCTACCCCTCTGGCTTCTTCTGGCGGTGGCGCCTCAAAGGGGCCAACCACGAGATCATTGCGTCTGGCGAGGCATACACCAACAAGGATGGATGCCTGCATGCCATCGAACTGATGAAGCAGACGACGGTATATACGCCTGTCTACGAGCGTCAGGCATAACCCCGATCCGCATCGCCGCTGTAAGCAAACTGTTTCACTGCCAATTCGACGGCACTACCAAGGACTAGCCATGGACGAAGACATCGAGGCCATCTCCGAGCAAGCCAAAGAGCCGGTAGCCGCTCAGGACCCAGCGATCAACCGAGACGGATTCCTTCAACTTTTGTGCTCGCTCGTTGCAGCAAGCGATGGCGGCGGACTGCCCGTTACTCTGTCGATTAACGGCATGTTGGTCTCGGGAACGATCATCAGCGCAAAAGCATACTTTTCCGCGATGGCACAGACTCTCGCCAACGGAATTTACCAAGACGAAAAGACGCCGGAGAGAGCAAAGTTCGAGCAAGACATTGCCAACATGCCTAATACTCCAGACGGCAAACCACCTCTCGCAGAAGGACTTCAGTTCATCCATCTTCGTGACGCGAAGTTTCTTGCCGCCAGTGGCGAAAGCATGAACGTCACGAGCAGCGTCCTGTGGCGCGGTCGGATCAGCAAGGTCGCCGGCTGGTCGTTCGGAGCATTCTCCAAGGCCTAAATGAAAAACCCGCCAAGCTTCCGCAAGACGGGTTGTCAATCTGAAGAGAAAGCTCCGCCATCAAGGGTTGAGCTGCTCTTATTTTTCCCGGCTCACCCGGGATTTGTACAGGCCACACCATTTTAAAGCGGAAACGGCAGCCGTGTAAATTGTTTTTACTTTGCAGCCCCGGCTGCAGCGACCTTCAGGTCCAGATACCCCGCGATCTGCTTCATCGCCTCCGGCCCTGCCATTGCCTGGTGCTTCTCCATGTGGGCCACGAGCCAGTCGGCGACCTCGGCGTGCTCCTTGAAGATCTTACTCAGCGATGTACGGCCGGTGCCCTTGCAGGGCTTGCACTTCACGCCCAGTGTGGTGCTGCCCGGAATGACCGTTGCCCCATGGCCGCCGCAGTTGTCGCAGGTCGGATTGCGGTGCCAGGCGACGCAGCCCTGCGCCAGGTCGTAGGCCTGCACACGGTTGAGCTTCACCTTCATCGCCCTAGCCTGCCGCCATGCGTCGTCGGCCAGGATCTCGACCAGCTCACGCGCCGCGGTGCTGTCACCCAGGAACAGCCGCTGCAGCGCCACGGCCAAGGGGAACTCACGGGCAGCGAGCCCCATCGCTCCCAACACGTCCGAGTCCGAGCGGGTCGTGCGCTCGTTGATCTCTAGGTTCGTCGAGCGAACTGCACTGGCGTAGCGCTCGATCACGTTCATGCGCGGCCTTTCAGGCTGTCGCCGATCCGTGCCGCCAAGTTGCGCCTGCTGCTGTCGATCGACGGCCGTCCCGTTGCATCCTCCAACCGGCGCAGCAGTTCCTTCATCTCGGTGTCCGTGAGTTGGCCTCGTTTTTTGAGCAGGCCGGCGAAACCTGCAATCACCTCGGCCGTGGCCGCTCGGTGCGCATTCATGGTGTCGGCGAAGAAATCTGAAGCTTTAAGGTACTGCTCGAACTCACGCATGCTCATAGGGCGGCTCCTGGTCTTGGATTGAGAACTCCACGAAGCGCAGCGGATAGCGCCTCGGGCTGGTGCGGTATTGCTGGGTTGGCTTGTCGAACCACAGACGCAGCGTGTAGTCCTGCACTCCGTCTTCGCGCTGCTTCTTCAGGATCAGCTTGGCGTCGATGCCGTCCTGTTCCTCTTTCCACTTGGCGAGTGCTTCGGGGTCGTTCGGGTTGGCGGGTGCCTCGTCCTTCTGGGCACGCCAGATCGAGAACACGTTGTCGGCGCCGTTGACGATGCCCCCTGCTCCGGCGACTTCCATCTTTCCGGGCGCCTCGGTTTCGTCGCGCAGCTTGCGCGGATGCGCCACCAGGTGGACGTGGACGTTGTGCGTCTTCTTGAACGACACGAGTTTCTGCACGGCCTCGTTCTGCTTGGTGATCGCGCCGGGACCGTCCTGGGGAACGTCGATCATCATCAGGCTGTCGATGACGAAGTGGCGCACGCCATACCGCCGCGCTGCATAGGCGAACACTTCGAGCAAGCGATCCAGCTTCGCCACGCCCACCAGGTCGAAGAGCCACAAGCGCTCGCGGAACCAGGCGCCGATGGCGCGGATGTATTCCCGACTCGGGCGGTCCAACCCGCTTGCCTGCTTGTGCAGTCGTTTCAGGTGGCGGGCTGCGCCCATCTCGCCGGAGAAGATCACGACGCGCTCGCCCTGCAACATCAGCCCGAGCAGGATCTGATCGAGCATCAAGCTCTTGCCATGTCCGTTGATGCCAGTCCAGCAGGTGTACTCGGCGAGCCGGAAGCGGAACCAGTCGAGCTCCTTGTCGATGTACAGCGCCGGATCCAGCGGGGTTCCTGGCGGCGGATAGAACAGCGCCTCTACGGCCGCGGTGTAGTCGTTGGCGTTGCGCAGTTCATCGGGATCGAGTGGCCGCGCATCCTCCATCGCCTGCTGAAAATCGACGGCCTCGGCACCGTCCTGCAGCCACTGATTCGCATCCTTGGCGCCCAGTCGCACGCGACGGCAGCGCTCCACGCCCAGGCGGTTGATAACCTCGGCCGCGCCCTTGTCGCCCGCCTCGTCGTTGTCGAAGCAGATCAAGATGTCGTCGAAGCGTTCGAGCCTTTCCCAGTCGTGTTCGATCCACTGGTGATTGCCGGCCCCCTGGTTCACGGACAACGCTGGCACGCGCATCTGGTGCAACGTCATGGCGTCGATCTCGCCTTCGGTGATCGTGACCGTGCGCGCCTTTGGGTCGATCAGGTGCCAGCCGAAGAGGCATGGCGCCGCGTCCTTTTCCTGCCGCATGTCCCTCTTTTCGTCGGGATTGCGGTACTTGATGTTGATGAGTTCGCCATGCTCATCGATGAACGGGAAGACGGCGTAGGTCTTGCCGTGCTGCACCTGCTCGGCGACCTTGAACGCGCGAATCGTTTCCTCGGTCAGCCCGCGTCCGATCAGCCACTCGGCGGCACGAGCTTTCGCTGCCGGCGCGCGCGGGCTTTCGGGCCGACGGAAGGTCCGTTCAGGCGGACGCGGGAAGTCGTCACGGATGCCGAGATGCCGCTTGATGTCCTTCATCGCCTCGGCCATCGACTGGTTGCGGCAGGCCATCCACAGGTCGATCAGGTCGCCCGCCTGGCCACGCGCGAAGTCGGACCACACGCCCGCCTTGTGCCCACGGATGCACACCGAAAGGCTGTCGCCGGGCTCGCCATCGGTGTTGCCGGCCTTCCACTCGCCTCCCTTGGCCTTGCCCTGCGGCAGCAGCAGTCGAGCGATCTCGGCGGCCTGGCTGGCCAGCATCTGCTTCACCTCGGCGGCGTTCAAGCGGTCGCCTCCTGCGGCACGCGCTTGCCGTCCTGGAACTCGCGGTAGTTGCCGAGGTGGCAGCGTTCGTTTTGCGCTTCCGCGATGTGCGTGAACCCCGCAACTTCCCACCACACACGGCCATCTGCATCGACCGGTGCAGGCTTGGCGCCCGGGATTTCATCCTCCCATCGGGCTTGGTTGAGCCAAGTCGCGGCGTGGGGGATGTACCGCCCCTTCTCCCGCCTGTCGAGGTGCGGCTTCTGTGCTGCCAAAGCACCGAGGATCGTGGCCTGCAGTGCTTCGTCCGGCGCCAGCTTGATCCAGGCCTTCAACGCAGCCTCCCTCCCGATCTTGCGGGGATAGGCTGCGTAAAACCCCGCGAATCCCGGAAGGCTTTCGATGCCTGCTGTCGAGGACTTGCGCAGCCGCTTCCCCCCTTGGGGGGTAAGGGGGGTATTTCCGGAATCAGGAATCAGGGATCGGGAATCAGGAATCAGCCCGATTGCCACGGTGTCGCCGCCACCTGTGCATGGTGCGGGCACCGTGCTTGCACCATGCAAACCTTGTGCATTGACGGTTTCAGCATCGTCGTCGCACGGTCCAGGAAGGCTACTTGCCTTCTCGTCCTTGTGCGGGTTCTGGTGCTTCTCGAAATTCACCACCTGCAGGTATCGCGCATCGCCATGCTGATAGCGTGCCACCACGCCGATCTTCGCGAGTTGATCCAAGAGCGCATCGCAGTCCATGTTGTCTGCGGGGAATAGCTCCATCTTGATCTGCTTCGGCCGGTCTTCAAGGCGCCCTTTGCGATCGGCGATCGTCCACAGCCCGATGAACAGCAAACGGGCCTCGTAGGGAAGCTCAACCAGGTCCGCGTTGCGGAAGAAACCTGGTTTGATATTGCGTGCGCGGGCCATTTACTGTGATCTCCAGGCTCTGCCCTCATGGGCCATGCACCACATCGCACTCGACCAGGAGCGATGGATGCGCAGGTAGTAGAGAAAGTGCGCGACGTAGATCACGCGGTTGATCGGCGCGCGCATCAGTCCCACTCCAAGGTGCGGACGGTCTGCACAGCGCTCAGGTGCTGCTTGGCCATCAGCAGCAGGGCATCGACGTAGTCGGGTGGGAAGCAGCGCATGTCTTGGCCGACGACGCGCAGGCCCGCATGTGCCATCACCAAAGCCAGCTTGTCCAGGTGATCGCTGAGCAGCCTGGAGACCGTGGACTCGCTCACCCCCATGGCCGCGGCAATGGCGGTCTGAGACGCATCGCGCTGGGTCGCCTTGAGGATGCTCGACACGATCTTGCGAGCGCGGTCTTCCGGAGGCTCGACGGTCACGTTGCAGCTCCCTGCATCGATGTGTGCAGGCTTGCAGCGCCGTGCGGCCAATTGCGGCCGGTGCAAGAACGTGCGGCGCGTCTTGCTGGTGCTTGCGGGCAAGCGCGCCCAGACTGCCCAGTCATGAACACACCCCATGCCCTGCCAGCCGCCCACGATCCGGACCTCATCCACAACAGCACGCGGACAACGCTGAGCACCAATGCCGATCCAACAGGACGAGCCCCGGCACGGGTGATGCTGCGCACCAGCAGGCTGGTCATTCGGTGGCTCGATGGCGACGTGGATGTGCGATTCGCCGCACAGGAGGTCGACGTCACACCGAGAGGCCGTGCTGCACCGCGCACGGACAAACGATGAACGGCGGACATCAGGCAGTTGCCTTGCGCGGGCGGCGCTTCGAGTTGCGCAGCACACCCCAGGGCACATCCGGGCGGAGGTCTTCGCAGAGCACGCCCGTTTCCCGCTCGATTGCGGGGCAGTGCTCTGCCGGCACCTTCTTTCGAAATGCCCACATCCCGGGGGTAGATCCACCGACACCGATCAGCTCGGCCAGCTTCAGCCGGCTCCCCGCAATCTCAACAGCCTTCAGGAACGCTTCCATGACAACTCCTTACTCAAACACGATAGAAGCCTATATCCTAACACGATCGAATTTAAAAGCTGTGGGAGAATTTCGTTCGTGAAGACAATCGCAGAACGAGTCAAGGCGGTCCGGCAGGAGTTGGGCTGGAGCCAGGTGCAACTGGCAGAAGAAGTGGGCGTGTCCCAAAGCTCGATCGGGAACATCGAATCGGGCTTCAGGCAGCGCCCGCGGGAACTCGTGTCCATCGCAAAGGCGCTACGTGTCTCGCCCGAGTGGCTGGAGACGGGCAAGGGGCCCAGGACCGAGCGCGCCTCGCTCAAGCTCGTGGGAGCCGACGCGGAGCCGTCAGTGCGGGCGCTGGTGGAGTACCTGGCCGAGATCGCCGCTCAGCAGCGGCCGACTCTTCGAAAGAATTTGGCGAACTTACTGGTCGATCTGATCGAGCACCCCGAGGACACGGCGCTCATCGAGCAAACCATTGCGGACATCGAGCGGTTCTTTTCAAAAGGCCGGGACTAGCGGGGCCGCCTGAGAGATCGGGAGAATGCGGAGACTGAGGCAAACCAAGGCATGACAAAATGCTTCTTCGGTTACTAGACATGCATATCATGCTCGATATACAATGGCATCCCTGACGATCTGCGAAGAGGCTGACCATGAGCTTGATTCGCTCTACGATGAGCGCGAAGATGACGCTGCATTGATCGATGTTCTTCTTCAAGAACTTTCAGCTGACGAGGGCGCACTTGAGTCCTTGTGGAGAGACACACCCAAGTGGGAATGGCGCTTTAAGCCGCCATATGAGGTCAAGCGTTTCGGCGAATGCTGGAAACGTGGCAAACGCATCTACATCTTGAAGGTCTATGACCTTGAAGGCCACCTTTGCGACTACCGAGTAATCGTCGGTCACGATCCAGCGACCGATGACTACGTAGTGCTCGCCACACCTCATCGAGATTTCAACTATGAACCAACATCACCTGAGTTTGCTGACATCTTGGCGAGATACGACCGCTCCGGTCTTACTTCCAGTAAGTAAGACAGGCAGTTGTGTAGCGGCGCTGGCTATTATCCCTGTGCTGGTATTTGAGGCCGCGCATTGGACTGAAGTTAACGCTCCGCGCGCGATAACTATCGCAAACCGTGGCGCTCGACTGGAGGCAAATCCAAAGCGAGCTGCAGCATTGACGCGTGCGCGAAAGCGACTCGGCTCAATAGTGGAAGCGGCAAACTCAGAGCACTCGAGCCTTGCATCTATGCGGCTGAAAGCGGGCCTTTCGCAAGCACAGCTTGCTGAAAAAATGGGAACTCAGCAAAGCAATATATCCCGGTGGGAGCGAGATCCCGGCGACTTGAAGGGCACAACAATCCTTAAATTAGCCGCCGCCTTAAATGTCGATGGCAATGCAATATTGAAAGTTATCAGCATCACTGATGAGGTAGTCGGTGAAGCTTGAACGATTTATCTTTTGTCAATATTGCGACGATGTCCGCTACGAGGTGGATGGAAAAATCTCGCTTGTTGGCGTTTACCCGGGTGGTCTTGTCATAAATGCGAATTTGCCCGCCACCATTTCAAAGCTATTCGTTGTCTGCAATTTGGCAACACCCAAAGAAAAACCCTTCCAAAAGGTGGCCATTCGCATTCTTCTTGGCGATAAAGAGGTTGTGAAGGCCGAAGTACCTCAAGAAGAGCTATCTGAATCTGCGCTTCAATTACGCAATCCTAGTGGCAAGGGATATATGCTCACCATGGCATTCCCGCTGTTTAGTCTTCTAATTGAGAATGCAGGTTACATTACCGTCGAGTTGGAGTCTGAGGAGGGAGTCTTCCAAGCCAATAGATTGGAGATCCGCGTTGGATCTGGTCTCCCTCCAGATGCTCAAGGTATTGCGAGCGCTACATGATGATCTTTTTTTGAGCGGACGCGCCATACCTTTAGACATGATGATTGAATCTAAGCCCGCCCGTGCGGGCTTTTTCATGGACTGCGGCTATGGCTACCACCGCCCGTCCAGCACGATCTGCGACACCCGCACCCGCTGCATTACTGAACTGATCCCGAACGCAAGCGCAACGTAGTCAGCACACTTGGCCAGCAGCGCCTCGCCGCTCGTGCTGTAGAGGTCGGCACAGACCGTGATCTTGAGCGGGGCGACGAAGCCGGCGGGCCAGTAAGTCGTGGCCTCCATCTGGTCAACGTGCCGCCTTGTGGCACAAGCGATGGCAGTCGCGGCCAACTCACCCCAGCCACGCCGCCGGAACGCAGGAGCCATCCAGGCCTGGTCAAGCTCAACCTCCAACTCGACCTCGTCATCCATGCCATCGAAGGCATCAGCGATCCACTTCAGGCCGAACGAGACGAAGCCAACAGCGCCACCGCCGCCGCGATCAGTCACGACCGCCAGCAGATCGGTTGCCACATACGCACGCACCGCAGACCTCGCTGCGAGAACTTCCCCGCCATGTTCCGTGTAGAGATCGAGGCTGCTCCCAAGCCCACGGAGTTTCGTTTCCCGCAATGGCGCACCGCTGAGCCGGCTGAGCCCCTCCTCCGTCCTGTAGGTCTCGTCGGCTCCGTGCAGCTTGCGTAGCTGCTGCGCCCAGGCTCGCATCCGAGCGCACTGCCGAGTGACGATGTAGACCACGCCCCTCACGTTCTCGTAGAACTCCTCATCGTCCCAGGCGACAGGCGTCACAGCATCCGGGTAGACAGGATCGATCGGCTTGGTCAGCCGGAGGAACAGAGGGTGGCGACGGCCGCGAGGTTCAGGCATGCGCTTTTCTAGCGCGGATCCTCGGAAAGCTTGAACACGGGCTTTTCGGTCGTGATCGGCATCGCATTAACCGACCTTTTCCGGTACGCTGATGCCATTGGAGACGGAAATGCTTAAGCTGCTCAACACAGGATGGATCGCACACAAGTACGGCAAACGGCGCTGGATTCACTACGCGCTCGCAGCGGCTTTCCTATTCGGGTTTGGCTTTGCCATCGCGAATTTCTTAACTATTCCTGCGATGCTGAATTCTGGCGCCGACACAGCGCTCGCCGGATGGACATTTCTCAGTTTCGCCTGTCTGTCAATGCTCGCCCTTATCTACAGCATCTGGCTCAGCTATACCGATGAGGCGCATGGGACCTACGTCGAGGTCGCGGAGCGCTATCGCACCCACGGCTGGTAGAGTCTTGCTTTCCAAATCAAGCCCGCCCCGCGCGGGCTTTTTCATGCCCGGGGCCGGAATCGGGCCGCCACGCTTTACCGTTGAAGCGCGACTACCGAACTCCTATGACGCGAACAACGCGGCGCGCCAGCGCCTGCGAAGTGGCTCGTGATCGCCAGTTCGGATGTCCATGGTCACGGTCAAGCCTGGAACGCAGCCGAGGCGGAGTTTTCCCCAAAAGCCTAGAGATGTTCCCACCTCATGCATGGCCGTGATGGGTAGCGGCTGGCCGCCTGCTGCGCATTGCTGCGAGATGGTTAGCAAGACGCTGCTCGCGTAGCCCTGATCCCTGAACTGGGGCTCGATATGCAAACCATCCACATACACGCACTCGAAAAGCGGCGACACCCCATATCCAACGCGCCCCACCCGCTCGCCGTTCGACGCGAACACGGCCACGTCGAACCACGGATTGGGGTCAACGAAACTGCCCAACCCCGGTCTTTTCAGCACACGCAACGTGACCGGCGGTAGGGACGCAGTACGCGTGATCGGCCGCCGACGGACTCTGCTCAGTAGTCGTTTGATCATGAAGCCCCCTGTTCGACCACAGCGTAGCTCATCTCGCCGTTCGAAGACTTGGTCTAGCCCCTCCCCCTTTATTGCCTGCAACAGCAGGTGCCCGGGGCCGGCATCGAACCGGCATGCAGGCAGGTAGATCCTGAGGAAGCTTGAACACAGGCTTTCAGTCGTACTGCTGCCACTTTGCAGGAGGCCGGAAAACACCACCGCCTGGATCATCGGGGGGCACCGTCAAGACTCGGTATGCTCGAATGCATACGTTGCGTCCCCCATTACGTAGGCCCATGAAAACAGACCACCCACGACTCTCTCTCGCACTCTGCCTGGCCGTCGCCCTTTTGGGAGGTTGCGCGTGGGCCAGCCGCAACATCTATCACGAGCCCGCAGTCGGCGATGTCGGAACAATCACCTTGCTGCTCCGGGCCCCAGGCTATCGCAGTAACGTTTGGGTCTCATACAACCCGACCGTTCCTGGTGATCCGAAGGCCATGTCTGTCTTCGACGACACGCCTTCAAAGATGGTGAAGGCTCTCCATAAAGACAAAGTCGTGCTGTCTGTCGAGATCACCAGGTCCGGGTTCGTCGGCACCCAAATCACCAGCGAGAAGTGTGGCAAGGCGTATGAGGTTCCGTTCACTACCGGCGATCTTCGGGTGACTCTCGCATCCACCGGGGGCGGGTGTGCCTTCAGGTTTGAGCGTCGAGGGTCCTCGGCGCAGCCTTGGGAAACGATGGATCAAGTGCCCGAGTGGAAGCAGCAGCTACTCATCAAATGAAAGCACCGCCACCGCTGCCTCCCAGACGCCCCGGGTAAAGATTTACGCAATTGATCTAGGCGCCGGCCGCGAGTCGCTGGATGGCGGCAGCGACGAACTGTTCTTGTTCCTTCAACTGCTGGCGAAACTCGGCATGGTCGGACGCCAAACCTAACTCGCCGCGAAGAGCGCTGACCAGGTCGACGATGGTTTCCTGGACCGGACGCATAAGCTCAATCATCTTCGGAAACGATGCGACACGCAGTGGGACAAGATCAGTCAGGATCTGCTCTCGCGAGGCCACCAAAGACTTTATCCAGTCATTTGTGGCCTTCCAAGACTCGATCATCGGCTGAGTATCTTCCTGCTTGGCGCCCCTCTCCTGTGCCTGGGCGATCGCAGATTCGATTCGCTTTACCTCCGACCTCGCCGCCTCAAGCTTGTCGCCGAGTTGCCACCAGGCTTCTTTTTTTTCGCGGAAGGGGTGCGCCATCTGCAGTGCCGACAGATAGAGCTGCGCTACTCGGTTCGTCAGGTCCCGCGAAAGATGCGCGGCGGGCGCTTCGGCAACCAACCAGACCTTCGAGTTGGCCTGAAGGAATTTTTGAAGCGCCTCGTCCTCGTTGTCGTGGTGAAGGCGAAGCTCGGGGAGATGCCCAACCAAGGCGAGTACCTCATGGACAGCTTCGATGGCCCCCGTATAGGCCTCGCGGCGTATGGCAGCTTTGCGATCCTCTTGATTCTGAACTGCTTCAGCTCTGCGTTGAGTGTCAGCCTCTTCCTTGTCGTGAGCGTGCTGAACACGAAGCCTGGCGAGGCTGCTGGCGTTAGCCAGATAGACCCCCAGCAACGAAATTCCAGCGGCCACGATGGCGCCGATGACGCCCGACCAGACGACTCCAGGGATGCCCCGAAAAAAGCCCTCCAGATCCCACACGTAGCCACAGACCATCACGACCTCCGAGAGTTTGTTGGTGCCGCCTCATTGGCATTGCACGGTCTACGCAACCGCGCTAGAGGAGGCCTGCGAGTTCTGCCACTCGGTTCCAACTGTAGATGATCAGTTCCCGCCGCTCGGCGCGGTTGGCGCCACCGCCTACGGTGCGGTCGATCCGCCGATTTCTCACGTCGAAGCCGCCAAGCTCGTAAACGCCGGGATCCTTGCCGTCTTTTAGCCTGAACACCTTCACCACGCACCCCAACCGGGATGCTCCTCTTCCCTCGTGTTGATGGCAATATCACGGGTGTGATTGACATATCGATCCTAGACCGTTGGCCGAGCGGCGCTACTTTCAGCGGGATCGCACGTCCCCTCTTCCCCCTGGCGAATCCATTCAATGAGCAAAATCTTCACCCTTAGAGATTGGATTTACCTTCCGGACGCGGCGAGGCATTTGACTGAGCGATTCAATGAACCTGTGACCGAGCAAGACGTACTGACTCTCGCACTAGAAGGCAGATTGACTTTGTCGATCAGATTTCAGAGTCAAGTTGCGGTTCGACGAGCGGAACGCGTGAATGAACGCCCCCGGGGTTCATTGGGAGGCACCTATCTTTCCATCGGTCAAGAGCCGGTGCAATTTCTGCAGCTGTCGCCGGTCGTGAGCTACGTGGATGGAGTCCTTGATCTTCCTATGATTGGTGGAGAGCGAGCACTAATTCGAGCTAGAGAGTGGTCCGAGGACAGCACGTGGGACGACATCACCTTCGACGAAATCTTGTTGAAGGATCAACAAGGATGTCTTTTCGTGATGCTCACCCGAAAGCCGATCGAAGAATGGAAGGAGCCATTCCAAAATAACGAGAACTACTCTATGTGCTATGAGCTTCCCGAGAGCGGGAGATTGGTGGTTCGTACCCAGGCGATCCGCGAGATGGAGCAAAGCCTGGATCAGCACGGTGGGAAAGCAGATCTGAACTCCAAGGAGCGAACGAGCTACCTAAATATTCTTGGCGGCCTTCTGGCATTGATGCTCGAGGCGGGTCCGTTAGGGAAGACGCGCTCAGGCTACGACGATCAGGCTGCCATCATCGACGGACTGCTCGCCCGCTACCCTGGAGCAGCTGGCCTCAGCAAGCGCACTTTGGAAGCGAAATTTGCTGAGGCGAAACGAACGCTGAGCGGACGAGCCGAATGAGATGAGCAAAATTCTTCATCTCCGAGAATGGCTTACCCTTGATGAGGCCGCAACTCATGTCAGCTCGCTGGTAGAGGAGAACGTCAGCGTCCTTGATCTCCTGTGGCTTGGTGCGGAACGTCATCTCACGCTTTCCGTGCGAATCCCCAATCCAACGATGGCAAAGCTCTGCGCCTTCAAAGCGTTTGACGAAGTGCCGAAAGCAGAGCCGCTGCGAGCGAACCCTGACTTGCCTTGGACGGGGGAGCTAGTGACCCTGGGAGATTCGATCGACGGCATTACTTGGGTTGTCGAAACCAGCCACAACCCCGTCGAGGTATATGGCGTTTTCGAGTTGCTGATGATTGGCGGGGATGCCATTTCTGTCGAGGATGAATACCAGGCGCGGCGAGGAGGCCCTCCACTAGAGTTTGTCTCGATGAATGGGGCATACATCATCGAGCCCAAAGCGCTGCTATACGGAGAGTTGCAAGGAGGCCGTCCTTTCAAGCTGATGGAGCGCTTCGAGGACGATTCGGGTTACTACCCCGCGAGCCGCCTACCTTCGGACAGCGAACTTGTAGTCCGCCCTGCATCGATAAATGACTTGGTGGGCAAGCTCCAACCGCCACGAGTAGAAAAGCCGCTGGCAGCAAAAGAAAGAACTACTCACCTCAATGTGATCGGTGTTCTGCTCGAACTTCTTCGATCGCCTCGGCCTGGCCGGGATAGTGAAGCCGCGATCATCAAAGAAATGCTGGAGAACTACCCGGACAAGGCCGGCATTAGCAAGCGCAACCTTGAGACGAAGTTCGCCGAAGCGAAGAAAAGCTTGAAGAGCTAGACCGCAACTGCGGTGGGCCGCGCCGCAATTGCGGTGACTGCGGTCAAGCTTCCAGCGACAGTCCGAGCATGCCGTTCGGACTATTCCTACCCCATGCACCGAACCACGCAGCGATGCTCGACCGTCGGCGGAGCGCTGGGCGCCTCAGGCAAACCCTGGTGAAACATTTCACCCTGACATCGCCTGCGACCGCGGGCAATCTTCGGGGCATGAAACCTCTCGCAGTGAACCAGTCAGGGCTTGGGCTCACCCTCTTCACCGCGCCCATCCTTGTACAGGACATCGTGGCAAATCTTGGCCAACGCGAGCGTGCCCACGAACAGCAAACAGCCGAGCAGCAGCATCTCGTTGTCGCTCATCCGCGTTCGAGCTGTGGGTCAAGCCTTGGCCTTGGGATCGTGCGCGGCTGCGTCTCGCGCGCTCCTCGTCTGTATGCGCTCGTCAATGTCTGCAAGCTCTGCCTCGACCTTCCGGAGTCTCGACTGGGTTTCCTCCAGTACCTGCTTAAGACCAAGGACCACTCGTTCCGCTTGTCGCACATCCTCGTGGAAGGAGGCAAGGTTTTTTTCCGAGGGATCCCTCGTCCTTTGCTCGTTCAGCCGCGCTTCCCGCGTGATGAGGATTTCGTCGCCCACCATCAGTTGCGCCTCAAGATCGAGACACTGCCGAAACACGCTCCGGTGCCTCACGAGCAGTTCGGAGCGCTTTTCAGACTGGCGCGCCAGCGTCAGCTCCAACCTCATGACGACCTCTGCATTGAGGCTGCGCTTTCCGGCTTCAGCCTCCCTTTCAAGCTCCTCGCGCAGTTCTTGAGGCATGCGCAGAGGGTACGGGGGCAACTGTTTTGGTTCCATCCCTCAATCATCGAATCTTTTTGATCCTTCTCAAAAGAATCTAGTTGACTCTATAAAAAGAATCTTTCAGAATCTACCAATGCCATCGAGTCCCAAGCTCCAGATCCCACCGACTCCGGTTCGGCTTCCCGACGAGTTGAAGGACGACCTCAAAGAAGCCGCCGTGGCCAACGACCGCAGCCTAAACGGCGAAATCGTGAACCGCCTGCGCTCGACCTTCAAAGAAAAGCGTGCTCGGCAACCTAGCGGAGATGCCCATTCAATTGAGATGATTCCCTCAACCCTCGGGCGGCAACCCGAGGCCCAGCAACCCAGCAAGTAACCCAGCAAGTAACCCAGGAACCCTAGCCGTGACCATCAATATCGCCATCAACTCGCGCCAGATGGGCAGCGACCTCATCTCGACCATCAGCGGCCGCGAATTGCACGCCGAACTTGGCGTCGGGAAAGACTTCACCAACTGGGCGAAGGCACAAATCAAGCGCGGGCGCTTTGTCGAAAACCGCGACTTCGTGAAGCTCGCCCAAAAGGGCGAGCTTTCGGCCACGGGCCAAACGCTCATCGAATACCACTTCACCCTCGAAGCCGGTAAGCACATCGGGATGATGAGTGGCACCGATCGCGGCTTCGAAGTCCGGGAGTACTTCCTGGAGTGCGAACGTCGCGCCAAGGGCGCCGCCGTGCCCGCAGTACGTGACCCACGCACCGCCGCCCTGATCGATGCGCTCGTCCGGCAAGACGCGCTCGAACAGGAGCAGGCTCGTCAAGCCACGGAGCTGGCACGGCTGCAGGAGAACGTAGCGGTCATCGAGGCCCGAACTCAGCCCGAAAACAGGCATTTCACGGTGCTGGGCTACTCGAATCTGATTGGGCGCCCGGTCGATGCGCGCGCCGCGGCGAATCTTGGCCGGAAGTGCGCCGCCCTGTCGCGCGAGAAGGGCCTACTCATCGGCGACGTGCGCGATTCGCGCTTCGGGACAGTGCACAGCTATCACGAGTCCGTCCTTCAGGAGGTGCTGACGCCCACGACCATCAACTGAACCCATGAAAGGCGAAGCCCCGGCGGCGGCAACCGTCGGGGCTTCTGTGACCCAAGAACCCTAGCAAGGAACCTAAATCATGTCCGAGGTTAGCACGCGCCCACAAGTCGGCGCAACCGGCGAGCAATCGCCCTCCCCCATTCGCCCGGCTGCACGCAGTCAGGATGTCATCGAGTTCGACTCGTCGGCCATCGATGTGATCACGATGCGGTCGAGCGAAATACAAGCCCTCGCGTCGTGCGCGATCTGCTTGTCCGCTGTCGAAAAATCAGGCGAGGGCCGCTTCTGCGGCTACGAACTCACCGACGACGCTCTACCCCTGCTCGGCGGCGTCATCATGCGGCTCGCCCGCGAGGTCGGCGAAGCTGGCGAGCAGCTCTTCGCGCAATACCGGGAAGCCCGCGACGCAGCCAACGAGGTGCAAGCATGAGCGCCGTTCTCGACAAGCCCCGCGCCAAGATCGCGCCGAAGGCGACGAAGAGCGCACTGCAGACGCGACTGGATGCAATCTTCTCCAACCTCAAGCTCGGGCAGGAAAAGCTGCAGCTCGCACACCAGTCGGTTGAGATGACCGACCCTGGCGAAGCGGCAGAGATTCTGCTGCGGACAGTCATCGAAGACATGTTGCCGGCCGCCCTTGCCCCCATGCACTGCGAGCCGCTGGCACGAGCCGATGTAGACGCCGCGTACACCGGTATGTTCCCAGCACTCGCAGCAATTGAAGGCGTGATCGCGCTCTCTACCGGCCAGGTCATCGAGACCACTCTGCGCGAGGCTTTTGCGCATCTCGATGCCGCAAACGCCTGGATGGACTTCACCGACATGGGCGACGTGCTTCCGCATCGCGAGGACACCACCGAAGCCGACCGGGGCGACAAGGATCTTGCAGTACGTTCGCCAGCCGCCGCCGAGACTGAAAACGTAGCCGGCCGCATTTTCGACGCCTACGAGAGGACCCTCGAAGCACGCGCGATCCTCGACGCTCGCGTATCGGAAATGAACACTGGAGCCGCCTATGGCGCTCGCTCGCTGGTGGATGTCGCGGTCGATGTCACTAGCGAAGCGGATGCAACCAACACGCGCGACAACTGCGAGTACGCGAGTTGCGCGCTTCACGAGGCAATCGAAGTCCTGACGCTCGTAACCAATGAAACGCCGGACCTGGCGGCACAAGGCGCGCGCGCCTTGCTGCTGTTGGCCAAGGGTCTGTTCGACAGCAGCTTGGAGGCCCTGCCGTGAGCACTGCTGCCACACACAAGCCCGCGTTGCGCCTGGTGCCCAAGTCCCAGGGCACCATCGACGCTGACCTGGTGGCCTTCACCGTGATGGAGCACATCGACACCGAATACCCGACGCTCTGGGACACCTTGCCCAGAACTGCGCGGGTCGGCCTGCGCAATGCCATCGTGCGCGCGGTCATGGCGGAGGATGCCAAGCGATGAAGAAGCCCCCTCTTCCTGTCGTGCAGATCCGGCCGCTCTACCTCGCCCGTGCGGACGCGGCTGCCTTCCTAGCCATCGGTGAGAGCACCTTCGAAGATCTGGTCGCCCGAGGCGAAGCTCCGAAGCCTCGCAAGGTCAGCAAGGGGCGCACGGCCTGGCTCGTGGAAGAACTCGAAGCTTGGGGCCGAGAACGCCCCGAGTCCGACCATCTCCCTCCGAAGAACTGCGGCTATGGCCGAGCAGGCACCCCTAGTTGAGCCATATTCTCCAACTATATGAATAGGAGGAGAGTTCGACGAGGCGCTTGGCACTCAAGATCCCTGCGCTCTCCAGTCGGACCTGTTCTCTCGCAGCCTCATCGGTCACCAGGTTAAAGCTGATCTTGAAGGCCTTGTCACTTAGTTCTTTCACCGGAACATTGAGATCAATCTGGAAAAAGTTGCTTCCCTTTCCGCCCGGCGGAAGGCGATTGGCTCCGACTCCGTGCACTTTTCCCACGACGTTTGGAATGATTTGATCTGCCTTATCCACGACTTCGATCGGTTGTGTCTCCAAGATCCAGGTGTGAACGCCGGTGTTGGTCATGTTGCAAGTGATCGCAGCCTTTGCTTCCGATGGAAATACTACAAAGCAGTTGACCAGCAGCGAAGGCCTCAACTCCCGAAGCTGCTTTGCCAATTCAACCCGTGTCCGGACCGAGTCGTTCTCCGTCCGGCGAGAGTCGTTTGCAACGCCAATATGAGAGATTTGGGTTCTCAAGTCTTCGCGTGCGATCGCGAACAGCTGTACCTGTTTCTCAAACTCCAATCTGGCAACGGCGATCTGTTGTGACTGTTCTAGGGTTTTCTGCGCTGCTTCACTCACCAGTTGCGCAGCCCGCTGCACCTCTAATGATTCTTGGGCGATTTGTGTACGGTGTCGCTCAGTCACCAAATAGTTGAATCCGGCCGCGCCTAAGCTTCCCCCAAGCGTGGCCGACGCGGCGATTAAGGCAACAACCCTTGCATTTACATTTGACGAGGTCCAGGCCCTAGAGCTTGCTTCTGCGCTCTTTCTCTTCTCTTTGTACTTGATCATTTCTCCTCACTTCCCGATCTCTTCGAGTTGGCGCGCAAGCTTACCTAACCAAAGCCGCCGTTCCCTGTCGTAGCTGTGCGTGTTGTACGTGCCCTCGATGGCCGGCGGCAGGTGGCCCAGCACCGCCTCGCCAATCTCCTTTGGGCAGCCCAGCGCCGCCAGCATGGTGCGACTCGTCCGGCGCAGGTTGTGCGGCGTCCAGTGCGTCACCGGGAGGATCAGCCCCTCGCTCTCGCGGCGGGCCACCTTCTCGGAGTACGGCTGCAAGCCGTAGATGTAAGTCGAGAAGTCGTGCTGGGTGTACTGCTCTCCGCGGGCATCCTCGAATAGCAGCCCAGACTTGCCCACGGCCTTGAGGCGGCGCTGCACGATCTTCAGTGCACGCCCCACCAGCGGCACGCGCAGATCGACGGCTTCCTCGAAGCGCGCGTTCTTTGTCGCCTCCTTCGGCACGGTCCACCACCAGCCATCCTTCTCTTCGGTGATGTGTGCCGGCCGCATGGCCAGGATCTCGCTGCCCCGCGTGCAGGTCCACAGGTACATCTGCAGCGTGTCGCGCCCGAGTTCATGCATGTTCGAGAGCCAGGCCAGTAACTCTCCGACCTCCTCGTCTCGCAAGACACGGCGCTGCTGGCCCTGGTGCTCGCCGCCGACGACCTTCCCCTTGCTCTTCAGCTTGCCTTTCATGATCGTGGGCCACCAGTTCGGGACATCCTGATCGAGCCGGCCGGCATCGAGAGCACGCGACCAAGCGGCGCTAAGCATCGAGCGTAGCTTTTGGGCCGCTGTCGGCGTAGCTTTTCGCGCTTCGAGGAGGTCGAAGCAGGCTGAACGCGTAACGGCCGACGCAGGTGTCTGAGCAAAGGTCGGCTCTTCGTCCAGCAGCCTTTCGAGCGCCCTCCTCGCCGCGATGGCGCCCGCCTTCTGGCGCTCCTGCTCGATGTGGTTGGTGATGTAGTCCCGTACCAACTTGCGCACGGTGAACACCTCGGCATCCGCCAGAGCCGAGGCGGCAGGTTTGCGCTGCTGCCGCTGGTACTCCTTGGGATCGATGCCATCGGCACGCTTCGAGCGCAGGACCTCCACCATCTCCGCTGCTTCCGAGGGCCGCAGCTTCGGATACGGGCCGATGCGGGTCTGCTTCATCAACCCCGTTCCAGGCTGCTTGTAGCGGTAGGTCCACGTCATCTTCGACGTAGAGGCGACAAGGCGCAGTCCCTCGCAACCTTCAACGACGAGATGCTCGCCAGGCTTGAGCTGCTTGGCAGCGCGAACATCGAAGAACATGGCCCTATACTCCCGGCTGTCGTCGCTCGCAGGCATGCGGCCGACGGGTGGTTTCGGGTGTAGTTTCTATCAAAAAAACCTACGCCAAAACCTACGCCAAGGTGCCAAGTGGACAGGGGTGTGACCGGGTGATGTTGGGAACACGGTCGAAGTCGAAAGACCTTCTTTCCTCTGTGAAATCAGGCACTTAGGTCGATAACTCGTTAGAAATCAACGGGTTACAAAATGCGGGTGTAGTTCAATGGTAGAACGGCAGCTTCCCAAGCTTCATACGAGGGTTCGATTCCCTTCACCCGCTCCAACAGCTCCCGCGAATTCCTGCGTGTCTTCCTTCAGGCACCTGCCGTATTGCTCCCGGCACCAGCAAGACCGTGTCGAAACGGTCGGGGCGCTGTGGCAAAGGTGCCTCCATACGGCCTTTGCGATCACGTAGCATCCGGCCCATGAGCTACACCGTGAAACTGGTCGATTTCCCCGACGCCCCGGCCGACGTCATCGCCACTGCGGAGTCGCGCTTCCGCCGCGAACTCGACAAGCTGCTGGGCGAGAGCGTCGAAGCCGCGCTGAAGGCATTCGAGAACGCCAGCGAGTCCAGCGCCGACGAACTCAGCAAGGACGAACTTGCGCTGGCCGCCACCTGGGCCAAGGCCTACGAAACCGCCAAGACTGCCGGCTTTCGCGCACTCGGCGAAGCCGACGAGGCCTACTTCGAGATCCGCCTCGACTGACCTGCCCGTTCTTTCCCCTCGACTCCAGGACCAGTCCATGAAACTGCTGTTCGCCCTGCTTCTCTGCGCCCTGCTCTGCGCCTGCGCGAGCGCACCGAACACGGCACCGGCCGCAGGAACAACGGCAGCAACGCCGCCCGCCGCCGAGTCGGCACCGGCCCCGCCCACGGGCGTGCAGTGGCGCTACATCAACTCCAAGTCTTACGAGGCACTGAATGCGGGCCTCGGCAACAGCCACCGCTTCGAGAGCAGCGTCGGCTGGATCGATGTCTACGTGTACGACATGAAGCGCGCCTGGCAGCCGGGCGTGGACGACCCTCAATTCGACGAGCACTTCAAGAGCACCATCGCCGAGGTGCAGCGCGCCACCGCCCAGGGCATGTACGCAAGCGCCAGGATCGGCCCCACCCGCGACGTGCGCATCGAAGGGCTGACCTTCCGCACGGTCTCGTTCCGCCTCGTGCATGCAAAGGACGCCAAGGCCTACGACTCGTTCACCTACCTCGCGGTGCGCAACGGCAAGCTGCTGAAGTACCGCATGTCCTTCAACGCGCCAGCGCCGGCCAACGTGGAAGTCATTGCGCGCGAGTTCATCGAACGCAATGTGCGCACCGGCCCCGACACGCCAGTCGGCACGCGCCAGCTACGCAGCACCTGACGGGCGCAGCGGCAAGACGCCTTCTGCCTTGTAGCCGCGCAAGCCGCCAAGATCGAGCACCGTCAGCCCGCGCTTTTCGAGGCGGATGAGTCCCAACGCCTGAAAGCGCTGCAGCGCAACATTCACGCGCTGCCTCGATACGTTCGCGAGCAATCCGATCTCTGTCTGCCCCACTTCCAGAAAGCGCGGCGCATCGGGATACAGATCAGGGTTGAACAGGCTCGCCAGGCAGTTCGCGACCCGCGCGTCGGTGTCGAGCAGGCGCTCATGCTCCAGCGCGCCGATGAAGAGACTGAGCCGCGCGTTGAGCAGTTCCTGCAGATAGTGGTTGAACGGCACGCTGGTGCCGCGCAGCCATTCGAAGGTGCGCCGAGGCATCAGCGCCACGCGCGTGGGTCGCAGCGCGAACACGTCGTAGCGGCGCGCCTCGTGCTTGAACAACGAGCCTTCGCCGAACCACACGCCGGCCGACACGCCCGTGAGTGTCGAGACCCGTCCGTCTTCGGATGCGACCGACATCTTTGCGAAGCCATCGATCAGCGCCATCCAGTGCTCGACCGGCTCGCCGGCGCGCGCAATGCAGCCGCCGCGCGCGAACTGCCGTTCCTGCATGCTGCCGAGCACGTGTTCGAGGTCAGCCGGCGACAGGGCCGACGCCCATTTGGAACGCCGCACCGTCTCTTCCAGCACCTGCGCAGCGGAGGAAGAAGAAAAAGGCTCGCTGGGTGAATCAGGGATTACCTGTAGCAATTCGCGCGTCATGTGTCGTCGCAACGACCGCGCCCCGGAACGTCCATTCGTATTCTTTCAAGACATACAACACAGGAGACGTCCATGTTCGCTACACCCCGTCGCCCGCACAAGCGGGTTTTTCCGTGGCCGCGCCGGCCCCGCGCCCTTGCCGCGGGTCTCGCCATGGCAGGAGCTCTGCTCGTCGCGGGATGCGGCGGAGGCTCCGACGGCGGATCGGGGTTTTCGTTCATTCCCGGCGCCAGCCCACCGCCCGCGACGCAGACGCCGGCCGCGTTCCAGGTGAAGACGCTCTCGTCGTCGCCCGACATGGTCAGCGGCGGCGACTCGCTGATCGAAATCACCGCGCCCGTTGGCGTGGCGCTCGACAAGGTTCGCGTAAGCCTGAACGGCAAGGACGTGAGTTCGCAGGTGCCGGTGGCCGACAGCACGGCCCGCGTGCTGCGCGGCCTCGTCACCGGGCTCACGACGGATGCTTCCAGCACCACGGGCAGCACCAATACGCTGGTGGTCAGCAACGCCGACAACACTGCGCAGCGCACTGAGACGAAGCTGGTCAACTACCCCATCACCGGGCCCATCCTGTCGGGCCCGCACATCTCGCCCTATGAATGCCGCACGGTGCAGAACGGCCTGGGTTCGCCGCTCGACGCCGACTGCTCGGCCGCGACGCAGGTGGTCTGGTACTACCGCAGCACCTCCAATACTTTCAAACCGCTTTCAGACCCCACGGGCACGCGCCCCGCTGACCTCGCGACCACCACCACCAACGACGGCAACACCGTGCCCTACATCGTGCGTGTGGAGTCGGGCACCATCAACCGCGGCGTGTACCGACTCGCGGTGCTCGACAACCCGACCAAGGACGCACCCGCCACCTGGAAGCCCGGCGCGGGCTGGAACAAGAAGCTCGTCGTGTACTTCGACTGCTGCGGTTCCGCCCAGTACAACCAGGGCGTGCATCCCATCGAGACGATCCTCGGCGATGTGGGCCACATCCAGCTGTCGCGCGGCTTCGCCTTCATGAACTCGACCGAGCTCTGGAACAACCAGCACGCCAACCCGCACCTGCAGGGCGAGACGCTGATGATGCTGAAGGAGCACGTCATCGAAGAATTCGGCGCCGTGCCCAAGTGGACGGTCGGCTTCGGCGGCTCGGGCGGCGCGATCCAGCAGTACCTGATCGCGCAGCTCTACCCGGGCCTGCTCGACGGCATCCAGCCCATCGTGTCCTTCCCCGAGACGCTGATGCCCGAGGTGATGGAGTGCCGGCTGCTCAACAACGTCTACAAGCTCGACACCACCACCTGGACCACGGCCAAGCAAAACGCGGTGAACGGCTTCAACACCAACACCTGCACGAGCTGGGACCTGTCCTTCGCGAGCATCATCAAGTCCGACAACGCGGTGGGCTGCGGCTTTCTCGAACCGGCCAACGTGTCGAACGTGTTCAACCGCACGACCAACCCCAACGGCATCCGCTGCGACCTGTTCCAGACCAACGTGAACCTGCTCGGCAAGCGCGCCGGCACGCAGGAGGCGCGTCGCCCCATCGACAACGTCGGCGTGCAGTACGGCCTGGCCGCGCTGAACAGCGGCGCGATCTCGGTGACGGAGTTTCTCGACCTGAACGAGAAGGTCGGCGGCTACGACGGCGACGGCAACACGCAGGCTGCGCGCTCCGTGGCAGACCCCGATGCGCTGAAGCTCACCTACGCGGGCGGCTTCAAGAACAGCTTCAAAGGACCGGGCCTTGCGAACATTCCGATCATCACGCAGCGCGGCAATGCCGATGCCGTGGGCGACATCCACGACACGATGCAGGACCTGATCATCCGGGCCCGCCTGCAGCGCGCCAACGGCCGCAGCGACAACCAGATCATCTGGACGCTGGGATCGAAGTCGCCCGTCGACTACATGTCGGCCTCGCTCGACCTCATCAACAAGTGGCTGGACAACATGGCCGCCGACACGGCTGCACCGTCCATCGACAAGGTGGTGCGCAACAAGCCCGCTGGCGCGAACGATGCCTGCTGGGACGCGAGCGGCACGCGCATCGACGAAGCCGCGTCGACCAATCCGGCGGCCAGCTGCAACGTGGTGTACCCGCGCTTCAGCACGCCGCGCCTCGTTGCCGGCACGCCGCTGGTCAACGACGTGCTCAAGTGCCAGCTGAAGCCGGTGAATGCGGCTGACTACTCGGTGACCATTGCGGGCGCCGATCTGGCGCGCCTGCAGACCATCTTCCCGAGCGGCGTGTGCGACTGGAGCAAGCCGGGCGCGGGCCAGGAGGCGCTGCGCGGCACCTTCTTGCGGCTGCCGCTGAACTAGCGAGACGAGGTTGGGCGGGAGGCGCCCGGCAGCTTCGCCACCCGCTCGGCCAGGAAGTCCACCAGCACGCGCACGCGCAGCGGCTGGCGGCGGCGCGGGGCATACAGCAGGTGCACCTCCTGCGCCGGGCCGGTGTGGCGGCCGAGCACGCGCACCAGCCGGCCATCTGCGAGCAGGTCGGCCACCATCCAGGTGGGCTGCAACGAGATGCCGGCGCCGCCGAGCACGCTGTCGAGCAGAGCCACCGCGTTGTTCACCCGATAGCGGCTGCGCACCGGCACGGTGACGGGGCCATCGGGGCCTTGCAGCAGCACGCCGTCGTCGCCCGCCGCGTAGCGCAGGTAGTCGTGCGCCAGCAGGTCCTGAGGCTTGCGCGGCTTGCCGCGTGCCGCGATGTAGTCCGGTGACGCGACCAGCACGCGCGGCCACGTGCCCAGGTGGCGAGCGACCAAGTCGGGCGGCAAGGCGCCGCCGACGCGCAGCGAAACGTCGATGCGCTCCTCCAGCGGATCGACGAAGCGGTCGTCGAGCGCCAGCTCCAGTTCGATGTCCGGGTACAGGCCCAGGAACTCCACCGCCATCGCGTTGAGATGCCGCTGGCCCATGGTCACCGGCGCGCTCATGCGCAGCAGGCCGCGCGGCTGCTGGATGCCTTCGCGCACGTCGGACACCGCGTCGCCGTAGTCCTCCAGCATGCGCCGTGCGCGCTCGTGAAAGCGCTGGCCTTCCTCGGTCAGGCTCAGGCCTGCTGCGGTGCGCCGCAGCAGGCGCACGCCGAGCGAACGCTCCAGCCCCGCGACCAGCTTGCTGACGGTGGGCTGCGTGGTGTCGAGCGCGCGGGCCGCGCCCGACAGGCTGCCCAGCTCCACGCTGTGCACGAAGGCTTCGAGGGCGCGCAGGGTGTCCATGGTGTATTCGCATTTGGAATGGTCTGGATGCCATTCTGCCGTCTACCCATCCGGATACGCATGAAAGAAAGTCGAGGCCTTGCTTCAGCTTTCATCCAAGGACCTCTTCTCATGACCACATCGACACTCGCATCGATCCTGCGCCACGGCGCCCTCGCGCTCACCCTGGCCGCCACAGCCGCAACTTCAACAGCAGAACCGGCGGCCTACTGGAGCCCCAGCTGGATGGCCAGCACGCAACCCATCTGGAACGGCGACTTCGTGCTGCCCACCGGCCTGCCCTTCCAGTTCAACCGGCAGACCGTGCGCCAGGTGGCGCGGCTGAGCATCGGCGGGTCGCGGCTGCGCGTGGTGATCAGCAACGAAGGCGGGGTGGCGCCGCTGTACATCGGCGCAGCGCGCGTGGCCCGGCATGCCGAAGGCTCCGCGGTGGTCGAGGGCAGCGACCGGCCGCTGCGCTTCGGCGGGCAGGCCGACGTCACCATCCCGCCCGGCGCGCGGCTGGTCAGCGACCCGGTGGACATCGCCATGCCCGCTCTCGGCAAGGTTGCGGTGTCGCTTTATCTGCCGCGGCCGAGCCAGCCCGCGGGCTTTCACTTCGATGCGCGGCAGATCGCCTACGTGGCCGATGGCGACCTGACCGGCGCCGCGCACCTGCCGGCAGCGGCAACGCAATGGAGCACCCGTGTCTACGTCAGCGGCCTGATCGTCGAGACACCCCAGCCACCAACCACCGTCGTCACCCTCGGCGATTCGCTGACCGATGGCAACGGCTCCACGCCCAGCGCCAACACCCGCTGGCCCGACGCGCTGGCCGAGCGGCTGGTGGGGCGCAATGTCGCGGTGCTCAACGCCGGCATCTCCGGCGGCCGCCTGCTGAAGGACGGCATGGGCCGCGCCGGCCTGGAACGCGCAGGCCGCGATGTGTTCGCCCAGCCGGGCGTGCGCGCCATGATCGTGCTGCTGGGCACCAACGACATCGGCTGGCCCGGCGGCCCGTTCGCACCAAACGAACCCGCCGTGCGCGCGGAAGCCGTCATCCAGGGCCTGCGGCAGCTGGCGGAGCTGGCCCATGCCCACAACGTGCGCATCATGGCCGGCACCATCGCGCCGACCGAACGCGCGCTGGAGGGCACACCGCTCGAAGGCCACTACTCGCCCGACAAGGACAAGGTGCGCCAGGCCGTGAACCGCTGGATCCGCGAAGGCGGCGCGTTCGACGCCGTGGTCGACTTCGACGCGGTGTTGCGCGACCCGGCCCGGCCCTCGCGGCTGAAGGCGGCGATGGACTCGGGCGACCACTTGCATCCGGGCGATGCGGGTTACAGGGCGATGGCAGCGGCGGTCGACCTGGATGCTCTGCTGGGCACGCCTGCTCGACCCTGAAAATACTGTACATAAATACAGTATTTCTCTAAAATTCGTCGTCTCCAAGAACAACTTCAAGGCGACGCCGATGACCACCGCCAATCCGCCTGCGCTCACTGCGCAGGTTCTTTTTTTCTCCAGGTTGCACCAGTTGCAGCCTCCCTCCCGTACGGGTCGGATCTCGACCTGGCCTTTCAAAGTGACCCGCGACAAGGGGGACATTCGCGTGCAGGCAGCGCGCGTCATCCGCACGACGGCCGAGAGCTGGTGGCCGTCTGAATCCTGAAGAAGCGCCCGATGGCCGAGTCCAATAAGCTTCTCGTCGGACTCTTTCCCGCCAGGGAAGTGCAAGCTGAAATAGAGGCGCACCGCAAGAACTGGTGGTGGCCCAGAGGCTGCTCCTTTCCGCCCGTAGACCGCCTGCACCTGACGCTCCAGTACCTCCCCGATCAGCAGGGCAACGCCGAGCAACGTCTGCGCGCCGCGCTCTCCGAAGTGTCGATGCAGCCACTGCAACTCACGCTCGACCGCTCCTGCACATGGTCGAACGACGCCTCGGTAGTGCAACCGTCGGAGCATGAAGATTTGCGGCGCCTTCAGTACGACATCAGCCGTGCGCTGGTGCGAGCCGGCTTTTCCCTCGATGTCCATGTCCGTGGATGGACGCCGCACGTCACGATCGCACGGGACGCCGAACGCGCAGCAAGGCCCACTTCCCTGGAGCCCATCCGCTGGACGGCAACAGAGTTCCGACTGGTCCGTTCGCACTTAACGCATCCGTTTAACCACGAACCTCTCGGCTCCTACCCCCTGCATTGAGGTGCGGCATTCCTCCGGCGCTACAGTGGCTGCATGCTGACGCCCCCCGACCTGTCGCGCGAAACCGTCGCGCAATACCTCGCCGATGCCTATGGCCTGCACGACGCCCGCATCGAATTCCTGCCCCTCGGCGCGGATGTGAACTCCGCCGTCTTTCGCATCAATGCGAGTGACGGCGCCGCGTACTTCCTCAAGCTGCGCAGAAGCGATTTCGACCAGCCGGTCGTCGCGGTCCCAGCCTTCCTTCACCACGAGCAAGGCATCGAAGCAGTGATGGCACCGTTGCCCACAACGAGCCGGCAACTCAGCGCGCAAGGCCACGGTTTCGACTGGGCGCTCTATCCCTTCTTCGACGGCAAGAACGGTTTCGAACGCACATTGACGAACCGCCAATGGACCGCGCTCGGCACCGCATTGGGCGCGATCCATCGCACCGAACTACCCGAAGCGCTGTCGGCCGGTCTTCCCAAAGAGCACTACGCCCACCACTGGCGTGAAGGCGTCCGCCGCTACCAGCGCCGGTTCATCAACGGCGTGAAGGGCGACGACATCGTCAAGCGCTTCCTCGCCTTCTGGGAGGAGCATGCGGAAGAGATCGACACCGTCGTCTATCGCAGCGAACAGCTCGCCTCCATCCTGCTCGAACGCCCGCCGCAGCTGGTGCTGTGCCACTCCGATCTCCACGCGGGCAATGTTCTCGTCGGCGACAACGACCGCATTTCCATCGTCGACTGGGACACGCTCATCCTCGCCCCGAAAGAGCGCGACCTGATGTTCATCGGCGGTGGCGTCGGCCACGTGTGGAACCAGCCGCAGGAAGAAGCGCTGTTCTACGAAGGCTACGGACTTAAAGACATCGACCTCGTCGCCCTCGCCTACTACCGCTACGAACGCATCGCAAAAGACGTGCTCGAGTTCTGCGACCAGATGTTCGATGCCACGGCCAGTGCTGAAGACCGCGAAGAAGGCCTGCGCCAGATGCAGAGCCAGTTCCTGCCCGGCGACGTCGTCGCCATCGCGCACCGGAGCTACGACGACATCACCTGACCCGGCCCGAGGTCGTCAGATCAGCATGTCCTGCACGTCGTCCTCGAATCCGGCAATCGGCTGCGCCTTGGCCAGCGCAAGCCACACCGCGAACGGAATGCGATCGAACGCGCGATGCACGGCCGCTCGCGCGACCACAAGGCGTTCGCCCTCCAGCACCATCACGCCGCATTCGACCGGCACTTCTTCTGGTTTGGCGATGCAGCGGCCCTTCGCGTCGTTGCCCAGCACGTACCAGCACTCGCCACCCAGGTCGAGGTACGCCGCGCGCTTGTCGGGCTTGCGCAGGTCGCCCAGCAGGTCGGCGCGGCTCACCTTTACCTCGTGCACGATGGGGTGCGCGTAAGCCTCCACGCTGGTATTGCGGATGGAGAACACATCGGGCCGCGCAACGCACCAGCGCGGCTTGTCGCCCTCTTCCAGCGGCGGCAGTCGGGCGCGCAAGCCCAGGCCGCGCCATGCGATGCGGCCGCCGCGCGTCATCTCGCGCGCCACGCGCTCCACCAGCGCTTCGTGCGGCGACAGCGCGGCGCGGTTGATGGTGAGCGTGGTGGCGATGCGCGCAATGCCGGTGTCGGTCACGCGCAGCGTCTCGTGGCCGTGCACCGTACGCACGCGCTCCAGATAGCCGCTGGCGAGCAGTTCGACCTCGATGGTGTCGCAGCACGGCCAGCCGGCCGAACGGTAGATCTCGCGCAGGCGCCGCGCATGCGGCTTGCCGAACGGCACCGCCGTCTGCATCGGTGGCGGAGGCTCCACCACCGGTGGCGGAAAGCCGGGGTCGGTCACAGGCGGCACGACTGGTGGCGGGTCGCCCTCCGGCGGTGGCATGGGCGGCGGCGGTGGTGGCACGGGCACATCGGGCGCTGGTGGCGGCGGCCCGATAGGCGTGGCGACGATGGGGTCGAAAGCGGCGAGTGCGGACATGGCGGAAACAGGTTAGCGAAAAGCGGAGGAAGGCGCGAGGCATGGAACGATCGGTTGCATTCGGTCGTTCCCTTCCCGCGTCAATGAAAGTCGCGGCTCGTGTTGCTCTGCGCGAGCCGGCCCATGAGCGGCGTCAGGTCCCTGAAGCCCGTGGCGATCAGGTGCTGCACCTTGCCGCCGCTGTCGTCGTCGCGCTGCCATGTGCCCTGCACTGCGAGCAGGTGCGACTTGAGCAGCGGCTCGCGCCAGGCCTCGATGACATGGCTCCAGACGATGACGTTGACGTTGCCCGTCTCGTCCTCCAGCGTGACGAAGATGGTGCCGTTGGCGGTCTGTGGGCGCTGCCGTCCCTTGACGATGCCGCAGGCGCGCGCGGTCTGCCCGCTGGGCAGCGAACGCAGTTCGGCCGCGCTCATGAGCTTCATGCGCGCAAGGCGCGGGCGCAGCAGCGCGAGCGGATGGCGGCGCAGCGTGAGACCGAGCGCCGCGTAGTCGCCGACGATCTCCTCCCCCTCGGGCGCGGCCGGCAGCAGCAGCGCCTGCTCGTTGATCGGCACGCCCCGCAGCAGAGCCGGCGACCGGTGCTGCGCGGTGGCGTCCCACACCTGCTGGCGCCGATGGCCCGAGAGCGACATCAGCGCATCGGCGGCGGCCAGCGCGGCCATGTCCTTGCCGTCGAGTTCGGCGCGCAGGGCAAGGTCTTCGGTGCTCGTGAAGGGCGATTGGTCGCGTGCTTTGAGCAGGCGCTCGGCGCCACCCTTGCTGAGGCTCGATATGCGGTTCAGGCCCAGCCGCACCGCAGGCTGGTTCTCGTTGCCGAGGCGGTCGATGTAGCGTGGATCGATGCCTGGAGAACGCAGCGCATCGGGATCACGGGCTTCGAGCGTGGTGTCGAGTTCGCTGCGCGTGACGTCGACCGGGCGCACCTCGACGCCATGGCGACGTGCGTCCTGAACGAGCTGCGACGGGCTGTAGAAGCCCATCGGTTGCGAATCGAGCAACGCGGCGAGGAAGCAGGCCGGCTCGTAGTTCTTGAGCCAGCTGCTCACCGTTACCAGCAGCGCAAAGCTGGCGGCGTGGCTTTCGGGGAAGCCGTAGTCGCCGAAGCCCATGACCTGCTTGAAGATGGCCTCGGCGAATGCCCTGGGGTATCCGTTTTTGACCATGCCATTCACGAGCTTTTCGTGGAATTTGTCGAGGCCGCCCTTGCGCTTCCATGCCGCCATGGCACGCCGCAGTTGATCGGCCTCGTCGGCCGTGAACTTGGCCGCGATCATGGCGATCTGCATCACCTGCTCCTGGAAGATCGGAATGCCCAGCGTTCGCTCCAACGCAGGGCGCAGCTCTTCCTTCTCATAGTGGATAGGCAGGTTGTTGCGCTTCCGCTCCCGCTGCTTGAGATACGGATGCACCATGCCGCCTTGTATGGGCCCGGGCCGCACGATGGCAACCTCGATCACCAGGTCTTCGTACGTTCGCGGCTTCAGGCGCGGCAGCATCGACATCTGCGCCCGGCTCTCGATCTGGAACACGCCGATGGTGTCGGCGTCGCAGATCATGTCGAACACCTTCTGGTCGTCGCTCGGTATCTGGTGCATCTCCAGCATCGAGCCCCGCCAGCGATTCATGTGAGCGAGCCCCCGGCGGATCGCGCTGAGCATGCCGAGCGCGAGCACATCGACCTTGAGCATGCCCATCGCTTCGAGATCGTCCTTCTCCCACTGGATGACGGAGCGGTCTTTCATCGACGCCTTCTCGACCGGTACCAGCCGCGTGAGCTTCGTGTGCGTGAGCACGAAGCCGCCCACGTGCTGGCTCAGGTGGCGCGGAAAGCCCTTGAGCCGCTGCGTCATCTCGATCCAGTGCATCAGCTTGAGTTCGTCCTCCTCGACACCGACGCGCGCCGAAGCCTGGCGCAATTGCTCGCCGAGCACTGTCTCGTCGAACCAGTAGTGGTCTTTCGCGAACTCGTCAATCAACCGCTCGTCGATGCCGATGGCCTTGCCCACGTCGCGCAACGCGCTGCGTGCGCGATAGCAGATGACGACGGCGGCGATGGCGGCACGGTCGCGGCCATATTTTTCGTAGATGTACTGGATGACTTCCTCGCGCCGCTGGTGCTCGAAGTCGACGTCGATGTCGGGCGGCTCGCGGCGATGGCGGCTCAGGAAGCGCTCGAACAGGAGCGTGCCCTTATCTGGGTCGATAGCTGTGATGCCAAGGCAGTAGCACACCGCCGAGTTCGCGGATGACCCACGCCCTTGGCAAAGGATCTTCTGCGATTTTGCGAAGCCGACAATGTTTTCCACCGTGAGAAAGAACATCTCGTATTCGAGGTCGATGATGAGATCGAGCTCCTTGCGGACCTGCCGGCAAACGCTCTCCGGAATACCCGAGGCATACCTTTCAAGCGGATACCTTTCGAGTGCCCCTTCCCACGTCTTGCGCACCAGCGTCTGCGCCGGCGTCTCGTGGTTTCCCACGCTCTCAAGCGGGTACTTGTAGTTCTCGCGGATCACTTCAGGGTCGAACCTGCACCGCCCGGCCACCAAAAGCGTGTTCGTCAGCATCTCCTGAAAATAAAGTTCCGCCAGCCGCATGCGCGGCCGCAGATGCCGCTCGGCATTCGACTGCAGCGCAAAGCCGCATTCGGCCACCGTCTTGCCTTCGCGCACCGCCGTCAGCACGTCGTGCAACGGCTTCTGCGAGCGCACGTCCATGCGCACGTCACCGGCGGCCACGAGCGGCACGCCTGTTTCCTCGCCCGCCTGCATCAGCGTGACGAACCAGAGGTCGTCGTCGAGTTCGTTGAACAGCTCCACGGCCAGCCAGAGGTTTTCGCCGTACAGCGCCTTGGCGGCCATCAGGTCTTCGTGCAGCGTCGCAACATCCATCGCACCGCCGGGGTTGCGATGCGGTACGAAAAGAACCTGGCAGTGCTGCAGCGAAGCCACGTCGCTGTCTTCCCAGCTCACGCGGTACTCGCCCTTGGGCAGTTCGGTGTTGCGCGCGGCGGTGATGAACTCGCACAGGTTGCCCCAGCCCTCGGTGTCGTTTGCGATCACCACAAGCTTGAAGCGCTCGAACTGGAACTCGCTGCCGAACAGCAGGCGGAAAGCGGAGTTACGCGGGATCTCCGGCTCGTCGGGATGCTCGCGCTCGTGCTCGGCCAGCTTCGCCGGAAGGTCGCGCAGGGCCACATGGGCCCGCACGATGCCCGCCACCGAGCATTCGTCGGTAATGGCAAGCGCGATATAGCCGAGCTGGTAGGCCCGCTCCACCATCTGCTCCGGCGTCGAAGCGCCCCGCTGGAAGCTGAAGTTGGTCAGGCAATGCAGCTCGGCATAGTCCGGCAGCGTCGGCGCGGCTTTTTTGCGCAGCGGCAACGGCAGCGCATGCACCTTGGCCGAGTTGCGCCCGCGCAGTTGCTTGCCGCTCAGGTCAGGCATAGAAGCCCTGCAGATACCAGCGCACCTCGCCGGAAGAAAAGCGCGCGGCGGGCCGCTCGCGAAAGATCCACACCAGCCCGGCTTCGGGGCTTTCCGCGACGTAGTAGTCGCGCATCGCGGGCTGGCCGCCGTCTTCCTTGTCGCCCCACCAGCCCGTCTCGACACGCTGCGGCCCGATCAGCCTGCTCAACGGGCCGCGATAGCACGGGCGCTCGCCGTCCATTTCGAGCAGCAGCGGCTCGGGCAGCAGCCACGGCGGGTAGATGGCATCGGGCTGCGACGCCGCGGCCCTTGCGGCCTTTGCTTCCTTGCGGGCCTTGTCGCCGGGCGCCTTTTCCTTTTCTTTCTGCAGCGCGGGCTGCCATGCCTGCTTGCGCTCGGGCCGGTGGTCGGCCTGCGCCGACGGCACCACCACCTGCTGCGCTCCGAGCCGCACGCTGAGCCGCTCGACCATCTCGTGCAGCCTGTCGCCCTTGCGGTTGTCTTCCGGCAGAAAGCTGGTGCTGGCGCCAGCCCACGGATCGGTTTCGAGCGTGCGCAGCCTGAGCCAGCTCGCGGGCGCGGCCAGCGTGGTGAGGGCCAGTTTTTCGGACAGCAGGCGGCGCAGGTGCGCCATGTCCTGCGTGGGCTCGGCCGTGCGCACGGTGACTTGCTGGTGCGGCGGCAGGTTCACGCCATTGAAGCGCTTGAGATCGAGCGTCCACTCCAGTTCGAGCGCGCGCGCACCACGCTGGCGGGCACGCAGCCAGATCTGCAGGGCCGACAGCAGCCGGTTGGCCGACCACATGAGTTCGGGGGCGGTCTCGGCCAGCGCGGGCAGCTCCAGCTTCTGCTCGAACACGTCGGGCAGCGTGAGCCAGGCATGGCTTTCGGGGCGCAGGCCCCATGCGGCGTCGAGCGCCTCGCGCAGCCCTGCGCCGAAGCGCCGCGTGAGGCCGCCGCGCGGAAGCGCCGCCACCTCGCCCCAAGTGCGGCAACCCAGGCGCGCAAGCAGGTCGAGGTGTTCGCGCGCGGCGCTCAGAGTGTCGAGAGGCAGTCCGGCCGGCACCTCCTGCGGCCGCTTTTCCTGTCGCACGAACAGGCGCAGCCGGGCCAGCGCGATCAGGCTCGTGGCGCCCTGCGCACCCTGCATGCGAACGTCGGGCGCGGGGTTGTCGGCAAGCAACTGGCGCATCAGCTGCAACCGCCCGCCCCACAGGCGCTCGCAGGCGGAGACTTCGAGCATCAGTGCCTCGTCTTGCCAAGCCACGTGGGGCGTGTACTGCAGCGCCCACCAGCCCAGCGCTTCGGGCGTGGGCAAGACAGGAGCATCGGGCGTGTCGGCGTCAAGCGACCACCGCAAGGCGATCCAGTGCATCCGGGCCTCCTTTCCACGCGTCGATGCGCACCACGGTCGCCGAGGTTGCCGACTCGCCGGCCGGCACCGTACCCAGTTGCTGCAGACGCAGCTTGCGGCGCAGCCGGGCGGCGGCCAGCAATGCGGTCATGCGTTCGTTGCGCGCCGGCAGCATCACCGGCGTGGCCAGCGGCGGGCCGCGACGCTTGAGGATGTGCAGCTCGATCTGCGATGCGTCAGCCTCGCAGCGCCCGGCACGAATGCGCAGCCGCGCCGGCGAGGCCGACAGCGCGACCGATTCGGGCCGGCACACGAACAGCAGCACCTCGTGCTGCGCAGCCGCCAGCTGCAGCCGCCGCAGCTCACCCACCCGCGCCTGCGGCAGCCAGGCCACGACGGCGGCGATGTCCGCGCAGCGCAGTGCCTGCTCGCAGGCCCACAGCCGCGCGGCCGGAGCCTCGCTCCTGATCCACATGAGGGCCTCCACCGGCAGTCCCTGCGCCGCGAGCGACGGCCCGCAAGGCTCATAAGGTGCACCGACCAGCACCACCGGCCCGCCCCGCGCCTGCACCGCCTGCGCCAGCGCGGGCAGCAGCAGCCGCCAGACATGAGCCTCGGGCGCGGCCTGCAGCAGCTCCGTCATCGCGCCGACCGGCCAGCCGCCACCCGGCAACTGCGCGTCGAGCGCAGTGTGGCCGGTGGCGACGACCTGCGCGTCGGCCAGGCCGAGTTCGTCGGCATGCCAGACGCCACGGCCTGCGGCAGCGGAAAAGGAGTCGAGGAAAGGAAGGCCCATGGTGAAGACTGTTAACTGTATTTTTATACAGTATTCCATGGCCCACGACAAGAAAGCTGCTTTTCTCTTTTTTGCCCCATCGTCGGATACTGGCCGCCGATGCCGCCCTCGAAGGATTTCCCTCTCACCCGCGCCGAACTGCTGCGCCTGGGCGCCGCGCTGTGCGCAAGCGCCGCGCTCCCCGCCTCCGCACAACCGCAGAGCAAGTCCGCCATGAACACCCGCCCCATCCCCTCCACCCAGGAAGCCCTGCCCGTGATCGGCTGCGGCACCTGGATCGGCTTCGACAGCGCCCCGGCAGCGAGGAATACAAGCGCCTTCCCGGCGTGCTCGACGCCCTGTTCGCGGCCGGCGGCACGATGATCGACAGCTCGCCGATGTACGGCCGCTCCGAGGAAACCACCGGCGAGCTGCTGGCCGCAGCGAAGCCGCGCGACAAAGCCTTTCTTGCCACCAAGGTCTGGACCTCGGGCCGCGAGGCCGGCATTGCGCAGATGGAGCAATCGTTCGCGCGGCTGCGCACGCAGCGCATGGACCTGATGCAGGTGCACAACCTCGTCGACTGGCGCACGCACCTCGCCACGCTGCGCGGCTGGAAGGAGAAAGGCCGCGTGCGCTACATCGGCATCACGCACTACACGGCCTCGGCCTACGACGAGGTCGAGGCCGTGCTGCGCGCCGAGAAGCTCGACTTTCTGCAGATCAACTATTCGCTCGACGCGCGCGAGGCCGAGCAGCGCCTGCTGCCGCTGGCGGCCGAGCGCGGCGTGGCGGTGATCGTCAACATGCCCTTCGGCGGCGGTGGCCTGCTGCGCCGGCTTCGCGACAAGCCGCTGCCCGCGTGGGCCGGCGAGATCGGCTGCACGAGCTGGGCGCAGGTGCTGCTGAAGTTCGTGCTGAGCCACCCGACGGTGACCTGCACGATTCCCGGCACCAGCCGCGGCGAGCACATGGCGGACAACGCTGCGGCCGGCGCAGGCACATTCCCCGATGCCGCCTTCTGGCGCCGCGAGGCCGCCGCTATTCGAACTTGACGTTGTGCTCCCGCACGGTGGCGCCGAAGGCGTCGTACTGCGTGCGGAAGAACTCGGCGAACTTCGCGGGGCTCATGCCGTAGCCCTCGAAGCCCTGCTGCACCAGTTGGGCATGCACGTCTGGCCGCTTGAGCGTGTTCTGCAGCTCCAGCGAGAGCTTGTCGGTAATCGCCTGCGGCAGCCCCGGCGGCCCGAAGAAGCCGGCCCATGGCGTGATGGTGAGCTTGCCCAGCCCCAGTTCGCCGCCGGTCGGCACGTCGGGCAGCAGGCCGCTGCGCTGCGGCAGCAGCGTTACCAGCGCGCGGATGCGCCCTTCCTTCACGAAGCCCGGCGCCAGCGTGCCGGTGGTGAACATCATCTGGATCTGGCCGCCCAGCAGGTCGGTCATGGCCTGCATGTCGCCCTTGTAGCGCGCGTTGACCACCTTGCGGTCACCCAGCAGCTGCAGCATCGCAAGCTCCGAAGCGCTGTTGCTCGATGCCGAGTTGTAGGCGCCCGGCTTGGCCGAGACCATTGCCAGCAGTTCGTTCACGCTCTTCACCGGCAGGCTCGTCGGCACCACGAGGAACATCGAGAACTGCCCGGCCGAGCTGATCGGCGTGAAGGCCTTGAACGGGTCGTAGGGCGGCGTCGGCCGCAGCGTGGGCGCCGCCACCATCGCGGTGTTGGTGCCCATCAGCAGCGTGTAGCCATCAGGCCTGGCCGACGAGGTGGCCTGCGCCGCAAGCACGCCGTCGGCGCCGGGCCGGTTCTCCACGATCACCTGCTGGCCGAGCTGCTTCGACAGCCCCTCCGCGATGATTCGCGTGAGCACGTCGGCGCCGCCGCCGGGCGCGAAGCCCACGATCAGCCGCAGCGGCTTGTTCGGATACGCATCGGCGCTCCAGGCCGCCGCGCCGGGCAGCATCGCGGCCGCAAGAGCCGGGAGCGCCGCCATGGTCAGGGTTCTGCGTCGCATGAAAGGCTCCTTGGTTCAGAAGAGATGCCGCACACCGAATTCCCACCCCGACGAGCGCTGCCCTGCGCCCGGTGCAACGCCGCCGCTGACCACATAGCGGGCCTGCCCGCTGTTCATCAACCGCGCATAGGTGCCGTAGAGCGCGGTGCGCTTGGAGAGGTTGTGCACGTAGCCGATGCCGAACTGCCGCGCGTCGTCGCGGTTGCGCGGCATGCCGTTGGCGTTGCGCAGGCTCTCGTCGCTGCGGTCGTCGAGGTAGGCATAGCTGATGCGGATGCGGCCGACCTCGAAAGCCGGAATGTGCGCGCCGATCTCGGTGGTGTTCTTGCGCACCGTGCCGCCCGCGAGCTTCACCGTCACCTTGTTGTAGAGCGCGAAGAACTTCGCGAAGCCCGCATCCCACGAGCCGCCGATGTTGGCGTGCGTGTAGTTGCCGATGGTGGTGGTGGCGTCGAAGTGCGAGCGCGTGACGGCCGCCGCGATGTCGAATGCGCCCGAGGCGAAGCCGAAGCGCGCGCCGGCGAAGTTGCCGTCGTCGCGGTTCGCAACGGTGGAGTCGTTCTCGCCGGTGCCGACCATCGCCATGCCGTAGAAGCCGCCGATGTTGGGCGGCAGCCAGTAGCTCACCGTGTTGCTGCCGGTGATGGCCGTGGGCAGCGGCCCGGTGCCCGCGCCCGCGAAGGTGAGGTTGCCCGCGCGCGCCACGCCGTTGGCGTTGAAGGGGTCGAAGTAGATGCTGTTGTAGTGCGTGGGAATGAAGTCGTGGCCCAGCCGCACTTCGCCCAGCGTGTCCGACGAGAGGCTCACGAAGGACATGCGGTCGAAGGTTATGGGCCCTGCCGCGCCCGCGCCGCTCGTCTGGTTGTTGCTGTTGCTCGGCCGGCCGGTGCCGTTGTCGGGGTTCAGGCTGCCTTCGAGCCAGAAGCCCGCGCGCAGTCCGCCGCCCAGGTCTTCGGTGCCGCGAAATCCGAGCCGGCTGGTCGAGAGCCCGCCGTTCGACAGCGCCTTGACCGAGCCGCTGCCGGCGCCGCTCGTGTACTGGATGCCGAGGTCCACCACGCCGAACACGGTGACGCTGGATTGCGCATGCGCCGCGCCGCTGCTTGCCAGCCCCAGCGCCGACCACATCAAAAATCTCTTCATGGTTTTTTGTCTCCTGCTTCTTCTCTTCGGTTGAAAAACTCTGGAATCGCGCGCAGGGCTGCGCCACCGGGTGCGAACGGGGGTTCGCACCGGTTGGCGAAGGCCGGGGATGAAAAAGGTCTAGCTCGAGGGCTCGGGGCGTTCGGTGCGCACGAGCACTGCGCCCTTGGAGAGCGGACTCACGTTGCGCCGGTACTGCTGCAGCCAGCCGGTGTCGAAGGCCGGCGGCGGCGCCTGCCAGTCGGCGCGACGGGCCTGGAGTTCGGCGTCGGTCAGCGCGATGTCGAGGCGGCGCGCGTCGAGGTCGATGGTGATCACGTCGCCGTCGCGCACCAGCCCGAGCGGGCCGCCCAGCGCGGCTTCGGGCGACACCTCGGCCACCACGAGCCCCTTGCAGACGAGGCCCGAGAGATGCCCGTCGGTGAGCAGTGCGACCTGGTCGCCGAGGCCCGCGCCATCGACAGCGAAGACCACGCGCGATGCCCCGCCACCCATGGCCGGACCGCCGCAGGCGCCGGCGCCGCGCATCACGACCACCTGGCCGGGCACGATCTCGCCCTTCTTCAGCGCGGCGATGGCTGCGTCAGATGTCCAGAAGCACACGGCCGGCCCGGTGAAGCGCCGCACCTTGCGCTCTGCGATGCCGGTCTTGATGAGGCCCGATTCGGGCGCGAGGTTGCCGCGCAGCAGCACGATGGCCGGCAGCGGTGCGACCGGGCGGTCGATGGGGCGGATCACTTCGGCGTCGGCCACTTCGGCGTTGCGCAGGTTCTCTGCCACCGTGCCACCGGTGACCGTCAGCGCACTGGTGTCGAGCAAGGGTTCGAGCTGCTTCATCAGCGCGCGGCAACCGCCCGCTGCCTCGAAGGCTTCGATGGAATGCTCGCCGATGGGCCGCACGCCGGCCAGCACCGGTGTCGTGGGGCCGAGGCTTTCGAAGAGGCCGTACACGTCGACGCCGCACTCCCCCTCGGTCGCTATCGCCTGCAGGTGCTTGGCGGTGTTGAGCGAGCCGCCGACGGAAAGCACCGCGCGCACCGCGTTGACGAAAGCGCCGGGCGAGAGGATGTCGCGCGGCTTCAGGTCGTTCCACACCATCTGCACGATGCGCGTGCCCGCGGCGCGCACGTCGGCCATCATCTTCTCGCTCAGCGCGGCCACCGGCGCGCTGCCGGGCAAGGCCATGCCGAGCGCTTCGCAGACGATGTGCATCGAGTTCGCGGTGCCCAGGCCCGAGCACACGCCCGGCCCGCGGATTGCTTCGCGGCTCATGCCCACGAGTTCTTCCACCGGCAGGTTGCCGGTGACAGCGTGCATCGCGCCGATGAACACTTCCTCGATGTCCATGTGCCTGCCGCGGTACTCGCCGCTGGGCTGGTAGCCGCAGGGCACCAGCAGCGTCGGAATGTTGAGCCGAGCGGCAGCCATGAGCTGGCCCGGCACCGTCTTGTCGCAGGAGGTGAGGCACACCATGCCGTCGAGCTGTGCGCCTTCGACTGCCACCTCGATGTCGTTGGTGACCAGATCGCGTGCGCCAAGCATGTAGGCGCCGCGCGCGCCGGCGCCGGTGATGAAGTCGCTGGGCGCTGCCGTGCGGATCTCGAAAGGAATGCCGCCCGCGGCGCGGATCGCGGCCTTTATCTCCCCCGCCACGCGGTCGAGATGGCTGAAGCAGGCGGCCAGCTCCGACGAACTGTTGACGACGGCGATCTTGGGCTTCTCGCAATCCTCTTCCGGAATGCCGAGCGCGCGCCAGTGCGCATTGCGCACCGACCACAGGTAGGAGCCGCGCGGGAAGTTGCTGCGCAGGGGGCGGGTCATGAGCGATCTCCGGATGCGTTGTTCTTCTTGGTGATCTCGATCACGCCGCGGTCGGCGTCCACGCGCACCCAATCGCCGGTTGCGATGCACTCGAGCGGGTCGCGCTCGAAGTCGGTCATCGAGGGCGAGTGCGTGACCACGGCGCCCAGCGCCATCTTGGTCGTCATCTCGTTGAAGAGGAATGCTGCCGGCGCCGAGTTCATGAGCCGCGTCATGTGGAACATCGCCGACCAGCCCGACGAGCCCTTGGCTCCCGGAAACACCAGCACCTTGCCCGCGAAGCTCTGGCCGCGCAGTTCGTGCCGCGTCTCGATGACGGTGCCGGTGCGCGGATCGATGCCGCCCCAGCCCGAGATGCGGTCGCGCGTGACCAGGGCCTCGCCCTCGGCTACGCCGCCCACCACCTTGCGGCCACGGATGACGATGGTTTTCTCCGTGATGACTGCGTCGCTCATGCGTAGCCTCCGTTCCAGCGGCCGGTGCAGGCGGCATCGATGCATTCGGCCGTGCTGCCGAACCAGGCCTGCACGCCGAGGATGGCGGGCAGGTAGTGGGCCTGCTTGGCCGAATCGAGCGCCACCGTCTTCGTGCCCTTGGGCACGGCGCGGCTCATGGCGGAGCAGCTGTCGCTCATGATGATTCCGCCCGCGTCCTCGATGATCTTCGTGTATCCGTTGCGATCGGCCAGTGACTTGATGGCGCGCGGCGTGAAGATCCACAGCTCGCAGCTCGGATGCACCTTGCGGCCCTCGATGAGCTGCGCGGCCTCCCAGATCTGCTCGATGGTGTAGTGCGGGCAGCCCAGCATCACGTACTGGATTTCCGAGTCCTTGCCCGTGACGTTGATCTTCTCGTAGGTGGCGCGGCGCTCGGCCTCGCCGTAGCGCAGCACCTCGACCGGCGCACGGCCGCCGAGCGCCTGCTCGAGCGTGAGCGCCTCGGGCGTGATGCCGGCAATGTGATACATCTCCACGCCACCCGATGAAGATGCCGCGGCGCCGAAGTGCTTGAGCCGCGGCAGGTTGGGTACGCGGCCAATGCCGCGCCTGCTGTGCACCACCGGCACGCGCTCCTGCACGTGCTCGCCGATGTAGTAGCCGAGCAGGCCCCAGTCCTGCACAGACTCGACCTCGATGTCTAGCTCGACCACGTGCGTGGCGCGGCGATTCTCGTCGAGGTGATAGCCCCAATACGGAATACGTCCGGTGAGCATGGCGGCACCCGTGCTCTCGCGGCCTTCGGTGTTGGTGCGCGCGCCCAGCACCGAATTGCAATACACGACCGCCGACGACTCCATCCACGCGCAGTGCTCGCCGCGCGTCGGGATGTTGCCGACCTGGTAAGGCGTGCAGGTGTTCATGATCTGCGCGCCCAAGCCGGCTGCATGCCGCTCGCTCTTGTTGTAGAACTGGACGATCTCCTCGCTCACGCCCATGCGCTCGGGCTGGCCGGGGTCGAAGCCCAGCTGCAGGTGGCTGGTGAAGACCTTGAACTTCGGGATCTCGACGGTTTCCTGGCTGTCGAGGCTGAATTCGGAGAACACCGCATCCATGCCGCCGCCCTTGGCGAGCGCGAAGTCGCGCTGGAAGGGCGTGGTCGATGTGATGGTGGCGCAGACGTTGCGCGTCTCGACCAGCCGCTCGGCGCCCAATGCCTCGCCGTAGCGCATCAGCAGGTCCATCGCCTTCTGCACGGCCGGGCCGTCGCGCCCGTCGTACATGGCTTTTTCTTCATCGCTCAGGTGCATGGCCTGTGTCTCCGTTCTTCTGTGTCGTGGGGGGTGAACCCCGGCCGGGCCTGCTAGCCCGGCGAGGGTGTGGGCACGTGGCCGCCGATGTCGCGCGCAATGCTCAGCGCGATGTCGTGCAGGCGCGGTGCGAGTTCGTTGCGCAGGCGCTCCTCGGTGAAGACGAAGGCAGCGCCGCCGCCGTTGAGCGCCATCACTTCGCCGTCAGGCCCGATGAGGGGCACCGACACGGAGTTGATCTCGCGGTGGAATTCGCCGAGCGACAGGCAATAGCCCAGCCGCTTCGATTCGCCGATGGCGCGATTCATGTTCGGCGCGATGCTGTCCCACTCGGGGCCACGCAGCAGGCGCATCGAATCGATCAGCTGGTTGCGCTGCACCTCGGGCAATGCCGAGAGGTACGAGCGGCCGAGCGCCGAGTTGGCCAGCGGCGCGCGCGAGCCCACGTCGAGCCGCGCCGAGAGCATCGACGAGCGCGGGCGGCAGGCTTCGATGAGCACCATCTCCATGCCGTCGCGGATCGCGAGGTAGACCGAGGCACCCACCTCCTCCGCCATCGCCTGCATGCTGGGCCGAGCTGCGGCGCGCACGTCGAGGCTGCCGAGGAACACGCGCGACAGCGACACCACGCCCGGCCCGAGCATGAAGCGGTCGGCCGCCTGCGCGGGCTTGAGCATGCCCAGCGAGAGCAGCGTGGCGACCAGCCGGTTGACGGTGGGGCGCGGAATACCGGTGATGCGCGCAATGTCGGCATGGCCCAGCACCGGGCGTTCTTCGCTGAAGCAGCGCAGCACCGAGATGCCGCGCTCCAGCGCGCTCACGGTGTCGGAGCGCTCGCCGCGCACTTCCACCGGTTCGGCCGCGGAAAAGGAGGTGTCGTTTTTTTCAGTGGACATGGAGGGACCCTTTGCAAGACTCTTCTCAGGACTCTCCAATGTAGAGGCTCGCGAAGAGAGGGCGTCCGGGGTCATGGCCGATGGCTCAGGCGCCGGCTTCGGCCGTTGCAGGCGACGCCACGCCCTGCCCAATTCCGGGTGCCCCGGCTCGCAGGTACACGCCCTGGGCCAGCAGCTCGGACTGCAGCGCCCCCACGTCGATGAAGCGCGGCGCGATGCCGCCGCGCGATGCCAGCGCCGCCGCCACGCCCGCGGCCTGGCCGGTTATCCAGCACTGGGGAATCTCGCGCATGAAGCCGTGCGAGTTGCGGTCGCACGAGATGTGGCGCCCGCAGGCCAGCAGGCCGTCGAGCTTCTGCGGCACCAGCGCGCCGTAGGGAATGGAGATGTTCGGAAACTTCGGCGACACCGCGGGCGACACGCCGATCTCGTCGGCCAGCGGCACACCGTCGGGCCACTGGCTGCGCAGCACCGAGCCCACGCCGCTCAGGCGACGCGCATGGCGCACGCCGATCTGCGGCGCGCTCAGCATCAGGTAGGCGTTCTCGAAGCCCGGTGCATGGGCGCGGAAGTAGTCCAGGTGCGCGGCCATGGCGCGGTGCGAGCGCACTTCCACGGCAGTGAGGTCGTCCACGTCGAGCGCCGAGTAGCCCGACTGGCGCGGCCCCATGAAGAGGGCAACGTCGTTGCGCCACGAGACGAAAGGCCGCTCGAACAGGCCGCATTGCTCGCGGCCGCCCGCCATGAAGGCGGTGAAGGCCTCGGGCTGGCCGGCCTTGAACTCGATCCAGCGGTTCATGTCCACGCCGCCGAAGAGCCACGAGGTGTTCATGCAGTGGTGCACGTCGGCCTCTTCGATGTCGTTCACGTAGTCGGCGCCGGCGCGGGCGAACAGGTCGCCGTCGCCGGTGGCGTCGACCACCACGTCGGCCATGATGGCCATGCGGCCTTCCTTGCTCTCGAACACCACGCCCTTGACGGCACCGTCCTGCACGATGGGAATGGCGGCCCATGAGTGGTAGATGAGCTTGACCTTGCGCTCCAGCACGATCTCTTGCGAGAGCAGCTTCAGCCGCTCGGGGTCGATGGTGGGCGACCAGGTGACGACGCCGTGATAGGCGGCAGTGCGCTGCGACCAGTGTGCGGCCTTGGCCGTGTCCTGCGAGCCCCAGTCTGCAGGCGAGGGGCCGGCGATGGCGTCGGCCGGCAGTCGGTCGAACAGCTCTTCGGCGAAGCCGCGGATCACCAGCTTGCCTTCCCAGTCGGTCATGCGGTCGATCCAGATGACGAGGCCGCCGGTCGACAGGCCTCCCAGGTGGTTGTAGCGCTCCAGCAGCGCCACATCGGCGCCCGCGCGGGCCGCTGCTGCTGCGGCCGCCGTGCCCGACGGGCCGCCTCCGACCACCAGCACGCCGCAGCGGTGATAGACCGGAATGCTCTTGCCGGGCTCGGCCCAGCTGCCGTGGTCAGGCCGCTTGACGCGGCTGTCGCGGTCGAAGATGTCGGAAGACAGGATGCGCTCGTCGGTACGGACGACAGTTTTCATGAATGCGTTCTCGGCTTGGCTTGTTTCGTCGTATTTTGATTTCACTTTCCATTTTGTCAAACTCAAAAGCCATATCTCTGGGGTATTCCCTAGTAAATATGGATTTTTATGGTTTTCAAGATCAATATAGAAAAAGAAATCCAACGGAGACATCGATGAAGAAACTTCACGGCACCCGCCGTGCCTTCGGCTCGGCCCTCGGCGCCGCAGCCTTCCTGGGCCTTGCATCACTGGCCGTGGCGCAGGACTTTCCGGCGCGCGGCAAGCCCATCCGCATCGTCGTGGGCTTCACCGCCGGCGGCGGCACTGATGCGCAGGCGCGCATCGTGGCGCAGAAGCTCGGCGAGGTGCTGGGCACCAGCGTGATCGTCGACAACAAGCCCGGCGCCAGCACCATGCTGGCGGCCAACGAGGTGTCGCGCGCCCTGCCCGACGGCTATACGCTGCTGTACGCGCCCTCGTCCACCATGGCGCAGAACCCGCACACATTCGCCCAGGTGCCCTACGACCCGTTCAAGGACTTCACCGCCATCTCGATGGGCGGGCGCGGGCCGCTGGTGCTGTCGCTGAGCACCAGCGTGCCGGTGAACAACGTGAAGGAACTGGTGGCCTACGTGAAGGCGCACCCCGGCAAGGTGAGCTATGCCTCGTTCGGCGCGGGAACCTCGTCGCACATCTACGGCGAGGCCTTCGTGAAGAAGACCGGCATCGACGCGGTGCACATCCCGTACAAGGGCGGCTCCGACGCGGCGAAAGACCTGATCGGCGGACGCGTGCAGTACATGTTCGACTCGGCCTCGTCGGCCATCATCACCTCGGCCACGGGCAAGGTGAAGATCCTCGCGGTGGCCGCCAACGCGCGCATTGCCGCGCTGCCCGACGTACCCACATTCGCCGAGCAAGGCTACGCGGGCCTCGACCTGCCGAGCTGGCTGGGCTTCTACGGGCCGGCGCGCATGCCGGCGCCGGTGGTCGAAAAGCTCAACACGGCGCTCGCGAAGGTGCTGGCGATGCCGCAGGTGCGCGATTTCTATCGCAGCGGCGGCTACGAGGCCGGGGGCACCACGCCGGAGGAGTTTGCCGGCATCACGCGCTCGACCTACGACAGCTGGGGCGCGATGGTGCAGCAGGTCGGGTTGGCCAAGCAATGAGCGGCATGCGCTCCCTTCTTGATCGCCGCCGCTTTACCGCCTGGCTTGCGCTCGGTGCGGCCATGCCACTGCTGGCAGCCCATGCCGCCGCACCTTTTCCGGACAAGGGCCGCACCATTCGCATCGTGCTGGGGCTGGCGGCCGGTGGCGCGTCGGACTCGCAGGCACGCTTCGTCGCCAACAAGCTCGCCGAGGTGCTGCAGACGCCGGTGATCGTCGAGAACCGGCCGGGCGCGAGCTTCATCCTTGCGACTGAAGAGGTGATCCGCGCCGTGCCCGACGGCTACACCTTCATGTACGCGCCCTCCTCCGTGGTGGCGCAGAACCCGCAGACGCTGGCGCAGGTGCGCTACGACCCGTTCAAGGACCTGACGCCGATCTCGCTAGGCGCGCGCGGGCCGCTGGTGCTGACCGTGCATGCGAGCGTGCCGGCGCGCACGGTGCAGGAGCTGGTGGCGTACATCAAGGCCAACCCGGGGAAGATGAGCTACGCCTCCTTCGGCACCGGCACCTCGTCGCACATCTACGGCGAGGCCTTCGCGCGGCAGGCGGGGTTGGACGTGGTGCACGTGCCCTACAAGGGCGGCGCCGACGCCGCAAAAGACTTTCTCGCAGGCCGCGTGCAGTACTACTTCGATGCCGCGCCCAACGCCATACAGAACACGGCCACCGGCAAGGTGCGCATGCTGGCCGTAGCGGCGCCCAAGCGCAGCCCGATGCTGCCCGACGTGCCCACCATGGGCGAACAGGGCGTGAGCGGCGTGGACATGCCGAGCTGGCTGGGTTTCTATGGGCCGGCGCGCATGCCGGCTCCGGTGGTCGAGAAACTGCATGCCGCGCTGGCGCAGGTGCTGGCGATGCCGGCCACGCGCGACTTCTTCCGCCAGGGCGCGTACGAAGCCGAGTCGTCGAGCCCCGCGGAGCTGGCCGCGCTGACGCGCGCGACCTACGAGCAGTGGGGCGACATCATCCGCAAGCTGGGGCTGGTGAAGCAGCAGCAATAGGGTTCAGCGAAAGAACTCCAGCAGCCGCGCATTGACTTCGTCGGCGCGCTCGTACTGCGCCCAGTGCCCGGCGCCGTCGATCACCACGCCTTCGCGCCCCGGGCCTTCGGCCACCAGCCGCGCCACCAGCGGGCGCGGGTCGGCGGTGACGTCGTACTCGCCCCACAGCAGCAGCGTAGGCACGCCCAGCGTACCGAGCGCCTGCTGCAGCCCGCCCGACTGCGACACCTCCTTGCTGCGAAAGCGCGTGCCATGGCACGAGATGTCATGGATCTCGAAGGCCAGCGCGTCGATGGCTGCCGGGTCGTGCAGCATCAGCGCGGCCAGGTTGTTCAGCAATGCGGCGCGTTCCGCCTCTCGGTCTGGGGCGGCGCGCCAGTTGATCATCTGAGCCGTCATGCGCCGCAGCGTGCCGTGGCCGCCGCTGCCCACGAGCGCGAAGCGGCGGATGGCTCCGCGTCGCACTGCGAACCGTGCAGCCGTCAAGCCGCCGAAGGAGAAGCCGCCGAGGTCGATGGGCGTGCCAGCGCCGATGAGCTGGTCGAGCGTGCCGCCGAGCGCATCAAGCAGCGGTGGCAGCGAGTCTTCGCCCGGCGCCACGCGCGGCGGCGCATCGGATTCGTTGAAACCTGGCATGTCGGGCAGCCACAGCGTGCGGTCGGCCGATAGCGCCTCGGCGTTGCGCAGCCAGTGCATCCAGCTGCCATGGCCGCCGTGCAGCAGCACCAGCGGGGGCCGGGCGGTGTCGGTGCCGAAGCGGCGCCAGCGCACGCGCACGCCCTCGTGCACCGGGTCGTAGTGGGTCGACAGCGCGTCGATGCGGGCGATGGCCTCGCGGGCCTCGGTTTCTTCTTGTGTGGTCATGGCAGCATCCGCTGGAGTTCGGCCTCGCCGTCGAAGAATTGGTGCTTGAGCGCGCCCAGCACGTGCAGCGCGAAGAGCACGTAAAGCACATAGCCCGCCCAGACATGCACGCCGCCCAGCACGGTGTGCCAGGTTTCCTTCATGGTGGGCTCGATGGCCATGATCCAGCCGATGCGCGGCCATTCGAACAGGCCGAAAAGCTGCATCGGGTGGGTGGCGGCGTCTTTCCAGGCCGAGTCGTGCATCCAGCCCGACAGCGGCAGCAGGATCATCAGCAGATACAAGGCGCCGTGGGCCGCATGCGCCGCGAACCGTTCGAGCGCACCGTACGAGCCCGGCATGGCCGGCGGCTTGTGCGTGGCGCGCCACAGGAGCCGCAAAATCACCAGGCCCAGCACCGTGATGCCGATCGACTTGTGGGTGTCGACGGCCGGGCGCACCCAGTCGTCGGGGTAGTGGTCGACCAGCAGGATCAGGGCGATGTTGACGGCCATGAGCACGGCTATCAGCCAGTGCAGCGCGATCGCGGTTCGGGTGTAGCGGGTTTGTGCGAGCATGCGGGGAATTTTCGGGCGTGGGGCGACTCAGTCGATGACGCGTGCGATTGTCCCGGCTTTGCCTTGGGACTTTCGAAACCGCAGGCCGAGTTTTTGCGTATCGACAACGAACCACCGACCGACAGCCGCCCGGGCACCTTCTCTTGAACGATCCTTTCCAAAGCGCCTTCGTGGCCGCATCGCCGCGCCTGTCTCCACCCAGCACGCCACTGCGAAGCTGGCTCATTCATGGAAGCGTGCTCGTGCTGTGGGCACTGCTCTTCGCCATGGCCTTCAAGGTCGGCAACGTCGGAGCCTGGTCGGTGGGGGTGGCCTACGTGCTGTACGACACCGTGCTGCTGCTGTTCGTCGCCTGGATGACGCTACCGATATTGCGGCCCCGGCCCTCTCCTTCCCCTGCGGCCGCGGTGAGGCGCAACACGCTGGGCGTGATCGTCGCCTCGCACAACGAGGCCGCCGTGCTGCCCGTGACGCTATCTGCCCTGCTCGGCCAGACCGACGCACCCGACCGCATCGTGATCGCGGACGACGGTTCGACCGATGGCACGGCAGAGCTGCTGACCACGCACTACGGGCTCGTCGCGCCCGAACTTGGTTCGCTGAGCGCTGCCAGTGCAACACACCCCTCTCTTTACTGGCTGCGCCTGCCGCACGGCGGCAAGGCAGTGGCACTGAACGCGGCCGTCCTGTGCATCGACACCGACACCGTGCTCACGGTCGATGGCGACACGCTGCTCGACAGCCATGCCATCGGCGCCGTCCGCCGAGCCTTCTCCGAAGAGCCGAACCTCGTCGCCGCTACCGGCGTCATCACCCCGGTGTGCAGCCGCTCGCTGGCCGGCCGCTGCTTCCAGTGGTTCCAGACCTATGAGTACATCCGCAACTTCCTCTCGCGCTATGCATGGATGCGCGTCAACGGCCTGCTGCTGATCTCCGGCGCCTTCGCCGGCTTCAGGACCGACGCGGTGCGCGCCGTGGGCGGCTTCGACACCGACTGCCTGGTGGAAGACTACGAACTCATCCATCGCCTGCACCGCCATGCGCAGGCGAACGGCCTGCCATGGACAGTGCGCGTGCTGGGCGACGCACAGGCACACACCGATGCCCCGAGCAGCACCGGCGCCTTCCTGCGCCAGCGCCGCCGCTGGTTCGGTGGCTTCCTGCAGACGCAGTTCTGGTATCGAGCGATGGTTGGTGACCGGCGCTACGGCTGGCTCGGCGTCGCGATGCTGCCGGTGAAGGCCATCGACACGCTGCAGCCGCTCTACGGGCTGGCCGCCTTCGGGCTGCTGCTGATGTATCTGGTGCGCGGTAACTTCGGCGTGCTGGCGCCGGTGGCCGGCGTGATCGGCGCGAAGATCGTGCTCGACCTCGCCTTTCACCTGTGGTCGGTGTACCTGTACCGGCGCTGGATCGGCCACAGCAGCGAAGCGAACATGGCGCAGGCCTTCATGGCTGCGCTGGTCGAGCCGTTCACCTTTCAGATCCTGCGCCACACGGGTGCGGCCTGGGGTTGGTGGACTTTCCTGACGGGGCGCGGTACGTGGGGGCGGCAGACGCGCGTGGGGTTGGTCGATGCCGATGGTGCGCGGCGGGGCCCGCACTAGTGCGTCAGGCGTAGACACACGCATCCACCGTTGGCGTTCGTGAAGTCAGCCGCGCGAACACTCGCGCGCTGAAGACAAAGTGTTGCTCAATCTTTTGACCAGATTGACAGCAAGACTTGGGAATCACCGGAGGTTTCGCATCAAGCGAAATCCCGGTGGTTCTTTGTCACTTCACTCACGTTGGACGCCAGATGCTGTCACTCGCCCAATCTCGAGAACCCGAACTCCTCGACGAGAGGCCCGCCCGTCAATCCCGTTCGGCCACACCAGCAGACCCGACGCTGTGGGAACTCTATGAGTCACACCGAGGCAAGGTCTCGGACAAGTGGATGCTCTACCTTTCGGAGTACGAGCGACTGCTGGCGCCGCGGCGCCCATCGGTCATGCGCATGCTGGAGATCGGCGTCCAGAATGGTGGATCGCTGGAAATCTGGGCGCGCTACTTCCCCGAGCTTCGCCGATTGGTCGGATGCGATATCAATGCCGACTGCGCAAGACTCTCCTTCGAGGACGCCCGCGTCTCAGTGGTGCTCGGCGATGCCAACACCGATGCCGTCGCCAAACGGATCACCGCGCATTGCGAACGCTTCGACCTGGTCATCGACGATGGCTCGCACCTGTCGGGCGACATCGTCCGGTCGTTCTGCCGCTACTTCGATCATGTGACGGACGGGGGCCTCTACATCGTCGAAGACCTTCATTGCAGCTACTGGCACAGCCATGAGGGCGGGCTTTTCCATCCGACTTCGCCCATGGCTTTCTTCAAGCGCCTTGCGGATGTGCCGAACCACGAGCACTGGGGCGTGAGTCGCACGCGCAGGGATAGCCTGCATCTCTTCCTCCAGGCCCATGGCGCAGACATCGACGAGGCAGTGTTGAGCCGCGTGCACTCGGTGGAGTTCATCAACTCCATGTGCGTGATCCGCAAGGACGCACCGTCCGCCAATGTCCTCGGCCAGCGCTTCATCGCCGGTCGCGAGGAGCCCGTGGTCACAGGGCTTGTGCCCCTGCACCTGAAGGAGCCCATTCGTACCGATGAGCAGTTCAACCCGTGGGCCCGCACGAAAGTGGAGCGGGAGAAAACGCTGGCAAGCGCCCTGGAGGCTTGCGAGCAGCGATGCGCGACCCTTTGCGAGCAGCTTGCGCAACGCGAGTGCGAACTCGCACAGGTATCGGCCACTTCCGATAGAGCGCTCAAAACCCTCGACATCACGCGCGCGCAACTGGCCGAGGCCGACACCCAACGCCACGCCCTGCTGCAATCGACCAGTTGGAGGGTGACGGTGCCGCTGCGATGGCTGGGACGACAGGCGCGTCGGGCCAGGCGCGTGCCGCGACTGCTGTCCGCCGTTGCGGCGCAACGCCGTGGTGCGGTCCAGACGGTCCGTTCCGCAGCACGGATCTATCGAGAGTCTGGTTTCGGCGGGGTCGCTCGTGCGGCTGCAGCCTTGGAAGCTCGTGCCGCGCAGGCCACAACAAACGACGCGCCGCCCTATGCGCGCTGGGTCGAGCGCTATGACAGCATCGATGAAAGAAAACGCGCCGACTTGCGCCGGCACCTGGCACAGCTGCCTCGGCAGCCGCTGATCTCCGTGGTGATGCCGACCTACAACGCCAACCCCGCTTGGCTGCGCGCGGCCATCGAGTCGGTAAGGGGCCAGATCTATCCGAACTGGGAGCTCTGCGTCGCGGACGACGCATCCACTGACCACAGGGTCCGGAAGGTGCTCGACTCTTATGCGCACGACGTGCGGATCAAGGTGATCTACCGCCCGGAGAACGGGCATATCTCGGCCGCCTCCAACAGCGCTCTCACTCTCGCCGAGGGTGAATGGATAGCGCTCCTGGACCACGACGACCTGCTGAAGGAGGACGCACTCCTGTGGATGGCCGACGCGATTGTTCGTGCGCCCGAAGCGCGACTTTTCTATTCCGACGAGGACAAGCTCGACGCGAGCGGTGAGCGTTTCGATCCCTACTTCAAGCCCGACTGGAATCCGGACCTCTTCTATTCGCAGAACATGTTTTCGCACCTGGGCCTGTACCACGCTGAGTTGGTGCGGCAAGTGGGCGGCTTCCAGGTCGGCATGGAAGGCGCGCAGGACTATGACCTCGTGCTGCGCTGCATCGAGCACGTCGCGCCAGAGCAGATCCGGCACGTTCCGCGGGTCCTGTATCACTGGCGCGCTCACGCGGAAAGCGCAGCGGGCAATGTCGACGCCAAACCCTACGCGCAGCTTGCCGGCGAACGCGCGCTCAATGAGCATTTCCAGCGCCGTGGTATCCAGGGTTTCATCGCACATTCGGACAACGGCTACCGGGCGCACTACGCGTTGCCCGAAGTCCGCCCACTGGTGACGCTGATCATCCCCACACGCAATGGCCTGTCGCTGCTGCGCCGCTGCATCGGCAGCATCCGGACGCGGACGGACTACCTGAACTTCGAGATCCTGGTGATCGACAACGGCTCCGACGAACCTGAGGTCCTGGACTATCTCGACGAGCTTTCGAGCCAACGCGATGCCAGGGTGCTCCGGATCGACGGCCCTTTCAACTACTCCGCGCTGAACAACCGCGCCGTGGCCCACGCAAAAGGCGAACTCGTCGCACTGCTGAACAACGACACCGAGGTCATCTCACCGGATTGGCTGTCTGAGATGGTCTCCATCGCATTGCAGCCCGGGGTGGGCGCCGTCGGTGCGAGGCTCTGGTACGCCGACGATACGCTGCAGCACGGCGGTGTCGTACTCGGCATCGGCGGCGTGGCAGGCCACAGTCACAAACGGCTGCACAGGCAGGGCCTCGGCTACTTCGGGCGTGGCAGCCTCATCCAGACATTCTCGGCTGTGACCGCGGCGTGCCTGGTGGTTCGCCGCTCCACCTACCAGGCGGTGGGTGGCCTCGACGAAATCAACCTGAAGGTGGCATTCAACGATGTCGACTTCTGCCTGAGGCTGCGCGCGGCCGGGCTGCGCAATGTCTGGACGCCTTATGCCGAGCTCTACCACCATGAATCCGCCACTCGCGGTTCCGACGAGGCACCGGAAAAGCAGCAGCGTTTTGCAGCGGAGGTGCACTACATGCTGGACCGATGGGGTGACGAACTGCACTGCGATCCTGCCTACAACCCCAACCTGACGCTGACGACAGAAGACTTTGCGCTGGCGAGCCCGCCGCGCCTGTCGACTCCCGCCTGACGCTGCGGCGTGCCAGGCCGCAGTCAGCTCAAGCGCCGAAGCGGAAGCTCGACACCACCAGACCGCCCATGAAGGCGTCTTCGTGGTACACGCGCTCGCCAGCCTCTGCCTCGGCCGCTCCGACGGCCACCATCAAAGGAATCAGATGCTCTTCACGCGGATGCGCCATGCGCGCCGCCGGGGCTGAATCCCAGTCGAGCAATTGCGCGCTGCGCTCGCCAGCGGAGCTCTTCACCACCGCCTCATCGAGCCAGTCGTCGAAAGCCTTCGACACCCCATGCGCCTGCGGGCCGAAGTTGCGCAGGTTGTGATAGCTCAGCCCGCTGCCGACGATCAGCACGTTTTCGTCGCGCAGCGGTGCGAGTGCGCGGCCCAGCGCTAGGTGCTCGGCCGGGTCGAGCCCGCGCCGCAGCGACAGCTGCACCACCGGCACGTCGGCCTTCGGGTACATCGCGGCCATCGGCGCGAACATGCCGTGGTCGTAGCCGCGCTCGGGATCGATCTGCACCGGCAAGCCGGCAGCAGCGATCAGCGACTGCACGCGCTGCGCGAGTTCGGGCGAGCCGGGCGAGTCGTAGTGCACCTCATAGGTGTGGGCCGGGAAGCCGCCGTAGTCGTAGATCATTGGCGGCTTGGCGTTGCCCTGCACCGTGAAGGCAGGTGCCTCCCAATGCGCCGACACCATGAGGATGGCGCTGGGCGTGCGGCCGATCTGGCGTGGCATGTCGGCCAGCGAGGCGGCGAGCTGGTCGTAGGTCGGGCCCATTTCCTTCTTCATCCAGGGCCAGGGGCCGCCGCCGTGCGAGATGAAGTACGTGGGCAGGCGCGAAGCGTTGTTCGCGGTGGTGTTGTCGTGGGTCAAGCCGATGCTCCTTGAAAGCGTTGCATCGACTGTAGACATTTCCTGCAGGGAAATCGACAGGCTACGATGCATCGAATCAGTTCCTCACAGGAAAGCTTGAAGGATGCTCACATGGACCGGATGACCAGCCTGCGGGTGTTCCGCGAAGTCGTGGAGGCGGGCAGTTTCGTGGCTGCGGCCGAGCGGCTGAACATGTCGCCGCCAATGGCCAGCAAGCACGTGGCGCAGCTTGAGAAATCGCTCGGTGCGCGGCTGCTGCACCGCTCCAGCCGCCACCTGAGCCTGACCGAGGCTGGCACCGCCTGGTACGAGCAGAGCCGCCGCGCACTCGACCTGCTCGACGCGGCCGAAGCCGCCATCGGCCAGACGCACGACACGCCACGCGGCCAGCTCAAGGTGAGCGCGCCCGTGTGGTGCGCCACGCCGCGTTTCGCGCGGGTGCTGGCCGACTATCGCGAGAAGTACCCGGAGGTGCTGGTCGACATGCACCTGGAAAACCGCAAGGTCGATCTTGCGGCCGACGGCTACGACCTGGCCTTGCGCGCCACGCAGGAGCCCTCGCCCGCCTTGATCGCCAGGCCGCTGTGCCGCGTGCCCTTCTTCCTGGCGGGTACACCGGCCTACCTGAAGCGCATGGGCGGCGTGCCAGCCGTGCCCGCCGACCTCGCGAAGCTGGGCGCCATCGTGCCGAGCTACGTGAACCTGGACAACCTCGCGCTCAAGGGCCCGGGCGGGCGGATGTTTCCGCTGCGGCTGGCGCCCGCCATGCGCTCCGACGACACCACGCTCACGCTGCATGCGGTGCACGCGGACATGGGCATCGCCTTCATGCCGCTGTGGCTGATCGACGACGACATCGCGCAGGGCCGGCTGGTGCGGCTGCTGCCGGAGTTCGAAGCCACGCCCGTCACGCTCTTCGCGGTGTACACCAGCAGGCAGTACATGTCGCCCAAGCTGCGTACTTTCATCGACTTCCTGGGCGAGCGGCCGGGCCTGGATGCGCCACCGAACGCACCTTTTCGGGGCAAGGTCATGCAGGCGCGGCTACAGTCCTGAGCTCTCCGGGAGACTCAGTCCTTGTTCCGCTTCTTCGAAAAACTCCTCCATCCGTACCCCGCCGCCGAACCCGCATTGCCGCCGCAGGGCTTCCTTGCTTTTCTCTGGGCCTGCACGCACGGCGTGCGCGGCAAGATCGCGGCAATGGCGGCGCTCACCGCCGTCATGTCGATCTTCGAGGCGGCGCTGTTCGCGATCCTCGGGCGCATCGTCGACTGGCTCGGCCCACAGGTGCCTGCGCGCCTGTGGGCAGACCGCGGCACCACGCTCATGTGGCTGGCCACGTTCCTGGTGATCAGCATCGGCGTGGTCGCGCTGCAGACCATCGTGAAGCACCAGACGCTCGCGGTGAACCTGCCGATGCGCCTGCGCTGGAACTTTCACCGGCTGATGCTGGGCCAGAGCATGGCCTTCTACCAGGACGAGTTCGCCGGCCGCATCACGGCCAAGGTGATGCAGACCGCGCTCGCGGTGCGGGACACCGTGTTCGTGCTGGCCGACGTGCTGGTGGCCATGGGCGTGTACGTGGCCACCATGATCATCCTGGTGGGCGTGCTCGACGCGCAGCTGGTGTGGCCCTTCATCATCTGGCTGGCGCTGTACATCGGCTCGCTGGTGTACTTCGTGCCGCGCCTGGGCAAGGTCGGCAAGGCGCAGGCCGACGCCCGCGCGATGATGACCGGCCGCGTGACCGACGCCTACACCAACATCGCGACCGTCAAGCTGTTCTCGCACACGCAGCGCGAGGCCGGCTTCGCGCGCGACGCGATGCGCGAGTTCATGAAGACCGGCTACGGCCAGATGCGCCTGGTGAGCGCCTTCGAAATCGTCAACCACACGCTGAGCATGGGCCTCACGGCCGGCATGGCGGGTGTGGCACTGTGGCTGTGGTCGCACGGCACGGTCGGCGTGGGTGCGGTGGCCGCGGCCACGGCAATGGCGCTGCGGCTGCAGGGCATGTCGCACTGGATCATGTGGGAGATGACCAGCCTGTTCGAGAACATCGGCACCGTGCAGGACGGCATGAAGACGCTGTCGCGCCCGCGCACCGTGCTCGACGCGGCCGATGCCTCGGTGCTCGACGTGCCGCGCGGCGAGGTGCGTTTCGAGCATGCGAGCTTCCGCTATGCCGACGCAGGCCGCCGCGTGATCGACGACCTGAACCTGACAGTGAAGCCGGGCGAGAAGATCGGCCTGGTCGGCCGTTCGGGCGCGGGCAAGTCGACGCTGGTGAACTTGCTGCTGCGCTTCCACGACCTGGAAAGCGGCCGCATCCTGATAGACGGGCAAGATATCGCGCACGTCACGCAGGACTCGCTGCGCAGCCACATCGGCATGGTCACGCAAGACACCTCGCTGATGCACCGCTCGGTGGCCGACAACATCGCCTACGGCCGGCCCGACGCCACGCATGAGCAGATCGAGGCGGCCGCCGGGCGTGCGGAAGCGCACGACTTCATCCAGACGCTGGGCGACGCGAGCGGGCGCCGCGGCTACGAGGCACATGTGGGCGAACGCGGCGTAAAGCTCTCGGGCGGCCAGCGCCAGCGCGTGGCCATTGCGCGCGTGATGCTGAAGGACGCACCGATCCTGCTGCTCGACGAAGCCACCAGCGCGCTCGACTCGGAAGTCGAAGCCGCCATCCAGCAGAGCCTCTACACGCTGATGGAAGGCAAGACGGTGATCGCGATCGCGCACCGGCTGTCGACCATCGCGGCGATGGACCGGCTCATCGTGCTCGACGAAGGCCGTGTGGTTGAAGAAGGCGACCACCGCACGCTGATGGCGCAAGGCGGCCTGTATGCGCGGCTTTGGGCGCACCAGAGCGGCGGCTTCCTCGGCGACAGCCTCGAGGAAGACGAAGCACTGCGCGCCTGATCGTTGTCAGGTCGGCAACGCGCCGGCCTCGTATTGCGCAGCGAACTCCCCGCTCGGCGGGATCGGCTTGATGATGTCGATCAACACACCGTTCGGGTCGCGCGTGATGAAGTGGCGCTGGCCGAAGGCCTCGTCGCGCAGCGGCAGCAGGATCGGCAGGCCGGCGGCCTTCAGCCGGTCGTGCACCGCGTCGGGGTCGTCCACCTCGAAATTCAACAGCGTGCCGCCAGCCACCTGCCCGCGCGCGGCCGCCGGAATGGTTTCGTGCCGGCCGTCGAGCACGGCGAGATTCACCGAGGGCTCGTCCGCCAGTTGCAGGTGCACATACCAGTCGCTCGTGAACAGCGGCGTGAAGCCGAAGTGCGCCTGGTAGAAGTTCGCCGTTCTCGCCACGTCGTTGGTCATGAGAACGGGGTAGTAGCTCGTCACTTTCACGATGGGTCCTTTCATTTAACATACAGGCTGCATGTAAATTTGAATATAACTTACAGACAGACTGTATGTAAATGGCCGATTCACCCACCCCAGTCCGAACCAATCGTGAACGTACGGAAACCACCCGCCTTGCGCTGATCGAGGCGGCGCGTGCGCTCTTCGTCGGCAAGGGCTACGGCGATACCTCGACGCCGGATATTGCGACGGCCGCCGGCATCACCCGCGGCGCGCTGTACCACCACTTCGCGGACAAGCGCGACCTGTTCCGTCAGGTGCTGCTGCGCGAAGGCGAAGCCGTGGCCGCCGACATCGAGGCGGCCACGCCCGAGCAACTATCGCCGCGCGAGGCGCTGCTCGAAGGCAGCAAGGCCTATCTGAACGCGATGACGGCGCCGGGCCGCACGCGGCTGCTGCTGATCGACGGCCCCGCGGTGCTGGGCATGGCCGAAGTCATGGCCATGGACGATGCGACCTCGGCAAAGTCGCTGCGACAGGGGCTGGAGCGCGCCGGCCTGGGCAAGGACAAGGGCGAGGCGTCGCTCGACGCCCTGACCCCGCTGCTCGCGGCGGCCTTCGACCGGGCCGCGCTGGCCATCGACGCAGGCGCGGACGTAGAGGAAACCCGTACGGCGATGCTGTGGCTGCTCGAGCGGGCGCTCGGCCCGGTCAGGAAGCGCTGATGCGGGACATGTCGTGGGCCGATGCTTCGCACGCGCCTACATCGCACGCCGCCCCCTGCCGACAGTGATGCCGCGAACGCGGCGCAATGCTGGACTCATCTTCAACCCAGAGGAGTCTTCGCGTGAATTCCATCATCTACATCGTCGGTCTGGTCGTGGTTGTCGTAGCCGTGCTTTCGTTCTTCGGCCTTCGCTGAGACCGGGCACGCGCCACCGACTCCCGCACCATGCACAACGGGGCCGCTTGCGGCCCCGTTTCTTGTCGTGGCCGCCCGAAGCTCGCCGGGCATAATTTGCGCGCCCCGGCGCCGTGCGGGGCCTCATTGACCGATTGGCTGCGAAGGGACCCTGTTGACCAACACCGCGCTGCGCGAATCTGCTTTTCCGGATGCGGTGATCACCGAGGCGATCCGATGGACCGAACAGAGCGGCCCGCTCGACGACGCGCAAGCCCTTCGCATCGCCGCCTCGCGCACAGCCGATGCCCACGGGCAGATCACCGAACGCGCGCTACAGCTCGGCGAGCGCATCGGCCTGCAGCCTGAACTCGCACGTGCCCGGCAGTGGGCGCCGTGGGTGCTGCTCGCGCTGGTGGCGCTGATCGTCATGGCCGGTCTCGGGCTGGCGGGCAGCGTGGTCGGCGGCGGCGAGCGCCACATCAACGTGATCGTCGCGCTCGTGAGCCTGCTGGGCCTGCACGCGCTCACGCTGCTGCTGTGGCTCGCGGGCCTGTGGATGCCGCTCGGCTCGTTCAATACCGCATCGCTCGGCTGGATCTGGCTGTCGCTCACGGCGCGGGTGGCGGGCGGCAAGCGTGGACAGGCGCCGGTGCTGGTGCGCGCGGCCACGGGGCTGCTGTCCCGCGCAAAGCTGTTGCCATGGGCCTTCGGGCTGGTGAGCCACGGCATCTGGTCGCTGTCGTTTGCCGTGGTGCTGGCCGCGATGCTATTCGCGCTCGCGTTTCGCAGCTACACGTTGAGCTGGGAGACGACGATTCTTGACCCGGACTTCTTCGTGCGCGTAGTGCAGGTGCTGGGCTGGGCGCCAGCGAAGCTCGGCTTTCCGGTGCCCGATGCCGCCACCGTGCTGGCCGCAACTCCCGGCGCTGCAGGCCAGCGCACCTGGGCGCTGTGGCTGACCGGCTGCATCGTCGTCTACGGGCTGCTGCCGCGCGTCGTGCTCGTGCTGCTGAGCGCCTTCGTCTGGAAGCGCCGCCGCAAGGCGCTGCAGCCCGACTGGCGCGAGCCCTACTACCGCAAGCTGCTGGCCCGCTTCGCCGCGTTGGCGCCGGCGGCCATCGTCGATGCCGATCCAGGTCGCACGCACAGCGCCCTGCCCGCGGGCCTGCCTGCCTCGGAACTGCATGACGCCCTCTTCGTCGTCGGCTTCGAACTGCCGCCCGACATGCCGTGGCCTCCAGCCGCCCTGCCCGCCGGCGTCGAGACGCAGGCGCAGCGCATCGACGGCAGTGCGCCCGCGCGCCGCGCCCTGCTCGACCAATTGGCCCATACCCATCCGCGCACGGTACTGCTGGTGTGCCACGCCGCATCGAGCCCCGACCGCGGCACCGAACGCTTCCTGCGCGAAGTGCTGGCGCATTGCGGCGAGTGCCGCCTGTGGCTGGCCGACGCACCCGGTGCGAGCGCCACGCAGCGATGGCTCGACTGGCTGCGCGACACTGGCCTGGAGCGCATCACCGCCAGCGATCGCCTGGACATCGCCTTGCCGGAAAGCGCGATCGCCCCATGACGCAACAGCCCATCCGCATCGCCGTCGTCGGCCACACCAACGCCGGCAAGACTTCGCTGCTGCGCACGCTCACGCGGCGCATCGGCTTCGGCGAGGTGTCGCAGCGCCCCGGCACCACGCGCCATGTCGAATCGGTCGACCTCGACGTGAACGGCGAAGCCGCCGTGCGCTTCTTCGACACGCCGGGCCTCGAAGACGCCGTCGCGCTGCGCGAGCACCTCGCCGGCTTCGATGCGCAAGCGACGCCCCCCGACCGCATCCGCCAGTTCTTGCAGGGCCCCGAAGCCCATGGCGTGTTCGAGCAGGAGGCCAAGGTGCTGCGCACCATGCTCGACATTGACGCGGCCTTTCTCGTCATCGATGTGCGCGAACCGGTGCTGCCCAAGTTCCGCGACGAGATCGAGCTGCTCAACTCCTGCGCGCGCCCCGTGCTGCCGGTGCTGAATTTCGTGCGCGATGCCGCCAGCCGCGAGCCCGCGTGGAAAGAGCTGCTCTCGGCCTACGGCCTGCACGTGCAGGTGCGCTTCGACGCGGCCGCCCCGTTCGTCGGCGCCGAGCAGGACTTGTACAACGACCTCGCCACGCTGCTGCGCGAGCGCCGCGACCTGCTGCACGGCGTTGTCGATGCACTGGCCGACGAAGCGGTGCAGCGCCGCCAGTCCGCCTGCACGCGCATCGCCGCCCTGCTGGTCGATGCCGCTGCGGTGCGCCGCACGGTGTCCTCCACCGAATTTGCCGACGCCGCGCGACGGCAGGCCCTAGTCGCCGCGTTGCAGAAGGCAGTGTTCGACAAGGCCCAGCGCTGCACCGACGACCTGCTCGCGCTCTACGGCTTTCGCCAGGGCGACGCCGATGAGGCCCCGCTGCCGATGATCGAAGGCCGCTGGACGCTCGACTTCTTCAGCCCCGAAGCCATGAAGGACGCGGGCCTGCGCCTCGGCAAAGGCGCGGTCATCGGTGCGGCGGTGGGCGTGGTCGCCGACCTGGCCGTGGCCGGCATCTCGCTCGGCGCGGGTGCGGCGCTGGGCGGAGCCATCGGCGGTGCGGTGTCGCAGGGCTGGGGGCCGCTCGGCCGCAAGCTGGCCAACAAGCTGCGCGACGTGCACGAACTCACCGTGGAAGACGGCGTGCTGTTCACGCTGGTCGCGTGGCAGCTGAAGCTCACGCAGGCGCTGGAGCAGCGCGGCCATGCGGCCACGCAGCGCATCGCCGCCGAATCGCCCCAGGACGGCGATTCCCCCACGCGAGCCGCCGCGGCCGCGGTGCGCGGCGCGCAGCCGGCACGCAACCATCCCGAGTGGGAATCGACAGGCATTGCAACGCGCAGTTTCTGGCGCCCCTCGCCCCAGCGCGAAGCGCTCGTGGCCGAGCTGTCACAGACGTTGCTTCGCGCTTTCGAAGCGCCTTAATTCGCCCCTGCCAGCGCCTGCAGCTTTGCGTAGTCGCCCGGCCGCGCCCCTACCTGCTCGGGCGTCGAGCGCTTGACGATCCGCTCCAGGAACAGCTGCCGGTTGACCGGCGCCACGGTCATGCCCTTGTCGCGCAGGAACTTCTCGTCCTCAAGCTCGCCGGCGATCACGCCGACGTTGGTCCACTTCGCGGTTTCCACCAGTACCTTCTCGACCATCGCCTGCTGCGCCGGCGCGAGCCTGGCCCATGCGGCCTTGCCGATGACGATGCCCAGCGTGTCGTAGACATGCGCCGTCAGCAGCACGTACTTCTGCACCTCATAGAGCTTCTTCGACTTGACGATGTCCAGCGGGTTTTCCTGCGCCTCCACCTCGTTCTTCTTGAGCGAGCTGTAGAGGCTCATGAAAGGCAGCGTCACCGGCTTGGCGTCGAGCGCGGTAGCAAACAGCTGGTAGGCCGCGGCGGCAGGCACGTAAAGACGCAGGTCGCGGAAGTCTTCGGGCTTCGACAGCGGCTTGGCCGACGTGACCTGGCGCGCGCCGTAATACACGGCGGCCACCATGCGGTTGCCGCTCCGCTCGTTGTAGCCCTTCATCAGGTCGGCCAGCAGCGGGCTCGCCAGGTACTTGCGCATATGGTCGAGGTCCTTGAAGGCGAAGGGATAGCTCCCCAGGCTCAGCGGCGGATAGCCCTCGGCCAGCGTGGCCTGCCCGACGTAGGCGATCTGCACGGAGTCGTTCGCCAGCATCAGCGGAAAATCGGCCTCCTGCCCCAGCTTGGAAGACGGCACCACCTCGATCTTGATCTTGCCGTCGGACTGTTCGGCGATCTTGCGCGCCGCAAGCTCTGCCTGCTGGTGGAAGATGCTCGTGGGCTCGTAGACATGGCCCCACTTGAACTGCAGCACCTGCGCATGGGCGGCTACCGCCCCTGCGAGCGCCATGCAAAGAACACCGGCGCGGCGCCATGGCAACAAGCTTTTCATCGACTCTCCCTCGGGTTGAGAACAGTCCGGCCGTATGCAAGATCGACGCCATGGCAGCGGACGGACGCCGGGCAAATGCGCCCGACCCGGGAATCGTAAATATTTGCAACAAACATCGAAAGCGGGTTTGCCCGACTCCGGCCCGCGCGCCTACGATGCCAGCCCCGAGCCACCGCACCATGACGACCACCCTTCGCGCCATCCGCGCCGACATCACCACGCTGCAGGTCGACGCCATCGTCAACGCCGCCAACTCCTCGCTGCTCGGCGGCGGTGGCGTGGACGGCGCGATCCATCGCGCCGCAGGGCCGGAGCTGGTGCACGAATGCCGGCTGCTGGGCGGCTGCAAGACGGGCGATGCCAAGCTCACGAAGGGCTACCGCCTGCCTGCCCGCTTCATCATTCACACGGTCGGCCCTGTGTGGCGTGGTGGCGAGGCGGGCGAGCCCGAACTGCTCGCGTCGTGCTACCGGCGCTCGATGGCGCTCGCCGCCGGGCAAGGGGTGGGCAGCATCGCGTTTCCGAGCATCAGCACGGGCATCTATGGCTATCCCGTCGAACTGGCGGCAAAGGTCGCGGTGAGCACCGTGCGCGAAGTGCTGGCGGTCGTCACGTCAGTGGAGGAAGTCGTCTTCTGCTGCTTCTCGCCGGACGACCTTGCTGTCTACGAGGCTGCACTGGCCGAAGGCGCGCGCTGAAAGAAAAGCCAGAAAAGCTGTCAGCGAGTCAAATACCAGTTCCGACGAACAACAAAACCACGTCCCATGTCCGAATCTCCCTTCGAGCCCGACGACAACACCGACAACAGCAACGCGGGCATGCGCAAGGGCCTGACCAGCTATGGCGACCGCGGCTTCTCGCTCTTCCTGCGCAAGGCCTTCATCAAGGGCGCGGGCTACACCGATGCGGCGCTCGATCGCCCCGTGGTCGGCATCGCCAACACCGGCAGCGCCTACAACCCCTGCCATGGCAATGCGCCTCAACTCATTGAGGCCGTCAAGCGCGGCGTGATGCTCGCGGGCGGCCTGCCGATGGACTTTCCGACCATCTCGGTGCACGAGAGCTTCGCCGCGCCGACCAGCATGTACCTGCGCAACCTGATGTCGATGGACACCGAGGAGATGGTGCGCGCGCAGCCCATGGACGCCGTAGTGCTCATCGGCGGCTGCGACAAGACCGTACCGGCGCAGCTCATGGGCGCGGCCTCCGCCGGCCTGCCGTCGATCCAGCTCATCACCGGCTCGATGCTCACGGGCAGCCACCGCGGCGAACGCGTGGGCGCCTGCACCGACTGCCGGCGCTACTGGGGCAGGTATCGCGCGGGCGAGATCGACGCCGAGGAAACCGCCGACGTCAACAACCAGCTGGTCGCGAGCGTGGGCACCTGCTCGGTGATGGGCACGGCCAGCACCATGGCCTGCATTGCCGAGGCGCTGGGCATGACGATGCCGGGCGGCGCCTCGCCGCCAGCCGTAACGGCCGACCGCATCCGCATTGCCGAGCAGACCGGCGCGCAGGCCGTGCAGATCGCGCGCGACCGCCTCACCATCGACAAGGTGCTGACCCCCGCCGCCTTCGAGAACGCGATGCGCGTGCTGCTGGCCATCGGCGGTTCGACCAACGGCATCGTGCACCTCGCGGCCATTGCCGGCCGCATGGGCCTGGACATCGACCTGCTCGCGCTCGACCGCATGGGCCGCGAAACGCCGGTGCTGCTCGACCTGAAGCCCTCGGGCCAGCACTACATGGAAGACTTCCACGCCGCCGGCGGCATGGCCACACTGCTGCGCGAACTCAAGCCGCTGCTGCACCTCGATGCACTCACGGTCACGGGCCGCACACTGGGCGAGGAAATCGAGCGCGCAGGGCCAGGCTTCAGGCAGGACGTGGTGCGGCCCGCCAGCCAGCCGATCTATCCGCAGGGCGGCATCGCGGTGCTGTGGGGCAACCTGGCGCCAGGCGGCGCGATCATCAAGCAATCGGCCGCCGACCCGGCGCTGATGGAGCACGGGGGCCGCGCCGTGGTCTTCGAGAACGCCGAAGACCTGGTGCAGCGCATCGACAGCGACGCGCTCGACGTCACGCCGCAAGACGTGCTGGTGCTCAAAAACATCGGCCCCAAGGGGGCGCCTGGCATGCCCGAGGCGGGCTACATCCCCATTCCACGCAAGCTCGCGCGCGCCGGCGTGAAAGACATCGTGCGCATCTCCGACGGTCGCATGAGCGGCACCGCCTTCGGCACCATCGTGCTGCACGTGACGCCCGAGTCGGCCATCGGCGGGCCGCTGGCGTATGTGCGCAGCGGCGACCGCATCAGGCTCAGCGTGGCCAAGCGCGAGATCTCACTGCTGGTGACGGACGAAGAACTGGCGCGCCGAGCGGAAGAGACGACGGTGGTCGAACCCACCGCCGAGCGCGGCTACAAGAAGCTGTTCCTGCAGACCGTGATGCAGGCCGACAAGGGCGTGGACTTCGACTTTCTTCGCGCGCCGAACACCGTGGGCAAGGTGCCACGATAAAGCGCATGACCGACGATTTCTACGACGAGCTCGCACCGCTCTATCACCTGATCTATCCGGACTGGAACGAGAGCATCCGCCTGCAGGGCGACAAGCTCTCGCAACTCATCGAGGCCGAATGGCCCGGTGGTGGCGCGCATCGCAAAGTGCTCGACGTGTCGTGCGGCATTGGCACGCAAGCGCTCGGGCTCGCGGCACTCGGCCACGTGGTGACGGCCTCCGACCTGTCGGCCAACGAGATCGAACGCTCGCGGCATGAAGCGAAACTGCGCGGCCTCGACATCGCTTTCTCGGTGTGCGACATGCGCGAAGCGCACACGCATCACGGCAGCGGCTTCGACATCGTGATGTCGTGCGACAACTCGATGCCGCATCTGCAGACCGACGCCGACCTGCGGACCGCCCTGCGCCAGATGACCGCCTGCCTGCGCCCCGGCGGCGGCTGCGTCGTCAGCGTGCGCGACTACGCGAAGGAAGAGCGCGGCAGCAACATCGTGAAGCACTACGGCGCGCGCGTGGAGAACGGCCAACGCCATGTGCTGTTCCAGGTCTGGGATTTCGATGACGGAGGCACGGGCGAGCACTACGACCTTGGCTTCTTCTTCGTCACGGAAGACCTCGCCACGCACGCAGTGAGCACGCGCGTGATGCGATCGCGCTACTACGCCATATCGACGACGCGGCTGAGCGAGCTCATGCAAGAAGCGGGGCTGCAGAACGTTCGGCGCATCGACGGCGCGTTCTTCCAGCCGGTGCTGGTGGGTACGCGGCCCTGAGCGCCTCGACTCACCTCTTCATGCGCAGCATCGACCGCATTCCCGTCAGGAATTGCTCGTCGGTGCTGTTCCACCGTGCATTGGCCAAATGGGCACTGTCCGGTCCGGCCGGGAAGCGCAGCGCTTCCGACTCTTCCGTAGCAGCAGCGAAGACGGCCGCCGCGACCTGATCCGGAGTCGTCACCGCGCCGGCAGTCCCGAACTGCGCCATGAGCTGCCCTGCATACGCCTGGTACGGCGGCGAGATCAAGCCGTTCATGCGGTCCATGCCGTTTGCCGTGAAGGCCGTCCCGGGACCATAGCCGGGCTCCACGAGCCTGACGTGCACACCAATGGATTCGAGTTCGAAGAACAGGGCCTCGGTGAACCCTTCGATGGCGAACTTGCTCGCCGCGTAGGGCGCAACCATCGGCATGCCGGCGAAGCAGACGCTGGAGGTCACGTTGACGATGGCCCCTTCCCCGCGCTCGCGCATGAGCGGAATCATGGCCTGGGTCATTGCCATGACGCCGAAGGTGTTGGTCTCGAACACCTCGCGCACGGTTTCCATTGGCGTCACCTCGAAGGCCGAGAACAAGCCGATTCCCGCGTTGTTCACCAGCACATCGATCTTGCCGAAGGCGGCGATGCCTTGGCCAATGGCTTGCACGATGCTGTCGTTGTTCGTCACGTCGAGCTGGACCACGCGCAAGCGCTGCGAAGGCTCACCCAGAAACGCCGGATCCGGTTTGCGCATCGTCGCGACGACGTTCCAGCCTTGCTTGAGGAAATGCTCTGCCGTGGCTTTGCCGTAACCCGAAGAGCAGCCAGTGATAAGTACAGTTTTCATGTTCGATGTCCTTTGAAGATCGGTCCGATGCTAGGGTTCTTGACCAAGACGATCCATCCCGCCTAATCTCGATTTCATGCGCGATCGTCTAAACGCTGACCCACTGGCTTCCATCGTGGCTTTGCTCCGTCCACGAACCGTTCTGTCGAAGTTCGTCAGCGGCGCGGGTAGCTGGGCAGTGCAATACCCGAACTACGGACAGCCCAGCTTCTGCCTGATGCTGAAAGGCTCGTGCTGGCTGAGCCTGGACTCGGCTGAGCCCTTCCTGATGGAACCCGGGGACTACGTCTTGCTGCCGGCAACGCCCGGCTTCCGGATGGGCAGCGACCTCGAGGCCATGGATCGCCCCACGATGCGCATCGCAGATGCCAGCCCGGCGGGAGAGATCCGCCATGGCACCCAGGGTGACGAGGCGGCAGTCAGGATGCTCGGCGGCTACTTCCTGTTCGACCCGACGAGTGCCCCGCTGCTGGTGGGGCTCCTGCCGACAGTGGTCCACATCAAGGCCGCTGACAGCGGAGCGGCGCGCTTGACGTGGATTGCGCGCGCCATCGATGAAGAGAACACGACGCCAAGACCCGGTGGCGACGCCATCCTGACGCGCCTTGTCGAGATCATGCTGATCGAGGCCCTGCGCTGGCGGCCGACACAAGACGACGCGCCGATTTCCGGGCTCCTGGCGGGCCTGGCAAATGCGCGAATGGCGGATGCGCTGCGGCTTATTCACGAGGACGTGGCACGGCGCTGGACCATCGAGGATCTCGCAAAGAAAGTCGGAATGTCGCGCGCCGCATTTGCCGCCCGCTTCACACAGATTCTTGGTGTGCCCCCGATGGAGTACGTGCTGCGATGGCGGATGGCTCTGGCCAAGGACATGCTGTGGCATAACGGTCTTTCGCTTGGAGAGGTCGCGCATGCAATCGGCTATCAGTCGGCAAGCGCGTTCAGCACTGCCTTCAGCCGCTCGGTGGGGCTGTCTCCAAGCACGTTCGCACGCACTGGTCGCACCAACGCGCCTGCGTGATTTCAGGGCTCGTCAGCGGGCACTCGCTGGTCACTGTCCCGTCACGGGGCAAACCTAGCATCCGGCGGCTTTCGTTTCTCTTTCAACAAATATTCGAAAACTTCACATGAAAAAGAACGTTCCCGCGCCCGCGCCCCGCCCGGTTCGCGCCGCCATCGCAACCATCGGTGGCTGCCTCGTGATAGCCGCCTGTGGTGGCGGCAACGACGGAGGTGTCTCGTTCCCGGTCCTCCCGCCGGCACCGGCGCCCGCACCCGCCCCGGCTCCCCCTGCCCCCGCACCGCTGGGCACGCTCGACGGCTCCGTGCCCCTGGTCATCGGCCATCGCGGCCTGCCGGGGCTGTACCCCGAAGAAACCAAGGTCGCCTACGAAGCCGCGGCCGATGCCGGCGCCGATTCGCTCGAGACCGACCTGCACCTCACCAAGGACTGCGTGCTCGTCGCACGTCACAACCCCTGGCTCAGCGACAACACCAACATCGCCGCCGTCGCCGCGACCAACACCACCGTTGCGGGCCGCAAGCGCACCGTGCCCGGCGTGCTGGTCGACGTGAAGTACCCGGCCATCGAGGCCAACGGCCCGGCCCAGTACCTGAGCGACCTGACCGACCCGAGCGATCCGAAGTCGGTGCTCAAGTCGCTCATCGTCGACGGCGAGGACCACACCAACGACTGGTCCATCACCGACTTCACGATGGACGAGCTGCGCCAGTGGATCCGCGGCACCACCTACGACGCCAAGGACCAGCGCCCCACCGACCTCAACGGCAAGCTGCCGATCCTGAGCTTCCAGGAAGTGATCGACATCGCCAAGGCCAAGAGCGCCTCCACCGGCCGCACGCTCACCGTGTACCCGGAAACCAAGAACCCGATCTGGAACAACGCGCAGGCCATTGCCAACGGCTGCGGCCCTGCTGGCAGCCATCCGCTCGAAGACGCGCTGCTGAAGATCATGAACTTCAACGATCTGAACCGGAAAGACGCGCCGATCTTCGTGCAGAGCTTCGAGCCCGAGAGCCTGAAGTACCTGCGCTCGGCCGGCATGAAGGCCCGCGCCGTGCAACTGGTGGACGGCAACGACGTCAACTACCAGACTGGCGAGATGATCTACGTCACCAAGGACGTCTACACCTTCGTCGACGGCCGCCCCTACAGCTGGACGCTGGCCGGCAACCCCAAGTGGTTCGGCGAGATGCTCACGCCCGCGGGCCTGGCCGACGTGAAGACCTATGCCGACGGCATCGGCCCGTGGAAGCCGCAGGTCATGGCCCACACCATCGTGCCCTTCGTCACGCCCAACAAGGGCCTGGCCGACGTGAACACCATCAAGCCCACCAGCCTGATCGCCGACGCGCACAAGGCCGGCCTGTTCGTGCACAGCTACACCTTCCGCAACGAGGCGAAGTACCTGGCCGGCATCTACAAGGGCGACCCGACAGCCGAGTACCTGGCGTACTTCCGCGCCGGCATCGACGGCGTGTTCTCGGACTTCGCGAACACGGCGTTCGCGGCGCGCAAGACGTACCTGAAGGAAACGGGCCGCTGAGGCAGAACGGCGAAAGGCAGCCAGCACGATGTACCCCGGAGAACGACTCAACGGATACAGCCACCTGCTGGGCCTGCTGCTCGCGCTGCCTGCAACGGCGTTGCTGCTCGCCAAGACCTTGCCCACCGGCGACCCCGCGCGCATCGCGGGAGCGCTGGTGTTCTCACTCTCGGCCGTGGCCCTGTATGCGGCCTCCACCCTCTTCCACAGCACGCGCGGGCGGCTCAAGCGCATGTGGGAGCGTGCCGACCACTGCGCCATCTACCTGCTGATCGCCGGCACCTACACACCCTTTGCGCTGGTCACGCTGCAAGGCCCATGGGGCTGGCTGCTGCTGGCGACGATCTGGGGCGCGGCGCTCTTCGGCATCTGGCGCGAGCTGATGCCGGCCAAGGGCGGCGGGGCGAAGAAGCCCTCGCTGGCGCTGTACATCGGAATGGGATGGCTCGGCGTGCTGGCCGCCGTGCCGCTGGCCGCGCGGCTCGACGGCGCGGGGCTCGCATGGCTGCTGATCGGCGGCGTGCTCTACACGGCGGGTACCGTGTTCTATCGCAACAGGCAAGGCTTCCGGCACGCGCACGGTGCGTGGCACCTGTTCGTGCTGGCAGGCACTGCGAGCCACTACGTGGCGGTGGGCTGGTTCGTGCTGTAGGGGCCCGCGGCCCGGTCGTGCGGGGATAATCGCCGACCGATGATCGTCCGACCCCGCCCTCATTGGCTGCGCATGCTCTTCGTGTGGCGCGGCTCGGTCCTGCTGGACATAGCGCCGCAGCTCCTGTGGACCACCGCCTTCGCGGTGCTGGTGACGGTGCTTCACGGCCGGCTGTTCCAGTGGAAGGTGCCGCTCAATTTCGTGCCCTTCTCGCTCATCGGCCTGACGCTGGCCATCTTCCTTGGCTTTCGCAACGGCACGAGCTATTCGCGCTACTGGGAGGCGCGCACCCTGTGGGGCACGCTGCTCAATGAAACCCGCTCGCTGGTGCGGCAGGTGCTGACGCTGGCCGATGCGCCCGCCGAGGCAGGCAAGCCGACGCTTCGCCTCATCGCCTTCGTGCATGCTCTGCGCCACCAGTTGCGCGGCACCGATCCCTCGGCCGACCTCGCGCGGCTGCTGTCGCCCGAAGACTGCGCCCGCCTGCAGGCCGCGCGCTTCAAGCCGGCCGTTCTCCTGCTGATGGTCGGCGAATGGCTGCGGGACAAACGGAGGGGCGGCCATCTCGACCCGACGCTCGCGCAGGCCATGGAAATTCCGCTGGGCCGCCTGACCGAAGCGCTGGGCGGATGCGAGCGCATCGCGGGCACGCCGATTCCGTTCACCTACTCGGTCATCATCCACCGCACGATCTACCTGTACTGCGTGCTGCTGCCCTTCGGCCTGGTGGACGCCATCGGCCCCATGACGCCGGTGGTGGTCGCGTTCATCGCCTACACCTTCTTCGCGCTCGAAGCACTCGGCGCCGAGATCGAAGACCCCTTCGGCACCTCGCCGAACGACCTTGCGCTGGACGCAATGTCCCGCACGATCGAATCGACCTTGCGCGAGATGATCGGCGAGCCGCAGCCGATGCCGACAGAGTCAAGATCCGACAAGTACATGCAAACCTGAGAGGGAATACTCGCGCCATGGAACAAAAGATCGTTTCCCCCGCTAAGTCGGACCTTCGGGCCATTGCCACCCAGCTCATGCACGCGTCGGAGCTGGTGTCCGAAGCCAGCGGTCACGAGTTGACCGGTACAAGGACAGACCTCGCCGCACTGCAGAAAGTCATCGACTCGAAGCTCGTCGAGCCTGAAGCCACCTACTCCCTTCAGGCGCTGGGCCTCGCATTCGGCAAAGTGTTCATCAGCACTCGTACCGATTTCGACTGGTGGATGGTCGAGGACGAGTACGGACGGGACCCCGCGCTCCGGTACAAGCAGACCTCGCTCCTGCTGTTTCCCAAGACCATGATCTCCAAGCGGATCGAGGACGGCAAGGCAGTCAACGTCACGGAGATGTTCGAGGGGCTGCAGGAAACCGTTCGCGAGGTGTTGGCCGAGCACTACCCGGATGCCTGATCTGGCTCGAAGCACCGCATGAAAACCATCGCGCCAATCGCCGCCATGCTTGTGGCCGCCTGCACGACCATCGCGCCCAGCGCCTACGGACAGGCCCCGGCTTACGCAGGCCCGCTGTTCGACACGCACCTGCACTACAACCAGGAAGCCTGGGACGGCAACACCGGCCCTTACCCGCCCGCCGAGGCGCTCGCGCGCATACAGCGCAACAACGTCAAGGCGATCATTGCCAATTCGCGCCCCAACGCTGGCACGCAGACCCTGGCCGCAGCGCGCGAGACACGCGCCGCGGGCGTGACGGTCGTGCCCTTCGTGCGCCTGTACCGCAACCGCGACGACTACACCAACTGGTTCCGCGACGAGACCATCTACGAGATGGTGCAGACCGAGCTTGCGCGCGGCACCGCGAGCGGACCCTATCGCGGACTCGGGGAATTCCACCTGTACGACAGCGCCGATGCCAACGGCCCCGTGGCGAAGAAGCTGATAGCGCTGGCTGAGCAGCGCAAGCTCGCGGTGCTTGCGCACGTCGACGACGTGGCAATCGACCTGCTGATGGCAAACGCGCCATCGAAGGGCCAGGCCCTGCGCCTGATCTGGGCCCACACCGGCATCGGCGGCCCACCGGTCGAACGGGTACAGGCGCTGCTGGAGCGCTATCCGCTGCTGATGGGTGAGCTCTCGTACCGCCCGGGGCTGACCTGCGAAGGCGGCAGGCTGTGCCCCGAATGGCGTGCGCTGATCCTCAAGTACCCGGGTCGCTTCATGGTCGGCTCCGACACCTGGGTCAACCAGCGCTGGAGCGCCTACGACGAGACGATGCGCGGCTACCGCACCTGGCTCGGCGATCTGCCGGCCGACGTAGCGCAACGCATCGCCTGGGGCAACGCCGCCGCGCTGTTCGACCTTCGCTGATCAGCCTGCCAGCGCGGCCACCGCAATGCGCGTCGCCGACGCAATGACATCGTTGCGCCCCTTCGCGTCCTTCTGCGGAAAGGTCAGGTAGACCGACAGCACGATCGGTGCACCGGCCGGCGGCCACAGCACGCCGACATCGTTCGTGGAGCCATACGAGCCCGATCCGGTCTTGTCCCCCACCTTCCAGCCGGCCGGCACGCCCGCCAGAAAGCGCTCTGTGCTCGTGGTGTTGCCCAGCAGCCAGGTCTGCAGCTGGTCGCGCTGCACAGTGCCCAGCGCATCGCCCAACGCCAGCCGCTGCACGCTGTCGGCCATGGCCGCGGGCGTGGTGGTGTCGCGCGGGTCGCCGGGGATGCTGGTGTTGAGCTCGGGCTCGGTACGGTCGAGCCTGAAGGCCTGGTCGCCGATGCCGCGCGCAAAGGCGGTAACGGCGGGCGGGCCACCCAGCACCTTCAGCAGCAGGTTGGCGGCCGCGTTGTCGCTGTACTGGACGGTGGCGGCGCACATCGCGGCCACGGTCATGCCGGTGGCAATGTGCTTCTCGGTGATCGGCGAATAGGCGACCAGATCCGCCTTGCTGTAGCTGATGTTCCTCGACAGCAGGCCGCTGTCCTTGGTGCTGCGTTCGAGCACGGCCGCGGCCAGCATCAGCTTGAAGGTGCTGCACAGCGGAAAGCGTTCGTGCGGCCGGTGCTGGATGCGCGCGCCGCTGCCGGTGTGGAAGCCGACCACGCCCAGGCGGCCGCCCGAGGCACTTTCGAGCGCGGCGAGCTGCGCTTCAGCCGAAGACTGCGATGCCGTACCAGACCACGCAGTGCATGCGCTGGCGAGCGGCAAGACGGAGGCGGCAAGCAGCAGGCTTCGGCGCTGGACTAGAGGGTTCATTTCGTTTTCTCTTTCTTTGGTCGAGTGGATGGTACGAAGCGAATCCTAGGAGCGGCACCCTCGTCGTTCCAGCCTCCGGACGGCGTTGTGCGTCCCGGGTGTATCCGCTGTAACGGCAAGGTTTATTCAACCATATAGTTGAATACTGATCTGGAAATGCCTATATTCAACCTCATGGTTGAACTAGAACTCGCAGACGAACGGCTCGACGCCGTATTCCACGCCCTGGCCGACAGCACGCGCCGCACCATGCTGCAGTTGCTGTCCCACGGCGAATGCAGCGTGGGCGAACTCGGTGCGCCGTTTCGCATGTCCTTCGCGGGGGCGTCCAAGCACGTGAAGACGCTGGAGCGCGCGGGCCTGGTATCACGCACCGTGCAGGGCCGCGCGCACGTCTGCCGGCTGGAGCCCGCAGCACTGGCCACGGCAGATGCCTGGCTGCGCTACTACGAAGGCTTCTGGAACAACCGTCTCGACGCGCTGGAGCAGGAACTGCGGCGCGAAGAGAAATCGCGCAAGTGATCTCCCCTTCTTCATTCACAAGGAGCACATACCCATGACGATCAAGCACAGCCTCGGCCAGAAGGTCGACCCCGGCACCCTGCGCATGGAGCGCACCCTGCCCGCCCCCATCGAGCGCGTGTGGGCCTACCTGACCGACCCCGACAAGCGCGCCACCTGGCTTGCCGGCGGCACCATGGCGCAGAAACCGGGCGAGATGTTCGACCTGCGCTTCAACCATACCGAACTCACCGGCGAGGTGGCCCCTGATCGCTACGCCGAATGCCGCCAGCCCATCGTGCAGAAGTCGCGGCTGGTGCGCATGGAAGCGCCGACGCTGCTCACGATCAGCTGGGACGAAGGCCCGGCGCCGTCGGAAGTCACCTTCGAGCTCAAGCCGCAGGGCAACACCACGCAGCTCGTGCTCACGCATCGCCGGCTGGCAAGCCGCAAGGACATGGTCAGCGTGGCGGGCGGGTGGCATGCGCACGTCGATGTGCTCATCGAGGTGCTGGCGGGGCGCAAGCCACAGGGCTTCTGGACGAACCACGCAGCGCTCGAGAAAGACTACGAAGCGCAGATTCGCTGACTGAAGCAGCACGTTCCTCCTTTCATTTCTCTCACGCGGGGCCTTCGGGCCCCGTTTCTTTTGGGCGTTGGCGTTCGCGGGGATTGTCAAACCGTTGTCACCTGAGAACCTCAGCATCTGAGGCATTAAGAGTATTTGTGTGTTTTGTTGTAAATAACTTAATTTGCACAAGAACAGAAAGACACCCACGTTCCTTCGGCGCAGCCGCGGGATATGCGTCTCAGAACTTCGAGGGAAACATGATCAGAGGAATGAACACGCGCCGCGCATGGGCAGGAACAAGCATGTGCGCCCTGCTGCTTCTTACCGCTTGCGGTGGAGGTAGCGGCAACGGCTTCCCACCCATCGGCACACCGTCGCCTGGTAGCGGAAGCAACCCGGCGCCGACAGTCAACCAGGGCAAGAGCGGGCCCAAGGCACTCGTCGTCGAGATCGACGGCCTCACGCATGCGGCGCTTCGCGACGCCATGGCACAGAACAAGGTGCCGGCATTGCAGTCGCTGCGCGTTGCACCGGCATGGACCGGCGGCGCCAACGGCACGCTGAGCGAACAGCGCACCACCGACGGCCCGGGCTGGGCCACGCTGCTGACCGGCACATGGGCGCAGCGCCACGGCGTGCGCTGGGACACGAACGACCAGCGCATCGACGTCAAGCTCGCGCCCTCGGTCTTCGCGCTCGCCAGGCAGAACAAGACGACCGCCTACAAGACAGCTTCCGTCACCGCAAGCGCGCTCTATCCGCTGCTGCTGTCGAACGAAACCGGCACGCTCGACAGCGCAATCGACTGCGCCGGCGCCGACACCTGCGTCACCGACCGCACCGCGCAACTCATCGACACGGGCTACGACCTGCTGGTCGCGCAGTACGGCGCACCGGGCGCGGCGGCAAGCAGCGGCCTGAAGAGCGACGCGTACCAGCGCGCGATCGCCGACACCGCCGCCGGCGTGGGCCAGTTGCTGGCGCGCATCGCGCAGCGCACTGCCAACGATCCGAAGGAAGACTGGCTCGTGATCCTCACGACCAGCCACGGCCTCGACACCTTCGGCGGTGCAACCGGCCTGCAGGACAACGACAACAAGACCATCTTCATCGCGAGCAACAAAACGCTCGCGGCGCAAGCCGGCGTCGGCACGACCGCTCCTGCTGACGCAAGCCTGCTCGCACTTTCGGCCGCCACCGACATCGCGCCGACCGTGTTGCGTCACCTCGGCGCGCTGCCCGCGGCCGCCGACTACCGCTTCAACGGCCAGGCCCTGCAGGCGGCCACGTCGCTGCGCGGCCTCTCGGCGAAGACGGGTGCGGACAAGCGCAGCATCGAGCTGTCGTGGACGCTCGCCGGCACCACGACCGCGCCAGTGCAGGTGCTGCGCGACGGCAAGCTGGTGGCTACGCTGCCCGCCGGCTCGACTGCCTACGTCGGCCCCATCGTCGCCGAGAGCGACGGGCTGTACACCTTCCAGTACGCGGTCGTCGCCAACGAGGTCACCGTGGCGCTCACCGCGCAGATCGCCTACGTCAAGCCGGTACCGCCGGAACCGCCGGTGACGCTCGCTCCCACGCTGGTGAACGGGCTGGTCAACTACTACCCGCTCAACGCCCTGCCTGCAGTCGATGCGAAGAGTGCCTCCACGCTCGCCCCTTGGGCTGCCGACGCCAACGGCGGCACGCTGGTCGACGACAGCTTCCCGGCACCCAACAAGGCCAAGGCGCTGCGCGTCGACAGCACCGTGAAGAACGCCAGTGGCATGGCCGGCTATCGCCTGGTGCAGAACAGCGACGTAACCACCAACCCGGCGGTCACGGCCTTCACCATCGGCTTCTGGATGCGCACCGACAACACCTGCAGCCAGGGCGTGAGCAACGGCGGCACGGTGATCGGCAACAAGAACTACACCACCGGCGGCAACGCGGGTCTGGCCATCGGGCTGTTCGGCAGCTGCGAGATCCGCTTCAACGTAGGCACGGGCAGCGCACGCGCCGACAGCAACGGCTACAGCCTGAGCGCTGGCCAGTGGGCCTACGTGGCGGTGGTGATCGACAAGGCCGCACTCACGATGAAGGGCTACGTGATGGACCCCGTCAGGGGCATCCAGACCAACAGCACCGCCATCACCAGCGCGCTGGTCGACAAGCTCGGCGGCCTGGGCAACGGCCTGGGCCTGAACGAGGACGGCACCGGCCTCTACTACCAGCGCGAAACCTCTTCGCCGCGCGGCGCCATGGACTTCGACGACTTCGCGATCTGGAACCGCTCGCTCACGAACGACGAGCTGACCAGCATCTTCAAGTCGGGCACGCCGCTGTCGACGCTGCCCTGACCCCAATCACCCCCGAGCCCCAAGACAACAACGATTCCAGAGGATCAAACCATGCAAGTTCAAACCCTTCTTTGCGCGCGCCTCGTGCCCGCGCTCGTTCTGGCCTGCGCCCTTTCCGCCTGCGGCGGCAGCGGAGGTGGCGGCGGCTTCGTCGGCGGCACACCGACGCCCCCCACCACGCCCACGCAACCCGACACCGGCGTTGCCCCCGTGAAGAGCTGCGCACCCTGAGCCCCGCCGAACCATGTCCAACCAAAACAACAAGCCCATGACGAACTCACGTCGCAAATTCCTCACCGGCACGGCCACGACCGGCGCCGCCGCCCTTGCGCTCTCGGCCTTTCCGCCGAGCATCCGCCGCGCGCTCGCCATTCCGGCCAACAACAAGACCGGCACCATCCAGGACGTCGAGCACATCGTGATCCTGATGCAGGAGAACCGTTCGTTCGACCAATACTTCGGCACGCTGATGGGTGTGCGGGGCTTCGGCGACCGCTTCACCATTCCGCTGCCAAAGGGCTTGAACGTGTGGCAGCAAAGCGATGCCAGCGGCAAACCTATCCTGCCCTACCACCTCGACAGCCGCAAAGGCAACGCACAACGCGTGAGCGGTACCCCCCACTCCTGGAGCGACGGCCAGAACGCCTGGGACGGCGGGCGCGCCTACCAATGGCCGCGCTACAAGACCAATGCGTCGATGGGCTACTTCAAGGAGGCCGAAGTAACGTTCCAGTTCGCGCTGGCCAATGCCTTCACGCTGTGTGACGACTACCACTGCAGCATGCATACGGGCACCAACTCGAACCGCATGTTCCACTGGACCGGCACCAACGGCCCCACGGGCGCCAACGTGGCCACCGTCAACAACGAATGGGACGACATCGGCCCGTCCACCACCGGCTACGAGTGGAAGACCTACCCCGAGCGGCTGCAGGAAGCCAAGGTCAGCTGGATCATCTACCAGAGCCTGCCGGACAACTTCACCGACAACCCGTTGGCCGGCTTCAAGCAGTACCGCAAGGCCAACGAGGATTCGGGCAAGCCGGTGAGCAACGACGGCCCGTCGCCCGCCTACGACCCGGCCAGCGACGACGCCGGCAACCCGCTCTACAAGGGCATTGCCAACACCATGCCCGACGGCGGCTTCCTCGAGCAGTTCCGCCAGGACATCAAGAACGGCAAGCTGCCGAAGGTGTCGTGGATCGTTGCGCCCGCGGCCTACTCCGAGCACCCCGGCCCCTCGAGCCCGGTGCAGGGCGGCTGGTACATCCAGGAAACGCTGGACGCGCTCACCGCCGTGCCGGACGTGTGGAGCAAGACCGTGCTGCTCATCAACTTCGACGAGAACGACGGCTACTTCGACCACTACCCCTCGCCGGCCGCGCCCTCGCTCAACCCCGACGGCTCGATGGCCGGCAAGACCACGCTGCCCGAGGCCGACCTCGCCGTGGAGCGCTTCACGCACCCGAAGCCGCCGGGCACCAGCGGCCAGCCCGCACCTGATGGCCGTGTGTACGGCCCCGGCGTACGCGTGCCGATGTATATCGTCTCGCCATGGAGCCGCGGCGGCTGGGTCAATTCGCAGGCCTTCGACCACACCTCGGTGATCCGCTTCATCGAGGCACGCTTCGGCGTGAAGGAGCCCAACATCTCGCCGTTCCGCCGCGCAGTGTGCGGCGACCTCACCAGCGCATTCAACTTCGCCACGCCCAACACGGAAGCACTTCCCACGCTGACGGGACGCACGACCAAGGCTGACGCCGACAAGCTGCGTGCCGACCAGCAGGCCCTGGCGCAAGTGGCGTTGCCGCTCGACCCGCAACTGCCGCGCCAGGCCACCGGCACACGCCCCTCGCGCGCCCTGCCATACGAGCTGCACACGAGCGCGCGCGCCGATGTCATCAAGGGCCAGATGCGGCTGATCTTCAAGAACAGCGGCAAGGCTGCGGCCGTGTTCCATGTGTACGACAAGCTCAACCTCGACCGCCTGCCGCGCCGTTACATGGTCGAGCCCGGCAAGACGCTCGACGACACGTGGAACCCCACGACCGACAACAGCGGCTTCTACGACCTCTGGGTGCTCGGGCCAAGCGGCTATCACCGCCACTTCAAGGGCGACCTCAACCGGCTTCGCGCCGGTGGCGCACCCAGCCCCGAAGTGCAGGTGTGCTACGACATTGCAAACGGCAACGTGTACCTGGAAATGCTCAACGGCGGTGGTGGCGCCTGCAAGTTCACAGTGCGCGCCAAGGCCTACCGCGACGACGGCCCGTGGAACGCCACGGTGAACGGCGGCGGCAAGGCCGAGCAACTGTGGGTGCTGGCCAGCAGCGGCCAGTGGTACGACTTCGCCGTTACCTGCGATGCCGATCCGGCCTTCTATCGCCGCTTTGCCGGCCGCGTCGAAACCGGCAAGCACTCGGTGAGCGATCCGGCCATGGGCCTCGCCGATCTCTGACAACGGACGGGGCCAACGCACCTGCATCGGGATATTGGCCGGCACAATTGCACGGCCCCTGTGCCTGTTCACGTGCAACCGGGGCGGCTGTCACACTGACGCCGCCCCTTTTTCTTTTTTACGCCGGCATTCCATGCTCCAAGAAGAACGATTCCTGCGCATCCGCAGCCTGCTCGCCACCTTCTCGCGACTCAGCGTCGAGCGCGTCATGCAGGACCTCACGGTGTCGCGCGAAACGGTGCGCCGCGACCTGCTCGAACTCGAAGGCCTGGGCGAACTGCGCCGCGTGCATGGCGGTGCCGTTGCCATCAAGGCGGAGCCCGAGCCGCCGCTCGCGGTGCGGCTGGTGGCGCGCCAGCGCGAAAAGCGCGCCATTGCCAAGGCCGCCGTCGCACTACTGCGGCCGGGGCAGACCATCTTCATGGACGCGGGCAGCACCATGTCGATCTGCGCGGAAGAGATCGGCACGCTGAGCGGCATGACGGTCATCACCAACTCGCTGAACATCGCGCTCAAGTTCGCGGGCGCGGGCGAAGGCCGGCTCACCGGCAACCAGACCATCCTGCTGGGCGGCCAGATCGACGTGAAGGCGCAGGCCACCTGCGGCGACACCACGGTCGAGGCCATACGCCGCTACCGCGCCGACGTGGCGCTGCTGTCGCCGGTGGGGCTGCACGCCAAGCATGGCGCGATGAGCTTCGAGCACCACGAGGCCACCGTGGCGCGCGCCATGGCCGAGCAGGCGCAGCAACTGGTGCTGTTGGCCGACCACGCCAAGATCGGCCAGGCCAGCCGCGTGACCTATGCGCGGACGACGGACATCGACGTGGTGGTCACCGATGCCAAGGCGCGCGAACTGCCGGGGCTGTCGGCACTGCGCAAGGCGTGCGAGCGGGTGATAGTGGCCTGAGGCGCATCGCATGCTGCGACCGGACGCGCCCCCTGCCTCACGATGGGCGATGGCGGCCCTGGGCGCCGCAGCCTTCTTGCTCGCATCCGCGCCGGGCCTGGCTTCCGCTGCATCAGGCTGCCTCGAAACGGCCACGCAGGCCCCTTCACCGTCGCGCGCACTCGCGATGGCGACCTTCGCACTGCAGGAGCACGAGGCCTTCGGCGGCCAGTCCATGGATGCCGAAGGCCGCATGACCGAAGCCGGCGACTCCGAAGCCGAGGACACGCGCCGCACGGTGCCGGGCCTCGCGCCATGGCAGCGGGTGCTGGGCTACTGGCAGGCCGTCGATCCGCAGCTCCCGTCGCTCGTTCGCTTCGGCGCACTGCGGGGCGCCGACCGGCACCTGCTGATGCAGGCGTTGAACGAAGCGACGGCCGGGCGCCTGCAGGGCATGGGCGTCGGCCCCGACGAGGGGCTTGATTCAGTGGAGCTGCGCGCCGTTCAGGCCGCACTGAGCCGGGTCGCGGTGATCGACACGCCCTGGTCCGCGGCCTTCATCAGCTGGCTGGCGCGGCAGGCGGGGCTGGCGGACGACGAGTTCGTGTTCTCCGAGGCACACGTCGACTATGCGGGTGCTGCGTGGCAAGCCGGCGTCGAGGAGGCTGCGGGCCGCCCCACGCGCTACGCCCTGCGCGCCTGCGATCTGACACGCACGCCGCCGCGCGTCGGCGACCTGGTCTGCCAGGCACGCGGCGCGGGCGCCGGATTCGACACCTTCGACAAGATCGGTGAAGTGCTGGCCGCGCGGGACACCGGCGGCGAACCGCTGCCCATGCATTGCGACGTGGTGGTGGCTGTGGATGCCACGGGCTTCGACACCGTGGGCGGCAACGTGCTGCAGTCGGTCACGCGGCGCCGGCTCGACTTTGCGCCGGGCACGCGCTGGCTGGACCCGAGCTACCTGCCCGAGGGATGCACGCCGGGCGCTCCGGGGTGCATCGATCGCCACATGAGCCGCCAGCCCTGGTCGCTGCTGCTGCAGTGGCGCTGAGCGCGCTTACGCTTCCTTGTAGTACGCCTCGACTGTGCCCTTGAGCTTGAGCAGCAGCGGCTTGCCCTTGCGGTCGAGGGTCTTGCCGGCGGGCACCTTGATCCAGCCTTCGCTGATGCAGTATTCCTCGACGTCGAGGCGGTCCTTGCCGTTGAAACGGATGCCGATGTCGTGCTCGAACGCGGCGGCCACGTGGTGCGGGCTGCGCGGATCGATGGAGAGGTGGTCGGGAAGGGGTGGGCGGGGAGTGGCTTCTGTCATGGCGCGTGATGATAGGGGCTCCCGGGCCCGACCCTATCGCCGCTTCTTCGCGGGCCTTGCAGGCGGCTTGGGCGCGAAGCCCAAGGCGGCGCGTGCCAGTGCGTCGGCCTCGCCGTTGCGGTGGCGCGGAATCCACTGCACGCGCACGTCGTCGAAGCTGCCGAGCAAGGCGCGGGCATCGTCGAACAGGCCGGCCAGGCGCTCGATCGGTTTCGCCCCGGCCGGGCCGAGCTGCTCGACCAGGATGCTGTTGTCGCTATAGGCCCGCACCGCCGTCGCGCCCCGCTCGCGCAGGTCTTGCAGCGCGAGCGTCAGCGCCCGCAGTTCGGCCTCGTTGTTGCAGCCTGTGGCATGCGTGGCTTGCGACAGCGTGTGGCGCTTGCCGTCAGGCGCGGTGATGACGGCGCCGATGCCCATGCGCCCCGGGTTGGGCGTGGCGCTGCCGTCGCAGTAGACGGTCCACGGAAGGCTGTCGGGCCTGGCTTCTCCTGCACTCATTCAGCAGTTGCCGCGCTTGATGCCTGCGAGGTTCTGGCAGGGCCGCTGGCCGGGCGGCGGCCCAGGGTCGTGCGCATGCGGTGGCGGCCGGCGAATGGGGCGCACGCCGTCGTAGTACGGGTCGGGGCTCAGGATGACGACGGCCGGGGGATCGGCCGCCGCGGGCTGCGTGTCGGCGGGATAGCGCGGGATGATGGCCGGGCCCGAGGGCGGATTGCTCGCCACCTGGTTGGGCGGTGCAATCGGTGCTGTCGGGGTCGGCGCCGGCGTGTAGTCCGGCCGGCGCGCCTCGGCGGGCGGCGACTCAAGGATCGGCACCTGCCGCGACTGCTTGCTACCCGCCGGGCAAGCCACGTTGGTGTAGGAGATGGCCCCGCTGGCGTCCGTGCAGCGCACCACCTCCGCCGCATGTGCGCCCAGCGCCGCAGCGAAGATCATGAGGGAGGCAGCCAAGGTGCGCATCAGTCGATTTTTCGGCAGGGTTGCAGTCAGGTCAAACACCCGGGGACCGCCCCGGGTCATCCACTGTAGCCGTTGCGAGCGCGTTGTGCACCTGCGGCATGATCGCGGGCATGGACAACCACCGCCCGCACCCGCTCGTCATCGTCAAGCTTGGAGACACCTTCGAGGCCCTGCGCGCGCAGCGCGGCGACTTCGAGCACTGGATCGCCGACGGGCTCGACACGCACGCGCTGCCCCTGCTGGTGGTCGATCCGCGCCGCGGCGACGCCCTGCCCGACCCGGCCGAAGTGTCAGGCGCGGTCGTCACGGGTTCGCACGCGATGGTGTCGCACCGCGAACCCTGGAGCGAGACCACGGCCGCCTGGCTCGCGCAGCTCGTGGCGCGCGACACGCCGGTGCTCGGCATCTGCTACGGCCACCAGTTGCTCGCGCATGCGCTCGGCGGCGAGGCCGGCGACCACCCGCAGGGCGCGGAGGTCGGCACCGTGACCGTCACGCTCGACAATGCCGCCGCTACCGACCAGTTGCTGCACGGCCTGCCCGCGCAGTTCCCGGCCCACGCGGTGCACTGGCAGAGCGCTCTGCGCCTGCCCGAAGGCGCAGTGCGGCTGGCCGGCAACGACCACGAGCCGGTGCACGCGTTCCGCGCGGGCGCGCATGCCTGGGGCGTGCAGTTCCACCCCGAGTTCGACGCCGACGTCATGCGCGGCTACATCGACCAGCTGGCCGGCGACCTGGCTCGCGCCGGCACCGACCCGGCCGCACTGCGCGAGCACGTGGTCCCGACCGATGCAGCGGCCGGCCTGCTCGGGCGCTTCGCACGGATCGTCGAAGCGCATCACGGCGTCTGACGCCATGCGCTGACAAAAAGCGCGTTTCGCTTCGGTTAAGGTGCGGTCCATTCGCCGTTTGCCCAACCCATCTTTCATGACCACTCCCTCCCCCGCGCCGACCCGCAAGCATTTTTCGATGCTCCGGGAATTCCACCTGGCCGACGCCTTCACGCTCGGCAATGCAGCCTGCGGGGTGGGCGCGGTGTTCCTCGCAATGGCCTTCATGGCGAGCCAGTCGCTCGCGCAGTTCCTGTGGTCGGCCGCGCTCGCACCGGCCGCTTTCATCTTCGACGTGCTCGATGGCCGGATCGCGCGCTGGCGCCAGACGCAATCTGCCCTCGGTCGCGAGCTCGACTCGCTGGCCGACATCATCTCCTTCGGCATGGCGCCCGCCGCGCTCGGCTTCGCAGCCGGACTGAACAGCGGCTGGGACTGCGTGATCCTGATCTATTTCGTGGGCTGCGGCGTGAGCCGGCTTGCGCGCTTCAACGTGACGGCCGAGGCACTGTCGGCCGGCTCCGACAAGGTGAAGTACTTCGAGGGCACCCCCATCCCGACCAGCGTGGTGCTGGTGGGCGTGCTGGCATACGCGGCCTGGCAGGGCCACATCGGCAGCGCCTTGTGGGGCGGCGCCTGGGTCATCGGGCCGTGGCAGTTGCATCCGCTCACGCTGCTGTTCGCCCTGTCGGGCACGCTCATGATCAGCAAGACGCTGCGAATCCCGAAGTTCTGACCGCTCACTCGAGACGAAGGAGACACGCCGATGACCATGAAGCTGTATTTCGACCCGCACAGCCGCTCGCACATCGCCAAGTGGATGCTCGACGAAGCCGGCGCCGACTACGAGATCGTGACCACCCTGCTCAAGGACAAGGCGCACAAGAAGCCTGAGTTCCTGAAGATCAACCCTGCGGGCAAGCTGCCGGCGCTGGTCGACGGCCAGGCGCGCGTCTTCGAGAACGCCGCCATCTGCATGTACGTGGCCGAGAAGTTTCCCGGCAAGCGGCTCGCTCCCCCCGTCGGCACACCGGACCGGGGCCGCTACCTGTCGCTGATGGTCTATTCGACCGCGCAGCTGGAGCCCGCGATGGGCGACGCCATCCTGAAGATCCGCAGCAACAACAGCGCGCGCGGCTGGACCAATTTCGAAGCGGCCAAGGACGCGGTCGAGCGCGAACTGCGCTACGGCCCCTACCTGTTCGGCGCGCAATTCACCGCGGCCGACGTGATGATCGGCTCGATGCTCATCTGGCACCGCGCCTTCGGCGGCGTCCTGAACCGGCCTACGCTCGACGCCTACATCGACCGGCTGCAGGCCCGGCCCAAGGGCATGAAGTTCGGCTGAACTCTGCGCGGCATGCCGCGCTGGTGACAACGCGCGGCAAAGGTACGTCCTTTAATCGGCTTCCTTGTTCCTTTCCAATAAGAGAGACGCCCGCATGACATCGAAGAACGCCACGCCTTCCCGGTTTTCGCTCACGGCCCTTTCCGTGGGCCTGGTCGCCTTGCTCGCCGCCTGCGCGAGCACGCCGCCGCCCGGCGGGCGCAGCGTGACCATCGAGCGCACCACCTTCGGCATCCCGCACATCACCGCGCCGGACTACGAGGGCCTGGCGTACGGCAGCGCCTATGCGCATGCGCAGGACAACGTCTGCCAGACGGCCGAGCACCTGCTCACACTGCGCGGCGAGCGCTCGCAGTTCCTGGGCGCGCAGAACACCGGCGACCTGGGCCTGGGCCGCGCGCCGAATGCGCAGATCGACCTGTTCATCCGCTATCACATGGACGACGCCGCGCTGGCGCGTGCAGGCGCTACCACGAGCCCCGACGTGCAGGCCGCGCTGCGCGGCTACGTGGCCGGCTACAACCGCTACCTGCAAGACGCCGGCCCCAACGGGTTGCCCGAAGCCTGCCGCGGCAAGCCCTGGGTGCGGCCGATGACGACTGGCGACCTGTCGCGCGCCACCGAGATGTCGATGATCCAGGGCGGCCTGGGCGCGCTGGCGGGCGCAGTGCTGGCCGCGGTGCCGCCCGCCCCCGGCGCCAAGACCAGCGCCGCGCCGGTGGACCTGAAGGAAGCCGTGGCCGAAATCGGCCGCCACAGCTTCAACGCCAACCCCGAGGGCGGCGAGCTCGGCTCCAACGGCTGGGCCTTCGGGCGCAATGCCACGCCGGACGGCAAGGGCCTGCTGCTGGGCAACCCGCACTTTCCGTGGACCGGCACCAACCGCTTCTGGGAAATGCACCTCACCATCCCCGGCAAGCTCGACGTGATGGGCGCCACCGGCGGCCTAAGCCCGGTGGTGGCCATCGGCTTCAACAAGGACGTGGCCTGGACGCACACCGTGTCGACCGGCAAGCGCTTCACGCTGTACGAGCTGAAGCTCGACCCCAATGACCCGACGGTGTACCTGGTCGACGGCCAGCCGAAGAAGATGGTTGCGCGCACCGTGGCACTGCCCGCCGCGGCAACGGGCGGCACCGCGCCGCCGGTGCAGCACACCTTCTATTCGACCGACTGGGGCCCCGTGATCTCGCTGTCGCGCGCCGGCCTGGGCTGGACCGCGCAGAAGGCCTACGCCATCCGCGACGCCAACACGCTCAACGTGCGCTCGGCCGAGAGCTGGATGAAGATGGCACTGGCCCGCAACGTGACCGAGCTACGCGCCGCCATGGGCAACCAGGGCATGCCGTGGATCAACACCATTGCGGCCGACCGCGACGGCAACGCGATGTACGCCGACCTGTCGGTGGTGCCCGACGTATCGGCCGACATGCTCAAGAGCTGCGCGCCTTCGCCTGCCGCCGCCGCGCTGCTCAACGCGGCCGGGCTGCCGGTACTCGACGGCTCGCGCAGCGCCTGCGCATGGAACCGCGACAGCGCGGCCGCCGCGCCCGGCATCATCGCGCCGGCGCGCATGCCGGTGCTCATCACGCCGGACTACGTGCAGAACAGCAACGACAGCTTCTGGCTCAGCAACCCCGAAACCGCGCCGATGGCTGGCGTGTCGCCGTTGGTGGGCCCGATTGGGCTGCCGCAACGGCTGCGCACGCGCAGCGCGATCATGGAAATCCGCGGCCGGCTCTCGGGCGGCGACGGCCTGCCCGGCAACCGCATGGGCGCGGCCGAGCTGCGCAGCGTGATCTTCCGCGACAGGAATCTCGCAGGCATGCTGGTGATGGCCGACCTGCAGGCCGCCTGCAGCGCCGCCGGCAACACGCTCACCACCGATCAGGCGCTCGGCTGCCGCGTGCTCACCGCCTGGGACCGCACCAGCAATGCCGACTCGAAGGGCGCACCGCTGTTCCGCGAGTTCTGGCGCAAGACGAAGGACGTGCCCAAGGTCTGGCGCGTGCCGTTCGACCCCGCGCAGCCGGTGGCGACGCCCGCCGGGCTCGACATGGCCACGCCGGCCACGCGCGAAGCCGTGTTCAAGGCGCTGGGCGACGCGGTCGGCATCCTGCGCACCGCCGGCTTCGCGGCCGACGTGCCGCTGGGCGTGCCGCAGTCGCGCCTGGTGCGCGGCCAGAAGATCGCGCTGCACGGCGGCGACGAGTTCGAGGGCGTGCTCAACAAGCTGGAGTCGCAGGGCCAGTCGCTGATAGACCCGAAGGGCTACAACGTCAACTACGGCAGCAGCTACATGCAAGTCGTGACCTTCGACGCCAACGGCCCGGTTGCTCAAGGCCTGCTGACCTACGGCCAGAGCAGCGACCCGGCTTCGCCGCGCGCCTACGACCAGTTGCCGCTGTTCGCGGCCAAGCAGTGGCACCCGCTGCCATTCCACCCCGCCGACGTGCGGGCGCAGCGCGAAGGCACTCCGCTGCAGCTCGCGTACTGACACCGCCCATCCATGTCACAGCAAACCGCCCCTTCCCACACCGCCCCGAGCGGGCTCGGCGAACTGATCCGCATCGCCGAGGCGCAGCCGCTGTCGCCAGCCTGCGATCACTTCTACTTCCTGCGCCACGGGCAGACCGGCCGCAATGCGCTGCGCATCTTCCAGGCGGTGGACGAGCCCCTGAGCGAGCTTGGTCTGCAGCAGGCCGCGCGCGCCGCGGGGCTGCTGGCCGGCGAGCCGATCAGCACCGTCGTGTGCAGCGACGCGCGGCGCGCGCACGACACGGCGTACACCGTGGCCACGACGCTGAAGCTCGTGCCGGCCGCACAGGCCGCGCTGCGCGAGCGCAACTTCGGCGCGCTGATCGGCACCTCGTCCGCCAACATCGACTGGGCATGTGAGCCAGAGGGCGGCGAAACGCTCACGCAGTTCGTCACACGCACGCGCGACGCGCTCGACACGGCCCTGCGGCTGCCCGCCCCGGTGCTGGTGGTGGCACATGGCGGCACGCTCTACGCGCTGGCCGCCCTGCTGGGCGTGCCGGTCGACGTCGGCCTGCTCGGCAATGCACAGCCCTTGCGTTTCGAGCGCCGCGGCCCCACATGGGCCGTGACGCCGCTGCTGCGGCAAGCCGACGGCGACGCAGCCCTGGCCTAGCCTCCCCCCACTCCTCGGGCCTTGTTGCCGTCCACCCAACGAACCGCCACACACCATGGAATTCAAGGACTACTACAGCGCACTGGGCATCGACCGCACCGCGTCCGACGACGAAGTGCGCAAGGCCTACCGCAAGCTCGCCCGCAAGTACCACCCCGACGTCAGCACCGAGCCTGACGCCGAGAAGCGCATGCGCGACATCAACGAGGCCAAGGACGTGCTTGGCGACAAGGAAAAGCGCGCTGCCTACGACGCGCTGGCCGATCGTGTCGCGCGCGGAGGCCATCCTGAGGGCGACTTCCAGCCACCGCCGGGCTGGGACGAAGGCTTCGAGTTTCACCGCGGCCCGCGCCAGGGCCCGGCCGACCACGCTGACTTCAGCGAATTCTTCTCGTCGCTGTTCGGCGAGGCCGAACGCCGCGGCGCCGCGCGGCAGAACTTCCGCGCGCGCGGCGAAGACCATCACGCGGCCATCGAGATCACGCTCGAAGACGCGCTCAACGGCGCCGAGCGCGAGATCACGCTGCGCGCGCAGACCGTCGACGCACAGGGCCACCCGCAGTGGGAGAACCGCACGCTCAGCGTGAAGATCCCGCCGGGCGTGCACCCGGGCCAGTTCATCCGCCTCGCGGGGCAAGGCATGCCCGGCCACGGCGGCGAGCCGCCCGGGGACCTGTACCTCGAAGTGCGCATCGCGCCGCACAAGCTGTACCGCGTGGAAGAGCGCGACCTGTACATGACGCTGCCCATCACGCCCACCGAAGCCGCGCTGGGTGCGCAGGTGCAGGTGCCAACGCCCACCGGCGGCGTGGTCGAAGTGACCGTGCCGCGCAACGCGCGCAACGGCCTGAAGCTGCGGCTCAAGGGCCGTGGCTTCGCAGGCAAGACGCCCGGCGACCTGTACCTGCTGCTCGACATTGCGCTGCCGCCCGCCGACAGCGACGATGCGCGCAAAGCCTACGAACAGCTGGCGCAAGCCACGGCATCGTTCCACCCACGCCAGCATCTGGGAGTCTGAGCATGGTGAATTTCACTGTCACAACCGCCACCGCCGTCAGCACCTCGCAACCGCTCGCGGCGAGTGAACTGGCGCACGCCGTTGGCGCCGACACCGCCTGGGTCGTGCAACTGGTCGAGGTCGGCATCCTGCGGATCGAAACGACCGAGACCCAGCCCGAGCGCTGGCAGTTCTCCAGCGCCGACCTGCAACATGCGCTCGAAGCGCGCCGGCTGGAGCGCGACTTCGGCGTGGGGCTCGACGCTGCCGCGCTGATCCTCGACCTGCAGCACGAGGTGCGCCGGCTCAAGGCGGTGCTGCAGGCGCGCGGCCTGCGCTGAGCTACTGCATCTGCTGCAGGTTGCCGATGCGCACCAGCATCTCGGTGAACATCTGCAGGTCGGCGTCGAGGTCGGGCACTTCCTTGTATTCCTTGGCGTTGTGCCCGGTGTACTTCTTGCCGGGCATGCCGGGGCCGAAGCTGATCGCGTTGGGCATCTGCTTGGCCGTGGTGGCGCCGGCCGCGGATACGGGCTTGGCCTCTAGGCCGGTGGTGTCGCCGTAGATGTTGAGCAGCGTCGTCAGCCACTGGCCAGAAGGGTCGCGCGCCATCCAGTTGCCCTGGTCGTACTTGATCTCGACTGTGGCCTTGTTCGCCGCAGCCCAGTCATTGATCTTCGCGGTGACTTGGGCCTTGAGTTCTTCGGGCGTGCGGCCGCGCGGCATGCGCGTGTTGACCGCCACGACCACCCGGCCGTCGGCACCGGTGCGGATCAGGTTGGGAGAGAAAGTCAGTGGCCCCATGAAGTCGTCCCTGTAGCCCAGGCCGATCTTCTCGCCGAGGTAGCCGGTGCCGTAGAGCGCATCGACGTACTTCACCGCCTTGAGGAACTGGTTGTCGGCCAGCGTCACACCGGACTCCAGCAGGAACAGGCCCAGCCGCGGCAGCGGATTCACGCCGTTCTGGGGCTCCGAGCCATGGGCCGAGGTGCCGGTGACCTTGATGGCGATGCTGTCCCCGTCACGCGTGATGGCAATCGCAAACTTGCCGCCCTGCGGTTCGTACTTCTGCAGGAAGGCCGGCTTCGCGGCTTCGAGCTTTGCGAGCACCGCAGCGAGGTCGCCGCCCTTGAGCGTGGCGGTGGCGGTCTGCGAAATCGCGTTGACCGCGGCGGCTGCGCCCATGTCCGTGATCGCGGTGACTGCACCATCGGTTTTCTCCGCAGGGAAGAACACACTCAGCGAGCCCGCGCCCTTCTCGGCCACGACCGCGGGGTAGCCGCTGTCGAGCACGATGTTGTAGGCCGGCAGCGGCACCTTGCCGCGGTAGTACTCCATGGCGTCGCCACCGGTTTCCTCGGTGGTCTCGATCATCAGGCGCATGGTGCGCTGGATCGGCAGGCCGCTTTCCTTCACCGTCTTCATTGCATAGAGCACGGCAGCGATGGAGCCCTTGTCGTCGATGGTGCCGCGGCCGTAGAGGCGGTCGCCCACGCGCACCATGGTGAACGGGTCGAGCCGCGTGCCGTCGTCGAGCACCCATTCTGAAAGCACCGCGGGCACCACGTCGGAATGCGTGAGGATGCCGAACTCTTCAGTGCCCTTGCCCTTGAGGCTGACTTCGAAGATGCGGTTGTCGACGTTGCGATACGCAAGCCCGAAGTCTCGCGCCATCTTCTCGACCAGCTTGCCGAAGTCGATGATCGTCGGGTTCTCGTGCGGCGGGATCTGCACGTTGCGCGCAGTCGGCAGCGCCACCATGGCACCGAGGCTCGCGATCACGGCCTTCTGGTTGTGCAGGCGGTTGTACAGGCCGAGCAGACGCGCGATGTTGGTGAGGTCGTCACCAGCCAGCGGTGCCTTCTTGCGATAGGCGGCCACGGCGGGCTTCAGCTCGGGGTTGGCCTTCTCGGCCTGGGCCAGGAAAGCGTTGAAGCTGGAGGCGGGCTTGCCGCCTTGCCAGGCCGCGGCCAACTGGTCGAGCGCGGGTTTCTTGAGCGTCTCCGAGAAGGCCGGTGCGGTGAGGCCAACTGCCATCAAGCCCATGGTGAGGGCTGGCAACGAGAAGCGAAATTGCAGCATGTGCGTGACTCCCTTTTCACAAAAATGGAAGCCTTCGACGATACCCGAGCCACGCGCTGCGACAGGTCTCTGCGCACTACGAAGAAACGTTGCGCACGAGGGAGAAAGCGCAGCGTTAAGTTCGCCAACCGCGCGCGTTACTGCATCTGCTGCAGGTTGCCGATGCGCACCAGCATCTCGGTGAACATCTGCATGTCGGCGTCGAGGTCGGGCACTTCCTTGTACTCCTTGGCGTTGTGCGCCGTGTACTTCTTGCCGGGCATCGCGGGGCCGAAGTTGATGGCGTTGGGCATCAGCTTCGCGGTGGTGCTGCCAGCCGTGGGCACCGGCTTGGCCTCGAGGCCGGTGGTGTCGCCGTAGATGTTCAGGAGGGTCGAGAGCCACGCGCCCTTGGGGTCGCGCGCCATCCAGTTGCCCTGGTCGTAGGCAACCTCGAGCTTCACGTTGTTCGCGCTCGCCCACGCATCGATCTTCGACGTGACCTGCGCCTTCAGCTCGTCGGGTGTGCGCCCGCGCGGCATGCGCGCGTTGACCGTGACTTCGAGCCTGCCGTCATTGCCCATGCGCACGAGGTTGGGCGAGAAGGTCAGCGGGCCCATGAAGTCGTCGGCGTAGCCCAGGCCCATCTTCTCGCCGAGGTAGCCGGTACCGTAGAGCGCGTCGATGTACTTCACGGCCTTCAGGTAGTGGTTGGCGGCCAGTGGCACGCCGGACTCCTGCAGGAACAGCGCGAGGCGCGGCAGCGGATTCACGCCTTCCTCCGGCCGCGAACCATGGGCCGAAACGCCTGTCACTTTCAGCTCGATGCTGTCGGCGCCGCGCGCAATGTCGATGGCGAACTTGCCGCCCTGCCCTTCGTATTTCTGCAGGAAGGCCGGCTTTGCTGCTTCGAGCTTTGCGAGCGCGGCCGCAAGATCGCCGCCCTTGAGCGTGGCCATCGCCGTCTGCGAAATCGCGTTGGCCGATGCGGCGCCGCTCATGGCCGTGATGGCTGTCGATGCGCCATCCGCCTGCTCCGCCGGGAACAACACCTTCAGCGCGCCCGAGCCCTTCTCTGCAACCACGGCCGGGTACTTGCTGTCGAGCACGATGTTGTAGGCCGGCAGCTGCGTCTTCGTGCGGTAGTACTGCATCGCGTCGCCACCGGTTTCCTCGGTGGTCTCGATCATCAGGCGGATGCTGCGCTCGATGGGCAGGCCGCTTTCCTTCACGGCCTTCATTGCATAGAGCACGGCCGCGATGGAGCCTTTGTCGTCGATGGTGCCGCGGCCGTAGAGGTAGTCGCCCACTCGGGTCATCTTGAAGGGGTCGAGCCGCGTGCCATCGTCGAGCACCCATTCGGACAGCACCGCAGGCACCACGTCGGAATGCGTGAGGATGCCGAACTCCTCGCCGCCTTTGCCCTTGAGGCTGACTTCGAAGATGCGGTTGTCGACGTTGCGGTAGGCAAGCCCGAAGTCGGTCGCCATCTTCTGCACCAGCTGGCCGAACTCGATGATCGACGCGCTTTCATGGGGCGGCACCTGCACGTTGCGCACCGTCGGAATCGCCACCATGGTGCCGATGCTCGCAATCACGGCCTGCTGGTTCTTCAGGCGGTTGTAGAGGCCGAGCAGGCGCGCGATGTTGACGAGGTCGTCGCCGGCCAGCGAGGCCTTCTTGCTGCGGTACGCATTCACGCTGCTCTGCAACGCGGGCTGGCTCTTTGCAGCCTGCGCAAGGAAGGCGTTGAAGTCGGCGGCCGGCTTGCCGGCCTGCCACGCGGCGGCGAGCTGATCGAGTTGGGGCTTCTTGATGGTTTCGGCGTGCGCCTGCGCACCAAGGGCGAGCGCGACGCCCAAGGAAAGCGCCGACAATGAAAATCGAAAATGCTGCATCAGGGTCTCCCCCTCATTCTGAAAACACTCCCCGACGATAGCCGAGCAAAGAATCGAACGAACAATGAACAACAGCACCGACAAGATCCGCTGCGCCTGGGCCCAGACCGACCCGCTGCTGGCCGCCTATCACGACGCCGAATGGGGCGTGCCCGAGCACGACAGCCGCGCGCTGTGGGAAAAGCTCATGCTCGACGGCTTCCAGGCCGGCCTCTCGTGGCTCACCATCCTGCGCAAGCGCGACGCGTTCCGCAAGGCTTTCAAGGGCTTCGTGCCGGAGAAGATCGTCAAATTCACCGAGGCCGATGTCGAGCGGCTGATGCAGGACGCCGGCATCGTGCGCTCGCGCTCGAAGATCGAGGCCACCATCGGCAATGCACGCGCCTACCTCGCGATGCAGGCGGCGGGCGAAGATTTCTCCGAATTCATCTGGGGCATGGCGGGCGGCAAGCCCATCGTCAACCGCACCGGCAGCGTTCCGGTGAAGACGCCGCTGTCGGAGGATATTTCCGCGGCGCTCAAGAAGCGCGGCTTCAAGTTCGTGGGCCCCGTCATCGTCTACGCGTGGATGCAGGCCACAGGCATCGTGGACGACCACGCGCACGACTGCCACCGGCACGGCGCCAAACACAACCCCAAGCCCCAATGAAAAAACCGGACGCTGCTTTCGCAGGTCCGGTTTTTTATTGACGTGTGACTGAGGCGGCTTGCGCCGCCTTCAATTACAGGCCGGCTTGACGCGTGAAGGTCAGGCCCTTCGCTTGCGAGGGGATCACGCTGCCAGCGAAGGTTTCGGGACGCAGGTTCTGACCAGGTGCGTGTGCAGCGGCCACAGCCTCGCTGCGAACAGTGGCGCGGTCGACCGAAGCGGCCAGTGCGGGCGTTGCGGTCGACGCAGCGCCTTCGTTGTCGCCATAAGCGTTGCCGGCACGGGCAGCTGCCACGGCTTGGGGCGCCACTTCGGCGCGGCTGTAGCCGGAGGTCAGGGGCTGAACGCCTTCGTAGGTTTCTGCATGGGCGCCAGCGGCGGCGAGCAGGGACAGAGCGGCGGCGGCGAGGATGTTCGAGGTCTTCATTTCAATTCCTTCTTCATTGGGCTTTTGGGTGCCCCAAGTGTGCACCGCGATTCCTAGGGTAAACCCCCGCTTAATCGAATCGCAGTGTTCATGAAATTGAAACAATAACGAGGAACTTTCGGTCGAGGCTAACTCAACTGCCCTTTCGGTCGCCGGAAATGCGGTTAGTTTGTGTACTTTTCTTCTAGCCCGTCAAGCGACGGCCATCGCGCAAGCAAATCCAAGCACGTTGCATGCCAGCTACTTCGCCTGCAAGCTCTCTGTCTCCCCAATGGGCCCGGTCCGCGACCTTTGCACAATTCGCAATTCAAGAAAGATCGTGCCCATAATGAAGGCTTGATTGGGCAAATGGTTGCGAATGAGCCTCGCCGTATTTGCGAATCTTGCGAATAACCGGATCAAGCGATGAAGAAGACTTTCATGGGCGTGCGGCTGCGCAGCCTGCGCGAAGAGCGCGGCCTGAGCCAGCTCGCGCTCGCGCAGCAGTTGGGCCTGTCGCCCAGCTACCTGAACCAGATCGAGCAGAACCAGCGGCCGCTCACGGTGCCGGTGCTTCTGCGCCTGCATGCCACGCTGGGCGTCGACATCCAGGCCTTCTCCGAAGACGAAGAAGCGCGCCTCATCGCCAGCCTGCGCGAGGCACTGGCCGACAACCCCGGCGGCGATGCCGTCGCGCTGGCCGAGCTGCGCGAAGTCGCCACCCAGATGCCCGCCGTGGGCCGCGCATTGGTCGCGCTGCACCAGCGCCACCGCGATGCGATGGAGCGGCTCGAAGCATTGGCGGGCGAACTCGGCGACGGACGCGGCGATCTCGCACGAATGCCGCAGGCGCGGCCCATGCCCTTCGAGGAAGTGCGCGACTTCTTCTTCGCGCACCAGAACCACATCGCGCCGCTCGATGAAGCGGCCGAAGCCCTCGCCGCGCAATGGCGCCTGCGAGAAGGCAGCCCCGGCGACCGCCTCGCGCGCCAGTTGCTCGATGCGCATGGCGTGCGGGTTGTGCCCGCCGAAGACGGCGAGGCCGGCGCGCAGCGGCGCTACGACCCGGGCTCGCGCGTGCTGCGGCTCTCGCCCTACCTGGAGCCCGGGCAGCATGCATTCCAGCTCGCCACGCAGCTCGCCTTCTTCGAAGTGGGCGACATGCTCGACGAGCTGGTGGCCGCCGCGCCGCTGTCGAGCGACACGGCCCGCTCGCTCGCGCGCATCGGCCTGGCCAACTACTTCGCCGCCGCGCTGCTGCTGCCCTACGGCGAGTTCCTCGAAACTGCCGAGCAGTTTCGCTACGACATCGACCAGCTGGCGCGCCGCTTCGGCGTGGGCTTCGAGACCATCTGCCACCGCCTGAGTTCGCTGCAGCGGCCCGAGGCACGAGGCGTGCCTTTCTTCCTGATCCGCGTCGATCGCGCGGGCAACATCTCGAAGCGGCAATCGGCCACGCACTTCCACTTCTCGAAGACCGGCGGCACCTGCCCGTTGTGGAACGTGTACGAGGCCTTCGCGCAGCCCGGCCGCGTGCTCACGCAGCTCGCTCGCATGCCAGACGGACGCGCCTACCTCTGGATTGCACGCACCGTGTCGCACGGCTACCGCGGCTATGGCTCGCCCAACAAGACCTTCTCGATCGGGCTGGGCTGCGACATCAGCCACGCCACGCGGCTGGTCTATTCAAAGGGCATGGACTTGCGCGATCCCGATGTGCCCACACCCATCGGCGCGGGCTGCAAGGTGTGCGAGCGCGAGGCCTGCCCGCAGCGCGCGTTTCCGTTCGTGGGCCGGCCGCTCGACGTGGACGAGAACCAGAGCCGGTTCATGCCTTACGCGGCAGCACCGTCCGGCAACAACGCGATCGTCAGGAGCGCGGCCAAGCGCGCACCAGGGTCCGCAGCGCGACCCCGCCGCTCCCCTTGACCTCGGCGCGATAAGTGCCCACCAGGGCCTCGCGCTCGGCTGCGGCCTGCGGGTCGTTGCGCCAGGCCAGCAAGGCGGCCACATCGGCATCGGGCAGCGCAGCGAGCAGTGCCTGCGTTACCTGCTTTTCGAACTCGCGCGCCACCAGCATCAGGTTGCGCGGGCGCGTCGACGTCACACCACGCGACCACAGCGTGTCGAGAGCCATGTCGAGCGTGCGGTCCGGCAGCGAGCTGAGTTGTCCGCCGTTGCCGCGCGCCAGTTGCTTGACCACCGCGCTCATCAGCAGCTGGCTTGAAAAGTCGATCTCGCGAACATCGGCCACGGCCATGCGTTCGAGCAGTTCGGTGCGCACGGGATCGGCCGGCTTGGCGCGCTCGCGGTTGAAGAACTCGGCCCTGCTGGCCTCGCTCATCGCGGTGTAGTCGGTGCGCAGCTTCACGAAGCGGGCCACAGCGGCCTGCACTTGCGGGCTGAGTGCGGCACCGCCGTTGCCTGCCGATGCCACTTCCTGCTGGATAGCGGACACCGAGGCAGCGGTGTTGAATGCGCGCGTGGCGGCCGTGTCCAGCGCCTTGAGCGCCTTGTCGGCGATGGCCTGGTCATCGGGGTCAAGCAGTTCCTTCGCACCGCGCGCGACAGCGCCGGGTGCATAAGAAGCCTGGTAGCGCGCCTGCACGCCTTCGAACTGCAGGAGTGCTTCCGCGCGGTTCTGCGCCCAGCCCATCAACGGGGCCAGAAACAGCAAAAGCAACAGGGAGAAACGGAACGGCGAAAGACGGATCGGAGAGAGCATGGTGCCATTATTGGCACACCTGCCCGCTCCCCACGTCGCGCCATCTTGTGAAGTAACTCAAAAGTTCAGGCTCGTCGCCATGGAATCGAAACGTGCCGGCTTGCAGCCAAGCAACTGGATGTGACCGGCCGCGAGGCATATGATTCAACCGAGATATTTCGCAAATTCGATTGAATAATTTTCATGCTCCAGTCGATCCTCGAAATACGTCATCTGCGCACGCTCATCGCGCTTCGCGACACCGGCAGCCTGGTGCGCGCGGCGCAATTGCTCAACCTCACGCAATCGGCGCTGTCGCACCAAATCAAGCTGCTCGAAGACCGCTACGACGCACAGCTGTTCGAGCGCAAGTCGGTGCCGCCGCAGTTCAGCACCACCGGCCTGCGTCTGCTGCAGTTGGCCGACACGGCGCTGCCGCTCATCGAAGAAGCCGAGCGCGACGTGGCGCGGCTCGCGCTGGGGCGCAGCGGCCAGCTGCGCATCGTGGTCGAGTGCCACGCCTGCTTCGACTGGCTCATGCCGGCAATGGATGCGTTCCGCCAACGCTGGCCCGAGATCGAGCTCGACATCGTCTCGGGCTTTCACTCCGACCCGATCGCGCTGGTGACGCAGAACCGCGCCGAAGTGGCGGTCGTGTCCAGGGAAGGCTCCGACGAAGCGGTGGACTATCACGCGCTGTTCCGCTTCGAAATCATGGCCCTGCTGGCCAACGACCATCCGCTGACGGCCAAGGCCTATCTCACCGCGCGCCACTTCACTGACCAGACGCTCATCACCTACCCCGTGCCCGATGAAGTGATCGACGTCGTGCGGCAGGTGCTGGCGCCTGCGGGCGCGGAGCCTGCGCACCGGCGCACGACCGAGCTCACGGTGGCGATGCTGCAGCTGGTGGCGAGCGGGCGCGGCGTGGCAACACTGCCGCTGTGGGCGGTGCAGAACTACCTGGACCGCGGCTACGTCACAGCCCGGCGCGTGGGCAGCAAGGGGTTGACGGGGCGGCTCTACATGGCATGCACGCCGGGCACGTCGGAGCAGCCGTGGCTGGCGGACTTCGTGCGCATCACGCGAGAGAACTGCTTCAGGAGCCTGCCGGGAATCGAACTGCTCTGAGCGTTTTTTCTCTTCAGAACCGCGTGCCCACCGACAGCCGCACCATGTCCTGCGCGGTGAAGTTCACCTTCGGGTCGTAGGCCGCGCGAACGAACCAGCGCGGCCAGTCGTAGGTGACTGTCAGGCCCGCGCGGCGAATGAACCGGCCATCGACAGTGCCCTGCTTGGCCAGCAGGTCGACAGTCAGGCGTTGCCGCTCGGGCAACGGCACGCGGTAGATCAGATGCACGTCCTGCTGGTCGGGGTTCAGCCGGTTGTCGCGGATCAGCGAGAGCGACAGCGCCGTGCCGTCCGTCCACTTGTAGCCGCCATACACCGTGTACGAATCGTTTGGGTCGAAGTTCAGGTTCGCGTAGTTGCGAAGGTTGGTGCGGCCCAGCCCCGCGCCGACGAACCAGCTGTCGCCGGTTTCCACCGCCAGGCTGCCGCCCACGAACCCACCCGAGGCGGCCTGCAACGACGGCAGCACCCGCACCGGCCCCAGCGTGAAGGTGTGGTCCCACCCCACGCGCGGCTGCGCGAAGTCGAGTACCGGCGAGCGGAACCAGCCGATCCAGACATTGCCGTCGCCGTAGGTGTAGCGCAGGTTCATGTCCAGCCCTGGCCCTGCGGGAAGACCGCCGCCTAAAACCCGGTAGGCGCCCACGGTGAGCTTGAATGGCAGTTCGGCCGGTTCATCGTCGGCCCATGCGGCCGGCGCGAGGCACAGCAGGGCCGTGGCGGCGACGAATCTTCGATGGCGTGCCGGCGTGCTCAAAACATGCTCGCGCCGATGTTGATGAGCAACGCGAGCACAGTCGTGTTGAAGAGGTAGGCCAGGATGCAATGCACCGAGCCGATGCGCCGCAGAGGCTTGGACACGAAGGACACATCCGCCGTCTGCCCCGAGGTGCCGATCACCGCGGAGAAGTAGAAGAAGTCGCCGTAGGTCGGCGGGTCGTCATCCGGAAACTGGAGGCCGGGTTTTCGCCCCTGGCCCGCCCCAGCGTAGTAGTCATGCGCGTAGTGCAGCGTGAACATGATCTGCGTGAAGGCCCACGACGACATCACCGTGAGCCCGGCCAGCGTGATGTGCGCGATCTTCTCCAGGCCGTGCATGTCCTTCACCACCGCGAGTTCGCCGCCGATGGCCGCCAGGCTCGCAATGGCGGACACCACCACCAGCACGAGGATGACGATCTGCCCATCGTCCTGCATCTGCGCGCGATAGCGCATGTGCTGCTGCGACGACCGGGTCATCATGACCGCGGCCAGCAGCACGTACAGGCAGGCTCCCGTGTTCCACGCGATCAGCAGGCGCGTGACCAGGTGGGCTTCGACAGCCGAGGGTATGAGCACGCCGGTCGCAATGGCGATGGCCGTGGCAATGAAGAGTCGCGGCCGGGCGGCCATCTGGCGGAGGAATCTGTGTCGCTGGAGTTTCATCAAGGCTTGGGCACGGCACGCCGCCGGGGTGGCGGCGCTACGGCCTGACCTGCGACTGTCGACGATGCTCTCTTGCGGCTACCTGACGAAGCGCCTTTCTGGCGCACCGCGCCGAGCAGCCAGTCACGAAAAGCCGCGACTTTCGGCCGGTCGCGGCTGCCCTCGGGGCACACGAGGTAGTACGCGAAGTCTTCGAGCCACGTCACTTTCGAGAGCTGCACGAGCCGGCCCTGCGCGATCTCGGGAGCCATCATGGCCGCGGGCAGCAGCGCCGCGCCCTGCCCTGCGAGCACCGCCTGCAGCAACAGGCTAGCGTCGTCGAAAGAAGGCCCACGCGCCGGGCCGGCATCTTCGATGCCCTGCGCCTCGAACCACAGGCGCCAGCCCTTGCGATCGGCATCGTTCACGCGCGGCCACTGCAGCAGGTCGGCCGGTTTCTTCGGCTTGCCGTATTCGACGACCAGCGCGGGAGCGGCGACGGGAACCATCTCGACCGTGAGCACGCGCTGGCTGGCGAGCCCGGGGTACTGGCCCATGCCGTGACGGATGGCCACGTCTACGCCGTCGCGCGAGAAATCGGCCAGCGCATTGCTGGTCAGCACCTGCAGGTCGATGTCGGGATGCGCGTCCTGGAAGGACTTCAGGCGCGGCACGAGCCAGGCGGAAGCAAAGAACGGCGTGGCGCTCACGGTGAGCAGACTGGTCTCCGCAGGCACGGCCACCTTCTGCGTGGCATCGCTGATCTGCCTGAAGGCATTGCGCACGGGCGGCAGATAGGCCTGGCCCGCGTCGGTCAGGAAGACGCCGCGATTGACGCGGCGGAACAGCTGCACACCGAGGTGCAGCTCCAGCGTCTTGACGAGCTGGCTCACGGCGCCGGGGGTCACGCACAGCTCGTCCGCCGCGTTCTTCACCGAGAGATGGCGCGCCGTGGCTTCGAAGGCACGGAGTGCGTTGAGGGGTGGGAGCTGGTGTTCCATTATTTAGAAATTCTGATTCAGCAACAGCAGAAATTCTGGTTTGCGGCTCAGATTGATAAGCGGGAGTATTCGCACACTCGAAATCAATCAATTCAGATATTCTGATCTTTAAAGGCCTATGCCCTTGAGCCACACGCCAACCTCATCGCAAGCCGACGGCCTCTTCCGCGGCTGGCTGGTGGTGGCAGGCGCCTTTGCCGTGACCTTCGTCGGCTTCGGCAGCGCCTACACCTTCAGCGCCTTTCTCGAATCGCTGCAGAAAGACTTCGGCGCCTCGCGCGGCTCGGTCTCGCTGGTGTTCTCGCTGGCGGGCTTTCTCTACTTCGGCCTCGGCGTGCTCAGCGGGCCGCTGGCCGACCGCTGGGGTTCGCGGCGGCTGGCCGTCGCCGGCATGGTGCTGGTCGGGCTGGGGCTGGCCCTTGCGGGGCAGGCACGGAGCCTGACGCAGATCTATCTCGCCTACGGGCTGGGCGTCGGCCTCGGGGTCGGTGCGTCGTACGTGCCGGTGCTGGGCGCTGTGCAGCGCTGGTTCGTCAGACGGCGCGGCTTTGCCTCGGGGCTGGCCGTGAGCGGCATCGGCGTGGGCACGCTGGTGATGCCGCCGCTGGCCTCGCTCTTCATCGAGACGCTCGGCTGGCGGAACGCCTACCTGGCGCTAGGCGCGCTGGCGGTGGTGGTGGGCGTGGGCATGGCGCTGCTGATCGAGAACGACCCGCGCGACCGCGGGCTCGGCCCCGACGGCGATCCGCCACAACCGAAGGCTGCATCGGCCCAGGCCGAGGGCTTCACGGTGCGCGATGCCGTGCGCTCGCGGCGCTTCGCCGGCCTGTACGTGGCCTGCCTCATCAGTTCCTTCGGCCTGTTCGTGCCCTTCGTGCATCTGGTGCCTTACGCGCTGGACCATCGCGTGCCCAATGCGCATGCGGTGCTGCTGCTGGGCGCCATCGGCGTCGGCAGCACGGCCGGGCGCTTCTTTCTGGGCGGGCTGGCCGACCGCATGGGACGCGCGCAGACCATGCTGCTGATGTCGGCCGGCATGGCGCTGTCGCTGCTCGTGTGGGCAGCGTCCAGCGGCTTCTGGGGGCTGGCGGTGTTCGCGTTTTTCTACGGCGCGTTCTACGGTGGCTTTGTCGCGCTGCTGCCGGCGCTGGTGATGGACTACTTCGGCGGACGCAACATCGGCGCGATCATCGGCGTGCTCTACACCAGCGTGGCCTTCGGCACGCTGGTCGGCCCGGCCGCTGCGGGCTTTGCCTTCGACGTGAGCCGCAGCTACCTGCTGCCGATTCTTTTCAGCGTGGGGGCCAACCTCGTGGCGGCCGGCATCATGTGGGCGATGTCGCGGATGGACGCTTCTGCAAAGCTGGCCAGCACGGCCTCGCCGCGGGGTACAGTCGGGCATGACCCAAGCACCGCCCGCCGCTCCTAGTCCGCCTCCCGCATCGGCTGCACCTGCCGAAATCACGGAAAACCAGGCGATCATGCGCGCCTGGGTGCTTTTCACCGTGTTGTTCGTGGTGGTGATCGGCCTGCTTTGGGCCCTGCACTCCCACTACGGCTGACCAGCGCCAGCGTCCGGCTCAGGGCGCCTTCTGCACCAGCTTCAGCACGCTCGAAAAATCGAGCGCGCCATGGCCCGCGAGGCTGTGTGCCGCATACAGGCTGCGCGCCAACCCACCCAGCGGCGTTGCCGCGCGCACGGCGGTCGCGTTTTCCTGCGCGAGCCCCAGGTCCTTGAGCATCAGGTCGGTGCCGAAGCCGCCGGCATAGTTCTTCGAGGCGGGCGAGGTTTCCATCACGCCCGGCATCGGGTTGTACTTTTCGAGCGCCCAGTTGCCGCCCGAGCTGCGGCGCATGATCTCCGACAGCACCTTCGGATCGAGCCCGTTGGCCACGCCCAGCGCCAGCGCCTCCGAAGTGCCGATCATCAAAATGCCGAGCAGCATGTTGTTGCAGATCTTCGCTGTCTGCCCCGCACCGGCAGCGCCGGCGTGGAAGATGTTGGCTCCCATCTTTTCGAGCACCGGACGCGCGCGCTCCAGGTCTTGCACTTCGCCACCGACCATGAAGGTCAGCGTGCCGGCAATCGCGCCGCCAGTGCCGCCCGACACGGGCGCATCGATCATCGCGATGCCCTTGACGGCGGCCGCTTCAGCCACCTTGCGCGACGTGGCCGCTGCGATGGTGCTGCTGTCGATCACCAGCGTGCCGGCGCGAATGCTGTCGAGCAAGCCGGGCTTGCCAGCGCCACCGAGGAACAGGCCCTCGACATGCGCGCTGGCCGGCAGCATGCTGATGACGACTTCGGCGTCGACCACCGCTTCTGCAGCCGAAGCGGCAATGGGCAGGCCCTCGCCGCCGAACTTCTTGCAGGCCTCGGCCGAGAGGTCGAAGGCGCTGAGCGTGTGGCCGGCCTTGAGCAGGTTCATGGCCATCGGGCCGCCCATGTTGCCGAGGCCGATGAATGCGATCTTCATTTGTCTTGTCTCCGTTGTTCTGTGCGGGAAATGATGAAACTCAGACCAGCGACGCCAGCTCGGCAGGCATTTCGCCGCGCGGGCGCAGGTGGTCTTCGATGAAGGCGGGCGTGATCTCGTCGAGCGTGGCCGGGCTCCAGCGCGGGTTGCGGTCCTTGTCGACCAGCACGGCGCGGATGCCTTCGGCAAAGTCCTTGTGCGCGCAGAAGCCCAGCGAAGCCCAGTATTCGAGGCGGAACACTTCGGCCAGCGACATGCGCAGCACGCGCTGCCACAACTCGAAGCTCAGCGCGGCCGAGCTTGGCGCGCCCTTGGCGAAGGTCTTGGCCGCCGTCTGCAGCCACGTGTCGTCGCTTTGCAGGTCATACAGGCGCTTCGCGATGTCGAGCAGGTCGTCGCCGGCCATCAGGGCGTTGATGGTGTCGTAGTGCTCTCGCACCTTCGAGGCCGGCATCTCCGCGCCCTCGCCCGCCTTGGCGAGGATGCGCGACAGCGTGGCGCGGTCGGCCTTCTGCTCGCCTGCCCACCGCGTGGCGCCGATAGCTTCGAGCACTTCGCCCTTGCGCTCCTGCGGTACCAGCACATCGGCCAGTCCGCAGAAGATGGTGTCTGCGCCATTCACGTTGGCAGCCGTGAGCGCGAGAAACAGCCCCGTGCGGCCCGGCGTGCGGCGCAGGAACCAGCTGCCGCCCACGTCGGGGTACAGGCCGATGTTGATCTCGGGCATCGCGATGCGGCTCTGCAGCGTCATCACGCGGTGCGATGCGCCAGCCAACAGGCCCACGCCGCCGCCCATCACGATGCCGTGGCCCCAGCACAGGAAGGGCTTGGGGAAGGTGTGGATCAGGTAGTCGAGCTCGTACTCTTCGCGGAAGAAGTCTTCGGCGTAGGTGTTGCGCGCGGGGCCGCAGTCGAGCAGCGTCTGGTAGAGCTGGCGCAGGTCGCCGCCGGCGCAGAAGGCCTTCTCGCCTGCCGCCTGCAGCAGCACGCCGACGATGCCGGCGTCTTGCGCCCATTCGCGCAGCTTTGGCGTGAGCAGACGCACCATGTCCACGGACAGCGCGTTGAGCGAAGCCGGTGCGTTGAGCGTGGCCACGGCAAAGCGCTGGCCACCGGCGGTCTTGATTTCGTCGAAGAGAACTACGGAGTCGGTCATTGTCTTGAGGGGTTCTGGATGCGGGGCTTCAGCGGATATCGCTGTCCCCTTCCAGCAATTTTCGCGCAACGATCACGCGCATGATCTCGTTGGTGCCTTCGAGGATCTGGTGAACCCGCGCATCGCGAACCAGCCGCTCCAGCGGGAACTCGCTCAGGTAGCCGTAGCCCCCGTGCAGCTGCAGCGCGTCGTTGCAGACGTTGAAGCCCGCATCGGTCGCGAAGCGCTTGGCCATCGCGCAATAGGTGCTCGCATCGGCATGGCCGGCATCGAGCTTCGATGCCGCGAGCCGCACCATCTGCCGCGCAGCAACCAGTTCGGTCGCCATGTCGGCCAGCTTGAACTGCAGCGCCTGGAAGCTCGCCAGCGGCTTGCCGAACTGCTGGCGCTCGTGCAGGTAGCGGCGCGCTGCATCCAGCGCGCCCTGCGCAGCACCCACCGAGCAGGTCGCGATGTTGATGCGCCCGCCGTCCAGCCCTTTCATGGCGATGCGAAAGCCCTCGCCTTCCTTGCCCAGCAGGTTCTGCGCGGGGATGCGCACGTTGTCGAAATTGATGGTGCGCGTGGGCTGGCTGTTCCAGCCCATCTTGTGCTCCTTCTTGCCGTAGCTGATGCCCGGCGCGTCGGCCGGCACCGCAAAGGCCGAGATGCCGCTCGCACCCGCACCGCCCGTGCGCGCCATCAGCACCAGCACGTCGGTCGAGCCCGCGCCCGAGATGAAGGCCTTGCCGCCGTTGATGACGTAGTCGGCGCCCTGCAGCTCGGCGCGCGTCTTGAGCGAGCCAGCATCCGAACCGGCGCCGGGCTCGGTCAGGCAGTACGAGGCGAGCTTGCGCCCGCTCGTCAGCTCTTCGCCCCACTGCTGCGCCACCGCATCGGTCGCCCAGGTGCCGAGCATCCACGTCGCCATGTTGTGGATCGTGATGAAGGCCGTGGTCGAGGGGTCGACCGCGGCCATCTCCTCGAACACCAGCGCTGCGTCGAGTCGCGGCAGGCCGAGGCCACCGACGCGCTCGGGCGCGTAGAGGCCGCAGAAGCCCAGCTCGCCGGCCTTTGCGATGGCCTCCTTCGGGAAGATGGCCTCGGCGTCCCACTGCGCCGCGTGCGGCGCGAACTCGGCCTGTGCAAAGTCACGCGCACTCTGTGCGAAGGCGCGCTGCTCTTCGGAAAGTTCGAAGTCCATCCGGCGGACTTCTTACTTGAGGCTGATCGTCGTGTTCACGCCGTGCGAGACGGTGCTGTCGTCGAACCAGCGTGCCGTCACCGTCTTGGTCTGCGTGTAGAACATGATGACCTGCTTGCCGTACGGGCCCAGGTCGCCCAGCTTCGACGCACGCGAGCCGGTGAACGAGAACATCGGAACCGGCACAGGAATCGGCACGTTGATGCCGACCTGGCCCACGTCGATGTCTTCCTGGAACCGACGCGCTGCGGCACCCGACTGCGTGAAGATCGCCGTGCCGTTGCCGTTCGGGTTGCTGTTGATCAGCTCGATGGCTTCGTCGATGTTCTCTGCATCGGCAATGCAAAGCACCGGGCCGAAGATTTCCTGGTCATAGATCGTCATGCCGGGCTTCACGCCGGTGAAGATCGTCGGGCCGACGAAATTGCCCTTCTCGTAGCCGGGTACGGTGGGCTTGCGGCCGTCGAGCACCAGTTGAGCACCGTCGGCTTCGCCACGTTCGATGAGGCTGTTGACGCGGTCGTACGCCGCGCACGAAACCAGCGGGCCCACGTCCACGCCCTTTTCAGTGCCGGCGCCGATCTTCAGCGTCTTCGCCTTCTCGATGAGCTCGGGCACCCAGTTGCGCGCCTCGCCCACCAGCACCGCGACCGACACGGCCATGCAGCGTTGACCGGCGGCACCGAAGCTCGCGCCGGCCAGCGCATTGAGCGTCTGCTCCTTGTTCGCGTCGGGCATCACGATGGCGTGGTTCTTCGCGCCCATCATGCATTGCGCGCGCTTGCCGTTCAGCGTGGCGCGGTTGTAGACGTGCGTGCCGACCTTGGTCGAACCCACGAAGCTGATCGCCTTGATGTCCTTGTGGTCGCAGATGCCGTTGACGATGGCTTCGCCGCCATGCACCACGTTCAGCACGCCGGGCGGAATGCCGGCTTCCAGCGCCAGTTCGCACAGGCGCATGGTGACCATCGGGTCCTGCTCGGAAGGCTTCAGCACGAAGGTGTTGCCGGTGACGATGGCCATCGGGAACATCCACAGCGGAATCATGGCCGGGAAGTTGAACGGCGTGATGCCGGCGCACACGCCCAGCGGCTGCAGCAGCGTGTAGGTATCGACGCCATTGGCCACGTTGTTGGCCAGCTCGCCGAGCTGCAGGTTGCCGATGTTCGATGCGTGCTCCACCACCTCGAGGCCGCGGAACACATCGCCCTCCGCGTCGGGCAGCGTCTTGCCCTGCTCGGCCGTGAGGATCGCGGCGAGCTCGCCCATGTGTTCGCGAATGAGCTGCTGCAGCTTCAGGAAGATGCGGGCGCGCGCACCAATGGGCGTCTTGCGCCAGGTCTTGAAGGCTTCCTTGGCAGAGGCCACGGCGGCATCCAGCTCGGCCGGCGTCGCGAAGGGCACGCGGGCCAGCACCTGCTGCGTGGCCGGATTGACGACGTCGCGCCATTCGGTGGTCTTCGATTCGACCAGCTTGCCGCCGATCAGCAATTTGACGGTGGCGACCTGGGTCGAGGGCGTGGTGGTGGCGTCCATGGGGTTTGTCTCCTGTGAATCCGGTGAAATTCGGGTGCCGGTCTGGCCGGTTCGGTCACGCATCCTAGCTTTGCAGATTTGCCATGACAATAGACAAATATGCGCGGCCGCTTTGCAAAAATGCAGAGCCTCAAACCAAAAACACGAGGGCACATGGACTGGGACAACCTTCGCTACTTCCTCGAACTCGCCCGCTCGGGCACGCTAATGAGCGCGGCCCGCCGGCTCGAGGTCGACCACACCACCGTGGCGCGCCGCATCCAGGCACTGGAAAAGGAAGTCGGCGCCCCGCTCTTCTCGCGCGAATCGGGCGGCCACCGGCTCACCGAGGCGGGCCGGCGGCTGCAACCGCAGGTCGAGGCGATGGAGAGCGCCTTCCGCACCGTTGAAAGCGCAGCGCCGGCCTCGCAGGAAGGCTTGTCGGGGCTGGTGCGCATCGGCGCGACCGAGGGCTTCGGCACGGTGGTGCTGGCGCCGCAGCTGGCGCTGTTCGCGGTGCAGCATCCGAAGCTCACCATCGACCTGCTCGCGATGCCGCGCCTCGTCCATCTGTCGCGGCGCGAGGCCGATATCGTGATCTCGCTCGAACGTCCGGCGCGCGGGCCGGTGGTAGTCACCAAGCTCACCGACTACACGCTGCGGCTCTATGCGTCGAAGAAGTACCTGGCCGCGCACAAGCCCATCAAGACGCGCGAAGACCTGCGCGGCCACACCTTCATCAGCTACGTCGACGACCTGCTCTTCAGCAAGGAACTGCAGTACCTCGACGAACTGCACCGCCCCGACGCCTTCGCGCTGCGCAGCACCAGCGTGCTCGCACAGCACAGTGCAGTGGTCGCGGGCGCAGGCATCGCGGTACTGCCGGCCTTCATCGCGGAGAACGACAGCGCGCTGCGCCCCGTGTTGCCGGGGCAGGCGAACTTCACGCGCACGTTCTGGATGTCGATGCCGGCGGAGACCAAGCATCTCGGGCGCATGCAGACGGTGTGGAACTTCCTGCGCGAGACGGTACAAGCGCGGCAGGCGCTGTTGCTTCTGGCCCCGCCCGGTGATGAGAATGGCGCATCACAGCAGCAGCAACGCCCGGCCCGCCCGCGCAGGCCAACCCCGTAGCCAGCCCCCCAAACACGGAGACCCGCCCCATGCCACGCCACCGCCCCGCACGTCTTGAACACATCGCAGGCATCGGCGTCGACCGCATGGGTGCCATTGCCGACGATGCCGATGGCCCGCCGTTTCTTCGGCTCGAGAACCTCGACGTCGACATCCCGCCCGACCCCGAAGCCATTGCGCGCACCGTGCGTGCGGCCTCGGAAGATTCGGACAACAGCTATTTGCCCTTCGTCGGCCAGTCGCGATTGCGCGACGTGGCGGCGCGGCATGTGTCGGCGCTGTCGGGCGTGGCGTACAGCGGTGCGCGCAACTGCGTGATCTCGGCTGGCGGACTCTCGGGCATCCTCAACGCGCTGCTCGCGACCGTCGAGGTGGGCGACGAAGTGCTGGTGACCGATCCGACCTACGCGGGGCTGCTCAACCGCATCCGCCTCGCCGGCGGCACGCCGAAGTACGTGCCGTTCCAGTTCAACCCCGGTGGCGAATGGAAGCTCGATCGCGCCGCGCTGCACACCGCCATCAGCCCCCGCGTGCGCGTGATGCTGCTGATGTCGCCCTCGATGCCCACGGGCGGCTGCTTCGATGAAGACGACTGGCGTGCCATCGCCGCACTGTGCGTGCAGCACGACCTGACGCTGATCCTCGACAGCGCCATGGAACGCCTGCTGTTCGACGGCCGGCAAGTGATCCACCCGGCAGGATTGCCCGGCATGGCCGAGCGCACGATCACCGTGGGCTCGTCGGCCAAGGAGCTGCGCATGATCGGCTGGCGCGTCGGCTGGACCGTGGCGCCGGAAAGCTACATGCCTGATCTCGTGGCCGTGTCGCTGGCCAATGTGGTGGTGCCGGTGGGCATCGCGCAGGATGCGGTGGCAACGGCGCTGGAACAATCGGTGCGCACGCTCGCGCCGTACGTGGGCGAGCTGGAGCGGCGGCGTGACACGGTGCTGGACGAACTTCGCGGCCTGCCTGTCGGTGTGCCGGGCGGTGGCTGGTCGCTGCTGCTGCGCACGAGTGACTTCGGTATCGACGGGCAAACGCTGTCGCAGCGCCTGCTGTCGCATTGCGTCTGCGCCACGGCGATGCAAGGCTGGGGCGAGACGCATGGCGCGCAGTATCTGCGCTTCGTGTTTTCCAACGAGCCGGTCGAGCGGCTGCGCGGGTTGGGAGACAAGGTGCGGGCTGCGCTGGGCGCCTGAGCGCTCAGGACAAGCTCAGGAAAAAAGGCGCTTCAGAAATCCAGGCTTTGTCGCGGGCGCTGCGGCTTTTTCGAGTAGTTCGATCAGCCCTTCCACGCGCGGCTTCTTGAGCCGGCGTGCGTAGTCGATGTAGCTCTCGTCCTTGTCCATCCTGTAGAGCCGCGGCGGCATCGGCAGGCCTTGCACCGCGCCCAGCAACACGCGCAGCGCGTCGATCTGGTTCATGCGGATGGCGCTCGTGATCGCGGACTCGCCGAACGACGGAATGATCTCGTTGGGCTGTGCGAGGCCTGCACCGAGCAGGGCCTTGATTGCCGCCACATCGCCTTCGACAGCCGCCGCGCCCAATGCATCGAGCGCTGCCGATTTTTCGGGCGAGAGACTGGCCTTGTAGGCATCACTGCGATTGTCGTCCTCGTCGCGCGCGTCGCCGCCTTCCATGATCATGAAGTCGGTCACCAGCGCCACGGGTTCGCCCGCAGCGTCGAGCGCCCAGAAGCTGGGGTAGCTGCCGTCGCCCCAGCCCGAGCGGAAGATCATCATGTTGCTCGCCGAGCCCGGCCCGAGCGGGTAGTGGTCGACGACGTTGGCGTCGCCCATCTCGCCCGCGAGCACGTCGTCGTAGTAGCTGATGAAATCGGGGTCGGCGGCTTCGCGCTTGTCGCGCTCGGCCATGGCGGCTGCGGCGTCGGGGTCCATGAAGCAGCCGACGCCTGCGTCGACCGGGTAGCCGTAGAACTCGCCGTCGCCCAACGCTTCGAGCGACTCCCCTTCCATCAGCGCCATCTGCCAGTTCAGATCGGCGGCGCGCAGGCTGCCGCGGTCACGCAGCCACAGCACCGCCAGCGCATGCCGCCCCTTGTCGTGCAGCACTTCGACGGGGAAGGCGCCGCGCGCCTGCAGCTCGCGCGCAAAGGGTTGCCGCTCGGGCTGCACCAGCGGGTCGCAGGCCACAACGCGCCCGCTCGTGATCTGCACCGGGCCGCAGGGCAGCCGCGCCAGGTGCCGCGCGCGGAGCGCATCGTCGTCGAGGAAAACGGCCTGGAGGTTGTCGATGTCGAGGTAGGGCATCGGCCCAGTTTCTCACTTCGCTGTGTCGGCCGGCCACACCGGCGGATGGCTGCCCGGCGGCATCGAAGGGCGCGGCCACGCGGCGGGCGTTCGCGACAGCTGCGCGCTGTGGCGCAGTGCGGCAAGTTCACCGAAGCCGGAGGCCGAGGTCTCGACGTACGGCTTGAGGTCGGGCCTTGCAATCGACAAGCCGCCGGGCACGCGACCAAGGCTGCGCAGCCACTGTCCCGTCTGCGCCAGCGACACCTGCACGTGCCAACTGCCGCCCTCCTGCTGCTGTCGCCACAGCGCAGCGGCGGCACCGAATGCGATCAGGTAGCCGGTCGCTTCGTCGAGGATCTGCATCGGCAGCGGCTTCGGCTTGCCATCGCCGGCGGCCTCGCCTTCGGCGTGGTTGAAGCCCATTGCGGTCTGCACGAGCGAATCGAAACCGCGGCGATTGGCCCACGGACCTTGGGTGCCGTAGGCCGTCAGCGACACGCACACGATGCCCGGCCGCAACCGCGCCAGCTCCGCCGGCCCGAAGCCCAGCGATGCAATGCCGCCGGGCCGGTAGCCCTGCACGAAGACATGTGCCTGCGTGGCGAGCTGCCGCAGCACGGCTCGGCCCTCGTCGGTGCGCAGGTCCACATGCGTCGAGAGCTTGCCGCGGCTGGTGTCGGCGATGGATTCGATGTTCGGCAGGTTCGGCGAATTGACGAGCATCACGTCGGCGCCATACGCCGCCAGCGCGCGACCACCGACCGGACCCGCGAGGATCCGCGTCAGGTCGAGCACGCGCACGCCGGTGAGTGGCCGTTGATCTTCGCGCAGCGGCGTCAGCGCGAGCGGCGATGCGTCGCCGATCCGTTCGATGGTGAACAGCGGTTGCGCCGCAATGGCCTGGCCTTGCGGCGTGGCGTCCCATTCGTCGAAACGGCGCAGCGCGGTTGCCACCAGCCCTTGCGCAGCGGCGGCATCCTCGAATTCATGCGCGCGCCAGGTCGCCATCACCGTCTCGGCCTCGGCACGCGTGGCAGTGGCCGGGTCCAGCTTCATGAGCCTCAACGCCCCATCGCGGTGATGCGCAAAGTTCGCGTGAATGCGCACCCAGCCGTCGGCGCAGCGGTACAGCCCCGAGAAGGTGTCCCATGGATCGGGCACGCGCCCGTCGAGGCTGAACCAGCCGGTGCAGTCGAGCGCCGCATGCTGCATGTCGACGCCGACCTGCTGGCGCGCCGAGCCTCGCAGGTGCCCGAGCTCGCAGGCAGCCAGTGCCGCCGCAGCGATGGCGCTCTGTGCCGCCACGCCGACAGCGAAAGACGACGGCAGCACCGGGTCGGCACCCGTGAGCCGTGCAAACGGCAAGGCCTCCGCAGGCAAGCCCGCCTGCCGCCAGATGCCGCCCAGAACTTCGTTCGCATTCATTCCTGTGTGCTCCAAAGAAAAAGGCAGGGCCCGCTCTCGCGGCCCTGCCCTTCGTTGTCGTTGCGTTCGCTGCCCTGTTACTGGATCAGCTTGGCACCGGTCTTGGACTGCAGCGTGTCGAAGCTGACGCCCGGCGCCAGCTCGACGACCTTCAGGCCCTCGGGCACCACGTCCATCACGGCCAGGTCGGTGATGATGCGGTCGACCACGCCCACGCCCGTCAGCGGCAGGGTGCACTTCTCGAGGATCTTCAGGTCCTCGGTGCCGTCCTTCTTCTTCGCCACGTGTTCCATCAGCACGATCACGCGCTTCACGCCTGCCACGAGGTCCATCGCGCCGCCCATGCCCTTGACCATCTTGCCGGGGATCATCCAGTTGGCGAGGTCGCCCTTGGTGCTGACCTGCATCGCGCCCAGGATCGACAGGTTGATCTTGCCGCCGCGGATCATCGCGAAGCTGTCATGGCTGCCGAAGATGGCCGAGCCGGGCAGCGTGGTCACGGTCTGCTTGCCGGCATTGATCAGGTCGGCGTCGACCTGGTCTTCGGTCGGGAAGGGGCCGATGCCGAGCATGCCGTTCTCGCTCTGCAGCCACACTTCTTTCGTGCCGGTGTGGTTGGCCACCAGCGTCGGAATGCCGATGCCGAGGTTGACGTAGAAGCCGTCTTCGAGTTCTTGCGCGGCGCGGGCCGCCATCTGGTCTTGGGTCCAGGGCATCTCAGGCTCCTTCTTTCTTGTTGGCGGGCACGGTTGGCACGGGCACTTCGCTGGTGGCCGCGGCCTGGGCGATGGCGGTCTGGGCCTCGACCTTGGCGGCGGCGGCATCGACCGAGGCGCTCACGGTGCGCTTCTCGATGCGCTTCTCGGGGCTGGCGTTGAGCACGATGCGGTGCACGTAGATGCCCGGCAGGTGGATGTCGTCGGGAGCCAGCTCGCCCACTTCGACGATCTTCTCGACCTCGACGATGCAGATCTTGCCGGCCATGGCAGCGGCCGGGTTGAAGTTGCGCGCCGTCAGGCGAAAGCGCAGGTTGCCCGACTTGTCGGCCACGTCGGCCTTGACCAGTGCCACGTCGGGCACGAGCGAACGTTCCATCACGTAGGTTTCGCCGTCGAATTCGCGCAGTTCCTTGCCTTCGGCCACTTGCGTGCCCACGCCGGTCTTGGTGAAGAAGGCCGGAATGCCCGCACCGCCGGCGCGCAGCTTCTCGGCCAGCGTGCCCTGGGGCGTGAATTCGAGCTCGAGTTCGCCGGCCAGGTACTGGCGCTCGAACTCCTTGTTTTCGCCCACGTAGGAGGCGACCATCTTCTTGATCTGGCGCGTTTCCAGCAGCTTGCCGAGGCCGAAGCCGTCGACGCCCGCGTTGTTCGAGACAACTGTGAGGTTCTGCACGCCGGAATCCTTGAGCGCTTCGATCAGCGCTTCGGGAATACCGCACAGGCCGAAGCCGCCGACCGCGAGCATCTGCCCGTCGGCCACGACCCCCTTGAGTGCCGCGTCTGCGGAGGGATAAATCTTGTTCACTCGGGCTCCTTGATGGATGAATGGAGAGTGGGTGGGAAAGCCCTGAACGATACTACCTACTCGCATACGTAGTATTTCGTAATGGTGACCCCCGATGCCCGAGATCGATTACCGGCTGGCTTTTGAGCATGCACCCGTCGGCATGGTGGTTTCGAGCAACCGCACCATCGTGGCCTGCAACGTGCGCGTGTGCGAGATTTTTGGCGCAACGCCCTCCGCGCTGGTCGGGCATTCGTTCAGCATCCTGTACCCCAGCGTGGCCGAGTTCGAGCGCATCGGCAAGCGCATGGAGCCCTTTCTGAACGCCAGCGGGCACTACGCCGACAACCGCATGATGAGGCGCCTGGGTGGCCTGCACGGCGCCATTGCAGGCGAAACCTTCTGGTGCCACGTCACGGGCCATGCGATGAATCGCGCCGCCCCGCACGAGGCCGGCATCTGGACTTTCGAAGACCTGGGCTCGCGCCGCGCAGTAAAGGCCGAACTCACGCCACGCGAGCGCGAGGTGGCGGCGCAGGTGATGCGCGGGCTGACCTCCAAGGAAATCGGCAAGGCGCTGGGCATCAGCCACCGCACGGTGGAGCTGCACCGGGCGCGGTTGATGCGCAAGTACGCGGCTGCGACCACGGCCGAGCTGGTGCAAAAGCTGATCGCGGGTTGAGCCCGACGATTGCCGGGGCCCGCCGGAAGTTCCGGCCACAAGCCACCTGATCGTTGCGAAAACGGAAACGCCGTGTCGTCGAAACGCCTGCTCCGTTGCGCGCAGCGAGGCCTATCGTTGAGGCCATGCAGGGCAGGAAGCCCGCAACCACTCAGGAGTCTGAAATGTCCACACGTATCCATTCCGAAACCAGCCTCTTGCTGCAAACGCAGGCCTCGTTCGCACGGGCCCACGCGCTCGCTGTGCAGAAGGTGCCCGTCGCACTGACGCTCTCGGCAATCATCCTGTCGATCATCAACGTCAAGCTGTAGCCGTTCATGCTGTGGCAGGCTTGGGGCTCGACTCCAGGCCGCCCGACATGACCGTTCCATCCAGCATTCTTCCCTTCTGGGAGCGATTCCAGGCCACCGCCGGCGCCGACATGTCGGCCCGCTTTGGCGAGGCCTTCCACTTCGACGACAACGAGGCCGGCGCCACCGAACTGGCAAAGCTCGTCCTGGACGGGCGCAAGCGCGGCACCGCGAGCCTCGAATGGTCCTTCGAATCGACCGGCAGGCCACGGCCCAAGCCCGGTGACCTGAGCGTGGTGACCGACTGGCATGGCAAGCCCCTGTGCGTGATCGAAACCCTCAGCGTGGTGGTGATGCCCTTCGATGAGGTCGGTGAAGACTTCGTGGCCGTCGAGGCCGAAGGCGATTGCTCGCTGCGCTACTGGCGCGAAGGCCACTGGAAGTACTTCAGCGGCGAATGCGAGCGTCTCGGCAGGAAGCCCGACCTGCGCATGCCGGTGCTGTGCGAGACCTTCAAGGTCGTCTACCAGGAATACTGAGGGCCCCGCCCCCTTCAATCCGGCTTGATGTCCGCCGACTTGATCACCTTCGACCAGGTCGCCAGCTCCTGGTCGACGAACTTCGCGAGCGTCGGCGAGTCCATGTAGGTCGCGAAGGCGCCCTGCTCGTCGACCTTCTTGCGGAAGGCTTCGCTCTCCACGATTTTCTTCAGCTCCGCGCCGAGCCTGGCGACGACTTCAGGCGGCGTCTTCGCCGGCGCGAACACCGCGAACCACGACTCGACCTCGTAGCCCGGCAGGCCCGCCTCGGCCGATGTCGGCACATTGGGCATCGACGGATGGCGCTTTGTGCCCGTATAGGCCAGCGCCTTGATGCGTCCGCCCGCGAAGTGGCCGATGACCGAGGGCGGCGTGGTGATGAACATGTCGACGTTGCCCGAGATCAGGTCGTTGATGGCCGGGCCCGAGCCCTTGTAGGGCACATGCGTCATCGCCTGCTTCGACTGCCGCGACAGCAACTCGCCCGCGATGTGCTGGATCGAGCCGTTGCCCGATGAGGCGTAGAACAGGCCGCCCTCCTTCTTCTTGCCGTATTCGATGAGTTCCTTCATCGAGTTCACCGGGAGCTTGCCGCTCACCGCGACGACGTGCGGCGCGCGCATCACCATCGCCACCGGCACGAAGTCTTTCGTCGGGCTCCACCTGATGTTCGGGTAGAGCGAGGGGTTGCCGACGTGGAAGCCCGAGTACTGCATCAGCAGTGTGTAGCCGTCCGGCGCGGCGCGCGCCACGAACTCGGTGCCGATGTTGCCGCTGGCGCCAGGCTTGTTGTCGATGACCACGGGCTGGCCCAGCGCGCGCTGCAGCGGATCGCCGACCATGCGCGCCATGATGTCGGTGGAGCCGGCCGGCGACGTGGGCACGATCATGGTGATCGGCTTCGAGGGCCATGTATCGGCAGTTGCAGCCGAGGCAGCCAGCGCAAGGACGACCGCGAGAAGGCGGTGGATGGGTTTCATGGTTTGTCTCCGGTGGTTTTGTATTTGGCTTGCTGTCTTCGGGCCCGCACCGTCAGGGCGCCAGCTCCGATATCTCGATCAGGTTCAGGTCGGGGTCGCGCACATAGACCGAGCGGATGCGCGATGTAGCGCCCGTACGCATCACCGGGCCTTCGAGGATCGGCACGTCGTGCTCCTTCAGCCGCGCGATGACTTCCTCGAGCGGCACGCTGGCAATGAAGCACAGGTCGAGCGACCCCGGCGTCGGCAGCTGCGCCTTGGGCTCGAACTCGTGGTCCTTGATGTGCAGGTTGATCTTCTGGTTGCCGAAGCGAAAAGCCTTGCGGCCGGCGCCGAAGCTTTCGAGCGCCATGCCCATTACATCGACGTAGAAACGGGTGCAGGCTTCTTCGTGCGCAGTCGTCAGCACGAGGTGGTCCAGGTGGTCGATCACGGGTGGAGCTCCTTCTGTCCGCGCTCCTTGGCACGGGCAACGATGTCATTGAAATCCGCGGGCGGTGCATGCCGGGTCAGCCGATGGCCCGCGCGCGAGACCTGGCTCGACAGCTCATGCTGTACGAGCGATTCCAGCTCGGCCGCGGCGGCGATCAGGCCGCCCAGGTCCATGCCGGTGTCGTGGCCCATGCACTGCAGCATGTGCACCACGTCCTCGGTCGCCACATTGCCGGTCGCGCCCGGTGCATAGGGGCAGCCGCCGATGCCACCGAGCGACATGTCCAGCCGGTGGATGCCGGCCTCGACGGCGGCCACTGTGTTCGCAAGGCCCATGCCGCGTGTGTTGTGGAAGTGGGCCGTCCAGTCCATCTGCGGGTGAGCCGCGACGACGTTCTCGCAAAGGCCCCGCACCTGCGTGGGATAGGCCATGCCCGTCGTATCGCACAGCGTGATGCCCTGCACCTCCAGCCCAGCGAAACGGTCGATCCAGCCTTGCACCGCTGCCAGCGGCACCTCGCCCTCCATCGGGCAGCCGAACACGCACGAGAGCGACACGTTCACCGGCACCCCGGCCTGCTTCGCCAGCGCAACGACCCCGGCCAACTGCGCGAGCGACTGCTCTTGCGTCATGCGCAAATTGGCGAGGTTGTGCGTCTCGCTCACCGACATGACGATGTTGAATTCGTCGATGTGGCTTTCCAGCGCACGCTCGGCGCCACGTACGTTCGGCACCAGCGCGGTATAGACCACGCCGGGGCGCCGGGCGATGCGGTGCATCACCTCCTCGCCGTCGCGCAATGCCGGAATTGCTTTTGCCGAAGTGAACGACGTGACTTCGATCTTGGCGTAGCCCAGCCCGCTGAGCCGGTCGATCAACGCGACCTTGTCACCGGTGGGAATGAAGCGGCTCTCCATCTGGAAGCCGTCACGGGTGGCGACCTCGTTGATGAATAGCCGCATGCCGTTGCCCGTCTTCATACGAGGAGCCCGCTTTCCACGCGGCGCGCTGGCCAGCCGGCACTTTGCAGATCGCCGGTGTGCTCGCCAAGGCGTGGCGCCGGGTGCGCGATGCGTCCCGGCGTGGCGCTGAGCTTGGGTACCACGCCGGGCACCTTCAGCGTGGCGCCGTCCGATGTGGGCGCCTCAACGATCATCTCGCGCGCCAGGTACTGCGGGTCGCTCGCGATGTCGGCCACGGTGTAGATGCGCCCGACCGGCACGCCAGCAGCGTCGAGTGCGGCCAGCACTTCATCGCGGCTGCGCTGCAGCGTCCATGCCTCGATGGCGGCGTCGATCTCCGCCACGCGCCGCACGCGCCCATCGTTGTGCACAAGCTCCGCGTCGTTCTCCAGGTCCGCGCGCCGGATGGCTCGCATCAGCCGGCGGAAGATGCTGTCGCCGTTGCCGGCCACCAGCACGTAGTGTCCGTCGTTGCACCGGTAAGCGTTGGTCGGCGCAATGCCGGGCAATGCGCTGCCGGCGCGCTCGCGCACCGCGCCGAAGGCGGCGTACTCGGGCAGCAGGCTTTCCATCACGTTGAACACCGACTCGTACAGCGCCACGTCGATGAACTGCCCTTCCCCGCCATGGGCCATGCGATGGTGCAGCGCGGTCAGCACGCCGATCACGCCGTGCAGCGCCGCCAGCGTGTCGCCCAGCGACACCCCCACGCGCACCGGCACCCGCCCCGGCTCGCCGCTCAGATAGCGCAGCCCACCCATCGATTCGCCGAGCACGCCGAAGCCGGGCTTGTCGCGATAAGGCCCGGTCTGCCCGTAGCCCGAGATGCGCAGCATGATCAGCCGCGGGTTCAACGCGTGCAGCTGCTCCCACCCCAGGCCCCAGCCTTCGAGCGTGCCGGGCTTGAAGTTCTCGATCAGCACGTCAGCCTCGAGCGCCAGCGCGCGCGCCGCCTCCTGGCCTTCGGCGCTGCGCAAGTCGAGACACACCGAACGCTTGTTGCGCGACTGCACCTCCCACCATGCCGAAGTGCCATCGCGCAGCAGCCGCCACTTGCGCAGCGGGTCGCCGACACCGGCCGGCTCGACCTTGATCACATCGGCGCCGAACTCCGCCAGTGTCTTCCCGGCGAAGGGGCCGGCAATGAGCTGGCCGAGCTCCAGCACCTTCAGGCCTTCGAGTGCATTCATGTCCGCGTCCGTCTCCTTGTTGGGTAAGGTCCGACTCTAGGAACAGATTGCGCCAGGCGGAATTGCTGTGACGGCAGCACTCCTTCGCAAAACGCGAAGGGGTGGCCGCGCCTCTCTAGAATCCGCCGATGCCCAGCCCGATCAACCCCGCCCGTGTCGACTTCGTGACGCTGCGCCTGTTCTGCGCGGTCGCGCAGTCGGGCAGCATCACCAAGGGCGCGGAGGCATGCCACCTCGCGCTGTCGGCGGCAAGCCGGCGGCTTTCGGACTTCGAGGCAGCAACGGGATCGAAGCTGCTCGAACGCAGCGCGCAAGGCATCGCGCTCACGCCCGCCGGCCATGTGGCGATGCAGCATGCGATGCGGTTGTTCCAGGGCTTCGAGCAGTTCAGCAACGAGATCAACGACTACTCAAGCGGCGTGCGCGGCCATGTGCGGCTGTGGGCCAACATGTCGGCGCTGACCGAGTTCCTGCCCACGACGCTCGCGACTTTTCTCGCGCAGCATCCCGACATCCGAGTGGAGGTCGAAGAGCAATTGAGCGGCGACATCGTGCGCGCACTGGTCGACGGGCTCGCCGACGTCGGCGTGTTCGCGGAGAACACACCCGCCTATGGGCTCGACGTCGCGCCCTTCCAGACCGACGAACTCGTGGTGCTGTGCGCAAAGCAGCATCCGCTGGCGCGCAGCCGCGTGAAGCAGGTCGACTTCAAGACCTGCCTCGCGCACGAATTCGTCGGCCTGAACCGCAGCAGTTCGCTGCTGGAGCTCACGTCGCGCGCAGCAGAGCAGGCCGGCATCCCGATGCGCCTGCGCGTACAGGTGCGCAGCTTCGATGCGATGTGCCACATGATCGCAGCCAATCTCGGCATCGGCGTGGTGCCGCTGGCCGCGTGCAAGGCGCAGGTTGCGGCGCTCGATCTGAAGGTCGTGCGGCTGAAGGATGCGTGGGCCACGCGGCGGTTGCTGATGGCGACGAAGATGGGGGCCACGCTCTCGCCCGCTGTACAGCTGTTGGTGCGTCAGCTACTCGCCTCATCGACCTAGCGGGCGAAGACTCAGCCAGCCGCCATCCGCTTGACCGCCGCGATCCACTTCTCGAACGCCTTCATCTGGTCGCCGACGAACTTGCGCGTCGTCTCGTCGGTGCAGTTGCCGTCCGCGTCGAACTTGCCGCCCGCGCCGCCGATGAAGACCTCGGGCTTCGCCAGCACCATCGCGTTCACGAACAACAGCACGCGGCGCAGGTCGTACTGAACGCGCGCGCCGCCAACCGGCCCCGGCGATGCCGACAGGATGGCCACCGGCTTGTGCGCGAAGGGCTGGTCTTCGCCGCGGCTGAGCCAGTCGATCATGTTCTTGAACCCGCCCGGAATCGAGAAGTTGTATTCGGGCGTAGCAATCACCACGCCGTCGGCGCGGCGGATGCGGTCGCGCAGCGCCTGCACCGATGCGGGGTAGCCCTTGGCGAACACGTCTGCGTCGAACACCGGCACCTCGCGCCATTCGACGACCTCCATGGCCATCGGCTCGGGCATCAGCGAGCCTGCGAGGTTCAGGGCGGCCCGGTTGATGGAGCCGGTGCGAAGACTGCCGCAGAGGCCGACGATGTCGAGGGTGCTCATTCGGTTTCCTGTTCTTGTGCTGGGGTTGGTGGTCGGCAACTATGGCGTCGGCCAGGTCACCGGGAAAGTGGTTTTCGCGGAAACCACATTTCCTTCAAACGGAAAAGTCCGGCGCGCAGCCGGACTCGGGGGCGCGCTGATCTTCACGGGGTGCTCCTTGGAGATTGATCGAAAAACGCCCCCAGTCTATCTGCGCAACGCCCTCCCGCCTTCCCTTGCTACTTCGCCTCTTCGGCCTCCAGCACCGCCCACTCCTCGTCGGTGAAGAGCCGCGAGCGCGTCAGGAAGCGCAAGCCTTCCGGCCCCTCCAGCGAGAACATGCCGCCGCGCCCCGGCACCACGTCGATGATCAGCTGCGTGTGCTGCCAGTACTCGAACTGCGGCCCGCTGATGTAGAACGGCATGCCGCCGATGTGGCCGAGTAGCCGGTCGTAGTCGCCCACGATGAACTCGTCACGCCCGTAGCACATGGGCGCACTGCCGTCGCAGCAGCCGCCCGACTGATGGAACATCAGCGGGCCGTGCTTTGCGGCGAGCCTGTCGATCAACGCGAGCGCGGCATCGGTCGCGGTGACACGCAGGACTTCGCCGGTCATCAGAAGAAGCCCAGCTTGTTCTCGCTGTAGCTCACCAGCAGGTTCTTGGTCTGCTGGTAGTGGTCGAGCATCATCTTGTGGTTTTCGCGACCGATGCCCGATTGCTTGTAGCCACCGAAGGCCGCATGCGCCGGGTAGTGGTGATAGCAGTTGGTCCACACGCGGCCGGCCTGGATGCCCTTGCCCATGCGGAAGGCGCGGTTCATGTCGCGGCTCCACACGCCGGCGCCCAGCCCGTAGAGCGTGTCGTTGGCAATGGCGAGCGCTTCTTCCTCGTCCTTGAAGGTGGTGACGGACACCACGGGGCCGAAGATTTCCTCCTGGAAGATGCGCATCTTGTTGTGGCCCCTGAACACGGTCGGCTTCACGTAGTAGCCGTCGGCCAGGTCGCCTTCGAGCTTCTGGCGCTCGCCGCCGATCAGCACCTTCGCACCCTCCTGCTTGCCGATGTCGAGGTACGACAGGATCTTCTCGAGCTGCTCGCTGGAAGCCTGCGCGCCGATCATCGTGGCCATGTCGAGCGGGCTGCCCTGCTTGATGGCGGCCACGCGTTTCAGCGCGCGTTCCATGAAGCGGTCGTAGATCGACTCCTGTATCAGCGCGCGCGACGGGCAGGTGCACACCTCGCCCTGGTTCAGCGCGAACATGGTGAAGCCTTCGAGCGCCTTGTCGAAGAAGCCGTCGTCCTTGTCCATCACGTCGGCGAAGAAGATGTTGGGCGACTTGCCGCCCAGCTCCAGCGTGACCGGAATCAGGTTCTGGCTCGCGTACTGCGAGATCAGCCGGCCGGTGGTGGTCTCGCCGGTGAAGGCGATCTTGCCGATGCGGTTGCTCGACGCCAGCGGCTTGCCGGCCTCCACGCCAAAGCCGTTGACGACGTTCAGCACGCCCGGCGGCAGCAGGTCGCCGATGATTTCCATCAGCACCAGGATCGACACCGGCGTCTGCTCGGCCGGCTTCAGCACCACGCAGTTGCCGGCTGCCAGCGCTGGCGCCAGCTTCCACACGGCCATCAGGATCGGGAAGTTCCAGGGAATGATCTGGCCGACCACGCCGATGGGCTCGTGAAAGTGGTACGCGAAGGTTTCATGGTCGATCTCGCTGATGCCGCCTTCCTGCGAGCGGATGCACGAGGCGAAGTAGCGGAAGTGGTCGATGGCCAGCGGCAGGTCGGCCGCCGTGGTTTCGCGGATGGGCTTGCCGTTGTCCCAGGTTTCGGCGGCCGCCAGAACCGCCAGGTTTTCCTGCATTCGGTCGGCGATCCTGTTCAGGATGTTGGCGCGCTCGGTGGTCGAGGTGCGGCCCCAGGCGCCCTTGGCCTTGTGCGCGGCGTCGAGCGCGCGGTCGATGTCGGCCGCCGTGGAGCGCGGCACCTCGCAGAAGACCTTGCCGGTGACGGGTGTGATGTTCTCGAAGTACTGGTTGTCCACCGGCGCGACCCATTCGCCGCCGATGTAGTTGCCGTAGCGCTTCTTGAACGGCACCGCGGTACCGAATTTGCCCGGTTCGAGCATGTCCATGACTTTGTCTCCATATGCAAGGTAGTGGCGCCACGACATGCGGCGGCCCGCATGGACTACCGCAAGCCACATACCCGGCCGGATCGGGACATTCCCTAGGCACCTGCGCACTGCAAACCGATGCCGGAGCGGGTTTTCATTCGCAATCTGCGACATGTTCGCGCGAATATGGCGACTAGGATGTCGCACAAGGCGAAAACCTATCGGAGACACGCATGAGTGGTGAAGCGCATTTGCCATCGATCGGAGTGGACCAGGCCCGCGAGCTGTTCTTCGCGCAGGGCCGCGACCCTGCTCCGTGGATCGCACCGCACATCTCGCGTTCCTGGCAGCGCAGCCGCCCGGTCGACCACCACGTGATCGACCCCGAGCCGATGGCGCTGGCATTGCTGAGCGAACGGCGCGAGCAGGCCATGCGGCTGCTGAACTGCGCGCAGCCCGAGCTCGACGGCCTTGCCGAGCATGCGGTCGGCAATGGCTGCGTGGTGATCCTGTCGGACGCCAGCGGGCTGATCCTCGAAGAGGTCGGCAGTGCCGACTTCCTGCCCAAGGCCGAGCGCATTGCGTTGCAGCCCGGCGTGGAATGGTCGGAGCACAACCGGGGCACCAATGCCATCGGCACGGCGCTGGCGGAGCGAGAAGCGCTGATGGTGCTGGGCGGCGAGCACTACCTGGCGCAGAACGGCGCGCTCGGCTGTGCGGCGGCGCCCATCTTCACCGGCCGCGGCGAACTGGCGGGCGCGCTCGATATCTCTGGCGAGACGGTGCGCGTGAACACGCATGCTCTGGGGCTGGTGCGCATGGCGGCGCAGCAGGTCGAGCACCGCATGATGCTGGCCGAGGCCGGCGGCCACGTGCTGCGCTTCCACGCGCGGCCGGCACTGATCGGCACCGCGCGCGAGGGGCTGATGGTGATCGAGGGCGGGCGCATCGTCGCGGCCAACCGTGTAGCGCTCGAACTGTTCAGCCGCTCGTGGGAGGGGCTGCTCGACCTGGACGCCGAGGCTTTTCTTGGCACGAACTGGCCACGCATGGAGCACCGGCGCAACCTGCTGACGCTGCCGGGCGGGCGGCAGATCGCGATGGTGATGGAGCGTTCGAACACGCCGGATACAGCGCGTACCGCCGCTCGCCACGCCACGTCGTCCCCGGGCATGACCACTGAAGCCGACGACATACAACCGCTGCTGCACAAGGCTGTGCGGGTGCTGAACGAAGGCGTCTCCGTGCTGGTCAACGGCGAGACCGGCAGCGGCAAGGAGGTGTTCTCGCGCCGGCTGCATGCCGCGAGCCGGCGCAGCGCGGGGCCCTTCGTGGCAGTGGACTGCGCCTCGCTGCCCGAGACGCTGATCGAGTCCGAGCTGTTCGGCTACGAGGAAGGCGCCTTCACCGGCGCAAAGCGCAAGGGCATGGCGGGCCGCATCCGCGAGGCTCACGGCGGAGTGCTGTTCCTCGACGAGATCGCGGAGATACCGCTGCCCCTGCAGACGCGCCTGCTGCGCGTGCTCGAAGAGCGCGTGGTCACGCCGCTGGGCGGCGGCCAGGGCGTGGCGGTGGACTTCGACCTGGTCTGCGCCACGCACGGCCACCTGCCGGCACTGGTGGAGGCCGGGCGCTTTCGTGCCGACCTGATGTATCGCGTGGCAGGGTTCACAGTCGCCCTGCCGCCGCTGCACCAGCGCGGCGACCGGCACGCGCTGATCTCGCGGCTGTTCCTCGAGGCAGGCGGCGCGGCCAAGCACCTGCGGCTGGAGAGCGATGCGCTCGAAGCGCTGGCCGCCTACCGCTGGCCGGGCAATGTGCGCGAGCTGCGCAGCACGCTGCGTGCGGTCGTGGCGCTTGCCGATGCGGGCGATTCGGTGACGGCGGCCATGCTTCCCGCGCATCTGGTCGGCGCGTGGACTTCGCCGCCCGACGACGCGACGCCCCATGCCCTGCCACACACCGAACCGCTGATGAGCATCACACGCCACGCCATCGACGAGGCACTCAAGGCCTGCGATCACGACGTGGCGAAGGCCGCCCGCCGGCTGGATGTTCACCGCAGCACCATCTATCGCCATCTTGCGCGCCAGCGCGGCAAGCCCGAGGCACATTGACTGGACAGTCCGCAGGCTGAAGGCGCGGGCCTGCGCAGACATGCGCTTCTCACCCGCCGGCATAACCAAAGACTGACTTGCCCCGCAATGCCGGAGCGGCCAGACTTTGTGCATGGCCTCTCTTCCGCATCCATGACCACCGGCAGACGCGCACGGCGCCTGTCGGCCGTTCCTTCGACCTTGCGGATTCCCCTGGCCGCCCGGGCTTCGGGCGACGCGATGTTTCCGCAAGTGGCCGTGCGGGACGCATACGCCGCGGGCATCCTGGAGCAGATCCGCGACGACGGCCAAGCGCTGCCGGAAGACCGGGCGACCATCTACAGCATCCTCTCGCGCACCCGTCGCTTCCGCAGCCTGGCCCAGGACTTCCTCAAGCAGCACCCCGGCGGCCGCGTGGTGAACATGGGTTGCGGCCTTAGCCATTACTTCCAGTGGCTGGACGACGGCAAGTCCCACATGACCGACGCCGACCTGCCCGAGGTGCTCGAAATGCGCCGCGAGCTGATCCCCGAGACGAATGAACGCCACGACCTGCGCGAGCTCGACCTGACCGCGCCCGACTGGTGGGAACAGCTGGGCCTGCCGCGCAAGCGCAACGCTGCGCCGGTTTTCCTGTTCACCGAAGGCGTGCTGATGTACCTGAAGCCCGAGCAGGTGCAGGCGGTGCTCGCCACCTTCGGCGAACGCGCGCCCGCAGGCTCGATGCTGGCCTTCGACGCCATGTGCTGGCTTGCGGTGGGGCGCGGAAGGCAGCATCCGTCGGTGCGCACGACCGGTGCAGAGTTTCTCTGGGGCATCCGTCGCTCTACCGAACTGACGCAGCCCCATCCGCGCCTGCAGCTGACCGACACTTACCGCGTGCTGGAAGGCATCGGCCTGCCCTACACCTTGTTCGCCCCGATGGTCATGCTGTTTCTCGGGGTGCCGCTGTATGCGCTCTACGCGCTGAAGGCGACGGACGTCGCCGATACATAAACGCACAATTTTGTGAAGTGCCGGCTTTGTCCGGCCCGCGCTGCGCGGAATGGCTGACGCGGTGCGGCCCCGGGCCAGGTCAAGCTACCAGCTGTTCCCGGTCGCGGAGAATGCTCTATCGTCTTCGCTGCTTTTCTTTCTTCTCCCTCAAGATTCGCAACCCTCAAGAACCACATGCTTGATCGCCGATCCTTCCTTGCCGCCGGTGGTGCCGCTGCCGCACTCGCCGCCCTCGGACTGCCCCAGGAGGCACTGGCCGCCAACGGGCTGCAACTGAGCCAGCCCACGCCCTTTTCCTTCGACGCGTTGATCGCACAGGCGAAGTCGCTCGCCGCCAAGCCCTATGCAGCCGCCGCGCCACTGGCGCCCGAGGTGCTCGACCGCATCGACTACGACGCGCACGGCAAGATCAAGTTCGACCCCGCCAACGCCCTCTTCCGCGACGGGCCCGGCGCCTTCCCCGTTACCTTCTTCCATCTCGGGCGCTTCTTCCAGACGCCCGTGCGCATGCACGTGCTCGAGAACACCGACGGCGACGCATTTTCCCGCGAGGTGCTCTACAGCCCCACCTACTTCTCGATGCCGCCCGACAGCCCGGCCCGCGCGCTGCCGCCGGGCGCAGGCTTTGCGGGCTTTCGCCTGCAGGAAAGCCGCCTGGGCGACCAGAGCAAGCTCGACTGGCAGAAGAACGACTGGGTCGCGTTCCTCGGCGCCTCGTACTTTCGCGCGATCGGCGAGCTCTACCAGTACGGCCTGTCGGCGCGCGGCATCGCGCTCGACGTGGCAGTGCCCGACAAGCCCGAGGAGTTTCCGACCTTCACGCGCTTCTACTTCGAGACGCCGGCCGCCAACAACACCACGTCGATGACGGTCTACGCGCTGCTCGAAGGGCCGAGCGTCACGGGTGTGTTCAAGTTCATCATGCAGCGCGGCAAGGCCGTCATCATGGACATCGACGCGCGCATGTTCCTGCGCCGCGACGTGTCGCGCCTGGGCCTGGTGCCGCTCACGTCGATGTACTGGTACTCGGAAACCATCAAGCCCACCGCCATCGACTGGCGCCCCGAGGTGCACGACTCCGACGGCCTCGCAATCTGGAACGGCGCGGGCGAGCGCATCTGGCGCCCGCTCAACAACCCCACGCAGACGCGCGCCTCGGCCTTCGCCGATACCAAGCCGCGCGGCTTCGGCCTGCTGCAGCGCGATCGCGCCTTCGACCACTACCAGGACGGCGTGAACTACGAGAAGCGCCCGAGCCTGTGGATCGAGCCGCTGGGCGACTGGGGCGAGGGTTCGGTGCAGCTCATCGAGATTCCGACCGACGACGAGATCCACGACAACATCGTCGCCTTCTGGGTGCCTAAGGCCGATGCGAAGGCCGGGGCCAGCTACAGCCTGCAATACCGGTTGCACTGGACCGACCAGGAACCCTTTCCGTCGCCTCTCGCGCGCTGCGTGGCCACGCGCATCGGGCGCGGCGGGCAGCCGGGCCAGCCGCGTCCGCAGGGCGTGCGCAAGTTCATGGTCGAGTTCATCGGACAGCCGCTGCAGGCCGTGCCCTTCGGCGTGAAGCCCGAGGTGATGCTGACGGCGGCGCGCGGCAAGTTCTCGTACGTCTTCGCCGAGGCCGTGCCCAACGGCGTGCCGGGCCACTGGCGCGCACAGTTCGACTTCACGCCCGAAGGCAACGAGCCGATCGACATGCGCATGTACATGAAGAACGGCGACCAGACGTTGACCGAGACCTGGCTGTACCAGTACCAGCCGGGCTGAAATCGCGGGCGCTTCAGCGCTTGCCGGCCTTGTTGTAGGGCGCGAAGAGTTCCACCGCCCAGTCCACGAACACGCGCAGCTTGGCGCTCAGGTGCCGGTTGGTCGGGTACACCACGTGCAGGGGATACGGCTCGGGCGCCCAGCCCTGCAGCACCTCGACCAGCGCGCCGCTGGCCAGGTAGGGCGCGGCCATCACATCGAAGGTCTGCGCCACGCCCATGCCGGTGAGCATCGCGCTCAGGTGCGCCGTGCTCTCGTTCACGCCCACCACTGTGTGGCCGTGGATCTCGATGCGCTCTTCACCGCGCCCATAGCGCAGCGGAATCGGCCGGTTGCTCAGCGACGAGAAATAGCCCACCACGCGGTGCGTGCCGTCACCGAGATCCGCGGGCGTCTTCGGCACGCCGTGGCGCTCCAGATAGGCCGGCGTGGCGCAGGTCACGAAGGGCAAGGTCGCGATGCGGCGCGCCACGAGCGACTGGTCGGTCAGCTCGCCCGCACGGATCACGCAGTCGACCGCATCGCCGATCAGGTTCACCGGCCGGTCGCTCACGCCGATCTCGAGTTCGATTTCGGGATAGCGCGCATGGAACGTCGGCAGCTGCGGAATCAGGATCATGTTGGCCAGCGAGGAGCCGACGTCCACCCTCAGCCGACCGCGCGGATTGGCCTGCGCGTTGGTGAGGTCGGACTCGATGTCTTCCAGTTCGGCCAGCACGCGCGCGGTGCGCTCGTAGTAGGCCGCGCCCTCGGGCGTGACCGTCACGCGCCGCGTGGTGCGCTGCAGCAGCTTCACGCGCAGGTGCGTTTCGAGCTGCTGCACCATCTTCGTCACGGTGGGCTTGGGCATCTGCAGCGAGTCGGCGGCGCGCGTGAAGGTGCCGGCCTCGACCACGCGGGCAAACACGCGCATGGCGGTGATCTGGTCCATCGCCGAATTATTAGTGATCCGGAAATAAACAAATCCCGCGCGCCGTCTTGGTCCGCGTGGGGGTCGCGCCCAAACTTGCTTCCATCGACAACGCTGCATTGCAGCAACCACCAAGGAAGAAACCATGACCCTCAAGCTCGACGACAAGATCGCCCTCGTCACCGGCGGCACCAGCGGCATCGGCCTGGCCACCGCGCAACGCTTCGTGGCCGAAGGCGCGCACGTGTTCATCACCGGCCGCCGCAAGGCCGAACTCGACGCGGCCGTGAAGGCCATCGGGCGCAACGTGACCGGCGTGCTCGGCGACGTGTCGAAGCTCGAAGACCTCGACCGGCTCTACGCCACCATCAAGCAGGAGAAAGGCCGCCTCGACGTGCTGTTCGCCAACGCGGGCGGCGGCAGCCTGCTGCCGCTGGGGCAGATCACCGAGGAACACTTCGACAAGATCTTCGGCACCAATGTGCGCGGCCTGCTCTTCACGGTGCAGAAGGCGCTGCCGCTGATGCCCAAGGGGGCATCGATCGTGCTCAACGCATCGATCACCAGCATCAAGGGCAACCCGGCCTTCAGCGTCTACAGCGCGACCAAGGCGGCGGTGCGCAGCTTTGCGCGCAGCTGGACGGTGGACCTGAAGGACGCCGGCATCCGCGTGAACGCCGTGAGCCCCGGCGTGGTGCCGACCCCCGCCTACGACCTGCTGGGCCTCACGGCGGAGCAGGTGCAGGGCTTCGTCGAGGGACAAACCCAGAACATCCCGCTGGGCCGGGTCGGCACGCCTGACGAAATCGCCAAGGCCGTGGTGTTCCTGGCCTCCGACGACAGCAGCTTCGTCAACGGCGTCGAGTTGTTCGTCGATGGCGGCATGGCGCAGATCTGACGATCAGCGCTTGGTGACGGACACCAGCTCCACTTCGAAATTCAGCGTGGCGTTCGGCGGAATCACGCCGCCCGCGCCGCGCGAACCGTAGGCAATCGACGGTGGGCAGGTCAGCTTGGCCTTGCCGCCGGGCTTCATCTTCTGCACGCCTTCGGTCCAGCACGGGATCACGCCGTTGAGCGGGAACTCGGTGGGTTCGCCGCGCTTGTAGGAGCTGTCGAATTCCTTGCCCGTGTCGGGGAAGGTGCCGCGGTAGTGAACCTTGACCACGTCGGTGGCCGCAGGCGAAGCGCCGGTGCCTTCCTTGATCGACTGGTAGATCAGGCCGCTTGGCGTGGTCACGGGCGCAGATTGCGCGAACGCGGCGGGCATTGCAAAGACGGACACGAGAGCGGCACAGAAAAGAGACTTCACAAAACACCTCGAAGGTTGAGAGGCCCCGATTATGGCCAGCGGCCCATATCGGCCCATGCCGGCCTCGTTGGAACGGCCCTTGCTTTGCTGAATGTGCACTGTCAACATTCACGCAGAGAGGAAGCCGCATGAACTCCACCGAAGCCAGCACTGGCGCAGCAGCGCCGGCCCACACAGGCACCGGCCATCTCAAGAAAGTGCTCGGCCCCGTGCAACTCTGGGGCATTGCGGTGGGCCTCGTCATCTCGGGTGAGTACTTTGGTTGGAGCTACGGCTGGAACACGGCCGGCACGCTCGGCTTCCTGGTTGCCACGGTGCTGGTGGCCACGATGTACACCACCTTCATCTTCAGCTTCACCGAGCTCTCCACAGCCATTCCGCATGCGGGTGGTCCTTTTGCTTATGCGCGGCGCGCCTTCGGACCCAACGGCGGTTTTGTCGCGGGCTTTGCGACGCTGATCGAATTCGTCTTCGCGCCGCCGGCCATCGCGCTGGCCATCGGCGCGTACCTCAACGTGCAGTTCCCGGGCATCAACCCGAAGTGGTTCGCCCTGGGCGCGTACGTGATCTTCATCGCGCTCAACTGGGTCGGCGTGGGCATAGCGGCGGCCTTCGAGTTGTTCGTGACGGTGCTGGCCATCGTCGAGTTGCTGGTGTTCATGGGCGTGGTCACGCCGGGCTGGACCATGGCCAACTTCGTGGCCAACGGCTGGGCCGGCGGCAGCGTGCTGAACGGCGCGGCCATCTCGGGCATCTTCGCTTCCATACCGTTCGCGATCTGGTTCTTCCTCGCCATCGAGGGCGCGGCCATGGCCGCCGAAGAGGCGCGCGACCCGCACCGCACCATTCCCATCGCCTATACCACGGGCATCGTCACGCTGGTGGTGCTGGCCTTCGGCGTGATGATCTTCGCGGGCGGCGTGGGCGACTGGCGCAAGCTCGCCAACATCAACGACCCGCTGCCACAGGCCATGAAGGCGGTGGTGGGCGATAACAGTGGCTGGCTGCACATGCTGGTGTGGATCGGCCTCTTCGGGCTGATCGCTTCGTTCCACGGAATCATCATGGGCTACTCGCGCCAGATCTTCGCGCTGGCGCGCGCCGGTTACCTGCCGCGCTACTTCGCCGGCCTGAGCCCGCGCTTCGACACACCGCACCGCGCGCTGCTGGCCGGCGGCGTGATCGGCGTCATTGCCATCTTCAGCGACGAGTGGGTGCAGTTCGGCGGCCAGACGCTCACTGCCAACATCGTGACCATGGCGGTGCTCGGCGCCATCGTGATGTACCTGATCTCGATGGCCGCGCTGTTCAAGCTGCGCCGCACCGAGCCGAACCTGCTGCGCACCTACCGCGCGCCCTTCTACCCGGTCTTCCCGGCCATCGCGCTCGGGCTCGGCGTGGTGTGCCTGGGTGCGATGGTGTGGTTCAACGGCATGCTCACGCTGCTGTTCATCGTGCTGATGGCCGCGGCGTACGGCTACTTCCTGCTGACATCGGCGCAGCGCAAAGCGGCCGCGCCCGACGAGATGCTGTCTTCTTCGACGACCTCCGCCTGACACCTGAAGAAAGATGCTGTATCGCACCACCATCGCCGACCAGGTCTTCGCCTTCGAAGACCTGCGGCAGGTCATGGCCTTCGCGAGCCCCGCGCGCTCGGGCGACTACCTCGCGGGCATCGGCGCGGCCACCGCGCAGCAGCGCATGGCCGCGCGCCATGTGCTGGCCGACACGCCGCTCAAGCAGTTCCTCACCGAAGCGCTGATTCCGTACGAGAGCGACAACATCACGCGCCTCATCATCGACAGCCACGATGCGCAAGCCTTCGCGCCGGTGTCGCACCTCACGGTCGGCGACTTCCGCAACTGGCTGCTGTCCGAGGCTGCCACCACCGCCACGCTCACTGCGCTTGCGCCGGGCCTCACGCCCGAGATGGTTGCGGCCGTGTCCAAGATCATGCGCAACCAGGACTTGGTGTCTGTCGCGAAGAAGTGCAGCGTGGTCACGCGCTTTCGCGACACCGTCGGCCTGCCCGGCCACCTGGCCGTGCGCCTGCAGCCCAACCACCCGACCGACGACCTGCGCGGCGTGGCGGCCTCCACGCTCGACGGCCTGCTCTACGGCGCGGGCGATGCGGTGATCGGCCTCAACCCGGCCTCGGACAGCATGCCGGTGCTTGGCCAGTTGCTGCGCATGCTCGACGAGGTGATCCAGCGCTTCGAGATTCCCACGCAAAGCTGCGTGCTCACGCACGTGACCAACACGCTCAAGCTGGCCGAAGCCGGCGCACCGGTGGACCTGGTGTTCCAGTCGATTGCAGGCACCGAGAAGGCGAACCTCTCGTTTGGCGTGACGCCGGAGCTGCTCGACGAGGCCTACGCGGCGGCGCTGTCGCTCAAGCGCGGCACCATTGGCGACAACGTCATGTACTTCGAGACCGGCCAGGGCAGCGCGCTCTCGGCCAACGCCAACTTCGGCGTCGACCAGCAGACCTGCGAGGCGCGCGCCTATGCGCTGGCGCGGCGCTACAAGCCCTTTCTCATCAACACTGTCGTCGGCTTCATCGGGCCGGAGTATCTGTACGACGGCAAGCAGATCATCCGCGCCGGGCTCGAGGACCACTTCTGCGGCAAGCTGCTGGGCCTGCCCATTGGCTGCGACATCTGCTACACCAATCACGCCGAGGCCGACCAGGACGACATGGACACGCTGCTCGTGCTGCTGGGCACGGCGGGCATCAACTTCATCATGGGCATCCCGGGCGCGGACGACGTGATGCTCAACTACCAGAGCACCTCCTTCCACGACGCACTGTTTCTGCGCGAAACACTGGGCCTGAAGCGTGCGCCGGAGTTCGAAGCGTGGCTGCAGCGCATGCAGATCACCGATGCGGCCGGCCAGCTGGCACCGCCCTCTTCCAACCGGCTGCTGGCCGACATGAGCGGGCTCTCCGCACTCGCGTCATGAGCGATTCACCGGTCACCCCCAACCCCTGGGCGCAATGGCGCTCGGCCACGCCCGCGCGGCTGGCACTGGGCCGCGCCGGCGCCGGCATGCCGACCGACGAGACACTGCGCTTCGGATGGGCGCATGCGATGGCCCGCGACGCGATCCACGCCGCGCTCGACGTCGATGCGCTCGAAGCCGCTTTGACCGCGCAGCGCTGGGAAGTGGCGCGCGCACGCAGCCGCGCCGCGGACCGCACCGAATACCTGCGCCGGCCCGACCTCGGGCGCCAGCTCGATGAAGACGCCGCCACGCGCCTGCTCGGCGACCGGCGCTATGGCTGCGATGTCTGCGTGGTGGTCGGCGACGGGCTCTCCTCGCTCGCGGCGGCGCGTCATACGGTGCCGCTGCTCGCGGCATTGCGATCGCACCTGCCGCCCGACACGAGCTTTGCCCCCGTGGTCATCGCCACGCAGGCGCGCGTGGCGCTGGCCGACGAAGTGGGCGAACTGTTCGGCGCGGCGCTCTCGGTCATGCTGATCGGCGAGCGCCCGGGCCTCAGCTCGCCCGACAGCCTCGGCATCTACCTGACCCATTCGCCAAAGCGCGGCCGGCACGACGCCGAACGCAACTGCATCTCGAACGTGCGCCCCGAAGGCCTGCCCTACGAAGTGGCCGCGTTCAAGCTGGCATGGCTGATGCGAGAGTCCCTGCGCAGGGGACTGACCGGCATTGGGCTCAAGGACGAGAGCGATCTCGCGGTGCTTGAACAGCGCCAGGCGCCATCGCTCGCGCGCTGAGCACAACCCACAAGCGGCAACGCCGGAACTGTCACGAGCGCTTCGTACGCTCGTCATCGTCTTTTTTTGTCCAACGCATGCACTCAAACAGGAAAAAAGCAATGCAACGTCGCCTCCTTCTTCTCTCGCCAATTGCCGCTGCGATGGCTGCGGCCGGCTGTGCCAGCCTGTCGTCCTCCGCGAGGCCGGCCCTTTCGCCCGGCCACTGGGACGCCTTCAACCGCGCGCAGATCGAGGGCCTGATCGCCAGCCTCGGCAAGGGCAGCCCGGGCTACAACGCCGCGAAGCGGCCGTACGTGGTGTTCGACTGGGACAACACCAGCGTCTTCCTCGACATCGAAGAGGCCTCGCTCATCTACCAGCTCGAGAACCTCGTCTTCGGTGCCACGCCCGCGCAGCTCGAAGTGGCGCTTCGCAAGAACATCCCGAAGAAAGACTTCCTGCCCGCGTACAACAACGCGGCCGGCCAACCGGTGAACATCGACCGCGTGGTGCCCGACATCGTCGCGAGCTACACCTGGCTTTACCAGAACTACAAGGGCCTGAAGGGCGACCAGTCGCTGGCCGTGGTGGCACTGAGCCCGCACTACGGCGCATTCACCACCAAGGTGCGCTACCTGTACGAAGCCATCGGCGACACCTTCGACCACGACACGGCCTACCCGTGGGTCACGTACCTCTTCGCCGGCATGACCGAGGCGCAGGTGCGCAAGCTCACGGCCGACACGGTGGCATGGCAGCTGAAGGAGCCGGTCGCCAAGGTCAAGTGGACTTCGCCCACCGCGCTGCCGGGCCGCGCGGGCGTAGTCTCGGTGAGCTGGAAGAACGGCCTGCGCCTGCAGCCCGAAATGCAGGAGCTGTACGCCGCCTTCCGCAACGCGGGCTTCGACGTGTGGGTGTGCTCGGCATCGTTCGTCGATGTGATCAAGGAGATCTCGTCGAACCCCGCCTTCGGCTACAACAATCCGCCCGAGCGCGTGCTCGCGATGGAGCTGGAGCGCGATGCCAGCGGCGTGATCCAGCCCGAGTTCCGCCGCGGCTACGACCAGACGCAGGGCCCGGGCAAGACGAAGAACATCCAGCGCTTCCTGGTCAGCAAGTACGGCTACGGCCCGAGCTTCGTGGCCGGCGACAGCGAAGGCGACCAGAACATGATGGCCGACTTTGCAGACACGAAGAAGGTGCTGATCGTCAATCGCCTGCGCGACCCGAAGACCGACATCGGCAAGTTCTCGGCCATGGCAGTGCAGAACTACGGCAAGGCCGACACGCGCTACCTGCTGCAGGGGCGCGACGACAACACGGGCTCGTGGGTACCCTCGCAACTGCACACGCCGCTGGGCGCAGCACAGGGCAAGGCGCTGAAGTAAACGCGGCGCACCGCGGGCGGTTGCCTATGATCCTGGCATCGAACACCAGGAGACAACATGACAACGGCCCGCTACCCCCTTGCCGAACTGAAAGACCTGCCCGAGGACATCCGCACCGCGATCCTCGCCGTGCAGGAAAAGGCAGGCTTCGTGCCCAACGTGTTCCTCGGCCTGGCGCGCCGCCCCGCCGAGTGGCGCGCGTTCTTCGCGTATCACGACGCGCTCATGCTCAAGGAAGAAGGCTCGCTCACCAAGGGCGACCGCGAGATGATCGTCACCACCACCAGCGCGGCCAACCAGTGCCTGTACTGCGTGGTGGCGCACGGCGCGCTGCTGCGCATCTACGAGAAGAAGCCGCTGGTGGCCGACCAAGTGGCAGTGAACTACCGCAAGGCCGACATCACGCCGCGCCAGCGCGCGATGCTCGACTTTGCAATGAAGGTCTGCGACCGCTCGCACGAGATCGACGACAGCGACTTTCCGCCGCTGCACGCCCACGGCTTCGACGACGAGGACATCTGGGACATCGCGGCCATCACCGCCTTCTTCGGCCTGAGCAATCGCCTGGCCAGCTTCAGCGGCATGCAGCCGAACAACGAGTTCTTCCTCATGGGGCGGCTGCCCCGCGAGAAGAAGTAGCCGAACCCGTTCAGGCCTTGTTGCGGCAGGACGCGAGCGCGTCGAGGGCAGACTTGTAGGTGGGCGTGGTCACGTCCATCACGCCGAGCACCGTGTGGTACAGGTTGTCGTGCGTGAGCGGCGCATCGAGCCCCGCCTCCATGCACGAGCGCGAGAGCTTGCGCCGCTCGCTCATGCCTTCGCTGAACCACGTGACCATGGGCACGTGCTTCTGCGCCTCGGGCGCGAAGCTGTAGGGCACACCGTGCAGGAACAGGCCGTACTCGCCGAGCGACTCGCCGTGGTCGCTCACGTACAGCATGGCCGGGTCGTACTGCTTCGATTGCGCCTTGAGCCAGTCGATGGTCTGGCCGAGGAAGCGATCGGTCTGCACGATCGAGTTGTCGTACACGTTCATCAGCTCGGCGTGGCCGCACTCGGCCAGCGCATTGGTCTTGCACTCGGGCAGGAAGCGCTTCACATCGGCCGCCGAGCGCTTGTAGTAGGCCGGGCCGTGGCTGCCCATCTGGTGCATCACCAGCACGATGCCCTTGGCGCGGCGCTCGGCCGGCAATGCGGCGATGCGCTCGTCCAGGCCCTTGAGCATCACGTCGTCGAGGCATTCGTCGCCGTCGCACAGAGCCTTCTTCGTGGCGGCATCGAGGCCGTCGAAGGCCGAGGCATTCGGCACGCGGGTGCAGACGTCCTTGCAGCCAGCCTGGTTGTCGAGCCAGAACACGGCCAGCCCGGCGGCCTGCAGCACGTCGACGAGGTTCTCGTAGTCGTCCTTGCGTGACTCATATCCCTGCTTGCCCAGCGGCGAGAACATGCACGGTACCGAGGCCAGCGTATTGGTGCCGCAGGAATGCACGTCGCGGTAGCTCAGCACGCCGCGCTTGGCCAACTCGGGCGTGGTGTCGCGCGCATAGCCGTTGAGGGCGAAGTGGTCGGCGCGGGCCGTCTCGCCCACCACCACCACGAACAGCGGCGGCTTGGTCTGGGCCGCATAGCTCGCGCCCAGCGCCGTGCCGGCGGTGATCGGAATCAGCTTGCCGCTGCGCTTGAACAGCGGCTTGATGAGCAGCGAACCCGTGGAATAGAGGGTCGCGATGGGGTTCATCATGTAGCGCAGATGAACGTTGTTGCGCATCAGCGGCGCCAGCTCGCGGTTCATGGACACCGCCGCGCCGAGCGCCACGACCACCGACAGCAGCAGCAGCGCCACGTTGCGCCATAGCTTCGACAGGATGCCCATCGGCGCGACGCGCACCCGCCACAGCAACCAGGCCGCGGGCAGTACCACAACCCACACGTTGAAGGCCATGCGCCAACTCAGCAGATCGCGCGCCTCGTTCGGGTCGGTCTGCAGCGCGTTGGCGATCATGGTCGGGTCCATCACCACGCGGTACTCGAGCATGTAGTGCTGCACCACCGCAGCCAGCACGACCACGGCGAGCCACAGCGGCTTCATCCAGCGGGACCAGGCGGTGAGCGACAACATGGCCGCCGAGCCGCACAGCGTGAGCAGACTCATGACCACGATGGTCGTCATGTAGGTGCTCGGCGCACCACCGATGCGGGCCAACTCGTTCCACAGCGGCCAGTTGGTGGTCAGGACGAGGTAGAGGCTGAGCCACAGGACGACCACGGCGGCCGAACGCGGCCGCTCCAGCCACAGATTGAAGCGCACCCACGGGCCGCCGGAGGCAGGCGAGTGTGGCGTTTTGGAGTCAGAAGTACCCACCCGCTGCAATGGGGCGGGAGCGATTCGCGAAACAGACATGTGCCGAATGTAACGAACCCGCCTGAAGGGAGCCTGAACTGACTATTCAGTCAGTGTTCAGGCCGGCCCTGCGCATCCTCAGCATCCTCATCCTCGCGCGCCGCCGCGTCACGAAAGCACCGCTGGAAACGGCCAGGCTCAGCGGCCGGCTGATGCCGCGTTCCACCACGATCGACACCACCGCGCCCAGCATCGCCGCCGCCACGATGTCGGAGGGGAAATGCAGGCCCAGGTACACCCGGCTCCACGCCACTACAGTGGCCACCAGCAGCGCCGCCAGCATGGGCCAGCGAGCAGGCAGGCACCAGAGCGCAAAGGCCGCGGCAAAGGTGCCGGCCGCATGCAGGCTCGGGAAACCGGGCCGCACGCCCTGCGGCACCCACTGGATGCCCAGGCCATAGAACGCAGGCCGGGGAATCGGCGCCACCGTGCGGATCATGTTCACGATCAACCATACGGCCAGCACGCTCATCAGCACCGTGAACAGCGCATAGCGCCAGCGCCGGCTGAACAATGCGCAGACCCCGATGGCGAGCGTCAACAGAGCAGGCAGCAGGTTGGAGGAGAACTCTGCGAAGCCCAGGCTCCATGCCGGTACCGACATGCCCGCGTTGATCAGCCTGAACAGCGCGAAATCAAGGTCCTGCATGTGCGGGCACCGCCGGCCTCAATGCGCGCGAACCGAAGCGCGTTACCGCCACCTCGATGGCAAAGCCCACAACCCAGCAGACCCAGGCCGTCCAGAGCGTGTGGCTCATGTAGTGGGCGCCGCGCAGCTGCTGCGACACACCCAGCACGAGCCCTGCAACCATCGCCACCCCTAGCCAGATTGCTGCAGCGCGGGACGACACCCGGCGCAGCACGAAATACCCGCCCACGTAGGCAAAGGCCGCCGAAGCATGGCCGGCCGGGAAGCACCCGCCTGGCCCGCCGTCGTCGACGCCCCACGACCAGTGCGACACGTAGCGCGCCATGCCGCCGAACTCCTGCAGATCCCAAGGGCAACTGGTGTGGCTGGCGTGCTTGAGCACGCTGACCGCAATCACCGAGAGCAGCACGGTCAGGGCCAACTGCACGCGGCTACCGGTGCTCAGGCGGCGCAGCAGGCCGAAGGGCCAGCGGATCGCGGCGAACAGCGTGATCACGAGCACCCAGCTGAGGTCGCGGGCGCCCTCATGCATCACATGAACCATGAAGGGGCTGTCGCGCAGGGGAAACCCGATGTGGGACCCTGCCATGCGCGCCAGCATCAGATCCCCGCCCGTCGCGTCCCACGCCATCAGTGCAACCAGTGCGATAAGGGTCAGAACCCCCAGACGAAAATTGGGAAAACGAGTCATGGACGAAGGCAGGACTGAAAAACAGTCGCGAGCCTACGTTTGCGGAATGAACCGAGCCTGAAGCAAGATGAACCGAACCTGACTGAAAGGCCCGGTGCAACTCGGTGACGCTAGACTGCAATTTTTCTTGGAAAGACATGCGTGCGCATATTGCTGGTCGAAGATGACAGTGCATTGGCAGATGCCGTCTGCAGCTACCTGTTGGCCAAGGCTTTCGTGGTCGACGTGGCGCCCAGCCTGGCCGACGCGCGCGGCGCCCTGCTCTCGGTGCAGTACGCAGCCGTGCTGCTCGACCTGCATCTGGGCGACGGAGACGGCCTCTCGCTGCTGCCGCAGATCCGCGCCCTGCCCGAGCGCCCCATAGTCATCGTGCTGACGGCCCGCGACCAGGTAACAGACCGCATCCGCGGCCTGGACGCCGGCGCCGACGACTACCTCATCAAGCCCTACGACCCTGCCGAACTGCTTGCGCGCCTGCGCGCGGTCGAGCGGCGCCGCAGCTCCAGCAGCTCGCCGGTGCTGCACCTCGGCACGCTCGAGATCGACCTGGCGCACGACATGGTGCGCAAGGACGGCTCGCCGATCACGCTGACGCAGAAGGAATGGGCGCTGCTGCGCGTCATGGCCACGCGGCCCGAGCGCATCCACACGCGCGAGAACCTCGCCGATGCGCTGTACGGCTTCGGCGACGAGGCCGACAGCAACACGCTAGAGGTCTTCATCAGCCGCCTGCGGCGCAAGCTCGGACGCAGCCACATCCAGACACTGCGCGGCCTCGGCTACCGGCTGTCGTTCTCCGCGGACGACGACGAATGAGTGCCTCCAGCTTCGCGGCCGGCCGCGACTCGCTCGCCGGCCGGCTGACCCGCACCCTGATCATCTGGGTCGGCGGCGTGTGGCTGTTGTGCGTGTTCGCCGTGGTCTGGTATGTGGACCGCGAGATCAACCACAACTTCGACAACGAACTGGTCGAGGTCTCGCACCGCATGTTCGCGATGGCGGTGCAGGAACTGGAAAAGCTGCAGCACCCGGGCCAGGAGCCGCCGCGCGAACCGCTGATCGCGCCCAAGCAGCTGTTCTCGGAAGACGCGGTGATCTACCAGATCGTCGATCTGCACGAGCATGTGATGCTGCGCTCCGCCGAGGCGCCCGCGGACACCTTCGACGTGCCGCTGGCCGCCGGCTTCGCGAACAACCCGACCTGGCGCATCTACACCGTGCGACACCCGACGCTGGGCCTGTTCTTCCAGGTGGCGGACCCGCTCGACGAACGCCGCCACGCCCTCAACCGCACGCTCTTCGGCCTGATCATTCCGCTCGGCGCAGTGCTGCCGCTGCTTGCGCTGGTGTTGCGCAACGTGGCGCGCACCGAGCTGCGGGTGCTGCAGGATCTGGCCGGCGAGATCGAGAAGCGCAGCGGCGCCGACCTGAGCCCGATCGCCCTGCCCGGCGGGTTGCCCAAGGAGTTGCGCACTGTCGGCGATCACGTCAACCGGCTGCTGGAGCGGCTGTCTCACTCGCTCGACGTGGAGCGCGCCCTGGCGGCCAATGCCGCGCACGAGCTGCGCACGCCGCTCGCCGCCGCCCGCCTGCGGCTGCAGACCGCGCTGGAGCACGACCTGCAGCGTAACGACGTGCAGGCCGCGCTCGATGCGCTGCACACTCTCAGCCATCGCACCGAAAAGCTGCTGCAGCTGTCGCGCGCGGAATCGGGCGCCTCGCTCGCGCGCACGCGGGTCGACCTGGTGCAGCTTGCCGGCACCGTGGCGCAGGAGTTCTGGCAAGACCCGCAGAATGCCGAGCGGCTCATGCTCAAGGTGCCCGACAGCGTCGTGCCACTGGCCCTCGGCGACGTCGATGCTCTCGCAATTGCCCTGCGCAACCTGGTGGAGAACGCGCTGCGCTACGGCGGCGGCCGCGTCGTCATCGAGGTGATGTCGCCTTGCACCCTGGCCGTGCGCGACACCGGCCACGGCGTTACCCCCGCGCAGCTCGAAACCCTGCGCGAGCGCCACGTGCGCCACAGCTCCGACCGCGCGGGCTATGGCCTGGGCATTTCGATCGTGGGCACCATCGTCGAGAAGCACGGCGCGAAGCTCGAACTCTCGTCGCCGCCCCTGGGCGCGGCGCACGGCTTCGAGGCGCGCATCGTGCTGCGGCCGGCCTGAGCCTCTTCAGCGCCGGGCAGCTTCCTTCTTCGGCACAAAGCCATAGGAGTTGTCGAAGCCGAACTGCCCGGCGTCGTACATCGCCTTCATCTTCTTCACGAGATGCCGCTGCACCGGCTTGGGCAACGCAAAGTAGTTGTCATTGGCGGTGGTCTTGCGATCGCCGTCCAGATGACCGGTGATGGCGTGGATCGTCGCCTTGCGGCCCAGATGGAAAGCGACGATCTTGATGCGCCCCACGTAGTCGTCGTTGTCGATGTGATCGGCGTCAACGGGGTTGAAGAAGCGATACACGAGGATCGGGTCGACCAGCCCGTCGCCGTCGATGTCCGCGAGTTCGATGAGCTTCGAGCGAAAGTTGACGCCGGCCTCGTCCTTGTTGGCGAAGTCGCGGATCGACCATTCACGGGTCAAGGTGTTGTCGCCGCCCACCTTGTAGAGCGAGGCCTGGATGGCCGAGGACAGCAGTTCCCCGTCGTATGGCTCGTCCTGCTTTTCGCCGAGCAGCAAGACGTAGCTGCCCGACTTGTCGGTGTAGCAATAGCGCTTGAATGCGGGGAGTTCAAGCCCAGCCTTCTTCAGCGCCTCGGCGCTCACGTACGGCGCATTGGCTGCGCATTCGTTCTTGCCGGGTAGGCTTGTCTGGGCGTGACTGCCGGTGACAAGCAATGCCAGGAGCGTTAACGCCAGGAGCTTCCGCTTCATCGGACCGCCGTTCACTCGCTCACCAGCGCGCGCAGCCAATCGGGCAGCGCCAGCGCCTTCTGCTTCGGAAAGTCGACCCAGATGGTGGTCGCGCCGCCAGCTGCGCAGATCACGTCGGGCTCTTCCTCGCGGGCCATGGTGCCCCAGCTCTCGAAGGTGGTGCGGCCGGGGTCGCTCACGTACATCTTGAGCAGCACGTTGCCCGGGTATTCGATCTGGCGGTAGAAATTGCAGAAGGCGTTGACGATCACCATGCCCTCGCCGCCAGGCTCGGGCTCGAAGCCGATGGAGTGCATCCAGTCGATGCGCGCGGTTTCGAGGTAGCGAAAGTAGGTGCCGTTGTTCAGATGGCCCATTGCATCCATGTCGCCCCATCGGATCGGGATCGACGTTTCATACACGAGCTTTTTCTTTTCAGGGATTTCGATTCTCATCGGTGCGCCTTGATGGATGCGAGGATGCCCAGCACGAACAGCAGCGCCGCCGCCCACTCGGCGGCCTGCGGCCAGCGGCCGTCCCAGACGAAGGAATAGAACAGCGCGAACAGCGTCTCGCTGACGATCAGCTGGCCGCACAGGCTGGCGGACAGGCGCTGGCTCGCGACGTTCCAGAGGATGGTCGCCAGCCACGACGAGCCGAAGCCGCTCGCCAGCGCGATCCACACGAACAGCATGCCGTCGGGCTGCGCCTTCAGAGTGGCCACGTCGCTGCCCGCAACCAGCCACAGCAGCAAGGCGCCCAGGCCAGTCGCCACGCCGAGCCAGTTGGCCCAGTCGGTTGCGTTGAGCTCGGTGTGGCGCTGCAGCCAGGCGGCGTTGAGCAGGCCGTACACCGTCCAGCTTGCCATTGCGGCCAGCGCCAGCGCGATGCCCCAGCCGAAGCGGGCACCGCCACTGCCTGCGCCGTGCTGCGCGGACCATGCGCCGTAGATCATCAGCGCGATGCCCGCGCCCGTGAGCAGCAGCCCCGGCAGCAGCGCGCGCATCCGCAGGCCGACGGGCCGGCCCAGCAGCATCATCCAGACGGGGATCGTGCCGATGATGAGGCTGGGTACCTCGGTGCCCGCCGCCTCGATGCCGAAGGCCAGCAGCAGGTAGTAGCCGGTAAAGCCCAACACGCTGAGCCCCAGCGCCGCGAGCGCCTGCCGCCCGTTCGGCCAGCGCACGGCGGCAGGCCGCGCAAACACGGCAAGCGCCGAGATCGCTCCGAACACCGCGAAGCGCGAGGCCGTGATGTCCACCATGCCGAAGTGACCCACCATGCGCGGTGCCACGAAGGTCAAGCCCCAGAGCGCACCCGCGGCCAGTCCGGCCGCAATGCCGACCCAAGCCCGCGGACTCAGAGCGAGAACCCGTCGTCGGCCGCGATGACGGCGCCGTTCACGAAGTGGCTCTGGCCGCTGGCCAGCAGCACGATCAGGCCGTCCAGGTCTTCGGGCTTGCCCACGCGCTTGCGCGGCAGCATGTTGACCAGCTTGGCGCCGCCTTCGGTGCTCCAGTGTTCCTCGTTGAGCTCGGTCGTGATGTAGCCCGGGCACAGCGCGTTCACGTTGATGCCGAAGCGACCCCATTCGAGCGCCATGGCCTTGGTCATCTGCACCACGGCGATCTTGCTCATGCAGTACGTGCCGATCTGCGGCATGACCTTGAGCGCCGCCGCCGACGCAATGTTGATGATGCGCCCACCGATGTAGGTGCCAGGCGCCGTGCCCTGGGCGCGCGCCAGCATGCGCTTGCCGACCTCTTGCGCCACGAAGAAGGAGCCCTTCACGTTGGTGTCGAAGATGTAGTCGTAGTCGTCGGGAGTCACGTCCTGCAGGCGCTGTGTGGTGCTCACGCCCGAGTTGTTGACCAGGATGTCGATGGCGCCCACCTCTGTCTCGGCACGCGCGACCGCCGCCTTGATGCTGCCGATGTCGGTCACGTCGAGCTCGACCACGTGGGCGTCGCCGCCCTCGCCTTCGATGCGTGCGCGCAGCTCCTTGAGCTTCTCGACGCGGCGGCTGGCCAGCACCACCGCGGCGCCCGCACGAGCCAGGGTTTTCGCGAACTGGGCGCCGAGCCCGCTGGAGGCGCCGGTGACGAAGGCCACGCGGCCGGAAAGATCGATGCTGTATGCCATGAACTGAATCCTGTGGAGTCGCGCAGGTGACGCCCAAGCGCCCCGCCCACGAGTGACACGGACCGCCCGTGGACGCCGCATAAAATGCCCCGCAACCCGGGAAGCCCCGCGCCTCGAAAAATCATTATCGACCCAACCCACATGACCCACGACGAAATCCTCGCCCAGTTCGGCCCTCGCGAAGCCATGGAATACGACGTGGTCGTGGTCGGTGGCGGCCCGGCCGGCCTCTCGACCGCGATCCGGCTCAAGCAACTCGCCGCGCAGCACGAAAAAGAGATCTCGGTCGTGGTGCTCGAAAAGGGCTCGGAGCCCGGCGCGCACATCCTCTCGGGCGCCATCATGGACCCGCGCGCGCTCAACGAACTACTGCCCGACTGGAAGGAACTGGGCGCCCCGCTGAACCAGCCGGTGACAGACGACGCGATGGTGTTCCTGGGCGAGAAGTCGAGCCTGCGCACTCCCAACCTCTTCCTGCCGGCCTGCTTCCAGAACCACGGCAACTACATCATCAGCCTGGGCGCCTTCACCAAGTGGCTGGCGCAACAGGCTGAAAATCTCGGCGTCGAGATCTTCCCAGGCTTTCCTGCCGCTGAAGTGCTCTACAACGAAGACGGTTCGGTGCGCGGCGTGGCCACCGGCAACATGGGTGTCGGCAAGGACGGCGAACCGACCGAGAACTTCCAGCTCGGTATGGAGCTGCTGGGCAAATACACGGTGTTCGCCGAAGGCGCGCGCGGCCACCTGGGCCGCCAGCTCATCGCAAAGTACAAGCTCGACGCAGGTAAAGACCCGCAGACCTACGGCCTCGGCGTGAAGGAAGTCTGGGAAATCGACCCCAAGCGCCACCAGCCCGGCTTCGTGCTGCACACCGCCGGCTGGCCGATGGACAACAACACCTACGGCGGCGCCTTCCTCTATCACATGGAGGACAACAAGGTCACCATGGGCTTCATCACGGGACTGGACTACAGCAACCCCTACCTGAGCCCGTTCGAGGAAATGCAGCGCTGGAAGCTGCACCCCAACATCCGCTGGTACCTCGAAGGCGACGAGGCCAAGGGCATCAAGCCGGCCAAGCGCATCGGCTACGGCGCGCGCGCCATCACGGCCGGCGGCCTGATGTCGCTGCCCAAGACGGTGTTCCCGGGCGGCGCACTGGTCGGCTGCGAGGCCGGCTACCTCAACGTGAGCCGCATCAAGGGCAGCCACGCCGCCATCAAGACCGGCATGCTGTGCGCCGAGGCCGCCTTCGACGCGGTCACAGCCGGCCGCCAGCACGACGAGCTCACGGCCTACCCGGCCGCCTTCGAGAAGAGCTGGCTGCACGCCGAGCTGAACAAGGCGCGCAACTTCAAGGCCTGGTTCAAGAAGGGCCTGGGCATTGCAACTTTCATGAACGGCATCGAGCAATGGCTGCTCAAGGGCCACATTCCGTGGACGCTGCACCGCAACAAGCCCGACCACCAGTACCTGAAGCCCGCGGCGGAGTGCAAGCCCATCGTCTATCCGAAGCCGGACGGCAAGCTCACCTTCGATCGTCTCTCCAGCGTGTTCATCAGCAACACGAACCATGAAGAGCAGCAGCCGGCCCACCTGACGCTGAAGGACGCGACGGTGCCGGTCAACGTCAATCTCGCCAAGTTCGCGGGCCCTGAGAGCCGCTACTGCCCGGCCGGCGTGTACGAGTTCGTCGGCACGGAAGACGGCAAGCAGCGCCTGCAGATCAACGCGCAGAACTGCGTGCACTGCAAGACCTGCGACATCAAGGATCCGACGCAGAACATCGTGTGGGTTACGCCTGAGGGCGGTGGCGGGCCGAACTACGTGGGGATGTAAGGCGCTCTGCGCTTGTGTGGCAAAGCCCTCTTCGGAGGGCTTTTTCGTTTCGGTGCTGTTTGCGTTCGGGGGTGCGCGCGAAGGCCACCGAGTGCTGCTGGCCCCGACCTTTAGCGGGGACCAGTGGACTCCACGCGAGGCGTGACCCTGAAGAACTTGCGGGCCTTGGCCGAGAAGCCGAAGGCGTACACCCACCACGCCATGAGGCCGAACAGCAGCACGATGCCCGCTGCCTCCGCCGAGTTGTCCACGCTTGTGCTCGAAGGAGCGAGGCGCCAATACGAGTTGCGCGTCGACATGAAAGGCAGGCCGAGCTTCAGATATGCAAGCAACACGACCGCCGCAGCGAGCAACAGCAAGCCCAACCACCGTCCATAGGCGGTGCGCCGTTGCGTGCCGATCAGTGCGCCAACGGCGCTCGCGACGAGTCCCAAGCGCCATGCGAAGTCGAAGAACAACAGCATGCCGCCCGCTTCAATCTGCGGGTTCTGCACCAGGTAGGCCATGAGACGCCAGATACCGAGCGCCGACAGCCCACCGACAACTACCGCAAGAAGTTGCAGAAGCCAGGCCGCGATCGGCTTCCTTGCTGCAGGCCGCTGTGGCGGTGCCCGATCGACTGGGGCCTCGGGCGGCGCGTAAGGATTGGCTTGGTGCGCACCGGGCCCCACATCTGGCACTTCAAATCTGCTGTTCATGGTTGGTCCTCCGCTCCAGCGGGTACTTTAAGCGCGAACTTTTACGAGGCAGGAGCACGACAGGAACCTCTCGTCCGTTTTTTTCGCGGCGATGCGTCCGTTCGGAAACCCGTGGCGTAAATGGAATCAGGACGGCGATGCACGTCGCAGTCCGCCAACCCATTCAACCTATCGAAGAGGATCTTTCGCCATGAACACCCTGCTCCACCGCATCGCCATCGCCGCCGCTCTGACCGTCGCCGCCGGCCACGCGCTCGCCGCCGACCCAGCCCCCGCTCCTGCGCCGGCCACCAAGGCCGCGCCTGCCAACAAGCTGTCCGCCGCCCGCGCGCTGATCGCCGACAGCAAGTGGACTGCAGCCATCAGCGAACTCGAACGCGTCAACGACACCGGCAATGCCGACTGGAACAACCTCATGGGCTACACCCTGCGCAAGTCCGGCGCCGGCAAGTGGGCCGCCTCGGAGAAGTACTACGACGCCGCGCTGAAGATCGATCCGAAGCACGTCGGTGCGCTCGAATATTCGGGCGAGCTGTACATCTCGATGGGTGACCTGCCCAAGGCCGAGCAGCGTCTTGCCGCGCTGGGCCAGGCCTGCAACATGGCTTGCCCCGAGTACAAGGACCTGAAGGCTTCCGTCGAAAGCTTCAAGGCCGGTGGCGCCAAGAAGAGCTGAGCATGAGGCGGGCCGGCCGGCCCGCCTCATGCGGCTACTTGGCAACCAGGAAGACGTAGTCCGCGCTGTAGTCCTGCCGGATGCGCTTGCCTGCATCGGCCTGCGCCTCGCACCCCTTTGCCGGCGCAGTGCCGCCAAGGGTATTGATGCGCTGCACGCCGGTGACATCGGCCAACTTGCCGGGACCGCCGGCCGACTTGGCGGACAGCAGCAGCCACGGAATGTCGGCCTCGCGCTGGCCGTTGGCGCGGGCCTTCACCGTGCCCAGCGTCTTGCTGCCGTCCAGTGCGGTCCAGTTGGGCCCCGCGCCGTGCGTGCCGGCCTTGGCGCCGCCGGGGCCGTAAAGCTCCGCCTCGGGCGCCACGAACTGCCAGGCCAGCGCGCCCTTGTCGCCGGCCTTGCATTCGTAGATCTGCACGCCCACTGCGTGCCAGGTGAAGGCGGTGCGTTCGCCATCGGATGCCTTGATGGCGGCCGGCAGTTCGGTGGCTGGCGATGCGCAAGCGGCAAGCAAGGCGGCGCCCAGCAGGGCAGTGCACGAGGGAAGAATTCGCGTCGATTTCAATGTCATGGCATTTCCCGGTTCAGGAAGAAAAGATAAACGAACGAGTGCGGGCCGGATCATCCGGTCCTTCTCCAGAAACGACACGCACGCAGGAACGGATGCAATACTCGCCCGCATGAATAGAAATATTCTGATGAGCCTGCAAGACCTGATCGCCGGCGCGGCCCGTGGCGACCACGCGTGCTTCGCCCAGATCTACGAACGCACGCACCTGCATCTGTTCGGCGTCGCGGTTCGTATGTTGGGCAATGAACAGGCAGCCGAAGACGTGCTGCAAGAGGCCTATGTGAGCATCTGGAAAAACGCGGGCGGCTATCGCTCCAGCGTCGACGGGCAAGAGATCCAGCCCATCACCTGGCTGATCGCGATCGTGCGCAACAAGGCGCTGGACGCGCTGCGCGCGCGCAAGCGGCGCAAAACCCACGAACAACCGCTGGCCACGGGTCCGGACGGCGAGGCAGAAACCGAGGCCGATACGGCAGCCGACCCGGCCCCCGGCGCAGCGCAGCTGTTCGACCAGGCCATGCATGCGCTTCGCATCGATGGCTGCATGTCTGCGCTCGACGGCAGCTTCCGCCAGAGCTTGGCGCTGGCCTACTACCAGGGCCTGTCGCACACCGAGGTGGCTGCACAGATGAATGCGCCGCTCGGCACGGTCAAGGCCTGGATCCGGCGCGGGCTCGACAAGCTGCGCGCCTGCCTGAGCGCGCAAGGGGTGGCGCCATGAGATACACCGACGCCCGCCTGCTCGATGCACTGGCATCGGCCTACGCATTGGGCACGCTCGAGGGCGGCGCGCGGCGGCGCTTCGAGCGGCTGATGCGCGATCGCGCGGACGTGCGCGACGTGGTCGCGCAATGGGAGCAGCGGCTCGGGCAGTTGGCCCTGTCGGTGCAGCAGCGCAAGCCTTCGGCCGATCTCTGGCGCGCGATCGCCGCACGCACCCAACCCGCCCAGGCACAGCAAGCACGACAGGCGCGGCCTTCTCGCTGGACCGGCTGGCTGCGGCCCGCAGGCTTCAGCTTCGGCGGGCTCGTGGCGGGCGTCATCGCCGCAAGCGCGTTGTTCCTTGCCGTGCCCGGCGCCTTCATCACGAGCGACCAGCTCGCGATGCGCACGGGCGAGCGGCTGCCGCAAAGCTATGTGGGCGTGCTCACCGACACCGACGGCCGGGGCCGATTGCTGGTCAGCTCGCTGCGGCATGGCCACACGGTCACGCTGAAGGTGCTGGGTGCGACAGCGCGGCCCGTTTCGGGCGATGAACGGCTTGTGCTGTGGGCCTTGCCCGCCGATGCAGCGCCCTTCGCCATCGGCGCGATACCGGCGAGCGGCGCTGGCACGCTGACGCTGCCCGACACCTCCGAGAAGCTGCTGTCGAAGGTCTCGCGCCTCGTCGTGACGCGCGAGCGCAGCGCCTCGCCCGCGGCCCCCAGTGCCGATGTGGTGTTGAGCGGCGCCTGCGCCAAGCTCTGGTGAGCCTCGCTTATTCTTGCGGCTCACAGGAGACAAAACCCATGCAGATCGTCATCACCGGCGGCGCCGGTTTTCTGGGCGCGCGCCTCGCACGCACGCTGTTGAAGCAAGGCAAGCTTTCGCTGGCCGGCGCACCGGCCCAGCCCATCGAACGCATCACGCTGGTCGACCGCGCGGGCGCTCCCGCCGACCTCGCGGCCGATGCGCGCATCACCACCGTGACGGGCGACCTGAACGCACAGCTCGCCGCTGACGCAGATGCCACCGTCTGGCGCGAAGCCGATGCCATCTTCCACCTGGCCGCCGCGGTGAGCGGTGAATGCGAAGCCGACTTCGACCTCGGCATGCGCAGCAACTTCGCGGCCACGCATGCCTTGCTCGAAAAAGTACGCACGCTCGGCACGAAACCCGTGCTGGTGTTCGCCAGTTCGCTCGCAGTGTTCGGCGATTCGCCCGAGCAGCCGCTGCCGAAGGTGATCGAAGACCACACGCTGCCCACGCCGCAGACCAGCTACGGCATCCAGAAATTCATTGGTGAACAGCTGGTGGCCGATTTCACGCGCAAGGGCTTCGTGCGCGGGCGCAGCGTGCGGCTCATGACGGTGAGCGTGCGCCCGGGCAAGCCCAACGGCGCGGCCTCGGGCTTCTTCAGCGGCATGATCCGCGAGCCGCTGGCCGGGTTGCCCGCCGCCTGCCCCGTGCCCGACGCAACGCCTGTCGCCATTGCGTCACCGGCGCGCACCATCGAAGGCATCATCCGCGCCGCCGAGGCCAGCGATGCGCAGTGGGGCCCGCGCACCGCGCTCAACCTGCCCTCTCTCGCCACCACGGTCGGCGAAATGGCCGCGGCGCTGGAGCGCGTGGCCGGCAAGGCCGCCACCGCCCTGCTGGACCGCACACCCGACCCGACGATCCAGCGCATCGTGAAGACCTGGCCGGGCCACATCGATACCGTGCGCGCGAGGGCGCTCGGGCTCACGTCCGACGAAAACTTCGAGGCCGTCATTCGCGAGTACGTCCGTGAAAATCCCGACGCGGTAAAGCTCCCGGGTGTTGCATAGTCCGTTGCGCCTGACGCGCACCTGACTTCAAACCCCGGAGACATCATGAAACTCGGCCACATCGCCGCCGCCTGCCTTTCGCTTGCCCTGGGCACTTCCGCCTTCGCGCAGCAACCGACCGTTCTGAAGATCGGCTACGCGACTTCCAAGGAGTCGCACTACGGCGTGGGCTCCACGGTGTTCTGCGAAGAAATCGAGAAAGGCACCCAAGGCCGCTACAAGTGCCAGCACTTCGCCAACTCGGCACTCGGCGGCGAGCGCGAGCAGATCGAGGCCATCCAGCTCGGCACGCAGGACCTGGTCAACACCTCGACCGGCCCGGTGGGCAACTTCGTGCCCGAGGTCAAGATCGTCGACATTCCGTTCCTGTTCCGCGACTACGACCATGCACGCAAAGTCATGGACGGCCCCATCGGCCAGGACATCCTGACCAAGTTCCCGAGCAAGGGCATCATCGCGCTGGCCTGGACGGAGAACGGCTTTCGCCACATGACGAACAGCAAGCGCGACATCGTCAAGCCCAGCGACGCGGCCGGCCTGAAGATGCGCACCATGGAAAACAAGGTGCACATGGACGGCTACCGCACCTTCGGCATCCTGCCCACGCCCATGGCTTTCCCCGAACTGTTCGGCGCGCTGCAGCAAGGCACGGTCGACGGGCAGGAGAACCCGATTCCGGTGATCCTGTCGTCGAAGTTCTCGCAGGTGCAAAAGCACCTCTCGCTCACGGGCCACGTGTACTCGCCGGCGCTGCTTCTGCTGTCGCCGAAGGTGTGGAACAAGCTGTCTGACGCCGACAAGAAGGTGTTCACCGAAGCCGCGAAGAAGGCCGCCATTGCCCAGCGCAAGAAGGTCAACGACGACGAGAACAACGGCATTGCCCAGCTCGAGAAAGACGGCATGAAGGTCACGCGCACCGTCGACGGCGCCGCCTTCCGCGAGGCGCTGAAGCCCGCCTACGTGAGCTACGCCAAGGAATTCGGCGCGGACAACATCAAGAAGATCACGGACGTCAAGTAAGCCCTGAGCCGCAACGGCCGACCCTCCGGCAACGCGCCCGGCACGCATGCGTGCGCCGGGCGCTTCGTTTTTCAGACAGAACAGAGAACAACACAAAGTGCAAGCCTTCGAGCGCTACTTTCTCGCCGCCAACCGCTGGGCGCTGATTCTTCTGCTGGCCGCCATGTCGGTCATCATCTTCACCAACGTCGTGCTGCGCTACACCACGAGCCAGTCGCTCGAATGGGCGGAAGAGGTGTCGCGCCACATGATGATCTGGCTCACCTTCCTGGGCGCCGGGCCGGTGCTGCGCTACGGCGGGCACATCGCGGTCGAGAACCTGCAGGACGCCTTGCCCCGCAGCGCGGCCGTCGCGGTGCGCATCGTCGTCGCCGGGCTGCTCTTCGCATTCTTCGGCTTCATGGTCTGGTACGGCTGGCTGTACATGGAACGCACGATGTTCCAGCTCACTGCCGTGACTCAGATTCCATTCGCCTACATCTACAGCGCGATGCTGTTCGGCGGCATCTTGTTGATCGTGCACTGGCTGCTGGTGGTGCGTGGCTACGTGCTGCGCAGGGAGTTCGCGTCCGACGCGCACTTCGACGCCAACGCCTCGGCGTCGCTGTAAGGAGAACGACCATGGATGCCAGCATTGTTCTGATCGTTTCCGCCTGCATTTTCCTGGCCATCGGCGTGCCGGTGGCCTTTGCGCTGGGCCTTTCCACCGTTACCACGCTGATCCTTGCGGAGAACTACCCGCTGATGGTGCTGCTGAAGGAAACCTTCACCGGTATCGACAGCTTTCCGCTGATGGCGGTGCCCTTCTTCATTCTTGCGGCCGAACTCATGAGCGGCGGCTCGCTCACCGAGGTGCTGCTGCGCTTCGCAGGCCAGTTCGTGGGCCACCGGCGCGGCGGGCTGGGCTACACCAACGTGGTGTCGCTGACCTTCTTTTCGGGCATCTCGGGCTCGGCGCTGGCCGACGCGGCGGGGCCGGGGTCGATGCTCATCAAGATGATGGACAAGGCCGGCTACGACCGCTCGTACGCGGCGGCGCTCACGGCCTCGACCGCCATCGTCGGGCCGATCATTCCGCCCTCGATCATCATGATCATCTACGCGCTGCAGGACGAGAGCGTATCGGTCGGCACGCTGTTCGCGGCCGGCATCATGCCGGGCATCCTGATCGCGGTGGCGATGTGCGTCGTGAACTTCTACGTCTCGAAAAAGCGCAACTACAAGGGCGATGGGCAAACGCCTCCGCTGCGCGAGATCCTGGTCACGACCTGGAAGGCGATTCCTGCGATCCTGCTGCCGGTGGTGATCCTGGGCGGCATGCGCGCCGGCTGGTTCACGCCGACCGAGGCCTCGGTGGTGGCGGTGTTCTATGCGCTGGTGTGCGGCAAGTTCGTCTACCGCACGCTCGAGTGGAAGATGCTGCCCGACATCCTCTCGCGCTCTGCCCTGCTGTCGGCTTCGGTGCTGATCATCATCGGGCTGTCGGCCTCGTTCGCGTGGGTGCTGACCATCGAGGGCATTCCGCAGCAGATGGCCGAATGGCTCATCAGCATGAACCTCTCGCCGTGGATGTTCCTGATCATCGTCAACGTGTTCCTGCTGCTGTTCGGCATCTTCATCGAGCCGCTGCCGGGTGTGATGGTGCTGGCGCCGATCCTTGCGCCGGTGGCCATCAAGCTGGGTGTGGACCCGGTGCACTTCGCGATGATCGTGATCTTCAACCTCACGCTGGGCATGATCACGCCGCCGGTGGGCGGGCTGCTGTTCGTGACCTGCAACGTGTCGAAGGTACCGATGTCGGCGCTGGTGAAGGAGCTGGTGCCGTTCCTTTGGGCCCATGGGGCGGTGCTGGTCATCCTGACCTTCGTGCCCGCGCTGAGCACGTGGCTGCCGCACGTGCTCGGGTTCAAGTAGCGGCCCGGGCTCCGGGGCCTGATCGGCCCGGTGAATCGGCGGATGTTCACTGCCAGAATCGGGCGACGGGCCAAGGGCCAACAACCGACAAGGAGGGGACTGCGCCATGAATCGATTCCTGAGCTGCCTGCTGGGCGGCGCCTTGCTGGCTCCGGCTGCCTTCGGCGCCCCGCCCGCAACGCCCGCCGCGGCACCAGCCCCCGTATCGGCAGCAGCGCCGGCCGATCCCGCCTCCAGCATCCGCGAAGTCGAAGCCGCCGTGCGCGCCTGGGCCGCGGCCTGGTCAGCCCGGGACGTGGTGCGCTACCTGGCCGCCTATGCACCCGACTTCACGCCGCCGCGAGGCCAGGACCGCAAGGCCTGGGAGGCGGACCGCCGCGCGCGCATTACCGACAAGACGACCATCAGCGTGAGCATCGACAGCCTGGTCATCAGCGTCCAGGGGCAGGCGGCCAGCGCGAGCTTTCAACAGACCTACAGCGCCGACAAGCTGCGCGAGAAGAGCCGCAAGACGCTGGAATTGCAGCGCGTGGGCAACCAGTGGCTCATACGCAAGGAAAGCGCGGGCTGAAGGCCAGCCGCGATTGCCCCTGTAAGGCAAACGGTTCATGAAGATGTCACCACTTGCAACGATGCTGCAGCCCTCGATTCCCGAAAGCTGTGGCTGCCATGTTTCCCACCAAGACCGACAAGGCGCGCGACGAACTCCAGGGCGGACAGCGCACGCTCAGCCAGCGTGAGCGCGCCCTGCTGCTGATGGCCGATGGCCGGCGCTCGCTGACCGACTTCAGTCCGCTGTTCTCCAACCGGGTTGAAGCCGAACAGGCGATCCAGGCGCTGGTGCAGCGGGGTTACCTGCAGGCCCCGCAGGCTGCTGCTGCGGCACCGGCGCCCGCACCGGTAGCAGCCCCCGCCCGGCCCGCGCCTATCGCCGCCGCCGAGCCGATCCAGGTCGCCACCACCTCGGCCGACACCTTCGACGGCAAGCGCTCGCTGGCCACCACGCGCATGTTCCTGTTCGACATCTGCGAGCGCATGTTCGTGCGGCGCGACCCGAAATTCGCGCTGCAGATGCGCGACGCCCTGCGCGAGGCCCGCGACCGCGAGGCGATGCTGACCATCGCCGCGCTGATGCTCACCGAGATCGAGAAAACCGCCGGGGTGGAGCGGGCCGAATCGCTGCGCGAGCGCATCGACAAGCTGCTGCCGCCGGCCGAAATCATCCACTGACGCCGAACCCCGGCCCCGCGCGATCCACTACACTCGCCAGGGTCAGGAGAGAGCCCCGCGTGCCGGGGCCGCCGAAGGCGCAGGGGTTTCCCGAACGCTCAGGCAAAAGGACTGACAAGGCGCCGGTGAACACCGGCGTTTCCTTGCTGGAGAGAGGCCGTTGCAGTGAAAACTGCCCATCGGCCCACCGAAGGAGCAAACCCCGATCGTGGGGCGAATCTCTCAGGTAAAGCGGACAGCAGGGGTGGCCCATGGCTTGCGTCATGGATTTCGTCTGCCCCTTTGGAGTGCCCCGTGGCTGCTTCTTCCGCCCCCGCTACCGAACTTCTCAAGACGCCGCTGCACGACCTCCACGTGGAGCTCGGTGCCCGCATGGTCCCCTTTGCCGGCTATTCGATGCCGGTGCAGTACCCCGCCGGCCTGATGGCCGAGCACAAGCACACGCGCGATGCGGCCGGCCTGTTCGACATTTCCCACATGGGCCAGCTGCGCCTCGTCGGGCCCGATGCAGCGGCCGCCTTCGAAACCCTGATGCCAGTCGACGTGATCGACCTGCCCGCCGGCAAGCAGCGCTACGGCCTGCTGCTGAACGACGAAGGCGGCATCCTCGACGACCTGATGTTCTTCAATGAAGGCAACGGCTCGATCTTCGTGATCGTCAACGGCGCCTGCAAGGTGGCCGACATCGCCCACATCCAGCAGAAGATCGGCAGCCGCTGCCAAGTGCAGCCCCTGCCCGACCACGCCCTGCTCGCGCTGCAGGGCCCGCAGGCCGCGGCCACGCTGGCGCGGCTGTCGCCCGGCATCGAGCGCTTCGTGTTCATGACGGGCGGTGCGGTGCAGATCGGCGGCATTGCCGCCTTCGTCACCCGCAGCGGCTACACCGGCGAAGACGGCTTCGAGATCTCGGTGGCCGCGAAGGACGCCGAGGCGCTGGCCCGCCTGCTGCTGGCCCAACCCGAGGTCAAGCCCATTGGCCTGGGCGCGCGCAATTCGCTGCGGCTCGAAGCCGGGCTTTGCCTCTACGGCAACGACATCGACACCACCACCACGCCGGTCGAGGCCTCGCTCAACTGGGCGATGCAGAAGGTGCGCCGCACGGGCGGCGCGCGCGAAGGCGGCTTTCCAGGCGCGACAAAGATCCTCGCGCAGCTTGCCGTCGCTGCCGCAGGCGCTGCCGGCCACACCGACCACGACACGCTGAAGCGCAAGCGCGTGGGCCTCGTCGCCCTCGAACGCATTCCGGTGCGCGACGGCACGGTGCTGCAATCTTTCGAAGGCCACGACATCGGCGTCGTCACCAGCGGCCTGCTCGGCCCGACGGCCGACCGCTGCATCGCGATGGGCTACGTGGCCACCGCTTTTGCCGAACCGGGCACGCGCGTGCAGGCCATCGTGCGCGGCAAGCCGGTGCCGATGGAGGTCTCGACGATGCCTTTCGTGCCCACCCGCTACTACCGCGGCTGAGCCCGGTCGACCCGGCTAGGCTCTACACCCCGATTCATTTTTTCCACGAGGAGTTTTTCCATGAGCATCAAGTACACCAAGGACCACGAATGGGTGTCGGCCGAAGGCGACGCAGCCACCGTCGGCATCACCGTGCATGCGCAGGACGCGCTGGGCGACGTGGTGTTCGTCGACCTGCCCGAAGTCGGCAAGACCTTTGCGCAAGGCGAAGTTGCCGGCGTCGTCGAATCGGTCAAGGCCGCGGCCGACGTGTTCATGCCCGTGTCGGGCGAGATCACCGAAGTGAACGAGGCGCTGCGCGCCGATCCGTCGCTGGCCAACAGCGACCCACTGGCCGCCGGCTGGTTCTTCAAGGTCAAGCTGAGCGAACCCGCACAGCTCGACGCCCTGCTGGACGCGGCCTCCTACGACAAGTTCGCCGCCGAATCCTGATCCGCTGAGTTCTTCAGCCACCTTCCTTCTTCTCCCCGAGCCCTCACCGCCATGCCGACGCCCGCCCTTCCCTCTTTGCAAGAACTAGAGAACGCCGAAGAATTCCTCGCCCGCCACATCGGCATCGATGCGGCGGACGAGGCGCGCATGCTGCCGGTGATCGGCTCGGAAACGCGAGCAGAGCTCATCGACGGCATCGTGCCCGCGGCCATCCGCCGCGCAAAGCCGATGCGCCTGCCCGCACCGGCAACCGAAGCCGATGCGCTGGCCGAGCTGAAGGTGATGGCGTCGAAGAACAAGGTGTTCAAGAACTTCATCGGCCAGGGCTACTACGGCACGCACACGCCGGGCGTCATCTTGCGCAACGTGCTCGAGAACCCCGCCTGGTACACCGCCTACACGCCCTACCAGGCCGAAATCTCGCAGGGCCGCATGGAAGCCCTGCTCAACTTCCAGACGATGGTGTGCGACCTCACGGGCATGGCCATCGCCAACGCCTCGATGCTCGACGAGGCCACGGCCGCAGCCGAGGCCATGACGCTGGCCAAGCGCAGCGTGAAGAGCAAGAGCAACGTGTTCCTGGTGTCGGGCGACTGCCATCCCCAGACCATCGAAGTCATCAAGACGCGCGCCGCGCCGCTGGGCATCGAAGTGAAGGTGAGCACCGTGTCGGAAACGCTGCCCCACCTGATGGTGAGCGGCGAGTTCTTCGCCGCGCTCGCACAGTACCCCGCCACCACCGGCCACGTGCACGACCTGCGACCACTCGCAGGCCACGCGCATCAGTGCGACGCCGCCCTCATCGTCGCGGCCGACCTGCTGGCGCTCACGCTGCTCGTCGCGCCCGGCGAGTTCGATGCCGACATCGTCTGCGGCACCACGCAGCGCTTCGGCATGCCGCTGTGCAACGGCGGCCCGCACGCCGCCTACCTGGCCTGCCGCGACGAATTCAAGCGCTCGCTGCCGGGCCGCCTGGTCGGCGTGAGCGTCGACACGCACGGCCAGCCCGCATACCGCCTCGCACTGCAGACGCGCGAGCAGCACATCCGCCGCGAGAAGGCAACGTCGAACATCTGCACCGCGCAAGTGCTGCCGGCCGTGGTGGCCAGCATGTACGCCGTTTACCACGGGCCCGACGGCCTCACACGCATTGCGCAGCGAGTGGCAGCGCTCACGGCAATCCTCGCCAAGGGCCTCACGCAGATGGGCCGCGAGCCGGTCAACACCACCGCGTTCGATTCACTGACCATCCGCACCGGCGAAGACACGCCGGCGATCATCGAGCGCGCGCAAGCCGCCGGCGTCAACCTGCGCCAGCGCCTGCAGCAGCACCTGGGCATCTCGCTCGACGAGACCAGCACGCGCGCCGACGTCGAAACCCTGTGGAGCCTCTTCGCGCCCGCCGGCACGCAGGCGCCGCGCTTCGATGACCTGTCGGGCAGCACCACGCCGCTGATCCCCGAAGACCTTCGCCGCAGCAGCGCCTTTCTCACGCACCCGGTGTTCAACACCCACAAGAGCGAAACCGCGATGCTGCGCTACATCCGCAGCCTGTCGGACAAAGACCTGGCGCTCGACCGCAGCATGATTCCGCTGGGCAGTTGCACGATGAAGCTCAACGCGACGAGCGAGATGATCCCCATCACCTGGCCCGAGTTCGCCAACATCCACCCCTTCGCGCCCGCCGAGCAGCAGCAGGGCTATGCCCAGCTCGACGCCCAGCTGCGCGCCTGGCTGTGCGAAGCCACCGGCTACGCGGGCATCAGCCTGCAGCCCAACGCCGGCTCGCAAGGCGAGTACGCAGGCCTGCTGGCCATCCGCTCGTTCCATGAAGCCAAGGGCCAGGGCCACCGCAACATCTGCCTGATTCCGTCTTCCGCACACGGCACCAACCCCGCGAGCGCGCAGATGGTGGGCCTGCAGGTGGTGGTGACGGCCTGCGACGCGCAGGGCAACGTCGACATGGACGACCTGAAGCGCGCCTGCGAAAAGCACAGCGACAAGCTGGCCGCAGTGATGATCACCTACCCCAGCACGCACGGAGTGTTCGAAACCCGCGTGAAGGAACTGTGCGAGCTGGTGCATGAACACGGCGGCCGCGTGTATGTCGACGGCGCCAACATGAACGCGCTGGTCGGCGTGGCTGCGCCGGGCGAGTTCGGCGGCGACGTGAGCCACCTGAACCTGCACAAGACCTTCTGCATTCCGCACGGCGGCGGCGGCCCCGGCGTGGGCCCGGTGTGCGTGGTCGAAGACCTCGTGCCATACCTGCCTGGCCACGCGACGGCCGGCGTGCCGTCGAACGGCGTGGGCGCCGTGTCGGCCGCACCGCTGGGCAATGCGGCCGTGCTGCCGATCAGCTGGATGTACTGCCGCATGATGGGCGCCAAGGGCCTGCAGGCTGCGACCGAAACGGCCATTCTCAGCGCCAACTACATCAGCGCGCGCCTGAAGGACCACTACCCCACGCTGTACGCGAGCCCCAACGGGCACGTCGCGCACGAGTGCATCCTCGACCTGCGCCCGCTGAAGGACACCAGCGGCGTCACCGCCGAAGACGTGGCCAAGCGCCTGATCGACTACGGCTTCCACGCCCCCACGCTGAGCTTCCCCGTGCCCGGCACGCTGATGGTCGAGCCGACCGAGAGCGAGCCGCTGGCCGAGCTCGACCGCTTCATCGACGCGATGATCGCCATCCGCGGCGAAATCCGCCGCATCGAAGAAGGCGTGTGGCCGAAGGAAGACAACCCGCTCAAGCACGCGCCGCACACGGCTGCGAGCCTGCTCGGCACCGAGTGGAGCCACCCGTACTCGCGCGAACTCGGCGCGTTTCCGCTGGCCGAACTCAAGAACGCGAAGTACTGGCCGCCCATCGGCCGCGTTGACAACGTGTACGGCGACCGCAACCTGTTCTGTAGCTGCGTGCCCGTGGGCGACTACAAGGAAACCGAAGAGGCCTGACGAAATCCGAGAAGGCGGGCGGCAGCCCAGCGGCCCTTTTACGGCGGGGATTCGCGACGATAGGTCGCCCACTTCACGGTCAGGATGTCTGCAGCGATCTTGGCGGCATTGACGCCCGCATAGGCTTCGGACGGATCGAACTGGAATGCCTCCTGGTATCGCTTGACCTGCGCATAGTCCTGGTCGAAGGTCATCGGACCCATGAGTTCGGCAGGATCGGTGCCCGCTGGAAGCGCGAGGAATTTCTCCGAATCGGTTGCACTCTGGTAGAGGTCGACGCTCATCAGGTTCATACGGGTGTCCTCGAGGTTTTGATTTTGAGAACAAAGCCTCAGCGACATCCGTGCGGCACGCAATCGGTCCGCGCCTACACAGCGCGCCGGAGGAATGCTCACGGGCGCCCGTGTACGTCGAGCGCCGTGCGGCGTCAGGGTTGCTTCTTCTTCGCCACGTCGCCAGTGGCGATCTGCTGGCGCAGGCCGCGCAGGCTGGTCTTCACCTTGCGCTCGTTCTCCGGCCCCATGCGCACCATGATCTTCTGGCCGGAAGACAGCGACTCCAGCTTGGGGTCGGCGTATTCATAGCGCACCCACGGCCGGGTCGAGGGCACGTCACCCTTCACCTCGACCAGCCGCACCTCCACCGGCCCCTTGGGCTCGGGCGCCTGCAGTAGGTGGTCGATCACGGCAATGAGCCGGTCGTTGAAGTAGCGGCCCGGATAGCCCAGCTCTTCGTACGCCTGCTGGAACAGCGGATAGAGCTTTGCGTACACGGCCGCCGCCTTGGCCGGGTCGACCGACTCGGCCAGCAGCACGATGGCGTTGTAGCGCGCGGCGTTGTTCGCGGCAATCGTCTGTACCTGCCCCTGCTGCCCGTCGGTGATGAAGCGCTGGCCCGTGGGCAGCACCGGCCATGCGCTGGGCGGAGCCTGTTCGCGCGCGAGGTTGTCGACGGTGGTGACGAAGCGGCGCACGATGCCGTCGGGGTGCATGTACGCTGCAACGTTCTTGCCGCCGAACAGTTCGATCAGCGCCTTCGTCACGCGCGCATCGGAATCAGGCAGCTTGGGCAATGCCGCATCGGGCGGGGCCAGTGCATCCATGGGGTTCTGCGGCTCGGCGGACGCTGCCGAGGGCGGCGCCGGTGGTGGCGGTGCGGGCGCGTCATTGGGCGCCGCGGCCACTGGCACGGGTTCTGCCAGCATCTGCTGCTGATACCAGCGCCAGCCAAGGTAGGCAGTCCCGAGCAGCACCAGCACGAAGGCGACGATGGCGCCTATGGGCATTTCGCGGCGGGGTCTGAACTCAGGGGCGTCGCGCGTGTCGCTGTCGGGCTCGGGCATGAGGTGGGTTTCCTTGTGCGGGAATGTCGGGGAAGCGAACGGCTATGGTGCACCAATTCGGGCTGCGCACCAGCCTCGTCGTCGTAACGCCCTGTGACGCACCCGCCGCGCGGAAGTTCACACGCTCAGCCCGCGAGCCGCACCACATGCGCCTGCCGCGGATCTACCCTGCCCGCGTGCAGGTCGGCGATCACAGCTTGCGCATGCGCGAAGCCCTCACCTTGCGCCAGCGTCATCCATCGATTGCCGGGCCTGCTCAGCTCGGCGATGAAGCTGCCTTGCGCCTCGTTGAAGCGCCGGTTGACCTCCTGTGGGCCCCAGTCGGCATTGCGCTTGCGGATCTGCACGGGGGCGAAGTAGAGCTTTGGCGTCGGGCCGGGCAGCGAGGTTGTGTCACCGAGAAATTCCGTCTTCTGCGCGGAGCCCGCATAGCAGTCGTACACCAGCGCTTCGCCGAAATGGTGGTGAATGGTCGCGCGCAGGTCGTCGTTGCCCGAGAAGTCGACGTACAGCGTGGGCACATCGGCCGGCAGCGCCGTCACTTCTTCATAGCTCAGCGTGCGGTCGTAGCAACCCAGGCTCTCCACGAAAGCGCGATTGGCGTTGGACGTGGCCGCAATCAGCGCCAGCCCTTCGCGCTGTCGCAGGCAAAAGGCCGTGCCGAATGCGGTCTTGCTCGACGCGCTCGACACCACGACCTGCTTCGCGCCGAAGAAAGCGTTGTCTTCCAGGAAGTCGGCCAGCATGAACGAGGTGATGAACAGCGGGCGCACCAGCATCTGGTAGTCCTCCAGCGCGGCGACGTAGCCTGCGTCGTTGCTGCAGCGCATGTACTGGTTGTAGGCCGACACCAACTCGCTGCGGTGCGGCGCGCCGTCGTAGAAGCCGCGCGGCGTTACGCGCACCGGCTGCATGCGCAGGTGGCTCGCTATGGGGAAGTAGCCGTAGAAGCGCTCGCCCACCGCCACGCCCTCCACACTCGAGGCGACCACATCGGCAAAGCCCCAGGCCGGCATGTGACCCCAGTCGGCATCACCAGTCGGAAAGAACTGCCAATACTTCATGACTGCGTCGCCGAAGGCCGCGTAGGTGATGTTGTTGGTGGTCAACGAGAAGCGGCCGATCTTCAGCAGCACCTCGCCGGGCTGCAGCTCGCCTGTGTCTTGCGCAGTCACGACACGGGTAGTGCCGAGGGCGTTCTTGCGCGTTTCGAGGCGGGTTAAAGTGAATACGTTGTTCATTCGCAAACTGTATGGCGGCCCGTCTCCCGGCGGGTTCGGAAAACCGTCGATGCCGGACGCACCCCGCTCCAAGCCCCTGAAACGCCCCACGCAAGCACGCAGCAAATTCACCGTGCAGGCGATCTACGACGCCTTTGTTCGGATTTGGTCCGCGCACGGCTGGGAGGGCGTGACCACGCGCGCAGTGGCGCTGGAAACCGGCATCGCGGTCGGCACGCTCTACGACTACTTCCCCGACAAGGAAGCCCTGCTCTCGGGCTATGTGCGCCACTGCATCGAGGCGCTACTCGCGCGGCTCGATGCGGAAGTGATCGCACCGGCCGACATCGGCTGGCAAACACGCGTGCAGCGCCTCGTGCGCATCACCTGCGACACGCGGCTCGAAGGGCTGCCGGCTTTCGACCACGAGATGCTGATGCTCGAACACCGCGTGGCGGAGCCCAAGCACCACCGCCGCGTGTACGACGAACTGGCTGACAGGTGGCTCAAGGCCTTTGCCGCTTGCACGGACCTGCAGCCGCAGCCCTCGCCCGCCACCATCCATGCGCTGCTGACCGCCGCATGGGGCGGCCGACGCTATCGCCTGCTGGTGCAGCCCGAAGCGGGCAACGACGAGTGGGTGGCCGAGATGGAAGCGATGGTCATGGCGCGCTTGTCTACGAACTTGTCGGCGCGCTGAGCGATTGCAGCCACGCCAGCGTGGCCTGCAACTCGGCCGGACGGATCTCATGCGCACCCGGAAAGTCCGCGCCCGACAGTGCCAACGGCAGCGTGCGCGCGAACTCGCGCGTAGCCTGCGCAGCGCTCGGCGGAATCACGTTGTCGGCGCTGCCATGGCTCACCCACAGCGCCTTGCCCTCGAAGGCCTCCGGCGCCGCGACGTGCGGCAGCACCTGCGACAGCAGCCGGCTGTGCCACACCATCGCGGCGCGCACGCTCTCAGGCTTGGTCAGCAGCAGCGACAGCGCCATGATGCCGCCCTGGCTGAAGCCGCCGACCATCACGCGTTCTGGCGGCACGCCGAGTTGCTTGCCGGCCGAGGCGATCATCTCGCCGACCAGGAAGCGGCTTTCGCGCTCCTGCTCTTCGTCGATCCGGCGTTCACCGCCGGGCAGCACCTGGAACTCGAACCACGCGTAGGCGTCGGGCGACAGCACATAGGGCGCGCGCAGGCTCAGCACGTTGAACTGCGGCGGCATCATGCGCGCCAGGCCGAACAGGTCTTGCTCGTTGCTGCCCACGCCGTGCATCAGCACCAGCAGCCAGGGTTCGCGAACATCGGGTTGCGCGCCATGCGCGAGAAATTTCAGGGGCAGATGCAGTTGGGTCATGGTTTGAAGCTCAATGAAATCCTTGTGCCAGCTCGCGCGTGACCTCGGCGGCAGGCAGCTCGCGGCAGCCCGTGGCGTTCTGCCCCGACCACAGCGGAGAGAAGTCGCCGTTGCCCTGCGCCTCGGCCTTGGCACGCAAGGGTGCGATGCCCGATGTGGCCAGCGGAAACTCCGGCGCGGCTGCGCCGATGGGCCCCAGCTCGCGCATCACGCGGTTCACGATGCCGCGCGCCGGCCGGCCGGTAAAGAGATTGGTCAGCGCCGTATGCCGCGCGGCCCTGCTCTTGAGCGCCTCGCGATGGAGCGCGCTGGTGGTCGCCTCGGGCGTCAGCAAGTAGGCCGTGCCAATCTGCACGCCCGCCGCGCCCATCGCCATGGCCGCGGCCACGCCCGCTGCATCGGCAATGCCGCCGGCCGCGATCACCGGCACCTTCACGGCGTGCACCAGCTGCGGCAGCAGCGCGAAAGTGCCGAGCTGCCGCGTCAGGTCGTGCGACAGGAAATGCCCGCGATGCCCGCCGGCTTCCAGCCCTTGCGCAATGACCGCATCCACGCCGCGCGCTTCGAGCCACTGCGCCTCTTCGACCGTAGTGGCCGAAGCCAGCACCTTCGCGCCCCAACCGTGCACCTGCGCCATCAGCGCTTCTGACGGCAGCCCGAAATGAAAGCTCACCACCGGCGGGCGGAATTCGGCCAGCAAATCGGCCACTTCCGCGCTGAAAGGGTTGCGCCCCGGGCCGGTGGGAATGTTCGCCGCGTCGATGCCGAACTCGGCGTAATACGGTGCCAGCGCGGCACGCCAGGTCGCTTCACGTTCGGCGCTCGGCACCGGCGGGGTGTGGCAGAAGAAATTGACGTTGTAGGGCTTGCCGGTGCCCGCGCGAATGGCAGCGAGCTCGCTGCGCATGACGTCGGGGCTCAGCATGGCACCTGGCAGCGAGCCCAGGCCACCGGCATTGCTGACAGCAATGGCCAGCGCGCTACCCTGCACGCCGGCCATAGGAGCCTGAATGAGCGGAAGGTCCGTTCCGATGAGTTGTTGCAGCGTGGTCATTTGGAGCGCTCCTTGTTCGTGTGTCGCCGGGTGCCGGCCATTCTCCCGCCAAGCCGGAGGTTGCGGCGGCGGCGGGGTCATCATCGCCAAATGGCTTCGGCACAATCGCGCGCATGCCCATCCTGAACCCGACGCGGCCCGCTCACTCGCGGCCGCTGCAGCGCACCATTGCTGCTGCCATTGCCACCGCCAGCCTCGTCATGCTCGGCGGCTGCCCGCAGAAAGAAGAAGCCCCCGCTACCACCGCCAACGCGCAGCCGGACGAAGCCGCAGTGGCCGTGGCAACCGCCGAGGCCGTTGCCCCCGCCGCACCGCCAGCACCACCCGCACCACCAGTGCCTCGCCCCACCGCATCGGCCACGCTCAAGCGAGCCGAACTCATGGCGCTGGTGTTCCCCGACTCCCAGGGCCCGGGCGCCTCGCCCCGACAGCCCGACACCGTCTCGCTGCCCGAGAGGGCCAACGAGGGCAAGACAGTGCCCGGCAGCGAGGCCGATCAACAGGCTCAGGTGTCGCCGCGCGAGGTGGTGCGGCTGGACGATACGCACGCCGTCATGCTGACCGAGACCGTGCCGCTCGACGACCGGGGCGAGCCGATGAACGGCCACGTGAACGGCGCATGGCTCGGCGCCTACTTCTTCGAGCAGAGCGCCGAGGGCTGGAAACTCGCGAGCCGCAGCGACGCTGTCGACTACCTCGGCTTCATGGGCAACCTCGGCACCACCAAGGTCGAGCGCATCGCACCCCAGCGCTTTGCGCTGACCATTGCCCACGGCAGTTGCTGGCAGGGCTACTGCGGGCAGTGGCTGTCGGTGTATGGGCTCGAAGCGGGCAAGGTGCGCGTGCTGGCAAGGGGCATTGCGCTGTCGGCCACCAATGAAGGCGCCGACGAGTCCTGCGAGAAAGCGCCCAGGCCCGGCAAGTCGGAAGAGCCGCCACGTGGCGCGTGCTTCGACGTCAGCGGCACGCCGAGCTTTACGCTGGGCACCGACGAAGCGCCGGGCGAAATGCGCATCGCGTTCAAGGGCGAACGGACGAGCGGCACCAAAAACCGCCGCGTGCTCACCATCGACAGCACACTGGTCTATGCCTGGCGCAACGGCGCCTATGTGCTGACCGAAGGGCGCAACCCCGTTCCGTCGTTCTGACGGGCGAGCGCTGCGACACCAACCCCGCCAGTTATTCCTCGCTCGTCCACTCAACCTGCACGCCCAGGCTGCGCAGGTTCTCCACGAAGCGCGGATGCGCCCGGCGGATCGGTGCGGCGTTGCGGATCTCCGACTTGCCCTCGATGCTCGCCGCCACCATGAACAGCGCGATCGCCACGCGAATGATGTAGGGGCTCTCGACCACCGCGGGCGTCAGTGGATTGCCGCCGAAGGTAATGAGCCGGTGCGGGTCAGACGAGAACACGTGCGCCCCGAACTTCGAGAGCTCGCCCGTCCAGCCCAGCGCCCCGTCGTACACCTTGTTCCAGAACATCGCATTGCCCTGGGCGCGCACGCCCAGCGCAATGAAGATCGGCAGCAGGTCCACCGGAAAGTACGGCCACGGCGCCGCCTCGACCTTGGTGAGCACGTTGCTCGTGAAAGGTGTCTGCACCTTCAGCGGACCAGTGCGGATGGCACGCGACCAGCCGTCCGCATGCTCGATCTGCACGCCGAACTTGGCGAAGGTGCGGTCGAGCAGCGGAAAGTTTTCGGGGGCGCTGTTGCGCACGACCACGTCGCCGCCGGTGATGGCGCCCAGCGCCAGGAAGGTCGTGATCTCGTGGAAGTCTTCGTCGAAGCGAAACTCGCCGCCCTTGAGCGCGCCGTTGCCATGCACCGTGAGCCGCGAGGTGCCCATGCCCTCGATGCGCACACCGATCATGGCCATGAAGCGGCAGAACTCCTGCACGTGCGGCTCCGACGCGGCATTGGTCAGCGTCGAGGTGCCGCCCGCGGCGGCTGCGCACAGCACGAAGTTTTCGGTGGTCGTGACCGAGGCGTAGTCGAGCCAGTGGTCGGTCGGCGTGAGCCGGCCTTTGCTGCGCACCAGCAGCGAGCCCTCGGTGCGCTCGACCTCGCCGCCGAAGCGCTGGAACACCTCCACGTGCGGATCGATCTCGCGCACGCCCAGCGTGCAGCCCTTCACGTTGTCTTCAAGCCGCGCAACGCCGAAGCGCGCCAGCAGCGGCGGCACCAGCATGATCGACGAGCGCATCTCTTCGGGCAGCCGGTGCAGCGATGCGTCGAAAGTGGTCTCGCGGTGATGCAGCTCGAGCGTGCCGGTCTCGTGGTCCATGTGCACGTCGCTGCCGAGGGTGCGGAAGATGTCGAGGATCTTGCGCACGTCGGTGATGTCGGGCACGCCATGCAGGCGCAGCGGCTCCCAGGTGAGCAAAGTGGCACAGAGCACCGGAAGCACGGCGTTCTTGTTGGCGGAGGGGGTAATGCGGCCACGCAGCGGCGTACCGCCGTGCACGATGAGGTTGGACATGAAGAAGAAGAAACAGAAACGGGGGGAGCGGGAGGCGGCGGGAAAAGGGTCGGAAACAGTCCGAAACCGGAGACGGGCACTTTACCGTCTGAAACCCGCATGTACGGGGCCGAAGTTGTAAGAACTTCAAAGCAGAAGCCACTGAGTTGGCAATTCTTTCGCATTACTGCACGCCAGCAAGTTCGGTCAGGACAGCCGGTTTGCGGTACTTCATGATCGCCGCATGGACAACCCGATGCCCCGCGAGCCCGACATATTCGTCCCCCTCATGGCCTGGATCGAGGAGCGGCTCGACGAGCCCCTCACGCTCGAACTGATCGCGCAACGCGCGGGCTTTTCGGCGTACCACTTCTCCCGGATGTTCACCGCCCGCATGGGCCGCAGTGTCATGGCGCATGTGCGCGGGCGTCGACTCGTGCGCAGCGCCCGCAGGCTCTGCAGCGAGCCCGACGTGAAGCTCATCGATCTGGCCCTGGATTGCGGCTTCGAATCGCAGGAGGCTTTCACGCGCGCATTCAAGCGCCTCTTCGGCGCGTCACCCGGCCGCTTTCGTACCGGCTTCTCTCCTACCCCTATCGAAGGACAGTTTCCAATGAACTCCCCCAGCAGTACCCCCACGGCAGTGGCCCGATTGCCCGAATTGACCAGGCTCGAGGCGTTCCGCGTCGCGGGCCCATCCCGGCGCTTCGACGACGCGACGAAGTCCGACATTCCCCAACTGTGGTCTGCGCTTGTCGGTGCCTTGCCGCTGAAGGCCCAGACCCCAAGCTGGGCGACGTACGGCGTGGTCTGGAGCGTGGACCAGGAGGCCGGGAGCTTCATGTACATGGCGGGCGTGGGCGTGGAAACCCACGGCGATCTCCCCAAGGGCTTCGAAGTGAAGGAGATTCCGGCGGCAACCTACGTCGTTTTTCGCATCGCCCTGAACGGGTCCGCGCTGCACCCGCAAGTCAAGAGCGCCATGGCGATCATCTGGGGCGAGTTGATTCCCGCCTCCGGCTTGCGGGTCGTCGACAGCCCCGACTTCGAGATGTACGACGGTCATTTCGCGCCCGACCAGCCAGGGGCCGTGATCGACTTCTACGTGCCCGTGGAAGCCTGAGCTCCCGGGCGGTGCCCACTCACGACGAACTTGTTACTCCCCCGCCGCGCCCTCGCTCGCCTAAATTGGTTGCACCCAGCCAGCCCCGCTGGAAAACAACCTCGAAAGGACAACACAAATGAGCCACGCCTACACCGGCGGCTGCGCGTGCGGCGCAATCCGCTACGAGATCTCGGCCGAGCCGATCTTCCAGAACGACTGCCAGTGCCGCGACTGCCAACGCAAGAGCGGCACCGGCCACGGCTCGTACCTCACCTTTCCACGCGCCGGCGTGAAGCACAGCGGCAATGCCACGCTGTGGGACATGGTCGGCGACAGCGGCAACGTCAAGACCCGGGGGTTCTGCCCGAACTGCGGCTCGCCCGTGTACCTGACCTTTGCGGCGATGCCCGACGTCTTCACCGTGCACGCCGCGAGCCTCGACGACCCCGGCCGGTACAAGCCGCAGGCGGTTACGTACACCGTGCGTGGGCACGGCTGGGACTTTCTCGACCCGGCACTGCCCAAGTTCGACAAGATGCCGCCGATGTGACGGCCCTGCCCGTCGGCTCAACTGAGATCTACGGCACCTTGGCATAGCCCATCCCATCGGTCCAGATGTCTCGCATGCTCTCCAACAGGCTCTTCGGGATTCGCTGGTCACTGGCCATCAGGCCCAGCGTCTTCTGCATCCCCTGCGCGATTCGCGCGAGAACGAGTTCTGGCTTTGCGACCCCGCAGACCTTGCGGCCGAACAGCAGCAGTTCCTCGGTCGTCGGGTAGGCCTTCGTGTGGCCCTTGCCGGCGAAGAGCTTGAGCGCCAGTGTGCGGTCCTCGAGCTCGGGGCCGCCTTCATAGCGCGTGTACCGATAGAGCGCGGTTGTCACTACATCGAACATCGGCGCAAGGCGGCAGTCAGCGGTCGAGGTATAGAGCAAGCCGTAGTTCTTGAGGTGGCCATCGCCGTTGCGCACCATGATGCTGAACGCCACTTGCTCGAAAAACCGCTCGAGGTTCTCGCTGGGCAGTTGAAGGTACTGCATCAGTTCGGCGATGCGCTGGTAGCTTCCGTGGTACTTGCGGTCGGATTGGATGTCGCGCACCCGAAGATTCATCAGCGCCGCAATGTCCTCGAAACCGATCCGGGACCCATCCGACGCGATGTCGAATCGGTCGACCAGCAGCAGATGCCCGTCGTCCGAGAGGTCGAACGTGGGTGTCTCGATGCCTGCGTGGCCAGCAGCCGTCAGGCACATGAACTCGTTGGCCGACAGGCCCGGGTAGGACGGTGCCGCAGCCTTCACGATGATCGTGGGCACTGGAACGCTGACCCGATCCGGCACCATGATCTTCGGCTGCATGCCGGCAATGCCGGCGCCCGTGCTCAGGTATGCGCGCACCAGTTCGTCGAACACCTCTGGCGTGTAGCGGGTTCCGAGCAAGGTCTTGCGGTCGATGACCCGAGGCATCGCAAGCGGCTGCGCCCCCGGCAACCGAAAGCCCAACCGACCGATACCGTTGGATCCCACCACCGCGAGCATGTGCATCTGAGTGAGCTGTTGCTTGGGAAACATCGCTCGCAGACGCAGGTACAGGTCACCCTCGGGCAGGTTCTGATCCATCACAGCGAAGAGGTCGCCGTCCTGGTAAGTCGGCCGGGTCGGCGGCATGAGCAACGCGACGGCGGGCTGCTCCACACGGCCGTCGAGATACCGGAACTCGTAGACCGAGTGTTTGAGCAACTGGCCGGCCGGCTCGCCGGCGATCCCAACGTCGAGCTGCCTGATCTTTTCAGGAAGCATCGTCGTCATCCTGTCCAAAGCGTTCCGTAACTTCTTCCAGCGTCGGCATGCCCAGGCGCTCCAGGCTGATCGTGAGATCCATGGCACGTAGGATGTCAAAAAGCGAGGCAAGCGTGATGTCTTCCCCCCGCTCCAGTCGATAGAGAACATTGCGCGCGCGGCCCGAGCGCGCGGCGATGTCGGTCGCCTTCAGGCGGCCATCTTTTCGCGCACGTTGGATTGCCTGGCCCAGTTCGATGGGTAGTCTTATTTTGTCCTTCATACGACACATTATTAATGTATATAGGCTTAATGTCCATTAAACAGGACATTCCTAGCTCCGCTACCGGCCCGGCAACTCGATCACCTCGCGCACCAGGTCGATGAAGGCCCTCAGCCCTGCCGGCACGTTGCGCCGGCTCGGGTAGTACAGGCAGATGCCCGGGTAGCTTGGCGACCACTCTTCCAGCAGCGGCACCAGCCGGCCGCTGGCCAGGTCTTCTGCGACGTGGAACATCCCCATGTAGGCAATGCCCACGCCTGCGCGCGCCGCCTCCAGCATCAGCAGGGGTTCATCGAGCGTGATGGGGCCGGGCACGTCGAGCGTCATCGCCTCGCCGTGGCGCGCGAACTCCCAGCGGTAAACGATGCCGCTCGAAAAGCGCCAGCGCACGCAGCGGTGCGCCATCAGGTCGTCGGGCACCTGGGGCGCGGGGTGCTTCTGCAGATATTGCGGCGACGCGACCACCACCATGCGCTGCTCGCCGCTCATGGGCACGGCCACCATGTCGCGCGGCACGGCCTCGGCCAGGCGGATGCCGGCGTCGAAGCCCTCGGCCACGATGTCGATCATCCGGCGCTCGGTCACGATGTCTACCTTCATGTCGGGGTAGCGGCGCAGGTACTCCAGCACCACCGGTGCGAAGATCATCTGCGCCGCACCGACCGAACTGTTGAGCCGCAGGGTGCCGGTGGGCGTGTCGCGCAGCTCGTTGGTCGCCTCCATGGCGCCGCGAATGTCGGCCAGCGCCGGCGCGATGCGCGCGATGAACTGCTCGCCCGCCTCGGTGGTGGACACGCTGCGCGTGGTGCGGTTGAACAGGCGCACGCCCAGCCGCGCCTCCAGCCCCGCCACCGTGGCGCTGAGGGCCGAGCGCGACATGCCCATATCGACCGCCGCCGCCCTGAAGCCGCCGTGCCGGGCCACCGCCAGCACCGCCTCCAGCTCTATCAATCCACTGCTGTGCATGGTGGATTGTCCTGATTATCTGAATGACGCATGGTGATTTGGCCGGCTTCTCAAGTCAATGCCAGCGCCCTAGATTTGATTCACGCCAGATTTTTCTCCGGCGAATCAACAGGAACACCGCCATGCGCAACATCGACCAGATCTACATCGACGGCGCCTTCGTCACCCCCCACGGGCGCGAACAGGCCGAGCTCATCAACCCCGCGACCGAGGCCGTCATCGGCCACGTCACCCTGGGTGACCGCGAAGACACGCTGCGAGCGATTGCCGCCGCCAAGCGCGCCTGGCCCGCCTATGCACGCAGCACCAAGTCCGAGCGCATCGCACTGCTTCACCGCCTGCATGCCGCGGTGCTGGCCCGCGCCGACGACATCAATGCCGCCACCACCGAGGAGTACGGCGGCCCCGTGTCCCGCGCCAGCTGGGTTGCACGGTATGCGGCAGAGGCCTTCCTGCTTGCGGCGAAGACGCTGGAGCAATACCCCTTCACCCGCCAGATCGGCAGCGCGCAGGTCGTGATGGAGCCGGTCGGCGTGGCCGGCCTCATCACGCCCTGGAATTCCAACGCCGGCTTCATCTGCAACAAGCTGGCCACCGCGCTGGCCGCAGGCTGCACCGTGGTCATCAAGCCCAGCGAGATGAGCGCCATCCAGACCCAGGTGGTCACCGAGGCACTGCACTCCGCAGGCCTGCCGCCGGGGCTCTTCAACATCGTCAACGGCCGGGGCGACGTGGTGGGCGCGGAGCTCAGCAGCCACCCCGACATCGCCAAGATTTCTTTCACCGGCAGCACCGCCGTGGGCAAGGCCATCCAGCGCGCCGGGGCCAACACCCTGAAGCGCGTGACGCTGGAGCTCGGCGGAAAGTCGCCCACCGTGGTGCTGGACGACGCCAACTTCGCCACCGCCATTCCCCTGGCCGTGACGGCCGGCTTCCAGAACAGCGGCCAGGCCTGCCTGGCCGGCACCCGCATCCTGGTGCCCGAACACCGGCTGGACGAGGCCATCGCGCTGGCCCGGGCGGCGGTCGAGGCCGCGAAGGTCGGTGACCCGCGCGATGCCGCGACCGAGATCGGCCCCATGGTCAGCCGCAAGCAGTGGGAGCGGGTGCAGGGCTATATCCGCAAGGGAACGGAAGAAGGCGCGCGACTCATTGCCGGTGGCGAGGGCCGCCCGGCAGGCCTCGCCGCCGGCTTCTACGTGCGCCCCACCCTGTTCGCCGGAGTACGCAACGACATGGTCATCGCACGTGAAGAAATCTTCGGGCCCGTGCTCTGCCTCATTACCTACCGCGACGAGGAAGACGCCATCGCAATCGCCAACGACACGGTCTACGGCCTGCAGGCGGTGGTGCTGTCGGGCAGCGACGAACACGCCCTCGCCGTGGGCTCCCGCCTGCAGGCGGGCCGGGTGCTGATCAACGGCCTGCACCACGAGCCCCTGGCGCCCTTCGGTGGATTCAAACAATCGGGCATCGGCCGCGAGTTCGGCACCTTCGGGCTGGAGGCGTATCTGGAGCCCAAGTCGGTGATACGGGCGGCCTGAACTCGAAGGCCTTCCCTACCCCGTCAGTGCCTCGCACTGGACTTCGATGCGGGCGTGAAGCAGGCCCAGCGTTGCCGAGAGAAGCCGCTGCAGCGAGGCACGCTGGCATGCGTCGAAGAGCGGCGCGGGGTCTGCGTCGGACGAAGCGGCATCGCGCCGGTCTTCGTCCCAGGCGAGGAGCTGAACCAGCGTTTGCGCGCCCTGCACTACGTCGCGGGCTTCGTTCAGGAATGCGGCCTGGCTTTGCTGGGAAGAATCGTTGAGCCGGTCGCCCTGGACCCATTCGAAGGGTTTGAACTGGGCGGTGGGACGAAAGAGCGCACAAGCACAACGGGCGTTGGTGCTTGCGTCGTTTGAAGAAGCGTTGGCCATGAGTGGGCCTCCCAAGGATGTCGATTTGCAGAAACCGACGCACCCGACGCCAATCGGGGGCGGCAGCTCGAACAGGTTGGCGTACCGGGACATCCTTGCGGAAACCGGCAGGGCGCGAGCCCTCCCGTTCGAGCCGCCTAAAAAGGAAGCATGAACGAAAAAGCCGCAGACCATGTGCGGTGACTGCGGCTTTCGTCGCAGGATGTCAGCGGGACGCCAATCCCGGCCTCGCTCATCACGAGGCGAAGGCAATGTAAGCGGTGTCAATGGCGGGCGTCAAGCTTGGGGAGCCGAGGTCATACCGAGAGGTCGCCAGATGAATCGATGAATTGCGCATTCGATTGAGACGAAGCTCTGATCGCGCTGGCTGTGCATCCGGCTACAGTCGGCCAGAACCGGTCATCGAGCGTCGCGGCTGATTGCAACAGAGTTCGAACCCCAACCTGAGGAGCGCTACGCTTGCGGCGTGAATAGACAGATGAAGATGTACATCCTTGTCCGAGACGACATCCCGCTTGGCTTCGCTATGGTCGCCGTGGCTCACGCATCCTTGGCAGGTTATCTCAAGTTTCAGAACGAGCCAGAAACACAGAAGTGGCTTTCAGGCCCTTTTTTCAAGGCTGTCTGTAAGGCGAATGCCAAAGAGTTCGAAAATGCCAAACAGGTTGTCGATCATCTGGTTTTGACTGAATCTGCACTTGAGAATCGAGAGGTGGCGATTGTCTTCAAGCCTCGGGATGAATGGCCAAAGATGTTCAAATTCCTTCGGCTCTACAAGGAGGCCCCGTTGCCTCCGGCTGTGTCTGAATGACAGGGCGCGGCCAAGAGCTGACCTTCGAAGCGTTTGTCCACCGAGAGAAATAATGGGCCTCTGCACCCCTTTCACGAACTGCGCCGTCTGCAATGAACCGCTTGGATCTGAGCGCAGCGTCCTTGGATTTCCAGACCTCGTCCCGATGTTCTCGGATTTCGGGGACTTCTACGATGGATGCGCCCACCAAGATTGCATTGATAGGTGGACTAGGCGAGACGAGTTCGTCGCGTACTTCAACGGGCTAGTGGAGGCAAGCAGCCTAAATCCGTCGTGGCGCCTGGTAGTGCGGCCCTCGGGGACGGTGTGCTATCAACGCGACCTGCCAGAAGGGACATAGTCTGAGTTCGACCAACTGCGGACATTCGGTATGTCTCTACGCGTGTAACCATGCCGTCACTTTGGGAGCAACTTGACCTACTTAATCGTCGACTTTGAAGCAACTTGCTCGGACACAGGGCAGGTAGCTCGCGAAGAAATGGAAATCATCGAAATCGGTGCTGTCGCTCTTTGGGGAAACGGTCCTGACATCCGCGGGGAATTTCAATCCTTTGTGAGGCCGGTGAGGAACCCCATGCTCACCGATTTCTGCAAGCGTCTGACCAAGATTCCGCAGAGGAAAGTTGATTCGGCAGAGCCGTTTCCCATTGTTCTGGAGAAGTTCTCTGCATGGATTGAATCCTTCGATGATTCAACTTTTTGCAGTTGGGGAGACTACGACAAGTATCAGTTGCAGCAGGACTGCTTGTTTCACGATGCTGCCTATCCGTTCGGGCCCAATCACATCAACATCAAGATGCGGTTTGCCGACAACGTGGGCTTGAAGAAGGCCTGCGGGTTGGAACAGGCTCTGCGACGAGTTGGCCTTTCTTTTCAAGGAACGCCCCACCGCGGCATTGACGATGCTCGCAACATGGCGAGCTTGGCTCCATACATCTTCGTCTAGTGGTCAAAGCACTGCGAGAGTCTCGATTTCGGTCTCTTCACGCAGACAAGGCGGCGGGCTACAGTCGGCCAGGAGCGGCCTCTCATCGCGACCCCTCAGTTTTGCTACCGGGTGGCTTTCTGCAGTGATCGGACCTTGGGTAGAGTCAGTAAAAAGTCATGAACGAAGCCAATCCCTATTGGGCAAGCCTTGAGGCCGCGCTGGCCGACACGTCTGGGATCATCGTGCCCAAGGGTGAGGATGAGGCGACGTACTTTGAGAAGCTCCGGTCGAGTATTCGAGCTCACGCCACCGCCGCCGAGAAGGTGTCTGCGATCGTCGTCGAACCTGGGTTTTCTCATCGCGTACTCGGAACGAAGATTACTGGATACCTGCTCGCGAGGTCGGAAGGTTACTGGCTGGTCTTCGAGCCTGACGAGGGCGAGTACTACTGTTTCTGGGGATCAGACGCGGACAGCCTTGGAGCCCATGGCGTCTGCGGCAATCCGCTCTACTGCTGGTGGGACTGAGCGAGAAAGGAGAAGCCGCACCGGTCAACCATCGACGGGCGCTGGCCACAACCAGCCACTCGCCGTCACGGGCAGAATTCGGCCATGACCGGCCGGTCGACCGCGCCGACAAAAAGCATCCGTAGCGGGAATCAACCGAGGTATGAAGTGAATCGAGCCAGCGCCTACGCAGCACTTTCGGACGAGTTGGAGGCATGCCGCCGGCTACCTCGGCCCATGCTTGTCGAACTGATTGGCTCAAAGCCAGCCTCGAAAGTCATTGTCGTCGACAGTGAGGAACTGCTGCTTGAAATACAAGCCGCGTGGGCTTCGCCAAAGAGGATGTCCGTTCGAGTTACCGCTATTGCCTACGGTCCTAGCCATCTGCAAACGGAGCGTCTCGAGGAGCATCTGACCATTCCAATTAGCGATGCTGGCGACATCGCTCGCTGACCAGGTCGGCCAATAGCGGATCTTCGTCGCAGCTGCAGAATGGGTCGGCGGACCTTATATTGCGGTATGCCATATCGAGTTCGACTTCCTCAAACGTACCTCTTCGCTCAAGCGTCCAACGCCCATAGCGGAAGCTGGACGGCAGAGGTTCTCCGCGCTTGTCATAGGGCGGAGATCAACCCGAGATCTATCGAGATCATCGATGAGGAACAGGCGACCGCTACCGGCGATCTCTCTGGCGTCATCTTGAAGATCTGCGAACAGTTGACCCCTGAAACCATCCAGCGCCTGCCCGAGGAGATTCAGGCGACTTGCCCCCAAGGCGTGTCGACCTGGCTGATAAGGGGAGCCTCACCGGCAAACTTCGCCCTCAACCCTGAGGACATCTCGACAGAATATTTCAGGCATGAGTTCGCAGTAGATAGCAACATGATCCACCACACAGAAAGCTGCGCAAGACTGACACAGCGCTCTACCGGCCGAAGCGCGCGAAGCACGGCGCATCGCTCGAGGGCTCTCAACGCCGAAGAGGCGCTCTTCCTCTTGGAGTCCCTTGTGAGGAGCGACTCCGAAGTAGGATAGGTCAGCCGCTTTCGGCGGCGGATTCAACCGGTCGATGCAACACACTGATTGCTGCGTACGCAGAAGGAGTGTTGCAGATGAAGTACCGGACGCGAACCTACTACACGGACAGCCAAAAAGCATTGATGTGGGAGCGATGGAAGCAGGGGTGGACGCTCCATCAGATTGCGCAGCTGTTCAATCGGGCGCACACGTCGGTGCAGGGAATTCTGTCCCGCACTGGCGGCTTTCGACCACCGCCGCGCAGCCGTTCTGTAAGAGCGCTGACCTTGGCCGAGAGAGAAGGGATCTCTCGCGCCGTGGTGGCCGGCCAATCAATTCGCGCAATTGCTGCCCTGCTCGGGCGAGCGCCATCAACGATTAGCCGCGAGATCAAGCGCAATGGGGGGCGATCCAACTACCGAGCGACCGAAGCGGAGGGCGCTGCTTGGAATCGTGCGCTTCGCCCCAAGCAGTGCAGGCTGGCGGTAAACAGAGCTCTGGCGCAAATCGTGACTGACAAGCTTCGGCTGCTGTGGTCGCCGGAACAAATCGCCGGGTGGCTCAAGCATACTTATCCATGCGACGAGAGCCAACACGTGTCACACGAGACCATCTACCGCAGCCTTTTCATTCAAGCGCGTGGTGCCTTGAAGAAGGAACTGTTGCAGCATCTGAGACGCACGCGCGGCATGCGCCGGTCTCGGCATCACACTCAGAAGACCGACACCCACGGGCAGATCGTTGGCGCCGTCTCCATCAGCGAACGGCCCGCATCCATAGAGGATCGCGCGGTGCCTGGTCACTGGGAAGGAGACTTGGTCTTCGGCAGCCACAACAGCCAGATCGCAACGCTGGTTGAGCGTCAGACGCGGTACGTCATGCTCGTGAAAGTGGGTGGCAAGGACACCGAGACGGTCGTCAACGCCTTGATCAAGAACGCTCGAAAGCTTCCTCAAGAGCTCTACAAATCGCTGACATGGGATCGAGGCAAAGAGATGGCCGGACACAAGCGCTTCACGCTGGCAACAGACATCCAGGTCTACTTCTGTGATCCAAGCAGCCCTTGGCAACGCGGCAGCAACGAGAACACGAACGGTCTGCTCAGGCAGTACCTGCCCAAGGGCATAGACATCTCAAGCTACTCACAAGCCAAGCTCAACGCCCTGGCCAGACAATTGAACGAGAGGCCGAGAAAAACTCTCGGCTTCCAGACCCCGGCTGAGATGTTCAGCCAGACCGTTGCATCGACCGGTTGAATCCGCCGCCAACACCAGACATTGAGCGATGCGCACAACTGTAACAACCGACACCGCCACCATCGTCCTTTTCGACCCGGAATGCATGCGGCATCGCCTCAACGAGGATGCCGATTGGTGGTCGTTGCCTCAGGAGGAACTCCTCGAAGTCAACCGGGCGAACGCTGCGTTCATGAACGTCAGCGCCGACGGGCGCTATGAGCTCGAGGTCGCGGCACACGAAGAACTAGGGGACGCAGACGTGGAGTTGGTCGTGCGGAACACCAGCGGGCGATTCTTCTTCGGCGCCGGCGAAATGATGAGCTCCGCTGGCCTGGAACCGGAAGCGGAATATGGAAATGTGTTCCTCGATGCCGTGCCGGGCTCGTACTTGGTTCGTGCACGTCAGCGAGGTGGCACGGTCACCGTTTCACTGACGCCGACGACCCTTGACGCGTCAAATTCGTTCGGCGACCTGGTTCGGCTGGGCGCCTGAGCGCGGCGGCAGAATGCGGCCAGAATGCTTATCCGCTCAATGTCCAAAGACCTCTTTCATGGTCTTTCATCACGAAGATAGGAACCAAACATGGGAATGCTCACCGACTTCTTTGTCGCGTCTGAAGAGGATGCAGGCGCGTATGAAAGTCGTCTTCTTGCGGACGATGAATCTTCCGAAGATGACCTGCGCTCGTTAGAGCGGGTTGAACACAAAGGCCTTACCGGAATTGAACTCGGGGCCC